>NZ_JBVJAP010000064.1:0-1036 GCF_055590505.1 Nocardia sp. NPDC041819 | reverse complement strand
ACCCTCATCGAGACCGGCATCACCCACAAACGCACCCGCCCCTACCGGCCACAAACCAACGGCAAGGTCGAACGCTTCAACCGCACCCTGCTCGAAGAATGGGCCTACGCCCGCCCCTACCGCACCGAAACCGAACGCCGCAGCACCTTCCCCGACTGGCTACACACCTACAATCACTGTGCACCGCGGCCACACCGCACTCGGCGGACACCCACCAGCCAGCCGCGTTCCCAACCTCTCAGGTCAGTACATCTAGGTCGGGGCAAGCTTCATGAGCTTCTCGGCTCGAGCCAGCTGTGGAAGGTGCTCACCGGTTCGCCCCGCACGACTGCGCATGGGTCTTGCGATCTGCACCCCAACGGGCTGCCTCCCGCAAACCCCGACCCTCCAACCACAGCCGCGAGACCTCCCTGATCTCGATCACCGAAACCTCCCGGTAGCTCATTCCGCCAATACAGCGGCCGAACAATTGGACAACCCGCAGCTACACCTGGGTGGTCCTATAACTGGCACACAACCAGAGGTGGTCCCATTAATGGCAAACAGGTGGTCCCCATCCTCAAGGCAAAACCAGCCCCGAAGCGGCCCCTTCCTCCTAGCAGGCCGCTCTCCGGTGGAGGCCCCGCTGACCTGGCCCCGCTGGGTTCGGTCCGGCGTGCATGAGAGTCGTGGCCCGCGTTGTGGGGGCAAGACCTCGATAGCGGTGAGCACCAGATCCGTTCGATCATCCAGCGGTGGCGTCCGATGGGCTGCGAGGATTCGATGCCCCTTGCGGGCGATCCGGGCAAACGTTCCGGTTCGCCCGCAGCCAACGAAGCGATTCGGCGGAATCGTATGCTTGTCGGCGCGAAGCGTGTCGGTCGGCGGCGGCGCGGACCGCGCCGCGACCGGATCGCGGTTACGGCGTTCAGCAACGGTTTCAGGCCTCGACGTCGTTGGTGCTAGGTTCTGTCTCCCAATCGTCTGATTAGTCAGCTTGGGGTGGGCCGGTGGTGCATCATGTCCGCTGTGGCGAGGTCGGCGGGTGATCGGTTTC
>NZ_JBVJAP010000063.1:0-1285 GCF_055590505.1 Nocardia sp. NPDC041819 | reverse complement strand
GGGACCACTCCAGAAGACCGTTTGTGTTCTCGTTCGTGCCTCGCTGCCACGGACTGTGAGGATCGGCGAAGAACACCGGGATCGCGGTCTTGCGGGTGAAGGCGGCGTGCCCCGACATCTCCTTGCCGCGGTCCCACGTCAGCGATCTCACCAGCGGCGCGGGAATCGGCTTGAGCGCAGCGGCCAGTGCCTTGTTCATCGATGCGGCGCCGTACCCACTCAACGCCAGACCGTTCTTCACCGGAGCCGCGGCACCCCAGCCCTGCTCGCGTGGCAGGCGGATGAGGATCGTGAATCGTGTCGACCGCTCGACAAGGGTGCCGATCGCGGAACGGCCCGTGCCGATGATGAGATCTCCTTCCCAGTGGCCGGGCACCGCCCGATCGTCGGCCTCCGCTGGGCGTTCGCGCAGCAGGCTGGGGGCGGTGACGTGCGCCCAGGCCGCACGTTTGGAACGTGCTCGGGGCATCCGCAACGACCGCCCGGTGCGCAGACACAAGATCAACTCACGTGCAAGCGCCCCACGCCCTTCGATATACAACGCCTGGTAGATCGCTTCGTGGCTGATCCGCATCGACAGATCATCGGGAAAGTCGATCTCCAGACGTTTGGAGATCTGGCGTGGGCTCCACGCCTGCGCCCAGCGGCGATCGGCCCGGTGTGGCTTGTTCCGGCCAGTCCACGCGCCGGTGCGCGGGCCGGCCACCGCAACCCCACCTGGTCCGGTGATCTGCCCGGCCAGCCGCTGCTGGACATAGTCACGCAGGCGTGAGTTGGTCACCAGCTTGGAAACCTTCGGGCGCCGGGCGAACAACTCGGCCTTCCACTGGGCCACAGACGCGCGGTAATCGAGCTTGCCGCCCCTGGTCGCGGCATTACGCCGTAGTTCCCGCGAGATTGTCGACGGGCTACGCCCCAGTGCTGCAGCGATCTGCCGGACACCGCTGCCTCGGGCCCGCAACAATGCGATCTCCTCTCGCTCGGCGAACGACAGGAACCGGCCCGACGGAGGGCTCCACGAATACGGCGACATCCCGCCAGCATCACGGAACCACCTCGTCCCCACCGCAGGCGAGACACCCACCGCAACAGCGCATTCCGTTGGCAGGTCACCCTCGGCTATCTCGTCCCAGAACGCACGCTCGACCACCCGCTGATGACCGGGATGCCCCGGCGACCGCATCGGAGCTCGTCCCGTCACCTCCCGCACCCAATCCGACGGCCTTCCCACAACATCCTCCTGACCTCGCATGTTGCTTCCACCGGTTGAACCCGATCAATTCAC
>NZ_JBVJAP010000062.1:0-1300 GCF_055590505.1 Nocardia sp. NPDC041819 | reverse complement strand
TCCCTAAGGTTGTAGGTGTCTGGGGTTGGTGCCCTGGATGCCCAGGGCGGTGGGGTGTAGCTGATTTGTGTTTGCCTTGGTTGAGGCTTGAAAGGACTGGCTGCCCTATCGCTTTGGACGCTCCGGCTGCTGATTGAGAGCTGATGCGGATCGTCGCTGTTTAGGGATCTGACGGCGGGGCTGTCCTCGGGCCGAGACTGTGACGGCAGGAGTCGCCAGGTGAGCGATCACCCGGAGTTGTGGGTGGGCATCGACGTCGGCAAACAGACGCATCACGCGTGCGCGATCGACCCGGACGGGAAGGTGGTGTTCCGGCGCAAGCTCGGCAACGACCAGCGCGCGATCGAGCACCTGATCGCTCAGGCCGGCAAGACCGCCACACGGGTGCAATGGGCCATCGATCTGACCAGTCCAATGGCGTTGATGCTGATCACGATCCTTGTGACGACCGAGCAAGCGGTGACGTATGTGCCCGGCCGGGTGGTGAACACCATGACCGGAGGGTTCCGCGGCGAGGGCAAGACCGACAGCAAGGACGCCCGGGTCATCGCCGAAACCGCCCGGCTGCGCAGGGACCTGACCGAGGTCGTCATGCCCGATGAGCTCGTCGCCGCGCTCGGGCAGCTGACCAGCTACCGCACCGACCTGATGGGCGACTGGGTCGCGGGGATCAACCGGCTGCGCGCGCTGCTGGGCTCGATCTTCCCGGCCCTCGAGGCCGCGTTCGACTACTCCAACCGGACCCCGCTGGTTCTGGTCGCCGGACTGTGCACCCCGACCGAGATCCGGGAAGCCGGAATCGGCGGTGTCACAACATATTTGCGTGAAAACGGTGGCTGGCCCGCCGTGATCGCCAAGACCGCAGCGACCGCGCTGGCCGCCGCCGAGGCGCAGACGATCACGCTGCCCGGCCAAGCCGACACCTCGATGCTGATCAAGCGACAAGCACGAAAGCTGCTCGATCTCGACCGCGAGATCAAAGAGCTCGACAAGTTGATCACGACCCGATTCCGCACTCACCCGTGGGCGAAGATCATCGAGTCGCTGCCCGGCATGGGTCCTGGCCTCGGCGCGGAGTTCCTCGTGGTCACCGGTGGTGACCTTGCCGCGTTCGGCAGCTCCGGCCGACTGGCGTCCTACGCCGGGCTCGTACCCGTTCCCCGCGATTCCGGACGCGTCACCGGCAATCTGCACCGACCCAAGCGCTACAACCGGCGCCTGCGTCACGTGTTCTACATGGCAGCACTGTCCAGCCTGCGCGTCCAGGGCCCGTCGCGGCAGTTCTACGACCGCAAGCGCG
>NZ_JBVJAP010000061.1:0-1324 GCF_055590505.1 Nocardia sp. NPDC041819 | reverse complement strand
GCGACGACTTCGACGACGCGTTCGAAGGGGATGTCGGCGTTGGCGAAGGCGGCGAGGTCGGTTTCGCGGGCGCGGTCGATGAGTTCGGTGAAGCTCATGGCGGATTCGACGCGGGTGCGCAGGGTGAGGGTGTTGACGAACATGCCGACCAGGTCGTCGAGGGCGCGTTCGCCGCGGCCTGCGATGGGGGTGCCGATCGCGACGTCGGGGTCGCCGGTCAGGCGGGCGAGCAGGACCGCGAGGGCGGCGTGGATGACCATGAACAGGGTGCAGTTGTGGTCGCGTGCCAGTTCGGTGAGGGCGTGGTGGGTTTCGGGGGAGAGCCCGAATCCGGTGTTGGCTCCGCGCATCGAGGGGATCGGTGGGCGGGGGCGGTCCAGCGGGAGTTCGGCTTCGCCGGTCAGTCCGTCGAGTTGGGTGCGCCAGTAGGCGAGTTGGCGGGCGGCGACGGAGGTGGGGTCGTCGTCGGTGCCGATGACGTGGCGTTGCCAGATGGCGTAGTCGGCGTATTGCACTTCCAGGGGCGCCCAGCGGGGGGAGTTGCCGCCGATGCGGGCGAGGTAGGCGGTGACCAGGTCGCGGGCCAGGGGTGCCATGGAGGCGCCGTCGGCGGCGATGTGGTGGGCGACCATCGCCAGGAGGTGTTCGTCGGGGCTGGTTTCGGCCAGCAGGGCGCGGACGGGGACTTCTTCGGTGACGTCGAATCCGGTGAGCATCAGCTCGGTGATCGGGGTGAGGGGGTCGTCGGTGGTGACCAGTTCCAGTCCGGCGGGTAGTGCTTGGTCGACGGTGAGGATCTGTTGGAACGGCCATCCGCCGGGTCCGTCGGCGGGGTAGCGGGTGCGCAGGGATTCGTGGCGTTCGAGGACGTCGGCCAGGGCGTAGCGCAGCGCGGAGACGTCCAGGGCGCCGTGCAGGCGGATGGCGAGGGGGATGTTGTAGGCGGGGGAGGTGGGGTCGAATTGGTTGAGTACCCACATCCGTTGCTGGGCCAGGGACAGCGGGATCGGTTGGCTGCGTTCGGTGCGGGTCAGGCGCGGGCGGGTGCCGCCGCCGGCGCCGGGCACCACTCGCGCGGCCAGCGCGGCCACGGTGGGTGCTTCGAACAGTTCGCGTACCACTACGTTCGCGTCGAGGGCTTCGTTGATGCGGGCGACGACCCGGGTGGCCAGCAGCGAGTTGCCGCCCAAGGCGAAGAAGTCGTCATCCAGGCCGACTTCCGCGGCGCCGAGCAGCCCGGCGAACACCTCGGCGACGGCCTGCTCCACCGGCGAACCCGGCGCCCGGAAAGCGACGGCACTGTTGACCTGCGGGGCGGGCAGGG
>NZ_JBVJAP010000060.1:0-1332 GCF_055590505.1 Nocardia sp. NPDC041819 | reverse complement strand
CCGACTTATATGTCTGCCAGCGGTTCGTCGTCGGGGTAGCTGCCCGTAGCGTGCCGTAGCGGACCGGGTGGCTTGACTCCTGAGGTTGCTGTCGCCAAGGGATTCGGTTGACTCGAGCGGGGTATGTCGCGCCATCCGGTCCGCGTTCGCGGCGTGACCGAAGAGATGCATGACCACAAGGACGGGCAAGGTACTTGAAGTCGGATTGTCCGCCGCGGATCCCACCCCAGAGATAGAAGGGACCCGTGCTCCATGATCGTCATCGGTATCGACCCGCACAAGGGCAGCCACACCGCCACTGCGGTCGACCCGGCCGGGAACACCGATCTCGGCTCGATCCGGATCGAAGCCACCTTGGCCGAGTACAAGCGATTGATCGCATGGGCGAAGCCGTGGCCGCAGCGTCGGTGGGCGGTAGAGAACGCCGATGGGTTGGGCCGTCACTTATCGCGATGGCTGATCGCTCGAGGTGAGGTGGTGGTGGATGTGCCGACCACCGCGACCGCGCGGGTGCGGGAACTGTCCCGCGGCGGTCGACGCAAGAACGACCGGATCGACGCGGCGGCAGCCGCGTGCGTGGCTGCCTTGCAGGGTGATTGTCGGCCGGTCGTCGCCGACGAGCATGCTGACGCACTCAGGATGCTGGATGAACGCCGAAACAATCTGTCCGGCAGCCGGACTCGCACGGTCAATCAGCTTCATGCGGTGCTGCGCGAACTGCTCGCCGGTGGCGCGCCCACCAGCCTGACTGCCAACGTGGCCGCTGCGACGCTGCGCGGGTTCCGCCCGCGCACGATCTCCGATCGGGTCCGCGTCGATCTGTGCAAGGAGTTGATCACCGACATCCGCCGGCTCGATCAGCAACTGAGCGCCAACCAGCGCGAGCTCGACCGATTGCTCGACGAGCACGGCACCCGGCTGCGCGAGATCGAGGGGATCGGGCCGGTTCTGGCTGCTCGCCTGATCGGCCGCACCGGGCCCGCCACACGATTTCCGACCGCTGCCGCCTACGCCAACTACAACGGCACCGCGCCGATCGAGATCGCCAGCGCCGACCATCGGCGCCACCGGCTCAGCCGCTACGGCGACCGGCAGCTCAACTCGGCGATACACACCATCGCCATGGTCCAGGTCCGCATGCCCGGCAGCGCTGGACGCGTCTACTACGACCGCAAGATCGTCACCGGAGCGACACCACGCGCAGCCATGCGTTGCCTGAAACGGCACCTGTCCAACCGAATCTGGCGAACCATGATCGCCGACGAGAAACAGCGACACACAGGCAGCTCCGGCGAGATCCTCACGGCGGCTTGACAAATAGAGAGGCACCCC
>NZ_JBVJAP010000059.1:0-1385 GCF_055590505.1 Nocardia sp. NPDC041819 | reverse complement strand
GCGAATGGTCACGACGGTGCCGTCCGACAGCGTCTTGGTCAACTCCCCGCCCGGCAGCGGGACGAAGGTGTCGGCGTTCGCCGCACCCGTGGAGAGCAGACCTACCGCGATGGCCGCGGACGCGCACAGCCCGGCCGCGCGCGCCAGTTTTTTACGATCGAACATGATGGTAATCCCCTAAAGAATCGAGTTCGCTTCAGCGAAAAGAGATTTGATGGATCCGACCCGCGTTCAGCCGATGCTGAACGGCATCCCGTAGAGGGTGGTCTTCGAGTAGTGATCGCCGATGATCTCGACGACCGTGTACGAACGAGCCTGCGCGTAACCCGCGCAGCCCTGGATCTGGATCTCGGCATCCTGATACTCCACCGAGTACACACCCGGCTTCAGAATGTCCTTGTAATCGATCTGAACGAACTTGACCTCACCGGGACCGAGGTTGATGCCGATCGAACCACCGGCGCTCGCGCCGCTGAGGTTCACACTGCCCGACACACCCGCCGAAATCGCGTCGTCGGCGATGCTGACCTGGCAGCCGACGATGTAACCGGTGCTCAACTGCGACGCACCGTGCGTGGACGAATTATTCGTTCCCGGATTCCCGGTCGGCCCGTTGTTCGGGCCGATTTCGCCTTCCGGCGTCACGGTGACATCGGCGATGGCATTCCCCGAAACCCACACGACACGGCCGGCACCGTTCGCGGCGAGGGATGGGGAGATCAGGGCGCGCTCGCCCGTACGGGCGAGGTTCACGCCAGGGCCCGCCTTGTGGCCGTCCGGCAACGGCACGAAGGTATCGGCGTCGGCGGCGCCGGTCGAGAACAGACCGGTGGCCACGGTCGCCACGGCGGCGGCGCCCGCGACGCGGACGCCTCGAGACAGACCGTTGATGCGGTACTTGCTCATGTTTTTCCTCATCAGGTTGCATCCGCCCGCCCCAGGGTGTCGAGGCGGACGTGTCCCTCCAAAGCCGACGGCGCGCTCGGTGGAATGTGCTGTCCACCAGACGATCCGCCGACCATCGCGTCATCGAGCGATCTCGGACGAAACAATGCTATTCGGTATCAACCAGACTTTTCCGGAAATTCGGGCAATTCGTCACGCAACGTAAACGATCCGGCTAGGATCGCGCCGACTTGCGGCGCAATGGAATTCATGACGAAATGGACCCGCCGCGATACGAGGGGTCCATTTCATCAATGGCTACGGGGTTTTCACCCGTAGTTCACTCAGCCGAGGCTGAAAGGCTGTCCCCACAACGTCACCCAGGTGATGACATTGTCGGTCTCGACCTCGACGCTGACGAAAGCGCGCGCCTGGGCGTAGCCTCCGCAACCATTCAGACCGATGGTCTCATCGGCCCACGTCACCGAACCGGACGTGCC
>NZ_JBVJAP010000058.1:0-1413 GCF_055590505.1 Nocardia sp. NPDC041819 | reverse complement strand
GCCCTGTTGGGTGTGTTGACCGCTGGTGCGGCGTATCTGCCGATCGACACGACTTATCCGGTGCAGCGGCTGGAGTTCATGCTCGATGACGCCGCCCCGGTCTGCATCCTGACCACCGCCACCGAGCGGGAATCGCTACCCGCGGGCAATATTCCGGTCCTCCTGCTGGAGGACACCACCGGCTACGACGACGCACGCGTCCGCAACCGCGAACGTTTGGTGCCGTTGCGTCCGGACAACCTGGCGTATGTCATCTACACCTCCGGCTCCACCGGTGTGCCCAAAGGTGTGGGGGTCGCGCACCGCAATGTGGTCGAGTTGTTCGCCAACACCCAGTCGCTGTTCGAGTTCGACGAAACCGATGTGTGGACACTGTTCCACTCCTTCGCGTTCGACTTCTCGGTGTGGGAACTGTGGTGTGCGCTGGCCACCGGCGGCACCGTCGTCGTGGTCGATTACCTGACCTCCCGCTCGCCGGAACAGTTCCGCGAACTGTTGATCCACGAGCAGGTCACCGTCCTCAACCAGACCCCTTCGGCCTTCTACCAGCTCGCCGAAGCCGACCGCGCCGCGCACCCGGACGAGCAGGGCGAACTCGCGCTGCGCTACGTCGTGTTCGGCGGTGAGGCACTGGATCTGCGCCAGTTGCAGCGCTGGTACGAGCGCCACCCGGTGGACGCGCCGTGGCTGGTGAACATGTACGGCATCACCGAGACCACGGTGCACGTGTCCTACTTGTCGCTGGATGAGCAGATGGCCGACAACCCGGCCAGCGTGATCGGTCGCGCCATCCCGGGCTTGGACGCGTACGTGCTCGACGACCGGCTCAACCCCGCGCCGGTCGGCGTCGCCGGAGAGATCTACGTCGCGGGCGCTCAGCTCTCCCGCGGCTACCTCGGCCGTCCCGGCCTGGCCGCTACCCGCTTCGTCGCCAATCCCTTCGGTGCGCCGGGTTCGCGGATGTATCGCTCCGGCGATATCGGCCGGTGGGTAGGTCTGGGTGGCCTGGCCACCCTCGAGTACGCCGGGCGTGGGGACCAGCAGGTGCAGTTGCGGGGGTTCCGTATCGAGCTCGGGGAGATCGAAGCGGCGCTGCTGCGGTGTCCGGGGGTGAGCCAGGCGGTGGTGGTGGTGCGTGCCGACGAGCACGCCGGTGACCGCTTGGTCGGGTACGTGGTGCCCGATGCCGGGACGAGTTCGGATGCGTCGGTGCTGCGTAGGCAGGTCGCGGAGTTCTTGACCGGTTACATGGTGCCCGACGCGGTCGTGGTGCTGGAGGCGTTGCCGTTGACCCCGAACGGGAAGCTCGACCGCCGCGCCCTGCCCGCCCCGCAGGTCAACAGTGCCGTCGCTTTCCGGGCGCCGGGTTCGCCGGTGGAGCAGGCCGTCGCCGAGGTGTTCGCCGGGCTGCTC
>NZ_JBVJAP010000057.1:0-1427 GCF_055590505.1 Nocardia sp. NPDC041819 | reverse complement strand
GTCCTGCTCGCACTACTGTGGGCCGCGCTGTGGCTGCGCACCCACACCTACCGCAGCGGCGGAACCCTCTACTACACCCACGCCCTCGCCGAAGGCATGAGCGACCTGCGCCGCGACGCCCTCACCCAAGCCGGCGCCCACCACATGGCCCTGCGCACCCTCAGCCGCTGGATCGACCTGCCCGACAACACCAACCCCGACGGCGTCATCGACATCCACCCCGTCTGCGCCGAGATCGGCGCGAGCCTGGAAAACCTCATCAACAACGACAACCCGACACCGGCTACACCATCGCCCCCAACCTGCTGTGGCCTATCGCTCTCGCCGTCGGCACATACTTACCGCCCGTGCTCGACACCCGACTGCTCGAACTGCAATCCGCAACAGCCGCCTCCGCCACCATCCGGCTCGGCGACACCACCCCCATCACCCTCACCCACACCACCACCCAGCTCGACCCCACCGCCACACGCACCGCCCTCGTGCTGGCCTTCACCCCCAACGCCAAACACTACGACCACACCCTCCTCACCGGATTCGGCATCAACACCGCCCACATCCTCGCAGGTCCCGACGGCATACCAACCGACACGACCCCGCCCCTGACCACCAGCCAACTCGCAGCGCTGCCCCGCGCCCTCGCCGACCACCTCGAACCACTCATCACCTCCACCGACGAACGCCTCGTCATCGCCTACCTCCCCAAAACCGTCGCGCTCGCACTCGGGTGGGAACTGTCCCGCATACGCATACGGTTCTTCGCGGGCACCCACCTCATGAACTACGACCGCGGCGCCTTCGTCCCCATGCGCGTGCACCCCTCCCAACCCGCCACACCACCCACCCCATGACGCGAATCCTCAACCTCACCGCCCACCCCGTCACCATCTACAGCCCCGGCATCCAACCCCTCACCCGATTCCCGCCGACCACCCGCCCGGCACGCATCCACGAAACCCACACCCCCACCACGCCCCTCACCCACCACGGCAACGCGTTACCCCGCATTCACGTCGCCTACCGCGCCACCACCGCCGACCTCCCCGAACCCAACCCCCACACGATCCTCATCGTGTCCCGAGTACTCGCCGCCGCCTACCCCAACCGCAACGACCTCGTCTTTCCCCTCGACGAAGTCCGCGACCACGAAGGCAACATCATCGGATGCCGCGCACTGGGCACCTTCGCCGACCCGTGACAACCAAACCCGTACAGCAGCCCTCGTGCCAGACCCGAAACAGCCTCCGTCCTCGCAAGAACAACAACACAGATCACAGCACCCGTGCAGAACCGGCAAGATCAGAACAAGATCAGGATTCGGCACCCCGAGCCGCGGTGCACGCAACGTGCTACATTCACGCTGGTCCGAGACACCAAAAGACGGCAGCACTCGCAACGAGAAGCCCGACCGACAGGGCATAGAAACG
>NZ_JBVJAP010000056.1:0-1435 GCF_055590505.1 Nocardia sp. NPDC041819 | reverse complement strand
TGGAGTGGTCCCATGAAGTTGGACACCGTAAGTAAGCGTCCATCTTCAGGAGGCAGGCCGATGTACTCGGGAAGCATGTTGAGTCAGGCCGATGCAATCTCGGTGATCGAACTGTTCGAGCAGGGCTTCACCGCGAAGTCCGCGTCCCTGTCCCTTGACCTCGCCCCGAACCCCGTTCAAATGTTGTACCAGCGATGGCAGCTGAGAGGACGGGACGCGCTGGTGACGAGGGAACGCAGGCAGTACGACTTCGGGACCAAGCTCGAGATCGTGCTCCGTCATGTTGCGGGCGAGTCGGGACGGGCTCTCGCCGAGGAATACGGGCTCCCCTCGCCCAGCACCGTCGCCAACTGGACGAGTATCTATAGACGCGAGGGCGAAGACGGGCTGCGGCCCAAGAGGCGCGGCCGGCCTCCGGCCGATCGCGGAAACCCTGCACCGGACAACGAGATCGAGACGCTGCGCAAGGAGAACGAGCGGTTGCGCGCAGAGGTCGCGTACCTGGGAAAATTGCGGGCCTTGAAGTCACAGGAACGACGCTGAAGGTTCAAGCCGTCGAAGACCTCAAGGCGCAGTACCCGTTGTCGCTCTTGCTGCAGATCGCGCACCTTCCGCGGTCAACGTTCTACGACCACCGGAACAGAATCGCCCGCGCGGATCGGCATGCCGATCTGAAAGAAGCCATCCGTCAAGCCTTCGAAGACGCAAGACGCGCATACGGGCACCGGCGCATCCTGGCGATCCTGTTGCGTCGCGGGTGGCGGGTGTCGAAGAAGACCGTTCTGAAACTGATGCGCACGCTCGGCTTGCGGTGCCCTGTGCGCCGCCGGCGGAGATACAACTCCTTCCGGGGCGAGGTTGGCCAGGCGGCCGACAACGTGTTGAACCGCCAGTTCACCGCAGCGGTCAAGCACGCTAAGTGGGTCACGGACGTGACCGAGTTCGCGATCGGGGCCTCCAAGGTGTATGTCTCGCCGGTCGTCGACCTCTACGACAACCGAGTCATCTCTGCCGTGGCAGGGCCATCACCAAGCGTGAAGATGGTCGCCGACGGCCTGCGCACCGCGATCGACAGCCTGCAGCCAGGTGAGAAACCGCTGGTTCACTCCGATCAAGGATTCCAGTACCGCCACGCCCTCTGGCAGGACATGCTCCGCCAGGCCGGCCTCACGCAGTCCATGTCTCGAAAAGGCACGTGCCTCGACAACGCCGTCATGGAAGGGTTCTTCAGCCATCTCAAAGAGGAATGGTTCCGAATCCAGCAGCCCGCGACCGTTGACGAGTTCCACGCCGGACTGACCGACTACCTGCAGTGGTGGAACACGACCCGCATCCAACAACGGCTCGGCTACCTCAGCCCCGACGAGTACCTCGCCCAAACATCCACCGCCGCATAAGGTTTAATTCCAAGGTCCAACTTTCGGGGACCACTCCA
>NZ_JBVJAP010000055.1:0-1579 GCF_055590505.1 Nocardia sp. NPDC041819 | reverse complement strand
ACCGACATTCAAACTCGGTGATGGTCTCGAAGCTCTCACCGGACACGGCCGGTTGGGTGAGAATTCGAGGCTCCGGCGCCTGCTTGCTACCGCTCAATGACCGAGTGGGGTTGTGCTCCTTGCCTGTTGATCGCGGAGTGAGCAGGGCCATCGCCGGGTGAGATGCGTCCTGTTAGGAACCCGGCGACTTCGGCATCCGCCGCCACGCGGCGCGATGCGGAGATCCCTGTTGGTGAATGTCTGGTACTGCATCGACCCGCGCGACGAGAACGCTCACGCCGGATCTGGGTGAAGCATTGTCGAGCAGACGGGAGTTGGATCGTTGGAGTTGCGGCTGGGTATCGATGTCGCTTGCCGGGCAGCGCACCAGGCCAGCCTGGCCGATGAGCAAGGCAAATTTCTATGGTCAGGCCGCAAGTTCCGCACCACGACCGGTGATCTGCAGCGACTGTGGTCGATGCTGCCGGCCGGGACCGCCCCCTCGTCGGTCACCGTCATCATGGAGCCCACGCGCAACGCCTGGGTGCCGTTAGCGGCTTGGTTCCGTCGGCAGGGCGCCACCGTGATTCTGGTGCCACCCGAACAATCTGCCGACCTGCGTGACTACTACTGCAAGCACACCAAGTCCGACCGCTTGGACTCCAAAGTCCTTGCCCGGATCCCACTTCTGCATCCCGAGGGCATGCACCCCGCGACCGGGCTCGGCCCCGGTGACACGATGCGCAGGGCGGTCAAGCTGCGCTCCAATCTGGTCAAACGCCGCACCAGCATCCTCGCGCGATTGGATGCGCTGCTCGAACTCCTCGGGCCCGGCTGGCATGCCGCGCTCGGCGCGGACCTGGCCAACAAGACGCCCTTGCGGTTGCTGGCGCATTACGCCGACCCACACATCGTGATCCGGTTGGGCCGGGCCCGGCTGACACGATTCCTCGCCCGGCATTCTCGCGGCAGCTGGCGCGAGGAGAAGGCCGACGAGCTCATCGCCGCGGCCCGGGAAACGCTCGACCTCTGGGCCGATGAACTGGACTTCCCGGAGTTGGCCGATGACATCGCGATCGAGGCCCGGCTGGCCTTGCAGCTCACCGAGGAAATCAAGGAACTCGAAACCCGCATCGCGGCACTGCTGGACAAGGCCGACCCGGATGGCATCGTCAGCTCGGCGCCCGGGGTCGGCCCGATTCTCGCAGCCCAGATCCTGGGCCGCTTGGGCGATCCCAACCGCTTCGACTCCCTGGCCGCGATCCGTTCCTTCAGCGGCCTGGTGCCAACACTCGAATCTTCCGGATTGAACGGAAGGCACGGTGGGCCAACGAAATCCGGAGACGCGTGCCTGCGCGAAGCGCTGTTCATGGCCGCTGAGCAGGCACGGCGCAGCGATCCCTCGCTGGCCGCGAAATACCATCGACTCATGACCGACAGCGGCAAACACCACCACTCCGCGGTCTGCCATCTCTCCACGACCCTGCTCACTCGCGTCGCCGCCTGCTGGCGCCGCGGCGAGCACTACGTGATCCGCGATGTCGACGGCAGCCCGCTCACCTCGGAACAGGGCCGCAGGACCGTCGCCGACCGATACACA
>NZ_JBVJAP010000054.1:0-1607 GCF_055590505.1 Nocardia sp. NPDC041819 | reverse complement strand
GGCTCTGTCGCACTTTCGGTGGTGGGCTATCCGAGCAGGATCCGGTGTCTGAGTAGCTGGAATCCGGCACGGCCGTACATTTGCCGCTTGAGCAGCTTCGTTTTCGTATTGACTCCTTCGCAGGGTCCGTTGCTGTAGGGCAGAGTCAGGCCGGCGACCGCGGCGTCGTGGTCCTGGTCCAGACCTCGCAGGAAGGGTTCGAGTTCGGGCAGTCCGGCGTGGCGGGCTTGTTTCATCCAGCCGTCGAGGTCCTCCCCGCGCCGTTTGGTCATGATCCGGGCGAAGTCACCGACCAGTTGGGTCAGCCGGGTCATTTCAGGGCACGCGGTAACGAGTTCGTGCAGGTGAGCGCGCCGCGTCTCGGGCAACTGGGCGGGGTCGCTCATGATCCAGCCGGTGAGCTTGCGACCGGACACCGCGACCCGGTCGCCGGTGAGGCGGCCTTCGTTGATGTAGCGGTAGAGCAGGTTCAGCCCGCCGGTGTAGCCGAGGGCTTTGATCTCGGCGAACAGGTGGGTGACCGGTACGCCCGCGTCGGTGGCACGGCGGGTGCGCAGGTGATCTCGGTAGGGGTCGACCAGCCCTGGACGGTACTGCGGTGGCCGTCGCAGTGAATCCGGTTCGGGTACACGGGAATACCGCTTCACCGTGTTCAACGCCAAGCCCAGGCGCCGGGAGCAGTCCAACAGCCCGACACCCTGGTCGAGTAGGTCGTGCACAGCGTGCCACCGTTCGATGGTGGTGGACTCTCGCCCCAGTCGCTGCCGCTTCGGGCCCGAAGCCGCCCAGCACCGTCCGTGCGCGGCGACGGCGGTCTCCACCACGCGGGCCAGTCCGTGCCACAGATGCCACCGGTCCGACACCTGCACAGCGCCGGGCCGCACGCGACGCACGGCTTCGGCATAGGTCGTCGAACCATCCCGGACCACGGTCTTCACGGCAGGGTGATCTGCCAGCCAGGCGGCCAGAGTGTCGGCTTTGCGGTCTGCCAGGACATCGATCCGCTGATGCGACACCGGATCGACCACGACCGTGGCATACCGGTGACGACGCAGCAACGCGAAGTCGTCAACACTCACCACCGCCGGGATCGGCCGCCGCGGCAGCGGGATACCCAGCAGCACCCGCACCGCCGTATGCCGGGACAGCCGTATCGACAAACGTGCAAGCAGCCGGGCTCCCGCCCGGCCCGCCAGCTCTCGAACCACGGCACTGACTTGCCTGGTCAAACGCGTGGTCCGACGCTGATACCGTTCGAGAACACCGGGCAACTGCTCACGAAAGGTGTTTCGGCACCCAGCGGTCGGGCAGACAAGACGGCGGACCTGCACGTTCATGATCACCGGACGCCCGTCGAGCGGAACGTCGGTCACCCTCCGCCAGTGATAGCCGTGCACCCGCGCTGATTCTGATCCGCAGTCCGGACACACAGCAGGGTCATCGGGCGTTCGCGCCCACACCACGACCCGCTCACCCTCATCGACCACGTCCTCCACCACCAGCGGCGACAACCCCGAGAACGCCACGGCGACAGGAACATTCACTTCACCCACCGTGACATCGTGACGTCACCGCGACAGACTCACCACCGAAAGTGCGACAGAGCC
>NZ_JBVJAP010000053.1:0-1852 GCF_055590505.1 Nocardia sp. NPDC041819 | reverse complement strand
GCTGAGGCGAACGCCGACGCGGGGTTCTACCAGCGGGCGGCGGCCGATCGGGAAGCATTCTGGGCCGAGCAGGCCGGGCGGTTGCACTGGCACGAACCCTTCACCCAGGTGCTGGACTGGACCGACGCGCCGGTAGCGAAATGGTTCGTCGGCGGAAAACTCAACGTCGCCTACAACTGCCTCGACCGCCACGTCCTGCACGGCCACGGCGACCAGATCGCCATCCACTGGGAAGGCGAACCCGGCGACTCCCGCACCCTCACCTACCAGCAACTGCTCGACGAAGTATCCCGCGCGGCGAACTATCTCACCGAACTCGGCCTGCAACCCGGCGACCGCGTCGCGATCTACATGCCCATGGTGCCCGAAGCCATCATCGCCATGCTCGCCTGCGCCCGCCTCGGCCTCACCCACTCCGTCGTGTTCGCCGGATTCTCCCCCACCGCGCTACGCCAACGCGTCGACGACGCCGCCGCCCGCCTCATCATCACCACCGACGGACAATACCGCCGCGGCAAACCCGCCCCCCTCAAAACCGCCGTCGACGAAGCACTCGGCCACGACCCCAGCACCGTCGAACACGTCCTGGTCGTGCGCCGCACCGGCATCGAAGTCCCCTGGACCGACGGCCGCGACCTGTGGTGGCACAACACCGTCACCACCGCCTCCCCCCACCACCACGCCCAACCCTTCGACGCCGAACACCCCCTGTTCATCCTCTACACCTCCGGCACCACCGGAAAACCCAAAGGCATCCTGCACACCACCGGCGGCTACCTCACCCAAACCGCCTACACCCACCACACCGTCTTCGACCACAAACCCGGCCACGACACCTACTGGTGCACCGCCGACATCGGCTGGGTCACCGGCCACAGCTACATCGTCTACGGCCCCCTCGCCAACCGCACCACCCAAATCGTCTACGAAGGCACCCCCAACTCCCCCACCGAACACCGCCACTTCGAAATCATCGAAAAATACGGCGTCACCATCTACTACACCGCCCCCACCCTCATCCGCACCTTCATGAAATGGGGCAGACAGATCCCCGACGCCCACGACCTGTCGTCATTGCGGCTACTCGGCTCGGTCGGCGAACCCATCAACCCCGAAGCATGGCGCTGGTACCGCGAAGTCATCGGTGGAAATCGCACCCCCATCGTCGACACCTGGTGGCAAACCGAAACCGGCGCCATCATGATCTCCCCCCTGCCCGGCGTCACCGCCACCAAACCCGGCGCCGCCATGACCCCCCTCCCCGGCATCTCCGCACAAGTCGTCGACGAAGAAGGCAAACCCGTCGAACACGGGGAAACCGAAGCCAACGGCTACCTCGTCCTCGACCAACCATGGCCATCAATGCTGCGCGGCATCTGGGGCGACCCCCAACGCTTCCGCGAAACCTACTGGCAACGCTTCGCCGAACAAGGCTGGTACTTCGCCGGCGACGGCGCCAAACTCGACACCGACGCCGACCTCTGGATCCTCGGCCGCGTCGACGACGTCATGAACATCTCCGGCCACCGAATCTCCACCGCCGAAGTCGAATCCGCCCTCGTCGCACACCACACCATCGCCGAAGCCGCCGTCGTCGGCGCCACCGACCCCACCACCGGCCAAGGCATCGTCGCCTTCGTCATCCTCACCACACACACCCAACCCACCCCCACCCTCATCGACGACCTCAAAACCCAAGTCGCCCACGAAATCAGCCCCATCGCCAAACCCCGCGAAATCCACATCGTCCCCGAACTCCCCAAAACCCGCAGCGGCAAAATCATGCGCCGCCTCCTACGCGACATCGCCGAAGGACGCGAACTCGGCGACACCTCCACCCTCGTCGACCCGA
>NZ_JBVJAP010000052.1:0-2493 GCF_055590505.1 Nocardia sp. NPDC041819 | reverse complement strand
GCGAACACCGGCACCGGTGCGACGGGAGCAGCCGCGAAGGCGATCCAGGTGGCCCTCGCCCAACTCGGTGATCCGTACATCTTCGGCGCGGAGGGGCCGAACGCTTTCGACTGCTCGGGCCTGATGCAATACGCGGCGGCCGCCGCCGGTGTGCGGATTCCGCGAGTCGCCGCGGATCAATACCGGACATTGCCCAAGGTGAATCCCCGGGACATCAAGCCCGGCGACCTCATATTCCCGTCCGAATCGTTCAAAGGGGCGAACAACCCCGGCCACGTGATCATGTACATCGGCAACGGCATGTGCGTCGAGGCTCCGCACACCGGTGGCCACGTCCAATACCGGAAACTGCCCGGCAGCTACGCGGCCGCACGCTGGGCATGACCGGTCGCGGCGGCGTCAATACCCCACGTACGAGCCGCCGCCCCGCATCTGCACGATCCCCGGCACATTGCTGACCGATCCGTATCGCTCGATCGCATAGCGCACGCCCGCGACGATATTGTCCACCGGATTCCAGATATCGCGGTGTCCCGGAACGGAATACGCGTTGAACGTCGGATCGATGGTCTGCATCAGGCCTTTCGACGGAATTCCCGCCGCCGCGTTGCTATCCCAGAGATTGATCGCGTTCGGGTTGCCACCGGATTCGTGCTGGATGATCGCCGCGATGTCGGCCGGGTCGATCTGACGCGTGTCGTAGCCGTGCTGCCGTAACACCTGCAAAGCTTCGTTGATCCATTGCCCCTGCTGGCCGGAGGGTCGCGTGCGTGGCGGACCGCCACTGGGCCCGTGCACGCCGGAGTGCGATGTGCGGCGGGGCCGCCGCGGCTGGACGGGACGCGACTCGCGCAGATAGCGGTCGGCCAGGGCAGCCACCCGATCGGCGGTGAGCACTGCCGCGCCCTGTCCTTGGCCGAGCACGGTTCCCGCCCGTTGCAAGGCGTTGTCCAAGGTGGAGATCACCAACTGCCTGCTCGCGTTGGCGTCCTGGACCTTGCCGAGCGCGGTGAGGGCGGTGTTCACCTCGGCGATGATCGCGCCGATCGCGGCGCGTCCCTGCGTGCTGTTGTCGACCGCGCCCCCCAGGATGCGTTCCAGCTCGGCGTTCATCGACTGTGTCGCATCGCCGTGGCGTGCTCGATTCTGATTGCTGTCGGCGTACCGGGAACCGAGCGCACCGTCCCACACGACGGGTCCGGTCGGCCGCGCCGCGCCGAGATCGGGCGGAGCGTACGACTGTCCGGTCACAGCCGTCGGCGGGCCGTCACCATATTGGGCGGCGATGGCCGCCAACGCACCCATCGCCGCGGCCGCCATGGGCATGGACGAGCCCGCCATACCGAGCGCTTCGGAACGCGGAAGGGAGGCGGAACCCGAGGCAGCGGTCGTCTCGGATGCCGACGGTGCGTTCTGGGTGCGCCCCTGAGCCGTCGCGCTGGTCGGCCCCGCGGCGATCGGCGCACCTGCCTGCGCCCGCGGGATCGGGGTGGGAGCACCGCGCGTCGCGGACTTGGCGGGGCGGCGCGGTGCGGCGGTGGTGGCGCTCGTACGCATGTCGCGAGGATCGCCGGGATCATCGGAATCCCGCTCGGGCGGAGTGCGATCCGTCGGAGCCATCAGGTCCCCCGATGCGCGCGGACACTACGAACGGTGATCACAGAGGCAGCCATGATTCACCTTCCGCCGGATGCCCCGGTACGCGCGCTGCCGATCGCCGGACACGACCAGCGCGTGCTGGAGCCGGAGAGTTCACCGCCGACGTGACAATCGACGCCGATGCGGTGAACTCATGCCGACTTGCCCGGCTGTCGGCTCACCCGATTCGGAATGCCTCTTCCCCGGCACTCGTCCCGAAACGTATCCGCAGCTTAATGTAGATATCTCTCGAGCACGGCCCGCCTGTTCCCGCTTGCGAGAATACCAGTGCCCCCGGTCCCGGCACGCAGCCGCGGGGCAACCGCGAGGCGCCTCGGTGAAAGAGTGCGCCGAGCGATCGGCGAAGGCCGTGCGACGTCAAACGGCGACATTGCGCATCGCCGAGGCAATGCTATTGGCGTAGGCGATGCGCTGCCCTCTCGCCTCACCGGAGCTTCTTTCATAATACTGGTCGAAGACCGCCGCCGCGTAGGCGGGCGTCTGTGCGGCCCGGAGATATCCATACGCGGTGGATTCATTGCTACGCAATTCGGCCATCATGAAATCCACCTGGACCTTCCAGTCGGTGACCGGCTTCCCGCGAGATGCCGCGAACCGCTCCAGGGCCTGCCGTCGCCCACCCCGCCACTGACACAGACCGATAGCACCTTCGCCCGAGTTGTACGCGCTGGTCTTGAAACCCGACTCGACCTGGATATTGCCCACGATCCCCGCAGCCTGCGCAGGCGTGAGTCCATGTTTCGATATGAGGTAGCGATACACGTCCGCCGGATTGGCGTTCGAGCCGCCGGGAATGTTGTCGGCGCTGCCGGTGGATCCGGTGGATCCGGTGGA
>NZ_JBVJAP010000051.1:0-2670 GCF_055590505.1 Nocardia sp. NPDC041819 | reverse complement strand
GATGACGATTTCTTCGCGCTCGGTGGTAACTCGTTGCTGGCGACGCAGGTGGCGGCGCGTATCGGTGCGGCGTTGGACGCTCGTGTCCCGGTGCGGGTGATTTTCGAGGCGGCGACCGTGGCCGGACTCGCCACGAAGGTCGAGCAGCACGCGGGCTCCGGCGGGCGTAAAGCCTTGGTCGCCGGTCCGCGTCCGGAGCGGATTCCGCTGTCGCTGGCGCAGCAGCGCATGTGGTTCCTCAACCAGTTCGATCCGGCGTCGTCGGTCTACAACATCCCGGCCGCCATCCGCCTCACCGGCGACTTGGACGTGGCCGCTCTGCGACACGCCGTCGCGGACCTGGTGGCGCGCCACGAGATCCTGCGCACGATCTACCCGCAGACGCCGGACGGCCCGGTACAGCAGGTGCTCGCGGCGGACGAGGTGCCGATCGGTGTGGCGCCGGCCCGGGTCGACGCGGCCGATCTGGCCGCCGCGGTGACCGCCGTCGTCGCCGCCGGCTTCGACGTGACCTCCGAGGTCCCGTTCCGGGTCGAACTGTTCGAGGTCGCTTCCGCGAACGCGGACGACCCGACCGAGCACGTGCTCGCGTTCGTCGCGCACCACATCAGCTCGGACGGTTGGTCGATGGGACCGCTCACCCGCGATCTGGTGCTGGCCTACGAGGCGCGCAGCAGAGGCGAAGCCCCGGCCATGGCCCCGCTCCCGGTCCAATACGCGGACTACAGCCTGTGGCAGCGGGAGGTGCTCGGTTCCGAGAGCGACCCGAACAGCCTCATCTCGCAGCAGGCCGAGTACTGGCGCGCCACGCTCGCGGCCCTGCCGGACGAACTGCCGCTGCCGGTCGACCGGCCCCGTCCCGCCCAGGCGTCCTATCGTGGTGCCACCTTCGCCTTCGACATCGACGCCGACCTGCATGCCGGGCTGGAACAACTTGCCCAGCGGCATAATTCGACACTGTTCATGGTGGTGCACGCCGCGCTCGCGGTGCTGCTGGCCCGGCTGTCGGGCACCTCGGACATCGCCATCGGAACCCCGGTGGCCGGCCGCGGCGAGGCCGAACTCGACGATCTGATCGGCATGTTCGTCAACACCCTGGTGCTGCGCACCGAGGTCGAGCCGGGCACGCCGTTCGACGCGTTGCTCGCCGAGGTCCGCCGGACCGACGTCGCGGCCTTCGGGCACGCCGATCTGCCCTTCGAGCGTCTGGTCGAATTGCTCGATCCGGTTCGCTCGGCGGCGCGGCACCCGCTGTTCCAGGTGATGCTGGTGTTGCAGAACCTGGCGCAGGCGACGCTCGAGTTGCCCGGGCTCACGGTGTCCGGCATCGATCCGCAGGTGTCGGCGGCCAAGTTCGACTTGCAGATCACCCTGGCCGAACAACCTGAAGCCCAAGGTCTTTCGGTGGTCATGGCCTACGCGACCGACCTGTTCGACGAATCGACCGTGCGGAACTTCGCGAGCCGATTCCGCCGTATCCTGGCGGCGGTCACGGCCGATGCCACCGCCGTGGTCGGGGACATCGATGTACTCGCACCCGGCGAGCGCGAGCAGGTACTGAGTGCATGGAATGCGCCGGGAGCCTGGGTTCCCGGCGCGACCTTGCCGGACGTCATCGCCGAGCAGGCGTGGCTGCGTCCGGACGCGGTAGCGATCCGCTACGGCGACACCAGCCTGACGTTCGGTGAGTTGCAGCGTCGGGCGAATCAGGTGGCTCGGGCGTTGATCGCCGCGGGGGCGGGCCCGGAGTCGGTGGTGGCGGTGGCGATGCCACGCACCGAGGAACTACCGGTCGCGTTGTTGGGTGTGTTGACCGCGGGTGCGGCGTATCTGCCGATCGACACCACCTATCCGGTGCAGCGGTTGGAGTTCATGCTCGGTGACGCCGCGCCGGTGTGTGTGCTGACCACCGCGCAGCAGCGGGATGCTGTGCCGGCCGGGCAGTTGCCGGTGGTGCTACTGGGCGAGGCCGAGAACTATTCCGATACGCCGGTCGGTGACGCGGATCGGGTGGCGCCGTTGCGGCCGGACAACCTGGCGTATGTCATCTACACCTCCGGTTCCACCGGTGTGCCCAAGGGTGTGGGGGTCGCGCACCGCAATGTGGTGGAGTTGCTGGCCAACACTCAGCCGTTGTTCGGGTTCGGTCGTGATGATGTGTGGACGTTGTTCCACTCGTATGCGTTCGATTTCTCGGTGTGGGAGTTGTGGTGCGCGCTGGCGCACGGCGGCAGTGTGGTCGTAGTCGACTACCTCACCTCCCGCTCCCCGGAACAGTTCCGTGAACTGCTGATCCGCGAGCGCGTCACCGTCCTCAACCAAACCCCCTCGGCGTTCTATCAGTTGGCCGAAGCCGACCGGACCGCGGCTGCGGGTGAGCTGGCGTTGCGGTATGTGATCTTCGGTGGTGAGGCGCTGGATCCGCGTCGGCTGAGCCGCTGGTACGAGCGCCACGGCGCGAGTACCCGGTTGGTGAACATGTACGGCATCACCGAGACCACGGTGCATGTGTCGTTCCTGCCGTTGGCCCCGCGCGATGCGCAGGACGCGGCCAGTGTGATCGGTCGTGCCATCCCGGGTTTGGCCGCGTATGTGCTCGACGGGCGGCTGCATCCGGCCGCGGTGGCGGTGCCCGGTGAGATCCATGTCGTGGGTGGGCAGCTCTCGCGT
>NZ_JBVJAP010000050.1:0-2896 GCF_055590505.1 Nocardia sp. NPDC041819 | reverse complement strand
GATCGACGGTGCAGGAAGCACGCACCACGACTCTGGATCCGCGGCTAAGCGACTCGCGGGCGAGTGCGGGGCCGGTTCGTCTGCGCCGAACCGGTTAGAATCTGACAGCATCGCATAGTCACTGCTCAGTGAGGCCGGGGCCCTGAGAACTCAAGCTCGGACACTGGTCGAACAGCGGCAGGCCAGCGCTATTGAGGTACTGAACCTTGGCGATGAGTCAATAGGGCACGCGGCGAAGGGCGCGTCCGCCGCCGGTCCGGACCCGGCTCGATCGACAGGCTTCCTGGCGCCGCCATCAACTAATCACGTCTGCTCGTTTCTGTGTTGTGTTGAGCGTGCAGAGAAGAAACATCGTCCAAGCTGGATCGTGGAGTGGGAAGCGATGCCAGGTCAGTCGATTATTCATTGTTGCCACGCATGGGAAGCTCTGCTGCGGTGTTCTCTGGTGTACCGAGTACCCTTCTTCACGGTCGGTGAGAGGTTATATGCGAGGTACCCGCTGAACCTATGCGCGTTTTGCGAATACATATGACGGCTTGTCACCGTATTGTGACATCTTGGAATCGTCCGGTAGAAAGAGAGTCCGTAATGAATATCCTGTCGATTCTTTCTATGGCCCTCAGTGCGGGGGAGTGGCATCTTGAGCCTCGGTAGCGGCGTGATCTAGAAGGCTTTACATTGCAGTGTCGACGCGGTCACGAGTTCCTGTCATCGGGTGCGAGTGCTGGCAAGTCCTCGACTCGGTGACTGGTCGTCATTGTGGCCAGTGGACGCAGCTGACGATTTCGAGTTCGGCGAGTACGCATCCCAAATGTCTACGACGACGTCGAGTATTCGGATATTTGTCCGCGAAAGACCCTACGGCAAACCAACCGTCTGATGTATCTGCGATGTGGGCTCGAAGGGCGGGCGGGCACGACAGAGACTGGCATTCATGGTGGAGCGGTCGTGGCCTCCAGCACGAATCTCGCCTTTGCGCACAGCAGTCGCACCTCCCCACCGATTACCAAGCGACCTTAGATGTTGTCTCACCTCGATGTAATCCATGCTGATGTGTCGTGTTCGCTTGTGCTGCATGCGGTTCGGTTGTGGCTGCGGAGTTGTCGAAGCGGCTGGTGTCCCCGACAGTTTGTGGGAGCTGGTAGTGCCGTTGTTGCCGGAGTTCGTCCCGCGCATAGAGGGTGGCGGTACTACGCTGGGTCAACCAGCGGGCGGGGTTCACCGCAGTGGTGTACGTGCTGACCAGTGGTTGTGCCGTGGCGCATGCTGTCACCTTCGTTATAGGCGTAGTTCTGTGTGTGGCGCGCACCCTGGCGGCCCGGACTGCCGGGCCGGGTGCGGCAACCTGGTGTCCTTTCGTCGACGCGCGCGAGCCAGTGGATACCTGCAGTGTCTGCGCGGAACTCGGCGCCAAGCAGAGTCTTTAAACCGGCGGTGGACATGTGTCGAATCTCGAACGCTGCCCCCTGGCGAAAACTGGTGCGCTGCAGGCGAAAGTCGATGTGGATAGGGCGACAGTCGAGCTGAGGTTAATTTCTTTCATTGCATTGCTTTGATGTGTCATTAAAGTGCGGAGAGCTCAGTCCGCTGTTGCGGTCATGACGTTACTGTGGATGGGACAGGTGTAAATGGTAGAGCGGATCCTGCCGCACCTGGCGTGCACCGAGTCGGTCCGGCACGAGTACGAGATGGATCTGCGTCGGGTCGAGGTGGTACTGGCCGAATTTCTGGCCGACAAGGAGACTCGCGCTGTAGCACCGCAGCTTCCGTTGTTCGTCGGCTGGCTGCGGGAGTTTCTGGTTGGTGGAAAGCGGTTGCGTCCGCTGCTGTGTTGGTGCGGGTGGCGGGCTGCGGGAGCGGGTGGTGATCCCGAGGTCGTTGCGCGGCTGGCGGCGTCGCTGGAGTTGTTTCATGCTTTCGCGTTGATCCACGACGATGTGATGGATGGCAGCGCTACCCGGCGGGGCAAGCCCACCGCGCATCTGCGGATCGCTGCTGATCACGCCGTTTATCGTGCGGCAGCGCGGTTGGGCATCAATACTGCGATCCTGTTGGGTGATCTGGCTCTGGGGTGGTCGCATGACCTGGTGCATCGTGCGGGATTGACCGAGGCGCAGGGTGAGTGTGTCTGGCCTTTGCTGGATGACATGCGGATGGAGACAGTGTGCGGCCAATACCTCGACCTGGCGTCGGAGTGCACCGTGGACGTCGACCTCGATGCCGCGCTGGCTATCTGCCGGTATAAGACCGCGAAGTACACGATCGAACGCCCGCTGCATTTGGGAGCGGTTCTCTCCGGTGCCGACGACGAACTGCTCGCCACCTGCACCGCGTATGCATTGCCACTCGGAGAGGCGTTCCAGCTACGCGATGATCTGCTGGGGCTATGCGGCGATCCGGCAGTCACAGGCAAATCAGGACTCGATGACCTGCGCGAAGGGAAATGTACGGTGCCTATAGTCCTGACATGGAAGCGCGCTGATGCCTGCCAACGCGAACGGCTCCGTGCCGTGATCGGCAACCCGACGGTCGACGACGCCGATGCCGAGGAGATCCGGAACATCCTCACCGTTGCTGGAGTCCGTGCCGAGGTGGAGCAGATGATCACCCGCCGCCGTGAGCAGGCTTTGAGCGTGCTGGACAGCGCCGACCTCCCGAATTCGGCCAGCGCTATGCTGCGCAGCCTCGCTGCAGCCGCCACCATCCGCAACCGCTGAGCTGATGACCCACTTCGTGACCACTCGTGATGATCCACGTACCGTCCGCTCGCGCGGGAGTCCGTGTATATGGGCGCGGCTAGGTTCTGTCTCCCAACGACCTGAGCCATTCCACGATCAGGGCCAGGACGACTCCGGCGCGGTAGGTGATGGCTAACTTGTCATACCGTGTGGCGACC
>NZ_JBVJAP010000049.1:0-3768 GCF_055590505.1 Nocardia sp. NPDC041819 | reverse complement strand
CGTCCCGTCACCTCCCGCACCCAATCCGACGGCCTTCCCACAACATCCTCCTGACCTCGCATGTTGCTTCCACCGGTTGAACCCGATCAATTCACCTCTTGGGTTTTCGGTGAGAAGATCCGATCGGCCGGACTACTGCCGTCGTTCGGGACTGTCGGCGACGGGCTCGACAACGCCATGATCGAATCCTTCTGGTCGTCGATGCAGATCGAACTGCTCGACCGCAAGAAATGGAAGACCCGCGTCGAACTCGCGAACGCGATCTTCGACTACATCGAGATCTTCTACAACCGCCAACGCCGCCACTCCTCCCGCGGCTACCGCACCCCGATCGAGTCCGAACTACTCTCCGAGAAGACACCCATTCCCGCTGTCAGTTAGCGACCTCGGCTGGAACCAAAAGGGTGGGGCAGGTCAAGTTGTCACCTATCCATGCAGCAGTCCCGTTCGATCTTGCCGTTGGTCTGGGGCCGGTAGGGCCGGGTACGTTTGGCGGTAATGCCGAGCTGTGTGCAGGCGGCAGCCCACGCTTTGGAGCGGTAGCAGCTGCCGTTGTCCGAGAGCACCCGCTCGACGGTGACACCGCGGGCGGCGAACCAGCTCACCGCCCGTCGCAGCACGCCGATGGCGGTATCGGCGGTCTCATCAGCGTGGATCTCGGCGTAAGCGACGCGGGAATGATCGTCGATCACCGTGTGCACGAAGGCTGTTCCCAGCAGCGGGTCGCGGTGGCGGCTGCGGTTGATGCCGGGTGTAGCGGCTCGGTTGCGGCGGCCGATCGCTCGTCCGACGAAGCGCCATCCGCCGCCGACCGGAATGTTGCCGAGCTTCTTGACATCGACATGGATCAATGCCCCCGCGTGTGGGTGCTCGTAGCGGCGGATCACCTCGCCGGTACGAATATCCATGTGTGAGAGCCGATTCAAACGGCAACGGACCAGGACCGCATGCACGGTCGATGCCGGCATCGACAACCGTGAGCCAATCGCCTGCGGCGACAGTCGTCTGCGCCAGCGTAGATCCACGATCTTGCGCACGACCAGGGCCGCAGTGCGGTTCGGGCTGCGATGCGGACGGCTGGACCGATCAGCCATGCCAGCGGCACCCATCTCCCGATACCGTCGCTGCCACCGGTCGGCGGTCGGCCACGCCACATGGAAATGCTCGGCAGCCCGGGCGATCGACCAGCCGTCCTCCACAATGCGACGGGCCAGCAGTAACCGGCCTTTCGGAGTCAACGGTGCGTTAGCGTGGACCACGAAGGTCTCCTGTCCTTGGCAGTGGTTGTCTCAGCAACTCCCACTCCACGACAAGAGACCTTCACCATTCAACGACCACTACAGCGTGTCGTCACAATCCTTCGACCAACCTCCCTGGGCAGTACACCTACACCTAGAACGCTCTGGACAGCCGCTCGTCGAGGCGGTCACGCATTTGGTCCTATGGGTTCGTTCGCCGCGCCAGATTCGATGCGCGCGAGCCATTTCGTCAGATGCGCCGCATGGTCTACGGTTTCTGTTGTATAGCGTGCAATTTCTTCGACCTTCCGTACAGATAGTTCAGGTACTCCGACGGCGTGTACCCGCTGAACTCACGGAACTCACGGTTGAAGTGTGACTGATCAGAATAACCGCAATCCGCTGCGATCTCCTTCAGATACGATCGAGGCGCGGCATTCAGGCGCCGTCGAGCAAGGTCGAAACGAGTAATGCGAGCGGCCGTCTTCGGCGTGAGCCCTACATGCTCTGCGAACTTGAAAATGAGATGTTTGTGGCTCCAGCCCACCTTTTCGGCGATCCGACTGATCGGCATGGCTCCCGCAGTTTCGACGAGCATCGCCCATGCTCGGCTCACCTCCGGCACCCGACCGTGGCCGCGCATGAGGTCAGCATGATCGAGCAAGAAGTCATCGAGAAGGTCGAACTGTCGAGACCACGTCTGCTCATCGCGAAGCCGGCATGCCAATTCACGACCACGTGGCCCGACGGCATCGAGTTCGACGGGCGCCTCCGCAAGATCCGCCCCCGCAAGTTCCAAAAGAGCATGGGCATAGAGCGGATCCAGCCACAGTTCGAGATATGTCGAAGGGCACAATGGCTCAAGGAGTGAAGGGTAAGCCTTCGGCCCTCTGAGGAAGTCCCTCCGATGATGGTCGGGCTGGTGTAAGGCCACGACGACTCGCACAGCCGTGCTGGCATGGAGTACCACGGCGGGCTCGTCAGCTTCGGAGTGCACGGCGTAGTTGCGTGTCACGATCGCTTTCAGCATCGGATCCGGAGGCCTGCATGCTTGCGGCTTGCGGAACTCCTCGGGCTTACCTTTGAACATTTCCATCCCGCGGAACTCGACGCTCGGAATATTCACTAACCTGCAGCGGGCTGGCCAGCACAATGCTGTACCCCCGGTGGGTATCATCAGCGATCACCGCTGGGAAGATACGACGAGTTCTGGTGTCGAAGGAGAAAATACCTTGGATACCTGGAGCCGCCTGTCGCTGATTCCGATGACAGACCATGCAGTCTTACCTCACAGAGTTGTCCCTATTACAGCAGCTCTTGTCGAAGCAACGTCGTGAGTGCTGCGCCTGTGATTGTGGATCGCGGCAGCCGCGTCAGCATCGAGGACCTACCGATCACCTACCTAGGTGTAGGAGGTAATCGGCTACGTCTGTCACCAACGACATGGATATTCGGGGCCGAATGATTCGAGCGGACTCGGATAGCCGGTAACTCGGGAGCGGGATCGAGCAATGACAGGTGAAACGAATGTTCGATGCTGCATGGATCGGTGTTCGCGCACTAAAGAGCTCCTAACAGGTTCTGTCAGGTGGCGGTGAATCGCCGTGTAGTGCAGCATGTTTCGTTGTGGCAGCGCCGTGGATCGTGGATGACCAGCTGTGGGCAGTGATCGAACCGCTACTTCCGGTCCGGGCGCCAGGGACACCGGGGCCGGCGCGGATGGACGACCGGCTGGTGTTGCAGGGGATCTTGTTCGTGCTGTTCACCGGGATCGGGTGGGAGGACCTGCCAAAGGAGTTGGGGTTCGGGTCGGGTATGACGTGTTGGCGACGGCTACGGGACTGGCAGACGGCGGGCGTGTTCGACGCTATGCATGAGACGATGCTCGCTCACTGCCACCGCGCCGGGTTGATCGATTTCGACCGGGTCATCCCCGATGGCTCGCACGTGCGGGCGAAAAGGGGGGCACCGCAACCGGTCCGAGCCCGGTCGACCGCCGCAAAACCGGCTCGAAACACCACATCCTGACCTGCGGAAACGGGCTACCACTCGCGATCACGTTATCGGCGGCCAATGTCAACGACCACCTGATGCTGCCCGAGTTGCTCGACCGGGTCCCACCCCTGCGCGGCAGGCCCGGTCGGCCACGTCAACGGATCACCACGTTGATCGCGGACAAGGGCTACGACTACCCACGCGTGTACGACGAACTACGGCAACGACGCATCACCGGCCACATCCCGCGCCGCGGCACCCGCGACAAGGTCACCGCCGGACGCTGGATCGTCGAACAATCCCTGGCACTGCTACACCAGTACCGCCGCCTCGCCACCCGCTGGCCACGCCGCACCGACATCCACCAAGGACTCCTCAACCTCGCAGCCACCCTCATCTGCTGGCGACGACTCAGCAACCGAACCCGATAGGAGCTCTAAGAGCTCCTAACAGGTTCTGTTGAGTGGCGGTGACTCTCGTTGCGGTGCAGTATGTTTCGTCGTGGCGGCACCGTGGGTCGTGGATGACGAGTTGT
>NZ_JBVJAP010000048.1:0-4360 GCF_055590505.1 Nocardia sp. NPDC041819 | reverse complement strand
CGTCCCGTCACCTCCCGCACCCAATCCGACGGCCTTCCCACAACATCCTCCTGACCTCGCATGTTGCTTCCACCGGTTGAACCCGATCAATTCACATCAGTGAAGTTCACCGAATCGCTTGCGTTACAGGGGCTGTCGGCGTCCATTGGTTCGGTTGGTGACGCATATGAGGTGAGTCGGCGGCAGGGATTTCACCCGCCGCCGCTCGCAGAACCGTGCTTAACAATCTCTCGTTACACGGCTCCCACTGTCGAACCGGTAGGCAGCGCGCCGTGTTTCCAGTGTGCGAACATGCCGGGATAGACCGAGGCGAACTCGGCCATCTTCCGGCGTGCCCGCCGTTTGGCACGGCGATACCGTTTGTATTTCCGCACAGCTCATTTCACGAGAAACGGGTTGATCTGGTGTTCCAGGAAGCGGATCAGATCGGACTTGTAGAAGTGCCCGTAGTAGCTGATCCAGCCCGCCACGATGGGGTTGATCCTCGCGGCGATCCGTTGAAGGCTCCACTCGGTCCAGCGGCCCAATTGCCACCCCCGAATAGTGCTGGCCATGGACTTCTTCGCCTGCTTGCTCACCGCGGGCAGAAACCGGACTTCAGCCTTCCGTCTCGCAACCGAGCCGCCCGGCGTCGAAACGTGAACCCCAGGAAGGTGAATTCGGTAACCGGATAGTCCAGTTCCCGCCCTTCCTGCTTGCAGTACACGATCCGGGTCTTGTCCGGGTGCAGGGTCAAACCGAACTGCCCAGGCTGCGCGCAATGGAGTCGCGGACGAATACCGCCTGCTTCTCGCTGACGCAATGCACGATGGCGTCGTCGCAGTACCGCTCGAACCTGGCCGACCCCAGCTCCCGATTCACCCAGGAATCGAATGCATAGTGCATGAACAGGTTCGACAACAACGGCGAGATCGCCGACCCCTGTGGGGTCCCCTTCTCCCGCCTGACCAGCGTGCCGTCGGGCTGCTGCACCGGCGCGGTGAGCCACCGCTTCACATACAACAACACCCACGGCAAGCTGGTGTGACGCTCCACAGCAGCGACGATCGGATCGTGCGGCACGTTGTCGAAGAAGCCTTGGATGTCCACATCGATCACCCACGGCTGCCGCCAACACCGCTGCTTGCACGTTTCCACCGCATCCAGTGCCGACCGTCCCGGCCGATACCCATACGAATCCTCGTCGAATACCTGTTCCGCCGAGGGCGACAGCACCATGGCCACCGCTGTCTGGGCGATCCGGTCAGCGACGGTCGGGACACCGAGAGTGCGAACCCCGCCACCAGGTTTCGGGATATCCACCGCCCGGACGGGCGGCGGGAAATAGCTTCCCGACGACAGCCGATTCCAGAGTTTGTACAGGTTGTCCTTCTCGTCCTGCTCGAACTCGGCCAACGACTGCCCGTCCACACCAGCAGCACCTTTGTTGGCTTTGACCTTCTGATATGCCTCCCACACCAGAGTTTTCGGAATATCGAACGGTTTGCCCGCCGATCTCGTTCCGGTCATCGGATTCCTCCCATTTCTGGTTGATCGTCGATCGAAACCCGACAGCACGCCCCCTTCGCTCCACCCCCATTACAGGGACTTCATCACTACTACGAGGCGTTCCGCCCTCCTGACGCGCAACCGGGCTGCTCACCCTTCTCGCGACCACCGTCAACCCGACAGTCACCATTTCGCGTCGAGGAGTTCTCCTGTTCCGTTGCAGAGTCTGAACCGAGCTCGCGCCACCTTCATGCCGGACACCACCAGACCAATCAGCAGGCTCCCGACTGGCTCGTCCCGGGAAAGCATTAAGGCCCCGGTTTCGATGTCATCTGGCTTAACGACACGTCATCAGTGGTTCACTTACGTTCGCCTTCTCGGCCCGCACCTGCCTTGTCCTGCAAGGCTTTTCCCACGACGCTCACCACCACGGCTCATTCACCGCAGCAACTCGGGGTGGTTTGACACCTGCACCTGCATGCCGATGCCGATGCCGAAGGACCTACCTTCATCTCCACAACAGCACGGCGACAACGAGATTCGCGCCTTCTACATCACAACCTCCCTATCACCTTCAGGACGCACCAACGCTCTGGCAGAGTCGATCATCGCGGCCTGTTCAAGCAATGCCGCGTAGTTAAGCCATTGGTAGGCAGGTCAACTCGGGGGTTTCCTATGGTGGGTGTCGGGGAGGTAAGGCAACGGGACCTCTGCTATTGCAGAGAAGCCGTCCAAGGTCTTCCTGCATCCGAGAGGTCCCGTTGCTCTCCCAGTCTGTCACTACGACGCTCACCCGCACCATTACCGTGGCCGGAGGAATCTTCGCGCCCGGTCACCTCGGGGAGCTCACGCAGTACCTGCCGCTCGAGTTGATCGATGACGTTCTCACCGGGACCCGGACGGTGCAGCGTCGCACCCGTTTGCTGCCCTCGCGCGTCGGGGTGTATTTCGTTCTGGCTCTGGCGGTTTTTCTGATGCTGGGCTATGAGCGGGTCTGGGACCGGACTAGGATCGCTGCTCCCTCGCAGGCCCTCGGAGAAGGGACTGCGGGATCTTCGCCGGCGTCTGGGAGCGGCACCGTTGAGGGCGCTGTTCGAGGTCGTGGCAGGCCCGCTGGCGCAGCCTGCCACCCCCGGTGTGTGCTATCGGCATTGGCGCACTGTGGCTTTCGACGGTGGCGGTTCGCTGCAGGCTCCAGACCAGGACCGGATCCGGATGCGGCTGGGCAAGTTCACTCGATACCGCGGCGGCACCGAGGGCTACCCGCATCTGCGGGTCGTGACTCTGTGCGAGACCGGGACCCGCGGCCTACTCGGCGCAGTCTTCGGCTCGATCAAGCGTAGTGAGACCGACTACGCCGCCAGTTTGGTGCCGCTGTTGAACGACACGATGCTGCTGCTGGCCGACCGCAACTTCGGTGGTGATGACATTCTCACCCGCGTCGCGGCCTCCGGCGCTCAGCTCGTGGTCCGGCTCAGCTCGCGCCGTCGTCCGGCCGTGTGGGCCACGCTGCCCGATGGATCGGTTCTGACCAGGATCAATGGTCACCGCTTCCGCATCGTCGATATCCAGATCACCGCCACCTGCGCCGACGGATCCCGCGTGGGTGACCGCTACCGGATCATCACCACCTTGCTCGACCACCGCACCGATCCATCGATCCAGATCGCCCGCCTCTACCACGAGCGCTGGGAGATCGAATCAGCATTCTTCGCATTGCGCCACACCATGTTCCGCGGACGCGTTCTGCGTTCCACCGACCCGGTCGGCCTCGAGCAGGAGATGTGGGCCGCCCTGACGATCTATCAGACGTTGCGCCGCGCCATGTGTGACGCCGTGGAGACCGCTCCGGGAACCGACCCCGACCGGGCAAGCTTCACCGTGGCCATGACCGCCGCCATCAACCAGATCGTCACCGCAACCAACATCACCAGCAACGATTCACCCGAAAACGCAATCACCCAAGCGGTTTTGGAGAACCTCCTGCCCGCACGCCGTCCGCGCATCAGCGCTCGCAAGGTCAAATGCCCCATGTCCCGCTACGGGACCGCGCTCACCGGCAACCGCCCTACCAACAGCCAAGGCGTCATCCGGCTGGAACTCTGCGCGCTCACCGACCCGCAACAGACCGAAGCGGCCGAACACCCCGCAAGCGCTGCCGACCCGGGCCACCGCCAGCAAGTGTTGCAGCTACTGCGGACCGACCCCGACCGCGAGTGGACCCCCAGCGAAATCGCCCAAGAGCTGAAACACGTTCGCTACCGCAGCCTTTGCAGCCAAATAGGCCGATGGACCGACCAAGGGTTCCTCGACCGGATCGGTCGTGGACGCTACCGCCTCAACCGCCAATGGCTGGCACCGGAACCACCACAACCAGACGGCGACTCGACAACCGACCCCACCGCTTAACTACGCGACATTGCCTGTTCAAGACCGAGGTCATCAACCGGCACGGCCCGTTCAAGACTCTCACCGAGGTCGAGTTCGCGCTCATGGAATGGTGCGACTGGTGCAACAACGCCCGCCTTCACTCCCGGCTGGACTACCTGACCCCGACCGAGTACGAGTCCGCCTACTACGCTCAAAACTCACCACGCCGACCGGCGCTGGTCTGAACACGAAGCCGGTCCCGAACCCGTGACGGTTCAAAAGCCCCTGCGCAGGCCTGACCCTCTACACCGTCCTGCGCCGCCTCCAACACCTCCAAACCACCTGGACCGGACACTGCCACCAACCCCCACGTGAACACAACCACCCCCACACCGAACAAAGCACTACTAGGGAGTGTCCTCAAAGTTCTTGCAGCGAATCTGTTTTGTGGCCGGTGGTGTTCTGTTTTGATGTCGCGTTGTGGTGCGCAGGCATGAGTTGA
>NZ_JBVJAP010000047.1:0-4986 GCF_055590505.1 Nocardia sp. NPDC041819 | reverse complement strand
CTCGTCATCCACGACCCACGGTGCCGCCACGACGAAACATACTGCACCGCAACGAGAGTCACCGCCACTCAACAGAACCTGTTAGGAGCTCATAGGGTGCAACGGTGCTCGAATCGCCGCGGAGGAATATGCTTTGTCGGCCAAGACCCAATCAGGGTTGCGTCGCGGCGGACCGCCAGCCAACCTCGGCACCGCAATCGCGTCGAGCACCGCGGGCATCCTCGGCGAATCACCGGCTTGCCCAGCGGTGATCAATACCGCCAGCCCCGACCGTTGCAGTCGGTGGCCAGATGACCTTTCGTCGTCAGTCCACCGTGGGATCGGCCGATACCGTGATCAGCAGGCGCACAACTCTCCATCCGGGCCAGCAACGGGGCCGGTCCCCCGGCGAGTGATTGGCTCCGTGTGGATGCCTGCACGATCGTCGAGTCAACTGAGATCACCCAGTCTAGGTTGCCCGTCGCATCAGCAAACGCGGTCAATACGACCAGCACTCGATCCCAGGTGCCGTCGGTGGCGTAACGACGGTGATGTTTCCATACCGTCTGCTATGGACCAAGCGCCTCGGGCAGGTCCCTCCACCGTATCCCTGTCCGCAACCCAAAAATATCCCTCCACGACCAGGCGGTTGTTGGAGAGGTTGCGGCTCCCGCGACCAGATTTCGGTAACAGCAGCTCAAGCAGTTCCCTCTGGTTGTCCTTCAGAACCTAATAGCGCTCACCGACACTCGCTGCCACGGCGGACATGATGCCCGACCCGACAACCTACCGGGGTGGACCAGAAATACCGATTGGGAGACGTGACCTGGCTTGAATTTAACGTCTGAGGTCGTGTTCGGAGACCCCAGTCAATCTTAAACGAAGCCCTTGGCTGATGATTTTTCTTGCGACAGAATAGATCTTAAAATCCAAGGGCTTCGGTGAATAGTGTGCACGACACCGGCTGTGCCGGTGCGTTGGGGGACCTCTGGGTTCCGGCGGGAGATCTATCGGTGTCTGACCGCGCGGGCGGATGCGGTGTTCGAACTGGCCGATGCGGTGTTGTGTGCGGACGGGCCGGTGCGTTCGCTGCCGGAGTTGTCGCTGGTGGGTGAGCATCGCCGGGCCACGGCAGCGTATACGCGGCGCTGGATCGCGGCCGGATCGAGGCGTGCCGTGATCGGCACTATAACAGGCGCTGCTTGGTATTCGCCGATATCACGGCATGCGATGCTTCCAAAGCGAATCAATGATTTTGCGCTGGCCCGTCGCGAAGTACGCCACGCACTTGGTCGACAGATATCGTTTCACAGTCGAAATCGGTCAGCCACCACGTTGCGCCCGCGGCGGCGAATGACGCAAGGTCGCGGCCAGGCTCCAGGGCGACGGCGATGTCATAGGGTCGCCTCTGTCCGGCCTGTGAACGGAGGGACTTGAGCTGCGCGGCAATCTCGGCTATTTGGTCGGGGTGGTCGAGATTGACAGGAAAAAATCCGTCATACCGGGCAGCGCGGCGTAGCGGTTTCATGTTGCCAGCAAAACCGGCGATCCACACCGGCACTCGCGGCCGCTGCACCGGCGTGGGTAGGAATCGGATGCCGTTCACGAGGTAGTGGGTGCCGCGGTGATATACTACTTCACCCGCCCAGGCAGCTCCAAGTATCGCCAGCGATTCGTCCAGCATTTCAGCGCGCAGGCGATCGTCAAGTTCCTCTGCAGTCCTTGAGAATTCGCCGCCGAAGTGGTCACTTCCCAGGCCGGCACCCATAATCAGGCGGCCACCGCTCAAGCGGTCCAACGCCGCAGTTTCGCGGGCCAATTTCGCCGGTCGACGGCGCGCCAGGGGTGTGACCATTGGGCCAAGCCGAGCACGCTCCGTGGCCGAGGCGATTGCCGCGAGGGTGACCAGGGGGTCTGCAACCTCGATGACTGGCTCCCGCCAATGGATGTGATCCCACACGAATACGCCATCCCAACCAGCTGCTTCGGCCTCACCGGCCAATTTCGCAACCACCAACGGGTCAGCGAGGCCGTCAAATATGGGTAGCCACAACCCTGAACGCACTTCTACTCCGCCGTGTGCTTCACCAACGCGGAATCTAACAGCTCCCACACTGGTTCGGGTGCATCGTGGCCCACCTGCTCGAGGACAAGCAGTTCGGGGCGGGTATCGCGTCGGCGAGCGCTTTCCCATGGGGCAGAGGGAAGATCGGATCGAGTTTCCCGTGAACGACCGGGGGCGGCACGACGATGTCGCCGAAGCCGCCCGAACGCGGCCCATCGGGATCCGTAGCGAAGCGGTTGGACAGAGTCAAAGCAAGGATTCGTACTGTGTGTGTAGTCCTGTTGTGCCAGTAACCGGGTCGCGGCTTCGGCAAAGAAGGGCGATCGACCAGCTCGCGCGTGTATCGAGGCTATAAACATCTCCACCGTCGAGTCGTGGTCCTGAAGGTCGAATTGTGGGGTAAACGGTTCATCTTGTTTCTCGTTTGCAGGGCCGGACGGGGTCAGCGGTTCTTCCTCGCCTGTTGCGGTGCCTACAAGGGTCAACGTCGTTACTCGGTCGGTGTGGTCGACGCCGAGGACCAACGCGACCCCACCCGATATCGAACGGCGGACAATAGGAGCGCAATCGATACCCAGCACGTCCAAGATACCGACCACATCTCCGGCGAGATCGCTCATCGCGTGGCCGGGTTCTCCGGCCGAATAGGTCACCGACCGGCCGGCGTCACGGGTATAGAATTCGACGACGAACCGTCCACACGTGGCCAACGGCGAACACAAGGCGGCCGCCCACCACCACATCGATGCCTGCTCACCGTGCATTAGCATGATGGCAGGATTGGCGGCGTCGCCGAACGTCTCGATATGCAATTCGACGCCGTTGGCTGATATTATCCGTTCACCGTTCAACATTATCTCATCTATTGCTCATGGATCGTTTACAGACGAGCGGTCGCTCGCCCTCTCACACAATTGAAGGCATTGGGTATCGAACCAGACCTTGCTCCCACTCGTTCACTCGTCCTGACATCTGCTGTGTGAGCACTTCGGCGAGGCGCTGAAGAGCATCGTAACGATCGAGAGCAAATGTCACCGTACTCATATTTGTCAACTTACTGAAGGCGACATCTGCGGTTCTCCCGCGCCCATGAGTGGTGTGACAAGACCGGAGAGTCGCCGACTATGAGCGCGGATCAGCACTTATCCTTTCACTCGGATCAAAAGGGTGATGTAGCAGCTTCCGAATAACGTTTAGCAACGCCAGGCGAAGAACGGGTCTCATGTTCCGGGGCCAGGACAAGAACAGGGCCATCGGAGACGTTGGCGACCTCGATACAGCCTCAAACGGCGATGCTGGACGCCATGTGCCTCAATAGACTGAGGGCCAAAGGCGCAGGTCCATGGCTCGATTTCCCTTCTCAGAGCCGGATTGCTCACGGTTCGCGACAAAGTCTAAATGCTTGTTCCGGCACGCTACCGGGGGTGTCAACACGGTTAACGGCAACGTACGCCAGCCTACTGGTCGTATTCCACGGTGAGCTATAACAAATTTTACAAGTCGCGGTTTGCACCCCTCGCCCCCGGAAGAATCCGCCTACATGCGGGAGTTGCACGATCTAATACCAGCGACCGGAAGGACCGTCATCACAACGACATCGGCGAACACCTCAAGCTCAAGAACCGAGCTGAATGGTGACAACTGTGTCGTTGCCTGTGCTGCGGCGCACCGAGTGGACTCTGGGAGCGCCGGAAGTACCCGCACCGTACACCATCCCCGATCACTGCGGAAGATGCTGGAGATCCGCCCCGCCCCTACAAGGTGGACACGTGCCCCAACAGCGGCTGCGGAGCTGTCGAAGCTAAACGATCGTAATCGTCGGCAGTGACACTCATACTTCCACACTGTGATTGAACCGTCACGGGTTTGGGACCGCTTCCTTCTTTGAGGAAGATGGTCTCCATCATGTCGAAGCGCTACCCGCCCGAGGTTCGTGACAAGGCTGTGCGTCTAGCCCTGGAACGGTTCGATGAGTACGGATCCGCCTACGCTGCTGCGCGTGCGATCGGCCCGCTGGTCGACGTGCATCATGAAACTCTGCGGTTGTGGATCAAGAAGGCCCTCGACGAAGCGCCGTCGAGTGCCCCGGACTCGCCGGGCTTGTCGACAGCGGAGCGAGAGGAGTTGGCTCGGCTGCGGAAAGAGAGGTTTGAGACCTCAAGCAGACCAACGAAATCCTGAAGCTGGCGTCGGCCTTTTTCGCGCGGGAACTCGACCCGCGACACCGCTGATCGTCGGGTTCATCGACGAGTACCGTGAGGTCTTTTGGCGTCGAGTCGATCTGCCGCGCGCTCTCTTCGCACGGCGTGCAGATCGCGCCCCGGACCTACCTCAAAGCCCGCCGTCGGCCACCGTGTGACCGCGATCGCCGACGCGCTGGTGGAGAACGCGTTTCGTGGTCTGCACGGCGAATACATACAGATGTATGGTCGCCGCAAAATGACGCGCTACCTGCGCCGTCAGGGCCACGAGGTGGCGTTCTGCACCGTCGACCGGCTCAGGCGCGAGCTCGGCCTCAACGGCGTGGTCAGAGGCCGCAAACAACGAACCACCATCCCGGCAAAGAACGGCATCCGTGCTGGTGACAAGCTCAATCGCGACTTCACCGCTGCGGCGCCGAACCACGTGTGGGTTGCCGACTTCACGTATGTGTCGACCTGGACCGGATGGGCATATGTGGCGTTCGTGTTCGACGCGCACTCGCGGGCGATCGCGGGCTGGACCGCCACGGCCGGCAAACCGACCGCGCCGGTTTCCAAGGCTCTCAACATGGCCCTCAGGCAGCGCGATCACTACGGGCATCCGGTCGAGCCCGGACTCATATTCCATACCGACGCCGGGTCGCAAGGCGGATTCAACTGGTCGTCGCAACACGCTAGTGCAGCGATCGTAGATGGTCAGCCATCGCTTCGGCGGGTGTCCGCCATCCGAGGACTTCCCGG
>NZ_JBVJAP010000046.1:0-5228 GCF_055590505.1 Nocardia sp. NPDC041819 | reverse complement strand
CGGGTTGGATGTGTGTGCGTGTGTTCTTTGAGAACTCAATAGTGTGTCGATGAATGTCAGTGCCAAATGTTTTATTTGGTTCCGGCTCTTCACCCCCCGTGTGGAGGGTCGGACATTTTTGTCAGCTTTTTGCTGGCGATTGTTTTGCTAGGTTTTCGGACTCTAGTTTTTGATCTGATTGCACCCTTTTGGGGGTGTGGTTGTGAGTCTTCAACGGAGAGTTTGATCCTGGCTCAGGACGAACGCTGGCGGCGTGCTTAACACATGCAAGTCGAGCGGTAAGGCCCTTCGGGGTACACGAGCGGCGAACGGGTGAGTAACACGTGGGTGATCTGCCTCGCACTTCGGGATAAGCCTGGGAAACTGGGTCTAATACCGGATATGACCTGCTGTCGCATGGCGGTGGGTGGAAAGATTTATCGGTGCGAGATGGGCCCGCGGCCTATCAGCTTGTTGGTGGGGTAATGGCCTACCAAGGCGACGACGGGTAGCCGGCCTGAGAGGGCGACCGGCCACACTGGGACTGAGACACGGCCCAGACTCCTACGGGAGGCAGCAGTGGGGAATATTGCACAATGGGCGAAAGCCTGATGCAGCGACGCCGCGTGAGGGATGACGGCCTTCGGGTTGTAAACCTCTTTCGACAGGGACGAAGCGCAAGTGACGGTACCTGTAGAAGAAGCACCGGCCAACTACGTGCCAGCAGCCGCGGTAATACGTAGGGTGCGAGCGTTGTCCGGAATTACTGGGCGTAAAGAGCTTGTAGGCGGTTTGTCGCGTCGTCTGTGAAAACTCACAGCTCAACTGTGAGCTTGCAGGCGATACGGGCAGACTTGAGTACTGCAGGGGAGACTGGAATTCCTGGTGTAGCGGTGAAATGCGCAGATATCAGGAGGAACACCGGTGGCGAAGGCGGGTCTCTGGGCAGTAACTGACGCTGAGAAGCGAAAGCGTGGGTAGCGAACAGGATTAGATACCCTGGTAGTCCACGCCGTAAACGGTGGGCGCTAGGTGTGGGTTTCCTTCCACGGGATCCGTGCCGTAGCTAACGCATTAAGCGCCCCGCCTGGGGAGTACGGCCGCAAGGCTAAAACTCAAAGGAATTGACGGGGGCCCGCACAAGCGGCGGAGCATGTGGATTAATTCGATGCAACGCGAAGAACCTTACCTGGGTTTGACATACACCGGAAACCTGCAGAGATGTAGGCCCCCTTGTGGTCGGTGTACAGGTGGTGCATGGCTGTCGTCAGCTCGTGTCGTGAGATGTTGGGTTAAGTCCCGCAACGAGCGCAACCCTTGTCCTGTGTTGCCAGCGCGTAATGGCGGGGACTCGCAGGAGACTGCCGGGGTCAACTCGGAGGAAGGTGGGGACGACGTCAAGTCATCATGCCCCTTATGTCCAGGGCTTCACACATGCTACAATGGCCGGTACAGAGGGCTGCGATACCGTGAGGTGGAGCGAATCCCTTAAAGCCGGTCTCAGTTCGGATCGGGGTCTGCAACTCGACCCCGTGAAGTTGGAGTCGCTAGTAATCGCAGATCAGCAACGCTGCGGTGAATACGTTCCCGGGCCTTGTACACACCGCCCGTCACGTCATGAAAGTCGGTAACACCCGAAGCCGGTGGCCTAACCCCTTGTGGGAGGGAGCCGTCGAAGGTGGGATCGGCGATTGGGACGAAGTCGTAACAAGGTAGCCGTACCGGAAGGTGCGGCTGGATCACCTCCTTTCTAAGGAGCACTTCTCCACGACGCTTCACATAGGTGATGGTGGTTGTGGCAGAGACCATGTCGGACTCGAATGTAGTCCGGTGGAAGCTCATGGGTGGAACGCTGACAGCTTCTTCCGCGTATCGGTGGGTCCTTGGTGGCCGGCTGGTGGTTGATATATCGACACACTGTTGGGTCCTGAAAGAACAGACGTTCTTTCCAGGCAAAAAATACGATCCGCTCGGATCTCTGGTGATACCGGCTCCTTCGGGGGTGCTGGTCCTGGGTTGTGGTTCGGGTGGGTGTGTTGTTTGAGAACTGCACAGTGGACGCGAGCATCTTTGTTTGTAAGTGTTTAAGAGCGTTCGGTGGATGCCTTGGCACCAGGAGCCGATGAAGGACGTAGGAGGCTGCGATAAGCCTCGGGGAGCTGTCAACCGAGCTGAGATCCGAGGATTTCCGAATGGGGAAACCCGGCACGAGTGATGTCGTGTCACCCTCCGCTGAATATATAGGCGGTGGGGAGGGAACGTGGGGAAGTGAAACATCTCAGTACCCACAGGAAGAGAAAACAATTGTGATTCCGTGAGTAGTGGCGAGCGAAAGCGGATGAGGCTAAACCATGCGTGTGTGATAGCCGGCAGGCGTTGCGCGTGTGGGGTAGTGGGGCCTACTTTCCTATCACTGCCGTGGTAGGCGACAGTCAGAAAAGTGCGTGTTAGTCGAAGTGGTCTGGAACGGCCTGTCGTAGAGGGTGAGAGTCCCGTAGACGAAAATGCGTGCTCTGTTGTAGTGGGTTCCCGAGTAGCAGCGGGCCCGTGAAATCTGCTGTGAATCTGCCGGGACCACCCGGTAAGCCTGAATACTCCCTGGTGACCGATAGCGGACTAGTACCGTGAGGGAAAGGTGAAAAGTACCCCGGGAGGGGAGTGAAATAGTACCTGAAACCGGACGCTTACAATCCGTCAGAGCCTTCCACTTTTGTGGTGGGGTGATGGCGTGCCTTTTGAAGAATGAGCCTGCGAGTCATCGGTGTGTGGCGAGGTTAACCCGTGTGGGGTAGCCGTAGCGAAAGCGAGTCCGAATAGGGCGTTTTTAGTCGCATGTCATGGACCCGAAGCGGAGTGATCTACCCATGGCCAGGGTGAAGCGACGGTAAGACGTCGTGGAGGCCCGAACCCACTTAGGTTGAAAACTGAGGGGATGAGCTGTGGGTAGGGGTGAAAGGCCAATCAAACTCCGTGATAGCTGGTTCTCCCCGAAATGCATTTAGGTGCAGCGTCACGTGTTTCACGCCGGAGGTAGAGCTACTGGATGGCCTAGGGGGCCTACAAGCTTACCGAAGTCAGCCAAACTCCGAATGCCGGTGTGTGAGAGCGTGGCAGTGAGACTGCGGGGGATAAGCTTCGTAGTCGAGAGGGAAACAGCCCAGATCGCCGGCTAAGGCCCCTAAGCGTGTACTAAGTGGAAAAGGATGTGGGGTCGCGAAGACAACCAGGAGGTTGGCTTAGAAGCAGCCACCCTTGAAAGAGTGCGTAATAGCTCACTGGTCAAGTGATCCTGCGCCGACAATGTAGCGGGGCTCAAGTACACCGCCGAAGCCGCGGCATTCCAGTATTATCTTGCTTTCGAGCCAGGAGCTGGGATGGGTAGGGGAGCGTCGTGCAGCCGTGGAAGCAGCAGTGTGAACTAGTTGTGGAGGCTGTGCGAGTGAGAATGCAGGCATGAGTAGCGAAAGACGAGTGAGAAACTCGTCCGCCGAATGACCAAGGGTTCCTGGGCCAGGTTAATCCGCCCAGGGTGAGTCGGGACCTAAGGCGAGGCCGACAGGCGTAGTCGATGGACAACGGGTTGATATTCCCGTACCCGTGTATCCGCGCCCAATGGCGAATCATCTGTGCTAATCGTCCTGAACCGGATGGACTTCCTTCGGGAAGCTGGAAGGGGATGCACGAGACCCTGGGTGTAGTAGTCAAGCGATGGGGTGACGCAGGAAGGTAGCTGGGCCAGGTGATGGATTACCTGGTGTAAGCGTGTAGGGCGTTGTGTAGGCAAATCCGCACGACATGAGCCTGAGACGTGATGCGTAGCCGATTGAGGCGAATTCAGTGATCCTATGCTGCCGAGAAAAGCCTCTAGTGAGTTGGTACACGGCCCGTACCCCAAACCGACACAGGTGGTCAGGTAGAGAATACCGAGGCGATCGAGAGAACTGTGGTTAAGGAACTCGGCAAAATGCCCCCGTAACTTCGGGAGAAGGGGGACCACGTCTGGTGACCGGCTTTACGCTGTGAGCTGGGTGTGGTCGCAGAGACCAGAGAGAAGCGACTGTTTACTAAAAACACAGGTCCGTGCGAAGTCGTAAGACGATGTATACGGACTGACGCCTGCCCGGTGCCGGAAGGTTAAGAGGACCGGTTAGCGCCTTCGGGTGCGAAGCTGAGAATTTAAGCCCCGGTAAACGGCGGTGGTAACTATAACCATCCTAAGGTAGCGAAATTCCTTGTCGGGTAAGTTCCGACCTGCACGAATGGCGTAACGACTTCTCTGCTGTCTCAACCACAGACTCGGCGAAATTGCATTACGAGTAAAGATGCTCGTTACGCGCGGCAGGACGAAAAGACCCCGGGACCTTCACTATAGCTTGGTATTGGTGTTCGGTACGGTTTGTGTAGGATAGGTGGGAGACTGTGAAGCGGGCACGCCAGTGTTCGTGGAGTCGTCGTTGAAATACCACTCTGGTCGTATTGGACTTCTAACCTCGGACCCTGATCGGGTTCAGGGACAGTGCCTGGTGGGTAGTTTAACTGGGGCGGTTGCCTCCTAAAATGTAACGGAGGCGCCCAAAGGTTCCCTCAGCCTGGTTGGCAATCAGGTGTCGAGTGCAAGTGCACAAGGGAGCTTGACTGTGAGACTGACAGGTCGAGCAGGGACGAAAGTCGGGACTAGTGATCCGGCACCGGCATGTGGAAGCGGTGTCGCTCAACGGATAAAAGGTACCCCGGGGATAACAGGCTGATCTTCCCCAAGAGTCCATATCGACGGGATGGTTTGGCACCTCGATGTCGGCTCGTCGCATCCTGGGGCTGGAGTAGGTCCCAAGGGTTGGGCTGTTCGCCCATTAAAGCGGCACGCGAGCTGGGTTTAGAACGTCGTGAGACAGTTCGGTCTCTATCCGCCGCGCGCGTCAGAAACTTGAGGAAGGCTGTCCCTAGTACGAGAGGACCGGGACGGACGAACCTCTGGTGTGCCAGTTGTCCTGCCAAGGGCACTGCTGGTTGGCTACGTTCGGAAGGGATAACCGCTGAAAGCATCTAAGCGGGAAGCCTGTTCCAAGATGAGGTTTCTCACCACCTTCGAGTGGTTAAGGCCCCCTACAGACCATGGGGTTGATAGGCCGGAACTGGAAGCACGGTAACGTGTGGAGGTGACCGGTACTAATCGGCCGAGGACTTACCAACAAAGGTTGCTACGCGTCCACTGTGCGGTATCTGAAACAACACACAGATACCCCTTTCGA
>NZ_JBVJAP010000045.1:0-5318 GCF_055590505.1 Nocardia sp. NPDC041819 | reverse complement strand
GTCAACTCATGCCTGCGCACCACAACGCGACATCAAAACAGAACACCACCGGCCACAAAACAGATTCGCTGCAAGAACTTTGAGGACACTCCCTAACCGGGCATTGTTGCGGCGCAAACGTATCCGCACCGTCATCCCCGAACGCTCCGATCAGACCGCCAACCGTAAACGTAGAGGTCACCGTGGTGGCCGAGCGCCGGACTTCGACCGAGAGACCTACAAGCGGCGCAATGTCATCGAACGCGCCTTCAACAAGGCCAAACACTGGCGCGCGGTCGCCACACGGTATGACAAGTTAGCCATCACCTACCGCGCCGGAGTCGTCCTGGCCCTGATCGTGGAGTGGCTCAGGTCGTTGGGAGACAGAACCTAGTCCCGTCTTTCAGAATTTCTCATCTTGATGCACTCGGCACGTCTGAGCAGCAATTTACAGGCGCCTGCTCTCGCTCGACACGAGCTGGCTTCGTTGCCAACCGACCGGTGGCACAGGAACGATGAACAGTGAAGTTGCCGAGGTGAAATCATTTCAAGACCGAGCAGTCCGCTCTCGCATATCCTCCGATGGATGAGGGCGCAATCGCGCTCAGCACACCCGAGGCCCCGGGCGACGCTGAAGAACGAGAATGCGCTTCCATCATGAACATTCGTTGATACACACCCGCAGCTGACAGTGGGCAATTCAATGCGCAGCCAAGGTGTCGCGGTTCGAGGACACTAATGAGCCAGACTCTCCAAGTGGTAGGGGCAATACTTCTGCTCGCCGGATTTATTGCGTCGCAAATAGGTGCACTGGAAGACACTTCCGCTCGATATTTGAGTTTGAACATGATGGGAGGGACCCTCCTTGCCGTCCTGGCATATCTAGGCCGAGATTGGGGATTCTTAGTACTTGAAGGCACATGGGCGGCAGTCTCAATGGGTGCTTTGCACAGAAGGTATTGCAGCACACGGTCGGCAGAGCACGACTCCGAGACTGGCTGGACTGGCGCGCGAACTATTCGGCGGCCTCGGCAGGCGCTGGAGCTACCTCCATCACCCGTCCCGAGCCTGAGGGGAGACGAACTCAGCAAGCCAGAACTGTTGATCCATTTGTTCCGCGACTCCTACGCAGGGGCTCAAGGGCGGCAGTGGCTGCAGGCACACATCCTCTGGTGGCTACTGACATTCCTACGTGAAAATGGCGTTCGCACAGACTTTGACGTGCTCGATTCACCGGAACTGGGTCAGCGGATCGCCGCCATGCCCCTTCCGCCTGGCCACACTGACGTGCATCCCGCCGGGCACGCGGGCATGAACTTTGCCCTGTGGTGGTCGATCACGAGTGACCTCGCTCACCTGATTCATCGCCCACGGCGCCATCTGCTCGCCCCGCGCGGGCAAGCCCTCCCGGACTTGGTTGAGCTCGAACGGCGAGCGACACAAATTGGGCTGCAGCCCTGGATGTCTAGCACAAGCTTCGAGGAACTCGCAGGCTTGGCGCGGGCGTTGGCGATCGTCGACGACTACGAACACGGTCCTACCATCAGCGCAGACGAGCTGATGTTGCACGTTCTGCTGCCCGAGCTATTGCTAGTCGAAATGCACTGGCTACACATCCCGTCCGGTCGTCCCCGAACCGGCGATCGCCAACCTGTCGACGTCGTGTTGCTGCGCCGGCATGCCACGGCTCACGCCAGATGGAACGAAGGCCGTCACCTCAGCCCCCTGGATCACATGTATTTGCGCGCGGGCAACATGCTGACCCACCTGGCACAGATGCCTTACGACGCGATGCATCCCCACCGCCAACGCATCATGAGCATGTACAACCAACTCTGCTGGGCCGACAACTATTCGGCCGAGGCAGGAATCCCGCACGGGACTGTCTGATCGGGACTATCTCGCTAAAGGTGTTTCCGGCGGTTTCTCTCAGTAGGTTTGGGCGTTGGGCCAGCGGTCGGCGAAGGTGATCGCGAACGCGTTGACCGCGGGTTTCCAGCGCATGGTCCATCGTGCCCGACCGGCGCCGGTCGGGTCGAGTGATCGGGTGACCAGATACAGGCATTTCAGCGCGGCTTGCTCGGTGGTTCTGTGGAATCAGAATTGTCAAGTTCCTGCTGGTCGGCCGTGGTTGACGGCGACGATCGGCAGCGAGGTGGTGGCGGTCAGTTGTCGTGGGGTTGTCCCTGCCGGAGTTGGGGTGTCGGCGAGGCGTTGGAGTAGCTGGTCGAGGGCGGCGTGACCGTCCTGGACGGCGGCTTGTTCGTCGTCGGTGAGCGGGATGCTGACGAGCATTCGCTGGAGGTTCGATTTCGCTTGTAGAAGTTGGCTTTTGCTGGATTCCTTGGGGATGTAGAAGTCGCAGCGGGCGCAGGCCATGCGGTGTTGGCATTGTTCGAAGAAGGTGTAGGTGCAGAAGCCGTGGCCCAGGTCGTAGTGCTGCCAGGGCTCGCCGGCCGCGGCGGTGCCGGAGGCGACCGCGTCGCGGTCGACGAGGACTTCGATGGTCCGGACGTTGCGGGCGAAGTAGCCAGCGTCGTTGTATGCCTTGGCCAGGGTATTCGGGGTGATCTTGGCGTAGTGCTGGGTCGATTCCGGGCTGCGGTGTCCGAGCCAGGCCTGCAGTTCGAACAAGGTCATCGGTTCCTTGGCGTTGTAGAGCTGTGTTGCGATGGTGGAGCGGGCGCGGTGGCTGGTAATCGGGCCGCGGACGTCGGCGGCGGGGATGCCGGCCTTGCGGCAGAGCGCTGGGATGATCGTGTCGTTGATGTAGTTCTTGCTGATTCGCCCGGCCCGGACGGCGAACAGCAGATGCACCTTCTCACCGGTCTTGCGGTCCAGCGTGGGCGGTTGCGCCGGTCGCAGGGCCTGCCAGGCCTCGATCGCCCGGCCCAGGATCGGGTCGACGGGTTTGGTGAAGGCGGTGCCGGTCTTGTGGGTGGGGATGTCGAGCAGACAGACCGGGTCGTTGCCCGGCTGCTGGTCGGCGCCGATCGAGGGGCGATCGTGTTGCCAGCGGATGCAGCCCAGGCGGAGCCGGGCGATCTCGTCGCTGCGCTGGCCGCTGAACAGCCAGGTCAGGGTGATCGCGCGGACCATGTCGATCGGGTGGGCTCCGGGTCCTTCGGGCAGGTCGCCGGGTTCGAGGTTGAGACCGGCCCAGAGCAGTTTGGCCCAGAGGTCATCGGCGATGACCCGCGGGTCGGGTCCTTGCAGGGCTCGGATGCTGCGTGGGGTTTCCAGTGCTCGTGCAGGGTCGAACCGGCGCGGGATCCAGTCCCAGTCCCGGATGTCGCGGAAGAAGGTCCGGGCGATGCGGATGTAGGTGCGTTTCGTCTTGGCCGACAACGGCTTTCCAAGCTGCTCGGCGCGACTATCGCGCCAGTTCTGCGATTGGATGTGGTCGCCGACGCGCATGCGGTCGACTGCGGCGATCCAGGCCGTGCAGATCTGGCGAGTCCAGTCGGCGGGCCCGGTGACGTCGGGATGCTCAGCGGCGAGCCATCGGCCGATCTTGGCCAGCACGACGCGGTGGGTGTCGCGGGTGCCGGGTTGGATCGTCGCGGTGGCATGCCAGCGTTCGACCATCGTCGCCCAGCCTGGCGCGGTGCCGGTGATGGGGACGAGACCGTCTCCGAATCGTGGTGCCGGTGGTTCACCGGTGTGTCCGAGTGCGGCCAGAGCCCGGTGAACGCCGTGCAGGTGGCGGCCGTGGAAGTGTCGTTCGATCGCCGCATCCGAGCACAACCGATCCAGCACTGGCGAGCTCAACTCGTTCAGCATCGGGCTGTGGTTGAGCAACTGCAGCGTGCAGATCATCGACTCCAGATACGGAGCTCGATATCCCCATCCGGTCAGCACCGCGCGAACCGGCTCGATCGCTTCAGTGACGGCTTCGGCGCCGAACACCCTGTGCGCCAACGTCTGCCGCGCGAACGGCCCGACCAGATCGAACGCGGTGAACCCGGTCAGCAGATAGGCATGGGTGAGCAGATAGGGACGTGCCTGCATGCCGATCTGCCCGGGGAAACGCTGCCGCAGGTGCTGCGGGCGCAGCAGATCGGCCCACTCGCGGGTCGACCAGGACCAGAAGTCGCGGCCCAGCTCGCCGCAGCGGTGCAGGACAATCGCGGTGGCATAGCGGCCGAACCGCCGCTGGAACACCGTGTCGGGATACCAGTGCAGCACCGCCAAAGCCTCGTCCAGTGGTGCCGTCAACCGCCGGATCGCCTGCCATTGCTCGTGTTCCCGCTCCCGGTCGAGCCGCAGCAGATCCAAACCGAGCCCCTGCAGAGCATCGGACTCGCCAGTCGAGAGCCGGTCGCGACGCCGGAAACGATCCAGCCGCAGCGGCCGCTGCCAACCAGGCTGTGCTCCCGCAGAATTCACCGTCGTGGTCATCGGCGACCGGTCTCCTGCTCGCCGAGGTGGGCCAGCATCTCCACCCGCCCGGCATGAATGTGGTCCATGCCGCGAGCGAGCTTGTCGGCCAGCTCGCGGCCGGACAGGTGGATATAGGTCAGCGTGCTCTCGGTGCTGCGATGACCGGCAAAAGTGGCGATCGCGTGCAATTCCCAGCCCATCCGCGCCAGGTCCGTCAAGCACAAGTGCCGGGTCGTGTGGGTGGAGAACGCTCGCGGGTACATAGTCACCGTGTCGCAGATCCCATATCGCGGTGCCGTCGGCAGCCCTATGCCGTCCCGCGGCTGCTACAGCGGCGGTCAGGGTGTCGCCGGTGTATGCGACCGCCGATCCTCCAGCCGCCGTCGGGGGCGTTGAGGATGTTCACCCAGGTGTCGGCACGGTTGTGCGAGGGATCCGTGAGTGCGTCGACGATGTCGGTGGCGGCCATGAGGGACACGGCCCGGCTCTGCGGATCGGGAAGACCGATATTGGGCAGCTTCAGCTCGACCATGACGATCCGCCGGTTCACCCCACCCGCGTAGATGGCGTGAGGTGGCAGCAGATGCACTGTTCCACCGATGATTCCGGTGAAGAAGTCATTTCCGGTGCCACCACTGACCTCGAGCAGGGCCGCGGCGAGGCGGGGCAGAATTTCGCGCTCGGCGGACTCGGTGAGAGTTCCGGTCGGCGCGGTGACGGTGATGGGCATAGGGGCCTCCTCAAGCCAGTCGCTAGTTCTAAAACTGACGGAGGTTGTTGACACTGTGGGCTCCTGATACGAAGGAGTCCCGTGCCCGAACGTGTATGGAGTGAGAAGGATTTGGTCCGGCGAGCGAAGCGGCGCCTGGCGGTGCTTCGGCATGCCGAGGAGGTCAGCGGCAACGTGGCCGCGACCTGCCGCTACTACGGCATCAGCCGCAACATCTTCTACCGAT
>NZ_JBVJAP010000044.1:0-5684 GCF_055590505.1 Nocardia sp. NPDC041819 | reverse complement strand
AAAGTCGTTGTTGGATCTCATCGAGGTAGGCGAGTTCTTCGTCGGTCCATTCCCGGGAGTGACCGGTGTTGTCACTCATGCCGGGCCGCCTGCTGTGCCAGGTTCGCGGCATCGAAGTCGAGGACAACAACGACGGCCGTAGCGTCACGTGGGATTGAGACCGGAAGCGGCATTGCCGGGGCAGCGTTCAGCATGGAGTCACCTCTTTCGTGACTCGTCTGCTGATTCTCCCGACATCGATGGAAGCGCAACTCCGTTGCCCGCACCACCTTCGTGTTCGGTGGCAACAGAAGTCGTGCCGGGTCGGCACTTACCTCAAGGGACGTCGGCGCTCGGTGTGCCCGAGCGAAGACTTGCCGTTGGAGCAGGCCCAGGCGCTTTCGGTCACTGGCAGGTGATGTTCGGCGCCGACACTGAAGCCGTGTCCACTTGACACGGGTTCAAGTCTTCTCATGGGAGCCGATCAAGGCCCATCGTTACTGTTCAGGACATAGTTCATCAGCAACGAAGTGCTGGAGAAGTCTCATCGGATCCAGGCGTTTCCCGCCGAAAGTGTGAGATTTTGGTGAGATGGGTCGAGTCGGAGTCACGCGACCATGTCTCCGCGTGATCGGCAAGAGGGCACTATCCAGCTGGGGCTGCCAGCCGGAACCGATACGTCGGCCCGGGGCGCATAAGTTGGTGACCTGGTCATTGTGCCCGCCCCCGTCCGGAACCCTCCGGCGATGTGCGCTATCCCGAGATCGGTCAGTGCGGGCTCGCCGTAGTCGGTGAGCAGGATATTCCCGGGCTTCACGTCTCGATGGACAATGCCGAGCTGATGGGCGCGGGCGAGCGCGCCCGCTCCGATGGATGGCGAGTCATTGTGTGATTACGATCTTGCCGTTGGCTTTGCCGTGCTCGACGTACGCCATCGCGTCGGGGGTGTCGGCGAATGGAAAGGTTCGGTCGAGCACGGGGTGCAGGATCTGCTGGTCGTAGAGCGAGGCCAGATGTGCGAGCTGGTTGCCGTCGGCTCGCATGAAGAAGAACGAGTAGCGCGTGCCCAGCTTCTTGGCCTGGGCGCGGATCTTGCGGCTCATCAGGTACATGACGGGGGCGAGTAGCGGCTGACCGATCTGTTTGGCGAAGCCCGGGTCGGGTGGTCCGACGACGCTGATCGCGATACCGCCGCGGGCGAGTACGGTCAGTGACTTGCGCAGGCTGGCTGGACCGAGAGAGTCGAGGACGACGTCGTAGCCGGAGAGCTCCCGGGTGAAGTCTTGTGTGGTGTAGTCGATGACCTTGTCGGCCCCCAACGCCCGGACCTTGTCGAGGTCTTTGGTGTGCGCGGTGGTGGCGACAAAGGCTCCGAGGTGTTTGGCGACCTGGATGACCGTCGATCCGAGACCGCCGGCGCCCGCGTGGACCAGCACCTTCTGTGCGGGCTGAAGGTCGGCGGTTTCGACGAGTGCCTGCCAGGCGGCGAGTGCCACCAGCGGCACTGCGGCAGCCTGCTCGAACGACAGCGAGTCGGGCTTGCGGGCCACGTCGGCGGCGTCGATGGCGATTGCCTCGGCGAAGGCCCCGATCCGCAAGTCCCTTGGCCGTGCATAGATTTCGTCGCCGACTTCGAAGTCGTGGACGTCTTGCCCGACGGCAGTCACGACTCCCGCGAGGTCGTGCCCCAGGACGAAGGGCGGTTTGTACTTGAGAAGCTGTTTGAATTCGCCGTTGCGCACCATCTTGTCCAGCGGGTTGATGCTCGCCGCGCGGATGTCGACGAGGACGTCGTTGCGGCTTGGCGTCGGGGTGGGGATATCGGCGGGCGCGAGTCCGTCCTCGCCGTAGTGGTCGACCACGAATGCCTTCATCGGTGCTTCCATCCTTACTGTCGTGGTGAGCTCGAGGGGGGTGCTGGCGGCTGGGCCAGGGCCAGCGCGTTGGTGAGGCCAGCGGCGAGGACGCGATCGGAGAGTTCGCGATCGGTGAGCGCGCGGGCGAGCTGCAAGGTGCAGATCAGTGTGGTGAACAGCCCTGTCGCCCGATCGTAGGAAGCCTCGGAGTCCTCCGGGTCCAAGCGGTGTGCGATGAGGGCGAGGATGGACCGCATGCCGGTGGTGTAGGCGTCACGGATCTGTATGTCGCAGCGGCTGATCTCGTCCAGCAGGGCCGCCGACGGGCATCCGTTTTCTCGGTCATCGCGGTGGGCCGGTGACAGGTAGTCGCGAATGAAGCGCTCCAACCCCTCGGGCCGGTCGGGCATCGCCTCGATCATCGCGCGCTGGGCCGCGAGCTGATCTGCGACGACGTTCGCGACGAGATCGCCCTTCGAGGTGAAGTGCCCGTAGAACGCGCCGTTGGTCAACCCCGCGTCTGCGACCAGGGACGCGATGCCCGAGCCGTCGAGACCGTCGCGCTTGAACCTGCGTGCGGCGGCGCTGATGAGCCGTCGTCGCGTCGCGTCCTTGTGATCAGCGGCATATCTGGCCATGGGTGGTGCTCCGTTCGCGTTCAGTAGTCCCTCTCGACATTACATTACGATCATAATAGTATGGTCGTAATTCAATGAACTACAGAAGGACGCGCCATCATGCCCACCTGGAAAGACGCACCAACGCAGACCGCCGACGCCGCCGGCGTCACCTTCGCCTACCGGGAACTCGGGGCGCAGTCCGAGGTCCCGGTCGTGTTCCTGCACCACTTCACCGCCGTCCTCGACGACTGGGACCCGCGGGTAATCGACGGCATCGCCGCACACCACCGCGTCATCGCCCTCGACAACCGAGGAATCGGCGCGACCGGATCATCGGTGCCCTCCGATATCGAACAGATGGGCACGGACGCGATCGCGTTCATTCGCGCGCTCGGTTACGAGAAGGTCGATCTGTTCGGCTTCTCCCTCGGCGGCGCGGTCGCGCAGATGATCGCCCTGCAGGCTCCCGACCTCGTGCGTCGCATGATCCTGGCCGGGACCGGGCCTCGCGGCGGCGGCGGCATCGCCAAGATGCCCTTCATCGTCGGCGGCGCCTATCTCAAGGGCTTCCTGACACGCAAGGACCCCCGGCACTACCTGTTCTTCCCCCGTGACACAGAAGGCAAGAAGGCTGCGACCGAGTACTTCGACCGGCTGGCCGAGCGCACCCGCGACCGCGACAAACCGATCTCGCACCAGGCCCGGATCGCCCAGCTGCGTGCGATCACCAGCGCGGGCCTGCACGCTCCCGACGACCTCTCCACGATCACTATCCCTGTCTTCGTCGCCAACGGCGACCACGACCTGATGGTCGCCAGCGAACACTCGGCCGACCTGGCGCGTCGCTTGCCCAACGCGTCGCTACGGATCTATCCCAACTCAGGCCACGGCGGGGTGTTCCAGCACCACCGCGCGTTCGTCCCCGATGCGCTGAAGTTTCTGGCCGCCACCGACACCCACCCGACTCGCCAACCACAACTGGAGGCCCAGCCATGAATTCCGACAAGCACCCGCACGCCGTCGTGAAGTCCTACCGGGACGCGCCCACACGGACAATCGAGGCAGGCGGGATCACCTTCGCCTACCGCGAACTCGGCCCCCGCGGTGATATCCCCGTTGTGTTCTTCGTTCACCTCGCGGGCAACCTCGACAATTGGGATCCCCGAATCATCGACCCGATCGCCGCCGGTCGCCACGTGATCGCCTTCGACAATCGCGGGGTCGGCGCTTCGACTGGTTCGGTCGCCGACACCGTCGAGGCCATGGCCGACGACGCGGCCACGTTCATCCAGGCGCTGGGATTCGAGCAGATCGACATCTTCTCCTTCTCCCTCGGCGGCATGATCGCCCAGGCCCTCGTCCTCCAGCACCCGGAACTGGTACGCAAGCTCGTCCTCACCGGCACCGGCCCGGCCGGCGGCAAGGGCATCGACAAGGTCGCCTACACCACCTACTTCGACGTCACGCGGGCCGCATTGACACGTTCGGACCCCAAGGAGTACCTCTTCTTCAACCGCGACGCCGAGGGCAGGCAGGCTGCGCGCGCATTTATCGAACGCCTCCAGGAACGCACCGTCGATCGCGACGTACCGGTGACCGTGACGACGTTGCGGACCCAGCTCAAAGCGATCAAGCGTTGGGGCCGCTCGGCACCAGCGGACCTGTCACGCCTGAGCCAACCCACCCTGATCGCCAACGGCGACCACGACCGCATGGTGCCATCGCAGCTCTCCGAGGACCTCCACCGCCGAATCCCCGGATCGGACCTGATCATCTACCCAGACTCCGGGCACGGCGCAATCTTCCAGTTCCACGACACGTTCGCCCCGACCGCGGTCGCCTTTCTCGCTGACTGACGCACAGGACAGCCAGATTCGTCCGTTCGTCCGGGCGCGTCGGGTAAACGGCGGATCTGACCCCGGTGTTGGTTAGTTTCCCGGCCGGGGTGATCCGGCCTTCGAAGGTGATAGCAAACGCGTTGAGTGCGGGGCTTCCACCTCATCGCCCATCGTGCCTTGCTGCGCCCGGTGGGGTCCAGCGAGCGGGTCACCAGATACAGGCACTTCAGCGCCGCCTAGGTTCAAGGGGTCGACGCAACACCCTTGTTGACGAGGGGTTCGTGTTGGGGCGTCCTGCGATATCGGTTGAGGTTCAGCGTTCGTTCTGGGGTTGGATCCGTGAGGGCGAGATCATCGACACCGCGGCTGCGGCGGTCGGTGTGTCGAAGACGGTTGGCTGGCGGTGGTTCCGTGAGGCTGGCGGAGTGATGCCGCCACAATGGTGTGAACATTCGACTCGCCCGGCCCGCTTGTCGTTCGCAGAGAGGGAAGAGATCGCTTGTCGCCGAGCGGCCGGCGAGAGCATGCGAGCGATCGCCAGGTCTATCGGAAGGTCTGCCTCGACCGTCAGCCGCGAGCTCGCCCGTGGCACTCGCAGACCGAAGACCGGTTACCGGGCGACTGTTGCTCAGGCACTCGCCGACAAGCGTGCCCGCCGTCCCAAGACGGCATTGCTTTGCCGTGATTCCCGGCTGGGCGCTTATGTCGAGCGGCAGTTGCTGTTGAAGCACAGTCCTGAGCAGATCAGTCGACGGCTGCTGATCGATTTCCCCGACGATCCGCGGATGCGTGTGTCCCACGAGACGATCTATCAGTCGCTCTACGTTCGAAGACGCGAGGCGCTCAAACACGAACTGGCGCAGTGCCTGCGAACCGGACGTGCACTACGCAAGCCGCACCGCAAGCCCGACGAGCGTCGGAGTCGGCATGCCGGTGCGGTCTCGATCAGTCAACGGCCGGCCGAAGTCGAGGACCGGTCAGTGCCGGGGCATTGGGAAGGCGATCTCATCACCGGGGCCGGGAACTGCTCCGCCATCGGCACGCTCGTCGAACGAGCGACCGGATTCGTCATGTTGCTGCATTTACCGCACACCCACAAGGCTCTCGATGTCCAGGAAGCGATAACGACGACGATGTCCATGCTGCCGCGGACTCTGCGTCGGTCGTTGACCTGGGACCAAGGCCAGGAGATGGCCAACCACATCCAGATCACCGCGGCGACCGGTCTCGACATCTACTTCTGCGACCCGCACTCACCCTGGCAGCGCGGCTCGAATGAGAACACGAATGGTCTGCTGGAGTGGTCCCCGAAAGTTGGACCTTGGAATTAAACCTTATGCGGCGGTGGATGTTTGGGCGAGGTACTCGTCGGGGCTGAGGTAGCCGAGCCG
>NZ_JBVJAP010000043.1:0-5888 GCF_055590505.1 Nocardia sp. NPDC041819 | reverse complement strand
CACCGAAGGAGGCCATCGGGTAGAACATCAACCAGGACCCACCACCTGTCCGATTACTCGAGCAGACCCGCCGGGAATAACGTGAGCGCCGACAGGCGCAGCCGATGTGCTCATTCCCGGCGCCAGCGGAACTGCCGCCAATCTGGCTGAATGCTGCACGCCGGGGACTGTGGATCTAACACGACAGTTGTAGTTCGTTACCTGTAGATTGTCGGTGTGCTGGGTGATGTTGTAGCGCAGGATATTTCGGTGTGGCGGGCGAATCTGGATGATGTCTTCGCTCGTGTTGCGGGGGCGTTCGGGCGGGCAGAGCCGCGGGGGTGGGCGAGGGCGTATGTGACGGGGTTGCTGGCGCCGGTGGAGCGAAAAAACTCCTGGCAGCTGGCCGAGGCGGCTGGGGCGGTGAGTCCCGACGGATGTCAGCACCTGCTCAACCGGGCGCGTTGGAGTGCCGATGACGTGCGCGATCAGGTCCGCGCCTATGCGGTCGAGGCATTGGCTTCACCAGATGGTGTGCTGGTGGTCGATGAGACGGGGTTTGTGAAGAAGGGACTGCGCTCAGCCGGGGTGCAACGGCAGTACTCGGGCACTGCTGGCAGGATCGAGAACTGCCAACTGGGCGTTTTCCTCGCTTATGCCGGTCGTCATGGCCGAGCGTTGATCGATCGGGAGTTGTATCTGCCGGAATCGTGGATCGCAGACCGTGATCGTTGCGTTGACGCCGGTGTACCCGAAAGTCGTTGGAGTCGAGGCGTTTTGACCAAGCCACGGTTGGCCGAGGCGATGATCGGCCGGGCGCTGGCTGCTGGCGTGACCGCCGTGTGGGTGACCGCCGATTCCGCCTATGGGCGTGACGGGAGATTCCGGTCGTTTCTGGAGTCGCACCGGATGCCTTACGTCGTGGAGGTCCCGGTCAGACACACCATCACCGACCTCGATGGTCGCCGTAGAGTCGATACCCTGATCAGCCGCGCCCCAGCCGGAGCATGGCACCGGGTCTCGGCCGGTCGGGGAGTCAGGGGTGAACGCGAATACGACTTCGCCTGGGCCACGCTGCCGGTCCTCGACGACATCCCCGCCGGATTCGTGCGCACTCTGCTGGCCCGGCGATCTCTCGACGATCCCGCGGATATTGCCTACTACGTGTGCTTTCACCCCGACACCATCGATCGCGGCCAGATCGTTGCCGTGGCCGGTGCGAGGTGGGCGATCGAGGAATGTTTCCAGGCCGCCAAAGGGCAATGCGGTCTCGACCACTACCAAGTCCGCAAGTACGACGCCTGGTACCGGCACATCACCCTGGCCATGCTCGCTCACGCCTTCCTCGCCGTCACCGCCGCCACCGACCCAAAAGCCCACGCGGGCTGGGCCGAATCACAGTCGCCGAAATCCGCCGTCTCCTGGCGATAGCGCTCCACCCCGCCCGCACCCTCACCCACGCCCTCGCCGCCTCCCACTGGCGCCGCCACCACCAACACCGCGCCCAACACATCCGCTACCAACGGACCCGATTACCAAAGTAACGAACTACAACTGTCGTGTTAGAGCGTCGGCGTCGTCGGGGTGGAGTCGGTCGAACGCGCCGAGCGCATCCGAGAGGACGTCCGCGGCGAGTTCGGGGTGGGCCGCGATCAGGGCGCGAGCCGGTGACGAAGCGTAAGTGTGGACTCCGGGGTCCGCCGGGCGGAGACATCGGAACGCATGGCGCGCCTGCTGGAGCGCGGCGGGAGCGGACGCGAGGTCAGTGAAAGGTTTGCTGGCGCCGGCTGGTGTGGTCGCGGCGTGTAGGGCGTCGTCGAGCGGTACCGGAGATGCCGCGGCGGCGAGAGTCACCTGGTCGGCGGCGAGGTGGGCGCGGATCGTGGTCACACCAGTTGCGGCGAGCCGGAGGTCGCCGACCACGACGACGAAAACGCCTCGGGCGGGCAACCGCATCCTTCTGGACAAGACCGCACGTTGCGTCGATGGAAGATCGGGATCGAGCAGTGCCCGCAGCAACCGCTGATTGGGTTGTTCGGCACCGGTCACAACTACGCTTAGGTAGGCATCGGCCGCCGTGACGGAGTACTCGTCTATGGTGCCCCCATATCCGGGTGGACAACCGCGGCAGCGAGGGGTGGTCGGCGTCTTCCGCGCGCTCGACGACGATCTCCCAGTACGCCAATCCCGCGACGCGGAACGCATGCAGCAGACTGTCCAGCGGAATCCCTCGCTCGGCCTTGGTGCGCCCGGCTCGGCGAGCGGGCTCAAGCGAGTATGCGGTGTCGGAAATGGCGTCCAGCAATGCGGCCAGGCTATCGGTGACGAGAGCGGTCAATTCGTCGTGACCGAGTACGGCGTCGCTGTAATCCTTCTCGTCCTGCTGGATTCTGGCGGTCACGACCTTGGAAATCGCAGTCGGGTTCGCCCGTAGCTCCACAAGGAGGCGGGAGTATTTGATGTGCGTGTCCTCGGTCACTGTGGTGAACTTAGTGTCCGTTGTGCGTCCGCACAATGGAGGGATCCGAAGTGATGGCCCCTGCCTGTCGCCAAAATGTACGGCCTCCCGCAACACTGAAATTTCCTGATCGATGCGGATGGAGCGGCCGTGACCACAATCCCACCCCGACGAGGTCCTAGGCGATGCTGAGATCACTGCGCTGGACCGCGTCGTCGAGTAGTTGCAGTGCGGCGCCGGGTATCGGATCCTTCTCCGGCTCTCCGATCGTGCCGATCTGATCAGGTGCACTCGTGTCTCCCCCGTTACCTTTTTCGTGGGTACCGAGATCGGGCCCACGGTCGCCAGGCCCGGTATGACTTCTTGCCCCAGTCTTTCGAATGATCCGGGGGGTGGTGTCGCCGGGCTCTGGTGGCGTCGACGGACCGCTGATGGGGACAGGGCCGCTGATAGGTCTCTTCGTAACGTGGGTGCCGGGCGTTGACGCCAGATCGGCGGCCGTCCGACTGAGCGTTTCGATGCGATGAGGACCGAGCAAGGTGACACACCCCTATGCCGTGTTCTGCGGCGTTGACGTGGGAAAAGGCGAACACCACGCGGTCGGGCTCGACCCGAACGGGAAACGGTTGTTCGACAAGGCATTGCCCAATGACGAGTCGCGGTTGCGGGCGGTGTTCGACAAGCTCGCCACTCACGGCCGGTTGTTGATCGTGGTCGATCAACCCAACACGATCGGCGCCCTGCCGGTGACTGTCGCCCGCGCCTGCGGCCACGATGTCGCCTATCTGCCCGGGCTGGCGATGCGCCGCATCGCCGACCTTTACCCAGGTCAGGCCAAGACCGATGCCCGCGACGCCCACATCATCGCCGACGCCGCCCGCACCATGCCGCACACGCTGCGCCGCGTCGATATCGGTGACGAGACCCTCACCGAACTCGGTGTCCTGGCCGGGTTCGACGACGACCTCGCCGGTGAAGCAACCCGCACCAGCAACCGCATCCGCGGCCTGCTCACCGGCATCCACCCCGCTCTCGAACGCGTCCTGGGACCCCGCATTGCCCATCCAGCGGTGCTGGAGATTCTTTCGCGGTGCGGCGGTCCCGAAGGAATCCGGGCCGCCGGGCGGCGCAAACTCACCGCCATCGCCACCAAACACGCCCCACGCATGGGCGCGCGGCTGGTCGATGAAATCCTGGCGGCGTTGCCCGCGCAAACCGTCACCGTTCCCGGCACCAAAGCCGCTGAAACAGTGCTCCCGAAACTGGCAGATTCGTTGAAAGTAGTTCTGCTGCAACGCAAGCAGATCGCTGAAGACATCGAGGAGATGTTCGCCGACCACCCTCTTGCCGAGGTCCTGACTTCGATGCCCGGCATCGGAGTCAGGACCGGCACCCGCATCCTGCTCGAAGTTGGTGACGCCACAGCGTTCGACTCGGCCGGCCACCTCGCCTCCTACGCCGGCATCGCCCCGATCACCCACCGCTCCTGCAGCTCCATCCGCGGTGAACACCCCGCCCGCTCCGGCAACCACAAACTCAAACGAGCGCTGTTCCTGTCCGCGTTCGCCGCCCTGCACGACCCGGCCAGCCGCGCCTACTACGACAAAAAGAGAGCCGAGGGCAAGAAACGCAACGCAGCCCTCATCTGCCTGGCGCGACGACGCTGCGACGTCCTGTTCGCCATGCTCCGCAACAAACAGCCCTACCGGACACCCGCGGCCTCAACAGCTTGACGAACACCATAGGGACACCCCCGGCAAGCGCGACGTGCTGAGCGCAAACGGCCGCGGCCGCCGAGAACACGCTTGATGGTCCTGCGAGGGCAAGGAGTGAAGTTTGCCCCTGTGTCGCGTTGGCGAGATCTTCGGCGCGGTTCCTATGCGGCCCGACCCAATTGGCTGCGGCTACCCGGGATGATCGCTTCCGCATCCATGCTTGACGGCTGACATCGGCCCACCGCGGCCACACACCAACGAACGGAGACGACCGACGATACAGCACCTCACTTGAAGTGATTCTCGTAGAACACTCTCTGTCGGATCGATGACAAAACTGCACAATGATCGGAGCTTCCCATCATGACCACAGCCACGCGCGAACTGTTCGAGCGCTACCACGCCTGCTGGGCGGACCGCGACCCGGACCGAATCGTTGAACTCCACACCGTCGACTCAGTGTTCCACCTGCACTCGGGCCAGGAGCCAGCCCGAGGGCGGTCCGCCATCCGCGAGGCTGCGGCGGCAACCTTCGCCCTGGTTCCCGACCTGACGTTCCACATGGTCTCGATGCGTCGGAGACGGCTTCTGGGTGGTGCAATGGCAGCTGACCGGGGCCTCGGCAACCGGCAAGCGCGTATGCGTCGATCTTGCGGACTATGTCCTGATCGAGGATGGCGCGGTGAAGGAGAAGTATTCCTATGTCGACGGGGTCGCCATGCGGGCCGCTCTAGGATGACGCGAGTGGGCGGCCTGCCGACCCTGCTGGACCAGCTGGCGAAGACATTCGAAAACGAGACCGGTCGCGACGCCACCCATGTCGATGAGGACAGCCGCGGACGAAGAAGTCCGCCGAGGGTGAGTACACCCCCTCCGCAAAGACCTCAAGCAATCCTTTGCAGCGCATCGTTATCCGATTCTAGAGTTTCGGACGCAACTGGGCCAGCTGCTTCGTAGATCTCACTGAGGAGATCGCCGAGACCGTTGTCTTCGGTGTGGTCGCCAGCCCGGTGACGGCAGGATTCGGCGCTGCTGCCGCTGAGCGAGCGGTCGCACGCGGGAATTGTCTGAGTCAGAGTGTCCGGCTCGCGCTGCCGTGATCCAGGCTTGCGTGACGTACGCAGAATGCGGCTTTGCGTGCATTTTTTGCCAGGTGGTTGCAGACGGTCGTTGCGGGGTGTTGGTCGTGGTAGCCGGTCAGGGCGTCGCGGCCGCACCTGCCGCTAGCGAGGTCCATTCAGGTGCCTTAGCTGAGGTCTTGACCTGACCGCGTGAGGTCGGTCATCGGGTGTGTGAGTCTTGCGGCCCACGCTTCGGGTGGGAAGGCTCGATGGCGATGAGCGCGGCGAAGAGGCATATCCCTGAGCAGGTCGTGCGCAAGTTGACGGAGGCCGATCGGCTGCTCAGCGAGGGCAAGGGGCGTCGGGGGATGTGTGCCGGGCGCTGCAGGCTCCCGCAGCTACTTACTACCGGTGGCGTAATCAATTCGGCGGAATGAAACCACTCATGTCGGTGCCCAAGTAGTGCATCCGGGGACGCCGCAGAGCATCGGCTCCGGTTCCGCGTACCTTGATCACGGCATGCAGTTTCCCCGGTCTGCCGCCTTGGGGCTATGGGCAAATACCTACTCCATCACAGCTTGACTTCGTGCACTGTGGCGTCGGCTCGCACGTCGAGGACCGCCAGCAGGACCATCCGGCACACGGACATGTTCGACAGGTGTCCGTGCAGCGTTA
>NZ_JBVJAP010000042.1:0-5913 GCF_055590505.1 Nocardia sp. NPDC041819 | reverse complement strand
GTAGCGCGCCTGGCGGTAGGAACGGCGCATCGCTTTCACATCTAGCACAGTAGATATCGAACCGGCAACGCGGCCAGCACGCGGACCGCAGCCCGACCAGCCTGCCCGCCGACGGTCGCCTGGTGATCGGTCAGAGTGCCCGAGTCCACTGCCTGCCGGGAAGGGTTCGTAAGCCTCACGGCGACTGCCGACATCACCGGGCGGCCAGGACGTCGATCCGTTGCGCTGCATCTGGAGGAACACTTGCTGCTGGGCGGCAAGCATTTGCTGCTCGGACAACTCGCCCACGGCGGCGGCTTCGGCGATCTGCTTGAGTTGCCTGCGGATGACCGCGGGGTCCGGTCGCGTCTTCTCCTCGGCCTGGTCCGGCACGGCTTGAGGACACCGGATCACCCCGGTGATCACTCTCAACGGGGAGGCGACGATCGCGCCGATCACCCCCACGGTCGGGCCCTGCCGAGGCTGCGGATGCCCGTCCTGACAGGGCGCGGACACCAGGGCGAACCATCGATCGGTTCGACCATCGGCCTCAGCCCGCCCAGCGGGGTGAGGGCCGCTGTCCTTCTCTGGGGGCATACCGTGCCGAGGCAGCTGCCGGTGTCGGCCGACCATACGTATTCCTCACCACGCCACGGTCGCGGCCACGCCCAGATATTGCAGGTAGGCGACGCTTGCCAGCGGCCCGCCGTAGTCACGCCACCACGCATGCAGCGGAACCAGCGCAACCAAGCCGGCGGCGAGTAACACGACACCGAGCACCACCGCCGGGATCCGCAACGGCGCAAGGTGCGCATCGAACCCGGACCTCGGTGGTGTCCGGGCGGCGGCCGGGGTATCGACAGGGCCGCGCCGGGAACCGCGGTTGGCGGTCGGGTCGGTCTTGGCGAACCAGTGGGCCGCTGCAGCGGGGGTAACCGTGGATGACTCCGTACATGCTCCGATCGGCTGGGGCCGCAATCCAATATTCGGACACTTGCCGGCAACGACCGCGCCACCGGCGGCAACCGATCCGACAGGTAACGGTTACCCACCCACGCGGCAAATATCACGGTTTCGCAGACAGGGGATCCCACCAGTTCCTCGGACACGACACCGCAGGCCCAGCCCTGGCGTCACGACCGAACCTGCGGCGTTACGGCCAGTGCCCGAACTCCAACGCTTCAAACCGGTCCAGCTTGGCCTGATGCGCTGCGATCTCCCGCGCCAGATGTGCGCGTGCTTCGGGCAGGCGGTGCGAGCCGTTCGGTATCCGCCCGACGACTGCACCATGCGCAACCACAGGCTAGGGGCGACTGCCCGGGGCATGGATCACCTCTAACGGATGAAACCCGAGGGATGTCGAACACCGCGATTCTCAACAGTGCTCCGGGGCGGCGATTTCGCCAAGATGGGCGGCCCGTCTTGGGATTTACCTTCCCGGGCTTCTCCCTTCCTCTCCGCCGGATTCCGGCCGTGCTCGCTACTCCCGGATACCGAGCGCGGTGCTACACCCAGCAGCGATTTCTGAGATCGCGTCGGGTTTGCCCTGCACGTATGCTCGACACTGGAGCCGTGGAAGGACAGGTCGTCAGCGGGTGAGTAAAGCCGGGCGTGTGATGCGGGAGGCCAAAGAACGCTTAGCGGGTGCGACCGTTCAGGCGGTAGAAGGTGCCGCTGAAAACATCGTGAGGCCCACGGCACGCACGCTCGGCCGCGGTGTTGAGGAAGCACTCGCCACCGACAGGAATGGCGCCGATACCGTGAGGGCGGCCGGCCGCGATGTCTCGGTGAGTGCGTCGCCGGTCCGCGCGCCAGCATCCGTCCTGTTCGACCGGCCTGTGGCCGCCGCGGAACGACGCGTCCACACCAAACAGGACTACATAGAGCTATTCGAGGACCAAATCGGGCGAAAGCTCACCCCGGCCGAACTCAAGACGGTTGACTTGGGCTGTATCGGACTGACCATGGTGCGCCTGGGCCGCACCGGTCTCGAGGCACCTCCGACGAATCTGGCATTCGCCGACGCGCGAGCCCATCGCTTGGTCGCAGAGACCGAGAAGGTGCTCGGCCGCGGGGAGATCGCCAACGACGTGGTGAACAGATTACGGCGCAACCTGACTCGGGCACGACAGGACCTCAATTCCGAATTGAAGAAGCCGGGTGCGGGCCAGGACTCATTCACTGTGCCGCGCATGCAGACGAAGATCAAAGAGTTGGAAGACGAATACGAGCAGGCCAAAACGATAACGCGGCGGTACTGGGCCGGAATCGGGGCAGAGAAGGTCGCCGCCTTGCTCGAGGCTCGAGATGCCGCCAAGGCCGTCGGTGGACAGCAGGTTTTCCAGCAAGTGTCCGGGTACGCCGCGAGATTTAACGACATCCTCGCCACCGGGCCTGCGGACGCCGCGAAATTCGCCGAGCTGGTACGCGCGGACAAACACCTCGCCCCGCTGCGCGGGGTCACCGACGCGCTACCTTCCGGTGATCTGTCGAACTTGCGCGCGCAGATATTCGCCAAACACTTCTGGTCGGGCCAGGAAGAGAAGCTTGGCATGGACGGAAAACCAGCCCGAACCCTCCGGCACCCGCTGGGGACCTCGTCGGTGCTTCCGAATCCGGCCAGGTTCGCCCCCCACCCCCACACCGGGCAGGTCGACATGTCCAAGGATCTCTTCCAGGGTAAGCCCGGATTCATAAAGTTCGACGACGGATGGTATGACGAATGCAGCGGAAGCTGGTGGCATGCCAATCACGCCGAGCGCACCGACCCCAAGGATCCGATGTGCGTCTACCAGAGCGGACCGGAAAAATTCTTCACCGCTTATCCCGATTTCGACAGTTCGGTGGTGTGCATCGCCTTCGTGCGGGACATGCCTTGAAACCACCGACCATCGTCTCGGCCAGGAGGACAGAGTGGATCTCGCAGACTATCTCGACGAGGAGGTCGTGCTCTACGGCATCGCCGAGAACGCAATGGCCGGGGCCGTGCTGCGGTGCGGCCGGAACACGCACGTGTACCTCGACGGGCTGCCACAGTGGGACGAGAGCGACCACCACGGCACCTTCGAGGTCACCGGCGTCCTCGCCGTGGAAGGTGACGATACCGAGGTCCTCCGCGAGAACCGCACGACACACCAGCTCGGCCGCCACTACGTCCTGAAAAACCCGACATGGGAACGTTGTCGGTGAACCTGCCACCCGGGTGCAGCCGGGCACATGCGATTCGTGCGTGTCGGCGGCTCTGTTTCGACATGCTCCGCCGTTGCGACGCCGTCCGAGAACGGATCGATTCTCCACACACCGATCAGTGAACCGAATCGGGGCTGTGGTCGCGACAATCGAAGGATGGGCCGACGCTCACGCCGCCGATGTCCTGTATGTCGGGGGTCAGGGCGCATTCGCCAGAAATCCGGCGGTAGCGAGTTATGGCAGCTACTCTAGTCGACGGCCCTGCTCGTGCGGGGTTGCGACGGCGTGGTCGAGGTAGACGGGTGTTCCACAGCACCACGCAGTTCAATACCAGCCCGAGAGCTGAGAGTTGGTCTTCCATGCCGTCGTAGTACGCCTGGCGCACCTTGCTTTTGTGGCCGTGATACACGTTGCGGGCCAGATTGTGTCGGCTCTCGGTGAGGTTGGCCTGCCGCTTGTCTTCGCGCCGGTAGGGTTCGTCATCTGGCTATAAGGGTGAATTCCGTGACCACTTATCGGTGAATTCCGAGGTCACTCGGGGGTGGTCCGAGGTGGCCGTATCGGTGAATTTCGAGACCACCTCAGTTGGCGTGTCTGGGCGTCGGGCGTGTCAAGATAGTCCCGCCAGTGTGCGTCAGCGGGATGAAGTGTCGCCGAGCGCCGCGGCGATTCTGCTGAGATCGGCTCGTAGGGCCCACTTCCGCCCGCTGCGGCAGCTCACCATCGCCAACTCCAACCATCACAACCACACCGCGCAGACCTGGGCCCTGCACGTCTTCCTGCGATGGCGCAACGCCAACGCCCACCTCCTCTCATCCCAGCGCCGTGAGCGACCACGCATCCGCAGTGAGAAAGGACTCCGTTGGGGAGGGCAACCGCTGAAGGCGGCCTGACCAGCAGCGCGCTGCGTCAAGTGCTCGTGCCGGCGGATGGCCGTCGGTGGCCGCACTCGATCTCGTTGCCGTCGACGTCCGCGACGTAGCCGCGGTGCCCGTTGAAGTGCACCGTCACAGTGCGCGGTCGGTGATCCACCTCGAATGTCGGCGCTCACGGAAATCCCCCGGTGAGCTGGTTTCCGCTCACGTAATTCCTCAGGTTGCCGCTCACGTAATTCCCCACTCGTGGTGAGTGCGTGGCGGCTGGTGCGGTCCTCGCAAGAAGTTGGCTGCTCCCATCGGTTCGAGCGGTGGGAGCTTGGTTTGGCGAGGAGAACGTTCAGCGTGGTCGATGTGACCGAGATCTTGATCCACTGGCATGCGGGTAGGTCGCAGAGCCAGATCGCATCCAGCCTGGGGTTGGACCGTAAGACGGTCAAGAAGTATGTGGACCCGGCCGTCGCTGCGGGGTTGTCTCCGGGTGGGCCGGGGCTGTCGCCGGATGAGTGGGCGGGCTTGGTGCGGGAGTGGTTCCCGCACTTGGCTGACACGAGGTTGCGGCAGGTGACATGGCCGGAGATCGAGAAGCATCGCGATTTCATCGTGGCGATGCTCAAGGCCGGGGTGAGCAAGCAGACGATCTGGCAGCGGTTGCGCGACGAGGAAGGTTTGGTTGCCAGCTCGGCATCGCTGAAGCGGTATATCGCAGCGAACCTGCCGGAAGAGGATCAGCGTGAGCGGGTGACGGTGCTGCGCGATGACCCGCCACCGGGTGCCGAAGCCCAGATCGATTACGGGTATCTGGGTTCGTGGGTTGACCCGATCGGCGGTCGCAAGCGCCGGATCTGGGCGTTCGTGATGGTGCTGGCGATGTCGCGGATGATGTTCGTGCGTCCGGTGGTGACGATGGACCAGCGGGCCTGGACCGAATGTCACGTGGAGGCGTTCGCGTTCTTCGGTGGTGTTCCGGCCCGGTTGGTGCCGGACAACCTGCGCACCGGGGTGGCGCGTCCGGACCTGTATGACCCGAAGATCAACCGCTCGTATGCCGAATTAGCCCACCATTCGGCACCTTGGTCGATCCCGCCCGGCGTGGGAAGCCGAAGGACAAGCCGCGGGTGGAGCGGCCGATGCCGTATGTCCGCGACTCGTTCTGGCGGGGCCGGGAGTGGACGTCGCTGCAGCAGATGCAGAGCGCGGCGATCGCCTGGTGCCGGGATGTCGCTGGGCGGCGCTCGTGTCGCCCGCTCGGCGGCGCGTCTCCGCTGTCGGTGTTCGAAGCGATCGAGGCCGAAACGCTGATTACGTTGCCGCGTAGGACCTTTGTGCTCGCCGAGTGGTCGACCGGCAAGGTCGGCCCGGATATTCACCTCAAGGTCGGCAAGGCGTTGTATTCGGTGCCGTGGCGGCATATCGGCCGTCAGGTCGATGCGCGGTCGACATATTCGATGGTGCAGATCTTCGACAATGGCGAGCTGATCGCCACCCATGTGCGCAAACCGTTCGGCAAACAAACCGACATGTCCCACTACCCGCCGGAAAAGTTCGCCTTCGCCATGCGGGGACCGACCTGGTGCCGTAACCGCGCGGCCGAGATCGGCGGATCGACCGTCGCGGTGATCGCGGAATTACTGTCGGAGAACGCACTTTTCCGCCTCCGCGCAGCCCAAGGCGTGCTCGGACTGGCCGATCGTCATGGACCGGCGCGGCTCGAATTGGCCTGCGCCAAAGCGATCACGGTCGGTGATCCGTCCTACCGCACCATCAAGGGCATCCTGGTCGCCGGGTTGGAGGCCGACCCTCCACCACCGAGCACCGGTGATGGAGGGGCCGCGGCATTCCTGCATGGTCCTTCGCGGCTGTTCCGCAA
>NZ_JBVJAP010000041.1:0-6266 GCF_055590505.1 Nocardia sp. NPDC041819 | reverse complement strand
CCTTTCAAGCCTCAACCAAGGCAAACACAAATCAGCTACACCCCACCGCCCTGGGCATCCAGGGCACCAACCCCAGACACCTACAACCTTAGGGACACGCCAATGTTCACCCTCGCAACAGATCCTCAGTTCATCGCCACCTGTCAGGCCGAAGACCTCGACCCTGACACCGCCGCCCGCCGGGTCGAAAGCGGCACCCTGGTGTTCCTGCGGTCGCACGCGAGCCGGCACATGACGGCCTTCAAACCGCTGCTCGTTGGTGAGGACACCCGCCGGAAAGTCGCCGCTCTCGTCGGACTGGGGCCGCGTGACCGCGACAGGCAGACCATCGTGGAAAGCATGGCGGTCATCCTCGCCGCTGGACCCGACGCTGTCATGGACCTGACCACCAACCCCGAAGGTGTGGCGCTGCGCGCGGATCTGAAGGAAGTCATGGGCGTACCGCTCGGCGCATGCCTGACATACGACCTGTTCGCTGGCCCGCGGAAGAAACTGAGCCGCAACGAATTCCTGGACCGATTCGAGCTCGGGTTGGCCGCTGGCGTCGACTTCGTCCTCATCCACGCAGGCATCAACCCTGCCCTCGCGCAGATGAGCGAAAAATCCGACCGAATCATGCCCACGACCTCACGAGGCGGCGGGTTGCTGGCCCGCTACATGCGCATCCACCACTGCGACAACCCCTTGATCGAGTACTTCGACGGAATTCTCGACATCTGCCGCCGCCACGAGGTCGTCCTCGACCTCGGCGACATATTCCGCCCCGGCGCCACCGCCGATGCGGGCGACGACCTGAAATGGCGCGAAATCCAACTGCTGGCCGAACTCCGCAAAGACGCGTTGAACGCCGGGGTGCAGGTGTTGTGTGAAAGCGGCGGCCACATGCCGCTGCACCGCATTCCCGAACTGATCCCCGCCTACAAAGAAGCGCTCGGTGGTGCGCCGCTGTGGCTGGCCGGACCGATGGTCATCGACAACGGCGTCACCCTCGACGACACCGTCAACGTCCTCGGTGTCGCGGCGGCCGGACAGTGCGGCGGCGACATGTTCGCCTCCATCACCCACAACGAGCACTACGCCATGCCCACCGCGCCCGACACCGCCACCTCCATCCGCATGGTCCGTGTCGCCATCACAGCGCTCGATCTCGTGCGCGGCTGGGAACCCGAAATCGCACGACAGCGCGCGATCAGCGTGGCCCGCCGCGCCAACGACTGGGACATCCAGCAAGGTCACGCCCTCTACCCCGGCCTGGGAGGCAACGCGTTCATCACCCACGGCCTGCGCAAAGGCGCGCCCTGCACCATCTGCGGATCACTGTGCCCACACATCACCGCGAAAAAGGCCCAGGAGGAAACACCCGTCCCCGCCCACCAGCCCAGACCCGTCCTGCTGCCCATGCCCACGCATTCCAGCGAACCGGAGGCATGAAGTGGACACCACCACCTTGGCCCAACGCATCACCTCCCGACTCCCCCACGCCACCGCCGTCGCCCAGGAAGCTCTCGATATCGCCGAAGACCTCCGCACGCTCGGACACTGCGTACCCGCCGACGACTGGCTGATCGTCGGCGGCTCCCTCGCCCGCGGCGAACCCACCTTCATCCGCCACGACGGCAAGCCGCTGCTGATCAGCGACGTCGACACCCTCTACGTCCACTACGGAGACCACCCCTCAACCCAGATCCACGAACTCGTGGCCCTCGCCGAGAAACACTTCACCACAGTGGATTTGATGACGTTGTCGCTCGGCGACTACAGCGCCATTCAAACCTCCCTCGGGCACGACTTCAAAAATCTCGGCCTGCCCGTCACCGACCGCGGCCTACCCGAACACCACCCCGTCACACTCGACATCCGCGACGCTTACGAAATCCTGCTCTACTACACACAGGCCTACTTCTGGCTCGGCCTCCACGACCAATGGTCCGCCGGAACGGCCTCCACACACTTCCACCTGCTCGTCAGCAGACTGTGCGTGAAGATCCTGCGAGCCACCGCCATGCTCGACGGCGCCTACGCCCACCACGACGTCGGTCACATGGCGCCGCACCTTGCCGAACAGATGCGCGCCGAGTTGCGCTGGCGAGCCGACCCCACCCAGCCGCCGATGGATCCGGGACGATTCTGGACCTACCTCCATCACGCCTTCACCCGGTTCGACACCGAGTTCGGACAACCACGCTCCGACGCGGTCAACTACACGCGCTACGCCGTGACCAGCAGCGGCCAAATCGTCGCCCGCCACCACCAAACCGTCCACGCCCTCGCACGCGCCATGGCCGACGCATGGCACACAACACCCGACCCGGTCGCATTGACTACGGTGAAGCAGCGTGCCTGGGAACGCATCACCTGCTGGACCGGCAGCGCACGCCGCGAAAGCCCCGAAGACCACTTCTGCGCGCACAAGCAAACCATCCACGACCACCTACTCGCCATGAAAGTGCAGGTCAGATGAAAATCCTGGTCACCGGGGGCGCAGGATTCGTCGGAGCCACCGTCACACGATTGCTCCTCGACGCCGGACATAATGTCACCGTCATCGACGACCTCTCCCGCAACGACGATCGCCAAATCCCCCACGACGCCGAATTCATCAAACTCCGCGTCCACGACATCGCCCATATTCTCACCCCCACCGCCGGCTACGACGCCGTCCTGCACTTCGCCGGCCTTATCGCCGCAGGCGAATCCATGCAGCACCCCGAATGGCACTGGGACAACAACACCCGCGCCTCCCTCGCCCTGCTCGACGCCATCCAGACCGCCCACGTCAGCCGGCTCGTCTTCTCCTCCACCGCCGCCGTCTACGGCGAACCCACCCACCCACCTGCCCCTGCTCGAAACCTCACCCACCAACCCGGTCAACACCTACGGCGATACCAAGCTCGCCATCGACAAAGCCATCACCACCTACACCCGCGCCTCCGCGCTCGGCGCGATCTCCCTGCGCTACTTCAACGTCGCAGGCGCCCACGACTGCGGCGACGGCACCATGATCGGCGAACGCCACAACCCCGAAACCCACCTGATCCCCCTCGCTCTCGATACCGCCCTCGGCCACCGCGACAAATTCACCCTCTACGGCGACGACTACCCCACCTCCGACGGCACCTGCATCCGCGACTACATCCACATCACCGACCTCGCCCACGCCCACCTCCTCGCCCTCGACAAAATCCACCCCGGCGAACACAAGATCTACAACCTCGGCAACGGCATCGGCTACTCCAACCGCCAAGTCATCCAAGCCATCCGCGACGTCACAGGGATCGCGTTCGACATCGAGACCGCACCACGACGACCAGGCGACCCCGCAACCCTCTACGCCTCCTCCGAACTCGCTCGAGGCGAACTCGGCTGGACACCACAAAAGCCGGACATCACCGACATCGTGCGTGATGCGTGGAAGTTCCACAGTCGGCATCGAGGCTGACAACAAACTTATGCTTCCAGCGATTGGCTCGGCGCTGGCAATAAAGCACGATGGTGGCCTACTCGGTAATGCGCACCTGTACCAGTCTTTCAAGGTCCTTCACCGCTACGTACAGCGCGAGGACAACAGCATTCGAGTTCCGGCACGTGATCGAGGCGTCGTAGATCGTGGCCGCGAGAAGGCCCTTCAGGGCGACCGGCGGGCAGTGCGTGACTGGGCGTACGTCCGAAGTCCGACAACCTCACGGCAGCTCGGGGCAGCCCGGCGTAAAGGAACGCCAATCGCAGGCGGCAAGGATCTACGCAGCGGTGGCACAGCTTCCGGCCGGTCATCGAAGGCATGCTCACGGCAATGCTGCTGAGCTGAACGGTTGCCTCACAGCCTCCAAGAAGCGAAGTAGTGCAACCTATACTGCCGAATCATAGTGAAGCCGCTGAAGGCGCCGCGACGCGCGACCGTTGCGCGATTGTTTGCCGTCTCGATGAACCGATGCGCCTTTCCCGGTTGCTTCGCGCCGCTGATCAGCACTACAGGTGTCGTCATCGGGCAAGTAGCCCACATCAAGGCACAGAACGTCGGCGGTCTGCGCTATGATGCCGGCCAAACATCAGAGCAGCCAAACGGATTCGACAATCTGATCCTGGTGTGCGCCGTCCGCCACATCGAGATCGACGCCAGGACCAACCTCACCACCTACACAGTCGAACGTTTTGTGCGATCAAACAGGTCCAAGAGGAAGAAGCCGCGAGATCAAATCAGCGGGTGCCCGAACTGTCGGGCTCGATGATAAACAGACTCATCCAGGAGTTGTTGGTGGCGGGGTGGAAAGCCGCCGCCGAACTGGATCCGTCGGTGCGGCTGCCGACGGATGAGACTTTGATCCGGACCAGGGTGCTGGTGCAGACGATCCTGCACGTGCTGGCGTGCCAACGCCTCTTCGCCGGGCTGGCGATGCATGCGGTGATCGGCGACCCCAAACAGGTACTCCGTCACCTCATCGAACCCGAACTGCGGCAACAGAGCCAGGACTGCGTGCGAACGCTCATCACCGAGGACACGCGGGGGTTAGTGACCCACTCGCGGGGGTCGGTGGTCGTCTATGAGGCGTTGGGTTCGATGCCGGGACATCCGGTACGGACGTTGGTGAGATTCCCCCGCTGAGCCGGAGAGCTGATTATCTGGTTCCGACTGGAACCGGTTGATGGTAGCTGGCTTCGTATTCGTCGGGTGAACGCCAACCCAGCTTCTTCTGGATGCGCTGGGTGTTGTACCAACCGTCGATGTAGGCGAACAGCGCGTTCTCGGCGTCCTCGCGGGTTCGCCACGAGTTGCGGTAAACCAGTTCGGTTTTCAGGGTGGAGAAGAAGTTCTCCATGAGCGCGTTATCGTAGGAATCGCCGACCGATACCATCGATTGGGCAATCCTGTTGTCGGCCAGCCGATTAGCGAACCGGAAAGCCGTGTAGGTCTCAGCCTCAACCGGTGGATGCAACACCCGAGGTCACGGAGGGTGTGTGGGAAGGCCATCGGATTGGATGCGAGAGGTCACTGGACGAGCGCCGATGCGGTCGCCGGGAGCTCCCGGTTTACCGCGGGCCGTGGAGCGGTTGTTCTGGGACAAGATCGCCGAGGGCATGCTCCCCGGCGAAGCCGGTGTCGCAGTAGGGGTATCGCCAGTCAGGGCAGCCGTTGGTTCCGCGATGCTGGCGGGATGTCACCGTATTCGTGGCCGCAGCGAAGCGGCCGCTACCTGTCCTTTGCCGAGCGTGAAGAGATCGCGCTGCTGAAATCCCAGGGCAGTGGCGTCCGTCAGATCGCCCAAGCGCTTGGCCGCAGTCCATCCACGATTTCGCGTGAGCTGCGGCGTAACGCCGCGACTAGGGGCGGGAAGTTGCACTACCGGGCATCGGTGGCGCAGTGGAAAGCTGAGCTGTTCGCCCGCCGCCCTAAAACCGCCAAGCTCCTGGATAACCCACGATTACGCGACTACGTCCAGGAGCGCCTGGCAGGCCGGATCACCGACGCGCACGGAAGAACGGTCAAGGGTCCGAAGACGGAGAAATGGACCGGCCGCAACAAGCCCCATCGCGCCGACCGAGGCTGGGTGCAGGCGTGGAGCCCCGAACAAATCGCCAAGCGGTTGCGCATCGATTTCCCCGACGATGAGTCGATGCGGATCAGCCACGAGGCGATCTACCAGGCGCTCTACATCGAGGATCGGGGCGGGCTCAGCCGTGAACTGATCTTGAACCTGAGGACCGGGCGCGCGTTGCGGATGCCGCGGGCACGCTCAAAGCGTGTGGCCTGGGCGCACGTGACCCCGGACGTGTTGATCAGCGAACGACCCGCCGAGGCAAACGATCGCGCGGTCGCTGGGCATTGGGAGGGCGACCTGATCATCGGCGCCGAACGCTCCGCGATCGCCACGCTCGTCGATCGGAGTACTCGATTCACGATGCTGGTTCACTTGCCCCGCGAACGAGGATGGCGCGAGAGCGCTCCGGTAAAGAACGGTCCCGCGCTCAGCGGTTACGGGGCAGTGTCGATGAACAAAGCACTCGCGGCGGCACTGGCGAAGCTGCCCACGAACATGATGAAGTCCCTGACCTGGGACCGGGGAAAGGAACTCTCCGCCCACGCGGAATTGACGGCCACTACGGGGGTCGCGGTCTACTTCGCTGATCCACATAGCCCGTGGCAGCGCGGGACCAACGAAAACACGAATGGTCTTCTGGAGTGGTCCCATGAAGTTGGACACCGTAAGTAAGCGTCCATCTTCAGGAGGCAGGCCGATGTACTCGGGAAGCATGTTGAGTCAGGCCGATGC
>NZ_JBVJAP010000040.1:0-7863 GCF_055590505.1 Nocardia sp. NPDC041819 | reverse complement strand
ACGACGCACCGACATCCACCAAGGACTCCTCGACCTCGCAGCCGCCCTCATCTGCTGGCGAAGACTCCGCAACCGAACCCGATAGGAGCTCTAAGCACAATCGAGCCGTCAGCTTCTTCCCGTCGGGGCATCTCTCCTGAGATTCCGAGGTTCATTGATCGAAGATCGATGAACAGAGATCATCCTCTCATCCGCTGCCACTTGGAGCCAAATAGCGCAAAATATGATGGTACGACTATATCGGCAACGGACGTGTCCGGCCCTCCCCCGATCGAGAGGCAGTTCGTCACAACCAGTGAATCGACACAATTTCTAAATAAATCCCGAACAGCGCCGTTTCCAAATTTGGCCCATCTCACAGGCAGGGCTCGGCGAGGTGCGCCGTCGGAATACGAGATCTCCGCCGCCGGCTCGCCTACCGTCGACGATAACATCATTTCGCATCACAGGCGAGATCTATTACAGTCGGGACCGACATGCTTCTATCAGGAACCGACCCGGCTGGGATAGTGTCCCAAACCGGGTCGACCGTTATCTTAAGTTACGATCCAAGGTCGGACGTTAGGTCAGCTGCTAAATTCTCCTCGCGCGACTCCTCGAATGAATGGGTCCCACTGCTCCGGGGCCAGGACCAGAACGGCTCCGCCGCGGTTCTTCGTGTCGCGCACAGCAACACGGCCATCGTCGACATTGGCGACCTCGACACAGGTACCCGTTCCACAGGCGCTCGCGGTATGCCACAGCAGGCTGAGAATCTGCTCCACCGCCAAAGGCAAAGGCAAAGGGTTCATAAGCCAAATCTTCCTTTCTGGAGGACCGATGCGAACAGAATTGTCCGAGTCGGAGCCCGATAGATGACGCGGGTGTCGCCATCGTCATTCCTGCCGACCGCGTCGTTCCCGAGAGGCGGCGACTCGAATCGTAGCGTTTCGCCGCACCCCAGACTAGAAAGAACTTTCCCCGTCGCGGTTGATGCCTGCACAGGGAGTGGCATCCGGCTTGCCCCCGCTGGGTAAAATTCGTACATGCGAGCATTCGCAACGTGCGCTGCCTAGACCGTGCTCACGATTGATTGAGGATTCCCATTCTTGGAAGCAGACGGTGAGCGGGGTGTACTGTCGCTGAGCGTTCTGGCACGTGGAGCCGGAAGGGCGGTACAGGAAGGAACTCGATTGAGGCTGGTCAGAGTTCGCCGCTTGTGTAAACTGGTCCGGTGCCGCTACAGGGCATTTAGCCGGGGCCAATACATGGCGCCGAGCCGCTCCACACCCACCCACAGCCGGAACCGCATTATACAGCAGGCATCGGTTTCGAGAAGGCCGACCAGCCTCGACGATTGCGTCGGTTTCGAGGCCGCGCTAGGACGAGTTCGCCGTGAGAGTGGCGCAGCGACCGCGAAGCGATGCATCAGCCGTCAGCCGGGCAGAATGGCACGGGTGACGGAGGTCGAGTACGACAAGGCCGCAGTGGACACATACCTCACCGGTAGCCGCGACGTCGCCGCTTCGAGCGATTTTCGTGCATACACGAGCCCGCCGCCGGGTGTGGCCGCGGCCACGGCAATTCCTACAGATCGCCTCTGACAGGCCTCGGCGGTGACTATGCTCTGGGGTGTGGCTGATCAGCGTGGCGAGCGCGGGAAAGATTTGCCTACGCCAGCCTACTTCTTCGTGGGTCGAGACCGTGAGTTGGCAACGATCGGTGCATTGCTCCTGGTCTCGTCTCGACTGTTAACGCTCACCGGACCAGGTGGCATCGGTAAGACGCGCCTTGCGGCCGAGAGCATTCGCCGGTATAGAAAGATCGCGCGTGTGCCCGTGCATTGGGTGCGTCTGGCCCGGCTAGCCGCGGACTCGGACATGGGTGCAGTCATCGAGGAAGTCGCCCATACCGTTGTCGGCGCTGATTACTCTGCCCGGCCGGTGCGCGATACCTTGCTCGCCACTCTCGCGCGCAGCAACGAGACCACCGGACGTAGTTCGCGGCCGGTCTTGGTGCTCGACAACTGCGAACATGTGTTGGCTGCTGTGGGGCAACTCGCGGCCGACCTGCTCGATACGATCCCTGATCTGACCATCGTGGCGACTAGCAGAGAACCGATCGGCTGGGTGGATGAACACATCGTTCCAGTTCCGCCGTTGTCGCACCAGCAAGCTTTGAAGTTGTTCTTCTACCGCGCCGAACTGACTGGCCACCCCATCACCGGCGATGTCCAAGCCGGCGCAGCTGCGGAAATATGCCGCCGGGTATCGAATCATCCCCTCTATATCCAGCTTGCCGCCGCGCGACTGCACCACCATCCGCCGACGGTAATCCTGCGCGGGCTGACAGGATATGCCGATGACGCCCGATTGCGATGGCCGCGTAGCCGCCGCTTCGGGACCGACCTTCGTCACCGATCGGTCACCGATGTGATCACTTGGTCCTACAACCTGTGCACCGACAAGGAACGCTTGCTCTTCGAGCGTCTATCCGTCTTCGCCGCTGGCCATGACACCAATCCTGACGACTCTGCCGCCGCCCCAGACACCGGTGCCGACCTCGACGCCATCGAATCCATCTGCAGTGATCGCCCGAGCGCCGAAACCGATCTGGAACCCGCACCGGTGCCAGACCGCGTACTGCCGAACGACGCTACGGTCAGCTTGGCCCAAGCCGAAATCGAGGAGCTGCTGGAGCGTCTGGTGGAGCAATCCCTGGTCTCGGTGCGCATGACACCGACCGAGGTGCGCTATTGCTTGGTGGAGAGCCTTCGGGTGTATGCCCACCATCGCTTACAACAACGCTCCACATCTGAGGTGGATGAGCCCGTCCGACTGGCCAACCGCCACCTGGTCTACTACCACGACAAGATCGCCTACGCCGCTGCCCACCGCACCGATCCCGAACACCAAGGTCTATGGGATTGGGCGAAAGCGGCCTGGTCGAATACCGTCACCGCGATCGAAACCAGCATCACGGCCTCGGGCCAGGCAGCGGCCGGTTTGGAGATCTGCTTGATGCTGATCGCCCTACGCATTCCGTTCACCAGCGGTTCGGTAGCCGAGATACGCCGCTGGACGGAGCGCTGCCTCAACGCGACCCGTGCCTCAGAGCCACAAACCACCGAACTACAGGTCGCGGCTATGGCCGCTATCGCATGGCTCGCACTTATCCAAGGCTGCCCACAAGATGCCGAGAAGTTACTCGACGACTGTGCCGCCCTCTGCCTCGCCGAACCCGACATCCGAGCGAGCTGGCGCCACAGCGCTGAGACCGACATCGGTCTGCCGGCGTGTGTCGAACTCGCGTGGGGAGCTGAGCTGATGTTCGCTCACAGCGATGCCCGCGCTATCACCGTCCTCACTCGCGCACGGAGAAAATTCGACGCCCTCGGCGACCCCGGGAGTGCAACGCTCAGCATGTTCTTCGCCGCCTTCGCCGCATACCTGCTCGGCACGGCCGAACAAGCCTACGAGTTCGCCCACGCCTGCGCCGAACATGCCACCGCCTCCGGACTCCTATGGGAGCAGGCATGGGCTGGGCAGGCACAGGCGATCGCGCTGAGCCGACAAGGTGGCAACCACATCGAAGCGCTGGCACTGCAACGAAAGTCCTTGGCAGACCTCATCGCCGCGGGAGAACGGTACGGAGTGGTGTTGGCGATCGAATTCAGAATCTGGGCATTGGCCCGCGCCATTACTGACACGACGTCTGCAAGCGACTCCGACCACGGTTCACTGGTCGCGTGGGCGACCGAAATCGCCCACCTTGTTGGAGGAGGCGTGACACTGCGTGCTGAACATGGTGTCAACTTCGAGGCGATGGGGGCGTTCACTGCTGCCTCGGCCGAGGCAGCAACCATCGCACGCCAGATACTCGGGCCCGACGTCTTCGCCGCAGCCGAGGCCCGTGGCGTCCAACTACGACCTGAGCACAACGAAGCGCAGCGCGTCGCGTTGGGCACACTCCGCGTCAGCAACGCATCGGAACGGTCCCCTGCTCAACAAAAGGGCAGTTCGCGCTGGCGCGACCTGAGCCCCACCGAACAACAAGTCGCCACCCTCGCCGCCGCCGGGTGGACCAACCCAGCGATAGCTGCCCGCCGCGGAAACTCTCCTCGAACCATCGACACACAAATAGCTTCGATCTTCCAGAAGCTACTCATCACCTCGCGCGACGACATCATCGAACATCTCCCCCGTGACATCCTCGACAAGGTCAGGACCGAGGCCACCCAACGACCACCCCGCGCAGACGGCAAACACGCCAGCGGCCGCCACAACAGGACGAACTGATCCCGTTTACCTTGAACGATGCCGCCCGGCCGTAAACTGATGTACATCGCAGACAAGCAATCCTCAACAGAAACTCGATCCCAGCACCTAAGCATGAACCATCCGCGGTGAGGGCGATCTCGGCCTCCGTCACCCAACGTTGGCTGCGTATCGGACTTCGTGAAGTGCCGCTCTACACACATCGCAGTCTGTCAGGGCCGCAAGTCCGCAGCGCCCGCGTAGGCGGTTCCGGCCTGCCTGACCTTGCTACTACCCACACAGCGTGACATGGCCGACTCCCAGTCGGCCGAGTCACACGGCTCGAGCACCGGCTCATCAACGACAGCCATGCTGGAACACCCGGTGCACCTAGGTAGGCAGTAGGTAGTTCCTCGATGCTCGAGCGAACCGTCCCCAACGAAAATCGTGGATACAAAAGCTCGGCGTTGCCTCGCGACACCGGCGTGATCGAATAATTCAGTGAGTAATCACACTCGTCCGTCAAAGGAGGGGCAACAGCCACACAAACTCTATGAATAAGTAAACGGCGGAAACTACGTTGTTCGACGCGGTGGCATCGGCCTCTGCATCGTGGTACCGCGAGGGAATACTAATTCGTGCACGTTATCTCAGGAAATGGTGAGCGATCCACAATCCCCTCATTCAATAAATGTTGAACAATCTATTCGACACTTCTCGCCGACGCTGCCACGGGACAAGCTGGAATCCAACCCTTTCGCGCGTGCCGCGACCGACCAACTCCGCTGGCTAAAGCCTCGTCCGGAAAGGTTGGCACGGTAATGCATGAAGATAGCGATCAGCCATGACGGCCAGAGGGTGGAGCCCACCCGAAGGCGATGTCCACATTCGAATCTGGCTGGCCGACGTTGTCTTCGACTACGCGGTCGCCGCAGCGGCAGTACGCAACTTGATCCATGATTGGAAGCGGACGCATTGGTGCACGATTGAATTGATATGCGATAGCATCCAGGACTGTCGCCTGTTGACGCGCCTGCCGTGCGAACGACTGTTCATTGAACCGTGACCAGCAGCGCCACGATTGGGAGTATCGTAACTCCGACTCTGGCTCACTTCCGGTGGCTCGCCGCAGTGTCCGGGGACAAGACCACTCGGTGAATGTGGCGAATGTTGCTGTCGAGCCGATTTTCTCGGATTTGTCGGCGCTGGTGGTGAAGAAAGTTGTCGATGAGGGTTCGTGGGTCGGGATGCGGGCCATGACGGTACCTGGCCCTGCTGGGTGCTTGCGCTACGGCGCAGAATCGACGAACGGTCCACAGCTACCCTTTCCACCCGCATCCACCTTCCTTCCTCCGGAGGTATTCGCCCCTCTATCCAGAGATCAATTCCATGGCCAACCTGGAAAATAGCCATATGGGTAGTGTTCGGATATTTGCGTACTTTGACCGGCGTGTCGGGAAAACCTGACATCACATCTGGAGAGTAGTAGGAGACATGGGAGGGCTGACTGACGGCTGGCGGCACAAGGGCGCGGTCGTGCACATCTTCGCTGACGGCTGGTATGGGCCGGTGTGGTCGGGTGGGCCGGCCGTGACGGACCGTGCCGACCATACGAAGCTCAAGATGAGTGAGTGGCAGACCCGTTCGTGAGACGACGTTGCGCGCGATCTGCACCGTCTGCTCCAGTTCCCGATACCGGCGATGCTGGAGCGCTCTGGAGTGGACACGGTGGCGTCCGAGGCCGAACAGGACGTTGCGTTGCGGCGGGTCTACGCCCCGGATCCCAGGGGTCCCAGCGAAGACGTCAAGGAGCTGATCATGCCCTCTTGGGAGCAGCACATGGCAGGGACCACCAACAGTCTCTGCCACGGCTGAGATTATACCTTACCCCACGACCTACGGGCGTGAACCAGAAATACCTACGAAACATAACCTAGTTCGCGAATTCCGCAGTGCCCGGTGTGTTGATAGCGAGGCTAGGGCGGTGATGGGCGCCCGAGCCGGAGTTGGCAACCGATCACCGAGATGGGTGAGGCGGAATGTATGTCGTGTCGCATCGATTCGAGGGCATCCACTGCGGTGGCGTAGATCCTCGACGCTCGGGCCACTTCCCCCCGTTCTCGGTGCGCCGTCACAATTGCGACGATACTGAGAATCAGTTCGTTGATCAAATCGGATTCGGTGAGCGGATCGTGAACCTCCCTGCACACCTGAGCCAGAACGAACGCTGTCTGTTCCAGATCCGGAGCGAGCGATCGAAGAAAGGGCGGACGGAAGCGACTCCCAGCCGCTAGTGCTGACATACCCACTTCGTGTGCGGCGACGGCGAATGGCCCTTTCGCGTCCGGTTCCGTCCGCCATGACCAAATCGCCAGCACTCCCGCGACCCGGCTTGCCGCCCACCCCCATGCGGCGCGCTCATCGCTAGGAACATGTGCCAGCGTTTCGTTGAAACCCTTGGCATCAGCGAGAGCATGTGCCCACAACGCGGTATCCGCCGAAAGCACCGTTTCCCTGGCTGACGGCGCCACCGAACGCGGAAGTTTCCACTCGGTCAGTGCGGCGGCGATCGCGTGCGGGTCGGGTTCCCACCCTTCGCGCAGGTCGAGCAAACTCAAACCAGCGCCCACCTCTAGGTCGGTGATCGCAGGACCGAGGCGGTCGCTGTAGGCATCATGCCGCTGCGCGATGTAGCCGACGACATCTCCGTTGATGGCATTGACCCGGGGCTGCAGGATGGTCCCGGTCGACCGCATTCGGCGTATCCATTCGACCTCCGAGAGGCTCACCGCAGCCGTGGCACGAAGCGTGCGCCGCAGAATCCGACAATCTGAGCCGCCATCGACTTCCAGCCGCTCGATTCCTAACATTCTCTGCTTGAAACCTGCCCCCTGTCGAAGCAGCCCAACAGACCGATACAGGCAGAGATCACAACGTGTCAACGCGACACGATCCCATCAGTCGACGAACTGGCGAGCACTATCGGCCGATGGGAGTGAATCGCTACTAGAGCGCGCATCCGCTCAGTCTGCCGAGTGACCAATGCGCCCGGTATGGGGCAAGTCCCGACGATCGCCGCGGCACGGGCAATCCGGACTATCACGAAAGCAGCGCTGGCCGCAAAGGGAATCACATCGGCGGCAGCAATACCACTACAGACTCGGCAGATATGGGTTTCTCGGTCTCGCCAATCCGTTGCGTCAGCTGGCGACGCAATCGCAGACCAAGGATGATCACGCGGAGCGCACCGAGTTCTCGTCATGCTGTCAACCCTCCCGACGACCATGATGTTCGGTCACTTGATGATGACCGAAAGGCAGGTCAGACATTAGATCGGCGGAGCCGAAATGGCTTGAATAAAATGTACGTGACCACAAACCTGCGCCCGCGTCCCTAGACGGGTCGCCACTGCGCCACGGGCCCGGCCGAGTCCGTACACGTGTCCAACCTCCCCAAAGGCCGGGCCGTGCGAGTTCCGACGTCCCAGGGGCCGGCTTGACAATCAACTCGCCACACCCTCACGTTGTCGAGCATAGAGCTCCTATCGGGTTCGGTTGCGGAGTCTTCGCCAGCAGATGAGGGCGGCTGCGAGGTCGAGGAGTCCTTGGTGGATGTCGGTGCGTCGTTC
>NZ_JBVJAP010000039.1:0-8966 GCF_055590505.1 Nocardia sp. NPDC041819 | reverse complement strand
ACCCGGCTGTTCCATTCGGGCGCACCGATCGACACGGAGGTCTCGTCGGCGAGGGTGACGCGGTGGCTGGTGATGGACACCGCCGCCTCGGTCGGCCCATACAGATTGAACAACTCGGTGCGGGGATTCTCGCGCAAGAACCGCTGGGCCAACGCCCCTGGCAATGCCTCACCGATAGCCAACACCCGTCGCGGCGACCAGTCGCCGGTGTCCGTGGTCGCCCGGTGCACGAGCAGCGCGTCGAGCATCGACGGCACCACATGCAACGTGGTGACCGACTCGCGCGCCATCAGATCGTTGAGATACGCGGGATCCCGATGGCCATCAGGCGCGGCGATCACCAGACGGCCACCGCACACCGCGGCCGACCAGAACTCCCACACCGACAGGTCGAACGTCGCCGCCGTCTTCAGCAGCACCGAATCGTCCTCGGCCAGCTCGAATTCGGCCGCTTTCCAGAGCAACTGGTTCACGATCGCCGAGTGCGGCACCGCGACGCCCTTCGGACGCCCGGTCGAACCCGACGTGAAGATGACGTAAGCCGTGTTCTCCGGCCGGACGGGCGTGACGCGCTCGGCATCGGTGATCGGCACGCTGGCGACCGCGCTCAATTCCAGGTCTTCCAGCCGCACCACCGGCGCGACGTCGGTATCGAAGTCCGACTCGGTATTGCTCAACACACATACCGGGGCGGCGGCGGAGAGGATGTAGTCGGTTCGCTCGGTGGCTTGGTCGGGGTCGATCGGTACGTACGCCCCACCGGCCTCGGCCACCGCGTACATCGCCACCACCAGATCCACCGATCGGCGGAACGCGAGCGCGACCCTGCTCTCGGCACCGACACCCACCGAGATCAGGTAGCGGGCTAGTCGATTCACCCGGGCCGCCAGTTCCGCGTAGCTCAGCTCGACGCGTTCGCCGTCGGGCAGGTCCGCGACCAGCGCGACCGCTCCCGGCGTCGCCGCGACGGTCCCACGCAGCAGCGATCCCAGTGTCGCGGCGGAATCCACCGGATGGGCGGTGTCGTTCCATGCGGTGAGCACGTCGTGGCGTTCGGCGTCGGCGAGCAGTTCGATGTCCCCGACCGCGACGTTCGCGTCGGCGACCACGGCCGCGAGGACGCGCGCGAACCGCGCCGCGAAACCTTCCACCGTCGACCGATCGAACAAATCAGTCGCAAACGTCAAGAACCCACCGATACCAGCGGCCGCACCCGACTCCGCATACCCATCACCAACAATCAAATGCAAATCGAACTGCGACACATCCACATCGGCATCCACACCCGCCACCGTCAAACCCGGCAACTCCAACGCCGCACGCGCCACATTCTGAAACGACAAACCCACCTGGAACAACGGATGACGCGCCGTCGACCGCGACGGATTCAACACCTCCACCAACCGCTCGAACGGCACATCCGCATGCGCAAAAGCAGCCAAATCGATATCCCGCTGACGGGCGAGGACATCCGCGAACGACTCACCACCATCGATCCTCGACCGGAACACCACCGTGTTGACAAACATCCCGATCAGATCATCGAGTTCACGCTCACCACGACCCGCCACCGGCGTACCGACAGCGATGTCATCCGAACCCGACAACCGAGCCAACAACACCGCGAACGCCGCATGCACCACCATGAACAACGTCGCGCCATGCGCACGGGCGAGTTCGATCAACCCCGCATGCGTCGCCGCATCCACCTCCACGGGCACCCGCGCCCCGGCCAACGACGCCACCACCGGACGCGGCCGATCAATCGGCAACTCCAACAAATCCGGCAAACCAGCCAACTCCGCACGCCAGAACGCGATCTGCCGAGCCGCGACCGAATCCGGATCGCACTCATCCCCCAACACAGCACGCTGCCACAACGCGTAATCCACATACTGCACCCGCAACGGCGACCACCCCGGCACATCACCAGAGGTCCGCGCCGAATACGCCACCATCACATCCCGCACCAACGGACCCATCGACGACGCATCCGCCGCGATGTGATGCACCACCACCACGAGCACATGCTCCTGCGGCGCATCCGCGATCCGCAGCAGCCGCACTCGGACGGGCACTTCGTCGGTCACATCGAAGGGTGCCGCCGCGAGCGTGTACACCTCGTGCGCGACCTCGGCCGCGCCGATCGGATGGACGGCCACATCCAACGCCACCTGTCCCGCCGCCAGCACCACCTGCACCGGACCGTCCGGGGTCTCCGGATACACCGTGCGCAGCACCTCGTGCCTGCCCACGACGTCGTGCAGCGCCTCGCCCAGCGCGGCCACATCCAGCGCACCGGTCAAGCGCAACGCGAACGGCAAGTTGTAGGCCGCCGAACCGATCCGCTCCCCAGCGTCATCGGACTGATCGAACCGATTGAGAAACCACATCCGCCGCTGCGCCAACGACAACGGCAACTTTTCGGGCCGGGCAATACTCCCCAACTGCACCCGGCGCTCACCGGGGGTATGCGACTCGAGCGCCAACGCCAACGCCGCCACGGTCGGTGCCTCGAACAGTGTCCGAACCGGCACCCGCGCATCCACCGCCGCACCGATACGCGCCACCGCCTGCGTGGCGACCAGCGAGTTACCGCCGAGCGCGAAGAAATCATCATCCGCCCCGACCCGGCCCACACCGAGCACCTCACCGAACACCCCGGCCACGATCTCCTCGACCGCCGTCGCGGGCGCGCGGAATTCCCGCGCGGTGAAGGTCGGCTCGGGCAGAGCCTTGCGATCGAGCTTGCCGCTCGGATTCAACGGCAACGCATCCAGCGCGACGACCGCGGCCGGAACCATGTAGGCGGGCAGCGTCGCACCGATCGCCGCCAGCAATTCGGCCTGCTCGATCGATCGCCCCGGCGCGGGAACAACGTAGGCGACCAATTGGTCACCCAGCGACGAGGCCGCGACGAGGGCCACGGCCTGGCTCACCGACGGCTGCGCCAGCAGCGCCGTCTCGATCTCCCCCAGCTCGATCCGCTGACCGCGGAACTTCACCTGGAAATCGGTCCGGCCGAGATAGTCGAGCCGATGCGGCAGCACGTCGGTCGGGGCGCGCCAGGCCACCAGGTCACCGGTGCGGTACATCCGCGCACCGTTGCCGAACGGGTCGGCGACGAACCGGTCGGCGGTGAGATCGGGACGCCGCACATAGCCGCGAGCCAACTGGTCACCGGCGAGATACAACTCGCCCGGAACACCGGTCGGGACCGGTTGCAGACGCGAATCCAGCACGTACACCTGGGTGTTCCACTGGGGGACGCCGATCGGCACGGACCGCTCGTCCACGGCGGTCGCGGGCCAGTAGGTCACCGAGACCGCCGCCTCGGTAGGGCCGTAGAGGTTGTGCACGGCGGCGTCGGTCACGGCACGCACCGCGGCGACGGTCTCCGGCGGCAGCGCCTCGCCGATCACGAAGATGTCGCGCAAGGTGGGGCACGAGCCGGGGGCGGTGTGCGCCGCGAAGACCGTCAGCATGGACGGCACGAAGTCCGTCACCGTAACACCCTGGGAAGCAATGGTTTCCGCGACGTAGACCGGATCCCGATGTCCGTCGTGCGTAGCGACGACGAGCTTCGCGCCCACGCGCAGCGGCATGAAGTAGCCCCACAGCGAGACGTCGAACGTCGTCGCCGTCTTCTGCAGGTACACGTCATCGGCGTCGAGCGGATACGCCGCGAGCATCCAGCTGATCTGGTTCTGGATGGCGAAGTGCGAAACCGCCACGCCCTTGGGGCGGCCGGTCGACCCCGATGTGAAGATCACGTAGGCCGGATGGTGCGGCAACACGGGGCGTACCAGTTCGTCGGCACGCACCGGGGCGTCGTCGAATCGATTCGGGTCCAGAGCGTCCAGCAGCAGCACCGCGGTGCCCTCGGGCAAGTCGACCGCGTCGGTGGAGGTCGTGAGCACACAGACCGGCTGCGCCGTTTCGAGGATGTGGGCGATGCGTTCGGCCGGATGATCCGGATCCAACGGCACATAAGCCCCACCCGCCGCCACGATCGCATACATCCCCACCACAAGATCCAACGAACGCCGAACCGCCAACCCCACCAACGACTCCGCACCAACACCCTGCGAAATCAACAACCGCGCCAAACGATTCACCCGCGCATCGAACCCACGATACGAAAGCTCGACACCCTCGCACACGAGAGCGACCTCGTCCGCGTACGCCTCCGCCGCACGCCGGTAGCCGTCGAGCAGCGACTCGGCCTGCACCGGGTACCGGGTGTCGTTCCACTCGTGCAGGATGCGTTCGCGCTCCACGGGAGCGAGCAGATCGATCGCACCGATCGGCCGATCCGGCTCGGCCACGGCGATGGCCAGCAGCCGATCCAGGCGCCAGGCGAACTCGGCGATCGTCTGCTCGTCGAACAGGTCGGTGGCGTAGGTGAACCCCGCGGCGAAGCCCGCGGCCTCCCCCTCGGTGTCGGGCACCACGGTCAATTGCAGATCGAATTTCGCGACCGCGCCGTCGAACTCGAGTACCCGAGCGGACAGTCCGGGCAGCTCTATCTCGGGCCTGCTCATGTTCTGGTAGAACAGCGCCACCTGGAACAGCGGGTGGTGCGCCTGCGACCGCACCGGATCGAGTACCTCGACCAACCGCTCGAACGGCAGTTCGGCGTGCGAGAACGCGCCGAGATCCGTTTCCTTCGTCTGGGCGAGCAGCGCACGGAACGACGCGCCGAGGTCGATGCGGGTGCGCAGCACCAGCGTGTTGACGAACATGCCGATCAGCGCGTCGAGTTCCCGTTCACCACGGCCCGCCACGGGCGTGCCGACAGTGATGTCGTCGGTGCCGGTGAGCCGGGCGAGCAGCACCGCGAGCGCGCTGTGCACCACCATGAACTCCGAGACGCCCGCGCTGTGCGCCAGTTCGGCGATGCCTCGGTGCACCGCGGCGTCCACGGCGAAGGTGTACTCCGCGCCCCGGCCGGAGGCGACGGACGGGCGCGGCCGATCCGAGGGTAGGTCGATCCGGTCCGGGATGCCCGCCAAGGCGCGACGCCAGTAGGCGATCTGAGCCGCGGCCACCGAATCGGGGTCGTTCTCGTCACCGAGCATCGCGCGCTGCCACAGCGTGTAGTCCGCGTACTGCACCGGCAGCGGTCCCCAGGACGGCCTCGCCCTGTTGCGCCGGGAGAGGAACGCGCTGAGCAGATCCCGCAGGAACGGCGCGACCGAAGCGCCGTCGGCGGCGATGTGATGCACCACCACGACGACCACGTGATCGTCGGGGCCGATCTCGGCCAGCGCGACGCGCAGCGGTACCTCCGCCGCGACATCGAAGCCGTTCGAGGCGAATTCACGCAGCCAGGCCGTCAGCTCGTGCTCGGCGACGGGCTTCGGCGCGAGGTCGGGAACAGCTCGCGCGGCGGGTAGCACGACCTGGTAACCGATGCCGTCCACCGCCGGATACACCGTCCGCAACGTCTCATGACGCTCGACCACATCCGCGACCGCCGCCTGCAACGCCGCCACATCCAACACACCCGACAACCGCACCGCGAACGGAATATTATTCGCCGCCGAACCGGTATCGAACTGATTCAAAAACCACATCCGCCGCTGCGCCAACGACAACGGCACCCGCTCCGGACGCTCCACCGCCACCAACGCGCGCCGGTCCCCCGCGCCCTTCAACGGCTCCAGCCGCGCCGCCAGCGCGGCCACGGTGGGGCTCTCGAAGATCAGCCGTGCGGGCACCCGGGCCGCGATGGCGGCGCCCAGCCGGGCCGCGACCTGCGTCGCGATCAGCGAATTGCCGCCCAGTTCGAAGAAGTCGTCATCCGCGCCGACCGGCGCGCCGGGCCCGAGCACTTCGGCGAACACCTCGCCGACCAGCTCTTCCAGCGGGCCGACCGGGGCACGGAACACCTTGGTCTGCAACCGCGGTGTGGGCAGCGCGTCGCGGTCCAGCTTGCCCACCGGAGTCAACGGGATCTCGTCCAGCACCATGACCACCGTCGGCACCATGTGCGCGGGCAGGCTCTGCTGCGCGAAGGCGGCCAGTTCCGCCGCGTCGGCGGCCATCCCGGGCACGGCGTGCACATAGGCGACGAGAATGGTGACGCCGCTGTCCAGCTGGTGCCCCACGGTGACCGCGAAGTCGACCGTCTCGTGCGCGGCCAGCACCGCGTCGATCTCGCCCAGCTCGATACGGAAACCGCGAATCTTCACCTGGAAGTCGTTGCGGCCCAGGTACTCCAACTCGCCGTTCGGCGTCCAGCGCACCAGGTCACCGGTGCGATAGAGGCGGGAGCCGTGCACATCGAAGGGGTTCGCCACGAAGCGGGACGCGGTCAGCCCGGGGCGCTCGTGGTAGCCGCGGGCCAGCTGCGCACCGGTGATGTACAGCTCGCCGACCACACCGCTCCGCACGGGCACCAGCCGCTCGTCCAGCACGTATTCCGTGACGGCCCGGATCGGCGCGCCGATGGTCACCGGTTCCCCTGGCACCAGCGGCGCGCTGATGTTCGTCATGATCGTGGTCTCGGTCGGGCCGTACCCGTTGAAGAACTCACGGGTCCGCCCACCCGACACCGGGAGCACCCAGCGCCGTACCAGTTCCGGCGGGCACGCCTCGCCACCGGCCACCACCACGCGCAGCTCGTCCAACCCGGCCGGATCCACCGAGGCGAGCGCGGCGGGCGTCACGAACGCGTGCGTGACCGCCTCCCTGCGGACCAGGGACGCGAATTCCTCGCCGCCGAACACCGTGGGCGACGCGACGACCATGGTGGCCGCGCCACCGAGCGCCAGCAGCAATTCCAGGACCGACGCGTCGAACGACGGCGACGCGAAATGCAACGTCCGCGACGCACTCGTCACCCGATACCGATCACGCTGCTCGGCGCAGAAGCTCGCCAGACCCGCCTGGGTGACCACCACGCCTTTGGGCTTGCCGGTGGAGCCGGAGGTGTAGATGACGTAGGCGGGATGCTCCCCGCGCAGCGGGCGCACCCGATCGGTGTAGGTCACCGGATCGGCCGGGAACTCCTCGAGCCGCCGCGCGCACTCTGCGGAGTCGATCGACAGCCACTCGACCCGGTCCGGCAGCTCGGCGCGGACCTCCTGGACGGTCAGCCCGAAGACCGCGCCGGAGTCCTTCACCATGTGCTCGACGCGATCGGCCGGATAGTTCGGATCCACCGGCACGAAACCCGCACCCGTCTTGGCCACCGCCCACACCGCGACCACCGACTCCACCGAACGCGGAACACCAACCGCGACCAGATCCTCCGGACCCACCCCCCGATCGATGAGCAACCGCGCCAACCGCGTGGACCGTTCGTCCAGCTCGGCATAACTCAGCTGGGCGAGGGTGCTGGTCGCGTCGGCGAACACCACGGCCGCGCCGCTCGGGTTCGCCTCGACGGCCGTGGCCATCAACTGGGGCAGGGTGGTGACGCGGGGGCGGCGGGTCCGGGTCGGGCGCACGCGCGCCGGGCGGGTCATCGGCGCACCGCTTCCGCAGTTTCGTCACACCGCTGCCCGACCGCCCGAACCATCGTGCTGCCTCACCCTGTCTATCGTCGCCACACGCACGTCACCATGCTCCCCGCGCTGTGATCATCGAGCGCGCGCATGCCGATCGTTACCGAACCGTCGGCGCACGCCGGGCGCGACCGGCCACGACCCGTGGGGTTCCGGGCCGCGGGAACGGACGCGTATGACGAGTGCCGGGGACGATTATTCCCTGCCGACGCCGGATTCGGGTCGCGGCGTCGGCAGGGACGATCAACGGCGGCCGTCGAGCAGAGCGGCCAGCTGCGGACCGATCACCGCCAGCGCCTCCGGCGCGGCCATCCGAGCATGGGTGACCTCGACCGGGCGGTCGACAACCATGCCTTGGACAAACGGCCACCAGTCCGCGGCGGCGGCGCGCAACTCGTCGGCGGGATCGGCGACGGCCGCGCTGAAGTACTGCACGGTGCCGCGGAAGACGCCGGGCCGGTGCTCGGCGATCAGCTCCGCCGAGCGGACCGCGCTGCGATAGATCCGGCGCAGCCGTTCCGGCGTCACCGCCACCAGATCCGCCGGGATCATGGCGTGCAGCGCGGCCAACGACTCGTCATCGAGCTCGTAGACATCATCGCCCTCGGCAGCCGCCGTACCGAGGCCGAGTTCGGCCAGGGCGCCGCGCACTGCGGCGCGGAAACCGACGACGTCCGGATTCGGATGGCTGTCCATCATGGCCAGCAACTCCACCTGCTCGCCCGCCTCCTGCAACGCGGTGGCGATGGCATGGGCCAGCACACCGCCGAGCGACCAGCCGAGCAACCGGTACGGGCCCTGCGGTTGCACCGCCTTGATCTCCGATAGGTAGCGCTCGGCCAGCTGCTCGAGCGAACCGGGCAGTTCGCCGTCTTCCGACAGCGCGGGCGATTGCAGACCGAAGATCGGCTGCTCGGCGGGCAGGAACTGAGCCAGGCCCGCATACGACCAGGCCAAGCCGTACATCGGGTGCAGGCAGAACAGCGGGGCCGCCGATCCGCTCGCACGGATCGGCAGCAGCACGTCCAGCGCGGCGGTGGCGTCGGCGTCACCGGCGTCGATGCGGGCGGCCAAGCCCGCCACCGTGGCGTCGGTGAAGAACCACTGCACGCGCACCGTCGCTCCGGTCGCGTCCCGCAGCCGCCCGACCACCTGTGCCGCGAGCAGCGAGTTGCCGCCGAGGCCGAAGAAGTCGTCGTCCAGGCCGACCCGCTCGGCGCCGAGCAGTTCGGCGAACGCGCCTGCCACCGCTTGCTCGGTGACCGTCTGCGGCGAGCGGTAGGCGACGGCGCTGTTGATCTCCGGGGCGGGCAGCGCGCGGCGGTCGAGCTTCCCGTTCGGGGTCAGCGGCAGCGCCTCCAGCACCACGATCGCGTCGGGCACCATGTAGCCGGTGAGGAACCGCGCGACTTCGGCCCGGACCGTTGCGGGGTCGATGGTCACGCCGGTGTC
>NZ_JBVJAP010000038.1:0-9052 GCF_055590505.1 Nocardia sp. NPDC041819 | reverse complement strand
CGGCATCGGCATCGGCATCGGCATCGGCATCGGCATCGGCACGAGCATCGGACCCAGCCACAGCACCAGAAGGAACGAGGTAGGCCACCAGCCGGTCACCGGTCTTCGGATCCGACTTCGCGACCACCGCCGTCTGCGCGACCTCCGGCAACGCCAACAACGCCGCCTCGATCTCACCCAACTCGATACGGAAACCACGAATCTTCACCTGGAAATCCGTACGACCCCGATACTCGAGCTCACCGCCACCGTTCCAGGCGACCAAATCACCCGTGCGATACATCCGAGCACCCGACTCGAACGGGTTGGCCACGAACCGATCCGCCGTGAGATCGGCGCGACCGAAGTAACCACGCGCCAACTGCGCACCCGCCAAATACAACTCACCCGAAACACCCACCGGAACCGGACGCAAACGCCCATCCAGCACAAACACCCGACTATTCCACTCCGGCGCACCAATAGGCACCGAAACCCGATCGGCCTCACCCACACGGTGGCTGGTGATCGACACCGCCGCCTCGGTCGGCCCATACAGATTGAACAACTCGGTGCGGGGATTCTCGCGCAAGAACCGCTGGGCCAACGCCCCTGGCAACGCCTCACCGATAGCCAACACCCGCCACAGCGAATCCGGCATACCCGCGGTCAACAGCGCGTCCAGCATCGACGGCACGACGTGCAGCGTGGTGACCCATTCCTGGGCCATGAGTTCGTTGAGGTACGCCGGATCCCGATGACCATCCGGGGAGGCGATGACCAAACGGCCACCACACACCGCCGCCGACCAGAACTCCCACACCGACAAGTCGAACGTCGCCGCCGTCTTCAACAAAATCGCATCAGCCGCATCGAGACCGAACTCGACACTCTTCCACTGCAACTGATTCGCGATAGCGCCATGCGGAACAGCCACACCCTTCGGGCGACCCGTCGAACCAGACGTGAAAATCACATACGCCGTGTTCTCCGGACGCAACGGCGCAACCCGATCAGCATCCGTGACCGGCTTGGCATCCACACCCGACAAATCCAGCTCATCGATACGCACCACCGGCGCGACATCGGTATCGAACTCCGCATCAGCGTTGGTCAGCACACACACCGGTGCCGCCGTCTCCAAGATGTAACTCGTACGCTCAGCAGCCTGATCCGGATCCACCGGCACATACGCACCACCGGACTTCGCCACCGCGTACATCGCCACGATCAGATCCACCGACCGGCGCAACGCCAGAGCAACCCGCGACTCCGGACGGACACCCAACGAGATCAAATGCCGCGCAAGACGATTCACTCGCGCATCGAGTTCGGCGTAGGTCAGCTCGACCCGCTCACCGTCGATCGAATCGGCTACGAGCGCCGTGGAACGCGGGTCCGCCGCCACGCTGGCATCGAGCAGCGAGACCAGCGTCGCGCCCGCATCCACGGACTGCTCGGTGGCGTTCCAGCGCGCCAGCACGTCGTGCCGCTCCGCTTCGGCCAGCAACTCGAGATCGCCGACCGCGGCGTTCGCGTCCGCCACCACGGACGTCAGGATGCGGGAGAATCGCGCCGCGAAACCTTCTACAGTGGTTCGATCGAAAAGTTCGGTCGCGTACGTCAGGAACCCGCCGATACCCGCAGGCGCACCCGACTCGTCATACGCATCACCGACGATCAAATGCAGATCGAACTGCGACACATCCAGATCCGCGTCCACACCGGACACCGTCAAACCCGGCAGCTCCAACGCCGTCCGCGCGATGTTCTGGAACGACAAACCCACCTGGAACAACGGATGACGCGCCGTCGACCGCGGCGGATTCAACACCTCCACCAACCGCTCGAACGGCACATCCGCATGCGCGAACGCCGCCAGATCGGTTTCGCGCTGCCTGCCGAGCAGGCCGACGAACGACTCATCGGGCTCGAACCGCGTCCGGAACACCACGGTATTGACGAACATGCCGATCAAGTCATCGAGCTCACGCTCACCACGACCCGCGACGGGTGTGCCGATGGCGATATCGTCGGAGCCCGACAACCGAGCCAGCAACACCGCGAACGCCGCATGCACCACCATGAACAACGTGGCGCCGTGGGCACGAGCCAAATCCACGAGCCCCGCGTGGGTCGCGGCATCGATCTCGACATCCACCCGCGCACCGGCCAGCGAGGCCACCGCAGGTCTGGGTCGGTCGGTCGGCAACTCCAGCAAGTCCGGGACACCGGCGAGTTGCTCACGCCAGAAGCCGATTTGCCGGGCAGCGATGGATGCCGGATCGGACTCGTCTCCCAGCACCGCCCGCTGCCACAGCGCGTAATCCGCGTACTGCACCCGCAAGGGCGACCACGCCGGTGCGTCGCCCGAGGTGCGCGCCGCGTAGGCGACCATCACATCCCGCACCAGCGGACCCATCGACGAGGCGTCCGCCGCGATGTGATGCACCACCACCGCGAGCACATACGTGTCGGGCACTCCGTCGACCTCGATGAGCACAGCCCGCAACGGCACCTCGACCGTCACGTCGAACGGAGCCGCCGCCAACGCGTACACGCTGCTCGCCACATCGGACTCGGCCAGCACCCGCGGAGTCGAGTCCAGGGTCACTTGCGCGGCAGGCAACACCACCTGCTCCGGACCGTCCGGGGTCTCCGGATACACCGTCCGCAGCACCTCGTGCCGCGCCACCACATCGCGCAACGCCGCCCCCAACGCGGCCACATCCAGCGCACCGGTCAACCGCAAGGCGAACGGCAGATTGTAAGCCGCCGAACCGATCTGCTCCCCGGCATTCTCGGACTGATCGAAGCGGTTGAGGAACCACATCCGCCGTTGTGCCAACGACAACGGCAACTGGTCGGGCCGGGCGATACTGCCCAGCTCCACACCACGCTCGCCGTGTGTGCGTGACTCGAGCGCCGACGCCAGGGAAGCCACCGTCGGCGCCTCGAACAGCGTCCGAACCGGCACCCGCGCACCGACCGCCGCGCCCAAACGAGCCACTACCTGCGTGGCGACCAGCGAGTTACCGCCGAGCGCGAAGAAATCGTCATCCGCGCCCACCCGGCCCACACCGAGCACCTCACCGAACACCCCGGCCACGATCTCCTCGACCGCCGTCGCGGGCGCACGGAAATGCTTGGTCTCGAACGTGGGCTCGGGCAGAGCCTTACGGTCCAGCTTGCCGCTGGAGTTCAGCGGGAACGCCTCCAACGCCACGATGGCGCCCGGAACCATGTAGGCGGGCAAGGTCTCGCTGATAGCGGACCGCAATGCCTGCGCGTCGATCCGGTCGCCCGGAGCGGGGACCACGTAGGCGACCAATTGATCACCCAGCGACGAGGCCGCGACGAGGGCCACGGCCTGGCTCACCGACGGCTGCGCCAGCAGCGCCGTCTCGATCTCCCCCAGCTCGATCCGCTGACCGCGGAACTTCACCTGGAAATCGGTCCGGCCGAGATAGTCGAGCACCGCGTCGTCGGCGTCCTTGCGCCACACGACGAGGTCGCCCGTGCGGTACATCCGCTCCCCGTTGCCGAACGGGTCGGCGACGAACCGGTCGGCGGTGAGATCGGGACGCCGCACATAGCCGCGAGCCAACTGGTCACCCGCGAGATACAGCTCACCGGGCACACCCACCGGCACCGGCCGCAACCACGAGTCCAAAACGTAGACCCGGGTGTTCCACTGCGGCAGACCGATCGGCACGGTGCGCTCGTCCGGCGACGCGGGCCAGTAGGTCACCGAGACCGCCGCCTCGGTAGGGCCGTAGAGGTTGTGCACAGCGGCGTCGGTCACGGCACGCACCGCGGCGACGGTCTCCGGCGGCAGCGCCTCGCCGATCACGAAGATGTCGCGCAAGGTGGGGCACGAGCCGGGGGCGGTGTGCGCCGCGAAGACCGTCAGCATGGACGGCACGAAGTCCGTCACCGTAACACCCTGGGAAGCAATGGTTTCCGCGACGTAGACCGGATCCCGATGTCCGTCGTGCGTAGCGACGACGAGCTTCGCGCCCACGCGCAGCGGCATGAAGTAGCCCCACAGCGAGACGTCGAACGTCGTCGCCGTCTTCTGCAGGTACACGTCATCCGGATCCAGCGGGTATTCCGCCAGCATCCACTCGATCTGGTTGTTGATCGCCGCGTGGGACACCGCGACGCCCTTCGGACGGCCCGTCGACCCCGACGTGAAGATCACGTACGCCGGATGCGCAGGCACCACCGGACGCACGAGTTCCTCCGCGCGAACGGGGCTGTCGTCGAAGCCGCCGAGATCCAGCGTGTCCACGGCGAGTGCCCGGACGTCATCGGGCAGCGCGGCCGCGTCCGCGCTGGTCGTCACGACGCAGAGGGGGCGAGCGGTGTCCAGGATGTGGGCGATGCGTTCGGCCGGATGATCCGGATCCAACGGCACATAAGCCCCACCCGCCGCCACGATCGCATACATCCCCACCACAAGATCCAACGAACGCCGAACCGCCAACCCCACCAACGACTCCGCACCAACACCCTGCGAAATCAACAACCGCGCCAAACGATTCACCCGCGCATCGAACCCACGATACGAAAGCTCGACACCCTCGTAGGCGACGGCGATCTCGTCCGGATGCGCCTCGACGGCCCGGCGATAACCATCGAGCAGCAATTCGGAGCGGACCGGGTAGCGGGTGTCGTTCCACTCGTGCAGGATGCGATCCCGCTCGACCATGTTGAGCAGGTCGATACCGCCCAGCGCGCGATCGGGGTCGGTCGCGACCGCGCGCAGCAACCGGTTCAGGCGCGCCGCGAACTCGGCGACCGAACTCTCGTCGAACAGATCGGTGGCATAGGTGAACATGGCGGCCAGGCCCGCGTCCGGACCTTCCTGCGGCGTCACCGTCAGCTGAAGATCGAATTTGGCCACCGCGCCGTCGAATTCGACCGCGCCGACCGACAGGCCGGGCAGCTCGAGCTGCGCTCGGTCCATGTTCTGGAAGAACAGCGCCACCTGGAACAGCGGGTGATGCGCCTGCGAGCGCACCGGGTCCAGCACCTCGACCAACCGCTCGAACGGCAGTTCGGCGTGCGAGAACGCGGCCAGGTCGCGTTCCTTGGTCGCCTCCAGCAGCCCGGCGAACGAGGCCGCCGGATCCACCGCGGTCCGCAACACCAGCGTGTTGACGAACATGCCGACCAGATCGTCGAGTTCCGCCTCGCCACGTCCGGCGACCGGCGTGCCGATGGTGATGTCGGTGGTGCCGGACAATCGGGCCAGCAGCGCCGCGAAGGCGGTGTGCACCACCATGAACAGCGAGGCGCCGTGGGCCTGGGCGAGTTCGTCGAGCCGGGCCCGGGTGGATGCGTCGACGGTGAAGGTGAAGACGCCGCCGCGGCCGGAGGCCGTGGCGGGGCGCGGCCGATCCAGGGGGAGGTCGAGCCGATCGGGAATGCCCGCGAGAGCGTCACGCCAGAAGGCGATCTGCGTCGCGGCCACGGAGCGGGGGTCGCTCTCCTCGCCGAGCACGGCGTGCTGCCACAGCGTGTAGTCCGCGTACTGCACCGGCAGCGGGGCCCAGCCGGGCGCCTCGCCCGCGCTGCGCGCGACATAGGCGGTCATCAGGTCGCGTACCAGCGGCGCTATGGACGTACCGTCGGCCGCGATGTGGTGCACGACCACGGCGAGCACGTAATCGTCGGAGCCGATCCGCGCGAGCGAAAGCCGCAGCGGCACCTCGGCCGCGACGTCGAAACCGGCTGCGGCGAAGGTGCCCAGCCAGTCCGGCAGTTCTCCGGCGGTCAGGCTGTGCGGCGTCAGGTCCGGGATCGCCTGCTCGGCGGACAGCACGACCTGGTAACCGGTACCGTCCACCGCCGGATACACCGTCCGCAACGTCTCATGACGCTCGACCACATCCGCGACCGCCGCCTGCAACGCCGCCACATCCAACACACCCGACAACCGCACCGCGAACGGAATATTATTCGCCGCCGAACCGGTATCGAACTGATTCAAAAACCACATCCGCCGCTGCGCCAACGACAACGGCACCCGCTCCGGACGCTGCGACGCCGCCAACGCGGGACGCGCCGCACCGGTGTCGAATTCGGCGAGGCGGGCGGCCAGCAGCGCGACCGTCGGCGCTTCGAACACCGTCCGCGCGGGCACCCGCGCGCCGATCGACGCCCCGAGCCGGGCCGCGACCTGCGTCGCGATCAGCGAATTGCCGCCCAGCTCGAAGAAATCGTCGTCCGCGCCGATCTCGTCACCCGCGCTGAGCAGGTCACCGAAGACGCCCGCGACCAATTGCTCCAGCGCTCCCGACGGAGCGCGGAATTCCTTGGTCTGCAACTGCGGAGCGGGCAGGGCACGACGATCCAGCTTGCCCACCGGGGTCAGCGGGATCTCATCCAGCACGGTGAGCGAGGTCGGCACCATGTGCACCGGCAGGCTGCGCTCGGCATGCGCGATCAGCTCGTCGGTGTCGATGGAGCGTCCGCTCGCCGCGTGCACATACGACGCGAGAATCGTCGCGCCGCTGTCCAACTGATGCCCGACGGTGACCGCGAAGTCGACCGTCTCGTGCGCGGCCAGCACCGCGTCGATCTCGCCCAGCTCGATACGGAAACCGCGAATCTTCACCTGGAAGTCGTTGCGGCCCATGTATTCCAACTCGCCGTTCGGCGTCCAGCGCACCAGGTCGCCGGTGCGGTAGAGCCGAGAGTGGTTCGGGTCGAACGGATTCGGAACGAAACGCACGGCGGTGAGGCCGGGACGCAGCTGGTAACCGCGCGCCAGCTGGGGTCCACCGATGTACAGCTCGCCGACCACACCGATCGGGACCGGCACCAGCCGCTCGTCCAGCACGTATTCGGTGGTCGCCTGGATCGGCGCGCCGATGGTCACCGGTTCCCCTGGCACCAGCGGCGCGCTGATGTTCGTCATGATCGTGGTCTCGGTCGGGCCGTACCCGTTGTAGAACTCGCGCTCGCCCTCGGCGATCGGGCGCACCCAGCGCCGCACCAGCTCCGGCGGGCACGCCTCGCCACCGGCCACCACCACGCGCAGCTCGTCCAACCCGGCCGGGTCCACCGAGGCGAGCGCGGCGGGGGTGATGAACGCGTGGGTGACGGCCTCCCTGCGCAGGAGCGCGGCCAGCTCGTCACCGCCGTAGACCGTCGGCGCGACCACGACCATGGTCGCCGCCCCGCCCAGCGCGAGCAGCAATTCCAGCACCGACGCGTCGAACGACGGCGACGCGAAATGCAACGTCCGCGACGCACTCGTCACCCGATACCGATCACGCTGCTCGGCACAGAAACTCGCCAGACCCGCCTGGGTGACCACCACGCCCTTCGGCATGCCGGTGGAGCCGGAGGTGTAGATGACGTAGGCGGGATGCTCGGCGCGCAACTGCCGCAGCCGGTCCGCGTAGGTGACCGGCTCGGTCGGGTAGTCCTCCAGCCGCTGGACGAAGGCGTCCGAATCGATGACCAGCCATTCGATCTCGCTCGGCAGGTCCTCCGCCACGCGCGCGACGGTGAGGCCGAGCACCGCGCCGGAGTCCTTCACCATGTGCTCGACGCGATCGGCCGGATAGTTCGGATCCACCGGCACGAAACCCGCACCTGTCTTGGCCACCGCCCACACCGCGACCACCGACTCCACCGAACGCGGAACACCGACAGCGACCAGATCCTCCGGACCCACCCCCCGATCGATGAGCAACCGCGCCAACCGCGTGGACTTGGCGTCGAGTTCCGCGTAGGTGAGCTGTCCGCGAGAGCTGACCGCGTCGGCGAAGACAACCGCGGTGCCGGTCGGATGCGCTTCGACGGCGGTTGCCATCAGTTGCGGGAGGGTAGTGACTCTAGGTCGCCGGGTACGAGTGGGCCGCACCCGCGCGGGCCGCGTCACGCGAGCCCCGCTTCGTGCTTCCTGGGCGCCGATCCCTGCGCCGGCAGACTATTCCCCGACAAGCGAAACATGAAAACTCTGCACATCCTGCCTGTAAGAACACGTCCATGACACATTTCCAGCGGACGGCCTGATACAGCAAACCAGTCCGCTGTGTGCATGGTCACACAACTGGGAGCTTCCGCATGACCGCGAATCGCTTCACCGGGCGTCGAACAGCTCGGTGAACTCGATGATCGCGGCCACATTCGACCAGGGCCCCTCGGGCACCGCGCCGACACCATTGTCCAGCACCACCGCGTGCAAATCCTCCAGTGCCATCGGGTCGAGCGTGTCCAGCCCGGTCCGATCCGTCACCAGATGGGTTACCCACTCGTCGGCGAGCGACTCGGTCAGCGCGCCGTCCTCGTCGACCAGCACCACCGACGCGCCCACCGATCCGGCGGCGACCACTTCGACCAGCGCGGCGGGCGACTGCGGACTGCCGTGCTGGAAGGTGCGCGATTCGAAGGTCAGTTCGGTGCGTGCGCGCAGCCGTGCGGCGGCCGTGGCGAGGTCGTCGTAGCTGAGCGCCTGCGCGCCGATGAACGCCGGGTCGCCGCCGCGCAAGGCGCGAATGCGGTGGGCGTAGGTGACCGGCCGGGGTGATTCGGCGGCGATCTCCGCGACGACGGTCGGATCGTCGAGGGCGAGCCAGTCGACCGCGGCGGCCGAGTGCGCACCGCCGACCGTCAAGCCGGTCTTGATCTCGAGTTCGTGCGGCAGCAGTGCGTCGAGTGCGTCGACCGGGACCACGGCGGCGCCGGTTTTGAGTACCGCCCAGGTGGCGATGACCGCTTCGATGCCGCGATCCAGTCGCACCGCCACGCCCGCGCCGGGGCCACAGCCGCGCGCGATGAGCACGCGCGCCAACCGCGACGAGCGCGCGTCGAGATCCTGGTAGGACAGCGCGCTCTCGCCGGAGACCACGGCGGGGCCGTCCGGGTCGTCCTCGACCGCCGCCGCCAGCGCCTGGGTCAATGCCGTACCCGCGGTGGCCGTGGGCGCTTCGACGCTCACCGACTCGGCCGCGACCGCCATCCGTTCCCGTTCGGTTCGGTCGAGGATGTCGATGTCGCCGATGGGGGTGTGGGGGTTGGTGGCGATGGTGGTGAGGATGCGGTGGAGGCGGTG
>NZ_JBVJAP010000037.1:0-9281 GCF_055590505.1 Nocardia sp. NPDC041819 | reverse complement strand
ATCGGCCTGACTCAACATGCTTCCCGAGTACATCGGCCTGCCTCCTGAAGATGGACGCTTACTTACGGTGTCCAACTTCATGGGACCACTCCACTTCTCCGACAATATTTCCCGAAGGGCACCGACCTTTCCCGGTGGAGCACTGCCGAGCTGACCGCGGTCGCCCACGCACTCAACAACCGTCCCCGGGAAGTCCTCGGATGGCGGACACCCGCCGAAGCGATGGCTGACCATCTACGATCGCTGCACTAGCGTGTTGCGACGACCAGTTGAATCCGCCCTGGGATCCGTGATCGGCGTGGACGATCCCGCCCGGAGCGGGCCGCCGGTTGCGGATGGCCATGTCAGGGCGTTGACCACGAGGGTGGAGTCGGCGCGGGAGTCGATGGACCAGCCCACGATTTTGCGGCTGAAGGCATCCAGGACTGCGGCGCAGTAGACCCGTCCTTCCTTCGTGCGGTGCTCGGTGATGTCGGTGACCCACAACTCGTTCGGATTCAGCCGATGGAATTTGCGGTTGACCAGGTCATCGGCGGTCACCACGCCGCGTAGGTTCTTGGCCCGTTCCGGGGCCGGCAGCCCGCGGATCCCGGCCAGCGTCATGAGTACCGATGCGGTGCGTGAGCAGACCTTGATGCCCATCGCCATCGTCAGTTCGGCGTGGATTCTGCGGTAGCCGTAAGTGCCTCGTGATGCGACGTGGACTTCTCGGATCACTCCCGTGAGCCATTGGCGCCGCAGCTGTGTCGGTGTGGTCGGGCGCCGCTTGGCCTTGCAGTAGTTCTGCCTGGCGACACCCAGGACCCGGCAGCACCGATCGACCGGCGCCCCGGCTGCGACGAGGCTGTCGATCACCGGGTAGAATCGCCTTTTGGGCCAGAAGTGTCCTCCCCGAGAAACTTCGCGGCGTGCCGCACGATCGCCAGCTCGGTTTCCAGTTCGCGGATCCGGCGACGAGCTGCACGCAGTTCCGCCGACTCCGTCGACGGTTTGCCCGGTCGTAGTCCGTGGTCGATGTCGTCCTGGCGCAACCACTTCGACAACGTCACCGGATGGATGCCGAGCTCAACTGCGGTCTGCTTGGCAGGTTTGCCTGCCCGGACCAAAGCGATCGCTCTGGTCCGGAACTCGGCGGGATAGGCGCGTGGCACGTCGGTCAGCCTTTCGGGAAGGCTGACAGTTAGCAACCCGAGTTGGAACCCATCCGGTGGGGCAGGTCAACCTGTCACCTGATCGTGCGGCAGTCCCGACCACCCGCCCGCCGGTGGGCTGGTGGTCGTAGAGATCCAGGACCCGGTTCATCTTCGCGGTGAACTCGGGATCGGTCCCGGCTTCCAGGTCTTGACCGCCTGCCACGACACCCCTCGGCCTTGAAGATCTGACGCAGAGTTTCACGGCTGCTATCGGCGATTCCGTTGCTGATCAGTACTTCTCGTAGTTTCGACAGGCTCCATGCCGAGAACGGCCAACCCAGGTCCCGCGGGCGCACCGAGCGATGCAGCCGATGCATTCACGCGTGTCGCTCGATCGACCTTCCGCGGCCTGCCCGCGCTCCATTTTGGGTCCAGTGCCTCGAACCCCCGTTCGTTGAAATCGTGGATCACCTGCCGCGCATACGCTTCGCTGACCTGCATCAACCTCGCGATCGCCGGAACCGGCTGCCGCTGGGCCGAGGCCATCACCACGATCGCTCGTCGCATCCTGACCGGTTGCTTGCTCGTCTTGGTGATCTTCTGCAACCGCCGCCCCTCCTCCGGGGTCACCGCTCGCACAAACACTTCCGGCTTCCGAGCCACCAGCACCACCTCCACCGGCAGCATCACCGGCAACAGGTCCACGATCAACCCGACACCCGGTTACCGAGCAACCTACTTGGACGAGGCAACTAGGTTGAGTTTTAACCTCGGGCTGGCCTGGCGGAGCACCCGTTGATCTTGAAAGAAATTTACAAGAATCCACTACGACGGGTTCGCGGCACTTCCAGTGCGGTATGTTTACACCCATGACTCCACACTTTGGACGAATTGCTGTGCAGCTCAGTAAAAATACTTCGATGAGGTGGCTGCGGCTGACGGTTGCGCTTATCACTGCTGGCTCAATCGTCGGCACCGGGGCTACCGCTTGGTCCGAGCCCCAGGACGACCCGGACGTCACACCGCAGGCGTCTTGCTCGAGTGGTGTATTTTGCCTCTTTGAGCACCCAAATCAGACCGGCCGCGTGTTTGGCCGTTCGTCTGCGGTTAGCAACATATTTCTCACTTGCACAAGCGGATTTACCTTCTGCATGGACAATCAGGCCAGCTCCTACCACAACGCGACCGGAAGCTGGTGGTGCGTGCACCCCGACTGGAACTATGGGGGCGGAACGCTCACTCTCGCCCCAGGCGCAAGAGGAAACTTCGGTTCTGGCTGGGATAACGTGATTAGCTCCATGCGCCCCTGCTGAATCGCTCTCTCCGTTAGACGCGGATCCAGAGTCGTGGTGCGTGCTTCCTGCGCCGTTGATCATCGACCACTATATCTATCGGCAACGGCTGCTGGTCGGAGTGCCCGTCAAGGCCCTGCGTCGAGCCGATCAGACCTTGTAATACTGATCGGTCTTATCGATGGGGTGGGTCAAGTGGACAGAGGATGCGGTATTTCCCCCATAGGAACATCTCACCCATCCGACGAGAATCGGAATTGTCGACGGACGGATGTGTCCACCACGAATGGCGATAGCACCGCACGCGTTGCCTGCTACGGATGCTCCGGGCGCACCACGACGCCGCGTACACATACCCCATTCGGCTGACAGAGTCGTTCTCCCGCAGCCGACCGATCAGGAACCAGTTCTTCCGATCACTACACTATTGCCTCTTGTATACGGATGACATGCTGTGCGACCTTGGCTACGAGCCGAGCGAAGACTGCCTACGTGCCGCTGCCGGATCACTCGGCTACGAGCTTGGCACCACATTCCGCGAACCGGCGCCCGAAAGCGAAACTCTTCCACCGGCATTCGTAGATCTCGTCCAGGAATTCCGGTGAGCCGCGGCGCACGGCATGATAACACTGCACGGACACTGTCGAACAGGTCCGTGTGCCGGATGGTCCTGCTGGCGGTCCTCGACGTGCGAGCCGCCACAGTGCACGAAGTCGAGCTTTGATACCCAACTCATCAGCGTGGTGTCGGTGACAGCGGACTCGCGGACATCGGTGCGTGTCCGTTGCGCGTGCGCACAACGGAGGTATCCGAAGCGGTGGCCCGTGCCTGTCGCCACAATGCACGGGCTCACGCAACACGAATTTCCCTGATCGATGCGAATGGAGCGGCCGTGACCACAGCCCATACCCCACCCCACACCGACGAGGTCCTTAGGGTCCTATCGGGTTCGGTTGCGGAGTCTTCGGCAGCAGATGAGGGTGGCTGCGAGGTTGAGGAGTCCTTGGTGGATGTCGGTGCGGCGTTCCCAGCGGGTGGCGAGGCGGCGGTACTGGTGGAGCAGGGCCAGGGATTGTTCGACGATCCATCGCCCTGTCACCTTGTCGCGGGTGCCACGGCGGGGGATGTAGCCGGTGATGCGACGTTGCCGCAGGTCGGCGTGCACGCGCGGATAGTCGCAACCCTTGCCGGTGATCAGTGCGTTGATCCGGTGGCGTGGCCGACCCGCTCTGCCGCGCAGGGGCCGGACCCGGTCGAGCAACTCCTGCAGCATCGAGTGGTCGTTGACGTTGGCCCCCGACAGCGCGACCGCGAGAGGCAGCCCGTTTCCGCAGGTCAGGATGTGGTGTTTCGATCCCGGTGAACAGCACGAACAAGATCCCCTGCACACCAGTCGATCGTCCATCCGCGCCGGTCCCGGCGTGCCCGGCGCCCGGACCGGCAGTAGCGGTTCGATCACTGCCCACAACTCGTCATCCACGACCACGGTGCCGCCACAACGAAACATACTGCACCGCAACGAGAGTCACCGCCACTCAACAGAACCTGTTAGGAGCTCTAAGAGATGCTGAGATTACTGCGTTGGATCGCGTCGTCGAGCAGTTGCAGTGAGGTGCCGAGCCTTGGACGCTGCTCGAGCTCTCCGAGGCCCCACACCAACGAACGGAGACGACCGACGATCCAGCAACCTCACTCGAAATGATTTTCGCAGATCCCTTCTGTCGCATAGATGAAAATGCTTGTGCAATCATTGGAGCTTCCCACCATGACCATCGCCACGCGCGAACTGTTCGAGCGTTACCACGCCTGCTGGGTAGACCGTGACCCGGACCGAATCGTTGAACTCCACACCGTCGACTCAGTGTTCCACCTGCACTCGGGCCAGGAACCAGCCCGAGGGCGGTCCGCCATCCGCGAGGCTGCGGCGGCAACCTTCGCCCTGGTTCCCGACCTGACGTTCCACCTGGTCTCGATGCGCGTCGGAGACGACTTCTGGGTGGTGCAATGGCAGCTGACCGGGGCCTCGGCAACCGGCAAGCACGTATGCGTCGACCTCGCGGACTATGTCCTCATCGAGGACGGCGCAGTGAAGGAGAAGCATTCCTACGTCGACGGGGTCGCCATGCAGGCCGCTCTAGGATGACGCGAGTGGGCGGCCTGCCGACCCTACTGGACCAGCTGGCGAAGACATTCGAAAACGCCACCGCTCCCGACGCCACCCGTGTCGACGAGGGCAGCCGGGGAATCAAAGAAGAAGGGAAGAAGGGTTGCGATGCTGCCCAATGCAGTGCGGCCAGGACATGTTCAGGGGCGGCGACCAAGGGCGTGGACCGAGCCGGGTGACGTCGGCAACACACGCGGGAACCTCGTCGGCGCCGAGATCGCCTGGATACTGCTGCCGCGCCTGTGAGCTTTCCCGGAATACCCCAGGTCAATCTGCCCACCGCGCACGCTGGTGGCCTGCTCGGCACAGCGGTCGGAGTCGAAGACCTTCCCGTCGAGGATCACGTAGGCGAAGCCCTCGTCCCGCGCGGGCCAGGGCTTCATGCAGGTCCGGCGCCTGCTCGGCGAGCACGGCGACGCCCTCGGCGTGGTAGCGATACGCGGTGGCGCGGCTTATGCCGAATCCTGCGCCCAGCGCCGCCAGTTCTTCCTGCTTGCGGAACCACACCAGCACGAACAGCGCCTGTTTCCAGCAACTCAACGCCCGGCTACCCCGACGGGTGCCCCGCGCTGGACCCGGGCGGTGTTGCCGTTTCGACCGGCACCGGTGATCGCCTGTTCCCACTCGACGCGGGTGGTGCTTCGTCGTGCTGGTCGTCGCTGTTGATGGGTGGTGGGGGTGGCGTGGCCGGCGGGTGTGCGCCCGCGATGACGTGGTGGTGGAATGCCGCGAGGTGATCAATGGCGTCGGGAGCGTCACCGAGCCGATCGGCGGCCGCGTGGTGGACATGCGGGGCACGGTCCCAGATCTGCAGTCGTGAGCGGTGATCCTCACGAGATCTTTCTCCTCGCCTGCGTGTGGCGGAGCGGTTTCAGTCGCCGAGGGAGGTCATGTGCCCGAACTGGTGCTCATAGTTGCTCATCGCGTCATCGAGCGTGCGCATAAACCGGAAGATCAACGCGGGTGGGAACTCCACCCGCGCGGTGACCTGCACCGGTTGGCGCATCACCGGACCGCGCTGCCCCGCAGCGGCGGGATCGGGCAGATAAGCCAGGAAATCCAGGGTGAAGTCGGTGCCGTTGTACCAACAGGTGAACCCGTTGGCATGCACCCCCGCCGCCCTCATCTGCTGGCGAAGACTCCGCAACCGAACCTGATAGGAGCTCTTAGCACGTCGAGCGTGGCGGTTTCGCGAGCGAGCTTTGTGGGTCGGCGTCGTACCAGTGAGGTGACCTGGGGCCGAGCCGCACGTGCTGAGTGGCGGACGACGCGAGTAGTCCGAAGTCCGCACCCGCGACGACTGGTGCATGCCACTGGACCTAGTCCCAGGCGAACACGCCGGGCCTGCTGAACGCCGTTCATATACCGTCTCATGTCCTCGGCTGGCCCTGAACTGCCTTGCGCCGCTTGATCGAATTTACGCAAGGGTGAACCTTTCATGGTGATCCGAGAAAAGCTGTAGTGGGGCTGGCTGTGCTGCAACCCGCTTCGCGACAAACTCGGTGGTCGAAGGGTTTGCCTGTCGATGGCGCGGGTGTGGAGCATGGCTGCGACAACCCTGATACGCGTAAAATTCGTTCTAGTCGGTTGCTGAACGAAGTATTACACTCGGGAGAAAGTGGAGTATATGGGGCATATCGAACGCGTCGTCAAGGAAGGAGCTGACCGAGTTGAGGTCGCTACGGTTTCCCGTGCGGGAACGCGTATTCGACCCCATGAAATAAGGGGATGGCCTGGTCCGGTCCCTCTCTATGCTCTGCAGCGATGGGCCTGTTCATTGCTGGCGTCCAATGATATTGATGATTGATCCTGATTACTGAAAGGGGAGCGGGCTGATCCGCTGGATGTGGTTGGCCCAAATTCTATGAACAATGATAACCGTGCCGGTGGCGTGGAAGAATGGCGTCGAAGCTCGTTGCACTCTGGTGATGATCCGTCAGTCGAAATTGCTTTCCTTGAGGACGGAAACATTGCTATCCGGGATTCTCGTGATCCCACCGGTGCAATGCTGGTGTTCACGCCGAAGGAATGGTCAGACTTCTGTGACGGTGCAGTCAAAGGAGAATTCGACCGGCCACAGAACGGAATTGGCGAATGATAGCCGAGGAAACGGGATTGGCCGTTCTCCCGGACGTCGTGGGTGTGGTCGAAGCTGATTCGTGCGCAACGGAGTGCGCCGTTACCTCGCCGACCGGAACGTGCTTGCCGTTCGTCATCCACGTGCGGAAGCCGTCGCGATTATGAAGGGAAATGCATGCCACGATCCGCGATGCGACGGCGTTGGGGCCGCCTGCTGCCGCTGGCGATCGGGCTCACGGCCGCCTTGGGAGTGGTCGGCTACGTGATACTGCTTGGGATTTGGGAGAGAGATCACCCGGCTGCAGCCGCGCCCCATGATCTGTGTGCGGCGATCGGACCCGACCTGTTCCGGTCGCTGGTGCCGTCCGGTGTTGTGCAGTCCGAGTCCGTCTACTCGTCGGGGCCGGACGCGGCGTGCAACTTCACCGTCTCTGAACCTCGTCTTGTCGGTTCCAGATCTTACGGGTCCATGCAGGTGCGAGTGTTGCGGTACGGCTCAGTTGCTTGGCATTCCGGCGCCAACCGAGCCTCGACGGCACTCTCGGAGTTCTGTCGAGCCGGTCGAACCAGCGGGCCCGCGGGTCCGTTCCAAGGCGCCAGTGGCCTGGGTGAGGAGGCTTGCGTGGCCTACAGTGAGAGGACCAGTACAGCGTACGGCTCGGCAGTGGTTCGCCGTGGCGCGGATCTCATCTGGATAGACTGCGATATGTATCCCGGTACCACCAAGCGCGCACAGCGATGGGTCACCGAGGTGGTACGGGCGTCCTTAGCGGGTGTCACATAGCCGTGCCTCGACGTGCGGAGCGACCTGGCCGGAAAGACTATGAGCAGATGTCGAGTCGATCCGAGCGGCGCGCGAAATTCTTGACCTTCCAAGGAGGACTGTCCACTATGTCCAACGGCGAGCAGTTCATCGCTACCAACGGTGTCGATCTATGCATTGAAACCTTCGGCAACGCTGTAGATCCGGCCATTGTGCTGATCCATGGCGCATGTGCGTCTATGGTGTGGTGGGAGTCGAAACTGTGCGAGTACATCGCAGCCTGCGGTCGTTTCGTAATCCGGTTCGACAACCGCGACGTTGGTCGGTCGACCAGCTACCCGCCTGGTCGTCCCGGCTATGCACTCAGCGACCTGGCGAAAGACGCCATCGGCATCCTGGATGAGCTGGGCATCGAAAAGGCGCACTTCGTCGGTCGGTCAATGTCCGGTGCGACCGTTGCGACACTAGGCATCGATTATCCGGATCGGGTGCAGACGCTGACCTTCTGTGGCACCACGACCGGCGATGCCGATCTACCCGGGATGTCCGAGGCGGTCATCGAGTACTCCTCGCACATTCCTGGCCCGGATAACACCGACGAGGTCACTGAGTGGATCGTAGGTCTGAACAAGGTGTACGCCGGACTGTCACCGTACTTCGACGAGGATGAGGTGCGTCAGCTCGCGCGCATCGATGTCGCCCGCACCGACCACATGGCTTCAGCATTGGGCAACCACTTCATGATCGAGTTCGACGCACCGAGGAACGGCGGGTTCGGCGACATCAAAGCTCCGTCGCTGGTCGTGCACGGCAGCAACGATCCTGTATTTCCACTGGCACACGGAATTGCTTTGCACCAGGCGATCCCCGGAGCGGAACTGGTCGTCATGAACAAAGCTGGACACGGCATCCCCGCTCCGCTTTGGGGGGAGTTCGTTTCAGCGCTGATCAAGCACACTGCAGGCTGATTTTGGCGCCGGCAGCCAAGTGGACCGATTCCGACGCCTCGTCCCCGTCGGGTATCTAGTCGTCGTCGGGCCGAACTGTGCGGACGTAAGGGAAATCGTCTGCGCCTTGTGCCAGCTTCGAGATGCTCGGTGAGATCGAACTGGGCGCGAGTTATGGTCTCAGCCATACGGGAACCCTCTGCTGCTGGGCCTTGCGGCGTAGACAGATTCGAACCAAGTGACGCTTGCGGCAGCCCTGACGGTCAGGGCGGCGCGTCGTCGTTGTGTGGGCGGTAGTGCCAGTAGCCGCGACGGTTGTTTCTCCCGGTGGGTAGAGCTAGCAGGTGTACCGGGAGTGGATAGACGCAATGGGTCGACTGGCCGCGATGCCGACGACGAAGTCCTCCTCGTACCCAGAGTTCGATTAGTTCGTCGGTGCGGCGCAGCGCGCAAACCGTTCGCGTAGTCCCGGAGTGTTCCCTACAGCTATCGAATTCAGCGCTAGCTCGGCGGCGGCGGCCGTATCGAGCGCGACGTCGTGGTCTTCGACAACTCGTACGGCGAGTTTCGGCGTGGCCCGCGGGGGGTTGCAACCCGGGCAAGAGCGTTCTGGCTGTCGATGTATGGGCTCAGGACATCTTTGACGGATTGTCGTCAGGACATTCTTGACGTTCGTCGGGTCTGACACCGGCGCCGGTGACGTGAAATCGGGCTATCGGTTTCGTGCTTTTTCGGGGTCGAACGGCGATCTCTTCCTCGCCGTGCAGGATGCGCAGGTAGGTGTCCTCGATGACGACGGTGACGATTCTGCCGCGGTGGCGGGGACCGAGTTTGATGCCCTGGCCGGCGACCATGATGCGGCCGCTGGCGTGGACTCTGCGTTGCGCTCGAAGCGACCCTGCG
>NZ_JBVJAP010000036.1:0-12723 GCF_055590505.1 Nocardia sp. NPDC041819 | reverse complement strand
GACAACGCACCCACCGCCCCCAACACCCCACCAGCCCGCAACGCCTCACGCCTACTGAAACCATCCATCACAACACCACTCCTCATTGAGCCGGGGGCGTCACCGTGACGATGCGACGAGAGTCGGCGACGCCCGTTTCTCGCCGTCGCAACGATAAGAACAGTGATTAACTTAGCAAGCGCTGACGCTGCTGTCTCCACTTTCGACGACTTGCTGGTACAGCCTCGCGCGGTAGCGAACGATCCGCGTCGGCAGGCAAGATCACCGGCTGCGAACAGCAGATTAACAGCTGTGCTGCGCAGACTTCGTAGCCCGTCGGTGTACCTGGGTTGGATGATCCAGCAACGGAAGCACTTCAGCGCGTATCCCCATAGATCGCTAATAAGGAGTCACATAAGCGAGGACCGGAAAGCCTCATCGACGCCCCCGCGATCGCCCCCCGGGTTCGGCCATGTGTGGACAGAAGAAACGGGCCGGGCGGTTGTTCCGCCCGGCCCGTGTTCCGGTCGACGTCAGCGACCGGCGTGGCTGTGCTGACCGCCGCGCACCTTGGCCTCATGGGGCTGAGCTTCGGCGCCCTTGCGTCCGGCCGCACTCGGATCGGCGGAGTTGCGGTCGCCGAAGCTGCCGGTGCTGGCCTGGCCGCCGCGACGCGCCTGCTCCTCGGTATCGGAGCGGTTGCCGAACTGCCCGGCGTTGTTCTGGTCTGCCATCACATGCTCCTTTCGGTAGCGGATGAAACCGACTGTGGCTCTTTGCGCCACGTCTTCGTGCTACCCGCACTCCAGTGGGCGAATCAGCCTCCGCCCTTCTTCATACGATCGAAAACAACCGCCCCACGACCGCTTCGAGTACCCGTCAGCCGAACGCGTTATCCGGCTGCCGATCTGCACTCAGACGTTCGAAACAGCCGGCAGGAATATCCGGGTGATCATCGACCCGACAGGCTCCGTAGGCCTTTCAGCGCAAGCGATGATTCGCCGAGGCGAGGACGCGCCGGACTTCCGCGACAGTCTGTTCCGCGTCGAGGCGCCCGGTGTCGAGCACATGGTCCTCGAGTTCACCCAGGTCCGCGAACGCGGTGTGCAGGCCGGTGATCGCCTCGACATCCTTCAGTTCGTGCCCGGCGCGCTGCTGCGCACGCGCCAACGTCGTGTCCAGATCGGGCCGGAGGACCAGGTAGGACAGCTCCAGGAGATCGCGTTCGGCGGCCGCGCGAAACGGCGTCAGGAACCACGGCCCCACGATTCCGTCCACCACGACGTCGTAGCCGCCACGCGCGAACGTCGCGACGGACGCGACGATCGCGTCGACGACCACCTCGTTCTGCCGCTGCGCTTCGGGCAGGTACGGCGGGACGAATCCGGTGCGGATCGAGCGATAGAACCAGTCGGTCGTCACGTGGACCGTCGGCCTGCTCGCGCCTGCGGCGAGCAGTTCGGCCACGGTCGTCTTTCCCGCCCCGGGCGGGCCGGTCAGGATGATCACTTCACCGTTCACGATTCGCGAAGTTAGTCCCGCGACCTGGAGAGAACCAGTCTTTTCTTTTCGTCGGCGGTCAGCCACCCCGCGGTGAGCACGAGAGTTCGAGACGCTCAGCGTCTCGCTCCAGCCCGCGCGACAGCAGCGCCGAGGAAAACGAGTAGTCGCCTACTCACGATCGGGCGACTATCCGCGACGAGCATTCGGTACTGCGAAACCCTTCGTGACCGGTAGGCGTCCGGAGTCGGCCGAAGCCCCATCTACGGCGACGACGAATCCCGCCTGGTCGCGGCTCCCACCGGCGGCAGTCTCGGAAAAGGCGGAAGTAATGAAAAAGTACGAAGTTCGACCCGGCGACACCCTCTCCGCGATCGCGCATCGCGAGTACGGCGACAGCAGTCTGTTCCCGGCGATCGCGCGCCAGAACCATCTCGCCGATCCGAATTCGATCGACGTCGGGCAACAGCTCCTGCTCCCGTACATCACCCGGCGCCACCTCGTCACCACATCCGACTCCACCGCGGCGCGCCAGCAGATCACCCAGCGCTACTACGGCAGCGAGGACACCCATATCCAGTTGATCTGGGAGGTGGTCAACGGTGTGGCACAACGCGAGATACAGCAAGGTGCGTGGTTGCACATCCCGGAGCTGGCCGATGTCGGCCACCACACGGTGACGGAAGGCGAGACTCTCGCGGTACTCGCCGAGCGCTGGTACGGCGACGACCACCTCGCCCTGCTGATCGAACTGGCGAACCACCTGCCCTCCGGCAGCGAACCGGCTCCCGGCCACGTACTCATCGTGCCCGGCTTGAACCGCCGCCAGACCGTCGCAGGCGATACGCTGCGGACGATGTGCCACCACGCGTACGGCCCCGCCGACCTGGACACCAGGGTGGGGGTGGTCGCGGCGGCGAATCACCTCGCGGATCCCGACACGGTCTTCGCCCGGCAAGTGATCCACTTCCCGTCGTGACTCGCGGGACGGCTACGCCCTCGCCCCGTTGCGACGGCGTTCGGTTCCGCGGCGCAACAGCCAGGTCGACAGCCCGGTGACCGCGAGCGCGAGCGGAGTCAGGCCGAAGACCAGCCAGACCAGTCGCCACCAGCCGTTCACCAGCCAGCCGAAGTGGGCGGGTTCGAAGACCTTGGCGTAGAAGGTGTTCGCCAGCGGCCGGTCGTGGCTCGCGTCGACCACCTTGACGTCGGCGCCGTCGTAGGCGTTCACATAGACCAGGACGTCACCGCTGTAGAAGAGGCGATGCTCGCGTGGCGAGTAGGCGCCGGCCACGGCGGCGCGGTAGTACGGGGCGGTGTCGGTGGGCAGCAGCAGGTAGGCGAGTCGGCCCGGCGCGGCGCGCTGCGCGATCGCACCGGCCTCGCCGATGGATAGCGGAGCCCGGCCCGCCACGCTCGAGCGCGGCTCGAAGGACCTCTCGGTTCGTTCCAGCGTCGTGTTGCCGCCGGTAGCGACGAGCCAGGCCCGCTGGACGGCCGGCCATTCGATGGTGGTCCCGGTGATGCCCCACACCAGCAGGAACGGTACGGCGAGAACGCCGATGACGTCGTGCAGGTCGCGGTCCCGGGCGAAGCGCCCCTTCCGCAGGCGGACCCGGAACCCGTTGCGGGACCGCCTGAGCGACGGCCACCAGATGACCACACCCGAGACCGCGAGCGTCACCAACAGTGTGCCGAGCGAGCCCAGGATCACCGCGCCCCACTTGATGTCGATGAGGGGAGCCTGGTTCTCCATGATGGGGATCGCTCCGGAGTAGCGCGCGCAGCCGAATGCGCAGTTGTGCAGATTGGCCAACCAACCCAGCACACCGTCGGTCAGGTTCGCCCGCTCGTTGATTCGTCCGGTACCGGGATCGACGGAGTAGGCGGCGGTGTACTGCGCGTTGCCGATCGCGATCACACCGCCGTCCACGCCGACCCAGCCGACGGCGAAATCGGGATCGGTCGCACGCACCAGCGCGACGGCCTGCTCGGTGTCGATCACCGGCGGCGCGTCCGTGTGCCGATAGAACGAGGCGTGCTGGGCCCGGAACAGTTCGGCGTGGTAGAGCAGGATCGCGCCCGATGTCGATTGGACCACCAGGACCGCGCCGAGGATCAACGCCGACCAGCGGTGGATCGAGATCAGTGCGCGCCGTACCGGTTTGCGGGATCGCTCGCGCGCGCGGACGATCTGCTTGCCGGGCCCGTGCACCACCGCGCTCGCGTTCATAAGGTTAGGCTAACTTGAAATAGGCCCTTCCCAGCTTCGGCGAGTTCCGATCCACCTCGGCCTTCCGATCACCCGGCGGGCATGAGGTCTACGCCGTATCCCGGGTACATCCGCGATACCCCTCCCGTCCGGAACGCCTCGACCGGACCGACCGCCTCGGTCGCGAGCCCCGCCGCCCGCATCGCGCACGCTTTGAAGGCCCGTCCGGCCAGGCTGACCCGGTGCTGCACCGAACCGACCCGATGGTCGAGTTCGACGGGAAGACCCTCGCCCCACATCGTCACCTCGGTGCGCCCTCGGTCGAGACAGTCGAGCACGCCGTCGCGAACCCGGCTGTCGGACAGATACGTCGCGGAGGCGACGGCGACTGCCTGCGGCCACGTCTCTCGCACCGGCGCGGCCGAGAACTGCTCGAGGTCGAGCACCGTCGCCCCGAGGATGCGCAGCGGGCGGGTGTCCCCCGGATCGGCCACCAGCACCGTGACCTCCCATCCCGCGACGGTGCGATCGAACAGCCACCCGCCGGTCCAGCGCACCACGTCCGCGATGTTCGGCGCGACCACCGCCAAGCGGTACCGATGCGGGCACCGGCGCGTCCGGTCTCGCCAGCGAGTGAAGGAGGGCGATACTGGAGCGCCTCGGTCAACGGAATCGACGGATCGTACAGCCATGGTTCCCATCCCGGTGTCACCAATGTAGATATCGACAGGTCCGGCCGCGGACACCGACTCCGATGGGTACCAACCATCGCGCCGGCCATCGCGGATCAGCGAGCCGCGCGGCCGAGGGGCAGCCGCGTGCCGAACCAGCGAAGGATCCGGAGAGCGGAGCGGCGGGTGAGAGCGGATCGCCGAGCCCCTCGCCGGAAGGTTCTGCCGCACACACACTAAGGCGGTCCACGAACCGATGGCGGCGCTTCTGCCGAGCCGAATTGTGACCTATATCACCGAGTCAGCAATTGCATGGTCAAGACACTTATTTCACCTACCGCAGCCCGTACGAGCCGCCACATCTCCATACGTTCACGACTGCGGGGCATCAGACAACGGACGGGCGTACATTGCCCGGCCCAAGCGGAACGCAAGCGATCACCGCTTGCCGCCGTTGCCAGAGAATGCGTCATACCAGCACTTTTCGCCGCCTGAATATTTGAGTCACAGTCGGCCCAAGCCCTGCGGAAACCGGCACCGCGCCGCGAGGGCAGCTTGACGACACCGCGCTCATGGTTCAAACTGGTTGCCTACCGGACAAAGCTATCCGGATCGTCCACTGGTCTGGAAAGTAGCTGCTGGCAATCGCTCGGCAATCACATGTCGAGAGGCTTGTCATGCGACAATTCCATCTGCGACCGAGGGGGCTGCATGGGCAAGTCGGCGTCTCGGCGACGAGCAACAGGAGACGCATGCGGACGCTCACCGGTCGCGCCGATCCCGACGACTCGCTCGCCGCGACAGCCTTCGACCTGCGCGCGGGCGCCATCGTTCTCGCCGAATTCGGCGCTCCCCCGGCCGATCCGTTCAGCATCCGGCACCGCCTGGCCGACCTCGCGCCGCTCGGTGCGCCGGTCCATCCGCTTCCCGGGCACCTGCACCGGCTCGGCATACTGCTGCGCTGCTGCATCGACCACATGGCGATCACCGCGGAGATCGCGCAGATCCATGATCTGATCGGGCTCGCCGACGAACTCGTCGAACTGGTGGACATCATCAGTGACTCCGCCGTCTATACCGCCGAAGGCGTTGTCGCCGTGACCGATTCGGCACAGCGACACGCACACGCCGCCGCGGTGAGACTCCGTACCCGCGGCGCCGACGCCACGGTACACCGGTTGCTCGCTCGCTGGTCGACGGAAAGCGGAATAGATTTCGGGCAACGCGAATTCGCCAACGGGCTCCTGCACGTCATCCGGTCGTTCGAGCGCGTCGCCGACGAGCTGGCGTCGATCGAGCGCGCGCCGTGACAGGCGGGCGTGCTCTCAGCCGCGCAACGCGCGATCCAGCAACGCCCATGCCTGCCGGGCGGTCTCCTTCTTCGACTGCGCGTCGGTCTTCGACAGCACGGCGGCCAGCATCGCCAGCGCCAAGACCACGTCCGCGGTGGTGATGTCCGCACTGATCGTGCCGCGCTGACCCGGATCCTCCAGCTTCTCCGCGATGAGGGTGATCAGCCGCCGCGCCACCTCGAACAGGCGCATGTCGTCGGTATCGGTGGGGTGGATCATCGCGATGAACGCCGCCGAGGTGGTGATCTGCTCGACCATGATCGCCAGCAGGTCGTCTACGGTGACCGCGGGATCGGCGGCCAGCGCCTCGATACCGTCGATGTTCTCCTCGAACACCGCCAGCGCGATGCTCTCCCGCGTCGGGAAGTGCCGGTAGAGCACGCCCTGCCCGACTCCGGCGGCCCGCGCGATGGAACTGAACGGCGCGTCGAAGCCACTGTCCGCGAAAACCTCTCGTGCCGCCTGGATCAAGGCTGCCCGGTTGCCGGCCGCCGCCTTCGGCCCCCTGTTCCCACGGCGTGGCGAGGTCATTCGGGCAAGATTACCGGACCATTGCGGCCGTCCTTGCCCCACCGAGCGCCCGGCACGGCATCCCACACCGAGACGCGTGAACCGCACCCCATCGACCTGGCGGCGTGATTTGACACACACTACGAGACGTAACCGGACAATACAGTCCGGCATGGCGATGCGGCCGGCTCGGCGGGCAGGGACGCCGTCGCGCGATGCCTGATCCGGCGCCCACTCGACGCCACTGCACCCCACCGGATCCTTCGGATGCACGGCACCGCTGCCGTCCACCCGACAGCCCGCACCACCAGCACTCGGAACCGACCACCGGCCTTCCGAGACCGCAGGGGTCCGGAACGCCCATTCGCCGCCTCCGACCGCCGAGGCATGACCGGCCGGCTCCGGTTCAAGGTTGCCGCGCTCGCCGCCTTCGCCGTGCCGCTGCTGGTGGCGGCACCGCTACGACGAAACCGCCTGCTGCTCGGCGAGTTCGGCGAGGCGGTCGAGGGAGGCCGACAGTTTGTCCGCGGTGGTCGCGCGGGCGCGGACCTGACGCTTCTCGTCGGTGAGCGACGTCCAGTCATAGGTATGGGTGACTCGGGTGCGGCCCTCGCCCACCGGCTGCAGCTCCCAGCGCCACAGGTGGCCGGGCGGCTGTTTGCCCGGCTCCGACGGACGCCACGCGATGCGGCTGCCCTCGGCGAACTCCACCACGTGGTTGTCGCGGACGGCTCCGTTGGTCAGGGTCGTGCTGAACACCGCCCCGGCTTCCCGCACCCGCTGCCCCGTCGCGGCCTCGGCCAGGTTGTCGTTGCCGTCCCAGCGCGGCTGCTCGGCGGGATCGGCGATCAGCTCGAAGATGGGCGCCGGGCCCGCGTCGATCTCACGGCTGGCGCTGACGATACGGGGAGGCTCGTTCTGGTCGGTCACGTGCCGATCGAAACATCGGGCCGGGAGCGGAGCAAGCCTTCTGCTCGAGAGTTGTGGTAATTCACCCCGCGCCGATTCCGGCGGCGTGCTCGGCGGCCGGTCCTCGCCACGGCGACCGGCCGGTGCGGTATGACTGATTCGACATCCGACCGACGAAGGGACGCGCGCATGGGCGAGCGAGTGGCAGTGGTTTCCGGCGCCGCGCGAGGGATCGGCGCAGCGATCGCCAAGCGCTTGGCGGCGGACGGGCTTCGTGTCGGTGTGCTCGACCTCGATGCGGCCGCCTGCGCCGACACGGTCCACGCGATCACCGAGGCAGGCGAGCAAGCCGTCGCGCTGGGCGCCGACGTGTCGAACGAGGAGTCGGTCGCCGCCGCCGTCGAGCGACTGGACAACGAACTGGGCGCGCCGACGGTCGTGGTGAACAATGCCGGCATCCTGCGGGACAACTTGCTGTTCAAGATGAGCGTCGCGGACTGGGACGCCGTGCTGAACGTGCACCTGCGCGGAGCCTTCCTGCTCACCCGCGCGGTGCAGAAGTACATGGTCGAACAGAAGTGGGGACGCGTCGTCAACATGTCCAGCACCTCCGCGCTCGGCAATCGTGGTCAGGTGAACTACTCGGCGGCGAAGGCAGGGCTGCAAGGCTTCACCAAGACCCTGGCGTTCGAGCTGGGCAAATTCGGCGTCACGGCCAATGCCATCGCTCCCGGCTTCATCGTCACCGACATGACCGCCGCCACCGCCGAGCGAGTCGGCGTCTCGTTCGAGGACTTCCAGAAGGCCGCCGCGTCGCAGATTCCCGTGCAGCGGGTAGGCACTCCCGAGGACATCGCGCACACCGCCTCGTTCCTCGTGAGCGAGGGCGCCGGTTTCGTATCCGGCCAGGTGATCTACGTGGCGGGCGGCCCCACCGACTGACTCCGCAGCCCCGCGCGCCGTACGGGAGCGGACCGGGGCGGTAACGTCGCAGCACATGAACCGGCGTGCGGCTCGTCGTACCGTGACGAGCTATGTTCTCCTGCTGCCGAGCCTGATCGGCGTCGGCGCGTTCCTGCTGCTGCCGATCCTGGCGGTGGCCTGGCTCAGTCTGCACAGCTGGAACCTGTTGGGACCCAGGGAATTCGTGGGGCTGCGCAATTGGCGCTCGGTGCTGGGCGACGCCGCGTTCGGCCATGCCCTGCTGGTGACGCTGGCGTTGACCGCCATCGTGGTGCCCGCGCAGACCGTGCTGGGTTTCACGGTCGCGGCGTTGCTGGCTCGGCGGCGCGGCGCGGCGAGCCTGCGAATCATGTACGCGCTGCCGTGGATGTGCGCGCCGGTGGCGGTCGGTGTGGTGTGGCAGTGGATGTTCGCCCCCACCGGGGGCGCGGTCAACGCCGTACTCGGCAGGCGCGTCGAATGGCTGTCGGATCCCGCGCTGGCGCTGCCGTCGGTGGCCGCGGTGAGCGTGTGGGCGAACTTCGGGTACGTGGCGCTGTTCTTCGTGACCGGGATCCGCGCGATACCGAGCGAGATCCTCGACGCGGGGGCGCTGGACGGCGCTACCGGCTGGCGCCGGATCCGCTGGCTGATCCTGCCGCTGTTGCGCCCCACCATGTTCTTCGTGCTCGTCACCGGGGTACTGACCGCGTTCCAGACCTTCGACACCGTGTACGCGTTGACCAAGGGCGGGCCGGGCGATCGCACGGACGTGCTCGCGATGCGAATCTTTTCCGAGGCCTTCGACGCGGCGCGCCCGGGCCGCGCCGCCGTCATGGCGCTGGTGGTGTTCGCGGTGATGTTCGCGATCACCGTGGCGCAGCACCGCTACTTCCGGAATCGGACCACCTATGAGTTCTGATCGCCTGCGGTCGGCCGCGGCCTACGCGGTGCTCTCGGCCGGCGCGCTGCTGACCGTCACGCCCTTGCTGCTCAGCGCCCTCACCGCGGTCAAGACACCCGACCAGTTCGCCACCGGGTCACCACTGGCCTTGCCGCATCCGGCCACCGCGGACAACTTCCGGACGGTGCTGGACTACGGGTTCGGGCGTGCGGTGCTGGTGACCGCGCTGATGACGGTGTTCGTCACCGGCGGCCAATTGGTCACCTCGGTACTGGCGGCATACGCGTTCGCCCGCACCGAATTCCCGGGCCGCGACGGGCTGTTCTGGGTGTATCTGGGCACGATGATGGTGCCGCCGATGGTGACCCTCATCCCCCTGTATCTGATGTTCGCCGAACTGGGCCTGCTGAACACGTTCTGGGCGCTCGTGCTGCCGTTCGTGTTCGGATCGCCGTACGCAATCTTCTTGCTGCGGCAGTACTTTCGCGCGATTCCGCAGGAGTTGATCGGTGCGGCGCGGCTCGACGGCGCGAACACCCTCGACATCATCGTGCACGTGATGGTGCCGATGAGCCGCCCGGTGCTGGCGACCTTGACGCTCATCACGATCGTCTCGCAATGGAACAACTTCATGTGGCCGCTGGTCGCGAGCAGCGGCCGTTCGTGGCAGGTGCTGACCGTGGCGACGGCGAACCTGCAGACCCGCTACAACGCGCAGTGGACCCTGGTGATGGCGGCCACGACGCTGGCCATCGCGCCGCTGGTGGTGCTGTTCGTGATCTTCCAGCGGCAGGTGCTGCGCTCGATCGCCTGGACGGGGGTGAAATGAGGACGTCGACCCGCGTCGTACTCGCTGTCGCGCTGGCCGCGGCGCTGCTGGTCACGGCCGTCCTGTGGCTCGGCCGCAGCGGCGACGGGTCCGGGCGTACCGTGCTGGGGCTGCGCGTCTGGGACGAGAGTCTCGTTCCCGCCTACCGTGCCTCCCTCGCGGAGTTCGAGCGGGCGAATCCGGACGTCGAGGTGCGGCTCACGGTGGTGCCGTGGTCGTCCTACCAGCAGAAGTTGCGCTTGGACGTGGCCGGGGGCACCGCCGACGATCTGTTCTGGACCAACTCCTACGAGGACTACGCCGACACCGGGCGGTTGATCGATATCGGGGCGGCGCTCGGTCCCGAGGCCACGGCGGTCTGGGATCCTTCGGCGATAGCCCAGTACTCACGCGACGGAAAGCTCTGGGCTGTACCGCAATTCGTCGATGCCGGTACAGCGGTGTATTACAACCGGGAACTGCTCGCGGCCGCACACGTGGATCCCGCGGAGCTGAACGCGCTGCGGTGGAGCCCGGGCGGCGACGACACCTTACGACCGGTACTGCGCAGGCTCGCGACGGCCGCCCCATGGGCGTACAACGCGGGGCACGACTTCCAGTCCATCGAGCTGCCCTACCTGGGCTCGGCCGGAGCACGATTGCAGGACGACAACGACCACTTCGTCTTCGACAGCCCGCAGGGCGTGGCGGCGTTCGACTATCTGGTGCGGTTGATCGCCGACCGGCTCACGCTCTCTCCCGCGGACACCAACACCAATCCCGACTTCGCGAAGAACGCCTTCCTGCAAGGCAAACTGGCGCTGCTGCAATCCGGGACGTTCAATCTCGCGCAGGTCGCGGAACGGGCCCGCTTCGGCTGGGGTGTGGCGCTGCTGCCCGAGGGCCCCGCCGGGCGGGTGAGCACGAACAACGCGATCGGCGTCGCCGGTAACGCGGCCACCCGGCATCCGGACGCGGTGCGCCGGGTGCTGGCCTGGCTCGGCAGCGGCGCGGGCAATCGCTACCTGGCCGATGGCGGCGCCGTCATCCCGGCGGTCGTCTCCGAGCAGCGGCATTATCGCGACTACTGGGCCGCGAAGGGAGTAGACGTCTCCCCCTTCTTCGATGTGCTGCGCGGCCCGCGCATCTCCTCCGGTGGCGGGCCGGGTTTTCCGGCCGCGCTCCGCGCCGTCGAGCCGATTCTCGCCGAAATGTATCTGGGCCGGATTCCGGCGCCGGAGGCCCTGTCCCGGGCCCGGACCGCGGCCGAGGCCGCCGTGGCGGAGAACTGAGCCTACGCCGCGGAGTCCCGGCGGCGCGCGGCTGTCGCTCACCCGCCGACCGCTGCGGCCAGCCGGGGCAGCTGCCGCAACGGGTTGATCCGTTCGACCTCCATACGCTGGTCGGCGTCGAAGGTGTCGCTGAGGCCGGGAGCCGGATCGTGCGTGCCGGACTGCGGGAGGGTGAGCGCGCTGAAGGGCCAGTCGGAACCGAAGACGATGTGGTCGCGCTTGCTGACCGCCAGCACACTCGCCATCGCCGCGGCCGATCCGCTCAGCGCGGTGTCGTAGTAGAAGTTCCCGATCTGGCGTCGCGTGTCGAGTAGCGACGGCCTGGGCAGGTCCTCGGGCCAGAGCTCGCCGATCACCGTCTGCGAGGCGACGCTGATGCGGTGGGACAGGAAGGGAAGCGTCCCGCCCGCGTGCGCCAGCTGGAAACGGATGTTCGGGTAGCGCTGTGTCATCCCGGTGGCCATCATCAACGTCGCCGCGCGGGTGGTGTCGAAGGTGAATTCTTCGAGGAAGTCCGGCAGCGGCAGTTTCGGTTTGGCGTCGGCGGCGATGGCGGCCGGGTGCACGAAGACGTAGGCGTTGCGCTGGTTCAGCGCGATCAGCAACGGCTCGAAACGGGGATCGCCGAGGTAGACACCGTCGTAGGCGGACAGCAGAACCACACCGTCGAGGCGCAGTTCGTCCAGCGCGTACACGGCTTCGGCGATGGAAGCGGGGATATCGGGCATCGGCAGCACCGCGAAGGCGCCGAATCGCTCGGGGTGGTCCCGCAACAGCCCGGCGGCGTAGGTGTTGCAGTAGCGGGCCATGTCGGCGGCTTCCTCGCCGCGCAGGAAGGACACCCCGGGGTCGGATACCGACAGTGCCTGCGCCTGGATGCCGTAGTAGTCCATGAACGCCAGCGCCTGCTCCGGCGACCAATCCGGCGTCGGGTACCCGCCGATGGTGACGTGACCGTGCTCGAGCAACGCCGCCCGGTAGTCCGGCGGCAGGAAATGCGCGTGCAGGTCGATCCGGTAGGTGCCCGAAGGGGCAGGTTGCCGAGTGCGAAGCGGAGTCGCCCGCGCGACCGCCGCCGCCATCGCGGCGGCGCCGAGCGTCCCCGCGAGAGCGCCGCCCAGCGCCCCACGCCTGCTCATCTTCCTGCGGAATCGGGAATCGGTCATCGAAGTCCTCACTGGTCCGGGCGGGGAGCGGCCGAGCCGTCGATGCTCGCCTGCACCACCTGCCACGACGGTATCCGAGGAAATCATCAACTAAGACGAAATCGTCGTCAAGAGTTGATGAAGAAATACTCAGGACCGTGGAGAATCTCAATAACCTCCTCCTTGCGGCGAGGCTTCGGACGAAGCGGCGAACCCTTCCGGAGACTGCCCCGCGTGAACCGCCTCCCAGCTGGACGGCTCAGCCCTGCACGGCATGCGGCGCGGCGTCCGCGTCGTATCGGCACGGCCGCGGTCCGGCCGTAACGACTCGGTGTCCGCCCTCGATTGCCACATGACCTTCGAAAGGACTCTCAATGAAGTTGTCAAGCTGCGGCGGTGGCGGTGGCTGGTCCGGTGAGGGTGAATTCGCGGCCGTCGCGCAGCAGGGCCCAGAGCACGTCGACCAGGCGCCTGGCCAGGGCTAGGAGGGCTTGGGTAT
>NZ_JBVJAP010000035.1:0-13950 GCF_055590505.1 Nocardia sp. NPDC041819 | reverse complement strand
CTGCTCAAGCGGCAAATGTACGGCCGTGCCGGATTCCAGCTACTCAGACACCGGATCCTGCTCGGATAGCCCACCACCGAAAGTGCGACAGAGCCAGAACCTTTGTGGGTGAAGGCGATCGGTCCTGATTCTACTTTTCGGTGTGGTCGGTGATGCGGTCGCCGTAGATCAGGGCGAACTGCTGCAGGGCTCGTTTCCAGCCGGGGGTGTGGCCGACGACGTTGGGCCGGTTCTTGCGGCGGTCGCGGATGACCAGGTAGAGCACTTTCAACGCGGCCTGGTCGGTCGGGAAGTGCCCGCGGCGGCGCACTGCTTGCCGGAAACGGGCGTTGAGCGATTCGATCATGTTGGTGGTGTAGACGACCCGCCGGATCTCCGGCGGGAACTGCAGAAACGTGGTGAAGTGCTCCCAGGAACCGCGCCAGGTCTTGACGATCATCGGGTAGGGGTCGCCCCATTCGGCGGCGAACTCGGCGAACCGAGCCTCGGCCGCGTCGACCGTCGGGGCGGTATAGACCTGGCGCAGCTGTTTGCTGATCGGACCCCAGTGCTGTTTACCAGCGTATTTGAGGCTGGCCCGCACAAGGTGCACCACACACAACTGCACATCGGCGGCCGGCCAGATCTCGGCGATGGACTCCGGCAATCCCTTCAACCCGTCGCAGCAGACAATGCACACATCCTCGACACCTCGGTTACGCAGCTCGGCCAGCACCGCCATCCAATGCTTGGCGCCTTCACCGCCGTCGCCGACCCACAACCCGAGCACGTCGCGGGCACCGTCGAGACCGATACCGACAGCCACATAGACCGGGCGCGAGGCGACCTGACCATCCCGGATCTTGACCCAGATACAGTCGATCATCACCACCGCATACACGCGATCGAGCGGGCGGGACTGCCATTCGGCCAACTCGCCGGCCACGGCGTCGGTGATCTTCGAGATCGTCTCCCGCGAGATGTCGGCACCATAGATCTCGGCCAGATGCGCGCGGATCTCCCCGGTCGTGAGTCCTTTGGCGTACAGGCTGACCACCGCTTCGTCGAACCCGGCGACGCGGCGCGCGTGTTTGGGCACGATCCGTGGCTCGAACTGCCCGGCCCGGTCCCGGGGCACGTCCACGGTGACCTGCCCGATATCGGTATGCACCCTCTTGCGGCTGGTGCCGTTGCGATGATTGCCGCCCTCGGTTTCGGCCGCCGCCGCACGATCGCCCTTGGCGTATCCGAGGTGCTCGGTCATCTCCGCTTCCAAAGCGGCCTCGATCACGCGGCGGGTCACCGCAGTCAGCAGACCATCGGCCCCGGTCAGCGACAGCCCCTCGCTGCGGGCCTGCTCCACCAACTCCTGCGCGATCCGAACATCCAGCCCGCCACCAGCAGTCCGAGTTACGTTGTCGTTCAAAGCGATCCTTCCTCGCCGAAGCAACGGCAGGCTACTTCAGCACCTGTTCGGAATCACCTCCACCCCCAAAGTTCCTGACAGACCCTTGCTCGAACCGCTGGCCACCGTCGAGGAGTAACGGCAACTGCAAAGTCCGGCGGGGTGAAGTACTCAATCGGTCGAGGTCATTGTGAACGCACTGGGTTCAAGGTCATCGCCAATCAGCCCCCGTCATGGGCGGCGCGATGGACCAGATCACCAGCGACAGCGACTACGCGATGATCTTCGGCGTCATCGTTACGCCCGGATTTCATGGGCGGGCAATCGGAACCCGCATCTTCGGCTGGGCGCTCCACCGACCGTCCTAGGACTCAATCGCCGCCCAATACCCGAACTTCGTTGGATCTTCGGCAACTGTCGTCTGCCAGCGTGAAGGGACCATCACGTTGCCAGTCGTGGGACCACCGGCAACAGGTGATGCTCCCGGGGAACATGTTCCAGATTTGCTGTGCGAGCCGAGCATGGCGACAGCGGCCGGACATCCTGTAATGCCGATGAGCGAATGTTGAGGGCCGGATGCTGACCCTCATCAGGGCAGCTGACGCCCCGCGTGTTGCCGGCTCCACTCGGCATCGTCCGATGCCACGATGGGCACGCAAAATGCTCTGCGGAGGAGCAGGCGCATTACGCCTGCATTGATTAGCTGATGGATAGCGCGTTGACCGTCTACGTGGTGAGAGCGGAGTTGTCATGGCTTCATCATTAGCCGTACACACCGACGGATGGCGATGTGCGGGGCGCGGACGGCGGCCGATCACCCGCAATCGCCTGAACCACAGAGCTTTAAGGACTCGCCGTGGACAGGTGCGACACATCGGCGAGTACTTACTTGTCGGCATCGCATTTATTGCCTGCACCCATAACGAGAATATGCATGTGAACCGTTCGTCGTTGCCCGACGATCGCGTCTTGACATTTGTCGTTGGACTGCGGAAGCATGGTGGGAGGGATTGTCCGTGTAGTGGGTGCTTCCGCTGGCGTGAGCGCTCGTCGTGCATGATGTACGAGTCGAGGCGTGATGGCAAATGCGGCGTCGGGCATGGATTTCAAACAGTATCTGTCGGAGTGCCGCAAGCATTACGTCTACGCCGCTATGTCCGGTTCGGCCCCGCTGCTGACTCGACTCGGGCGCGCGATCGTAATCGCCGCGAAGCATGCCTGGCCCCCTTGGGTCACCGTTGATTCCCAGATCGTGGGGGTGGCTTGATGGCCTCGTTGTTTGACGTTTTGCGTGAAAGTTCACTGGCGGCGGGCGTTATCGTGCCGTCCGCGGTGGCCACGCTGCTGGAGGCGATCTCGCTCGATGGGCCACCGCCGATGGGCACAGTGCCGCGGCGTGGTTCGGGAACTGCCGACGCCGCAGTACTTCCCGGAGGATTCGGTGCCGCCATCAACGGCATCGTGTCGTGGACCGTCGACGCACAGCCCGGTGGCACCGGATTCGCGGTGAGCATCGAGTCCGCACGGGCCGGGGCCGGCGCACCACTGGCCGCGGTGCAGGGCGCAAACCGCGCCGACCTCGCGACAGCTCTCCTGCGCGCCACAATGACCGCAACCGCGGCGCCGGTGACCGCGGCGTTCGTCGGCACCGCCGTCGTGACGGGGTCGGCCACCCAGCCCGCGTCGGTGGCTACGTCCGCCGGCGCGAAGGCGGTGTTGTCCACCCGGCACCTTCTCCTGCCGGGGGGTTTCGGCCTCACGCTGATCAGTTCGGACGTGCCGCTCACGACGAATGGACCCGACCTCGGCTCGGTCGAACTCATCCTGCCCGCCGCTCTGCCGATTGTCGGTGGGCTCGTGCTATCCGCCGCCCTGCCCGCGCAGGCGGACACCGACGTGATGGTCACCGTGCCGCGCACACCGGCGGCGGGAGCCGGGCCGCACGCATCGGGCAAGCTGACCTTCCGTATCCATGCCGATGCCACCCCGGCCGATTTGGTGCCGCTGGCAGTGTCGGTGGTGCTTGAACTGCCCGGCGGCGGAAGGCCGTTCGGGGCCACCGGCCCGGAGGTGGCGGAGACGGTGCGGGTGCGGGCGACGGTGTCGCGACCGCCGCAGGATCCAGCGGCGTTGCAGGTCGCGCTCACGGCCGAATCCGACGGAACACACGGCCTCGCACACGTCGCCGAGGCCACCGACGCGTCGGCGGTAGCCGTCGGCGTCACCACGGTGCTGGGTCCGGCGATGGCGGCGCGGGCCGGTGCCGCGGACCTGGCCGCGCTCGGTGTCCTCTACGGGGCCGCCGAAAGTTTCGGCGGAGCATTCGCGTCACTGGGCGGCATGGTGTTGCACGCGGTCACGCTGCAGGCGTCCACCAGCACCGGCCAGGTTCCGGTGACCCTCGACGTCGAGGGTTCGGTGCAGGCCAAGCAGTGGGAGATAGGTCCGCTGCTGCGGATCTCGATGAGTCGGCCCATGCGGGTGCGCTGGCGCAATGTGCGCGCCGTCGTGGACGTCACCGCCACGGCGATTCAGGACGCCGTCCAACTGGACCTGCGGGGTGCCCGGGCCGATGTGGTCGACCCCGGCGGCTGGACCGTGGAAGGCCCCGGCAATCTGTTCGAGGTGATCGGGAGCCGCGGCGGCAGCGGCTCGACATGGTTCGAGGTCGATCTGCGGTTCACCGTCGACCTGGGGCCGGTGAGGGTATCCGGCGCGACGATCCGGGCGACCTTCGACAACAACGCCCTCACACCCGACATCGGGCTGCGCGGCCTGGACGCAAGCGTCGAGCTACCCGGGGTGCTGCGCGGCGGCGGCAAGGTCACCCTCGCCGAACAGCTCGATGTCGTGCTGTGGGCGCAGATTGTGCCGTTGCGGGTCAACGGATTCGTCGCGGTCACCATCGACGGTGAGCGGGTGATACTCAGCGCCGGTGTCGATCTGCCCGCCCCCATCCTGCTCGGCCCCACCGGACTGGGCCTGTATTCGCTGGCCGCCACCATCGGTACCAATTCGGCTGTGCCGCCGCTGGATCCAGCCGACCCGATGAAGTCGCTGCGCACCTGGAAGCCGTGGAATGGACTGCTGCCTGCCCCCGGAAATCTGACACTGGGCGCCGCTGTCGTCGTCGGCACTGCCGCCGACGACGGATTCACCGCCAACGCGCTCGGTGTGGTCGGCGTGACCGTGCCCGACTTCGCGCTGCGCATCGGACTCGACGCTGTCTTCCTGCGCGACCGGCACGACGGGCACGAGCTGGCCGACCGCGATGTCCTCGCCGTCAACAGCGCCAACCCGAGCGGCAACCTCGTCGTGTTGGGTGGGCTGTCGGCCGGCGGTACCGGCCTCGACATCGGTCTGGAAGGGCACCTGTCGGTGCCCTATCTGTTCAAGATGCGCATGCCGGCCGCCGGCCACTTCGGCACCACGTGGTATCTGCACATCGGATCCGACGACGGGGTCGGTGGCATCGCCACCGACCGGCCTCCCGGCCCGATGAAGGCCACAGTGTTTCCGGGGCTGGGGCCGTTGGAAGTGGAGCAGGGCTGGGCCTTCTTGATGGTGCGCGGCAGCGGCATCGACAACCTCGCCGGAACCGAGCTGGACCTCGAGGGGTTCGCCGTCGCCGCCGGCGTCGGGTTCACCCAGGTCTTCGGACTCAAACCGGTGGTGTGGGCTGAGGTGTCGGCCAGCCTCATCGCCGCCATCGGCACCAGACCGGTCACCGTGTGGGCCCAGGGCCGCCTGGCCGGGCGCATCGGGCTGGGCCCGTTCCGGATCGGCGTGTCCGCCACAGCCACGATCCTGCTTTCCGAAGGCCAGGCCGACCTGCACTTCAAGGTATGCGCAGTGGTCGATCTGTTCTTCACCGAACTCGAGGGATGCATCGAGATCGGCACCGTGACAACGGCTTTGACGAAGGCACCGCCGCCGCAACCGTGGCCGCTGCCGACGGTCACCCTGGCCGACGGGACAGGGCGGCTGCTCACCGATCCCGACGACCCCGGTGCGGGGCATCTGGTGCTCGAGGACGGGGACGCCCCGGCGACGGGGTGGGCGTCCACACCCACGGTGTGGCCCGACACCATTCCCCTGCTGACGTTTCCGGTAGCACCCATTGTCGACGCCGGCGCCGGGGTGCACAGCGAAGTTCATGCGGGGCTGTCCGGGGCGGGACGCTTCCAACACGAATGGCATCTCACCTCGGTACTGCTGGAGAAGATTACCGACGCCGGCCCCACCCTGGTGGAGGTGGACACCGCCTCCGCCTGGCAGGTACCCACCGACGTGAGCGCCGACGCACCGCCCGCGGTGACCTCGGACCAACGGCAACTGGCGCTGTTGACCGTGCAGCAAGGGATTTCGCTGGTGCATCAGGCCGCACCACTCGACGGCAGCATCCCGCCCAACGTCGCCCAGGCTGCCGACACCTGCCACCGCCACCCCCGCGCCGGCGCCGCGTGGACCTACGGCGGCGACGCACGCCGACTGCCCGCACCGCGGTCGTGGCGCATCACCGCCTGCGACACGCTGGCTGGCTTTCCCACCGGCTGGCCGACGTTCACCCGCGGTGTCGGGTTCGACGTCACCAGCCCCGCCGACGATCCGAACGACCTGCTCGCCCCACTCGCCTCGACAGGTTGGATCGACGACGGCGGCACCGTCACCCTCGCCTATCCGATCATCGTCGATACGACGAAATTCGGTGGCGCGCTGCGGTTGTGGGGCCGCCTCTCGGCCGCCCTCGAAGAAGACCCGCCCCCGGCCCGGCATGCGATCGTCCTGCACGAACCCATCGCCGAGGGATACCTGCTCGTCGACACCGGCGACCGCAACCGGCGGCCCCCGCCATTGACCGCGACGGTCAGCACACTCGCCGGAACCCACCCCGCCGACATCGAACCCGCCGACGGACCGCCCGGCCTGTGGCGCGTGCACGTCGTCCGCCACGGACAACCGCGCGCCACAGCAGTCGAGCTCGGCGTGCCGGCGCTGCGACCGGTGGCGCTTCTGGGTCTGTACGCCACGGCCGGGTCGATGGCAGACGGTGCGGCCGTCACCGCAGCCGGCATCGCCGACCTGTCGGGCATGGCGCCCGACACGCTCGTCGACGGGTCAGGGCGGGTAGTGCTCGACGCCGACGCCCGCTACCGGATCAGCGCGACACTGGGTTACAAGGACCGCGTCGACGGCATCACCCGCCCCGACCTGACCGATGCACGCACGGTGCGCTGGTTCTTCCGCACGACCGGCCAGGATCCCAAGGTCAAGGCCGCCGTCACCGGGGGACCGGCGGCCGCCGACGCCACACCCTGGGACACCACGGTGGCGACCCCATGGAAGAAGACCGCTGCGGTCGTGGCCGCCGCGACCAGGTTCACCGCAGTCGACCGGTTCGACCCGGGCTTCCTGTCGCGGTATCTCACCGGCTACACACCCGCCGATCACGAGCTGTTCCACTTCACCGGCGACCCGGTGTCCGCGACGTTCCGCGCACCCCACATCCTCGCGCTGGCCGAGACGATGGGCCGCGGGATCGGGTTGGCCGCGCGGCGCACCGACCGCCAGTCCAGCCACGTCTTCCACGCGCTCGGCCTCATCGGCGTCGCACTCGCCGAGGGTGCGCACGGCGCAGGCATCTCCGCGGCCGATCTGCTGACCGCCGCGGCGCGGCAATCCGGTTGTCCCGCACCGCTGGACGGCGCGCAGATGACAACGACCTTCCCGCTGCAGCCGCAGACCCCCTATGAACTGTCGGTCGGATTGCCGTTGAAAGACGAGGCATTCGAACCCGGCGATCCGGAACTGGATGGCATCACCTTCACCACGTCCGCCTATCGAGGCCCCGAGGAGCTCATCGAGGCGTTCAACACCGCGACCGACGCCGAGGCGCTCGCGTCGGCACCGATGGCGCACGGTGATCTCGCCCTCGGCGCCGGGGGAAACGGTGACCCGGCCGGACTGATCGGGCTGGTCGACGGTGCCGTGGCCGACGACGCCGAGTTCGGGCGGATCCTGGCCGGACTGGGGTTGCCGCCGTTGCGCCCGGTGCCCCAGCCGCGCAGCACCGTGTTGTGGGCGCTGGTTGCCGGGCAGTGGGCGGTGGCCGGGCTGCTGCTGGAGTCCAGCGAGCCACTCATCCGCCCGGGCCGGATGGATGTGCGCACGTCTGCGCTCGACGGTGCACCGTTCGGTGTGCAACGCACCTCGCGCGGCAGCACCAGGGCGATGTGGCTGCGCCGTGACCCGACCGTGCTGGGAGCCCCGGCGGCGCTGGTGCTTTACGCTGACAACGGCGCATGGCCGTTCACCCGCCGCCTGCGGATCGACCCACGTCCCCGGTTCACCAATGGAGCGATCAAGGCGGTGGCCCCATGAGCGGTTTCACACGCGCGATCGTCGCGCTCGGCGAGGCGGCTCACATCGACGCCGCCGCCGACGACAGCGTGCCCGACGGGTTGTATTGGCGCCTCACCCCCGGCGGTGCCGCCGACCTGCCGGCCGGTCCGGTGCTGCTGCGCGCCCTGCCCGTCGATCAAGACCCGGTCGAGGTGATCGACGCGGCGACCGACCAGCAGCCGGAGCCGGGCCGCGCGGTGCGACCCGACGCACCGGTGCTGCTGTTGCCGCGATCCCTGCCGGGGCGGATCGTCTGTTGGGCGCACGTGCAGGGCGAGGGCGACCTGCGGGTCGCGGCGATCTCGGCGCGCGTCGGCGTCGGCGGCGCCTATATCGAACTCGGTGCGCGGACCCGCCCGCCCTATACTGTCGCCGGCCATGACATGGCAGGCCTGGTCGTCAGCGGCGACGGCGCGATCATCGAGTCGTTTTTCGTCGCGTTGCCGGCCAGTTTCGACGGCGATCTCGACGACATCGCCGGCTCACCGCAGGTGCACGGCCTCCCCGATGACGTCGTCCCCGGGCACGGCTACGTCGTGGCGGGTAACGCGGCGTCCTGGAAGGACCGGCTGGCCACCTCCGCTCCCCGAAGCAAGGTGCCCTACGCGCTGACCGACCCGGGCGGACACTGGAACGCCGACGACGAAGTGCGCCGCGCCGACCAGATCGCCCGCAGCGGCGACTCCGTCGCCAATTGGGTCCGTTTCGCCTATGACGCACTGGGCTCGGGTGCCCGCGGAACCATCGACGGCGCCACCGGCGGGCCGGGCGACCCCTACCGCGTGGTGGCCTCCCAAGCCGCGGCCGCCGCGCTCGGTGTCGCCGCGCTAGACCCCGGCATCTCGCGGTGGTTGGGCCGTTCCGGAATGCTGCCCCACGGGCTGGTAGCCGCCGACTGGTTAGGCCTGCTGGTGGCCACGGTTCCGCTGCACGTGTATCTCAACCGGCTGCCACCCGGGGTGAGCGTGGCGCGCACAGACGACGACGGCCTCTACGACGGCCGCATCGTCGCCGGCGGCAGATTCATCGACCTGCTGAACGAGGTATCGAACTGGTTGCCGCACAACCAGTTCGGACCCCACGACGTGCTTCTTGCGCATATCCCGCTGCCCTACGTTACCGGGATCGGCCCGGCCCGGCCGGTTACGCCCGCACTCCTCGCCGCACCGGCTTCCACCGGCGTGCCCGGCGGATCGGGCCCGCGGTGGGCCGCCGACCCACCGCGGCGATGGGAGCACACCGTGGCGATCGGAAAGGGACCGTCGCTGCCGTACGGGCTCCACGGGCCCGTCCCCCGCGGACCGGTGGCCTTCGTGCGAACCGCCCCCTCCGTCCGAAGCCAGCACGCCGAACTCGGCGACACCGGCCTGGCGACCCCCCTCGTGCCCGGCTGGAACGACAGGACCGGGGCGTGCACGGTGTCCGGCACCGAAACGGTGGCCGACGGCCAGCAAGGCTCGGCGGTCACCTGGTCGGTCGCGTTGAGTGACTGGATCGGGCGCTGGGCGCAACCCGCCAGCATCGACATCGACCCGCCGGCACCGCCGACACCGGCACCGCCCACCATCGAAGCCGGTCTGGAACGGGCATCGGTTGCCGGGACAGAGGCCGCCTCCCCCGGCACGGTGCACCTGCTGTTCCGCGTACCTCCGGCCACGCCGCCCGGTGCCCTACCGCTACAACGGATCACGTGGAGCGTCGATGGCGTCGACCAGCCGCCGCTGACACTGACCGGTGTGCCCGTCGATGCCGCCTCGGCGGCGCTGCTGGTGCGCGCGCACGTCCCGGCCCCCGCCACTGTCGCCGGCCAGCACAGAAAAGTCACGGTGACCGCCGCCGCGGAAGACACCAGCGGCACGTTGTCAGCGCAGGTCTCCCACACCGTCGACACCAGTGATGGGCGGGCACTCCCGGCGCTTTCGGTGTCTCCTCAACTGCTGGTCACCTCGCGGCGCACGGCCGAACCGACTGTGTCGGTGACACTGACCGTGCGCGCGCCGGTCGACGCCGCATACCGGTTCTACCTCGCGTCCGAAAGCGCGCTGCGCACTGCGGCCGGGCTGGGCCCACGACCGGCGGCCACCCGCGCCGTGCGGGCCCAGCAGCTACGCGAAAATGCCGGGGGCAACGCGCGCACAGCGTCGATGCTGGCGCTGCCGGAACCGGTGCCCGCCAAGAATGGAGCCGCTTCCGCGCGCATCGACATCCCGGCTGGCACCGACGACGTGCTGGCCATCCGGGCAGTGCCCGTGACCGCCGAGGTGAACGCCGCAGGGCAGATGATCCGCGACGGCGTCGAAACACCCTTCACCGCAGTCGAACCGGTGTTCGTCGTCGTTCCGTACGACGAGGTACCGCCAACCCCGGAGATCTCCGTAACCGTAGGCCCACCCGGTGACGCCGGCACGCCGGTGACCGTGACGGTCACGGTGTCGGGCGTGCAATCCGCGGTGCTCGACCGGTATGCGGCAGAACCGATGCAGGCCCGCGTCGTGGAGGCATGCACGTCCGGCGACCCATGGTTCTGGCCGCAGATCACCACCGTCGAGCTGGCACCCTCACCAACCGACCCATCAGTGTTCACCGCCGAGGTCACCGTCGCGGTGCCGGCATGGTCGCGCGCCGGACTGGCGGTGGCCGTGCGCTACCCACCCGAGGACACGGTGGTGCCCGGCACCGACATCGTCAACGCACCCGAACTGTTCTCCGCCGGTCCGCAGGGCGAACGGATCAACTCGCCGTGGGGGCCGCTGTCGGCACCGGCCTGGGTGGAGGTCGAGGGACCCGAACCGGCACTGACATCCACACCCGACGGAGCGGGAGGTGTGCTGATCGACATCGCCGGCCTTCCCGACCTCGCCCCCGGCGCACCGGCTTTCAATCTGAAGCTATACGGATCTGCTGCCGCCGATGGTGTGCTGATGGAGCTTTCGACGCACCTGGTGACAGTCGGCTCAGCCGAGGTTGCTGTCCCCACCGCCATCGTCGCGACCAATGGACAGCTTGCCGCGGTGCTCGTCACCCCATTCGGACGCGCGTTAAGCCCCGCCGACATCGCGTCCTAACACCACCAGACCGTGGCTGGCGCGCCCCGAGTCTTTGGGAGTGACGAGGTCTCTGGCAGCGAGCACGCCGACACACTGACCTGGGGGTCGTCGAAAAGTGGGGCAACTCGATCCAGACGAAACTGAACCGACTACCTTAAGGTGCCTGAATTTTCTCGGACGGCAACCTCAAGTCGACTAGTGTCAGCGTATTTACGCGGTCTCCCGGATACCGAGAATTTCGCGCAAGACCTTCGTTGGTACAATCAGCGGCGTTGACAACGATGAGCCGAACTCGACCAGCACAGTCTCGACCGACAAGAACGCCGCGACGATGCGCGCGCGCCCCACAGCCGTCGCGCGCACGGCCGTTTGCGATACCAACGCCCGCATCGCAGTCACCGTTGTTATCAATTTAGCTGCCGCTTCTCGGCCATCCACGGGCAAGGTTCTGACGGACGACATCACGTTTTGAAGTCCCGCACGCGCTGCCGGAATCAGCCTCGGTTCGATACCTCTCTGCTGCAACTGTCCTGCAATAGCGTTGATTTGATTTTCAACGAGAGCTTCCGTGGTCCTACCTACCTGGGCGCCCATCCCGCCTTGCCCTAGCACGACCCCCTGAAAGCGAAGAGCGTCCGTCTGCCGAAGAGACTCCGCTGCCAATTTTGTCTGACTCGCAACATCGATATACTCCTCCGCGAGGGCAAGCGCAGGCTGAAACAGAACTCGCATCCGGACCGCGAGCGGGGCATCGCGCATCGACGATTTGACGATCGAGGAATATCGCTAAGGCGCGCCCATTGCCTTCCCGGAATGGGTGGGCCCAGTTCAACCGCATGTAGTTGTAGGAGATGTACTCGACGAACCCGAACCGGTCCAGCTGTGACCAGGGGACCGCGCGCAGATCAGCGAGCGCGGCGGGCAGGAATTGGTCGAAGTGCAGCGGGTGCAGGAAGTCGCGGCCGCTTTTGCACATGCCGACGGTGCGCAGTTGACCTGCCCAGTCATAGACGTTGCCGAACAGGTGGGCGTGGATCGCGCGCCATTCGGTGAGATCGCCCGTGTGGGGGATGTCAACCTTTCCAAGTCACCTCGGTTATGGACGGATCGCGGGTCGGCTACAGCCTCCGCAACGGCTGTCGTGTCGCAGCAACCCCGACACCCCGGTGTTGCGGCAGGCCGCTTGGGCGTTGTTGTGGCGAGCAGGGTGGTGCTGGGGTGGGCGTCGGTCACGGACCGATGTCCGGCTCGGCCGTCTGTTGCGGAGAGGAGTCGGATAGTGGGTTTGCTGCATCGAGTGCGGCTGGCTCGGTGGCGGTTGCCTTCATGTCGTTGATCGCGGTGCCGATGTCGTAGCCGCGGTTGCCGGCCTGGCGGTGCGAGATCGGCGGCGTCGATGGCCAGCACAGCTCGAATGTCGTCGTGGTGCTGCGGGCGCAACGTTGCCCGCCGGCGCGCCAGCTCGTCACGGATCGCGGCCCATCGGGGGTCGGCTTCCGCCTTACGGCTCGCGTCGGCCGCGAGCGCTGTCAGGTAGTGGACGGCGCGGTCGTATGCGCCGGTCTCATCGAGTGGCGGGAGAGGTTTGCCCACAGTAATGTTCGTCCTCTGAAAAAACGGGCCTCGCGGGCGTTTCAGCGCGTACGGGAACGAGGCTACGCGCGGATCGACCTCGACCGCGGCCAGCGGTCGACGAGCCGCGTTCGTGTCGTGGACGCCTCATCGCTCCACACCGGGGTCGCCGATCGGGCGGGCATGATGGAAGGTCGGCTGGTGCAGGAGTGACCGACACTGTGGGGCGGCTGTTCGCTGTTGTCTGAGGAACTCGTCGCGTTGCTGCGGCCAGACGGTGGGGTTGGAGAAGAACGTCATCTCCCAGGCGATTCTGTGCGCTGACCCTACCGGTCGGTGCAGAACTGTTCATCAGCCCAGTCACCCAGCTCCTGCCCGGGCATCAGGCCGGCAGACCAGCGTCCGTACTGCTGATCGGTCATTCCCAGGAACTCGGGCAGCGGGCGATCGCCGTCGCTGCTGTGCCATCGCTCAACCAGGCAGCTGATTGCGTCGTTGATGGACTCAACCATCCCTCTCGTCCCCGTTCCTGATCTATCCGGCGGAGTCAACATGGTGCGGGCCGCAATAACCGCAGTGGCCGAGGCAGTGGTCGCACACACCAAGCACGTCATGCACCCGAGCGTCGCATGCGCGACCGCACGGGTTGCCGTCCTCCTGCAACCGGGCGAACCGCACCTGATCCGGTCTGTACAGCCCGGCGCCGCCGCGAAGATAGTAACCACAATCGGTCGCGAACATACGAACCTGGCGTACTCGCAGCGTACGGCCCTCATCGGGACCGTCCAGGACCGTCAGCCAGTCGCCAGCGCGATGCATACCCATGGCGCGCTACTTTCCGGACAGACGGGCGCACTCGGCGCAATACCGTTCACCGACGTCAAAGACCGGTTTGATGTGGACGAACCATCCCGCGGGTAGGCCGGTGGCGGCGTCGACGGTGATCACCGCCGACTCCTCTGCTCGGTCACCGCGACGCCGCGCCACCGGCGGCGGAGGGCAGAGGCGGCTGTGCGGACTCGCAGCGCGACGGCGCGCGCACCCAAGCCGACGATATGCGCACGATCCGCTATCCGGACAGCGAGAGTGTCCAAGGAGCCATTGGGCGCAGTCGGCCAGCTCGATCGCAGCAGCGCGTTCGGCGTCGCCGGAATAGCCCTCGGCGGCTTCGTAGTACTCCTCGATGGCTGCGGCGAGGGTGGCCGCGCAGGTGGTGGGTCGGTTCACGGTTCGTGTTCCTCGATGGGGTAGTGGTTGTAGAGGTCGCGTAGCCGGACGGAAGCGGCCGGTGAGGCTTCGGCGAGGTTGTGTTCGCGGGCGGCGTGTTGCTGGGCGGCATCGGCGGTGCTGCCGCGGCCGGGGTCGATGTGGTAGTCCACGACTCGGTCCTCGTGGCGGCCGTTACTGGTAACCCCGGCAGTTAGAACTTGCGGAGATCGTTTCTGCGGCTTAGGAAGTGTCCTCAAAGCCACATGAGTAGAGTCGCAAGGTCGAGCATGCCGTGGTAGGACTGCGCGGTCTTGTCGTAGCGAGTGGCGATGGCTC
>NZ_JBVJAP010000034.1:0-14134 GCF_055590505.1 Nocardia sp. NPDC041819 | reverse complement strand
ACAACTCGTCATCCACGACCCACGGTGCCGCCACGACGAAACATACTGCACCGCAACGAGAGTCACCGCCACTCAACAGAACCTGTTAGGAGCTCATAGCGCCAGGATAATATCGCCGCGACCCGGGACCCAGGCCGACTTCCCGAGTACCCGTAAGTAGATGGTAGGCAGTTCATCGATGCTGGTGACATCGCTTCAGACAAAAATCGCAGGCATGGCGGATTCACGACAATGTACGGCAACAATTGCTCTGGGCTCCATGCCGAACCCGACGCGGCCTGTTTGTCCGACACCCGGTAAATCTATTGCAGCCCAATGCCTTTCGCTTGACGATGATCTCGGCATGGCGATATGCGGCCGGCAGTCTAATAGAATAGGAGCTCTTATGACTTCATCGTGTCCATTTCGTGCTTGCACACCCGCGCTCATGCTTGCCGCAACCACCATGGCGCTAACGGCTCCCATCGTCGCAGCTCAACCAGCGCTGCCGACTTACATTTGCGAACACACACCCGCAGCAAGCTTCTTCGGAAGATTCAGCTGGATAGATGGCCGCTAGTGTACGGCATCGCACTGCGCCCCGCTGGAAGGCAGGTATTCGAACTCTTCGTCAAGATGGAACAGTGATACCGGCGAAAAAAGGGGAGTGCAATAGTGTGACTGTGTACATTGGCAAGTCGATCCATCCGGGAATATCGCGGGCTAACGCTGAACGGGTGCTCAATGCCGGCCGACGCATACGGCTGCCGTCCCATCTGACCGTGGTGCGAACGAAGTAGAAATTCGCGATAGCCCATAATGTTTTCAATTTTTCTTCGAAAGGAATCCCTTATGGCCACAGCCCGCTTCTTCCGACTCGCCAAACCCGCATCCGTGTTGGTTACAGCTGCTGGTCTGATCACCATCCCCAGTGTTGCGCATCCGTTGCCGACCTACACCTGCAAGTTCTCCCATCAGGAGTTCGGGTATGTGAAGGGGCGTCAATGCACGGCCTCGAACGGCGCCCCTCTGAGTGGCGACCACCGGGTGACCTCGGTAATGGAAGTCGAGGATACGGGCCGAAAGTGGGTATGCACCAGTGTCGAGGTAGACATTATTCCACATTACGTAGATGGTGCGGATTTTGAGCGTTCCGATTTCGATCGAATACACGGCCACGGAGTGGACGGATATATTTGCGACCAGATATTGAGCTGAACCATGACTGGAACAGGCTGCGGCCGAGGACTTTCGCAAATATCCCGCTACACCATCATCACCAGCTTCCCTGGCCTCGCTGACCCCGCCCGGCGCCCGAATTCTGGCCGAGGTTGCAGACGACACAATTAAATTCGCCACCGACCGCGCGTTGAAGACCTACGCCGGATCGGCACCGGTCACCCGAGCGTCGAGCAAGACGATCTCCATCACCCAGCGCCGGGTCAAGGACGACCACCTGGCGGCCGCGGGCTGGATCTGGGCGTTCCTCGGCCACCTCCAGATGCGACCCTGCCCCGCAAGCACTACCAACGCCACCGAGCGCACGGAGCAGCGTTGCTGCAGCTGTTCAACAAGATGCTCGTCCAGCGCCATCACTGCTTCCAAACCCACGAACTGATGTTCCCTCGGTTTCATGTACTCGATAGGGGGCGCATACCGAGGGCTGAGTGGCGGCGGCGGTTGTGGACGATCTCAAGGTAGTCGAAGATCGAGTTCGCCAGCTCGATCCGGGGTTTCCCGCGTTGCCGGTTGAGTCGCTCGGTTTGCATTCTGCCCCAGAAGAACCAAGGAAGAGAAGACTGAGTTCTTCCGCCTGCTCGCCGAACGCGGCAACGTGTCGGCTGTTGCCCGCCAGCTCGGCTTCGCCCGTGTGACCTGCTACAAGTGGGCGCACCAGGCAGGCATCTACACCAGCGAAGCGCGGTGGGCGAACCCGAGGCGCGAAAAGTTCCTGCGGCTTCGGGCCAAGGGCGTGACACGTGCTCAGGCGGCGAAACGGGTTGGAGCCGACAAGCGCTCCGCCGCGGATGGGACAAAGGCATCACGATCATCAACCGGGGCCGGATCTATCCCGACGGCCGCATCGTCCGTTACCCGGAACCGATACTGGCCGACGTGAATTCGGCACGCACAGCCCCTGCTATCGGTGGAAGGATCGACCTGGATCGGGTCGAGAAGGTCATCCATCCGCGCTACTTGAGTTTGCTCGAGCGGGAGCATCTGCGTGACCTGCACCGAGCTGGGATGTCGATCCGCAAGATCGCCGCGCAACTACGGCGTTCCCCCTCGACGGTCAGCCGGGAGCTGCGCCGCAATGCCATGTCATCGCGTGGATATCTGCCTCATACGGCGCATCGGCTCTCGGTTCAACGCAGATCGCGGCCACGGCGGCCGAAGCTGTTAGCCAATCCACGGCCGCGCGACTACGTTCAGGCCAAGCTGAACAGGAAATGGTCACCACAGCAGATCAGCAACCGTTTGATCAAGAAATTCCCCGATGCGGCGGACATGCGGGTGATCACGGAAACGATCTACCAGGCCATCTACGTCCACGCCCGTGGTGAGCTCAAGCGCGAGCTCGCCCGGCAGCTGCGCCGCGGCCGCACAGCACGCAAGCCCCGCCGGGATCCAAACCTTCGTCGGCCCCGGTTCGTCGACCCGATGACACCGGTCGCGATGCGACCGCCCGAGGCATACTCACGTGTGATCCCTGGCCATTGGGAAACTCGATGTTGTTGTCAAGCCGCTTGAGCGATGGGCGGTGGTGTCGTGGTCCAGATCCGGTCGTCACGCAGGTTTGTGCCGAGAGGTAGAACACGTGCCGTAGTGGACGGCTGTAACGCAGCGGCCGGTGCAGGTTGCCGACACGTCGGCCGGAGTCCTGTGGCACCGGAACGAGTCCGGCGGCTGCAGCGAGGTGTCCGGCACTGGGGAAAGCACGCAGGTCTCCGGCATTGACCAGCAGACTGGCCCCGAGGAACGACCCGAAGCCGGGCATAGACGTGATGACTGCGGCCTGCGGATGTAGTCCGAACAGCTCCTCGATCTGAGCGCCAAGGCTCTTCAACCGCTCATCGAGGGCGAGAATGCTGGTAGCCAGCTCCGTGATGATGGCCGCGGTCATGTCCTGGCCGGGAAGCGCGATCGATTGGGCTTTGGCTGCGTTGACCGCGCGGGCGGCGACCCCGGCCGAGTTGCGGACCTTGCGGGCCCGCAAAGCCAGCCGGCTCTGTCCGGCACGACGGATCCGCTCAGGGCTGGCATACCCGGTCAGCAGCACCAGTGCCCCTTTGCAGGCCGAGTAGTCGAACTCCCGCTCCAAGCTGGGGAACACACTGGTCATCAGATCCCGCAGCCGGTTGATCATCCGCACCGATCGGCGACAAGGTCCGCCCGGTGCCCGGTCAGAACAGCCAGATTGCGGACCAGATCCGTGTCACGATCAATGACGGCCAAGTCGCGGCGCAAGCGGGCGGTTTCGGCGATGACATACGCGTCCTTGGTGTCGGTCTTTCCCTCACCAGTGAACGCAGCACTCATAGCCGCAACTACCCGGCCAGAGGCGTAATGCACCACCTGCCCGGCCTGGGCCAGCAGCGCCAGCAGCAGAGCCGACGGCGCCCCGATGATGTCGACCGCCCACACCACCCGCTGCGCCAATGCGCCCACGGCGGAGATCGCTTCAAAGATCTCGGCCTCGTCGTTGCTCACCCTCCGAGACTGCAACGTTGCGCCATCGGCATCCACCACACACCCAATGATGGGTCTTGCCGACATCGACCCCGGTCCACGCCTTGTCCCGCATCTCAGCCACACACTTCTCCGTCCCCTTGACGATGCCTTGTCAGCGGCCCCGACGAACACCCACCGACACATCCGTAAACCAGCGACCGAGCGCAGATCTCAATCAGCAGCCAGGGCGCCCCGGAGAACCGGGCGGACATTCCCAGTAAGCGACCACAGCGCAAGGCGATCTCAGCCACACCCGACCCTCCCGGGCCATCGACAGTCTTACGGAAGGCGACCTGATCATTGCTGCGACTGGAAGATCAGCGATCGCGACGCTGGTCGAGCGGTCCAGCCGGTTCGTTATGCTCGGGCATCTCGCCGAAGGCCGCGATGCCGACGCAGTCCGCGACAGCCTCATCGCGACCGTGTCGACGTTGCCGACGGTTCGGCTCCGCACGCTCACCTGGGACCAAGGAGCCGAGATCGAGGAACGCCGCGTATTCCGCATCGCGACGGACATGGCCGTTTACTTTTGCGACCCCAGCGCACCATGGCAACGCGGCACCAACGAAAACACCAATGGCCTCCTGCGCCAATAGGTCCCACGAAATAGTGACTTGCGAGCTCATGATGCCTCAGCGCTGCAAGCAGTCGCGGACGAACTCAAAGACCGACCCCGCAAAGCACTGGACTAGGACACCCCCGCCGAGCGGTTGGCTGCTTTACTGAACGCCTCGTAGTCAGACCGTTGCGACGACTGCTGGAATCCAAGTGGTGCAGTATTGGGTGGGAGATCGTGCCCACCCTCGCAACAGGTGATTTGACACGCCTGGCTCGCCGACGAGATCCGGGCCCCGCACGCCGCATCCAGCGGCACCTACGGCGCTCCACCGGTGCACGCCGAATCCATCGGCACCCCGGTTTCGGCATCGGCGTCGGTTACAACCAGGTCGAGTTGCTGATGGCGCGTGCCGGGATCAAAGGCCTGCCCGGCGTCAAGCGGGCCCGTCCACGCATCAAACCCCTTACGCCGGTGACCTCAGCCGAGCGTTCACACGGTCCCAGCCGAACCAGTTGTAAGTCATCGACATCACCGGTGCAGGTCGCGTGCCGGCTGCTGGACGTCTCCGAGTCCGGTTTCTACCACTGGCAATTCCTCGCTCGCGATCGTGGTTATAGCCGCGTACCGTCTTTCGGGCCGCTGGCCTGTCCTTCCAGCAGCTCACGAGCTCGTTTCAGGACGGCGACCTCATGCTCGAGTTCACGGATGCGGCGCTTGGCCGCAGCTGGTTAGGACTGTTCGGCGGTGGTTGCGCCCAGTATCTGTCCGGTTTGGTGGCCGCTGGTCGGCCGGTCGTGCAGGTAGCTGTGGATCTGGGCATAAGCGACCAGACGATCTATCTCTGGCGCGAGCAGGAACTGATCGACCGCGCGCGTGGCTGCATCAAGGAGCCACCCGCTGTCCTCGTCACCCTCCTCGATGTAGATCGCCAAGCCCATCGCGCCCCTCCAGTTCACGATCATGGAGTTGACCGCAGCTGTCAGGACCTGTGACAGGGGTATCTCGCGGGCCAGATTCTGGGCTCGCAGAGGGTCATCGATGGTCGACTTACGGAGGTACCCGGCTGGGCCTTCAGCTCGATCGGAATTGGCGGCATACGCCATCAACAAAACCAGCTCCACCTCCGTATTACCGTGAACGTCGACACCGACACTGCATCTACGACGGATTCGAGTCTCTCCGACATCAAGGATCCTTCCCGCCGAACCCTCGGTCCGGCTAGTCAGACCGTAATCGGATCCACTGGAGATCAGGGACTGTGAATTGCTCCTCTGTCAAGCAGCGGTAGGAGTTTCGGCTGATTGGTGGTCCAGGTCGGCGATCATGGCGCGGTAGACGACGTCGGAGAGCCGGCGTTTGAGGATCCGCAGCGCTTCCATGCCGCCGTCGCCTTTGGCCTTGTGTTTGGCCAGCAGCGCTCGTGCGCCCGGGTGGCAGCGTGCCTGCGTGAGAGCGATGCGATGCAGCGCGGCGTTGAGTTGGCGGTTCCCGGTGCGGGACAGACGGTGGCGCGCTCGGTTGGATGACCAGACCGGCAGCGGTGCGCTGCCGTTGTGACGGGCGAAGGCGTCCTTGGATCGGAACCGGTCGACGCCGGCGGTCTCCCCGATGATCTTCGCCGCGGTCAAGGCCGCGCATCCGACGATGGCCAGCAGTGACGGCGCGATCTGTTGGACTCGTTCGCCGATCTCACCGGCCAGCTCATCGATCTCGACGGTCAGCCGCCGGCAGTGTTGGATCAGGGTCATCGCCAGGCGGGCGACGAACTCGTCGAACTGGGCCAAGTGGGCTGCGACGCGGTCGTAGGCGCTGGCGCGTTCGAGTTTGCCCGGCGGCAGCCAGCCCGGATCCAGCTCGTGCAGGTGCCAGCGCAGCCGTGCGATTACCCGGGTGCGCTCGGCAACGAGGTCTTCTCGGTGGTCGACCAGCAATCGGAGCTCGCGTTCGACTCCATCGAGCCGGGCCACCGGCGGGTCGGGTTCGCGCAATGCAGCCCGGGCGATGGCTAACGCGTCGATCGGGTCGGACTTGCCGTAGGTGCGCGCAGAATCCCGGGCGTGAGCCATCAGTTTCGGTGGAACCCGGACCACGCGCTCTCCAGCTGCGATCAGGTCGCTTTCCAGGCGCCGGGTCATATTCCGGCAGTCTTCGAGCGCCCATAACCGTTCCGGATCGGGCTGTGCCCGCGCCCATTTCAGCAGTGCCAGATGATCAGTGCTGGTTGTTCCGACGGTTTTGGTGAACAGTTTCCGGCCGAACTCGTCAGCGGAGACTGCGGTGTGGGTGCGCTTGTGCGCGTCGATCCCGATGACCATCATTGCTGCGTGTCAACCCCTTCTCGATCGCGGTGTGGCACGGACCGGTCGGAAGGCACTCCCCAGTCAGGGCGATGCCACGCTCCTCTCAAGCCATCCCGTCCGGTCCCGGATGTCGGCCAGCCGCAGAATCCACAACAGCCACGCAAGCGGGAATTTAACGGTCGAGCGAACCGGCCGACCCCGTGATCGTGACACTGAATTTAAGGGTGTTTCCGGCCTGATTCGCTGATCGGATGGTCAGCGGGAAGGTGTCGTGATGACGACACTTGATGCCGTGGCGAGGAAGAAGGCCGATGCGTCGGCCGAGGAGCTGGCAGCGGCGGAGCTAGTGCGGATGGCCAAACAGCAGGGCTTGTCCCTGACCGGGCCGGACGGGCTGCTCAAACAGTTCACCAAGACCGTCCTGGAGACGGCGTTGAACGAGGAGATGACCGAGCATCTGGGGTTCGAGCCTAATCAGGCTCCTTCCGAACGGGACTCGCCCAATGTGCGCAATGGGACCAGGCCGAAGACGGTGCTGACAGACACGACCGGGCCGGTGCCGATCGAGGTGCCCCGCGACCGCGACGGCAGCTTTCAACCGCAGATCGTCAAGAAACGCCAGCGCAGGCTGACCGGCGTCGACGAGATCGTACTGTCGCTGTATGCGAAAGGTTTGACCACCGGCGAGATCTCGGCGCATTTCGCCGAGATCTATGGGGCGTCGGTGTCGAAGGAGACAGTCTCTCGGATCACCGACAAAGTCGTCGCGGAGATGCAGGAATGGTCGAGCCGGCCGCTGGACGAGGTCTATGTCGCGGTCTTCATCGACGCGATCGTGGTGAAGATCCGGGCTCTGGCGCAATTCTCGTGATGTTCAGTTCATCTGCAGGAGTGCGCGTTTACGGAGTAGGTCGAGGTTGGCGCGGCCGAACATCTGGCGTTTGATCATTTTGATGCGGTTGATGTGGCCTTCGACGGGCCCGGAGCTGTGGGGCAGGGTCAGGCCGTTGCGGACGGCGTCGATGTCACGGCGCAGGTTGCGGGCGAACGACGCGATCGCTGTCAGCTGGTCTTTCTCGACCGTGCTGATCCAGGCCTCGAGGCGGTGGCCTTGGAGGCGGGTCATCATGACCGCGAAGTCTTCGACATGGATCGCGAGCCGCTTCAGGTCTTTGTTGTGTTTGGAAAGGCGCTGCAGGTTGTCGCTGTCGTCTTCGGCGAGGTGGGCGGGGTCGGTCATGATCCATCTGGTCATGTCACGAACCGACGGCGGCCGCGGCGCAGGAACCGCGGTCTGGCCGGTCCCGGTGCGGAACCGGCGCAGATAGCGTTGCACCTGCTGCTCGGTGCCGGGATATCCCATGCCCGCGATCTCACGGGTGAGCGCAGCGGCGTTGCGGATGCCATCGTTCCAGCGCTGGTGCAGGTGCTCGTGATACCCGTCGAGGATGCTCGAACGCTGCTGGTTCTTGGCGATCAAGGGATCGACCGTCACTGACCCGGCGAATTTCCGCACTGTCGCCGGATGCAGGCCCAGCTCACGAGCTATCGCCGATTTGCTGAGGCCTTGGCCCAGCAGCCGGTGAACCGCGGCGTGATGCTGGCGGAAGCGTCGAACAACCTTCAGTTCGGCATGCTGCACGACCGGCGGCGGCTGGCTGGATCGCCCAGCAGACGCCTGCGCCGCCAGGATCGCGGCGGATCATCGAGAGGTCCTTCTCGACCGCTTGGCCGAGGTTCTGCCACAGATGGAACCGGTCAGCGACTTGCAGCGCGTCCGGGGCGCCTTGGCGCGCTCCCTCGGCATACCCGCCGGCGCGGTCCCGGCAGATGATCTGGGGCAGCGGCCGGGCGCGCAGCCAGGCGGCCAGGGCGTCACCGTCACGGCCGTCGATGAGGTCGACCGGCCGGTGGGTATCGAGATCGACCATGACGGTGCCGTAGCGGTGGCCGCGCCGGACAGCGAAATCATCGACACCCAGCACCGTCACCGGGCCGATCGGTGGGTCCGGCAACCGGCGGACCAGCCGAATGAGTGTGTCCCGGCTGGCCGACAGCCCCAGCCGCTGCGCAAGTCGCCGAGCATGAATAAATTTGACTGATCAGAGCAGGTGCGCCTGAGGTCATGTCTCATGTGGTTGTGATTCGTTCGGATTGTGCCGAGATCGACTGTGGTGCATAATGTTCGATGCGTATGATCCACGTCCTGTTCGATCGTGCGGGAATCCTGCTGTCGGTGAGGATTTCAACGATTTCCTGGATGACCGCCCACCACCGCCTCAACATCCGCTACGACCGCAAGCACACCCACTACCTCGGGTTCCTCACCCTCGCCGCAGCACTGACCTGTACAGACCCGTTGATGAGCTGCCGTTTCGTCCACTTCGGGCGGGCGGCCTGCGGCAGATCATTTCGCGACGACGGAGGCCTTGTGGGTGCTGAGGTTCGATGACCCAGCGGTTGCGGCCCAAGCGCTAGGAGGATTCGATGTCCTTGCGGGCGACGCGGACTCCGATGCCACGGTCTCGTACCCATTGGCGCAATTCAGCGATGTCGTAGGCTTTGTCGGCGTGCAGTTCGGCGGGTGGCCGGCGGCGAGGACCCCGCCGTGAGCGGATGCCGGGGACCGCTTTGACCAGTGGCCGCCCCTTCGGCGTCGTTGGTGTCGGCCGCTGCAGTTATCGCAGATCAGGTGCACGTCCAGTTCGGCTGGGACTTGCATCCGCCACCGCCGGACCCGTCGATTCGCACATAGTCGCGAGTTCGCATCCGATGCAATTGGCGGCGCTTGGAGCATCCGGTCGAAATCCGGCGCTAACGTCGCCGATTCAGCGAGCGGTGTTGGGCTGTAGGTGATGTCATGTCGCGGTGATCGGTGAGGGCGGCTTCGGCCGGTTTGGGGTGTTGTCGCGGCAGGAGTTGGAGCGGTACTGCTACCTCGATGATGAGGACCGCAGGCTGATCGCGGCCCGGCGCCGGGATTACAACCGGTTGGGGTTCGCGCTCCAGGTCGTGACGGTGCGCAATGTCTGCATGTTTCTGACCGATCCACTCGATGTCCCGCCGGAGCTGGTGGAGTATCTAGCCGAGCAGCTCGGGATCGAGGATTCCTCGTGTGTGAAGAGCTATATAGAGCGGGACAAGACCAGGCTCGAACACGCGTCGGAGAACCAGCGCGAGTACGAGATCCGGCGGTCTCCGACGTCGCCGCGGAGTTGGCGGCGTGGATCGCCCATCTGGCGTGGACGACTGGCGATGGGCCGAAAGCGATATTCGTCGGCGCGGTGGATTGGCTACGTTCCCACAACGCGCTGCTGCCCGGCATCACCACGCTGGAGGCGCTCGTCGCCGAAGGCCGGACGGCGGCCGATGAACGGTTGTGGATTCGGGTCGCCCATCAGGTAGGACCGAATACGGTTGCCACTCTGTTTCGGTTGTTGGAGGTCCCCGCCGGACTCCAAGGCTCGGATCAGCGAGCTGGAGCGGCTGTGTAAGGGCACGTTCCGCACGTCGTGGAAGGTCATGATCAAGGCGCTGGACCGGTTGGCCAATATCGAGGCAATCGGGTTGGGGCCGGTGGATTTGAGCATGATTCCGCCACACCGGTTGACCGGGCTGGCCACCTACGGGATCTCGGCGAAGGCCGGCGTTGCGCAGGTTGGTGTGCCGTTAAGGATCGTGTCAGGAGCGGCAAACGAAGCTGGTCGACCAGGTCAGAAGGCTGTTGAGGATGGCGTCGCCTGGTATAGGAAGGTGATGTGTTGTCATCGGTGGGTGTCGGGGCCGAGCAGGCTGGTGATGCCGCGCATGGCCGCTGGTCATTCGCTACCACGGCCCTCGCCCGAAGCGGATTGCGAGTTCCGTCATTCCCCCGTTGTTCATGGCGCGTGTGATCGAGTCGACGGTCTCGGTTGTGATCGAGGCGGGACCTGACTGCCAGACCGGATTGGCGGCATCGACTTCCCCCGGTTTGGGAAGCCGCCAGAACGAATAGACTTCGGGGGACCGTCCCGCCCCCTCTCCCGTGAATCGTCCGGTGTGCATGGCAACGTGTTCCGGAGAGTTATAGCCATTCCAGAGGACATTCCAGGAGATCAGGTCGCCACGCTGTGGCTGCGGGGCATCGGGGCGTCTGGGTTCGTAGTCATGTGTACCGCTGGGGAAAAGTGCTCTGTTCACGTCGTGACACCATCGATCGATCAGGCGGCCATCCGCGTCACGGAGAGGTGGGTAGAAGGCGAGAATGTCCTCACGACTCAGTACGCCCGTCCGTAATCCGGCGTCGAGAAACACTTCCCAGCAATTCAATCCATATTCGGATGTCCGGTGGGGGAGCTGAGCGTGCCCCGAGGTCAGCCATCGCTCGAAGGTTCGACGGTCGCTGAATGCCGGGTCGAAATTCACCCAGCTCATCTTTGTGCCGGATCTCACGACTCGCTCTATCTCGCCCGCAACCGTCAAAGGTGCATCGGGTCGGGGTGTGCCTGCCTCGAGGTCGGGGGTGGCCGTGGGGCCCGGGTCGGACCCGATCCGATCGTGGCGGTCGACCGTCTGTTCGGCTCCCGCGGATTCGATGTGCCGTCCACTGCCTGCCGATCGCCGACCATGGCGTGTGTTTTTCACCTGTTCGGCGGCCGCCGCGTCGGCGTCATCCACCATACGGCTGACAACAGCCCGAAGACCGTCCGCACCTATCGGCCCTCTGCAGGGCTCGGAGAGGTGCTCAGCCACGCGCGGTATCTCGCGGCCGCGCAATCTCTCAACTAAGTCCATGAAGAGCTGAACCAGTCTATTCGCTGACAACAGCCCCTTAGGCCCTTACTACCTCGTGCACAGCTGGTGCCGTCTCCGCTTCCGTGGTTCGGGGACCACCATCCACTTCCCGAAAGGATTGAATGGTAACTTTCCCTCGTCACGCCAGGCGGTGCGCGGTGTTCCCGGCCTTGGTGAGTGCGAGCGCGGCCAGCTGATCGCGGCGCACCGGTTGTGGAGGCTGTCCACGGCGAGATCGTTGCCCGGTCAGTCGTCGTAGTCCCCGCCGACCTGCACGATCGCTATCTCTGTGTCGGTGACGTAGTAGATCAGTCGGTGCTCTTGGGTGATCCGACGCGACCAATGTCCACCTTGGAAAGAGGGTGGTCATCGAACATCATCTCGATGTCAGCGGCGATGCTTTGTCGTTGCAGCAGGACCGTTTTGAGCGAGTCGGCGAGTTTCGGCAGCACGACCTCGGCGGCCTTCGCGCCGGGAACGGCGACGGTTTGTGCGGGCAGCGCGGCCAGGACCTCCTCGACCAGGCGTGCACCCATGCGCGGCGCGTACTTGGCGATTGTGGTGAGTTTGCGTTTGCCCGCAGCTCGGATCCCTGCCGGCCGCCGCACCGAGACAAGATCTCCAGAACTGCCGGATGTGAGACCGAGACCCCAACACGCTTTCGAGCGCGGGGTGGATGCTGGTCAGCAGGCCACGGATGCGGTTGATGGTGCGAGTAGCTTCTCCCGCCAGGTCGTCGTCGAAGCCGACCAGGACGCCGAGTTCGGTGAGTGTTTGGTCGCCGGTGTCGACCCGGAGCAGCGTATGCGGCATGGTCCGCGCGGCGCCGGCGATGATGTGCGCGTCACGAGCATCGGTCTTCGTCTGGCCCGGATCGAGGCCTGTCGATGCGGCGCATCGACAGGCCGGGCAGTTAGGCCACGTCGTGGCCGCAGGCGCAGGCGACGGTGACCGGCAGTGCGCCGATGGTGTTGGGCTGGTCGACCACGATCAGCAGCGGGCCGTGGGCGGCGAGCTGGTCGAACAACGCTCGTAGCCGTGACTCGTCGTTCGGCAACGCCTTGTCGAACAACCGCTTGCCAGTCACATCGAGACCGACCGCGTGGTGCCGCGGACCGGCGTACTTGCGCGGAGCTGGTGAGCGACGAGCGCTGATGACCCTGCTGTGGAAGGCGGTCGTCGCGGCCGCCCGTGCCGAGGACGGGTGGGCCACCGAGAAGATCGTCGCCGCCCTCGAACGTGCCGATCCCGAGTGGATGTCCGAGCGGCCTTTTAACCGGCTACGTGCGCAAATTTGTGGACCAAGTACGCGCTCCTCGCTGGGGCTGGCCTCGGACTCGGCGTCCTGACCGGCGGTCTCGCCGCACCAGCAATTGCGGGAGCGTACGGAACGCTTGTCGGCTATTCGGGTGCGGTGGCTACTTCTGCAGGCCTGGCCGCGATCGGCGGCGGTTCTATCGCTGCCGGTGGATTAGGCATGGCTGGTGGTGCTGCCCTCATCACCGGCTTCAGCGGCGCAGTAGGAGCCGGGGCGGCCACGCTTGCGGGCAAGGCCGCCGGGCTCACAGCAGCTCGCATCGCAGCCGACGCCATCCGACTCCACGTCGTGACCCAGCTTGTGCTTCGCGATGTCGACGGCAACGAAGAGGCACTGAGCTGGGCGAACAGCGGCGACCGTGGCCGGATGTGTGGTCGGTGCCGTGGAAGGGTTGCCTGCCGGTGCGCATGTGCTCGACGTGGCGGTGCACTGCTTCGGGTGGTCACCGACCTGGGGTATAGCGGTGCCGGATCAAATCTGTTGCGGTGCGGGTTATCCGGTCGAACGGCTCAAGACTGCCATCGGCGCGGCAGAGCACATGTGCCCCCTGCAGTAGCGTGATCAGGGTCGTCGCCAGGTCGGCGGCGGCATCGCCGTCCACACCGGCCGCGGTCACCGTTGCGCGAGTGTCGTTGTCCACGAGTCGAAGACACCTGACGCCACATCGCGCAGCGTCCCGCTGTCCGGATCGATGGTGACAGCGGCAACCGCGCAGCCCGCCCCCTCGGCCGAAGCACCGACCACCGGCCGTATGGAGGCGAGGAAGATCTCGACCACCGTCAGTGGATCGTCGGCGGGCAGCTGCGCCAGATGTCCGCACACCTCGCGGCCATTGCGTGTCGCGGCCTCAGCGACGAGTTCGGCCTTACCGCCAGGGAAATGATGGTAGATCGCGCCGCGCGCCGCGCCGCTGGCATCGAGAACCTCGGTGAACGACATTCCCGCGACACCCTTTGTGCGCAGCACATCGATGGCGGCGCCGATCATCCGGTCCCGCGTATCTGCCGCCATGAGTTCCTCCGGAAGAAGGGTTGACTAGTACGTTCATCCTACTGCGTACTAGCAGTCGCTAGTGCGTACACCGTCGAGGAGGCGGTAGAACTCTTCGGCGTCGATGCGGTGCGAGCGCTCCACCTTGCCGTTGAGGCGCGGGGTTGCCGGTTTGATGTAGGTGTGGCCGATGCCCTGGTCGATCACGTGCCAGTGGAAGGCCGACTGGAACTCCGCACCGTTGAGTTCCTAACGGATGTCAACTCGTTGGAAGGCTCGTAGCGTTGGTTGTTGACGGGCCGATCGGTGGAGCGCTGTGCGACTCCTGGTGTCGTCGGCCCGTCCTCGCACCGGTGGTGCGTCGCGCGACGCGGATGTCGGCGGGGATTGTGTATCGGTCGGCGACGGTCCTGCGGCCCTGTTCCGAGGTGAGCGGGCTGCCGTCGACATCGCGGATCACGTAGTGCTCGCCGCGGCGCCAGC
>NZ_JBVJAP010000033.1:0-21309 GCF_055590505.1 Nocardia sp. NPDC041819 | reverse complement strand
GCACCCCCGAACCACTCACCACCACACCAGCAACAACCAAAGCCGAGACCGTTATCGGAGCAGATACACGCATTCGGCCACACCCAATCCTCGACATCGTCCGCGTCTCGGGCGGATGCATCCGCACGCGGACAACGGAGTCCTTCTGCGGGGCCATACCGACCCCGGCACACTCCGCAGAAGCGGAGCGAACCTGCGATAACATACGGTACACAACTGCGAGTACATCACGGGTACTATCGGGGAAATTGCCAATAACTTAATGCTCTTGGCAGCTGCTCTGAATCCAGAGTACCGGCCCGCGCCGCCCCACGCCCGTGCCCGTTTCGTCCGCTACTGTCGCAGTTGAGGTTTCGCGAAGGCCTTGTCGCACTCCACATGTCGGTCGACGAGGCCCGGATCCAGCTACTTCTCCGCGAAATAGAGCAGCACCGAGGACGGCAACCGCCTCCCAACACGCGGTGGTGTGCGATCCGTACCGGCCCAGGATGTTCGGCACGAGTCCTGGATGTCGACCACGCGGGCGGCCCACCGGCCACGAACCCCGAGACACGGCGACGATCACGCAGTGGCAGGCCCAGCTTTCGCTCGGCGGTAAAGGCGATGGGTGGCCGCATGGTCACGATGACGGCGCATGAATTCACCGGATACGCCGCGGGTAGTCGTTGCCCGACCGTGAACGTCGGCGGCGTCCGGATTCGATCCTCGACGACAGCGTCTTCCAGACCGGGATACTCGTACGGCCGTGCTACCTTATCGCGCATGACCCATGAGCACCTTGTCGTGGAGGACCTCGGCGGAGGCGTGTGGAAGTTGGGGCTGGACCGCCCCGACGCGCGCAACGCGCTCTCCTCGTCGCTGCGTGTCGCGGTCAGTGATGCGGTGGATCGCCTCTCCGGCCGTGACGATGTGGGCGCGCTGGTCCTCTCGGGCGCCGGTTCGGTGTTCTGCGCAGGCTTCGATATGGCCGAGTTCCGACGGCCCGCGGAAGATCCGGGCTTCGGTGTCGAATTGTGGGCGTCCAGCGACCGGTTCCACCACACCCTGTTGCGGTGTCCCGTCCCGCTCATCGCGGCGTTGAACGGGCCCGCGCTCGCCGGCGGCTTCGATCTCGCGACGATGTGCGACCTGCGCATCGCGCAGCCGGGGGTGTGGTTCGCTCGTCCCGAGGTCGCCTTCGCGGTGCCGCTCTACGAGCCGCTGCGTGACCTCGTCGGTGGCGCGCTGGCCCGCGAGCTGTGCCTGACCGGCCGGCGTGTCGAGCTCGCCGAAGCCTTGCGCATCGGGCTGGTCAATCGCGTGGCGCCCGAGGCCGGTGCGCTCGAGGCGGCGATCGAGCTGGCTCGCGAAATCGCCGCGCGACCACGCGATGTCATCAGGGCGACCAAGGCGAAGTTCGTGACCGCCGCCGGGGTCGCGGGTCGAGCCACCCTCGCGCTGTGAGCGACCGGCGCCGCAACGGCACCCGTGATCGGCTCATCCGGGTGGCCACGGGCCTGTTCCGCCGCCGGGGTGTGGCGGGTGTCGGAGTCGGTGAGATCTGCGCGGGCGCACAAGTCACCAAAGGCGTGTTCTCCCATCATTTCCCGGGCGGCAAGGACGAACTCGTCGTCGCGGTCGTCGACCGCAACGGTGCGGATGTGAGCGGGCAACTAGCGGCTTTCGGCTCCGGCGACGCGGCCGATTCCGTTCAGGCCCTGTTTCGCGCGTACGCGAGCGCGATGCGCCTGAAGGGCAGCGACTTCGGTTGTCCGGTCGCCGCCGCCGTCGTCGACGGTGCCGCCTCGACATCACCCGCGATATCCGCCGCGAACGTCGCTTTCGACCGATGGCGCGTGATCCTCGGCGAACGGCTGGGCGGCGACGACATGGGAGCGCTCGTCGTCGCGGCGCTCGAAGGCGCGATCCTGCTCGCCCGCGCGGAGAAGGATCCGGCGACGCTGGAACGGGTCGGTGACGCGCTCGCGCAGCTGATCGAGCCCGCGACTCGAAGCGCTGGCTGACACCGGATCTACGGGCGAGAATCGCGAGCCTTCCGGGATTGGGGTCGTCGCTGTGGGTAACCCACCCGACGTTGCCCGGCGCAGCTACTGCGTGAAAAGGTCACCTTTCCTGGGCTGGAGAGGTCGCCGTCGAGAAACCGGAGATTTCGGATGGACGCTCATCTTGTGTGGGGTTTTGCGGCGGCGGTGCTGCTGGCCTATGTGATTCCCGGCCCGGATTGGTTCGTGGTTCTGCGTCACGCTTCTCGCTCACGGATTGCGGGTATGCACGCGGCGGCAGGAGTTCAATGCGGCTTGGTCGTGCACATGGCGGCTGCCGCGGTCGGTGTGTCGGCCATCTTGTCGACCAGTGCCGAGGCGTTCACCGTGGTGAAGCTCGCTGGAGCGGCTTATCTCATCGTTCTGGGTGTGCGCGCGTTGCGGGATGGCTATCGCGGATGGCGCGGCTGCGCCGCCGAGCGGGCCGCCGGGGTGTCGTCACCGGCAGCAGCGCCGGGTGCACAGGTGTTGGCTCGAGCGTTCACCGCCAATGTGTTGAATCCCAAAGCGGCGCTCTTCTTCGTCGCGGTGTTGCCACAGTTCCTGGCCCCCGCGCGTCCGGTAGCGCCCCAAGCACTGCTGCTCGGTGCACTCGACATAGCCATCGGTGGCGCTTGGTGGCTGCTGTTCGTCGTCACAACGACACGCTTGCAGGCTCTGTTCCAGCGCCGTCGGGCGCAGATCGCGGTCGATTCTCTCGCCGGAGTCGCGTTGACCGGTCTCGGCGGAGCGCTCGCCTTCACCGACCGCGCGCGGGTATAGCCAGGTTTCTCGCGCCGAGGTTCGATGCCGTCGTCGCTGTCGCAGCGCCCGCCGCATCGCCGGGTCGATATGGCGCGGCGCGTGTCACCCACTCCCGGCGCACGCACGTCGGGTTGATGACGTTGTTGCTACTGCGCCACCGGTTCGCGCGTAGGGTGGTGTGCACTGTCCTTCGGAACCAAGGCGAGGCCGGCGCTCCCGGATGGCACCTGCCACCTCGGGGGCTTTCTCGGAAAGACGGGCAGACCATGACGGATGCGCGTCTCAACGACGCCGACAACACACCGACCGGTTCCTCCGCAGCGGAGGGCGACCTGGCTGCGCGACTGGGCGATCTGGCACGTTACCTGCAGGAACAAGACGATCTCGATGACACGTTGCGCGGTATCGTCGATACCGCCGTGCAGACGGTGCCCGGCGCCACCTACGCCGGAGTCCTGGTCAGCGACAACCGCGAGACGATGCACACGCCGGCTGCCACCGCCGAGGTGATCCACCGAGTCGACCGAGCGCAGATCGACCTGCGGCAAGGGCCATGCCTGGACGCGCTCTACCACGAGCGCATCGTGGCGCTGCCCGATACGACCGACGAGCCGCGGTGGCCACGTTTCGCGGCCCGGGCCGCCGAACTCGGCATCGGCAGCATTCTGTCTTTCCAGCTCTATGTCACCGGCAACGACCTCGGTGCCCTCAATCTCTACTCGCCGGCCCCCGCGGCCTTCGACGCCGAATCCGAGCACGTCGGCTCCCTGTTCGCCGCCCATGCCGCCGTGGCACTGGCCTCCGCCCAGCAGGTGACCCAGCTCGCGCGGGCGATCGACACGCGCGATCTGATCGGACAAGCCAAGGGCATCCTGATGGAGCGTCACAAACTGACCGCCGATCAAGCCTTCGCCCTACTCGTACGCGCCAGCCAACACACCAATACCAAACTGGCCGATATCGCCGAGTACCTCACCCACCGCGGCGAACTACCCCAGCGTCCATGATCAGCGCTCGAAGACGACGTCACCGGAAGCCGACGTCGGTCACCGCGTACCGAGACGCCCTCGCCAGCTGTTCAGGCATGGCGCCGAGTCGATCGATGGACTGGAAGCCCGACGCACGGCGCTCGGTGGCCGCGGCAAACGGTGACGGGCCCCTGCCGGCGGACAGGGGCCCTGAGTCCAGCGCTACCGCGTCAGGCCGGGGCGCCTCCGGGTGTCACCCGTTTTCGGTGACGGTGGTGTCGGGGTGGCGACGGCTCGTGTCGGGCTTGACGAAGTGCCCGGTGATCGCCGAGCGGTCGCGACGGTTGTCACCCTGGTGCGGCTCGTCCTCGCCGAGCGTGGTCTTCGGGTTCTCCGCTGCGGTCTCCTCGCTCACATATTCGCCGGTCTCGGCGGAACGATGGCTTTTCTCGGTCACAAGATCCTCCTCGAGCTGTCTGGTCGCACCCCTCGTCAGGGTGCCGATCCAGTCCTTGACCGAATAGCACCCAGACGGCGCGGGAAACGTCCGCCGACAGCTGATTTCGAACCGGGTGGCCGCAGTGCCCGAGCCGGAAGCCGAAAGTGCCCGGCAAGCCGCATTATTCGGGCTCTTCCCCGGCACGGCGGGCCGATGGGCCGCTCCCCCAGCCGCAGTGACATCGAGCACCGAGGCCGAGCGGGAGGCCCCGATGTGGCAGAGCACCGACGAGCCGCGACGGACGTCGCATAGGCCGTGGTCACGCAGCATCGCGAAGACGGCGCCGCAGCACGGCACCAGCGGGCTGTGTGGAGGTGCCCGCTCGGCGGGGGCGTAAGATCCCCCGCGTCGTCTCGTGTTGGCCAGTGGAAGGTCGGTGAGCAGTGGAGCCCGCACCGTCGGCCACGCCTCCCCGTAGTGCGGCGATCTCCGATCCTTCGACCCTCCGCACGTCTCGGACCAGCAGTCCTTCCGGTCTACGGTGCGCAGGAGCGGTAGATTTCACCACCCGGGATGCTTGGCGCTCGGCGCTGGCCGAACTGACCGCCGCGCAGCGCGACGCCCACTTGGACCTTTCCGAGCTGACGTTCATCGATGTCCACGGGACGTCGATTCTGGTGGAGGCCGCCTCCCACTCACCGCAGGCGCCACGAATCGTGTTGCATCGGCCTCCGCCGATGATGCTTCGGATCCTCGGAGTGTTCTGGCCCTCCCTACACACGATCGAGGTAGTGCACACATGAGCTCTGTCGGCGCTGGGTCGGCCACTTCGGAGTCGACCGATCCGTTTGTGCATCCCGCGCTGTTCTATCGCGACACCGAGGAATACCTGGCAGGGACCCTCGGATTCATTCGCGAGGGGCTCGCGAACGATGAACCGGTCGCTGTCGCGGTACCCGGCCCGAACCTGGCCCTCCTGCGTGCCGAGCTGGGCTCCGACGCGAGCTCGGTACACCTGATGGACATGACCGTCGAGGGCCGCAACCCCGGCCGCATCATCCCGGGAGTGCTCCGTGCCTTCGCCGACCGGCATCGATCCGGACGAGTGCGAATCATCGGCGAACCCATCTGGGCCGGCCGCTCGTCGCTGGAGTATCCAGCGTGCGCTCAGCACGAGGCGCTGATCAACGCGGCGTTCACCGGGCGCGAAGTCAGCATCCTGTGTCCCTATGACACCGCACGTCTGTCGCCGGAGGTCCTGGCCGACGCGCACGTCACCCATCCCGTCCTCATCGACCACACGGGCCGGCGAACCAGCGACGACTACGACCCCGACCACATCGTCGACCTCTACAACGAACCGCTTCCCTCCGCACCCCCTACCGCCACCACCATCGTCTTCGACGCGACATCCCTGGCGCACCTCCGGCATGTCGCCACCGAGCACGCCCGCAAAGCGGGCATACCCGAGCACCGTCTGATCGATCTGGAACTGGTCATCGCGGAGACCACCACCAACTCCGTCGTCCACGGCGGCGGGAACGGCACGCTGCGGATGTGGGCCGATGACAGCCAGCTGTGCTTCCAGATCAGCGACAAGGGACACATCACCAATCCACTCGCGGGCCGCCTGCCCGCACAAAACTATCGGCCGGGCGGCCGTGGTCTGCTGCTGGTCAACCAGCTCACCGACCTCGTGCGCATACACACCGGCCGGCACGGCACCACCATCCAGCTCCACTTCGACTTCGATCACGAGCTGCCGTAACCCACTGCTGAGCGGTCGGCGACCCGGGGTAGCCGTCGACCATGTGGCGGCTACCCGGGTTCGCCGGAAGTCAGCGCAATGCGCCGCGGCGGCCGGTCACCAGCCCGACCAGGAACAGCAGGATCAGCGCGCCGCCAGTCGATTCATGCGCTACTTCGCCGGGTGCGCAGCCCGGTAGCGGCCGGGTGTTGTGCCGATGATGCCGGTGAAGGCCGCGATGAAGCTGCTGGGATTCGCCCATCCGCAGGCGTGTGCGACGTAGGTGGTGTCGTGGCCGTCGGCGAGCAGGACGAGTGCGTGATAGACGCGCAGCTGGGTGCGCCACTCGTAGAAGGTCATGCCGAGTTCGTTGTGGAACAGACGGCTGAGCGTGCGAGCGCCGGCTCCGATCGTCCGCCCGAGTTCGGCCAGCGTGGTGTTGTCCGCGGGGTTTCGGTGCAGTATCCGCGCGACGGCCTGCAACCGGTCGTCGTGCGGTTCCGGCAGGATCAGTGGCTGCTCGTGCGCTTCGCGCAGTTCGTCGACGAGGACCCGGCGAAGGCGAGCGCGCGCGGCGCGCTCGTGGTCGCCGGCGACCCGGTCGCCATCGCGCGAACCCGTGAGGGTGAGGAGGATTTCGCGGACGAGGCCGGAGGCCGTGAACACGGCTGGGTGGGTGGGCACGAGGCGGGCCAGGGATGCCGGGAGAAAGACGATCCGCATGTCGGTGTGCCCGTGCGCGCGGTGGCAGTGCGTGAATCCCGCAGGGGTCCATGCGACTCGATTGGCCGGAACGATCGATGTGCCACGTTCGGTGTGCACCGACAAGACACCACGCGCCGCGTAGACGAGATGCCCGCGGGGATGGGAATGCACCGCACTCGTTCCTCCCGACGGCCAGGTGTGAACGCCTCCGGACGGCCATATCCGCGATGTCGCGCCGGGCCGGGGAGATTGGCGGGCAACGGGCATAACTCGGCATTCTATCGGTGGCAGGCCAGACCGTCTCCCGGAGACAGTGGACATATGTCTACGACGATGCGAGCAGCGGTCTGTGTCGGAGCGGGTGGCCCGGAGGTCCTGGAAATTCGAGAGCTGCCGGTACCGGAGGTCCGGGAGGGCTGGAGCCTGGTGCAGGTGAAGGGCGCCGGCTTGAACCGGTCGGAACTGAGAACCAGGCAGGGGCACTCTCCGAACGTGCGGTTCCCCCGCGTGCTCGGGATCGAATGCGTCGGAATCGTGGCGTCCTCGACCGATCCCGGGCTGCCGGAGGGCACGACCGTCGCGGCGGTGATGGGTGAGATGGGCCGGGAGTTCGACGGCGGTTACGCGGAATACGCGCTGTTGCCCAACGCACTGCTGATGCCGGTCACCACCACGTTGCCCTGGGAGGTGTTGGCCGCGCTGCCCGAGACATATCTGACCGCGCAGGGGTCGCTGGACGCGTTGGGGGTCGTGCCGGGTGCCCGAGGGCGGTTGCTGATTCGTGGCGGGACCTCGTCGGTGGGGATGGCGGCCGCGTCGATCGCGTCCGGCCACGGTATCGAGATCGCCGCCACGACACGGCAGCCGGGCAAGATCGACGCCTTGGCCGCGGCCGGCGTCCACCACCCACTCCTCGACGAGGGTGGCGCGCCGGCGGCGAGCGTCCACGCGATCTGGCCAGAGGGTCCGGACCATGTACTGGATCTCGTCGGGGCGAGCACGGTGGTGGACTCGCTGCGCCTGGTGCGCCGCGGCGGGACCGTGTGTGTGGCGGGCTCGCTCAGCGGGTGGTCGATTCAGGACTTCGAACCGGTAGCGATGATCCCGTCCGGAACCAAACTCACGGCCTTCCACAGCAATACGGTGCAGGGCAGCGCGGGTACGCCGGTGCTGCGGCGGATCGTCCGCGCGGTCGAGGCCGGCGCCTATCGGCCCAACCTCGACCGTGTCTTCGGCCTGGCCGACATCGTTTCGGCCCACCGGTACATGGAGAGCGATCACGCCACCGGAAAGGTTGTCCTGATGCCATGACCACGTGCCCGTAGAAGGCCGACACCGAGACGGTGGCGGCCGTCGGGAGCCACGACCCTCATGGCGCGATCTTAACGAGAGGGGGCGGTTCTGCCACTGTCGCCGAGCTTGCGCGGCAGCCATGATCGGGATGGTCGCGAGTACACGCCCGTCGCAGGAAAGGGTGATGACCGCGGTGCCCGATGCACCTCGCCGTGCAGAACCGAGAGGAAACGTAGTTCATGATCGTCCGTTCACTGAAAGAGATCATCGGCACCGAGCGGGAGGTAAAGGGCCCCGCGTGGACCAGCCGTCGCCTGGTGCTCGCCGAGGAGAAGGCCGGCTTCTCCGTGAACGACACCGTGGTGCACGCGGGCGCCGGGCTCGAGATGTGGTATGCCAACCACATCGAGGCCGTCTACGTCATCGAGGGGCGCGGCGAAGTGGTCGACGACGAGACCGGTGAAAGGCACCAGCTCGAGCCGGGCGTGATGTACCTGGTCGACGCACACCAGCATCACACCCTGCGCGCCCACACCGAGTTCCGCGCGATATGCGTGTTCGACCCACCCCTCACCGGCCGCGAGGTCCACGATGAGAACGGCGCCTTCCCACTGCTGACCGAAGAGGACCAGTGAGCGACTCGATCTTTTTCGCCAGCGACAACAACGCCTCCGTGCACCCGGACATCATGGCGGCGCTGGCCGCCGCCAACGTGGGCCACCAGCCGGCCTACGGCGCGGACGTCCACACCGCACGGCTGCGCGAGCTGATCAAGGACCATTTCGGCGAGCACGCCGAGGTCTACCCGGTCTTCAACGGCAGCGGCGCCAACGTCGTCGGGCTGCAGGCGATGTGCGACCGGTGGAGCGCGGTGGTGTGCCCGGACTCCGCGCACATCCACCTGGACGAGTGCGGCGCACCCGAGAAGGTGGCAGGGCTGAAGCTGGTCCCGGTGCCCACCCCCGACGGCAAGCTGACCCCGGAGCTGCTCGACCGGTACGCGTGGGGCTTCGGCGACCAGCACCACGCCCAGCCGAAGGTCGTCTCCATCACCCAGAGCACCGAGCTCGGCACCCTCTATACACCCGGCGAGATCGCGGCGATCGGCGCGCTGGCCCGCGAGCGCGGCATGCTGCTGCACGTGGACGGCGCCCGGCTGGCCAACGCCGCCGCCGCGCTCGGCCTGCCGCCACGCGCGTTCACCACCGACGCCGGTGTGGACGTGCTGTCGTTCGGCGGCACCAAGAACGGCCTGATGCTCGGCGAGGCGATCGTGGTGCTCAACCCGGACGCGGTGCGCGGCACGGCGTACCTGCGCAAGGCCGCGCTGCAGCTGGCCTCCAAGATGCGGTACGTGTCGGCGCAGTTCGTCGCGCTGCTGGAGGGCGACCTGTGGCTGCGCAACGCCGGGCACGCCAACGCGATGGCGACCCGACTGGCTACTGCCGTCGCGCAGGTGCCCGGCGTCGAGATCGTACGGCCGGTCCAGGCCAACGCCGTCTTCGCCGTACTGCCCCGCGAGGTCACCGAGCGGCTGCGGAAACGGTTCCGCTTCCACGTCTGGGACGAGCGCACCGGCGAGGTCCGCTGGATGTGCTCGTTCGACACCACCGAGGCCGATGTGGACGCCTTCGCGGCCGCCATCGCCCGGGAGATGGCCGCCGCGTAGCCGCAACCACAGCAACGTGTCGGCTACGACAGCTTCCCAGCACCTGCGAGACACGAAAGATGCTCTTTCCGAGGCACTTTCGTGCCGGGCAGCTCAGGTCCCATCGCCCTCGGGCGATTCCCCGGCAAGTGATCCGGTGCGGTTGGCGGTCAGCATCCGCACGGCCGCGATCCGCAGATCCGGACGGGCACGCCGGGAGGTCAGCTCGGCGAGGCAGATCTCACCGACCATGGCGACCTTCATCCGGGAGGCGGCGTCGGGGTCCGGCCACCCGGCGGCGACCATGTCCGGCCGCCCGACCGCGATGAACAGTTCGTGGCGGCGGCGGATCTCCTCGCGCAGATCCGGATCCGTGCGCGCCTGGACCATGAACGCCTCGGTGCCGCGGGCGTCGAGGCAGGCATCCAGGAACGCGTCCAGGCTGGGGCCGATCCGTTCGATCCCCGGCGGAATCCCGGCCAGCGCCGCGGCCACCGACTGCGACAGCGCGTCGAAGAAACGGCGGTGCAACGCGATGACGTAACTGCGGCGGTTGACGAAGTGGTGGTAGAAGGTGCCCTTGGCCATCCCGGCTTCCTCGACCACCGCGTTGATCGAAAGCCGGTGCAGCCCCTCGCGTTCCGCCACCACGGTGCCCGCGATGAGCAGAGCCGTGCGACCGGGGTCGGCAATGACTGTCATGCTTTCGAATTCTCCCGACTCTTTCCGGAAAGCCTAGTGTCGCGCACCGGGCGCACCTACGCTGTGACCGATCGGTCGGTCGAAGCCTAGCCGGGTTCCGGATGGACCATCGGGTCATCGAGGACCGATCTGAATCCGGGCGACCCTGGGGGTTTCGAAATGTCCGCTGAGTTTAATTTGGTGAGCGGCGATGTGGTGCCGCTGGCGTCGAACGCGCGCTATCTCGTATCCATCGATGAACTGCTGCCCGCGGACTCGCCGCGGTCGAACGGCGAGGACCGCAGGCATATCGCACGACTGGCCGAGAGCGACACCGAATTACCGCCGATTGTGGTGCATCGCAGCACGATGCGCGTCATCGACGGAATGCATCGGCTGCGGGCCGCGCAATGGCTCGGCCGCGAAGACATCGAAGTCGTGTTCTTCGACGGAACGGCGGCCGAGGCCTTTCTGCGCGGCGTCGAACTGAATACGACGCACGGGCTGCCGTTGACGCTCTCGGACCGCAAAGCGGCGGCCGAGCGGATCATCGAGACGATGCCGGAATTGTCCGACCGGGCCATCGCGTCCACCACGGGGCTGTCCGCGCGCACGGTGGCCACGCTCCGGCAGCGTTCGAGTGCGGAAATTCCGCAGTCGAACATCCGCGTCGGCGCCGACGGCAGGCGCAGGCCGATGGACCGCGCGCAGCGCAGGCGCCGCGTCGCCGAGCTGCTGGCGGCCTCCCCGGACATGCCGTTGCGCGCGCTGGCCGCCGCGGCGGAAGTGTCCATCAGCACAGCGCACGCGATCCGCAAACGCTTGCGCGAGACCGGATCACCCGAGCACGACAGCGCCGCCGACCAACCCGAGGGCAGCGCGCTGCTGCTACAGCAACTCACCCGCGACCCGGCCATGCGGCACAGCCAGCAGGGCCGTGACCTGCTGCGCTGGCTGCACACACACTCGATGCAGCGCGAGGTGTGGACCGCCCTGGTGGCCACGGTCCCGCCGCATTGCATTCCGGCGGTCGCCGAGCTCGCCCACCGCAATGCCAAGGAGTGGCGTGCGCTGGCCGGCTACATCGACCCCGGCGCCACCGAATAGCACCGATCGCATACGCATTCGCCACGGCCGGAGTTCGAGAAGAGGTCTTTCATCATGCTTGTTGGTCTCGCACGCCTGGCGATCCGGCGGCCGCGATCCATCCTCTACGGCGCGCTGGTCATCGGGATCGTCTGCGTCGGGCTGGGCTGGTCGGCGCCTGCCCACCTGAAGTCCGGTGGTTACGTTCCGTCCGACACCGAGTCCGCCGAGGTCGCGGCGTTCCTCGGCCGCGAATTCCCCGGCGCCGCGCCGAATCTCGTGCTGCTCGTCACCGCGCCGGACGGGCTCGACAGCCCCGCGGCGCGGGCGGTCGGTGAGCGCCTGACCGCCGATCTGCGTGGCCGCGACGAGATCGACGCGGTCCAGTCCTATTGGGAACTTCCCCCGGATCTGCGGCAGGGCCTGCGCGGCAGCGACGGCCGCGACGGTCTGGTCCTGGCCCATGTCACCGGCGACGACACCGACGCGCCGAAACGGGCGGGCGCGATCGCGGGCAGGGTGAGCGGCGACTTCGACGGCGTCACCGTGCGGGCGGGCGGCCAGGCGGTGGCCTTCGACGAGATGAGCCATCGGATCGTCACCGACCTGCTGATCACCGAGGCGATCGCGATACCGCTGACCGGGCTCGCCTTGATCCTGGTCTTCGGCAGCGTGACGGCCGCGCTGATCCCGTTGGCGGTCGGCGTGTTCAACATTTTCGCGACGCTGCCGATCCTGCGGTTGCTCACCGAGGTCGGCGACGTGTCGATCTTCGCGCTGAACATGATGAGCGCATTGGGTTTCGCGGTCGCGATCGACTCGAGCCTGTTCATGGTCAGCAGGTTCCGCGAGGAACTCGCCGCTGGACGCGACACCGCCTCCGCGGTGTCGCGCACAGCACGCACGGCGGGGCGCACCGTCTTGTTCTCCGGTGTGGTGATCGCGCTGTCGCTGTCGACACTGCTGGTCTTCCCGCTGTATTTCCTCAGGTCGCTGGCGTACGCGGGGCTGGCCGTGCTCGGGGCGGCCGTGTTCACCACGCTGCTGTTGGTGCCCGCGGCGCTCGCACTGCTCGGTCCCCGTGTCGACGCGTTCGACCTGCGAGCCCTCTCGCGCCGCCGATTCCACCGGCCGCGGCCCGCATCCGTCGAGATCACCGAGACCCGGTGGTATCGCGCGGTGCGGCTGGTCATGCGTCATCCCGTCGTGGCCGCGGCGGCCGTGATCGCGCTGCTGCTGGTGCTCGGGTCGCCGTTTTTGTCCATCCGGTTCGGCGCCGCCGACGATCGGGTCATCGCCGGGGCGTCCAGCCATGCGGTCGGCGACGCCTTGCGCACCGGCTTCCGGGAGAACGCGATGGCCGGCGTGCTCGTGGCCATGCCCGGATACCGGGGCGGCGACAGCGAAATCGCCGCCTACGCCGAACGTTTGTCACGGGTGGAGAACGTCTCGACCGTGCTGTCCGCGGCGGGCGTCTATGCCGGCGGGCTGAAAGTCGCCTCCGCGCCACCCGGCATGCGCGACGACGCGGGCACCTATGTGCGCGTGGGCACCCGGCTCGACCCGTACTCCCCCGCCGCGATCGATCAGCTCGACCAGGTGCGCGCAGTCCCCCCGCCGAGCCGCGCGATGGTCGGCGGTGCGGCGGCCGAAAACGTCGACACGCTCGACGCGCTCGGAGCGAAAGTCCCCGTGGCCGTCTTCGTGATCGCGCTGTCGACCGTGGTGGTGCTGTTCTTCTTCACCGGCAGCGTGCTGCTGCCGATCAAAGCGCTGCTGCTCAACACGCTTTCGCTGGCGGCGACCTTCGGCGCCATGGTCTGGATATTCCAGGAAGGGCACCTGTCGGACCTGCTCGGTTTCACCTCGACCGGCTATCTGGTGCCCACGATGCCGATCCTGATGTTCTGCATCGCCTTCGGCGTCTCGATGGACTACGAGGTGTTCCTGTTGTCCCGGATCCGCGAGGAATGGCTGTCCTCCGGTGACAACACCGGTGCCGTGGCGACCGGCGTCGCCCGCACCGCACGCGTCTTCACCGCCGCCGCCTGCCTGATGGCGATCGCCTTCGCGGGCATGGTGACCTCGCACGTGTCGTTCATCCAGCTGTTCGGCCTCGGCCTGACCCTGGCCGTGCTCAGCGACGCGACGTTGATCCGCGGCGTGCTCGCCCCCGCCCTGATGCGCCTGCTCGGCGCGGCCAACTGGTGGGCGCCGTCCCGGCTCGCCCATTGGCACCGAAGGATCGAAATTCCCGAGACCAGTGCCGCTCTCGAACCAGTACCCAAATAGTGCGATAGGAACAACATGGCGAAATTCCGCACAGGTGTGATGGATTCCGGCGTCTACACCCGGTTCGCGCCCGACCTGCAATTTCGCGGCAGCCGCTCGGTGGCGATGGCGGGCGGAGCGGACTCGCTCTGGGTGACCGACCACCTGCCCTCGATCCTGCCCGCCTCGATCTGGAAACCGCGGCACGTCGGCATCACCCGGCTCGCACCGCACGCCGACGGGATCTACGAACCGTGGACGGCGCTGGGCTATCTCGCCGCGCAGAACCGCTTGGCCCGCCTGCGGCTCGGCGTGGGCGTCACCGACGCGGGCCGGCGCAATCCCGCGGTGACCGCCCAGGCCGCGGCCACCCTGCACCAGTTGAGCCGCGGCCGGGCCATTCTCGGCATCGGCACCGGCATCCGGGACAACAACGAGCCCTACGGCGTCGACTGGACCGCTCCGGTCGGACGGTTCGAGGAGGCGCTGGCCACCATCAGGGCGCTGTGGGATTCCGAGGGCAGCCTGGTGACCAGGGACTCGCCGCACTTCCCGTTGCGGAACGCGGTCTTCGATGTCCCGCCCTACCGGGGCACCCGTCCGGAGATCTGGGTGGCCGCGGGCGGCCCGCGCATGCTGCGGGCCGCCGGTCGCTACGCCGACGTGTGGTTCCCGGGCTTCGCGCAGCGCCCGCACGAGTACCGGCACCGTCTCGAGCAGGTCCGCGCCGCGGCCTCCGACGCGGGCCGCGACCCGTTGACGGTCGCGCCCGCCGCCGTGTTCAGCGTGCTCACCGCGGCCCGTCCCGGGGAGGTGGACGCTCTGGTCGAGAGTGTCGGGGCGCGGACGCTGACCCTGTGCGCCCCCGGCGAGATGTGGACCAGGCACGGCGCCACCCATCCGCTGGGCGAGGACTTCACCGGCCTGCAGGACTACCTGCCGCAGACGCTCGACGAGCGCACCGTGCTGGACTACATCGAGAAGGTCCCGGCTTCGCTGGTACGGGAATTCTGCCTGGCCGGAACGCCGGACGAGATCGTCGAGCAGCTCGCGGACTGGCGCGACCACGGCCTGCGCTACGCCGTGCTGATGAATCTCAGCGCAATTCATCCGCGCCTCACGCACGGGATGCTTTCCAACGCGCCACTGGTGGCGACGTTACGTAAATTGAAAAAGCTGTAACGCAGAACAATTGACGCTCGAGCGGGCTGCGCAATAGCATGACCATTCGAGCGAAGAAGCTCATCAGATATTTGTGCTGCTGCGGTCGGGGGGCTCAGCATGGACCCGCATTTCAGGCCAGGAGAAATAATGGTCGACATTGCAATAGTGGGCATCGGCTGCCGGTTTCCAGGCGGTGTATTCGACCCGGAGAGTTATTGGAATTTCCTGCTCGACAAAGGTGACGGGATCGTCGATATCCCGCCGGATCGCTGGAGTATCGAAAAGTACTACGACCCGGATCCGGACGCGCCGGGGCGTATGTACACCCGGCGCGGCGGATTCCTCACCCAGCCGCTGTGGGATTTCGACGCCGACTTCTTCGGCATCGCCCAGAAGGAAGCCGCCATCCTCGACCCGCAGCAGCGGCTGCTGCTCGAGGTGACCTGGGAGGCGCTCGACGACGCGGGCATGGCTGGCCGGGTCTCCGGCCACCGCGTCGGCGTCTACGTCGGCGGCTTCATCCTCGACAACGTGCTCGGACGCAGCGGTCCGCTGGTCCGCTCGGCGATCACCAGCCACACCGCGATGAGCGCCTCGCACACCTTGCTGTCCAACCGCATCTCCTATCTGCTCGACCTGCACGGCCCGAGCCTGACCGTCGACACCGCATGCTCGTCGTCGCTGGTCGCCACGCACCTCGCGGTGCAGGCGATCGCCAACGGCGAATGCGAGATCGCGCTGGCGGGCGGTGCGAACGCGATGCTGCAGCCCGAGACGTTCATCTCGATGTGCAAGGGCCGGTTCCTCTCGGTCGACGGACGCTGCAAGACCTTCGACGCCGCCGCCGACGGATACGGCCGCGCGGAGGGCGCGGGCGCGGTGCTGCTCAAGCCGCTCGACGTGGCGCAGCGCGACAACGACCGCGTCTACGCCGTCATCCGCGCGACGGGTGTGAATCAGGACGGCCGCACCATGGCCATCCCGGTCCCGAATCCCGTTGCGCAGGAACAGCTGGCCCGCCAGGTGCGCGACGACGCCGGTGTCGCCGCGCACGAGGTGAGCTACCTCGAGGCGCACGGCACCGGCACCGCGGTCGGCGACCCGCTCGAGATGTCGGCGCTGGGCGCGGTGTACGGCGCGGTGGACGGCCGCGCCGAGCCGGTGCCGGTCGGTTCGGTGAAGAACAACTTCGGGCACACCGAGGCCGCCGCCGGGGTCGCGAGCCTGATCAAGGCCGCGCTCACCCTGCACCACCGCACGGTCGCGCCCCAATTCGCCCTGACCACACCGAATCCGGAGATCAAGTTCGACGAGCTCCGACTACGGGTCCCGCTGCTCCCCGAACCGCTGCCCGCGCAGCCGGGCAAGGGTGTGGTCGCGGTCAACGGCTTCGGCTACGGCGGCACCAACGCTCACGTCATCCTTTCCGAAGCGCCGCCGCGGGCCGCGCGGGCCGACGACGAACGCCCGGTGCCGAAGGTACTGCCGATCTCCGGCCGCCACGAGACCGCGGTGCGCACGCTCGCAGGCGACCTCGCGCAGGCGCTCGACCACCATCCCGCCGACGCGGTCACTGCGGCCGCCTGGACCCGGCGCGCCCACCACCCCCTGCGGGTCGGCTTCGCCTACGACGACGCCGACGATCTGCGCACCCAGTTACGTGCTTTCGCCGCGGGCGAGGGCCGGGCACCGTCGCGGGTCATCGGTGACGGCGAGGTGGAGCCCGTCTTCGTCTTCAGCGGGATGGGCCCGCAGTGGTGGGGCATGGGGCGTGAGCTGCTCACCACCGACAGCACGTTCGCGAAGGTGGCCAGGGAGATCGATCGTGAGTTCGTCTCGATCGCGGGCTGGTCGATCCTGGACGAGATGCTCGCCGACGAGGCCGACTCGCGGATCGTGCGCACCGCGTTCGCGCAGCCTGCCAACTTCGTGCTGCAGGCCGCGCTGACCGCCGAACTGGCCGAGTACGGCGTGTATCCCGCGGTGGTGGTCGGGCACAGCGTCGGGGAGGTCACCGCCGCGTACGTCTCCGGCGCGCTCTCGCTGCGCGACGCGCTCACCGTCAGCTACCACCGCGCCCGGCTGCAGGCGACCACCGCGGGCACCGGAGGCATGCTGGCTCTCGGCATGTCCGAACGCGAGGCACGGGAGTTGCTCGCCCGCACCGACAGCATCTCGATCGCCGCGGTGAACAGCCCCGGCGCGGTCACCCTCGCAGGCGACAGCCAGGACCTGGAACTGCTGCGCGACACCCTGTCGGCCACCGGCACGTTCGCGCGTAGCCTGCGGGTCGAGGTGCCCTACCACAGCCATCTGATGGACCCGATCCTCGATGATCTGCGCGGCGCGCTCGGCCGGCTCACCCCGCGGGACGCGAAACTGACCACGTACTCCACCGTGACCGCCGCCGAGATCGCGGGCACGGGATGGGACGCGGACTACTGGTGCCGCAACGTCCGGGAGCCGGTCCGGTTCGCCGACGCCATCAGCGCACTGGTCGACGCGGGCCACCGGGTCTTCCTCGAGGTCGGCCCACACCCGGTGCTCAGCGGCAACATCCGCGAGATGCTGATCCATCGCGGAGTGATCGGCGCCGCGGTGACCACGCTCTCGCGCGACCTGCGCGACCGCAACAACGTGCTGCGCGCTGTCGCGGATCTGTATGTCGCGGGCTCGCTGGACGGTTCGGCCGTACCCGGCCGGCCGGACTCGATCGTCGAGCACCTGGATCTGCCCGCCTACCCGTGGCAGCGCAAACGGGTGTGGCACGACGAGCCGGTCACCCTGCTGGATCGTCTCGGCACGCCGGAGGGCTACGCGCTGCTCGGTGATCCCACGACGGCGGCGAACTCGGAATGGGAGGTGCAGCTGTCGGTCTCGCGGCTGCCCTGGCTGCGCGACCATGTCGTGGACGGGTATGTCGTGCTGCCCGGCGCGGCCTACCTCGATGCCGCGCTCAGCGCCGCCGTCGAGCGCACCGGCCGCACGAGCGCCGGCCTCGAATCGGTGGAATTCGTCGCGCCACTGGTGATCGACGAGCACGACGTACCGGTACTACGGGTGAGCGTCGAGGAATCGACCAAACGCTTCCGGATCCACTCGCGCTCGGCCACCGCCACCACCTGGACGCTCAACGCCCACGGCAGGCTCATCGAAGCCGACTTCGCCGCCGCCGCCGTGGACGTCGACGCCCCTGAGCACGCCGCCGAGGTCGCGGGGGCGGAGCTCTATCGCGGGCTGGCGGCGCGCGGGCTGGACTACGGGCCTGCCTTCCAGCGCATCATCTCGGCCGTCGTCGGTGCGGACGCGGTCGTCGCCTCGCTCGCGCCGGTCGAGCAGGCCACGCCGATCCGGCACCTGGCTCACCCGGCGGTGGTCGACGCCGCGCTGCAATGCGTCGCCACGCTGGCCGCGGACTCGGATGCCGACGTGGCGATCGTGCCCGCCGCCATCGCCGGGGTGCGCCTGCTCGGCGCGCTGCCGGAGCGGCCGCGGGTCGTGGTGACCCGCCGCGGCGCGGACCCGCTGCGCGCCGACATCGCCATCGTCGGCGAGCACGGCGAGGTGGCGATGCGGCTGCTGGGCGTCGAATTCCGCCCGGTCAGCGCGGCAGTCGATGTCACCCACCAGCTGGAACGAGTGTTCTACCAGCCCATCTGGGAGATCGTCGAGGCACCGGCAGGTGAGCGTCGCGCGGAGCAGGAAACGGTCGTCACCGTCTGCGTCGGCACCGACGCGGCCGGCCGCGCGGCCGCACTGCTGGGCGACCGGACCGATGTCACCGTCGTGCTCGACGACGCGGACGCCGACGACAACGACGAGCGCCTGCGGCAGGCGTTGCGCTCACCCGACGGTGACCCGATCGCCGAACGGATCCGGGTGGTCAATGTGTTCGGCACGGCGCTCGACGGGGCGCGCAACGTCTACTGGCTCGCGCGCGTCGCGAATGCCGTCGAGCATCTGCTCGCCGACGCACCCCAGATCCGTGTCCACTGCGTCGTGGTCACCGAGAACGCGCTGTGCACCCCCGCCGACACCGCCGTCCAGGTGTCACACGGCGCGCTGGTGGGCGCGCGGCGCGCCCTGCTCAACGAACAGCCCGCCGCGGGGTGGCGGCTGGTGGACGCGGGAGAACAGGCCTCGGCGCCGCCGACCGATCTCGTTCTCGCCGAGGACGCGCTCGACGAGATCGGCGTGCGGGGAGACGACCACTGGGCGGTGCGGCTGGACCGGAATTTCGGCACCCACCTCGACGAGCGCAACCGCGCCGTCCCGCTGTCGGACCCGGAAGCCTCTTTCGTGGTGGAGATTCCGAAGTCCCGGTTGTTGTCCGACCTGGCGTTACGCCGAGTCGACCGGGTCGCGCCCGGTCCGGGCGAGATCGAAGTCCGGATGGAGACGGCCGGGCTCAACTACAAGGACGCGATGAAGGTCATCGGCGTGCTCACCGAAAAGGAACTCGCGGGAACCTATTTCGGCACGACGGTCGGGATGGAGGGCTCCGGCGTCGTCGAGCGCGTCGGGCCCGGCGTCACCGACGTCGCGGTCGGCGATCGGATGATGGTGTGCGCCAGGGACATCTTCCGCAAGTACGTGACCATGCCCGTCGACGCGGGCGCCACGCTACCGCACCAGCTGCTGCCCGGAGAGGACTACGACCCGCTCACCTGCGGATCCGGATTGCCGTTCCTCACCGCCGAATTCGGGCTGCGGACACTGGCGCGCCTGCGGCCGGGTGAGACGGTGCTCGTGCACGGCGCGGCGGGCGGCATGGGCATGGCCGCGGTGCAGGTCGCGCTGGACATCGGAGCGACGGTGATCGCGACGGCGGGCACGCCCGAGCGGCGTGCGCAGGTGCGCCTGCTCGGCGCGCAGCACGTGCTGAACTCGCGATCGGCCGACTTCGTCGACGAGATCGCCGAGCTGACCGGCGGACGCGGCGTCGACGTCGTCTACAGTTCGGCTCCCGGCGAGATCCTGCGGCAGAACTTCCGGGTCGCCGCCGAATTCGGTCGTGTGGTCGATATCGGTAAGGCCGACATCTACACCGGCGGCGTCATCGATCTCGGCCCCTTCGACCGCAACCTCACCTTCTTCTCCGTCGACATGGACCGCGCGCTCGCCCACGACCCGGAACTGCTGCGCACGCCGATGCGGGCGAGCCATGTGGCATTGCGCTCGGGCACATACCGGTACCTCCCCTATACGGCTTATCCGGTGTCGGAGCTGGCGGCGGCTTTCGAGTCCGTCGCACGCTCCGACCAGATCGGCCGGGTTGTGCTGGACCTGCGCGAAGAACAGCCCATGGTGCGCCCCGAGCTCGCCCACCCGCGCATCGACCCGGACGGCTGCTACCTGGTGACCGGCGGCTTCGGTGGCTTCGGCCTGGCCACCGCCCGCTGGCTGGTCGCCGAGGGCGCACGGAAACTCGTGCTGGTCGGTCGCAGCGGCGCGTCCACGCCACAGGCCAGGGACCAGGTCGCGGCATTCACCGCGGCGGGCGTGGCGGTGATCGAGGAACGAGTGGACATCGCCGACTACGCCGCCACGGCAGCGCTGGTGGACCGTATCCGGTCGGTCGCACCGCTGCGCGGGATCTTCCACGCCGCGGGGGTGGTGAACAACTTGCCCATCCCGCAGATCACGCCCGAGTCGCTCGACGAGCTGTTCGCCAAAGTGCGTGGCGCCCAGCATCTGGACCGGGCGGTCGAGGCCGCGGGGATCGAATTGGACATGTTCGTGCTGTACTCCTCGATCAGCGCGCTGGGCTGCATCACCCCGCAGGTCGGCTACGCCGCCGCCAACGCCGCCTTGGACGCGCTCGCGGCCGACCGGCGTGCCCGCGGCGCCGCGGCGCTGGCGGTGAACTGGGGCTTCATGAGCGGCGGCGGCATGGCCGACAAGACCGAGGCACTGGCGGACTACGTGAAGTCGATCGGGTTCCTGCCCATCGACATGGACCGCGCCACCGCCCTGCTGCGCGAATGCCTGGCACTCGACAGCGCTCAGGTCGCGGTGGCCGATATCGACTGGACGGTGTGGTCGCGGGTGGCGCGGCCGTCCACCGACACCCGCCGCTTCGGCCAGTTGCTCGCCGACATCGGAGTCGGCGGCGAGGCAGGCGGCACCCTGCGTGCCGAGATCCTCACCCTGCCCACCGAACATCGCGCCGACTTCGTCGCCCAGCGCCTCGCCGATCAACTCGCGGTGGTGCTCGGCGTGGACACCGACGTCATCAACATCGATGAGCCGGTCACCGACCTCGGCATGGACTCGCTCATGGCGATGGAATTCGGGGCCCGCACCGAGAAAGAGCTCGACGTCAAGATCTCCGCACTGGAACTCAGCCGGGGCCTGTCCTTGCGCGGCATCGGCGCCAAGGTGGTCAGCCAGTTCGCCGAGCCCGCCGACGCGCAGGCCGCGGCATGAAAGGACTCTCAATGAAGTTGTCAAGCTGCGGCGGTGGCGGGGGCTGGTCCGGTGAGGGTGAATTCGCGGCCGTCGCGCAGCAGGGCCCAGAG
>NZ_JBVJAP010000032.1:0-24958 GCF_055590505.1 Nocardia sp. NPDC041819 | reverse complement strand
GACAACGCACCCACCGCCCCCAACACCCCACCAGCCCGCAACGCCTCACGCCTACTGAAACCATCCATCACAACACCACTCCTCATTGAGCCGGGACGGGATCGCGAGGACGCGGCGGCGAGAGTGTCATCGCCTGTCCTTACGATCAGAATGGCTATTAACTTAGCACACGTTCTAGCTGTTGTCCCGGTTGTGTTCAGGAGCGGTCGCAACCTTCTGCGCTCCGGTGGGCGAGCTGGCCGACACGGCCTAATTGCTTGCCTGAGGGGGCGTCAACCCAGGTCTGGGCAAGAGGCGAACGCCGACAGCTCTCCCGAAGACTCGACGGAACGGGATACATGTTCCGCCTTCGACCTTCGTCTTGCATTGGATAATGTCGAGTCACATAGTGCTGCGAGGGGCGTCAACCACCAGCCGAGTCACCGACCGCCTCGGCCGCTCGGACCTACGCTGCCCGCCAAGTCGTCTTAGAGGCCGGGCATGCCCGGTGAGACTGTGTTCGGCGAACCGGGGCGGGCACCTTGTCAGCGCGCGCGAACCGTCGGTACCCACGACAGGGCTCAGGCGACGACCGAGCGCTGTGGTACTCCGATGTATGCGCTCAGCGGGCGGATCAGTGCGTTCGATTCGCCTTGCTCGATGATGTGCGCGGTCCAGCCGGTGATGCGGCTCATCACGAAGATCGGGGTGAAGACCTCGATGTCGAAGCCGAGCAGGTAGTAGGCGGGGCCGGTCGGGAAGTCCAGATTCGGCGCGAGGCCGGTGGCCTCGTTCATCGCGCGTTCGAGGATCTCGTACATCCGCACCCACTTCCGGCCGTCGTTCGCGGCGGCGATATCCAGGAAGGCCTTCTTCATGGTGGGTACCCGGGAGTCACCATTCTTGTAGACGCGGTGGCCGAAGCCCATGACCTTTTCCTTCTCGGCCAGCTTGCCGCGCAGCCACTTCTCGGCCAGCGCGGGATCGCCGATCTCGAGCATGTCGCGCATGACCGCCTCGTTCGCGCCGCCGTGCAGCGGCCCCTTCAAAGCGCCGATGGCGGCGGTGACGGCGCTGTAGATATCCGACAGCGTGGAGGTGACCACCCGAGCCGCGAAGGTGGAGGCGTTGAAACTGTGCTCGGCGTAGAGAATCAACGACACCTCGAACGCCTTCACCAGTTCGCGCGATGGGATGGTCCCGAAGCACATGTTCAGGAAGTTTTCGGCATGCCCCAGGTGCGAGTGCGGCGCGACCGGGTCCAGACCATGGCGGCGGCGATGGTCGGCCGCGACGATGGTCGGCAGCACCGCGAACATGCGAAGTGCTTTGGCGCGATTGGCCCTCGCCGAATTGTCGTCCTCGGCCGGATCTTCGGCGCCGAGGTAGCTGATTGCCGTGCGGACCACATCCATCGGGTGGCAGCTGTCCGGCATCTTGGCCACCAGCGACAGTAGCGACCGGTCGGCGCGCCGCCATGCCCGCTCCTGCTGGCAGAACCTCTCCAACTCGGCGTCGGTGGGCAGTTCACCGTGCCAGAGCAAGTAGGCCACCTGCTCGAAGCCGCAGTGGGCGGCCAGATCCTGGACGGCGTAGCCGCGGTAGGTCAAGGAGTTGGTTTCGGGCACCACCTTCGAGATGGCGGTGGTGTCGACGACTACCCCTGCCAGACCTTTGCTGATGGCCGGTATCGCGGTGTCCGTCATCACGGGTTCCTTCCCGTAGTGAAATTGAAGATGTCGGAGTCGAATTCGTTGTAGGACTCGTATCGCAGCAGTTCGTAGAGACGGCTGCGGTGCTGCATCCGATCCAGCAGGCCCGCCTGCGTGCCGTGCTCGAAGATTTCGCGCAATCCGGCTTCCGCCGCGAACATCGCCAGTCGCAGCGTCGACACCGGGTAGATCACCGCGTTGTAGCCGATGGACTGCAGAGTGGCCGCCGGGATCAGCTCCGACTTGCCGAATTCGGTCATGTTGGCCAGCAGAGGAATCGAGACGGCCTCCCGGAACTTCTCGAACTCGGCGACCGTCCGCAACGCTTCGGTGAAGATCAGGTCGGCGCCGGCGTCGGCGTAGGCGTTCGCCCGATCGATCGCGGCGTCGATGCCTTCGATTCCTGCGGCGTCGGTGCGCGCGCAGATCACGAAGTTCGGGTCCCGTCGCGCGGACACCGCTGCCCTGAGCCTGCGCACCATCGCCTCGGGCGTCACCACGGCCTTGCCGTCGAGGTGACCGCACCGTTTCGGATTCACCTGGTCCTCGAGGTGACAGCCCGCGATTCCGGCATCTTCCAGAATCGAGACGGTGCGTGCGGCACTCATCGGTTCGCCGAAGCCGGTGTCGGCGTCGATGAGCACCGGCAGGTCGGTGACCCGCGCGATCTGCCTGCCGCGTCCGGCGACCTCGGTCAGCGTGGTGAGCCCGATATCGGGCATAGCGAGATCGGCGGAGACGACCGCCCCGGAGACGTAGACGCCTTCGAAGCCGATCTCCTGGATCAGGGCAGCCACCAGGGGGTTGAACGCGCCGGGGAATCGCTGGATCGTTCCGGAGGTCAGTCCCGCGCGGAACGCGGCGCGCTTGTCGGCGGCCGAGGTCGCCGCGGCCAGCAGGCCGGTCATCGGAAAAGCCCTTCCGGCAGCTTCGGCGCCCGTGCGAGCACCCGATCGGAGACCTCGCAGTTCAACTGTGACAGCTCCTCGGCCGACAACTCGGCCGCGCGCTGCGCGACTTCCAGGAAGCGGTCCTGTTCGGCGGGATCGATGACGCCATGCGCCAGTGTCCGGAACTTGGCGATGTACTCGCCGCGGGCGAAGGGGCGCGCGCCGAGCGGATGCGCGTCGGCCACCGCCAGCTCGTCGACGATCACCTCACCGCTGTTCAATGTGACCTCCGCCCGGGCGCCGAACGCCTTCTCACCCGGATCGGTCGAGTGGTAGCGGCGGGTCCACTCCGGGTCTTCGGCGGTGGAGATCTTGCGCCACAACTCGACAGTGTCGGGGCGCTGCGCGCGCTCGGGCGCGTAGGAGCGCTCGTGATGCCAGGTGCCGTCCTGCAGGGCGACGGCGAAGATGTACATGACCGAGTGGTCCAGGGTCTCCCGCGACGCGGTCGGATCGAACTTCTGCGGGTCGCCCGATCCGGTGCCGATCACCACGTGGGTGTGGTGGCTGGTGTGCAGCACGATCGAGGTGATCCGGTCCAGGTCACCGATCCGCTCGCGCATCCGCCGAGCCAGATCGATCGGCGCCTGGCTCTGGTATTCGGCGGAATGCTCCTTCGTGTAGGTGTCGAGGATCGCACGCTTGGGCTCGCCCGGGGCGGGTAGCGGCACCGAATATTCCCTCTCGGGTCCGCCGAGAAGCCGGGCGATCACACCGTCCTCGCCCTCCCAGATCGGCGACGGGGCGCCCTCGCCACGCAGCGCGCGGTCCACGGCCTCCACCGCCATTTTTCCGGCGAAGGCGGGCGCGTAGGCCTTCCAACTCGAGATCTCCCCCTTGCGGGACTGGCGGGTCGCGGTGGTGGTGTGCAATGCCTGGCCGATGGACTGGTAGATGGTCTCGGTGTCCAGCGCCAGCAGCGTGCCTATACCGGCCGCCACCGAGGGACCGAGATGGGCCACATGGTCGATCTTGTGCTCGTGCAGGCAGATCGAACGTGCGAGATCCACCTGGATCTCGTACCCCGTCGCCAGCCCGCGGATCAGGTCCCGGCCGCTGCGGCCGGCATGCTGGGCCACCGCCAGGATCGCCGGGATGTTGTCACCGGGGTGGGAGTACTCCGCGGCCAGGAAGGTGTCGTGGAAATCCAGCTCGCGTACCGCGACACCATTCGCCCAGGCCGCCCATTCCGGCGAGAACCGGCCCGGCACACCGAACACCGTCGCGCCCGGTCGATACGGATGCGTCAGCGCCTGCGCCCGGGCGTTGGCCACCGGACGGCGAGTCACCGACGCGGCCGCGACCGCCGCGTTGTCGATGATCCGGTTGACGATCATCTCCTCGGTCTCCGGCGCGACCGCCACCGGATCCGCGGCAACCTCGGCGATCCGCCACGCGAGATGCTCCTCGCGCGGGAAGTGCTCGGCGGAGCGGTGGGTGCGGACGAGGTGGTTTATCACGGGGTGCGCCTCCGAACGTCGATTTCCGGTTTCCGATTCGCACGCTACTCACGCCCATAACGGCTCGAAATGCCTCGCAGATGCCGATATTTGCGTACCGAAACCAGCGAATATGCGTAGATTGCGAAAGTTTCTCCGGCCGGTTCAACTGAGGCGATGTTCGGCAAGGAGCCGGGTATCGGCGAGTATCTCGTCTATCGGCCCGTCGGCGACGACGTGTCCGTCGTCGAGGATGACGGCACGCTCGCAGATGCGCTGGGCGTAGGGCAGATCGTGGGTGACCAGGACGAGTGTCGTCGGCAGGGTGAGCAGGATCTCGGCGAGTTCTCGCCGGGCGACCGGGTCCAGGTTGGCCGCGGGCTCGTCGAGGACGAGTACCTCCGGGCGGCACGCCAGGACGGTGGCCAGCGCGGCGCGGCGGCGTTCGCCCAGCGACAGACGGGCCGGGGAGCGGTCGGCTCGATCGGTCATCCCGACGGCGGCGAGCGCGAAGCGCACATTCTCGGCGAGGTCTTCGCCGCGCATGCCGAAGTTGGCGGGTCCGAACGCGACATCTTGTTCGACGGTAGGCATGAACAGTTGGTCGTCGGGGTCCTGGAAGACGACGCCGACGCGCCGGCGTACGGCGCGCACGGTGGTGCGGTCCACGCGGGTGCCGCCGATGTACACCTCGCCCGATGTCGCGCTGAGCACACCGTTGAGATGCAGCATCAGTGTCGATTTGCCCGCGCCGTTGGGGCCCAGAACCGCGACCCGTTCGCCGCGGGCGATGTCGAGATCCACCCCGTGCAACGCCCCGGTCCCATCCGGATAGGCGAAGGTCACGCCGGCCAGACGTACGGCGGGGGCCGTCGACTCGTTCACCGGGCGACCCAGGCGCCGACACAGACACCGAGGGCGGCCGAGGCGGGAACACAGGAGAAGATCCATTGCCTCCAGGTGGCCGGAGGCGTGCCGAAATCGGTGATCGCACCGGTGAACCCGCGCGAGAGCATCGCCAGGTGAACCCGTTCGCCTCGTTCGTAGGATCGCAGGAACAGGCTGCCGACGCCGCGCGCTGTAGCACCGATCTGACGCATCGTCCGCGGGTCGTCTCCGCGCGAGATCCGCGCCAACCGCATGCGGGCCGCCTCGTCGGCGATCACGTCCACATACCGCAGCATCAGCACGACGATCGTGACGAGCATGCCGGGCACATGGAGCCTGCTGAGTCCGCCGGGCAGCTCGCGCACGCTCGTGGTGGCCGCGACGGTCAGCGAAACACCCACTCCGATCGAACCTTTCGCGATGATTCCCCATGCGGCGTGGACGCCCGTCGTCGACAGCGACAGTCCGAAGACAGTCGTTCTGGGTTCTCCGGCCGCGAACGGCAGCAGAATCGCCAGCACGACGAAGGGCATTTCGATCAGCAGCCGCGGCGCGATCCACCGCGGCGGAATCCGCGCCACGCGCCAGACGACGAGCAATCCGGCCGCATAGACGGCGAACGGCCAGAACATGTCCCTTGGTGTCGCGACCACCGCGAAGACGGTGATCACGGCGCAGACGATCTTCGCCTCGGCCGGAGTCCGATGCACCGGCGAACCGCCGGGCAGGTGCAGCCGATGGCTGACGGTGGACACCTAGCCGGACTCCGGTTCGGGTGACTCGGTTGCGCCATTCGAAACGCGTTCGCCCCCAGTGCGATTCGACCGACCTACCCTGATGATGCGCACCACGGCGAACAGCGCGGCGAATGCGGCGGCGGCTCCGAGAATGCCCGCCACGCCGGTCAGCCGGTCATCGCCGTCGATCGTGTACCCGGCCAGCGGCGAATCCGCCAACGCGTGATCGTCCGCGTTCCGCGCGATGCACTCGCCGCGCAGTTCTTCGTTGCCGTCGACCTGCACCACGGTACAGCCGCGCCGTGTCGTGGCATCGAGACCGTCGGGTCGTGAACTCGCCAGGTACGAGAGCAGGCCCGCGACAAGTACCGCGACGGCGGCGAACCCGAACAGGAATCCGTTCATCGAGAGTGCGGCGCGCGGCGTCCGCGCACGCGTTTTCGTCCGATCGGCGGCACGCAGAAGGTAGACGAGGTCGGGGCGGGCGTCGACTACGGCGACGACGGTGATCGCGGTGATGATGCCTTCCCCGATGCCGATCAATGCGTGGGTGCCCAGCATGTACCAGGTCACCGCACCGACAGTGGATCCCGCCGCCCCACCGATGGCGTACTCGGCAGCGAAACCCATGGCGGCACAGATGGTTGCGGCCAGCGCGGCGACGAACGCGACGATACCGATCCCGCCGCGTCTCGGCGCGAAAGACAGCAACCGGCGCGCGGTGAGATAGCCCGCCGCTGCCCCGAGCAACGCCATATTCGTGATGTTCGTACCCAGCGCCGTCAACCCGCCGTCGGCGAACAGCAGTGCCTGCACGACGAGCACGATCGCCACACACAGCGCACCCACGTAGGGCCCGGCCAAGATCGCGGCGAGCGCGCCACCGAGCAGATGCCCGCTCACGCCCGGCAGGATCGGGAAGTTCACCATCTGCACCGCGAAGATGAACGCGGCCACCAGACCGGCCATCGGAGCGGCACGCTCATCGAGTTCGGCACGCGCGCGCCACGCCGCGAATCCCAGCCCGGCGAGGGCGATGACCGCGAATACCGCGGAGGTGGGTGCGTCGACGATGCCATCGCTCATATGCATCGCCGACATGGTCTCCCTCACCCAGAGAAACGATACACGCGATATATGTTCAACTGGACCGATATATGGGTGTCCGCAATATTTGGCCGCACCGAGCAGACAACGGCAGAGTAGAGCGGTGGCTACGAGTGACCCGCTGGATTCCGAACACGCCCGGCCCGCCGGGCTCGGCTTGGACGTCTCCAGCGTCGAGCATTGGGCACACCGATTCGACCTGCTGTCCGACGCCAATCGGCTGCGGCTGCTGGTGTGCCTGCACCACACCCCCGGCCAGAGCGTGACAGAACTCGCCGCCACGGTGGAGATGACGGCGACCGCCGCCTCACACGCCCTGCGCCAGTTGCGTCACCAGGGGTGGGTCACCGCATCCAAGAGTGGCCGCATCGTGCGCTACCGCCTCGCGGACGAAACGATTCATCGACTCCTGCACTGGATCGGCGCCACCCACGCCTCGGAGCCGAGTCCACTGTAGGGAACTCGACGATGTGGCATGAACGGTGCGGGTGATGCCGCGGTGCGCTACCCGGCGAGGGACCGCGGGATCAGCTGGTGCTCAATTCGGCAGCGAACAGTTCGCGCACACGCTGCCAGGAATCGTCGGCGGCTTGCTTGTCATAGGGCTCGCGACCGGGGAAGAAGAAGGCGTGGCGGGCACCGGGATACACGACTACTTCGTGCCGGACGGACGCCGCCGACAGCGCTTCCTCGATCCGGCGCCGCTGGTCGGCATCGATGACATGGTCCTGCTCGGCGAAGAACAGCGTCAGGCGCGCGGTGATCCGCGAGGTCGCCGCCAACAGCGGGTCCGGAACGCTCAACGCCGTTCCGGGGTCGGGCAGCCATCCCGGGTAGTAGATCGCCGCGGCGCGCAGCGGCAGCCGGGTCGCCGCGAAATAGGTGACATGCCCACCGAGGCTGAAGCCCAGCATGCCGGTCCGGTCAGCGGCACCGGCATGCTCTCGGGCATAGTCGGCGGCGGCGCGCAGATCCGCCTCCACCCCGTCCCGGGTCAACCTGCCCAGCAGATCGAACGCATGGGCCCGATTGGCATCGCTCTCCTCGATACCGGTTGAGGTGTCGGGACCGGAGCGGTGGTACAGGTTCGGCGCGATCGCCACATACCCCAGCGCGGCCACATCACGGACGACGGCCCGAACCTCATTCGTCAGGCCCCACAATTCCGCTCCGACGAGGACCAGCGGGTAGTCGCCCGGTCGAGCCGGGCGGGAGATATAAGCCGCCATGGGCATCGCGTCGTGTTGAATGATGTCGATCTGTTCGGCCGTGATCTCGAATGCCACGACACGACTGTATCCAAAAGTCGCCTGGCTCGTCGCCACCACATAATCGGAGGCATACCCTGCCCTTCCGATCCGTTTCGACCACTGCCCGACACGGTTTCAGCACCGTTGCCGCCGCCGCCACAGATGGCAAGCTCTCCGGTTGCGGCGTGGTGGCTGCTGTGCCTGTAATGAGCGCGAGCGTCCACTGCGGCGCGTCGGATGTAGGTGGACGGTGTGGTGGTCCGCCGACCGCTAGGAGTTCAGCATGACAACTGGATACGTGTGGAACACCCTCTACGGCTGGGCCGACACCGGCAGCGGAAGCTTGTTCCCGTCCGACGCCACGGCCGGCCTTCAGCCGATCGGGCACCACCTCGCTCATCCCGACACCAAACGGCGTTTTCACGAGTTGGTCTCGGTGTCGGGCTTGCTGGACAAGCTGCATTCGATAACAGCGGCGCCCGCCGACGAGACGGACATATTGCGGGTGCATACCGCGCACCATCTGGAGCGGATCAAGGCCGAGAATCTGCTTCCGAAAGGCGGGGACGCCGGCGACGGCGTCTCGTCGTTCGGGAAAGGCGGATATGAGATCGCCGCGCTCTCGGCGGGCGGTGCGATCGCACTCGTCGAGCATGTGCTCGCGGGGACGGTCGACAACGGTTACGCACTGGTCAATCCGCCCGGGCACCACGCGACCCGCGCCACCGGCATGGGCTTCTGCATCTTCAACAACGTCTCCATCGCCGCCGCCTATGCGAAAAACGTGCTCGGCGTCGGGCGCATCGCCGTCGTCGATTGGGACGTCCACCACGGCAACGGCACGCAAGACATCTGGTACGAGGATCCGTCGGTACTGACCCTCTCGATCCATCAGCATCTGTGTTTCCCGCCGAATTCCGGCTACCGCGAAGAGCGCGGCGCGGGCGCCGGATACGGTTACGCGCTCAACGTGCCGCTTCCACCCGGCAGCGGGGACGCCGCCTATCTGCACGCGATCGACCGGGTCGTCGAGCCCGCGCTCCGAGCCTTCGCCCCCGAGCTGATCATCGTGGCCTCCGGTTTCGACGCGAGCATTCTCGATCCGCTGGCCCGGCAGATGGTCACCAGCGGCGGCTTCCGGCAGCTGACCCGGCGGATGCTCGACATCGCCGCCGAAACCTGCGCGGGCCGGATCGCGTTCGTGCAAGAAGGCGGCTACAGCCCGCACTACGTTCCGTTCTGCGGGCTCGCGGTGCTGCGCGAGTTGCTCGGTGAAGAATTCGTGGACGACCCGTACACCCCGATCGTCACCACGCAAGGCGGCGACGTCCTGCTCGACCACGAGGCCGCCGCCATCGAAGCGGCGGCAGGCCTGGTCGCCGAGCTCTGACGCCGATCGCGCCGGTTGACGGAGCGGCAGCGGGCGTCGGTCAGCGGGACGATGCGGCCGTCGGTCTGCTCACGGACCGGGGCGATCCCGGGTAATCGCGAACTGTGCGAGTTCCCTCGCCACGCAGCCGTGCCACGGACCACACCGTCGCGCAGAGCAGCAGGCCGTTGCGCAGTGCCAGCACAATCACCCCCGGCCGGCTTCCGGTAGCCACCCGGTCGTACACGAACGGGAATTCCACCTGGCTCAGCAGCGCCGTCGCCAGCACCAGCATCACCACGGGCCGCTGCGTGGTGTGCGAGTCGAGCGCGCAGACCGCGGCCACCGCCACCGCCCACACCAGGTACTGCGGGCTGAGTACGCGGCTGGTCACCAAGGCGAGCAGTACCGCGGCCAAGGCCAGATCCGCTGCCGGGGGCCGCATGCGCCACCAGATGAACAGCAATATCGCGCCGCCGAGAACCGTGGCGGCCACGCACCCGCGGGCCGCGGCAGACACCGCGGGCCCGGACAACTCGTCGGCCCCGTAACGATGCACGATGGTCCACCCGCCGTTCACCAGACGCGCGATCAACAGCGGTGTGGCAGCGGCGGATTCGATTTGCAGCCCGCGCTTGGACTGGAATTGCAGAAACGACCACGCGCCGGGGCCCAGCGCCGTCAATCCGACGCTCGCGGTCAGACCGGCGCCGGCCGCCACCGCACTCATCCGCCACAGCGTTCGCCTGCGCAACCCCAGCAGAACCACCACCGGCCACACTTTCAGCAAGACGCCCGCGGCAGCGGCCGCGCCGGCCAACGCCGGTCGGCGCGTCGACCACAGCAGTGCCGCGGCCGCCGTGGCGGCCACGATCAAATCGAATCGGCCGTAACAGACCCGGCCCAGCAAAGCCACCCCGACCGTCCATACCCACGGCCCGGTCTGCGCGACTGCCCGCCCGTCAGCACCTGCGGCCCGGATCAGCAAACTCAGTACGCTCGCGTCCGCCGCGGCGACCAGCGCGAAGAACAACCAGTTGTAGGCGAACCCGTCGCCGAGCAGCCAAGGCACCGCCAGCAATACCCCCGCTCCGGGCGGATACTGCCACCGCTCGTCGTCCAGCGGGAAAACACCCCGGCCGACGATGATTTCGGCCCATTCCCGGTACAGCGTCAAGTCCGCGGCCGAGGCATCCCAAACGCTGTGCGGCAACACCGTCACCCCGGTGAACACCACCATCAGCAGCCGCGTAACCACCCACACCAACCACAACGTCGATACCGACGACAGCCCACGCACAACGCCGCAGCCTAACCATCGCCACACCTATCCCCCACAAGACGCAGGCCACGACGCACAGGCACAGACGCACCGGCACAACGGATTCCGACCATGCGGTCAGCGGCCGAGTGTGTCAGGGAGCGATCGGCTGGAACGGGCGGGTCTCGTCGTGACCGAGGCGCACGACGCCGGCCGACGACTCCCGAACCTCGTTCCACTCCCCCGGCAGGTCGCGCAGCGGCTCGGAGACGACGAATCGCGCCTCCTCGCCGAGCAGGCGGAGAGCTTTCACCTCCGGGTGCAGCGCACGTACTTTCGCGACATCGGTGGAGTAGAACAGCGACCGCGATCGCCGTTCGGTGGAATACCGGAAGAACCACATGGATGCGCCGTCGGTGGTCGCGACGGTCATCTGCACCGGGGCCTCGACCTCGTATGCGCGACCGACGTCCTCGACGAAGCCGACTGCGCGGGCGACCGCGCCGAACGGGTCGTCGACGAGTCCGAAGCTCAGCGCCAGGAAGAAGAGCACTTCCGAATCCGTGGAACCCTCGATGTCGGCGAACAACGCCGGTTCCACCGCCGTCATCAGATCGCGCTTGAACTCCCGGAAACCGCGCAGCGATCCGTTGTGCATCCACAACCAGTGCCCGTGACGGAACGGATGGCAGTTGGTGCGCTGCACCTCGGTTCCGGTCGAGGCGCGCACGTGCGCGAAGAACAGCGACGTGCGCACCTGAGCCGCGATCTCCCGCAGGTTGCGGTCGTTCCACGCCGGTTCGATGTTCTTGAACATGGCCGGACGCGGACCTTCGCCGTACCAGCCGATCCCGAAGCCGTCACCGTTCGTGGTCGTCGCACCGAGCCGGGAGTGCAAGCTCTGATCGATCAACGAATGCGCCGGCCGGAACAAGAGTTCCTCGGCCAGGATCGGCTCACCGGAATAAGCCATCCACCTGCACATACATCGATTGAAGCAAAGCAGGAGACGTTCGGCCACCAGCATCGGCACCCAGCCCGCTGGTCGCCGTCTCGGATCATGACCGCATGGCTCAGCCCACGGGGGCGCCGAACCACTTCGGCAGCTGGCCGAGCAGCTCCTGCTGATCTTCACCGACCCACGCCACATGACCGTCCGGACGCAACAGCACCGCGGGCACCTCCAGTTCCTCGCTGACGTCGACGACGTGGTCGACGCGATCCGCCCAGCCCGTCACCGAGAGCCGGCCGGTCTGGTCGAGCAGCAGCCCGCGGCCGCCGTGCATCCGCTCGTAGAGGCGCCCCTGCTTCAACGCCACGTCCCGCATCCGCCTGCCGAGCAAGTCGTGCCCCTCGCCGAGGTCGTAGCGGACCCCGACCGCGGTGATCATCTCGGTGACGTACCGGTTCACCTCCTCGAAGTCCATCAGCTTCGAGAACAGCTCCCGCAGCGCGGTCGCACCCGGATCGGACCCCATCAGGGTGATCTGCGCGCGGGTGTTCTCCAGCACGCGCGCTCCCACCGGGTGCCGTTCGTCGTGGTAGCTGTCCAGCAGCCCCTCCGGCGCCCAGCCGTCGACCTCGGCGGCCAGTTTCCAGCCGAGGTTGAACGCGTCCTGGATGCCGAGGTTGAGCCCCTGCCCACCGGTCGGCGGGTGGATGTGCGCCGCATCGCCGGCCAGCAGCACCCGGCCGACCCGGTAGCGCTCGGCCTGCCGAGTGGCATCGCCGAACCGGGACAGCCAACGCGGCGCCCGCGCGCCGAAGTCGGTGCCCGCGAAGGTGCGCAATTGCTGTGTGAACTCCTCGAACGTCGGTGCGGCCGCACGATCCTCGGCTACCCCGGCGGCGGGTACGACGATGCGGTACACACCCTCCTCGTGCTCGACGGCGGCGGCCCCGAACCGCTTCTGGGTCTGGTGGACCTCCGCGACGATCGCGGCCACCGTCGCCGGGTCCTCGGTCAACTCCATCACGCCAAGCAGCGTCTCGACCTTGGTCGGCTCGCCGGGGAAACCCACGCCGAGCAGTTTGCGCACGGTGCTGCGAGCGCCGTCGCATCCGACGAGGTAGCGCGCACGCAAGTGCGTCCCGTCCGCCAGTTCCACGGCCACCCCGCCCTCGTCCTGGGTCAGCCCGACCAGTTCGCAGCCGCGGCGGATCTCGGCGCCGAGTTCGAGAGCACGCTCGTTCAGCAGCCGTTCGGTGACCGTCTGAGGATTGGCGAGACCGTAGGGGTGCGCCGTGTCCATCCGGTCCGGCCACGGCTTCACGATGCCGCCGAAGAGACCGCCGACCTGGAACTTCTTGCTGACCGCGAGGAACCTGTCCAGCAGGCCGCGCTGGTCCATCATCTCGACGCTGCGCGCGTGCAGCCCCTGCCCCCGCGACCGCTCGGTGAGCTCCGCCTCCTTTTCCAGCACCAGCGTGTGCACGCCGTGCAGCCGCAACTCGCAGGCCAGCATCAATCCCGTCGGTCCGCCGCCGGTGACGATCACATCGATCACGCAAACTCCATCCCTGTATCCCGCGAAACCCACTCGGAGCCGAAGCGCACATACCCCCGCGATCCGCGATTTCCGCAGGTTATGGCTTCGGCTGGAGATTGTGCAGCACGACCGGGGTCTTGCCGCAAGGCCCCGGGTGCGATATATGTTGAAAGTGGCAAGGAGTGCGTGACTTCTTGCTTTCTTTTTTTCACGCTGGATACGCGCGCGTTTCGGTGGCCTTCACCGCGGCCCACAGCCGCTGCCCCGGATGGAGCCGCAACTCGGCGACGGTGGCCGGTGTGATGTCGGCGAGTACGGGCGGGGTGCCGTCGAGACGAATCCGTGTGATGTGAGCGTGTTGCTCGATACCGGTGATGGTGACCGGCCAGCAGTTGCGCGGGCTGCCCACGGGTTGTCGCGGATGCAGGCCGACGGCGTTGGGGCCGAAAGCCACATGGACCCGCCCCTGCGCGGGCTCGGCGATGGTGATGCTGCCGCCCCCGTCCAGGTCGACGAGCGTGCCACGCGCGGTGCCGCGGTAGAGGTTCAAACCCATCAGCGTGGCCACGTAATCCGATCGGGGCCGCGCCGCCACTTGCGCGGGCGGTCCTTGCTGGACGATCGCGCCGTCCTCGAGGATGACCAGCCGGTCGGCCAGGACCATCGCGTCGAGCGGGTCATGGGTGACCAGCACGGTGTGGCCAGGGTAGTCGCGCAGATGGTGGGCGAGGTCGGAGCGCACGTGCAGCTTGGTGCCGGCGTCCAGCGCGGCGAGTGGCTCGTCGAGCAGCAGAAGCCGCGGTTCGGTGACCAGCGCGCGGGCCAATGCGACCCGTTGCGCCTGCCCACCCGACAGCGCTCGCGGTTTGCGCTCCGCGAAATCCGCCAGGCCCACCCGGTCGAGCCAGCGGGTGGCCTGCGCGCGGGCCGCAGCGCGCCGATACCCCCTGGCGCGCAGCCCGAAGGCGACGTTCTCCAGTGCCGACAGATGCCCGAACAGCAGGTAGTCCTGGAACACGACACCCACCCGCCTGTGTTCGGCGGGCACGAAAATCGACGGTGGCGCGTCCCAGGTGGTTCCGTCCAACCGGATGTGCCCGCCGGTCAACGCGATCAGTCCCGCCAGGGAGCGCAGGGCAGTGGTCTTGCCCGCTCCGTTCGGTCCCAGCAGGGCGACCACCTCCCCCGGTTCGGCGACCAGGGGCAGCTCCAGCGCGAAACGTCCTCGGTCGATCCGCAGGTCGGCCTCCAAGCTCATACCGCTCCCCGGATCCACCGTTCGCGCAACGCGACCAGCACGGCGACCGAGACGGCCAGCAACACCAGGCTGAGCACGATCGCGGCGTCCGGATCGCTCTCCAGCGCGAGATAGACCGCCAGCGGCATGGTGGTGGTACGGCCCGGGAAGTTGCCCGCGAACGTGATGGTGGCGCCGAACTCACCGAGCGCACGCGCCCAGCACAGCACCGAACCGGCGATGACTCCGGGCAGCACCGACGGCAAAGTGACCCGGCGGAAGGCGTACCAGCGGGTGGCGCCGAGCGTGGCGGCCGCCTCCTCGAACCGCGGATCAGCTGCCCGCAGGGCTCCTTCGACGGAGATCACCAGAAAGGGCATGGCCACGAACGCTTCGGCCACGACCACCCCGGCGGTGGTGAACGGCAGCGAGACATCGAACCATTCGTAGAGGTACCGTCCGATCAGCCCGCGCCGCCCGAGCACCAGCAGCAGCGCGACACCGCCGACCACCGGCGGCAACACCAGCGGCACGGTGACCAAGGCGCGGATCAGTCCGCGCCCGGGCAGTTCCGCGCGCGCGAGTACCCAGGCCAGCGGAATGCCCAGAACCAAGCAGATCGCCGTGGCCGCGGTCGCGCACACCAGCGAAAGCCGCAGCGCCCGGCCGACTTCGGCACTGAGCAGCCGGTCCGGCATGCTCGCCCACGGCGCTCGCGCCAGCAGCCCGATCAGTGGGACGACCAGGAACGCCAGCCCGCAGACGGCGGGCAGCATCAGCGCGACCGGTCGCCGCCCGAGCACCGCCCGCCGGCGCGAGGGCGCGATCACGGGGTGTCGAACCCTGCCGCGGCGAAGACCGGCTCGGCCTTCTCCGAGGTCACGAACTCGACGAACGCCGCGGCGGCCGCCGCGTTCGGCGCGTGCGCCAGCGGCGCGATCGGGTAGTCGTTGATCGCCCCGGCCGATTCCGGGAAGTCGATACCCTCGACCTTGTCGCCCGCCGCTTCGACGTCGGTGCGATAGACCAGCGCGGCGTCGACCTCGCCGAGGGTGACCTTGGTCGAGACGGCCTTCACGTCCTGCTCGCGGGTATCGGGCTGGGGTGTGATGCCCGCGGTCCGGAACACCGTCTCGGCCGCCGCACCGCAGGGCACCTGCTGCGCGCACAAGGCGAGCTTGGGCTCGGTCCTGCCGAAATCGGCCAGCCCGGTGATGTGCCCGGGATTGCCTTTCGGCACCGCGATCTCGAGCCGGTTGCGCACGAAAGTGACCGGCGTGGCGGTGACCGAACCTTTGTCGCGAACCTGCTGCATGTTCTTGGGCGCGGCCGAGGCGAACACGTCGGCCGGTGCGCCTTGGTTGATCTGTTCGGCCAGGGCGGAACTGGCGCCGAAGCTGAAAACCACCTCGAGGCCCGGGTGCGCGGCCTCGAACTGCTTGCCGAGCTCGCCGAACGTCTCGGTCAGCGAAGCGGCGGCGAACACGGTCACCGTGCCCGACACATGCTGCGCGTCGGCGTGCCCACTCGTGTCGCCGGAACCACAGCCCGCCGCGGTCACGACAGCCGACACGGTCGCGGCCGCGACACCCCATTTGCGAATCATTCTCATCCTCGTCAACTTTCCGGTATCTCCACGACGACGTGCGTGGATTTCACCGACGCGACAGCGATGCTGCCGACTTCCAGACCGAGTTCGTCGACCGATTCCCGGCTCAGCAGCGATACCAGCCGGAACGGTCCGGCCTGCATCTCCACCTGCGCCATCACGGTGTCCTTGACCACCCGGGTCACGATTCCGCGCATCCGGTTGCGGGCCGAGGCCGCGACCGTCGCCCCGGGTGCGGGCGCATCGGCATTGGCCCGCAGGAACTGGGCGAGCTCGCGGCCGCTGACCCCCATGCGGCCGCTGTCGAGCTGAATCGCGGTCAGACGGCCCTGGTCGATCCATCGCCGCACCGTGTCGTCGCTGACCCCCAGCAACGCGGCCACCTCACTGATCCGTAGATTCGACACGGAGCACAGCATATTGCCGCATCTACGGTATTGATAACCGAGGGGAACCGCGATCTCGGCACGAACGGTAGTGCCGCCACCGCTGGGAATCGAGCACTGGCGTGAGACCACCCGGTCCACCGCACCGGTTCGTCGGCTATACCGTCGTGGTACGCCGCAGCGCGCGTAGTCGTGGCGCACGGCCGATGAAAAGGACCTCCAGCGACATGTCGACATCGAAGAAGGCGATTCCGCAGACCCGCACCCGGGAGCTGGCGGCCGCCTGTCGTGCCGACATTCCGGCGCTGACCGACCGGCTGATCTCGGAGATCTTCACCGACAATCCCGAGTGGACCGACTATTCGACGGTTGCACGCGCCGACCTGGTCGACGGCTGCCGCCGCTACGTGACCCGCATCCTCGACCTGCTGGGCGCTCCGGCCACCGCGTTCGACGACGAGGTCGCCGCGTCCATCGGCCGCCGCCGCGCCGAACAGGGTGTGCCGCTGGAAGCCATGCTGCGCACCTTCCGCCTCGGCGGCCGGATCGTGTGGGAGGTCCTGCTGGACAAGGCCGACGAACTCGCTCCCGGCGAGATCCGTGCGGCGGGCACCGGGTTGTGGGCCGTGATCGACGCACTGTCCTCGTCCTTGGTCACCTCCTACCGGAATACCGAACTCGAGCAACTGCGCAGCGACGAACGCCGCAGGCACGCCCTGATCGAGGACCTGCTCGCGGGCCGAGCCCACGACACCACCTTCGCCGCGCGCGCCGCGCGCGAGCTGAACCTTCCGGCCGGTAGCGCCTTTCTCGTCGTAGTCGCCTGCGGTGAAGGCGAGGCGGTGCACACCGGTACCGAGGCCGCGTTGGCCGCGGTCGGCATCCGTTCGGTGTGGCACGACCGCGTCGACTCGACGGTCGGGCTGATAGCGGTCGAGCGCCACGACGTCGCCTCCGTCCTGCGCCGGATCGAACCGCATATCCGCGGACGAGCAGGCGCCTCACCGGCGGTCGGCGGGCTGGCGCAGGTCGGCACCGCGCACGGCTGGGCACTGCTGACCCTGCAGACCTTGCCCCGGGACGCGACCGGCCTCGTGCCGCTGCACGAGCGCTTCCAGCACGCCCTGCTCGTACGCTCGACCGACCTGACCGACATGCTGGTCACGCACACTCTCGGTCCGGTTCTGGCACTGCCGGCGGCCGAACGCGCGACCTTGCTGGACACCCTGGCGGCCTGGTTGACGCACGACTGCTCAGCGGCCCACGCCGCGACACGACTGCATTGCCACCGCAACACTGTCATCAATCGGCTGCACCGCATCTCGACCTTGCTCGGGCGCCCGCTCGAAGGCCGGCGCGACTATGTGGAACTGTCCCTGGCACTGGCCGCGCTCGACCTCGCCCGAGCGTCGGACGGAGCCTGATCCTGTCGGCCGATTGGGCGCAGCGCCCAATCAGGACGCTGCACTACTGGGCTTCGTGGCAATTGTCTGTGCACTTCGCTACGGCAACACTCGATAGCGATGATCCACCCCACAACCGGGGGTGGATCGAATCATCGAGGACGAGGAGCACCACGAGTGCCGGATTTCGATCTCCTGGTGGTCGGCGGCGGCCCCGGCGGATACGTCGCCGCCATCCGCGCGGCCCAACGCGGCCTACGGGTCGGCTTGGTCGAGAAGGAGCGCCCTGGCGGGGTCTGCCTCAACTGGGGCTGCATTCCGACCAAAGCGATGCTGCGATCCGCTGAAATCTTCCACACCCTGAGCACCGCAGCGGATTTCGGCATCTACGCCGACAACGTGCGCTACGATTTCGCCGCGGTGCGCCACCGCAAAGACGGCATCGTCAAGCAACTCACCGACGGCGTGGCGGGCCTGCTCGCCGCCAACGATGTGACGGTGATCGAGGGTCACGCCCGCTTCACCGGCCCGTCCGGTGTCGAGGTGTTCGAGGCAGCCCAGTCGCCGGTCTTCCCCGGCGGCCCCCGCTACGCCGCCGCGCCGACGGCCACCGCCACCCGCGCGATCAGCGCGACCGACGTGATCATCGCGACCGGATCGGTGCCCGCGCGACTGGCGATCCCGGGTGCGGACCTGCCGGGCGTCATCACCTCCGACGGCGCGTTCGGGCTGACCGACGTGCCCGAACGCCTCGTCGTCATCGGCGGCAGCGCGGTCGGCGCCGAATGGGCCAGCCTGTTCGCGAGCTTCGGCACTCAGGTGACCATCGTCGAAATGCAGGACACCTTGGTGCCGCTGGAGGATGCCGATCTCGGCGCCGCCCTGGGACGGTCGTTCACCAAGCGCGGCATCACCGTGCTCACCGGCTCCACGGTCGAAGCCATCACGCGCAGCGACGCGCTGCGGGTGAGCGTGACCGGCAAGCACGCGCGCGAACTCGACGCGGACGTGGTGCTGGTCGGCGTCGGACGCAGGCCCAACACCGCCGATCTCGGCCTGGACGTCGCGGGAATCGGCACCGACGCTCGCGGTTTCATCCCCGTCGACGAGCAGCTGCGCACCGGCGTCGAGCACGTCTACGCCATCGGAGACGTCACCGGACGTGCCCTGCTCGCGCACGTCGCCTCGCATCAGGGCCTCACCGCCGCGGACGTGATCGCCGGTCACCCGGCGCACATCGACTACACCGCCATCCCGGCCGCCACCTTCACCCACCCGGAGATCGCGAGCGTCGGGCTCACCGAGGCGAAGGCACGCGCCGCCGGGCACGAGGTCGTCACCGCGCGCTTCCCCTTCGCCGCGCTGGGCCGGGCCCAGACCTTCGGCGAGACCGAGGGATTCGTCAAAATCGTTGCCGGGCAGCGTCATCGAGAAGTGCTCGGCGTGCACATCATCGGCCCCTCGGCCAGCGACCTGATCACCGAGGGCGCGCTGGCCATCTCCCTGGAGGCGACCCTCGACGAACTCGCCGACACCATCCACGCCCACCCCACTCTCGGCGAGATCGGCATGGAGGCGGCCCTGGCCGGCCTCGGACTGCCCGTGCACATCGCGCCGAGGAAGCGTTGAGGAGCCCTGCCGTGACCACCAGCACCACCCCCCGCAAACCGAGTCGCAAGACGACTCGGTCGGCGACGCGTCCGTCCGCGTCGATCGCCGAGGATCGCGGCATCGACGATGCCTCCACGCAAACCCGCGTCACCGGCGCGGGCAACCCGGTCGACGCGCGCATCACCGCGGAGGATCCCGACACGCTGCGCGGACTGTATCGCGACATGCTGTTCGTGCGCCGGTTCGAGGAGCGCACCGCACAGAGCTACCAGCAGGCCCAGATCGGCGGCTACTGCCACCTCAACCTGGGCGAAGAGGCCACCGTGGTCGGGCTCGGCGCGGCCATGCGCCCGACCGACTACCTGTTCACCAACTATCGTGAGCACGGTTACGCGCTGGCCAAAGGCATCGAGCCCGGCCGGGTCATGGCCGAACTCTACGGCCGCTCCACCGGCACCTCCAAGGGCTGGGGCGGTTCCATGCACATGTACGACACCGCGACCCGCCTGCTGGGCGGTTACGCCATCGTGGGCGGCCAGGTGCCGTTGGCCGTCGGCGCGGCGCTGGCCATCGACTATCGCGGCGAAGACGACGTGGTGGTGTGCCAGATGGGCGAGGGCACCACCAATATCGGCGCGTTCCACGAGTCGTTGAACATCGCGGCGCTGTGGAATCTGCCGGTGGTGTTCCTCGTGATCAACAATCAGACCGGGATGGGCACCACGGTCGAACGCTCTTCCGCCGAACCGGATCTGTGGAAGCGCGCGGCCGCCTACCGCATGCGCGGAGAGCGCGTGGACGGCACCGATGTGCTGGCCGTGCGCGCAATGGCCGGTGAGCTGATCGAAACCGCCCGGCGCGAACGCAAACCCGCGCTGCTCGAGGCGGTCAGCTACCGCCTCAAGGGCCATTCGGTGGTGGACCCGGCGAAATACCGTACCGAAGAGGCCGTGTCGATCGCCCGGAGCAACGATCCCGTCGTCCGGTGGCGCGACGCGCTGCTCGCCGCCGGTGTATTGAGCGAATCGTCCGTGGCCGCGCTGGAAGCCGAGGTGAACGCCGAGGTCGCCGCGGCGGTCGAATTCGCCGCGAGCAGTCCGCACCCGCAGCCGTCGAGCCTGTTCGACTACAACTACGCGACGCCCGTGGCGGGCGACTCGCGCCGCCTGCCCGCCGATCCGCTGTTCACCAGTTAAGGACATCACCGTGGCTGTCATGACCTATCGCGAGGCGCTGCGCGAAACCCTCCGCGAGGAGATGCGGCGCGACGACGATGTCTTCCTCATCGGGGAGGAGATCGGCATCTTCGAGGGCTCCTACAAGATCACCGCGGGTTTGCTGGCCGAATTCGGCGAGAAAAGGGTGCGCGACACCCCCATCGCCGAAGAGGGTTTCGTCGGCGCCGCCATCGGCGCCGCCATGCTGGGCCTGCGCCCGGTGGTGGAGATCATGACGATCAACTTCTCGCTGCTGGCGCTCGATCAGATCGTCAACCACGCCGCCAAGATCTACGGCATGTTCGGAGGACAGACCAGCGTGCCCATGGTCATCCGCACACCGGGCGGCGGCGGACAGCAACTGGGCGCGACACACTCGCAGAACATCGAGCTGTACTACGCCTTCGTGCCGGGCCTGAAGGTGGTCGCGCCCAGCACTCCGGCCGATGCGCGAGCGCTGCTCAAAGCCGCCATCGAAGACGACGATCCGGTGCTGTTCCTGGAGAACCTGTCGCTCTACAACACCAAAGGCGAAGTGCCGGAGAATCTTCCGGCCGCCCGGATCGGAAAGGCCGCGATCACGAGGACCGGCTCCGATATCACGCTGATCGGCTACTCCCGCATGGCCACGGTCTGCACCGAGGTCGCCGAGCGACTCGCCGCCGACGGCTTCAGCGCCGAGGTCGTCGACCTGCGCAGCCTTCGTCCGCTCGACCGCGACACCCTCGTCGAGTCCGTTCGCAAGACCGGTTGCGCCGTGATCGGCGAGGACGACTGGCTCACCTACGGAATCGGCGCCGAGGTCGCCGCCTCCATCTCCGACGGCGCCTTCGACTATCTGGACGCTCCGGTTCGCCGGGTGGCCATGGCCGAAGTGCCGCTGCCCTACGCCAAGCCGCTCGAACGGCTCGCCCTGCCGTCGGCCGATTCGCTGTACACCGCCGCGGTGGAAACCCTCGCGGCGGTCGGCAAACGACGCTGAGACCCGAGGACGCATCCCATGCCCGAAATCACCATGCCCCGCCTCTCCGACACCATGGAGGAAGGCGTCATCGTCTCCTGGCTCAAACGGGTGGGCGATCCGGTCGAGCGAGGTGAAATCCTCGCCGAGATCGAAACCGACAAAGCGCTCATGGAGCTCGAGGCCTACGACAACGGCGTGCTCGAGCAGATTCTCGCCGCCGAGGGCGCGCGAGTGCCGATCGGGACCCCGATCGGCCTCATCGGTGACGGCAGTGCGACAGCCGCGACCGGCGTCAGCGGCCACGCGCCACCCCCGGCCGCCGCCGCGCCGGTCGAGCAAGCGCCCGCACCGCGTCCCGGCAGCGGCCCCGAGCCGGGCAGCCGCGCGGTTCCGGCCGCCACTGACGGCGCCCACGCAACGCCGGAACGCAAGAAGACCTCGCCGCTGGCCCGCAAGATCGCCGCCGAACTCGGTGTCGACATCTCCACCGTGGCGGGCACCGGCCCGGGCGGACGCGTGGTCCGGCAGGATGTCGAATCCGCCCATCGCGCAGCCGAACTCGACTCGCCGACCGAAGTCGTCCCTGCTGCCTCGACCGGGACCTCTTCCGCGACTGCGGGTGACTACGAGGAGATCCCGCTGACGACCGTTCAACGGGTCTCGGCCACGCGGCTGACACAGAGCAAACAGCAGGCCCCGCACATCTATCTGACCTCCGCGATCGATGTCACCGAACTGTTCGGCTTCCGCGCGCAGATCAACGCCACGCTGGCGCAGACCGGCGCGGGAAAGGTCAGTGTCAACGATCTGCTGGTCAAAGCCGTCGCCGCGACGCTGCGGACGAACCCCTCGGTCAACGTCTCCTTCGCGGGCGACAAGCTGTTGCGGCACCGCGGAGTGCACCTCGGCATCGCCGTCGCCACTCCCGCGGGCCTGCTCGTCCCGGTGCTGCACGATGCCGATCGCAAGAGCGTGTCGGAGATCGCCGCCGAAAGCCGCGACAAGGCCGACCGCGCCCGCGAGCGCAAGCTGCGCACCGACGAGATGAACGGCGGCACCTTCACCATCTCCAACCTGGGGATGTTCGGAATCGAGCACTTCACCGCCGTGATCAACCCACCGGAGGCCGCCATCCTGGCCGTCGGCGCGGCCACCGACGAACTGCGGCTGGACGACGACCGAGTGGTGACCAGGAAAATCTTGCGCGTCACCCTGTCCGCCGACCACCGCGCCATCGACGGAGCCGTGGCCGCCCAGTTCCTGCAACAGCTGAAAGACCTGCTCGAACATCCCCTCCGGATAGTGACCTGACGCTACGGCCCTCACCCTCCCCGAGCGGGCTGCGATTCACCTCCGACCGACCCGGCAGCAGGCGCGTCCGGCCTCGAGCTGCTGGTCGAGCCACGCTGCTACCGTCGGCGGCGCCACCCGGGTGTGACGTTCGCCGGTTGCAGCAACGTCGTGAAGGCCGGTGTCACCGTGTCGAATTCCGGAAGTGACAGCTCGTAGCGAGTGAACAGCTGTTGTACGGCCAAGACCATCTCGAGCATGCCCAGTTGTGATCCCGGACAGATGCGGGTGCCGGAGCCGAACGGGAGATACGAATGGCGGGGGTGCGGGATGGCATCCGACCAGCGGCCGGGATCGAACCGCTCGGGCTCGGCCCACGCGCCGGGATCGCGGTGCAACAGGTAGGGGCACATGACGACCTCCCAACCCGCCTTGACCCGGTACCCGCCGATCTCGGTGTCCCGCACCGCGGTACGCGACAGAATCCACTGTGGTGGGTTCATGCGCAGCGTCTCACGGATCACTGCCATGGTGTAGGGGAAGTCGGTGGCCACCGATCCGGTGACCCTCGGATCGTCGCCGAGTTCGCCGAGTACCCGGGTCCGCAGGCCTGCGTCGTCGGCCAGCCGCAGCAGCAGCCAGGACAGTGCGACTCCGGGCACTCCGTGCGATGCGAACAAAGCCATGCGCAGCGTTGCGAGGAGCCGATTGTCCGCTGCGCCGCCGCACGCCGCGAGAAGCACGTCGAGGCCGTCACGAGGGCGTGCCGAACGGCGCGCGGCGGCGCGCCGCCGGATGGCCTCGCCCAGGAGTTCGACGAGCCTCTGGTCGGCCGAACCTGCTCGGGCAGCGCGTGGTCTCGGCCACCAGGGCACGCGTGCTTCCGCTCGGTCCAGGGATTCCAGCGAACGGGCGAACAGCTGGTCGGCGGCGGCACGGATCTCGGTGAGCAGAGCCGCGGTGCCGCTGTCGCCGCCCAAGTAGAAATCGACGATTCCACGGCCGCAGAGGTCACGGCAGACATCCACCAGCCCGGCGTCGCGGTCGACGAGTTCACTGCCCATCCACTCGCGATACCGGCGAACGTGCGCATCGACCACTTCCGTGTCGAATCCGTGCCACAGGTCCCGGCGAACCAGTTTCCACGTGTCCAGTCTGGACAGGCGTTCGCGGCGGCTGCGCGCACCGGCGAGGCGGCCGGAATCGACGACGTAGTTCACGTTCGTCTCGGTGAGCACGCGGTGCACGGCGTCCGGATCGAAAAGCACCACGATTCCGGGTGCGAGTTGCACGACATCGCCGTGGGCGACGCGTGCGCCGACCATCCACCGGATCGGATCGCGTTGATAGCTCACGAGATCGCCGACGAGCGGATGCCCGGGCGGGCCGGGAATTCTCCGCCTCGCCCGGCCGTTCGCACTCAGCTCGGGAACGGCGGCCACTGATCACAGCTCACGTAGAGATAGGAATGCGTGACCCGAGACCGTTTGACGCGCAGAACGAGCATGCCCACGTACCGCCGCATACTTCCACCCCCTGAATTCGCTGCCGGATGATTCCCCGACAGCACCGATCCTCGATCGCCTCCATCGCGCGGGCAATGCCGACGCACATGGGATTCGGCAACAGTGCAGGTCCGCCGCGGAAACATTCGTCCGGTCCGGACGCGCCTCGCAGGGAGCCGGTGGCCGGTCAGCTGCACCGGGCGGGCCTGCCACTGTGGCGCAGTGGCAGGCCGGTTGTTCAGCCCACCGCCCTCTTCACCAGGTCACTGATCCGCGCCTCGTCGGCGGCGGTCAGCTCGGTGAGCGCGAAGGCGGTCGGCCACACGGTGCCGTCGTCGAGTGCGGCGATGTCGTTGAAACCGAATGTCGCGTACCGCGCTTTGAACTTCTCGGCGCTCTGGAAGAAGCACAGGACCTTGCCGTCCTTGGCGTAGGCGGGCATGCCGTACCACAGTTTCGGCGGCTCTGTCGCACTTTCGGTGGTGAGTCTGTCGCGGTGACGTCACGATGTCACGGTGGGTGAAGTGAATGTTCCTGTCGCCGTGGCGTTCTCGG
>NZ_JBVJAP010000031.1:0-27561 GCF_055590505.1 Nocardia sp. NPDC041819 | reverse complement strand
GAGCCATCGCCACTCGCTACGACAAGACCGCGCAGTCCTACCACGGCATGCTCGACCTTGCGACTCTACTCATGTGGCTTTGAGGACACTTCCTAGGTCATGTCCTTACCGCTGTTTAACATGCCGGGCGCTTCCTCCCAGAATGTGGACTCCAATCCTCCACGCCACCATCAAGTCGCAGGTATGGAGACAACGGCGCGACACTGATCACCAGCGCCGGCAGCCTCTTCTATCATCACTCTATGTATTCGCTAGGCGGAGAACCCTCAAGGCCAATTTGACAATGCCCCAGCGCCAACTGGGGTCACAGGGCAGCCGATGCGGAGTCGAGCAGATCCGGCCGGTCAAAGGCGAGCCATTGGATGCGGGGATCACGTCGCCCCCAAGCCACCTGGCGGCGGGAGATCCGCTGCGCGGACTTCACTGTATGGATACGCGCGCGGCGTTCATCGAGTTGTCCGTCCAGAACAGCAAGCGCCTGCTGATATCCGCACAAGCGGCTGGCGGTTACGCCCTCGCGTAGGCCGAGCGGCACGAGGTGGCAGACCTCATCGAGGAGTCCGGAATCCCACATTCGCTGATGACGGTGTGCGATTCGCCGATCCACTGTGTGCCGGTCACCGGTCAACCCGATCTGAACCGTGTCGTAGATGTATTCGCGTGCAGGCAGGTTCGCCGAGTAGGGGCGACCAGTCACCGCGATCACCTCGAGCGCCCGTACGATCTTGCGGCCGTCGGTCGCGGGGATCAACTTTCCAGCCTGGGGGTCGGCGTCGACCAGCCGTTGGTGCATCACTGCCGGACCGAGCTCGTAGAGAAGCGTGGTCAGCTCGGCGCGAACCGACAGGTCTACGTCAGGGAACTCGATGCGGTCCAGAACGGCCTGCAGGTACAGGCCGCAACCACCGACCACGATCGGCGTCGCCCGCCGGTCGAGTATCGCGGTGATGTGAGCGCGGGCTCTGCCCTGGACCTCAGCGGCGGTCGCGGTCACGGTCACGTCCCATACGTCGAAAAGATGGTGGGGCACCCCGCCGCGTTCGATGTCGGTCGGTTTTCCGGATCCGATGTCCATACCTCGGTACATCTGGTTTGCGTCGACGTTGACGATCTCACCGCCGATCCGTTGAGCCAGTTGCACCGCGAGATCGGACTTGCCGGTAGCCGTGGACCCGACTACAGCGACCACTCGTCGTCGATCCATCACAGGTTCAACAGCCAGAGCCGCAACCGGACTGGCGGACATTCCTAAACCCGCTGTCGCCCACCATAGGCATTCCCAGCGCGGTCGCCTGAGCAGGGACTGGGATTGCCTGGACCGGTGTCCGGGACAGCCGCCCCTCCCAGGCATCCCCGGAGCGGGTCCGACGCACCCTCAGCACGCCACCATCAGCGAGAAGATGATGCGGCGCGCCATGCGTAATCGTCACTGTGACCGCGTCGCCGGGACGCAACGGACCACGACCGTCACCCGCATCGGCCTCGGGTGGTGTGAAGTGCACCAGCCGGTTGTCCGGTGCGCGTCCCGATAGGCGGCCGGTCACATCGTCCTTACGGCCGTGGCCATCGGCGATAACCAACTCGACTGTCCGCCCGACCTGACGCTGGTTCTCTTCGAGGCTAATCTGATCCTGCAGGGCGACGAGCCGCTCGAACCGCTCCTGCACCACCTTCTTGGGAACCTGTTCATCAAGAACGGCGGCTGGAGTGCCGGGGCGGATCGAATACTGAAACATGTAGGCGCCAGCGAACCTGGCCTCGCGAGCGAGGTCGAGTGTGTCCTCGAAATCGGCGTCGGTCTCGCCGGGAAATCCGACAATGATGTCGGTGGTAATGGCCGGGTCCGGCAGGAGCGTACGCACCCGCTCCAAAATTGCGAGGTACCCGTCCCGGCGATAGGAACGACGCATCGCCCGCAAGACCCGGTCGGACCCTGATTGAAGTGGCATATGCAGTTGCGGCATCACATTCGGCGTCTCGGTCATCGCGACGATCACATCGTCGGTGAATTCCGCTGGGTGCGGACTGGTGAACCGAACTCTCTCCAGACCGTCGATACTGCCGCAGGCACGCAACAATTTACTGAAGGCCTGCCGGTCTCCGAACCCGACACCGTAGGCGTTCACGTTCTGTCCTAGCAGTGTGACCTCCAAAGCCCCCTGGTCGACCATCGCCCGCACCTCAGCGAGCACATCACCAGGACGGCGGTCGGACTCCTTGCCGCGTAACGACGGAACGATGCAGAACGTACACGTATTATTACAGCCGACCGAGACCGCCACCCAGGCCGCATACACCGACTCGCGGCGAGTCGGCAGAGTCGAAGGGAATACATTCAACGATTCGCGTATCTCGACCTGTGCCGCGCCCGCCACGCGGGCACGCTCCAGCAATACGGGGAGGGAAGAGAGATTATGTGTTCCGAATACTACATCCACCCACGGCGCACGACGAACGATTTCGTTGCGATCCTTCTGCGCCAAGCATCCGCCGACTGCGATCTGCATCCCGTCGCGCTTGCGATCACGTAGCCCTCGCAATGATCGGTACAGCTTGTTGTCGGCGTTCTCCCGCACCGCGCACGTATTGAAGACCACCACATCGCCGACGGCACCAGGCTGCGCGGAAACATATCCAGCAGCTTCCAGCATGCCCGCGATCCGCTCTGAGTCATGCACGTTCATCTGACACCCGAACGTGCGAACCTCATACGTGCCGGCCACCACGAACTCCAAACAGTCGAACTGCAACAAACCACCGGCAGTAAACGAAAAGCCCCCGACCTAATATATAGGAGCAGGGGCCTTTCTGCTTACCGATCATAGTCAGCTCTTTTAAGGAACTGACCTCTGCGGATCGGATTCCTTTTGAGGGAACCGTAAATTAATCGACCCTTTTGATAGGCCTGGCCAAGATTCTTTTGAGGAACCAGTACTCAGAGGAGAGGGTCAGTTCTTTTGAGGAACCAAGACACTCACTGAAGTCTCTTCAAGAGACTCGATCCCGGTTTGGTACACCGGCGCCCTGAGTGGCGTGACGAGAATACTAGGGTATCGAGAAGCAATCGTCAAGCCCTCCGCCGAAGTTTCTATCCGGCGCGCGACCGAGGACGGTACCTGCGGCGTCCCAGCCTTGCCCACGACACCAGAAAGCCATCTCTCGACCGCGGCGCAGCGCGCATTCCAGGTATTGACCGCCGCTGCGCCCCAGAGAGTTTTGAAGGCTGCGCTTCGTCGTCGGAGACCAAGTCCAGGGCCCTGATGGGGCCGGGTAGGCCACTCGGACCGGAGGTTCCGACTTGTTGGAGGGGGCGATCACCTACGAGCAGCAAGCCACTGACATACAGCTCGCCGCATAACCACCCGGTGTCCGCATCCTGGGAGGAAGCGCCCGGACGGCTCAGTGACCCGGTCGAATATCGTGTCAGGTCGGTGTCAGGTCGGTGTCAGCCGGGCCGGCGACTGTACTTCCCATGACAAACACAGCGAACACCTCGACCTGGACCGGCAGGGTCTCCATCGATGACACGGCCCTGGCCGTCACCGACACCGGCGGTACCGGGATCCCGGTGATCTACTGCAACGGCCAGTTCGCCACTCAGGGGTACTGGAAGCGGGTGATCGCCGACCTCGGCCCCGGTTTCCGGCACATCACCTTCGATGAGCGGGCCCGCGGCAAGTCCAAGAAATCGGCGGACTATTCCTTCGCCACCTGTGTGGACGATGTCGATGCCGTGCTCGCGGCCCGCGGTGTGGACCGGGCGGTGGTGATCGGTTGGTCCTACGGGGCCTTCGTGGCCGCGCACTGGGCCAGCCGCAATCCGCAACGGTGCATGGGCGCGGTCCTGGTCGAGGGCGCCCAACCGCACGACTGGCTCGATGATGCCATGGAAGCGCGGATCCGCAAACTGTTCAAGCGGTTGCGACCGATCACCGTGCTGCTGCGCCCAACCGGCCTGACCCCGCGCATGGGTTCGGTGCAGCAGGCCGAATGCAATATCGAACTCGGCAAACTCGCCCGTGAAGCTAACCTAGGGCCCGTGGTAGACAACATCACCGTCGCCACGCGGTATGTCCTCGCCTCGGGCACCTCGTTCGGAAGCAAGGGCGACGAGCAGGAGAAAATCCGTGCCAGCCTCGACGCGGTGGTCGCCCGCAACCCGAACATCGAGATCAGCGCGAAGGTAGCCAGTAACCACGACCACATCCTGCGCAAGGACTTCCGCGCCGTCGCCGACGCCGTCCGCGAGGTCGCCTCCCTCGCCTAGGTTCTGTCCTGCGATTCGTTGTGGTGGTTGGTCTTGTGTATGCCGTGGTGGGTTGACGGGACGGGCGTGGGCTCGGATCGAGCCGATGCTGCCGGTGTCGGGTCGGGGCCGCAGGTGATCAACGCACTTCTGTGGAAACTGCGGATCGGCGCGCTCTGGCGTGATCTGCCGCAGCGGCACGGGCCGTGGGAGACCGCCCACGAGCGGCTGCGGATGTGGACTGCGGACGCACCTGGCCATGAGCATGCCGCCGGTGCCCGGAAAAAGAAGGGGTGTCCCTATGTTTGTTGTCAAGCCGCTGTGTGCGTGGGTGATCGGTAGAGTTTGCCGTGTTTGAGCATCGCGTAGAGGACGTCGCAGCGGCGTCTGGCCAGGCAGATGAGGGCGGCGTTGTGTTTCTTGCCTTCGGCTCGCTTGCGGTCGTAGTAGGCGCGGCTGGCGGGGTGGTGCAGTGCGGCGAACGCTGAGAGAAACAGCGCTCGTTTCAGCTTGTGGTTGCCGGATCGGGCGGGGTGCTCACCGCGGATGGAGCTGCCGGAGCGGTGGGTGACCGGAGCGATGCCGGCGTAGGCGGCCGGGTGGCCGGCCGAAGCGAAGCTGGCGCCGTCGCCGACTTCGAGCAGGATGCGGGCTCCGGTCCCGACTCCGACGCCGGGCATCGAGGTCAGGACCTTGGAAAGAGGGTGTGCATCGAGCATCTCCTCGATGTCTTCGGCGATCGATTTTCTCTGTTGGAGAACCGTTTTGAGTTGATCGGCCAGTTTCGGCAACACGACTTCGGCCGCTTTGCTGCCGGGGAGGGTGACTGTTTGGGCGGGTAATGCCGCCAGGATCTCCTCGACGAGTCGGCCTCGATGCGGGGGGTGTTTGACCGCGATCGCGGTCAGTCCGTCGCCCCGCCGCACGTATTCCGGTGGGTCCGCCGCAGCGGACAGGATCTCGAGCACTGCTGAGTAGGCGATTTTCGGGTCGAGGATGCGTTCGAGGGCCGGGTGGATGCTGGTGAGCAGGCCGCGGATGCACATGCTGGTGCGGGTTGCTTCGCCTGCGAGGTCGTCGTCGTCGCCGACCAGGACACCGAGCTCGGTCAACGCTTCGTCGCCGATGTCTACCCGGCGCAGTGCGTGCGGCATGGTGCGGTGGTGTCGGCGATGATGCGCAGTTTGGATTCGTCACTGGGCAAGCCTTTGTCGAACAGGCGCTTGCCGGTGGGGTCGAGCCCGACGGCGTGGTGTTCCCCTTTGCCCACGTCAACGCCGCAGAACACCGTGTAGCTGGCTGTTACGTCCTGGTTCCTTCGTTCAGCACGAGCGGTCACCGATCGGGCATCGGTGGCCGGCACCCCCGTTACGAAGAGAGACCTGAAATACGGCCCTGTCCCTATCTGCGGTCCATCCGATGCCACCGGCACCCGGCGACACCACCCCGCGGATCATGCGAAAGACAAGGGCAGGAAGTCATACCAGGTTCGGCGACCGAGGCCATGCATTGGACCCACAAGAACGGAAACGGGGCGACATGACCGGGCTGAGCCCGGTCGATCGTGGCAGCTCCGGCTCGCAACTGCACGTGCTGTCGGATCTGGCGAGAATTGCTTTGGCTGTGAATATTTCGGCAGCCGCTACCAACGATGCAGAAGCGCTGCACCCGCTGACCCGGGCGATCCCGCCGACCCGGTCGCGGTGCGTCCGCACCCCCCCGCAAGCCCGCCGAGTTACGCGCGGACAAGGCCTACAACACCGCCGAACCGCGTCGATGGATTCACAACCGCGACATCGCCGTTAGCATCGCCCGCAGAGGCATCGAGGCCAGCCACCGACCCGGCCGCAACCGTTGAGCGATCGAGTGGACGACTCCTGGCTCACCGGCTCAACGTGCGCAAGGCCATCCACTGCAGCAAATCTCAACAGACTCGCGAACTCGCCAATGACCTATCGTCCACAGACGTCGTTGCAGTACCACGGCTCCCGATCGCTCAAGGCAACACTCGACCACTGAACTTTGGAAACACTCCCGACCAACTCCCAGGCGTACAACCGTGGCGAATCGACAGGCAGGCATGTCACCGACGGGCACCGAGATGGGACTGTTCCGATATTTTCGACAGAAGGCCAGGTCATCGGCCGGAACCAAGTATTTGTCAAATTTCATCAAGGGTCGCAAGAAAGATTGTGGCACAATATATTTCGTGCCTAGCTCGGTCAATGGCAATTTTGCGGCAACGATGATGCCGCAGGTCTACGCCGGCGAGTGAGGCTTTGAGCTTTTGACAGGTGATCGTCCGACTTCCATGTTCCGATCGCCGGCTGCGTCTGCGTAAACGTGCGGCTACCGCTGGCTCTGGTGCGTCGAAGTCTGCGCGATGGCCTCGGGTATGCCCAACGGTAGATCAGCAGCCGCTGGGATCGGAAGTGAGTAGGAGGCGGTTATGGGTACACACAGATCCAAGGAACGCACCTCGCTGGCGGAGGTTCTCCGGCACGGCGATCCAGAGTTCCACCAGCAGCTGCAGAAGATCTTGAACAAGCCGGACTTCCGAGTCACCGAGGACATGAGCCAGGTGCAGCGGCGGCAGAACGCGTATGACCAATTGGAAGACCTGGTCAACGAGATCGGCGCCCGCGACGTCGCGACCGATCTACCCAAGCTGTTTGCGGTGTTCGACCAGACCGCAGTGCTGACGCCAGACCTGATCCCGCTGATCTCCGGCCACTACAACTTGGCCTCGGGCAGCCTGGCGACCTTGACCGACCTCGATTCCGCTAACCCGTACCTCAAGGACCTGGATGACGGCAGCAGTGTCGGCGTCATGCTGCTGACCGAGTACGGGTGCGGCTCCAACATCGGCTTCATGCAGACCACCGCGACCTGGGATGGTGAGGAGTTCGTGATTGATACCCCACATCCGCTGGCGCGAAAGTTCATGCCAAGTCTCGGTATCCCGGTCGCCAGGGTCTGCGTCATCGGCGCTCGGCTCATCGACGCGGAAGGCGTCGATCAGGGCGTGCACCTGTTCACAGCGAGGCTGCGCGACGCCAACGGCAACCCGGCTCCCGGCGTCACGATCACCCAGCTCGGTCGCCAGCAGTTGGTCGTTATGGACAACGCAATCATCAGCTTCGACAACCTCCGGGTCGAGCGCAGCGCCTGGCTCAGCAATAATCTGGCTACTATCGACGATCATGGGGTGCTGACCTGGCGCGATGAGAACAGCCGAAAGCAAGCATTCCCCTCAGCAATCAGCCAACTGACCGTCGGCCGACTAGCACTGTCGTCATGTCTGAACGCCACGGCCCGCGCCTCACTCTACATCGCGCTGCGCTACGCCACCAAGCGGCGCGTGCCGCTGACGCCGGACGCCAAACCACTCATGATCGACCTCCCGCACGTGAAGGACACCCTGCTTACCAAACTGGCCGGCACTATCGCCCGGACCATCTACGGTAATGCGATCAAGACCTTCCTGGCAGACGCCCAGCTCACCTACCGCGGCACGGTCGTGGCGGTCATGGCCGCCAAGTACTTCATCCAGGACCACGCCTTGGCCACAGTCACCGACTGCCGCCTGAAAATGGCTGCGCAAGGCATGTTCAGCGACAACCGGGTCGCCGACTACATCGGCATCTGTCATGCCGCCATCACCGGCGAGGGCGACACCAAAGTGATGGGCAGCGTAGGTGGGCGCGTAACGGCCAAAGAACTCGCCGGCGCAACGCCACCCGAACCGACTCTCCACAATCCCGCCGACCCAACAGACCGCACACGCTTGCTCCGCGCGCGCACGCTGACGATCGCGCAAGAAGCACAACCCCTCCTGGGTGACCCAGCATTGAAAGCTCGACTAGACGTCATTCCTGATGCGCTTGAACTCACCGAAGCCTACTGCGCCCAACAAGCCTTGCAGCTGCTCGATCAACTCGCGGAACTCCACCCCGCGATCGCAGCAGTGCGTGACGTCTTCGCCCTGGACCAGATCGACCAGCATCACTCGTGGTATCTCATACATGGCCTACTCGACATCACTGCCGTGAAAGCCGTGAAGCAGCATGGCCGCAGAGGGCTCCTTCACCAGGCAATCGACAACCTTGCCCTCCACCTGCCCGCACTACTAGAGGCCTTCGACTTCGACGACGAGGTCCTCGGCGCACCGGCACTTTTCGACGATCTACCTGCCGCCTGGGACTCTCGCCTGCGCGAGCACCCTCATTGACACGGCCGCGGCATGTCCATCGGTTGGGCGCCCCGCCCGGGCGCCCAACCCAAGTGTCGTTGCGGGACGCGTAACCCGTGCTACGGACACTACTGATGTGGCTCAGTCGACGAATTCCGTCGGCAGAAAACAACTTAGGCGAGCCAACGAGGTTCGCCTTGGGCACGATGCTGCCGCTACCGACACCAAGGAGACTACGTGTATCCGCAATACGGGTATCAGGGTGCTACCGCGACCGACTCAAGGTCATCGATCGAGAACATTGGTCCACGAATCCCAATCTACACTCCGCAGTTCGCGGCCGATCCGCACGTATTCTACAGCCGGATGCGTAGAGACTACGGACCGTTGGTGCCGGTCGAAATGTGGCCAGGAGTTCCAGCGACCCTGGTCATCAGCTATCGCACCGCCGTGCGTATCCTCAACGATGACGACCACTTCCCCGCCGATCCGAGCGCGTGGCAGAGCACCGCGCCCGCCGGGATCCCGATCATGCCGATGATCGAGGCACGACCCAACGCGATCCGTACCAGCGGCGAGAAGCACAGACGATACCGCACTGCGTTGACCGACGCCCTGGACGGGATCGACCTAAACTGCCTGCGGTCCATGGTCGAGGAATCCGCAATCCCGATCATCAACACCTTCTGCGAGGCCGGCGAGGCCGAGCTGTTGACCCAGTATGTCCAACCGCTGGTCTTCTCAGTCTTCTGCAAGGTACTCGGTTGTCCACCGGACATCGGCGAGCGAGTCGCACAGGCCAGCGCCGCAATGTTCGACGGCGTGGATACGGAAGCAGTAAACACGATTATGGGTCAAGCGCTGCTCGACCTCACCGCGTTGAAGCGCGATCACCCCGACGACGACGTCGTCACGAGGCTGGTCCAACATCCCGCCAGGCTGAACGACGAGGAGATGGTGCATCAGCTGGTTTTGTTGTTCGCCGCCGGTGTCGAACCACCACTGAACCTAATCGCCAACACCCTGCTGTTGATGCTGACCGACACCCGCTTCGGCGATAGCCTCCATCTGTCGACCAAGACCGCGCTCCACGAGAGGCTTGCAACCGACCCGCCGATGGCGAACTATTGCATCACCTACCCGCGCCAGCCAATTCTGATCGAGGATGTCTGGCTGCCAGCGAATCAGCCGGTGATCATCAGTATGGCCGCTTGCAACACAGATCCAGCGATGAACACAGGAGAATTCCTGGACAACGGATGGAATCTGGCCTTCAGCACCGGCCCACACGCTTGTCCTGCTCGGGCTCGACCATACGGGCTTCTGCTCGCGCAGGACGTTATCGATCAACTCTTGGACACTCTCCCGGAGCTGAAACTTGCTGTCGCGAATGACGAGCTCATCTGGCGCCCTGGCCCATTTCACCGAGCGTTGGAAGCGTTGCCGGTGGTGTTCCCGCCATCGGCTCCGTTCCTGACGGTGTAGCACTGCATCTGCAGCAACGAGAGCTAGTGCCATCAATGGGCTCGATCGGCGACTGCTACGACTGTGAGAATGTGTTCGGCCGTCTGGTGGCCTGACTCTTGCTTACGACTGACCCCGAGGTTTGGGTGTCCTGGCTGTTGATCTGTCGGGCACCAGATGGTCTCACCACCTGGTGCTGACCGGGCGGGCAGTGACCTCATAGGAGCCTGACCTCACCAGGTCCCATCACAGTCCCGTCCACCCGACCGGCCAGCGTCACAACCCGCTGAAAGGTCGCAGGACAAGCATGACAAACCCGCCACGCCGAGGTCGAGTCGTCATCGGCGTCGACACCCACAAGCACTTCCACGTCGCTGCGGCGCTAGACGACTTCGGTGGCGTCCTGGCCACCGGTAAGTTCACCGCCGACCGCGCCGGCTACTGAGAACTCATCGAGTGGGCAACGGATTTAGGACACCTGCGCACTTTCGCGATCGAGGGCACGGGCTCCTACGGAGCAGGACTCACCGCGGCGGTGCGCCGCGCCGACATCGGCGTGATCGAAGTGATGCGCACCGACCGCCGCGACCGGCGATTGCGCGGCAAATCCGACTTCCTCGACGCTGAGAACGCCGCACGCGCCGTGCTGGCTGGCTACGCCGACGCCACCCCGAAAACCGCTGACGGTATCGTTGAAATGATCCGCCAGATCAAAGTCGCCAAAGATGTTGCTGTCAAAGCCCGTGCGGCAGCGATGATCTCACTGAAGTCGATACTGGTGAACGCACACGGTGAGCTACGTGAAACAATTGCAACCACTGTCGAAGATGGCGCTGATACATCGGTGCGCTGGCCTCCGACCCGGCCCGATCACCACCGTGGAAGCAGCCACCAAACACACGCTGCGTTCGATCGCCCGACGCTGGGAGCAACTCCAAGACGAGATCAGCGCTCACGAGAAGCTGCTCGACGCGCTCACCGCCTCGATCGCACCACAACTGAACGCCGCATTCGGCATCGGTGTCGACACCGCCGCCGAGATGCTGATCGTCGCCGGAGATAACCCTGACCGTATCCGTACCGAGGCAGCCTGGGCGAAATTGTGCGGTGTCTGCCCGATCCCCGCCTCCTCCGGCAAGACCGTCCGCTACCGGCTCAACCGTGGCGGTCACCGACAAGCCAACTCCGCGCTCTACCGCACGGTCATCGTCCGCATGCAGCATCACGAACCGACCAAAGCGTACGTCGCCCGCCGCACTGCCGAAGGTAAGACGAAACGCGAGATCATCCGCTGTCTCATTGGGTGAGTATTGATGGCGCGGTCCGATGATCGGATCGTGGTCCTCGGTCAGCACCAGGAGATGGCCACGTTGCCGCGCCGCATTGGATGGCCAGTTTGAGTACTGCCACTCCTGGTGCGCCGAGGCTCCGATGACCGGCGTCAGGGACATGCCCCATCGAGGGCCGAACAATGAGGAACCGGCTCCGGAGCCTCGACCGACGAGGGCCCGACCAGCGAAACTCTCTGGGAGGCTACGCATGCCGTTCGTCGGCTGGGATTGGGCGAGTAAGACCCATGACGTGACCGTCATCGATGACCGCGGTCGCGTCCTGGACCGCTGGGCGTTCAGTCACACCGAGCAAGCGTGGACGACGACATTGGCTCGTTTAGCGCGTCACGGCGATCCCGCCGACCTGCCAGTGATCATCGAGCGGACCAGTGGGCTTATCGTCGACCGCTTGCTGGCCGCCGGACATCCGGTCGTGCCAGTGCATCCGACCGCGTTTCATGCCGCACGGCCACGATGGGGAGCCTCGGGCGCCAAATCCGATCCCGGCGACAGCTACAAACTCGCCGACTACCTGCGCATCGACGGACACCGACTGCGCCAGCTCGACCCGGTCGATGTCGGCCTGCGCGAACTGCAGGCACTCATCCGGCTCCGAGACGACCGGGTTCAGGCCCGCACCGCCGCGATCAACCAGCTCGCATCTCTGCTGGACAACTACTGGCCAGGCCCCAAAAACTTGTTCTCTTCGCTGGCCTCGCCCATCGCGCTGGCCTTCCTCACCGCCTACCCCACACCCCAATCGGACGCGAGGCTCGGCGAGGTCCGCATGGCCGCATTCCTACGCCGGAACTCCTACCGCGGCGGAAAACCCGCCACACTGCTGCTGGCCCGGTTACACGACGCTGCCGTTCCGGCCGCCCAGCTGCCCACCGACACCCTGGCACTGATGATCAAAACCCAAGTCACGTTGCTGCGCGGCATCCAAACCGCCATTGCCGATCTGGAAAATCTGATCAGGCAACGCGTCGACGAACACCCCCGCGCCCAACTGCTGGCCGCGCTCCCCGGCGTCGGCACCATCAACCTGGCCCAATTACTCGCCGAGATCGGTCCGATCCTCGACCGCGTCGACACCGTCGACCAAGCCGGCGCCGAATGCGGCGTCACCCCGGTTACCAAAGCCTCGGGCAAGACCAGCGGCGTCTACTTCCGCTGGGCAGCCAACACCCGGGCCCGCAAAGCCATCACCGCCTTTGCGCACAACGCTCGCATGCAATCACCCTGGGCCGCAGACCTTTACAGTAGTGCCCGCGCACGCGGCAAACGCAACCCGCATGCCACCCGCATTGTCGCCCGCGCCTGGCTCCGCGTCATCTGGGCCTGCTGGCATCACGGCACCCCCTACGACCCAGCCATCCATCATGCCGCACAACGAACGCCTCACAGCCTCAGGACTTGACTCAAGGGACTCAAACGTCTGCTCGCTCGCGAAATCTGGGCACTTATGCGACCACTACGGCAAACCCGCCAGCCAGCAGAACCAGCCACTTGACGACTATAGGAGCATCAACGCCGTCATCGAATCTTCTGGGGCAGAATGCAAAACCGAGCTACTCAACCGGCAACGCGGGAAAACCCCGGATCGAGCTGGCGAACTCGATCTTCGACTACCTCGAGATCGTCCACAACCGCCGCCGCCACTCAGCCCTCGGTAGGCGCACCCCTATCGAGTACAACCATCCATCCAACCCGTGGCCTGAAGTCCACCGAGCCAGATGAGGCTGGTAACACATCAAGTAACACCGCCTCGTCAGACACCTTAGCCAGCATAAGGAACCGACTGACCAGTAAGTAAGTCGAGCAGAAGAAATTCTCGTTGCCGCTAACATCTGAAGAACGGTGCGCAGGCGTCAGGAGAAATTGTGCCACAACCTCTCCACAGTCACTACAGGCCGCTGTCGAGATGGCTCAAGGCTGCCGCCAGATTGACACGCGACGAAACTCCGAGTTTGGCAAATATCCGTCCCAGGTGTTTCTCGATGGTCTTCGGGCTGACGAACAGCTCTTTAGCGATCTCGCGATTCGTATAGCCGCGGACAACCCGCTCCACGATACTGCGCTCGCGCTCTGTCAGGATCGGCCGGCCAGCCTGCTCATCGGCACTGGCCCGTCGTCGCACGCGTATTCCTAGAGTCCTGAGTTCTTTCGCAGCTTCGTCTCGAAGCCGTTCAGCTCCGGCACGCTGCGAGATATCGTAAGCCAGTTCCAGCTCCCGTACCGCAGCTGTGGGCTCACCAGCGAGCGCGTAGGCGCGTCCCGCAGTCATCCGTGCACGAGCGGCCCATACAACCATCTCCGCAGCGTCGAAACATCGAACTGCCTGGTTAGCGGACGTCACAGCCGCCTGCAGCTTGCCCGCCGCTAGTTGGACGCGCGCCCACGCGTAATGCGAACTTCCCTGTCGGGAAGACACAGTCGAGGCGTCTTGAGTCCGCCTTGCCACGGCTCGGGCTGCGTCGATTCGGCCCGTCGACAACTCTGCCGTGACCAGCGCCTGTTGCCAAAACGTGCGCGTGGTGGGAGGCAGATCGGACAGCTCGGGGCCGCCGACAGCCCAAAGCTCCTGGCGACCCCTCTCCACCTCGCCGACTTCGATCAGCGCTTCGCTATAGCAGGCATGTGCCAACCACGCGAGCAGCGCATCAGGTTGGCGATCGGCAGCGCGCGCCGCAGCGCGACCGGCAGCGACTGCCTCTGGCATGTTTCCCCTCGCGGTCTTCACCCAGCAGCGGATGCCCTCTGCGGTCGCGAGCAGTTGATCGTTGTTCAGTAACATTGCTGCTTCCACTGCACTGTCTGCAGCGGACTCGGCCTCGTTGAGTTTCCCCAGCATGATCTTCGCCACAGCCAAGTCAAAGGTAAAGCGCGCGTACAAATATTCGTGCCCAGTGCTACGACTGACGCGAAGGCCTCGTTCTGCATGGCGGGCAGCATCACGGTAGCGGTCCACAATGGTCTCCGCGATGACCAGGTTCGCGAGCGCCTCCAGCAGCGTGGGCGTTAGGTCGACGTCAAGCGCGTCGATGTCCTCGGTGACCAATTCGACCAGTTCGCGTGCATCGTCAGGACTGCCGTGACATCCCGTATGAAACGCGAGTGCTGCCGTTGCGGCAAGTACTAATGGAGCGTCGCCGAGCAACTGCGCCTGTCGACGCGCCGTGGCCGCTGTCTCCACGGCCTGCCCCCATTGGCCCAACATCATGCAGTTCTCAGCGAGGGTCAAGCGCAACGACACCGAGTCCGGACTGTTCGGGTCCACCTGGTCGAGCGCCGTTGTGATGAGATGTCGCGCTTCCTTTGCGCGGCCCAGACCGTGGTCAGCTCGCACGATCATCCCGATGATCCGTACCCGATTCGCGATTGCGTTCGTCGGCAGAAACTCCAACGCCCGCTCCAGGACTGTGCGGCTGTCTTGCAAGCGGCCGCAGGATGCGAGCGCATCAGCCAGGGAGGTGACAAGCCGAAGCCGTTCTTCGTAACCGGTGGTGTCCGGCAGTAGACGCAGGGCCGCTTCGAACCACTCGGCAGCAGCCGCTGGCGCACGGGCTGCCACCGCGTATCCGGCCTCGGTGAGGGTCGCCACAGCGGCGCCGTCACCAACAGTGGCTGACTGACCTACGTGATGTGCCCTCTTACTGAGCGGAGCGCCTCGCTGAGTCAGCGCATGGGCAGCCCGTTCGTGGGCGCCGAACCGCCAGCCTGGCATAGTCGCGTCATACACCACACGACGCACGATGGGATGCCGGAAGCAAAGAGTCCCTGCGGCGTCGGATGCCCTGACGAGGCCGGTTTCAGCTAGAGCGTCGAGGTGTTTGAGCACCTGCAGCTTGTCGGACGCAACAATCTCCGTCACAAGGTCCACTTCGAACGGGTCGCCCGCGACCGCAGCGGCCTGCAACACTTCGATCGTGTGTGATGGCAGTTCGGACAGTTCCTGTGTGATCGCCGCACGTACGGCAGCAGGGACGCCAGCCTCGGGCTTGCCGCCGATCGAGGTTCCGTGCCTTGTCGGGGACAATTCATGTGATGCCATACGTGCCAATTGTTCAAGGTAGAAGGGGTTCCCCCCACTCTCGGCGTACAGCGAACGGAGGAGGGAGGAGTCCGGCCGTTGGCCCAACAGTCCGGCCGCCTCAGCGACCGTCAGTGGCGCCAACTCAAGTTCGTGCAAAAGTCCCTCACGTCTGGCTTGCCGTAGCACACCGAGTAGCAGGCGCGGCGCCTGACGCGGTCGGTACGCCAGTCCCAACACCATGCCCGGAACCGGCCGGCGCAGCAGAAAACCGATCAGTTCGACTGAAGCCGGATCTGCCCAGTGCACGTCATCGAGTGCTAACAGCAGCGACCGTCGGCGGCTGAGTCGTTCCAGGGCGGATCGGACGGCGCGGTGGAATTTAAATCGCTCGATCTCCAGCCGACTTGGAAGCTGGCTACTATGCCCCGACAAGGACGGCAGCACCGCACCGAGTTCTGCCATGTCCGATTCAAGATCGACGTCTGCTCGCATCACTCGAAACCGTTCATCGAGAGCCTCAATAATCAGACCGTAGGGCAGCTCCCTCTCGAATTCCGACCCCCGCCCTGCCAAGACGTCGAACCCCGCAGCCGTGGCCTGTCGGCGCAACTCGTCGAGTACCCGTGTCTTCCCGATCCCCGGGTCGCCTAGCACAGCCACGGTATGGGCGCGGCCTTCCTGAGCGGACGCAAGCAGATGCGCCATGTCCGCTAGTTCGGACGCTCTGCCGACCAACTTGGCATCCCCACCCCCGGTAGTGAAACTCAGCACCATATGCTCCCAGGTACGCGGAGACGGGGGTATCCAGTCTACGTTTACGCCACCCAACACGTCGCTGTCTTCACTTTACCTGCGACCCCTGCAAATGGAACTCGACGAGCGGAACCAACCAAGCGATCAGTTGTCACCTTACTCGGCTGCGCTGGGCCTGTGGAGAGCCTTGCGCAGCTACCAGACCCGGGCCCGATTGCCGAACCCATGTAACTTGCCACAGCAACCCCCCGAGCGATCGCCCACTTGACCGTGCGAGGGACATCGTAGGCATCTGCCGCACACCACCGCTGTCATCGGAGTGTGAGCGTGAGCAGGTAGAAGGCCGACACAAACGTTGCTGCACTGCGCAGGGCGTGGTTCGGCTGTCAACCCAACGGGTCGAGCGGATGGAAACTCATAACTGGACCATTGCGCCGTCGGACGCGCGCCGCATGAATTGGCCAGAGGAGTTGACAGGAGTACCTAAGTACGCCAGAGCAGCCATCGCCGTTACCCTACGGACTAGACGTACACCTATACATATCTTTGCGAGGTGCGCATTTACATTTCGCAGCGAGAATGTATTGGGGACGCTGGGCAAATGCGGGAAGCTGCTAGATCGAGGTAAAGCGTGCACTTTGACGCACCCTGTCCGCTTGGGGGAACCAGAGGGTCAGTATTCAGCCGGAGGCGACAGGCAGCAGATCGGGCAGCTACTGCCATGGGTTAGGCAACAGGGAATCACCTGCCACCGGCTGCGTCACACCACGCCGTGGTGGGTCGAGCGATACTTTGGACACGCAGTCGCCAGAGCAGATGCCGGGCACGCCGACAGTCATTCCTCAGGCGCCACGTCCATTTATACTCGCGCCAGTCTCGACGAGGTCACCTACGTTTGTCCATCTGACCAACGAGCAGCACGCGCTCACTCCTGCACTACCGTTTGCCCATGCAAAAAGTCCCATACTGTCACGGCGACATCCACGCGCCAGATTCTTGAGATCGCGTTCGGCCCAACTCCCCTGCATAGAGTGTGAGAGAACGCCCTTCGAACTGATTCGCCATCTGCCGCCGCGTGACTCTGCCGATGCGGCGACGCCTGTCGTGAGGTAGGAAACGGTGCGGGGTGCCCGGCCCGCGCGCTCTCTGACATTGCCGCTGCACCCTGCCCTACCTTGACTTCGACAGCACCGGACATCCGTTGTCGGCGCTACACGGCCACCTGTCCGACACCCCAAATTTCACCGCCGGTTCAGCGACTGCCGGTCGACCTTCACCGGCCGCGCCGAAGAGGGGCTCGCGGTCTGGTGCACCGGGATGTCGTGGGTGTACCGGCCACCGCGACCCCGGCTACCCGTCGACTACTCGGCGCAGCGGCGTGCGCTACCAGCGGAGCGACTCGGAATACACCACGGGCCACGCGGCCCCGTTGGTCGTTGGAGCCAGCCGCGAGCGGGCGCATGCGAGCGTGATACTCGGTAAGTGCCTGTCACCCTTGTGGCGCCAGGCGGGTACGCACCGAAACATCGCTGTTTAGGGTGTCGCCTTCGTCGTTGGCAGCGGATTAGAGTGGTTGTCTGACCTGGCGATCCGTCCCGGTGTTGGGTTTGGGGTTTGTCATCGTGGTAGCCGGCATCGGCATTCGTGGGGGGCGCAGCCGGATCGTGGGGTGGCAGCGCAGACGGCGGCGGCTGTTGTGATGGTGTCGTAGACACGGCCTGCGAGCAGTGTCACCGGGCTCACCGACACCGGTGAGGTTGCTTCGGCGATGGCGATGAGCCCGGCCAGCTCCGCAGCGGTGTCGGCATCCAGCGGCAACTGCGGCAGACGTGGGTCACCGGCATCGAACCCCAAGGCCCGCAGACCCGATTTGACAGTCACCGGCGCTCCGTACTCGGCAATCGCGGCGAACAACGGCGCGAGTCGGCCGAACAATTCCGCGGCAGCGAGAGCCTGCTCGGTATTCAGCAACCGCCACAACCGCACGATCTGCTCGGGCACCAAACCCGCTGCGGCCGTGGACCACCCTGCGGCCCCAGCGGCAGCAGCGTGCAACGTGTGCAGGTCGCTGCCATTCAACACGGCGACACCACCACCAGTGAGTTCACCGATACGTCTGATCCGCGCGATGAGACCGCTGGACTCTTCGACCATACACACCGCGGCGACCTGCGTGGCGACCTCGGCAAGGAACTCCGGGGGCAGATCGATGCCCGTGGCCGCGGGATCATTACCGATCACCATCGGCAAAGCCACGAACTGCGTGATCATCTCCAAGTGCAACCTTAACTCGTTGCGGCTCAACCGGCACCCCGCAACCGGCTTCACCATGATCGCCGTAGCACCCAGCCGCTCAGCGAAACGCGCGCGCTCGACCGTACCGGCAGTGGTCACATCCGACACGTCGACAAATGAGGCCACACGGCCACCGATTTGCTCCAAACACACCGCGATCGTATGCCTCCACTCCCCACGCCCCACATGAAGACCCTCACCAGTACCGAACGGCACAACTGCACCCACGCCCGCACCGATCATCCGATCCACGAGCCGGCGCAACATCCCGACATCGACTCCAGAGTCGGCTGCAAACGGCGTCACCAGCTGCGCCACAACCCCCGGCAACACATTCCACGCCATTGCGTCAGCCATCGATTCACGCCCATTCGAACACGTCGGATGATAAAGCTACGGTGCTCGCACCGGCAACTCGAGCGCGCATCGCATTCGCAACAACTACACCCCCACCACCACAAAACCGACATGGGGGAAACACCTACGATCTGCACCCCCCGTAGCGCAACCACTCCGAACCAATAGCCGCTGCGAAACCGCCTGTTCAAACCGGACATGATCGGCGACGGGCACCCGACATCGCGCCGACAGTGTCCCTTACCGGCGCCTCGCCTCACCGGGTTGTACACGCTCCGTTGCATCGGCGAAGCCTCATGGGCCTGCGACTTCGTCTGCCAAAGAGCCCGAGGTCGACACCCGCCCCCACCGACGCTATAGCCCAACATAGGGCTTTCCCCCATGGCGACCGCACTGACGGCCTGGGAGGATCGGATCGAAACCAACAGTGTTCTTCCCGAGACGAGACATTAATATGTATCAAGGCAGGCTTGTTGCGTACGCTTCGATGCTAGACCCCAAGCGAAGTCTCAACAACTCAGCATATTCCGCAAGAACGCTCGGTCGGCGGTCGCCACGGGCCTTCTTTCTCATTGGTCAAAACATTGGCACACCGGTGTCGTCAGCACCTTTTTCGGTCAATCCCCAGATCAGGGGATCCATTGCAAGATGTCACGGCTATGCGCGAAGGCGGTGTCGTACCACCCGACGGCCGAGATCCTTCTGCAAGGAACCCTCAGCGTACACAAAGGGTAGCTACCTTCAAGCCATGACAAATGCTCTCGCTCCGTTACCGCGAACTCTTTACTGCAGCAGGGCAACGTGTTCTAGGAGGGCTGATGATCAGGGTGCTGCACAGCAACGTATTCGTTGTGATACCTGAAAATCACAAACAGTTGAAATAAGGAAGAATCATGGACGTTCTCCGAATCGAGATCGACAAAGCCGGGTTCTACGCGGCCATGGAAGCGCTGATGATGGACGACCCGCACCCAGGAGATGACTACCAGGACTCTCCATCGCACTGGATGCGACGCGCACTGTACGCGTATGAGTGGGCCAAACAGACCTATCTGGCGCAGAATCGTGGCTATCTGCGCTGTCAAGAAGTTCCTCTGCCCGGCAAGGCTCGTGAGGCTGTGCTGCTTCACGAGAGCCTTGATTACAGGCAGTGGGTTGCCCGATGAGTACGTGGGATTGCGCGGTATGTGGCGCACGCTTGCACACGATGTCTGACTGCAGAGAGGGCCGCCATACCGCGTGCAAGAATTGCAGAAGCGGTCTGACGGCAGCGGACCTCGAAGCTCTGAGTCGATGGCTCAATCCATCAGCCTGGTTGCAGGTACGTCCAGAGCCGGAAATTGCGGGCGCTTGAGGCGATAGACCGTTCGGCAGCCTTCGTTCAGGGCGGCCGCCAGCCAAGGCTGGTCTACGGACGGCGCGATTATCGGAGTCCTTCATGATTCGAACGGAACTAACTTGCGGACCATCACGATCGTCGGGGCCGGGCAAGCGGGGCTGCAATTGGCCATCGGCCTGCTGGATGCCGGTTACGAAGTCCGGGTCATCTCCAACCGCACACCAGAGGAGATCGGCAGCGGCCGCGTCACCTCCAGCCAATGCATGTTCGGCGGGGCAGTAGCCCGTGAACGCGCATTGGGGCTCGACTTTTGGGCCGAACAGTGCCCGGAGATCGAGGGCTTCGTGTTCACGATGTTCGACGACAACAGGAGCAAGGCCGTCTCCTGGACCTCACGTCTCGATCTTGCCGCACGGTCGGTCGACGAACGGGTAAAGATGCCGCGGTGGATTACAGAGTTTGTCCATCGTGGCGGCGAACTGATCGTTCACGAGGTGACGATCAATGATCTCGAGGACTATCATCGCACGTCTGACCTGGTAATCGTTGCGACAGACGCTGGTGATATCGCGAACCTCTTCGAACGCGACATCACACGGTGGACGTTCGTCGCTCCGCAGCGCGCCATCGCACTCGCCTACGTGACCGGTATGACGCCGCAAGCGACTCGGCACGCTGTCTCGTTCAATTCGATCCCAAAAGTCGGCGAGTACATCGTTTTCCCGGCACTCACCAGCTCGGGGCCTTGCGAGATTATGCTGATAGAGGGGATACCGGGCGGGCCCATAGATTGCTTCCGCGGCATCACCGACCCGCAGCAGCATCTTGAGGTCGCCAAGCGGGTTGTAGCCGAGTTTGTGCCCTGGGAGGCTGAGCGTTGCCGCGATATCGAACTCACCGACGATCTTGCTGTGCTGACCGACCGCTTCTCCCCGACCGTACGCCGTCCCATCGGGCTGCTCCCGTCAGGTGCAGCCGTCCTGGGTATGGGTGATGTCGTCGTCCTCAACGATCTAATTACCTGTCAGGGATCGAACAGTGCGTCCAGGTGCGCGGCGTCGTATCTGTCCAGCATCGTAGATCACGCGGATCGACTATTCGATCTCCACTTCATGTACGAAACCTTCTGGCGTTATTGGGACTATGTACGTTACGTGGTCGGTTGGACGAACGCGCTGTTGGGTTCGCCGCAGCCGCACATCATGGAGCTGGTGGCGGCTGCAGCGTCGAATCCGCGCGTTGCGCGACGTTTCACCAATGGATTCGACGATCCGCAGGACTTCTTTCATTGGTTCATGGATCCCCGCAGAGCGCGGATTTACCTGGAAGAGATTGAACGATCCCGAAGAGCTTTCCATCCACGCGGCATCGCAACGACGAACTCCGCCTCCCCGAGAAGGAGCTGAAATGAGGGACACTCGGGTGAGTGTATCGATCCGGCGGCGGGGCAACGGCAGCGTTGCGCGCGGGCCCTGTAGTCATGCCCCGGGAGATCTGATAGGAACGCCCGCGGAGCATGTCGGACGGAGCGCAAGTAGGCGAGAGCCAATCTCTTTACATGGCTTACACCGATCCGCGCAGGACCGCTCCGGATTACCGCCACGCAGTTCCGGTCAATCCGCTCAGCGACTCAAAACAGTGCGGCGAAAAGTGCTTTTCAGGCCAGCCGCTCAGCCGCGAAGCCCAGGACCATCATCTCGCGTTCTCGCACCGCACATCTTCGACCTGCTCGACACAGCCAGCTGGGCCGTCTGTGGCCACGTCGTCAGGTGGGGAGTGCGGCGACTGCGACAATTGGCTGCCTGGCCTCAGCGAACCGCTCCTGAATCGCATCGAATTAGTCACGGCAGCAAGCGATCTCTGCAGCGGATGCTAATCTTTCTTTTGCGTCGGAATACACCTGGGAGAAATTGACGCGGATTCCGCCAGAGTCGACTCAACCTCTTCGTATCGGTGTCACATCGGACTTGACGCGGTTGGCATCCATGATCCGCATGACCGAACCAAGTTGCGCGAGAGGTCACAGTCAGAACGGATGCGTTTCGGCTGACCGCTTGGCCGACGGCAGTCGTCTGCAATCCAGCTGACAGCCGACCGGCAAGACTCTCGTACGCTGCCTGAACTCTGCTCACCATCAATGTCCGATGCATTACATCGACCCACCCGCGATCGCCGCGCCGACATTGAAACGCCTACGTGTTTCGATTCAACTCAAGCGATGGGACGCCGCATTCCCCCCGCCCCCAGATCTCCAGATCCAGAAGTCGCTGCCCGAGTTGACTGCCGCGTACGACAGGGCCGTATACGAGATATTCTCATCACTGGGAAGTTAGTATGATGGATTTGGATGCGCCGCCGAGTCGGCACATATTGTGCATATTTTTAACCTCAATACACTTACCCGGTAGTGCCGCAGCGGAACTTGCCACTGTCTGATCAGCCGAGCTCGAGAGATCGATGGCGATGAAATATGAAGTTACATTACGGACCTCCTGGGGCGGAAAATCCTCAAGGCTTTTGGTCGACTGGCATGCGTTCGGAGGCCCGATAGAAAGGTACGACGCCGGCCGGTGCACCCGGCCGCAGTCCCACAAGGGCAAGGCGCTGCGCGTGCCCGAAGTCCAACCCAAGCCTTCCAGAACCTGCCACACCAGCTCGCTGCCGACAATGCCGCCGAGACGCGAACGGCACGGCGCAAGGGCCGATGCCGGGGACTCGGCTCGCCCCAAGCACGTGCCCAGGGTCGGGGCACACACAGGCGATTCTTGCATATCCGACCAGGACGATTCTCGGCTCAGCGGGTTTGCGGAATGGATGGCGCAGGCCATGGCAGCTTCACCCGGGACTGACCGCCGGTGGCTGGTCCCCGCACACGAAGGCATAAGCAACCGAGCGTCTGCATTCCGTCGACACAGAAGCAGACTCGCACTGTGGTTGCGACGGATTGCCAGCAGCCTCCGGCAATCATAACGCCCTACGACAGTCGAGCCAGGTCACTTTGACGATCGCATCCACGAATCTTGAACGGGGCATGACGATCGCAGCCCATTATCAAGTTGCCGAGGAATCAGACATGCTCATCGCAGTCGCAGGACTGGGGGCGAGAACAGGCGTGACCACCGTCGCGCTTGCGATAGCGACCCGATGGCCCGCGCCCGGGCGCGTTGTACTTATCGAAGCCAATCCCGCTGGCGGCACATTGGATCAACATCTCGGCGGACGAACCGGCATCGGGCTGTCGACCATCGCTGCGGTTGCCTACTCAGGAGACCTGCGAAGTGCGGTTCAATTTCTCCAACACGCTCGCCCGCTCCCACACGGCCTACCTGTCATCGCCGCGCCGACAGACGCAGATAGAATGGAAGCAATACTGCGTGCCGGTCTCTTCTTACGGCATCGCGCGGGCGCCCCGCCTCTCAACGAACTCGTCGCGATCGCCGACTGTGGGAAGGCATATCCGAACTCCGCGGCAGAGCCGATCATGGACGGTGCCGACGTCCTGATCGTAGTTATACGAGCCGATCGGGCGGACGCCGGACTCGCCCGGCAACGTGCCCGCGAAGTCACCGAGAGAGGACGTCGCCGAGCGGTGATCCTTGTCGGCGCGGAGCACAATGCTGGATTCACAGAAGACCTCGGTATCCCGGTCCTAGGACACTTGCCGTTGGATCCGCACGGAGTAGCCATGATGCTCCGTTCTCGCCGGGGTGCTGACCGGAACCGCCGAATCTACTCATCGGCTCAGGAGATCGCGGCTGCACTGCATGCACAACTGACTCCCGACAGAACCATGCCCGATCTCGGGTACGACACAGTCGACCACCCGCGGAACGCAGTTTCTTGCCAGCCTGCAGGTCGGAAATGGCGTGCATCTCCGCTCTGATGAAGGACCACCAACATGAAGCATCGCCAGCCGAAAGCCAGCTACACGACCAGGGCACGTGTGTGCTTGCCGCTGGTTGTTGCCGTAGCAGCAGCTACCCTTATCGTCACGCCGGCTAAGGCGATACCGGGCTCCACATCGCCCCTACTGCCCAGCCCATCCCGCGAGAAAAGGGCACCGCACAGTCTCTCCGCACCGAATCAGCCCGGAGTCACAACTCCCGACGCAGATGGCCTAAGAGACGAAGCCATCTTTGACAAGCCGACCCAACCGGGTGTGACAACTCCTCCTGCAGAGACGGTCTCACCGCCCGGACCGGAGGACAACCAGCGATCCGATACCGCGGCTCCCGACTCGGATCGTCCGCAATCCTCTCCACCACAACCCCACCGACAAGCCGATCAGAACCCATCCCGACCACCACAGTGGCAAGATCCAGACATCCGAACAGCGCCCCAGAAGGGGACGGAAGCACCGCATTCCGAATTGAGCACGGAAATCGACGGCGGATTTCTCTTTCCTGGCGTTGTGGCCGACGCTCACCACTCCAGCAATTCATCGGGCTACGCGGTCGACATCCGTTTCCGCACCCCTTCTGACGCCGGCGAAGCCGGACTGACAATGGACTTCTCCACCGCTGGCGCACTCCAGATCACCATACATCATGCGAATCTCGATCTGCGGCGGACACACACGTTCACAATGGACACCACAGCAGCAGACCAAGCACGCATGACGATCGAAGACTGGATCCGGGATCAGCGAGGCTCGGCTGACGCGCTCGGAATGGCCGCACACATGGCCCTATCGCTGATCTACGACCATCCTCCGCAGACCCTCGAGGTACTGGGCGTAACCGTTCGATGGGCAGGCCAGCTGGGATGAGGCATGCACAAGACTCGGAGCCCGGCTCTATCCACCGCTTTCGCTGGACGTACGTCGGCTTCTGAGAGTTCCCTCGCACCGGAGGGCGGCCCGGTTGAACAAGCGACCATGACAACCGACTATGAGCGCCTCGCTAGCGCTAGGTTGTGAGCATCTGAGGATGCGCTAAAACGTACCTCAAGTCGCTGATTTCGCTTTGCGAGTTTCTTGAACCAGGTGAGCGCGGCGGCGGATGCCGGGAAGGCGCGGAAGTGGATGCCCCTTGCGCTCGTGGCGCGGGTTGAGCCGGTGATGGCGGGTGAGCCAGGAGATCGTCCGCTCGATCACCCCATCGGTGGGGGCCGGGTCGCTGGCTGGACTCGATACCCTTGAGGGATGCGAATGGCGATGCCGCGCCGACGAACCCACAGACGCAATTCTGCGGTGTCGTAGGCCGTGTGCCGCGTAACTTGGCGGCTTGCGGCGGCGCGGACCGCGCTGCGACTGGACCGCCCGGGATCGCCCGCGTCAGCGGGCGCTGCGCTTCGGCATCGTTGTGTCGGCTACCGAGAAACCTACAGCCAAAGCAATCCCACCAGATCCGACAGCAGGTGCAGTTCGAGCCAGAGCTGCCACGATCAACCGGGCTCGGCCCGGTCATGCCGCCACCGCCCTTTCTCCTACCCGCACCGACGCCGCGTCGATCACCACGCGCGACCAGTCGATCAAGCCTTCGCTACCCAGCTCACCGAGCACGGCACGACGTAGGCACCGCCACAGAACGGCCTCGGTCCAGACACTGAACCGGCGATACGCCGTCGCCACGGTGACACTCCAACGACGGTGGCAGCACCCGCCACGCACAACCGGTAATCAGTAAGTACATCACCGCGGTGAACACCGCCCGCCGGTCGACCGGCGTGGCACCGCCACCCCGCGCGCGAGACGAACTCCGACAGCAAACGACGCCCACCAACTTCCACAAAATCGACGGAGGCACCAGCCACTTCGGCAACTCCTCAGCCACAACCAAACAGCGTGCGACACAACAGATCACGACAAACCCGAACGGATCACATTGACTTAAGATAACGTCCAAGGTTGCGTGGCACTCGGTGGCGGCGCGCGTCTGCTGTGCGCATAGGCGAAATTCGTGGCAGAGGCTATGTCTGGTCCATCATGGATGCCGGTCTCTGCAGTGCCCGCTCGTCCCCCCGGCCGACAACGCAGATACCTCAGAACTGGTTTACCGCAGGGTCTTTCACGGACACTTCCGAATACTCGATGCCGTCGTAGATAGTTCGGATTGACTCGCCGAGCGCGACATCCTTTAGCTGCGTCCACTCGCCACACGAACGAACGGTCACCGAGTCGAGGACTTCGCCAGTGCTCGCACCGATGGCAGGAGCTCGTGACCCGCACCCGACAGTGCAAGTAAGCCTTCTAGATCACGCTGCTACCGAGGCTAAGAAGGCTACTCCCCCCCACTGAGGACCATAGAAAGAATCGATAGGATATTCATTACGAACTCTCATTCTACCGGACGACTCCAAGATTTGATCGATAACGATGATACGCCGACACGACGCAAGCATTCGATAGCATGTAGACGAATAGACTCGGCGAATGCCTCGCATCCAACCTCTCATCGACTATGGAGAGAGAATACTCGGTCCACTTGAGAACATCGCTACTAAGCTTCCCACGACTGGCGACAATGATTCATCGAGCGACCTCGCAGAAACTCGGGCCCCCGGTCCACGAGCCAGCGTGCACGATGTTTCTCTCCTCACGCTCAATACAACACCGAAGAACATGACGAGACAGTTGAGGACCGCGCCAGGAAGTCTGTCGATAAAGCCAGGGTTCGCACCGGCGGTGGACGCCCCTTGCCGCGCGCCCCATTGCCCCATCGCCGCAGGCCCAGTCCTCGACAGAACCGGGCCTGCGGCTTTTCGACCAGTGTCCGAACTCGAGCGCTCAGGGCCCCGGCCTCACTGAGCAGGATGCCATGCATCACCTAGATGTCAAGGAGCAGCAAACTCCAGTTCGAATGCATGGGACGAAGCGCTCTATCCGTCACTTTTGCAGCTTCTTCCTCACTGCGCTGCCGTTAGGCTGGGGATCAGGGGTGCCCACTGTCCGAGTTAGACGGCCACTTTGCCGAGCGGCCCGCCCGTGGTCAGGTTGGAGGCGGACTGCTTCGTAACGGTGAACAGGAGTGGTGACGCTGTTGGAATGACGCGAGTGGAATTCGGCCAGTTCGTCACACAAAGTCGACCCCGTAGCACGCGCAATCTATGCCCAGCTTCGTTGGCCGTGGCCATCAGGATCTCGCCGGTATCCTCGCTGCTGGATGGCTACGCCTTCCCGCCACCTTGAAGAGGTACAAATCTATTGAGCTGAGGACTGTTTTCTTACTCTCAGCAATCACTTCCGGCCCTATGCCGGGTGGGGTTCCGGCCTCGCCGAGACGTCCGATGAACGAAATGGATGTAGGGGGACCCCAATGAGCTTGGACCATCACATCTTCGTTCCAGCTTCCTCGCTCCCATCCAGATCATGCGCTCAACGCGTTCTGCACCAACGCAGTGGTCGTCGAGGTGTAGATACGCTAGCCGATGATCCGGCGGGCACAGGCATGGATCACAAACCTCGCATGTCCCACCCCGACAACGAGGCTCCATATGCGATGCGGCAGCATCTACCGGTTCGGCGCAGACGAACCGGCCCCGCACTCGCCCGCGAGTCGCTTAGCCGCGGATCCAGAGTCGTGGTGCGTGCTTCCTGCACCGTCGATC
>NZ_JBVJAP010000030.1:0-32583 GCF_055590505.1 Nocardia sp. NPDC041819 | reverse complement strand
GGGTAGTAGCCGCGACCTGAGGGTGCGGATGACGTGGCCGTCGCAGGTGATGTGAATGCTGCGCAGATCCGCCCAGACGGTGACCATGCGACCGGTCATGCTCGCGTGCAACGACACGGGGAGCTGTCCGGTAGTGATGGGCACAGATCGAGTCCTACATGTACATCGGCCACCAATGAACCCGCCCTTCGTCCGGTCATCAGATGCGGCCGCGCGTCCACGGCCGGTGACTGCTTCGCCGGCCGAGGGGCTAACACCAAGGGCGAAGAAGCAAACAAACCGGTCCTTTTGCCTATTGTGGTGTACCGCCAAACGATGTACCGTTATACAGCAGATGGAAGACACTGGAGAGCCTCGCACCTCCCTCAAAAGGAGGCCCGGAGCTGCCAGAAGGTTCCAAAACCGAAGCGGGGCTGTCAACCTCCCTCAAAAGGAGCGCTTGTGAGCCCCGTTTCGGGTACCCGGGGGGATTAATCCGATTGATCGAGGAACGCCGAGGATCAGTGAGTGGAGTGAAGGGCCGGAGCTACGAGGTCCGCACGTTCGGCTGTCAGATGAACGCGCACGACTCCGAACAATTGTCCGGACCACTTGAAGCCGCTGGCTATGTCGCGGCTGCACCCGATCAGACTGCGGATCTGGTGGTGTTTAGACCCCGTCTCATGTGGCGTACTTCGTCAGCTTCTTGAAGCAGGTCAGCGCTGCGGCGAGGGTGAGGAACGCGAGGAAGTGTGTGGCTTTGCGGTCGTAGCGGATGTTGAGCCGGTGGTAGCCGGTGAGCCAGGAGATGGTGCGTTCGATGACCCAGCGGTGGCGGCCGAGGCGCTGGGAGGATTCGATGCCTTTGCGCGCGATGCGGACGGCGATACCCCGATCGCGCACCCATTGCCGCAGCTCGGCGGTGTCGTACGCCTCGTCGGCATGCAGTTTGGCCGGTGTGCGCCGACGCGGACCGCGCCGCGACCGAACCGCGGGGATCGCTTTGACCAGCGGCCGCAATGCCTCGGCATCGTTGGTGTTGGCCGCCGAAACCGCCACCGACAGTGGCATTCCCGCCCGATCGGACAGTACGTGGATTTTCGAGCCGGACTTGCCGCGGTCGACCGGGCTCGGGCCGGTCAGAGATCCCCCCTTTTCGCCCGGACGCTTGCTGCATCGATCACCGCACGCGACCAGTCGATCAAGCCCTCGCTGCCGAGCTCATCGAGTATCGCGCGATGTAGCCGCCGCCAGAGACCGGCTTCGGTCCACACCGTGAACCGGCGGTGCGCCGTTGGAACGGTGACCCCGAATGACGGTGGCAGCATCCGCCACGCACACCCGCTGGTCAGCACGAATACCACTGCCGTGAACACCGCCCGCTCGTCGGCCGGAGCAGTACCCCCACCCTGCGGTCGTGGCTCGAACTTCGGCAGCAACGGCTCCACCATCGCCCAAAGCTCGTCCGGAACGAGACGTTTCGACAACTTGTCCGACACGGCCGAACATCATGCACCACAACCGATCACAGTCCATCGCGACCCACCGATAACCAGTCACAACGACGTGAGACACGGTCTTGACACCTGCGCGGTACGCGAGAACGCTGACAACAAACTTTACGGCGCGCTCGGGCACCTGGCCCCGATCAAGGCCGGCCGTGCGGGAATGCAGATCGCGGTGGGAGGTTGCCGGGCCCAGAAGGACCGCGACGTCGTCATCCAGCGGGCGCCGTGGGTGGATGTGGTGTTCGGCGCCCATAACCTCGCCTCATTGCCTGCGCTGCTGGAACGCGCCCGGCATAACAACGAGGCTCAAATCGAGATCCGCGATGCACCGGAGCCCGCATTGCGCGGCAGGGAAGTCGACTGCCGCCCCGGTGACGTACTCGCCGAGATAAAAGCGCTGGTTGCCCAGGGCATTATCGAGATAACACTGCTGGGGCAGAACGTCAATTCCTACGGAGTGAACTTCGCAGACCCCGACCGGCCACCCAACCGTGGCGCGTTCGCCGACCTAGTGCGCGCCTGCGACACGATCGAGGGGCTGGAACGGGTCCGGTTCAGGTCGCCAAATCCGGCCGAGTTCACCGACGATGTCGTCGAGGCAATGGCGGAAACACCGAAGGTTTGCCCGCAGCTGCACATGCCGCTTCAGTCCGGTTCCAATCACATACTTAAAGCGATGCGCCGCTCCTACCGCCAGGCGCGCTACCTCGCCATCATCGACGGAGACCGCCGAGCTATACGCGAGGCGGCGATCACCACCGACATCATCGTCGGCTTCCCGGGCGAGACCGACGAGGATTTCGAGGACACCCTTGACGTAGTCCATAAGGCACGGTTCGCCAGTGCTTTCACATTCCAGTACTCGCCCCGCCCCGGGACGCCGACCGCTGCACTTCCCGACCAGTCGCCGAAATCTGTTGTCCCGGAACGGTTTAAACGACTCACCGCCCTGCGAGACCGGATCTCCCTCGACGCCAACCAGGCCTTGGTCTGCACTTCCGTCGAACTTCTGGTCATCGATAACAACAGTAGGAAGAAATTCACCATCGAGCGTGTGAGCGGCGACGGACGTTTGGTCTACTTCCGGACCGGCTCCGCGTCGGTCCGGCCCGGCGACCTCGTGACCACCACCATCACTGCCGCCGCACATCACCACCCACTCGCCGATGATTCGATCCACAGCCACCGCCGCAATCGCGCCGGAGATGCGCACGACCGGTGCCCCACCCCCACCACCGCACCCTCCGGCGTAGTTCTCGGCCTTCCGCGCATCGGCGCGCCCGCCGGTCCCGATCACCAGGTCACCGAATGATGGGGACGACCGTTTGTGTCTACTGTTCAGCGGACACCGATGACCAGGACAGCCTAGCGCTGGCGACAGCTGTCGGCCGCGAAATCGGCAGGCGCGGCTGGCGTCTGGTTTCCGGCGGCGGCAGTATAGGCATGATGGGCGCTGTGGCGCAGGCAGCGCGCGCCGCCGGAGCGCATACAGTGGGTGTCATCCCGGCAGTGTTCGCAGACCTCGAACTGGGCGACATGAACGCGCAGGAATTGATCGTCACTGAGACACTCGCAGAACGCAAAAACATCATGACCGCACGCGCTGACGCCTTTCTCACCTTGCCCGGTGGCATCGGCACGCTGGAGGAATTGCTGGAGACCTGGACGGCAGGTTACTTCGGTGTACACAACAAACCGATGGTCATCCTCGACCCAGCTGGCCACTATCTTGGCCTGATCGAATGGCTCCACACTCTGCTCAATCGCCGCTTCATCCGCCGCGCCGCACTCGACCGCCTCGTCCTTACCACCGACATCGACACCGCTTTCCGAGCCCTGAACTCCAACGGGCCTCGATCCACGAACCCACGCGACCCGAACGGGACCACCCGATGCGGTCTCGCCGACGCATAGTTCGACGAGCGAATCGGTTGATGAGGAAAAATGCGGTTCGGGCAAGCTGTCCAAAAAGCCTCGACGTCGCGATGGAGTTGAGCGAGGACTCCAAACCGATGCGGCTGACGCGCGCTGCCAGATGCCCAGTCACCCGTGCCCCGGCACGGCCACCCACTGCGAGCGCGACCGCGGACAACACCCGCTGTAGCAGCAACGTCGGGACTGCTGCACTGGAAGGTGACATCTGATCTGTGGTGCCGTGTGGCTCTGCTGGAAGGATGGACACCGTGCCCAGGCCCTTTCCCAAGGGGTTCCGCGACGACGTCGTGCGGGTCGCTCGCAATCGAGAACCAGGCCAGAAGCTCGAGCAGATCGCGGCCGATTTCGGGATCAGCGAGTCGTGTCTGGCGAACTGGATGAAGACCGCTGGTGTCGAGGACGGTTTTTCTGCGGGAACGACCGCCGCGGAGAACGCCGAGTTGCGGGAGGCGCGTCAACGGATCGGGTTGCTCGAGCAGGAGAACGAGGTCCTGCGCCGGGCGGCGGCCTATCTGTCGCAGGCGAACCTGCCGGGAAAATGACTCTTCTATGGCTCCTGTCAAGCCGGGGTCGTTGTTGTTCGGAGTTGCCGGAATACGGCGCGGCAGACGTAGCGTTTGAGATTGCGTCGGATTTCTCGTGCTGATTTGCCTTGTGTGCGACTGCGTTCGGCGTAGGCGCGGGTGTCGGGGTCGTAGCTGAGGCGGGTCCGGAAGATGATGTCGAAGGCGCGGTTGAGTTGGCGGTCCCCGCCGCGGTTGAGACGGTGGCGGACGGTGTTTCCCGATGAGGCTGGTTGTGGTGCGACGCCGGCGAGGTTGGCGAAGGCGGATTCGGATCGGATGCGGCCGTGGTGGGAGTAGGCGCAGTAGATGATGGCTGCGGTCACCGGCCCGATGCCGGGGGTGTCCTGCAGGCCGGGCGCGACCGTATTGACCAGTTCGTTGAGTTCGGAGTGGTTGCGTTTGAGCTGGGCGTCGTAATCGATGATCGCTCGTGCCAGGCGCCGGGCCTCGGCGCGGGCGACTTTGGTGACCTGGTCGCTGGAGGCGGCGCGCCAGCTGGCGATGACTGCGATGGTGGGGTTGGTGATCGGTCGGCGGGCGTCGATGCCCAGGTCGATGGTCCGAAGTAGTGCGGTGAGGGCATTGCGGCTGGCGGTGCGCTGCTGGTCGAGCAGACGCCGTGCGGCCAGTAGTATCCGCAGGGCTGTGCGATCGCCAGCGGATCGTGGTGCCGCGACTCGCGATTCTTCGCGTCCCAGAACCGATCTTGCGGCTGCTTCTGCGTCGATTCGGTCGGTCTTGCCGTCGACGGCCTGTTGTTTGCGCGAGGGTGGCCGGACCTCGCCGACGGCAATTCCGGCATCGATCAGAGTGGCGGTCAGAATCGCGCCGGGGGACGAGGTGGCTTCCACTGCGGCGAAGACCGCCCCGATGGTGCGGTTTTGTATCCAGGTCACTGCGCGGGCCAGGCCGGCTGGATGTGTGGGGAATTCGCGGGTGTCGGCGACGGCACCGGTGCGGGTTTCGATGGCAACGAAGGTGTGGGTGCGGGCGTGGGTATCCACGCCGATCACGAACTCGTAGCGGTCGGCTATTCGAGCCCTGTGAATGGTCGTCCTCTCGGTGTCTCGGGCGGTGGCGTCGGCCGGGTCACTCGGAGGCAAATCTGTAACGGGTCACGCGTGAACTGCGCGGACATTCTTCTGATCAGGCCATCCGGGCGGGCGGTCCGACGCCCGACTCACTGCGCGGACAAGTCATTTTCAAGACACCCGATGATCGGGGTCGGATATACCCGGAGTCACGCGCAGCGAGCCGAAGCGTCAGCCTGCCAGCCGATCTCAGACCGGCCAAGACCATTACAGATCTACCCGCTCGTCCGCGAGCTGGCCGCTGACGGGATTCCCGTCGCGGTGACGTGCCGGGTCCTGAAGATTGCGCGCCAACCGTACTATCGGTGGCTCGCCGATCCGGTTCCTGCCGCTGATCTCGAGCAGGCGTATCGGGCTAATGCCTTGTTCGATGCTCACCGCGACGATCCCGAGTTCGGGTATCGGTTCCTGCTCGACGAGGCAGCCGCGGTCGGTGAGCCGATGGCGGCGCGGACCGCGTGGCGGATCTGTTCGGTGAACAAGTGGTGGAGCAGTTTCGGTAAGAAACGCGGCAGCAAGAACGGTCGGTCGGGTCCACCGGTTCATGACGATATGGTCGCCCGGAACTTCACCGCTGATGCGCCGAACATGTTGTGGCTCATGGACATAACGGAACATGACACCGGTGAAGGGAAGCTCTGTCTTTGCGCGGTCAAGGACGTGTTCTCCAACCGGATCGTGGGTTACTCGATCGATTCACGGATGAAGGCACGCCTGGCGGTCGATGCTCTGGCATCTGCCACGGCCCGGCGCAGCGCGGCCGGTGAGCAGGTCGCCGGCTGCATCGTTCACAGCGACAGGGGGTAGCAGTGTCGGTCTCGGAAGTTCGTTCGCGCCTTGGGCGCTCACGCGATGGTCGGGTCGATGGGGCGGGTCGGTGCGTGCCCCTTATCCGGCTAATATCCACCTATTTCCCTGGTCAAGGGGGGTTCGGAGGCCTTCGGCGATTCGTGTGTTCGCGTGTCGGCTAACCCGGAGTAGACCTGTCGGGCATGAGCATGGACAACCGTGATCGACTGCGCCTGGAACAGGATGGTGGCCGGTGGTATCTGGCCGGACCGGGTGCCGACGGGCTGCGGGTGATCGACGAGTATCTGGGTTATATGGCTGATTGCAACTATTCACCGAAAACAGTGCGGGCCTATGGATTCGATCTGGTGATGTTCGGCCGGTGGCTGCTCGGTGAAGGATTCGGGGTCGACGATGTGACCACGTCGGTGCTGCTGCGGTTTTTGGCCGCGTGCCGGGCGGCGCGTTTACCGGGGCGGCCGGGTCCGAACGTGGTGGACCTGGCGGGCCGGCGGCTGGACGGATATGCGGCGGCGACGGTGAACCGGCGGCTGGTGGCGGTGTCGGGGTTGTTCGCGTTCCGCGCGATGCGCGACCCGGCACTGACGAGTCCGGTGCCGAAAGGCCGTGAAGCGCAACGGTTAGTGCCAGGTGAGAAGACCGGACTGCTGGCGCATCTGGTGCGCAAGCCGCGACCGCGATCGGCACTGCGACTGCGGGAACCGCGACGGCTGCCGAGGCCGTTGGCGGTGTCGGAGGCGGCACGGTTGCTGGCGAGTCTGCGGACCTGGCGCGACCGCGCGATCGCCGGGCTGATGCTGTATTGCGGGTTGCGGTCGTGCGAGGTGCTGGCCCTCGACGTCGCCGATGTCGACATCGGTCGCGGCTGGATCCGGGTCTGGGGCAAGGGCGCCAAGGAACGCGCCGTCCCGCTCGACAGCGACCTGGCCCGCGTGATTCAGGGCTATCTGCTGGCCGAGCGACCCGAATCAGGCTCGGCGCGTTTGTTTCTGGTCGCGAAGGGCCCGCACCGAGGGCAGCCGCTCACCCCGGCCGGGTTGCGGACGATCTTCCGCTATCACCGGCAACTGTCCGGTGTCACCGCCGGACATCCACGCGCGTTGCGGCATTCGTTCGGCACCGCGCTGGCCGAGGCCGGGGTCGATCTGTCGGTCATGCAAGCACTGCTCGGGCACACTCATGTCGACACCACCGCCCGCTACATCCATCTGGCACCGAAGCGGGTGAAGGAGGAATTCGATGCCGCACGCGCACGTATTCGCCGCCAGGTCTGACGCCGACGACATCTACCACACCTACCTGGCCGAACTGGCGCGCACCGGCCGCGGCAGCTCGCCCTACTACAGCTCGGCCCGCACATTCCTGCAACGCTGGCCCGACCCGCAAGGCTGGGCCGATGAGCCGCTCGAGCTGCGGTGCTCGGCGAATTCCTCGACGCGACCGTTCATCACGTTTTTGATGCTTCACGGCTGGTTGCGGCCCGGCTACGACTATCTGTTGGAACGCAAGATCTCCAGCCTCTGGCGCGAGATCGACGCCTCCTCGATCGGAGGCGATCTCGCTCGATACCGCACCGCCGCAGGAGAACTCGGATTCAGTCAACGGGTCCGCACGGCTACCGGCTCGCAGGCCCCGGCGCGGCTGCTGATCCAGACCGGCCGCCGCCTGCACCAACTCACCACCGGCGATCTCAACGAGTTCGCCGACGCCTGCCGCGACCGCCAAGACCGCACCGGCAAAGGCTGGCACCACTACAAGGCCGCACTGGCCAACACACGTTTGGTGCTGTTCCACCTCGGCATCCTGCCCGAACCGCCTCGCCGCGGCGGCCCCTGGGACTTCGCGGTCCGTCTCGACGGCATCACCCCGGCGATCGCCGAGGCGATGATCGACTACCTCAACGCCAAACGCGGCACCTGCACCCGCCACACCGTCTCCAGCATGGCCACCCGCCCAACGCACCGACGCCCAGAAACTCGCCGACGACGCCCAACGCCGCGGCTGGATCACCGAAGCCGACCGCCACCACAAACTCATCGCCCGACTCGACGCCGCCATCACCGACATCCAGAAATCAGCCGGATAACCGCGAAACACCGCCAGCGGAACAAGATCAGCCCTGATTAGCCGGATAATGCGGTGACAACGCTGCGATGGAATCGTTTTTCGCGTTGCTGCAGAAGAATGTCCTCGACCGCCGGGGCTGGGCGACTCGCAACGAGCTCCGGATCGCGATCGTGACCTGGATCGAACGGACCTACCACCGCCGCCGAAGCCAAGCCAGGCTCGGCAGATTGACCCCGGTCGAATACGAAGCAATCATGACCACACCAGCCACTCAGGCTGCCTGACCGAAACTGTCACCTCTCGGTGCAGCAGTCCCCACTCCGGCGATGCGGGGTCAAGTCCAGGGGCGTGGTGTAGGAGGGGCGGTCACCGCTGATCCGGTTGGTTAGGCGGTGAGGGCTGGGGTGGTGGTTTCCTCCTGTTCATTCGGGTTGGTGTCGGTGGTGGTGCGGGATCGGGCCAGGACGTCGAGGCCGAGGTAGCGGCGGCCTTCGATCCATTCGTCCCTACCTTCTATTGCGGGCAGCTCGGGCCAGTCGTAGGGTTCTGGCGCCCACAGGGTGTCGGGTATGGCTTCCATTCGTCTGCCTATGTTGTGGCTCAACACGATTGGCCGCCCGACACCCCTCGGCGACTCCGACTGCTGATTGAGAATTGCGATTCGATCGCTGCGTAGGGACTCGACGGCGTAGTCGTCCGTGTGCAATGGGACTGCGACAGATGAGGGAGAGCGACTTGGAGCGGGCTTGGGTCGGCATCGACATCGGCAAGCAGCATCATCACGCCGTGGTGATTGACCAGGACAACAACCAGGTCTTATCGCGGCGCGTGGCCAACGACGAGACCGCCCTGCTGCGGCTCATCGACGAGGCGGCGGGACTGGCCGATGAGCTCGATTGGGCCGTTGACATCGTCGGATGTGAGTCGGCGTTGTTGCTGACGTTGTTGCGCTCCCGCGGGCACCGGGTGTCTTATATCACTGGTTTCCAAGTGAATCGGGCCTCCGACGGCTACCGGGGTGCGGGCAAGACAGATGCGAAAGATGCTGCGGTTATTGCAGATCAGATCCGCGTCCGACGTGACTTGCGGCCTGTGCGCATGGATGACGAGCTGATCGTCGAGCTGCGAATGCTGGTGGCTCGCCGGGCGGACCTGGCCGCAGACCGGGTTCGGCTGATCAGCAGACTGCACCAGCAACTGCTTGCCGTAAGCCCCGCACTCGAGCATGCGCTGGATCTCACCAACCGCGGCCCGCTGATTCTGCTCACCAGATACCAGAGTCCGGACGCCATCCGCACTGCCGGTATCGAGGAAGTCCAGCAGTGGCTGCGATCGCAGAAGGTCCGCAGCGCGTCTGCCCTGGCCGCCACGGCGGTGGAAGCGGCTATATCGCAGCAGACCAGGCTTCCCGGACAGAAACTGGCCGTTGAACTGGTAGCCGATATGGCGGAAGGGGTGATCAACCTCAACGAGCAGATCAAGCACACTGAGAAGCTCATCGAGGACCGATTTCGCCGGCACCGATTCGCCGAGATCCTGGTGAGCATGCCGGGCATCGGAACGTTGATGGGGGCGGAATTCCTCGTAGCCACCGGCGGCGATATGGCCGCCTTCGCTTCGGCTGACAAACTCGCGGGGTTGGCCGGACTGGCGCCCGTTCCATGGGACTCCGGCCGAATATCGGGCAACCTGCATCGACCCCGCCGATACCACCGTGGACTCCAACGTGTCTTCTATCAATCGACGCTGGTCAGTATCCGCACCACCACCGAATCCCGCGCCTTCTACGACCGTAAGAGAGCCGAAGGCAAGCGCCACACCCAGGCCGTGCTCGCCCTGTCGCGACGCCGCGTCAACGTCCTGTGGGCGTTGCTGCGCGACAACCGCCGCTACTCGCCCACCCAGGCCCAACCGGTTGCCGCAGCGGCCTGAGCACGGGACGTCTGCCCAGCCATCCGGGATTTGACAACTCCATTGAGAATCGTGTTGTTCTGCCAGTACTGCTCCGACGAGGCGGATGATCGCGGTGCGCCCTTCGCCGCAACTCGGCGAGCTCTTTGCGCTCGGAGCTGGTCACACCGTCACGTGCGCCTTCATCGATGTCGGCTCTTCGGAGCCAGTTCCGTAGACACGACTCCGAGATCCCCAAGCCCTTCGCAACCTGACCGATCGGCCGGTCGCTACTGCGGGCCAACTCGATCGCGCGCTGACGGAACTGGCATGTGGGGTCCAGTTGAACGGAAACTGGCGTTAGCGAGCTGGCGCCCGAGGCATAGTGCTGTGGAGAAGGTGAATGGCACGGGCAGGACGCCAGGCGCGACCGCAACGCTCGCGAGGGCGACGGAGCCGCCGAAGCCATGATCGGCGCGCGGCGGTTCCTGTACAAGCACGCTGGACAAGACGGACTGCGTTAACCCCAGGCGCCCCGCCCAATTGGGCCCGTAGAGTCGGGTTCATGGAGTGGGGTTGGTGGTCGGCCGAGGAACTCGCAGCTGCGATGCGTGCCGGGGAGGTGACCTCGGTGGAGCTCACCGATGAGGCGATCGCCCGCATCGAGCGCGACGATCCGGCGATCAACGCGATCTGCGTTCCCGATTTCGATCGGGCCCGGGCCGCCGCCCGCGCCGCCGACGAGTCGCGCGCCCGCGGCGAAGACCTTCCGCTGCTGGGCATTCCGGTTACGGTGAAGGAGTCCTACGACATCGCCGGCCTACCCACCACCTGGGGCATGCGCGCCTACGCCGACCATCTGCCCGCCGAGGACGCTGTCCAGGTGTCCCGGCTGAAGTCCGCGGGCGCGGTGATCCTCGGCAAGACCAATGTGCCACTGATGCTGGGTGATTGGCAGAGCTTCAACGAGCTCTACGGCACCACCAACAACCCGTGGGACCACAGTCGAACGGCGGGCGGCTCCTCCGGCGGATCTTCCGCCGCACTGGCAGCCGGATTCGGCCAGCTGTCCATCGGCTCCGACCGCAACGGTTCTCTGCGCTCGCCCGCCCACTGCTGCGGCATCTACTCGCATAAGCCGACGCCCGGGTTGGCGGCCGTCCGCGGTATGGCCCCGCCGCCCGCGCCGGCCCTCCCGGTCGACTCGGACCAGGCCGTCGTCGGCCCGATGGCCCGCACCTCCCGCGATCTGACGCTGTTGTTCGACGTGATGGCCGGCCCCGACCCGCTGACCCTCGGTAGGGCGTACGAGCAGAAGCTGCCGCCCGCACGCCACGAACGACTCCGCGACTTCCGGGTCCTGGTCCTCGACGAACACCCGCTCATGGCCACCGAGTCCGCGGTCCGCGCGGGCGTGCACCGGGTGGCCGACGCGCTGGTGGCCGCCGGCGCCCGCGTCGAGCAGCACAGTCCACTCCTGCCCGACCCGACCGATGCCTCAATACTTTTCACGCAGCTGCTGTGTGCTGACATCGGCGCCCGGATGCCGATAGGGGTGTATGAGAACCTGAGGGCGCTCGCTGGCACGCTGGACGCGGACGACCACAGTCTCGCGGCGGCCCGGCTGCGTGCCGTGACGTACAGCCATCGCGATTGGGTCGCCGCGGCCGACCGCCGCGAACTCAACCGGCACGCCTGGCGGGCGTTCTTCGCCGAGTTCGACGTCGTGGCCTGTCCGGTGATGCCGACCGTGGCATTCCCGCACAACCACAACCCGGATCGGGATGCGCGGCGGATCGACGTCGACGGGGTGGCTTATCCGTACAGCGATCAGTTCGTCTGGACCGGGATCGCGACGTTGCCAGGGCTGCCGGTCACGGTTGTTCCGGCGGGGCGGTCGCCCGACGGGCTGCCGGTGGGGGTGCAGTTGATCGGGTCGATGTTCGAGGATCGGACGGTGCTGCGGTTGGCGGAGTTACTGGAGGGGGTTATCGGTGGGTTCGAGGTGCCCCCGACGTTGGCCTCCTACTCGGGAGTCGACGCGGTTCGCGGCCTTGTTGCCGCATCTGAACGAGCGGCAGCGGCGTTTGGCGTTGGCTGGCGAAGCCCGGTCGTTGGGGCATGGCGGGGTTCGGACGGTGGCCCGGGCGGCCGGAGTCAGCGAAACCACTGTCCGCAAGGGTGTATTCGAGCTGGAGGCCGGGGAACAGCCGCTGCCTGATGGGCGTGTGCGACGACATGGTGGTGGCCGCAAGCCGGCCGAGGAATTGGACCCGGGGCTGGTCGAAGCACTGTTGGCGCTGGTTGAGCCTGATGAGCGTGGGGACCCGATGTCGCCGCTGCGCTGGACGGTCAAGTCGCTGCGGAATCTGGCCGAGGAGCTGACCCGGGCCGGCATCCAGTGTCCGCGCCGACGGTGGGCCGGCTGTTGAAGGAGCAGGGTTTCAGCCTGCAGGCCAACGCCAAGACCCTGGAGGGGACCCAGCATCCCGACAGGGATCTCCAATTCCGCCATATCAACGAGCAGGTCAAGCGGCATCACGCCGACGGGCAACCGGTGATCAGTGTCGATGCCAAGAAAAAGGAGCAGCTCGGTCAGTTGCCCAACGCTGGTCGGCAGTGGCGGCCCAAAGGCGAACCGGTCCGGGTCGAGGACCACAGCTTCTACTTCATCGGTCCCGAAGTCGAGGTGGCGATCCCATTCGGGATCTACGACCTCGCCAACGACACCGGCTGGGTGAACGTGGGAACCGATCACGACACCTCGGTATTCGCGGTGGAATCGATTCGGCGGTGGTGGCGGTCTCGCGGCTGCCTGAACCATCCGAACGCGGATCGCCTGCTGATCACCGCCGACTGCGGCGGCTCCAACAGCTACCGGTATCGACTGTGGAAGGCCGAGCTGGCCGCGTTCGCCGCCGAGACCGGCCTGACGGTGACCGTGTGCCACTTCCCGCCGGGCACTTCGAAATGGAACAAGATCGAGCACCGGCTGTTCTCCCACATCACCATGAACTGGCGCGGCAGGCCACTGACCAGCCATGAGGTCGTCGTCAACAGCATCGCGGCCACACGCACCCGCACCGGGCTGCGTGTTCACGCCGAGCTGGACACCAGCACCTATCCGACCGGGATCTCCGTTAGCCGTGAGCACTTCCGGTCGCTGCCCGTCACCCCACATCAGCAGAGCGGCGCCTGGAACTACACGATTTCCCCTGCCGGATCGCCAGGCGGGGTCGTCACCGCCGACGACCGGGACGCATCTCGGGCACACGCCCTCGCGCTGCTCGCCGACCCGAAGGTCACCGGCATGCCCGACCACGAGCTGCGGCAGCTATGCGACCGGCTGGCGCCGGCACAAGCGGCCGTGGCCGAGCAGCGCAAATACCTGCAACGCGGTGGGGCGCGCCGCAAACAGCGCGGAGACCATGGCAGGCCACTGCTGACCCCAGCCGACAAAGTGCTGATCACCGTCGTTTATCTGCGGCGGGTCTGCCCCCAGAAAGTCCTGGTCGAACTGCTGGGAATCAACCCGAACACCATCGGACAAGCAATCAGGGAAACCCGGACCCTGCTCGATGAACGACAGATCTCCCTCTCCCAGATCTCCCGCTACTTCTCCGATGTCCAAGATCTGCGCGCCTGGCTCGCAAATGACGCTGCCACAGCACAACTGGAAGTATCACCGAGGTTGTCCCACCCCGATCTGACGGGCATGCACCGCGAGGATTTCCAAGCCCTGGTCGATCGGATCTCGGTGTCCTACCATGCTGCGATCCAACGTCGCCGCCATCATCAACGCGGCGGCGAACGCCGCCCCGGCACCCGGGGCGGACTGTTCCGTCAAAAGATCACCGACGCCGACCGGATCCTGGCCACGATCCTGGCCCAACGACAACTATGCGACCAGCACACCCTCGCCGAGTTGTTCGGCGTCAGCCGCGGCACCATCCGCAACGCCATCGACGACGTCGCGCCCCTGCTCGAACAGGACGGCTTCATCGCCACCCCGTCCACGCACCAATTCACCACTACCGCCGAGATTTTCACCCATATAACCCCGGACAAGGACCACGAATCGCCAAGTTGAATCTTTACGAATCCAGTGGGTGCGGCAGCGCTGCCAGCTCGCACCGGGCAAGGTGGCGCCGGACCAAGGGCGCTCGATGCATCGGTGAACCGCTCCGGAATCCTCGCATCAACGAATCCGGTTCGGCCACGACATGATTCAACACCACCCGACAGGCTGCCAGCACCGAAACACGCGAGTGCAGTTGCGGTACTGAGCGACAGTGAATTCGGGTATGTGGAAGCTGTCGAGAATCAGCGTGTCGGGCCGGATGAAAATCACGCAGCGCTTATCCGATGTCCGGCTTGCGTAGCCGCGCAGACCTGTGACCTCGCGACGCTGCCGACTCCGGCAAAGAACGGATAGTCGAATGTGCCAGATCGGGCAATGGTGCGCTTCGACAAAGGGTACCCAGGTGCCTCCCGGCGTGCACAAACGATGAGGCGCACCGACATCTGCGTCGGTTCGCTGAATAGCACCCACCACGATATTTTCGGTGAATGACTGAATATCGTCCCTCGGTACCCGAGGCCGACGTAGATGCGATCGGGCCTAGTTTGCAACGGAAATCCGTCGTGTCTCTCCATGAATCCGACTAGGCTCAACTCGGCGGCGTGCTCACAGCGCGGACCGGTTATCCGTTGCGCAGCGAATATAAGCAGGTAACACCTAGGTGTTGCGGGTCATGAGGTTGTTGATGCTGGGGATGGGGTGAGCTGAGGGGACAGGTCTTTCGGCGGCAGGATGGAAAACGCCAATCCTCCGTCCGTTCGACCGGAAAGACCTGTCCGTGACCCACCGTAATGCCCCGTTGTCTGTCGAGGGCCGTCGCCGTCTGGTGCAGCGCTGCCGTAACCGCCCGATCGCTCATGTGGCCGCCGAGATGGGAATCTCTCGTCAATGCGCGTCGAAGTGGGTCAATCGATGGCGTCGCTTCGGTGAGGTCGGACTCGAGGACAGGTCCTCGGTTCCGCACCGGCAGCCAAGCGCGACTGCGGCTGCGGTCGTCGCCCGGATCGAGCGGTTGCGCCGGGACAACAAGTGGTCGGCACGGCGGATCGCGTTCGAACTCGAAGCCGCCGGGATCGATATCGCGGTGCGAACGGTGACCAGGCAATTGGCCCATCTTGGGCTGAACCGCCGCAGGTTCATCGACTCCTGCGGCGACAGCAACCGAGCACCGCGCCGTATCGTGGCCCGCTGGCCAGGCCATATGGTGCACGTCGATGTGAAGAAGGTGGGCCGGATCCCCGCCGGTGGTGGCTGGCGTGTCCACGGCGCGGGCTCCGAGCAGGCCAAGACTGTCGCCCGCGCCAAGAAACGCGGCGCCCGCACGGGTTATGTCTTCCTGCATTCGGCGGTCGATGGCTTCTCACGGCTGGCCTATACCGAAGCCCTCCCGGACGAGAAAGCATCGACCGCTGTCGGTTTCGTGCACCGCGCGCGAGCGTTCTTCGCCGCTCACGGCATCGGCCACCTCCACCGGATCGTCACCGACAACGGAGCCTGCTACAAGGCCCGTGACTTCGCGAAGGTTCTCCACGGCGCCCGCCACCAGCGGATACGTCCCTACACACCCCGCCACAACGGGAAGGTCGAACGCTATCAGCGAATCCTGGCCGAGGAATTCTCTACGCCCGCGAATGGACATCAGACCCCCAGCGCTCGAAGGCACTACAGATCTGGAACATTCACTACAACTATCATCGACCCCACACTGCCGCCGGAAACCGGCCACCAGCCAGCCGCCTCCACACCGGCGTCACCAACGTCACGGCCTCATACACCTAGGTGTGTTGCTGAGGTGGCCGGTGACAGTATCGGCTTGGGTTTCCGTTGCAGCTTCTCAGGCGGTGCCTGGCCGGCGAGGCCGCCATGAGGATGGTGATAGTTGTAGTAGTCCTGCTATTCCTCAAGCCTGTCGTTGAACACCCCGGCGCCGTCGATGGCGACGCTATCGAGGGGGCAATAAAACCCCCGGCTTCGAGTCCATTGACGGCGAACGGCGCCCACACCTCGCCCCTGCTTCGAAAGCTTCATGACACTGAGCGTCATGCGCCGCACCGACGAGTGGTCCCACGCTGAACGGCGGGTAGCCTCCCGTCGTCGCAGGACTTCACCCGTGATCACTTGCCGCACCGCCCGCCTCCCGGGCCAGGAGGACCGGACATCCACCTCAACCGTCAGTTTCTCTCCGTTGGGACGCCACCTCCCCGGCGGATCATTCAACGAGCGCGCTCGGGTGCAAAGCGTGTAAAGCATTACGCCGCAATGCCAAATGTCGGTTTCCATGGCCAGACATGGCGTCGACTGCGATGAATGGATCAATACAAAGTTGACCAAACAATGATTCGCAGGGTCCCGACCGTGCCTCTGCAAGAAGTTCGCAATACTGCATGTACCCAGTGCTGGGAAGTTGCATAGAATAACTCCATGACACGGCCGACTCCTTGGAAAAAGGGAACATCGCGGCCGGACGCGGCCGACGGTTCCAAGGACGCAAAACGGCGAGCGGGCGCTACGCTCCGGGCAGCGCTCCGCGGATATTGGGGATACGTGTGGGCAGCGGTCGGAAGTTTGATCACTTTCATCCTGCTCTTTCAGACATGGCTTGCCGCATCCGGCCCCAACGGCAAAGCGGAAGTGAACGCCTTCGGTCGCATCGACGCGTCCACCCGGTACCTGACCGTCTGGTCATCGTCGAAACAAATGCCCATTGCCCAAATAACAGGCTTCTGGGCTCTCCTCACCACCGCCGCTATCACGAGCTGCGTGCTTACCGTGACGCTGAATATCCGTAGGCGCAGCAGTATCCTCAACCGCCTAGTAACCCTGTCCGCGGTCGCGGTCGCGATCTTCACTTTCTGCACTTTGGTGTACATCAACAGCAAAGCCCCCGAATTGAAGGAAATGACCACCCGTCGGTGGGATCTGGGTGGGCAAGTTGGATCCGTGATGTCCTGGTTACTCGGCAACGACAAGCTCCCAGTGCCTGGAGTCAGCGAGACCCGATACTCTACTTCTCGGCTCACAGTCACAGCGATCCTGGCCTGCTTCACTTCTCTCGGTTCGGCCCTGGCCGCTGTCGCTCAGCAAGCGTTCGTACGCACCAATGACACAGTCCGTATTCCGTGGCGCTCCTCACGACCCAGACCGCGATCCTCCGCTGATCTCGACTTCACCGAGGGAGTGTCCGATTAGCGGCTCTGGTTCACTTGGGAGTGTTTGATAATCTTCGGCTCTGGTGCGCTTCCGGTGGCGGATCGTTGTCGGTGACGGCGCGATTCGTCGGTGCGTGAGGTGATGCCGCTGTCGGCGTGGTCTTTTCGGGCTTGTCACCGCTGGTTGTCGAGGATGTGTTGGATAGGGGTGAACGGGTCATGGTCCTGGCACGAACGCCGGACGGACCAGTTTCCTGCCCGGCCTGCGGTGCCGAGTTTGGCCGGGTCCACAGCTACCACGAACGCACCCTGTCCGACGTTCCGGTGGATGGCGGGGCGGCAGTCGTCCGGGTGCGGGTTCGGCGGCTTGTCTGCCCAACATTCGGCTGCTGCAGCACATTCCGTGAGCAGTCGCCTGGTGTGATGGAACGTTACCAGCGGCGGACGGTTCGCCTGACCCGGCAGGTGCGTGCGGTGGTATGGGACTTGGGCGGGCGGGTCGCCACGCGGCTGCTGTCGCGGCTGGCCGTGCGGTTGTCTCGCCATACCGCCGTGCGGATCCTGTTGCGTATTCCGGCGCCGCGGCGGCCGGTGCCGCGGGTGCTGAGCGTGGACGACTCGCGTTACGCCGCCGGATCGTTACGGCACAGTCCTGATCGACGCCATCACGCACGAGCGGATCGATGTATTACCCGACCGCAGATCTGAAGCCCTCGAGACATGGCTGCGTGAGCATCCCGGCGTCGAGATCGTCGTGCGCGACGGATCGGCTGCCTATGCCGAGGCCATCCGCCGCGCTCTGCCTACCGCGATCCAGGTTTCCGATTGGTGGCACCTGTGGCACGGGCTGGCATGAGCAGTGGAGAAAACAGCCGCCCACAGCGGATGCTGGGCCAAGGCCGGACCGAAACGACAAACTCTGACCCGCGAAAAGACCACGCTCGAACGCTGGCACGTTGTCCACAACCTTCTCGATCAAGGCGTCGGACTGCTCGACTGCGCCCGCCGGCTCGGCCTGGGCCTCAACACCTTCAAACGTTACGCCCGCACTCCCGAACCCGACCAACTGCGCCGCCCGCCCCAATACCGCGCCTGCCTGGTCGGCCCCTACCGCGACCACCTGCCCATTCGCCGGGCCGCCGAGCCCGGTGTCCCCGTGCTGCACCTGTTCCACGAGATCAAAGACCTCGGCTACACCGGCAGCATCAACCTGCTGCACAAGTATCTCAATCAGGGCCGCGCCGACAGCGTCCGGATCGCGCTGTCACCGCAGCGGCTCATCTCCTGGATCATGACCCCGCCTGACGATCCGTCCGACGGACGCCGCACTCATCTCGATCAGCTCGTCGCCGCATGCCCGGAGATGACCGATCTGGCCCGCTGGTCGCCGATTTCGCGCAACTGATGACCGCACGCCGCGGCAGCCACCTGGACTCATGGATGAAACAGGTCCGCGAGGCCCAGCTGCCCGAACTCGACCCCTTCCTGCGCGGCCTCGGCCAGGACCACGACGCTGCGATCGCCGGTCTCACACTGCCCTACAGCAACGGCCCCATCGAAGGCGTGAACACGAAAACCAAACTGATCAAACGACAGATGTATGGCCGGGCCGGATTCCCACTCCTACGGCACCGCATCCTGCTCGCCTAGCATCGACCGCCACCGGAAGTGCACCAGAGCCGTTGTTCCGACACTCCCTCCCGGTGGCACCGCGGGCCGTGCAGGACACTGGCTCGTCTGGCGAGCCGCTGTTCCAACAGTCCCACAAGGCCCGTCTTCGGTGAGTTCGGGCATGCTTGCCCACCCTTGGTGGTCAATTATGTTCTATACAACTCGACCGGACTCTCCGAGCATTGGATTGCGATGTTTCCGTGCTGGATTGTCGCGTGATTTTCAAAGGAATTTTGTTGTATTCAGTCGGTGGCCATGACAGGTGAGGGGCACTCAAGAGCTTTCCTTCGAATCCAGTGGAGGACTTCTTCCGCACTGTGAGAATTGAGCGTAATAGTCAGATTGGGCTGTGACGAGATTTTTGGGGCGTGAGGTGTATAGCAGGGACGGTGATGACTCCATCGAGTTGACCGATCGGATTGTGCGTGGGCTGCGTGAGCTCGCCCCGTTCGGGTGGCACCGGTTGGAGGCTTGGTTCGCGATGACTGTCGTGTCCGAGTCTGCGCTGCTGTTGGTCGATGATGGTGTGCGACCGATCCGGGCCATGGTGTCGGAGACGGTGCTGGATGCGGTGCGTCGGCACCGCATGTTGTCTGCTCGATCGGACGACGGTCCATGGTGGCGCTTGATGGCGCGATCGGATGTGAACGGTTTTGAGACCGTCGCCGATCGCGGTGCGGAGCCTTTCCCTGGCGGGCAATTGTCGAGGTCACCGCGGCAGGCTGCGGCTGGGGTGCGGGCGGACCAGATGGTAGGAGTACGCGCGACGGCCGTGGACAACGAGCTGCCAGATCTTGCGGTGTTGTGGGCGAGATGGGCGGTATTGTCAGCTGCTTTCGTGGCGGTCGGATCAGGCCGGCGGCCGCGGGTCTGCCCGTCGGTGGGCGTTTTCGAAAGCGCGGAACACAGTGGTTCGACGTTGACTTTGCTGCCTGGCAGGCGTGTGGTGTTGTCGGGCGGTGTGTGGAACGCGCCGGTCCTGGACGCCGCTGCTGCTCGCTGTACTGACCATTCTGTCCCGGTCACCACGAATCTGCCGTTCCCGGTCAAGCATGCACGCGCGGTTGTGTCAGCCGGGTGGTGGCCCGTCCCCGGCGATAGTGCAGCTACTATTGTACGAAGCAACATATTCCGGCGAATGCTGGGAGTCTGGTCATTAGCCGGAAAACTACAGCTACGCCCGGGCGGGTTTCGCCACGCACACCATCGACCGGCTCGGCTGCGGCGTAAGCCCCCGGGTGCGGTGGGCATTGCTTATCGCAGCGGTGACGGCGCACGCCGTTCATCAGCTGGTGGGCATGCTGCATGCGGGATTGATTGGCGGCGTACGATTTCCGCAGGTTATGGTAGTCGGCCATTCCTTGCGCAGCGGGATCGCGATGCTGGAAGCGGCGACCTATCACGACGTAAACGCGGTGGTGCTAATAGGGATAGGTCACCGGTTTTACGTCGCGTTTTGTGTATGAAACGTTCTGCCGGTCGCTGCGCAGCGGACCGCCCGGCGTGGATCTGCTTGCCGCCGGATACGCTACAACCGCACACGGCGATCGCAGCGAAATATCCGATGCGTCGGGTGATTTCGCCCCAGCGATGGTGCGTCACGATGAGGCTACCCAGGTGCCGGCATGACTGGCCGAAGTCAGCGGCACTATCGCGGTGGGATTCAGCCCTGGCAACATCGCAGCGCGTCACCGCCCCAGTTCTGGTGGCGCCGGGTTCGCGCGACGCGGTGTTCTGCGGCCCAGAATTCTCCGCGGAATACGCGTCGGCTGCGGCGCTCCCCGTCAGCGAACACCCCCACTGCACCCGGGCGGCGTGCCTGCGCGCCGCTGTGCTGCCCGGCGCGGGCAACAACCTCAATCTCTCCATGCACGCACCGCAGGACTGCGCGAACGTCTTTAGCTGGCTGTTGCACGTCGCTGCCGGCTCCTGCCAAGGGGGTCAGCCTTGAGCCAGCCAGCACCCGGTGCGCCGCCGCGGCACGTGGCGATTATCCCCGACGGCACGGACCGCTGGTCCCTGATCCACAACGCATCTCGCATGCATGCACATGAGGCAGGTTTCGCCGCGCTGCGCGCGACACTGCACGCCGCGATGGCCGAAGGCGTTGAGATCGTCACGATATACGCGTTCTCGACGGAGAATTGGCAGCGTCCCGCCGCAGAAGCAGACGCGTTGCTCACCACCATCGGGCGGACCCTTTTCGGCGGTGATTCAGTGCTGGCCCGAGATGGAATCGAAGTGCGCGCGCTGGGCCGTACCGCAGCATTGCCGCTGGAGTTGGCCGCGCTCATTGCGAGCGCGGCACGCAATCCCGTGCCGAACAGACGACTCACCCTGCAGGTCTGCGTGAACTACGGTGGCCGTGCTGAACTGGTCGATGCGATGCGGGAAATCGCTGCAGCAGGCCATGCTCCAGGTGAAATAGACGAGGCTCTCATCAGTGCGCACATGTACAGTGATGTGCCCGACCCGGACCTCATTATCCGGACGGCCGGGCAGTTGCGGCTGAGTAACTACCTGCTGTGGCAGAGTTCGTACAGCGAATTCGTGGTGTCTGAAAAGCTGTGGCCAGATTTCGCCGCCGCAGACTTTGCCGCCGCAGTGCAGAAGTATCAGAGGAGCAACCGATTACAGGGCGGCAGGGCGGCGCAATGACGGCCATGATAGCGGCGGAGGCTGCCCAGCTACTGGAAGGCCTTGTGCGCAATCCGCTAGGGCAATCCAGCCCGTCGGTGTATGAGATCGGGCGCATTGTGACACTGGCGCCGTGGCTAGCCGGACACAATGCTCGGCTCACGTTCTTACTCGAACAGCAGCACCGCACCGGCTGGTGGGGCTCCCAGGACGGCTATGGCCTAGGCCCAACATTGAGTGCGGTGCAGGCATTGTTGTTCCAGCAACGCAACCCAGTGGACGGCGTCAGCCACTACAAGATTCATGCTGCGGCCAATCGGGGTCTGCAGGCGCTCACGCGCTATACCTCGCCGAGTGACCCTCCAGACATGCCCGGCCAAGAACTGATCGTCCACTATCTCTGCGCAGAGATCGCCCGACTGTACCCCGCGGCAGCGCAGCAGCTTGGTGCGATTACCGCGCACCTCACCGCCGGCGCCGACGCCATCATCGATGACCTCGCCCGCCGACTGGCCGCAGGTGACGAAATCCCCGAAAAGCTTCGGCATTGTTTGGAAATCAGCGGTAGTCGTGCGGTGCAGGCGCGCGCGATAGCGCCCGGCGTGCTGGGCACGGTGGGGGCGTCGCCGGCGGCCACCGCCGCCTGGCTGGGCCCTGATCCCTCAGTGCACCCACTCTCGCAGCGTCACCTCGCGGAGGTCGCCGCAGACTACAGCGGGCTGCTTCCCTGCTGTAGTCCGCTGACCGCTTTCGAGCGGGGGATGGTTATTGGTGTGCTCGCGAGGGTTGGCGTGCCGCTGAAGGTGCCCGAAACCGTTGCGGCGGAGCTGCTTGCGAGCTGCCGCCCGGAGGGGGTGCGCTGCGGGGAGGGGCTGCCGCCGGACGCGGACACCACCGCGATCGTACTTTTTGCTTTGCGCCACCTCGGCCACGAAATCGGCGACGATAGTCTGTGGAGGTTTCACACCGGCAGCCACTTCGCAACATGGATTTCGGAAACGAACCCCTCAGTGAGCACCAACGCCCACGTGCTGGACGCGCTGCGCCGCCCTGGCCACCCGCTGCCGACGGTGTCCGCCGTCGCGGCCTGGCTGAGCGCGCGCCAAGAGGTCGACGGCTGCTGGCGTGACCGGTGGCATGCGTCCCCGTATTACGCCACCTACACCTGCGTGATGGCGCTGCGCGGGCTTGACATAGCGGCGGCGGACGCTGTGCGCCGCGCTCAGCATTGGGTGCTGGATACGCAGCGCGGCGATGGGTCGTGGGGCCGCTGGGAAGGCACCGCGGAGGAGACTGCGTATGCAATCCATATCCTCCTGGCGCGGCAGGCGAGCCCGGGCATGCAGCAGGCCGTGGCTGCTGGGTATCGCTATTTGTGCAAAAGCGCGGCGCCCCATCCATCGCTGTGGCATGACAAAGACCTTTATGCGCCGGTGGCGGTGATCCAGGCGGTCATACTGGCAGCCAAGCAGGTGGCGCAACGGGATCGCGGCGTCATGACCGTGGTCGCGCAGGCGGCGGAGCGGGTGCGGTGACGGCGCACCGGGAGTATCAACCGGACGCGGCCGCGGCCTGCCCGCAGAAGTATTACCAGCGGCTGCGCACGGACGGGGCACCCGTGCATGATCGGGATGCGCTCATGGTATTGGGTCGGACCGATGTTGCGGCCGCGCTGCGGTCACCTGAGGTGTTTTCCTCCGGCATGCCGGCGCTGAATCTGGGCAATGTCCGTCCGCTTATTCCGCTTCAGCTTGACCCGCCCGATCACCAGCGCTACCGCCGCCTTGTGGATCCGCTATTTGCGCCATGCCGGACGGCTGACTTCGCTGCTGACGTCACAGCCCACGTGGAGGAGCTGGTCGCGGGCATCGCCCCCGCGGGTGCATGTGAATTCGTCGCCCAGTATGCGACTCGCCTTCCGCGGCTGGTGTTCATGGCGTTGCTGGGTATCTCCGCGAAGGATGCACCGGTTGTTGATTCGATTCTGGATACCATCCTGCGTCCGCAGCGTCATTCCAGGCGCGACATTGCGGCGGCCGGGCAGTCTTGTTACGAATTGTTTGGTGAGCTGGTCGCCGCCCGCTCGAGCGCGCCCCGGCGGGACCTGGTGAGTACTTTGCTCGCTACCGAAGTGGATGGTGAATCGCTTACCGGCGCGGAGATCGTCGATATTTGTTTTATGCTGTTGTTGGCCGGAATTGACACTACCTCCAATTCGCTCGGCTGTATTTTTGCGTTTCTGGCCACACATGACGAGCACCGTCAACAGATCAACGATGCCCCAGATATTATTCCCGCCGCGGTTGAGGAGCTGCTGCGCTGGGAATCGCCGACAACGGCGGTACGGCGGTACGCGACGCAGGACACCAAGGTTGGTGCTTCGGCGGTGGCGGCTGGGCAACGCGTGACCCTGTCGCTGGCCGCGGCGAACACCGAAGCCGCGGACACGGTTGATTTCAGTCGTAAACCGAATGTGCACATGGCGTTCGGTGCTGGACCGCACCGGTGCCTGGGATTGCACCTGGCCCGGCTGGAACTGGCCGCCACGATACGCGAATGGCACCGGCGCATCCCGCGGTACACGCTGGCCCCGGGTGCCCAGTTACGCTACGGTATGGGTGGCACGCTGCGTTTCGTGCACGAACTGCCTCTGGTGTGGTAGTGCCCGCTAGAAAAGGTTAATAACTACCACAGCCGCCAGTGACAGCAAATGCAGTACCAGTAGTGAGTACACCGGGCCCAGTTCTTTACCCTCCGGCGCTGGCTTTCCGCTCAGCGAAATCCGGTAAATGAGATAGGCGGCCCGGAACAGTGTTGCTGAACCGGCCGCTACACCGGCCGCGGCCCAGCGAAAACCGAAATTCGCCGCGAGCCCTCCGCCCAATAAGGCCAGCGCAGTTATCCGGAAAACGCAAATTATCAAAAGTGAATTCTTCAGTCCGTGCCGCACCGCTGGGGTGCGCATCCCTGCCGCCGAATCCGCCGTGATGTCAGGGACGCCGTACCACAGGTTGCTGCCCATCGCGAATATCCCAGCACCGACCAGCAGCGGCCATGCCGGGCTCAGGCCGCTGCCTTGGCTAATGGTGTCATAGCCCAGCACGGCCGGAAGTAGCGCGAACGTCAAACCGCAGGTTATCGGGTTGAGAAGGCCACGTTCCTTCAACCGGGCCGGCGGCACGTTGTAGAGCAGATCCAGCAGGAAAATCAGTGCCGCAAGAATGACGATCCATCCTCGCCCCAGCCACAGCGCCAGCCCTGCGGCGATTCCCACCGCCATTACACCCTCGGCTACCCCGTAGGCGATAAGACGTCGCGCTCCAACCTTTTTCACGACGGCAACGAGGCCGCGTTTGTCGGCATGACCAGCCGACCGCCCGTCGGCGCGGGCGTCGGATTCTTGATCGGTCACGCATCCGATGACCCCGAATGACCCGTGTAGCGCCATCACGCACACCACCACGCCAGCCACCGCTGGCTGCGTCAGGTCACCTGGCCGCTGCGCCGCAACAATTACCCCCCACAAGGTGGTGAGCATATAACCGGCCGCGAACTCCATCCTGTTCGCCTGCCAGAGCGCCCGGCCCAGTCCTGGCTCCGTTGCGGAAACCATCTGCGGATCGGTCATTCTGCTATGTAATACACTGCCGCAGGCGATCTGCGGTGCCAATGTGTCTCCACAGCGGCATTTTGCCGTACCGATCGGTCGGCCTGGGGTCCCGGCGGTGCGGGTGCGTCAGCTGGAGGTGAAACGCCCAGGCAATGAGGCAAACCAGCACGGACCCGTGAGGACGATCGACTCGATGACCCGGACAGCCAGCACTCGGGAGGGTTCGTCGCGCAGAAGCACGGTGAGGAGGAACGCTCGTGCCAGTTTCCCGACATCGCCTGCCCGCTTCGCCCTGGTAAGGATGAGCATGGGCTGACCGCTCGATGAACCGCACTGGGCAATGACTCCCCACAAACTTGAGCACGGCACTGGGACTGTCACGGCCGTCGACCGCGGGGACCAAACCGAACATGCTGAACGGGTTCGTGGACATCAAAAGGCGGTTCCTGATCGGTGGCGTTGTGGATGCCGCCCGCACGACCGACTCCCTTGTCGGCCTACCGACGCCGTTGTCGAGGGCGGTTCGAGTGACGGTGTTGTCACCACAATTGAGCTTGCTGCAAGACAACCATCCTCATCGAATAAGTACCGGCCCCACATCGGTCATTCCACCGACATAGACCTAAGCAGCTACCTGATCTTCTGGCACTCGGGTGGGCGACACTCGCGTGCAGACGGTTCCCGCTGTGCGGCCACACGGGCGTACCAGCGCGCAAACTCACCCTCACCGACGAGCAGGCCGCACAGCTGCGCGCCTGTGTGGCCGCTGGTGTTTCGAATGCGGCGCTTGCCAGAGTTCGGTGTCAGTTGTCGGTGTGAGGGCTCAAGACATGCTTGACCGTTTGTTCTCAAGAGATGCTTGACGTTTGAGCGTGATCAATGGTCTTGTTCCGCTCGGCGGAGTCGAATGCGGACGGGATCGGTGTGGATCAGCTGGCGGTAGCGGAATATCGGTATCGGGCGGTATGTGAGGTGCTTGGAGGTTCTCCGATCGGCGAGGTCGCGGCCCGCTACGGAACCACACGGCAATCACTGGACACCTGGCGGCGGCGGTTCACCGCCGAGGGGACGGCGGGACTGGCTGATCGGTCCCGACGGCCGCATTCGAGCCCGACGAAGGTCAGTCCGCAGGTCGAGGCGTTGATTTGCCGATTGCGGCGCGAGCATCCACGGTGGGGCGCGCGCCGGATCAGCCATGAGCTGGCCGGCCACGACCTGGCAAGGGTGCCGTCCCGGGCGACCGTGCATCGGGTCCTGACCCGGAACGGAATGATCGATCCGCAGACTCAGCATCACAAACGTAAATACAAGCGGTGGCAACGGCAGACGCCGATGCACCTGTGGCAACTCGACATCGTCGGCGGAGTACCGCTGGCAGACGGTCGTGAATGCAAACTGCTGACCGGTATCGACGACCACTCCCGCTTCATCGTGATCGCCACCGTGCTGGCCAGACCATCGGGCCGGGAAGTCGGTGAAGCGTTCACTGCGGCGATGCGCCGGTATGGCGTGCCATCGGAAGTATTGAGTGACAACGGCGGTCAGTTCACCGGCCGCTACGTCAAGCCACTGCCGGTGGAGGTGCTGTTCGAGAAGATCTGCCGCGACAACGGCATCAAGCAGCGCCTGACCAAGCCACGATCGCCCACTACGACCGGCAAGATCGAACGGTTCCACAAGACGCTTCGCACCGAATTCCTCGACCAAGTGGCTCCGTTCGAATCGATCACCGCGGCCCAAGAGGCCGTCGATGGATGGATCGCCGTAGGCTTTACCGACCGTGGGAGTCCATAGATGGCCTTCGACCTGCGGTGATACGTCGCGTACATGTAATCGACGGGAGATCAAGAGAGGCCGGGAGCCTGCCGCTTGGCCAGCGGACAGGCCAGACGGTCGGGGCTGCATTGATCGGAATGGCCTCAGTCTGGGAGGATGTCGTCCATGACGAACCAACGAAAGGCCTATGGCGCGTAGACGGCCAGGCCAGGTGCGCGCCAAGCTGTCGCGCAGGCTCCGCCCGGAGCACGGCAGGAAGATCGTTTCTGGGGTCTCGGCGCGCGCACAGAGCGAGATTGCCACGTTCGAGGATTCACATTTGTGGCCAGGGGCTATCGCCGACGCGATGGCTCGGTGGGTCGGCACCGTTCAAGAGCCGGCCCGTAGGCTGACAGATCCACAGGCCCGTGGTTGCGGAGTTGAAGCGTGCTGTCCCTCTGACGCTCATCCACGACAGATGCTGGAGCAGGCCCTGTGCGGGCTGCCGACAGGTGCGTCGCGGGAGCTCCGGCGGCTGGTGCATCCGCTTGACGAGGTCTATTGGTCCCGCACGATCGTGGACTCCTATGGCGATCCTTCTCAGCCATGGTGGATGCGGAGATGCTGAACCTCGGACAGGGGGATGCCTCGTAAGCGCCCCTCCGCCGTCCGGCCGGAGTCCGGATCATGCCTGCGGTGTGGCACCAGGCAGGACTACTGCGAACGGTTTGACGCAGCACTGTGCGTGGTGTGCGACGAATGGCGTGAAGGCGTCTGCAGTGATCCTGATTGCGCGTATTGCCGGCGACGGCCCGAACGACCGAGCCTTGTCTGGGAACATCCCCGTGCAGAAGCCGTCTTGCGTCGGGCGGCCCGGCTCGCCAACCGTCGATCGCTCTGGTCCCGGCGGAGGGGCCCGGTCACCTGATGGGTAATCGGGCCCCTCCGCCGGGGTGTTGCTGGGCTACTTTCCGACGGGTGGGTCGAGGAGTTGGGCTTCGAGGTCGGCGACGCGGCGGTCTTGGAAGCGGAGGTTGGAGCGGGCGGCTTTAAGCCGCTCGTCGAGGGTGCGGTTGTCAGCGGTCAGCTGGCGGACCCGTTGTTTGAGGGTGGTGTTCTCGGTGGTGATCCGCTAGATGGCCTCCTCGGTCCATTCGGCTTGCAAGTCCCTTACCTGACCCAGGAGTTCGCCGATCCGGGTGCGCTGGGTGAGGATCTCGGTCTGGGCGGCCTTGAGCGCTTCTTCGGCGTTCAGCGCGCGCTCGCACCAGGTTGCCTCGCGCGTGTCGTCCTGTTCGACGAGTATCCGGGTCCGGCGGTCACCTGCCTCGGCTATCGCCGTGGCGATGGCGGCCCGGGCTTCGGGGTTGGCATAGAGGAAGGTGCGTGAGACGTTCGCCCGCCGGGCAACAGCAGCGACGGTGACCTGGGCCTTCTCGCGTTGGAGCCGGGTGATGGACTCGTGGACCCGCAGGAGGGCCGTGTCGGTCTTGCCGCGGCGAGCTGCCAGGGCAGCGGCAGTGCGGGGTTCGGGAACGGTGTTCATGCGACGTCCTGTTGGGGGTCGGTGTCCTCGGTTGTGCACGTATCGCTGTACTCGCTCTCCTCCTCGGTGCCTGCGTGGGCGAGGTCGGTGGCGCGGAAAGCGGTGGACCAGACGCGGTGGAAGTAGTCCTGGGGTTTGCGCAGGTCCAGGGCGAGGGCGTCATCGAGGAGGCCGAGGCCGGCCAGGGCCTTCTCCAGGCCGTCGATGGCGCGGGCGGTCGGCTCGAAGTAGCGGTGGAGGTAGTCGGCGGTGGCGTCGTCGGGGGCGCCTTCGGCAAGCAGTCGCCATTGCTCGCGCTTGCGCCGCCAGTAGAGGAGGTCGGCGCCGGACATGACGAACTTGTCGCAGTTGTGGCAGTCGAGGTTCCAGGGGCAGGCGCCGCCGTCGACGACCGGCTGGAAGGTGCAGAAGCCGCCTTCGGCGGGGGTGCTGCGGCGGGACAGATCGATGGCGAGGGCCTGAGCCTGCTCGCGGGTGAGCGGGGTGGCCGCCTCGGTGAGGATTTCGCCCGGGCTGGCGGTCCCCGGACCGGCGACCCAGACGTGTTGGAGGACGTCTTCGAGGTCGGACTGGGTCAGGTGGACGTAGTGCTCGGCCATCCGCTCGGAGACGTGGCCGAGGTATCGGCGGACGTGGGTCAGGGTCGCCCCGGCCCGCAGCAGGCTGGTCGCCAGCGAATGCCGGGCCTGGTGGGGGACCCAGCGGCCGATGTCGAGTTCGTCGATCCAGAGCTTGAAGCCCTTGTGGAACCACTTGTAGGACAGCGGCCGACGTCCGTCGCGGTTGCGGATGTTCGTGGGGAACAACGCCATCCGGGTGCGTTCCTCGGCGGTGGGCGGCCGGTTGTTCCGGGCCTCGAACAGCGTCAAGGTCTTGCGCTGGCGTGCTTCCAGAAGCTGGTGGACCCGCTCGGGGATCCGCAGGGCCTGGTCGTAGTTGCCGACTTTGGTCTGGTCGTGCCAGAGCATCGGCAGTCCGCCGTAGCGGCCGAGGCACTCCAGACGGAGCTGGAGAACCTCTCCGCAGCGGCGGCCCGTGACAATGATCGTCTCCCAGGCGTCCCGCAGGCCGCGGTCGAACGGGTCGTAGGACTCCGCGAGCCTGAGCAGGTTGGTCTCGTCAGCGAGCGCGCGGGCGACACCGTCGGCGAACGGCTGCCGAGCGCGACTGACCGACCGTCCTGGGGCGGGCATCGCGGCGATGAAGGCCCGATCCAGGCCAAGGCGTTCGGCCTCCCCCGACTCGAGGGCCCCTCGCAGGAGCCGCCGGGTCCGGTGGAAAACACGCTGACGGGTGTTGGCGGTCACGATCGACGGCTTGCCGTGGACGCCTCTGGCCGCCAGCGAGACGAGGCCGTCCCGCTCGCGTTGCCGCTGGTCGGCGACGAACTGGTGCATGTGCTCGGCCGTCAGCCCCCGCGGGTCGTGGCCGCCAGCGGGAGCATGGAGCTCCAGGAAGGTGCTCAGTTCCAGACCGGCCCGGCGCATGTCGTCGAAAGTGCCTCCGCTTCGCGGACAGCTCGGAGAGCGCAGGATCGCGACCAAGTGGTCCCAGATCAGGTCGCGCAGCCATTGCTGGGAGACGCCGGTGAGGTCCATGCGGACCGAGCGGCCGGTGAGCTTCCGCCCGAAGTGCTCGGTGAGGATGTATCCGAGCTCACGCGTCTCGGCCGGCGTCACGTAGAGAGGGTGCAGCCAGCCGGTCACGGCCCGCACGATGTGGACCGCCTCGCGGCTGACCGCCTTCTGCAGAAGCTGTTCCTCCTCGGGGCCCGCGTCCGTCAGCGACCGGAGACCGTGCTCGCGGGCGAAGTTCGCCAAGCCCTGCCAGGTGACCAGTTCCCAGCGGCCGTGTGCCTTCTGGGTGTAGGCGAACATGCCCCACTTGATCTCGGCCCGCAGCAGCGGATGCAGCCCCAGAAGGTTGACCTGCGCGGGCCGGAGCACTGCCACGGCACTCGCGCACCAGCGCTCGAAGGCGTGCTCGTCCTCATAGCTGACCGGCGCGACCAGCCCGCGGCGTCCGTAACGGGTGCCCCACTGCGATGGCAGGGCCGCTCTTCCTGGCCTGCCATGCCTGCGGTAGCGGCGTTCGTGCCGGAAGCACAGCCCGAGCGGGGAGTCCGCCAGTTCGGGGCAGACCTGGACCCGGCAACTGCCGAAGCCAGGAAGGGGGTGCTGGTCGAGGAGCCAGGCGTCGAAGTCGGCATTGCCGTCCCGGCGGCCGCGGTGGTTGTACCAACGGAACTCGTGATAGTGGCAGAGCTCCAGCGTGAGGTGTCGGGCGCGGCGCTCGGGGCAGATCCCGCAGGTCCGTTGCTCCACGCCATCCCCAAGGCCGACGGACGGCGCGGTGCGGAGGAACTCGGCGCGCATTCCTCCCTGGTCACGGTGGTCGCGCCAGAGCATCTCGTGGGATGAGCACAGATCGCCGTGGCCCATCGTGGAACGGTCGCAGTCGGCGCAGAGGCAATTCCACCGGTAGACCGGGTGGTTCGGTGGGACCTTGATGATGTCCGGGCGGAAGAGCGGGCCGAACGACGGGGCGCTGATCAGCGCGGTGAGGATCTCCAACCGGTCCCGGCCGGTGCGGGGATCCGGCTGCGGCATCAGGGTTGTCACGGTCACTTCGGCTCACCCCAGACCGTGCGCAGGGCGGCGTCGAACGTGGGGTCCTGGAGGTCGACGTGGCCGTAGACCTCGTCGACCGTAGCGGCCGAGGCCCAGCCGCCGGCGTCCCGGGCTATCAGCAGGTTGCCGTCGGCGGCGTCGAGGACCGCGGAAGTGAACGTGTGCCGGAAGGCATGGGGTTTCACCAGCCCGAGCCCGGCGCGTTTCCCGGCCCGGCCGAGCATCCGCCGGGCCCCGACCGGTGCCCATGGCTGCCCGACGCGGGCGCCGTGCAGCTGGACCAGGAGCATGCCGTGTCCGGCGCCGCGCGGGTACTCGCTGGTGAGGTACTCGAAGTAGGTGTGCACCCTCTCCGGGCTGACCCGCTTGATCAGCCCGCCGGTGACCGTGCCGTGTTCGACCTGCCAGGAGTGCTCGGTCTTGGCCTCAGCCCGGTTCGGATTACCGGGCCGGTGGCAGACATGCAGGTGAGGACTGCGGCACTCGTTGCAGGCCGCGTTCTCGCGCAGGTGCAGGTCGACCAGGTGCAGCCCGCAGAGTTCGCCGATCCGAAGCCCGCCGTCGGCCAGCCAGGTCACCACCATCCGGTCCCGGGCCGAGTTCACCGTCGCCAGCAGCTTCTCCCTCGCGCCGTCGGGCAGCATCTTCGGGTGCCTGCGGTGTGATCCCTTCGGCGCGAGCGGGTTCGCCGGCATCACGGATTTCACGTGGCCGAGCAACGAGCGGCGTCGGTCCACCCGTGACGGCAGTCGCGTGCCGTCGAGCTTCTCACCGAGGTCCACGTTGATGCCGAGGGATGCCTGGTGCAGGTAGAAGCCCTTCAGGCAGGACGCCGCGATCGACAGCGCGGACCGACCGTAGGGGCGCTTGCCCACCCGCCACGGCTCCCCGAGCGGCATGTGGACCTCGGCGCCGACGATGCCCATGTACCGTTCCAGGTCGCGCAGTTGGACCGTCTTGTAGCCCAGGCACTCGCGCTCCAGCCACCGCAGATGATCCACCAGGTAGTACGCGTACGTCTTCTGCGTGCCCGAGCCGTCATGGACGCGCAGGAACCGGTCCGCCTCAGCGTGGAGCGTGCCCTCCGGCCAGACGATGGTCCATGACCTCCACCCGCCCTTCCGCTCGATCCGCTGGACCCTCAAGTCCCCGACCACAAGGTGCCGCACCATTCGTCCTCCGTACCGACTCCAGAACATGACGAACGTCCTGAACCCGGTCGGTAAACAAGCCCATGACGTCCACGCCACAGGCTCGAACGGACATCACGAACAGCACAAATCACGGTCGGTAGAGCCTATAACCATCGACGTCCGCACCAAGCGCTGGACATGGCCGTCCCGGCGAGCCTGTTCCGACCCAACGGCCCAACCCGCATCGACCCCACCGCTCCGGCATCATCCACGGAACCCTCGCCGGAGTCTTCGCCGCTGGTCATCGGCGTGATCGAGCCTCCACCGAACACTACCGGCGACGGCGCTGCGGTCGAGTTCGAACTACGCGTGCCGCCCACCGGCAACCTGTCGGTCCGCAGCCAGACCGTGTCGTTGCACGCGAGCATGGCCGGTCGCATGGTCACCGTCTGGGCGGATCTGCGCAGCATTCACATCACCTGCGACGGCCACGTCATCCGCACCCTCAGGTCGCGGCTACTACCC
>NZ_JBVJAP010000029.1:0-36712 GCF_055590505.1 Nocardia sp. NPDC041819 | reverse complement strand
GGGTGAAGAGCCGGAACCAAATAAAACATTTGGCACTGACATTCATCGACACACTATTGAGTTCTCAAAGAACACACGCACACACATCCAACCCGGCCTGAACCGGACCTTCTGTGAGGCAACTTTTCCAGTCTAAGCAAGCAGGCCACCGAAGTCAAGACTATCGGATGATCCACATTGCACTGAGCTACCAGGCGCTCCTCGTACTACCTCGTTTCCCGGTCCATCCGCTCGGCGTCTCCGCCTCGCTTCTCGGCTCCGGGTCGGTGTCCGTGTCGCTCTGACTTGGATAAAGTTACGCGGCGGAAAACGCTACGTCAAATCGCCTGGACAAGCTGGCGTTTCCGCAGGTCAAGAGCATGGGATCGCAGTGATGGTGGCCTTGAATCACACAGATGTGATTCAAGCCACCGTGATCTTCATGCACCTGCCCGCAGAACCCCCGCGAGGTTCTTCTTCCCGCGCCGCAGGACGAGCCAGCGTCCGTGCAGGTAGTCGGCATCCGCCGGGGTCCACTCGATATCGGAGATCTTCACGTTGTTCACCGAGGCGCCCCCTTCGTTCACAGCGCGCCGCGCGGCGCCGCGGCTTTCGGACAGGCCGGTGGCGACGAGCAGATCCACGATGGTGCTCGGCTCGCCGGCTTTGATCTGCGCGACCTCACCGTCGACCGCCGCTTCGTGCAAGGCCGCGCCGAGGGTCGCCTCGTCGAGCTCGCGGAGGTCACCGCGACCGAACAACGCTTGGCTGGCCAGCTGCACCGCGCGGGTATGGGCCTCCCCGTGCACCAGTGTCGTCATCTCGGCGGCGAGCCTGCGCTGCGCTTCCCTGGCATGCGGGCGCTCCGCGGTCGCCCGCTCGAGTTCGTCGAGTTCCTCGCGGGACAGGAACGTGAACCAGCGCAGGTACCGCACCACATCGGCGTCCGCCGTGTTCACGAAGTACTGGTACCAGGCGTAGGGGCTGGTCATCTCGGGATCGAGCCACAGGCTGCCGCCGCCGGTGGACTTGCCGAACTTCTTGCCGTCCGCGGAGGTCACCAGCGGAACGGTGAGGGCGTGCACGGACGCGCCGTCCACCCGGCGGTTGAGTTCGACGCCCGCGATGATGTTGCCCCACTGGTCGGAGCCGCCCACCTGCAGCGTGCAGCCGTAGTCGCGGCGCAACTGCAAGTAGTCGTTGGCCTGCAGGAGCATGTAGCTGAACTCGGTGTAGGAGATGCCCTCGCCGTCCAGCCGCCGCTTGATGGTGTCGCGCGCCAGCATGACGTTCACCGAGAAGTGCTTGCCGATGTCGCGCAGGAAGTCGACCGCGGACAACCGCCCGGTCCACTCCATATTGTCGACGATGACCGCACCGGTCGGCGAGTCGTCCAGGTCGACGAAGCGCTCCAGCTGGGAGCGGATCCGCTCGGCCCAGCCCGCGACGGTGTCGGTGGAGTTCATGGTCCGCTCGCCGACGTCCCGCGGGTCACCGATCAGCCCCGTGGCGCCACCGGCCAGGACGATGGGGCGATGCCCGGCGCGCTGGAAACGCTTCAGTGCGAGCAACGGCACCAGGTGTCCCGCGTGCAAGCTGGCTGCGGTGGGATCGAAGCCTGCATACAGGGTCAGCGGCCCGGCGGCCGCCGCCGCGCGCAGGGCATCCAGATCGGTGGACTGCGCGATCAGTCCGCGCCAGGTCAGTTCGTCGATGATGTCGCCGCTCACGTTGCCCTATCTTTCCGCACCGGATCCGAGGCTTCGTGCGCACCTCGGTGTCGTGGCGCGGCGCGGCGTGAGTCGAACGATTTCGCTGTGCACCACCGACCCTGCCACGCGCACGGCCGGTGGACCGAGTCCACGGGCCGTGCGCGTGGCGCGAGCGCTCAGCGCGACAGGGTTTCCCGCACCGCGACGATGCTGTCGTGCCGCTGGTAGGCGATCCAGGCGAACACCGCGGCCAGTACCAGCGGGAACGGCGCCAAAGCTGGGGCGCCCAGGAGGAAGGCCTGGGTGGCGGCGGCCAGCACCATGGTGATCGACAGACCGGACGCGGCCAGGCCGCTCACCCGCGGCACCAGCAGACCGGCGCCGCCTGCCACCTCGACCAGGCCGGTGAGGTAGCGGAACCAGTCGCCGAAGCCGATCTCGTTGAAGATGCGCACGGCGTCGGACTGACCGGCCAGTTTCGGCAGGCCCGAGGCGATGACCAGGAACAGGCCGAGCAGGATCTGCACCGTCCACAGGGTGCGATCGAGAACCTTGCCCGGCTGGGCGGCGGCGGGCGCGGTGCTGGTGGGGGCGACGGCGGTCATGTTTCTGTCCTTCAGGTCGGTCGCGCCGGGGTCGGAGGCGCGTTCACCTGATAGGACGAGGAGCTTTGCGAGAATTCATCGCCGCGGCGAAAACTTCCGCCGAGTGCTCAGGCCGACTTCTCGGTGGGCAGTGGAGCACGCGGACTGCGCCGGTAGACCGACACCGCCCGCGAGCCCGGAAGCCAGAAACGCCAAGGCAGGTCCGCCGCGCTGCTGACCCCGACCCGCGGACCACTGGCGATCTCGGCGTCCGCGATCGGATCGTGCAACTCGAGCCGAATCGGTGACGCCGGATCGAACAGTGGGGTTCCGTAGTCGCTCAACGTGATTCCCAGCGCGCTGCCGAGGTTGCCCGGGCCGCGGGCCGAGTCGAGGTCGCTTCGAGCCCCGGGGCGCCGTTCGCGCACCGTCTCCAGCCCCTCGACGACCTCGCCGGAGCGGATCAGCGCGGCGCTGGCGACCCCATCCGGGCCGCTCGTCACGTTGATGCAGGTGTGCATGCCGTAGCTGAGGTAGACGTACAGCACACCGGCGGGACCGAACATCACGTCGTTGCGCTTGGTCCGGCCGCGCCCGGAATGCGATGCCGGATCCGGCCATGGCCCGGCCGGGTCTCCGCCGTAGGCCTCGACTTCGACTATCCGGACACCGACCGGGCCCGACCACAAGGTCGCCCCGAGCAGACGTCGGGCGGCAGCGGGTGGTTCGACGGCGAGTTCCTCGACAGGCTGAGCACACACAGCCGCCATTGTCCTCGACGGCTACCACAACGGTTCGCCCAGCCGCTCGGCGACCGTACCGCCCTCGGGGCGGGCAATCGCGCGGGTAGAAGCAACGCCGAGTGCGCGGCACGCACGCGCGCGCGGGCAGGGACACCCGGCCACGAGCCGAAAACGCAATCTCGCCCGAGGAAGCCGGACGGACGGCGACCACGGCGCTCAGATGTACGTGCTGTGCTCGCCGGACCGCAGCGTGAGCAGGTCGTCGGCGATGACCGCGGCGTAACCGACGACGACGATCGCGACCAATTGGGCCCACGCCACCCAGAAGATGCCGATCGGCGTTGTCGCCGCCACCGCGAGCGCCGCGAGCAGGCGAGCCCATGGGCGCGGCAGCCGCAGTGTCAGGCGGAAGAAGAATTGGCCGAGGAAGTACAGCGCGACGCCGCCGGACAGCGCGGCGGCCACGGCGACCGAGGTCGCTTCGTTGCCGTGGGCGACGCTCATCTGAATGCCCGCCGCGGCCACGATGACGCCGATGAGCAGCGGGTACAGCGAGTAGCCGTAGGCCAGCACGGCAGGCCGGGATCGTTCCCGGTCCGGTACCGCGGCCAGCGCGTGCTCGCCACGCTCGTCGTCGACGCCGAAGTACGCCCACCATAGGACGTAGGCCAAGCCGAGACCCAGGCCCACGGTAGCGATCAACTGCGGTGTGATCTTCTCGCCGGCCAGCCCGGCGCCGACGGCGACGATGGATTCGCCGATCGCGACGATCACGACCAGCCCGTGCCGCTCGCAGAAGTGGCCGGCTCGGATCACGAAGTCGCTCGTGTCGACCAGATATGGGCTGAGGATCTGCACCGCGAATGCCACGGCCCAGCAGGCGTACTGCATCCAGCCGTGCACGAATCCGCCTGCCAGTACGAACGCCGCGGCCAGGACGTTGAGCGGGCCGTACCGCCGGATCGCGATCGTCGCCGATGCTCCGCCCGCCGAGGCGAACAGCGCGGTGTGCACGGCGGTGACCAGGACGTACCCGAAGCCGAACGCGATGCCGGTGCCGTGGAACGCATCCGGGATCGCCAAGGCGAGAACGAAGAACGCGAACATGCCCACCAGCAGCCAGGTCCGCCTGCTGGAACTGTTCGGGGCGACCTCGTTGGTGAGCCAGACGTAGCCGGAATACATCCACCAGACCAGTCCGAACAGCAGCGCGACCTGGACGAGCGCCTGGAAGCCCGGGTGATGCGTGTAGACGTGTGAGAGCTGGGTGATGGTGAGGACGAAGACGAGATCGAAGAACAGTTCGAGCGTCGAGGCCCGCAGCTGCCCGCCGTCGGCGGACAGGGCGCTCTGGTTGGTCACAGCTGGAGCCTAGAACGACCGCCGTCACCCCAGCGTGTCGGTGCCCATGGAGAGACCCTTCAGCTTGTACGGGTTGACCTGGAACCGGAGGTTCTGGATCCGTCCGTCGGCGATGTCGTAGGTGAACACGGCCACCGGATTCCCCTCGATGAGCGCCAGCGCGCCGAGTTCACCGTTGATGTGCGCGGGTTCGAGCACGAATCCGGCGACGATCGGCTTGGCCAGCACGCCGAGTATCCAGCGCGCCACGTGATCGGGTCCGTACAACGGCCGGCGCGCCGCGGTGACCACGCCGCCGCCGTCCGACCACGAGGTGACATCCGGGGCGAGCAGGTCCATCAGGGCGTTGAGGTCGCCGCCGGAACACGCGGCCATGAACCGGGCGGTGACATGGTCGCGCTCGGCCTTGTCGGTGTCGAAACGCGGTCGGCGGGATTGCACGTGCTGCTTGGCGCGATGCGCGATCTGCCGGATCGCGGGCTCCGGCCGGTCCAGGGTCTCGGCGATCTCGGCGTGTGTGTAGCCGAAGACCTCGCGCAGCAGGAAGACCGCGCGTTCGACGGGACCGAGTGTTTCCAGGACCACCAGCATCGCCGTGGAGACGGTGTCGGCCAATTCGGTCTCCTCGGCGACGTTCGGTGAGGTGAGCAACGGCTCGGGAAGCCAGGGCCCGACATAGCTCTCGCGAGTGGCCCTGGCCGAGGTGAGCCGGTTGAGCGACAGGTTGGTGACGGCCCGCACCAGGTAGGACTTGGGCTGACGCACCGTGGAGTGGTCGGTCTCGTTCCACTTCAGCCAGGCGTCTTGGAGGACGTCCTCCGCGTCGGTGACGGTGCCGAGCATCCGGTACGCGGTGGCGAACAGCAGACGCCGGTGCTCGAGAAAAGGGTCCTGCTCGGATGTCGAGTCGGTCATGGCTGGATTCTCCTGGTTGCCCGGCCACCTTTGGACAGGGTGACCGACACCGTCATCCGCTTGCTCAGCGTGAAGACCGGCACGGGGCTGCTGCTGACGGCCTCCTTGTAGCGGACGGCGGCGCGTCCGGTCAGGTAGCCGCGGCGCGGACGGTCGTCGGCCTTGGTGAACTGGATGACCGCGTCCTTGCGCCCGAGGCTGACCGGCTGGTGGAAATAACCGAAGCGGAACGGCCGCACGCGCTTGCCGCGCAGCTGCCGCGCGATGACGTCCGCGGTGTAGGCGGCGGTCGGCATCCCGCTCTGGCAGGTGCCGTGGATCCGCCCCCACGCCTGGCGGACCGCGGCGGCGTCGCCGATGGCGTGGATCGTCGGGTGCGACACCGACTTCAGGGTCGGGTCGACCACGATCAACCCGTGCGGGTCGGTCTCGATCCCAGCCTGCGCGGCCAATGGGGAGACGCGGACACCGGCCGTCCACAGCGTCACGTCGGTGTGCACGAGTTCTCCGCCGGCCAGTTCGACCGCGTCGGGCAGCACCTTCACCACGGCCCGGCCGGTCTGCCGGGTGACACCGAGCCGATCGAGTGCCCGATGCAGGTAGGCGCGGGCCTTCGTGCCCATCATGGCGCCGGGCTCCCCGGTGCTGATCAGGGTGACGCGCGCGCCGGGATGGTTCTCGGCGATCTCGGCCGCCGCCTCGATGCCGGTCAAGCCGCCGCCGCAGACCGCGACCGTGCCGCCGCGCGCCGCCACCTCGGCGAGGCGCCGGCCGAATCGGTGTGCGGTGGCGGGGTTGTCCAGGGTCCACGCATGGTCGGCGGCTCCGGGCACGATGCTCGTGTCGGCGGTGCTGCCCAGCGCGTAGATCAACTCGTCATAGGGAAGGCGAGTGGTGCCATCGACGGTGACCTCTCGAGCCATCGGGTCGATGGCGGTGGCCCAGCCCTGGACGAAGGCGACGCCGGTGCCCTCGAGCAGCGCGGGGATCCGGTGGTCCGCCAGCTCTTGGCCCGCGGCCACCTGGTGCATGCGCAGGCGCTCGGTGAATCGCGCCGAAGGGTTGACCAGCGTGATCCGGACGTCCAGCGCACGGGTGCGCCGGGCCAGCCGCACGGCGGCCAGCATGCCGGTGTAGCCGCCGCCGAGGATGACGATCCGATGTGCGGTGTTCATGACAGTGCTCCAATGGTCGGGTCACCGAGGCAGTGTTGGCGGATGGTGACGACCATGGGACAGCTGAGCGGTCCGGAACGTGACACCCCACGGTGTGTTCCGAGTCACAGTCGATGGGCGCGGCCGGCCGGGCGAATCCCGCGCGCACCCCGAGGCCGCGGCACGGGTATCAGGGGCGGGATCGGGGAGGAAATCGGGACGCTTCCGGATGTGTTGTGGCACCACGGATTTCTACCGTCTGTCCATGTCTTCGGATTCCCGGCCGCGCAGGCGGTTGTTCCTCGTTCTCGGCTGCCTCGCGGCATTGCCGGTTTTGGTCCTCGGTGGTGTCGCATGGGTGTACGCCGGGGCGGCCGTATCCACCGTTGGCAAGACGGAATTCCGCAACGAACTGGCCGTACCCGCGCTGGCTCCGTCGCGGGTCGGCGCCGACGGCACGCGCACGTTCGAACTCGACATGCGCGCCGGGCAACGGGAGTTCCTTCCCGGCCGAGCCACGCCGACCTGGGGGTTCAACGGCGACTATCTCGGTCCGACACTGCGGGCGCGGCGCGGGGAGAAGGTGGCGGTGACGGTTCGCAACACCCTGCCGGAGGCCTCCACCGTGCACTGGCACGGCATGCACCTGCCCGCCGCGATGGATGGCGGCCCGCACCAGACGGTGGCGCCCGGCGCCGCTTGGATGCCGCAGTGGACCGTCGATCAACCCGCCGCGACGCTGTGGTACCACCCGCATCCGCACGGCGCGACCGAAACCCACGTGCGCCGCGGGTTGGCGGGCATGTTCCTGATCGACGACGACGTGTCCACCTCCCTGGCGCTCCCCTCCACCTACGGCGTGGACGATCTGCCGGTGATCGTGCAGGACGTGAAGTTCAACGGCGCGACGCTCGACTCCTCGCACGGAATGTTCCGCGATGTCGGTTTCCTCGGCGACCGGACCATGGTCAACGGCACGCTCGCGCCGTACCGGAACGTCGGCGACGAGTTGGTCCGGCTGCGCCTGCTCAACGCCTCCACCGCGCGGATCTACACCTTCGAATTCTCCGACGGGCGACCGTTCGCGCTCGTCGCCACCGACGGCGGCTTCACCGAACGGCCGAGCACCCAGGATCGGCTGCGGCTGTCGCCGGGTGAACGCGCCGAGATCGTGGTGCGGATGCGACCTGGCGAACGCGCCGTACTGCGCTCCGGCGAACTCGACGCCGGACTCGATTTCTGGACACAGCGTTTCGCCGGGGGTGACGACACGTTCGACATCCTGGAACTGCGCGCGGCCGAGACGCTGCGGCCGTCACCGGAGCTGCCCGCGGCCCTGGCTCCTCCCAGCACCCCGGACGGCGGCGATTCGGTCCGGGAACGGAATTTCGACCTGAACCTCGCCGGGATCAACGGCACCCCGATGGTCATGGACCGGATCGATTTCGCGGTGACGCGCGGCACCACGGAGACGTGGGTGGTGCGCAACGGCGACGGCATGCCGCACAACTTCCACATCCACGACGTGCGGTTCCGCGTGCTCGCGGTGGACGACGGCCCGCCACCGGCGGTGCTGACCGGCCCGAAGGACACCGTCTTCCTGCCACCGGGCAGCACGATGCGATTGGCCATGCGCTTCGATGGCCCGGCCGATCCGGACGCGCCCTACATGTACCACTGCCACCTGCTCTGGCACGAAGACCTCGGAATGATGGGCCAGTTCGTCGTCGTGAACCCGGGCCAGGTACCGGGGACCCCGCCGACGCACCACGGCCACTGACTCTCCGACCGACACTCTTGCCTGTTCAGCGCGGGCGCGCTAAATTCATCACATAGTGAATTCAACACTCGATGAATTGAGGCGACCGTGTCGCAAGCCATCCCATCCCCCGCCGTCGAGGTACGGAACCTGCGGGTCCGTCGCGGCGGCCGCGAAGTACTGCACGACGTCTCGCTGACCATCCCGCGCGGCTCGATCACCGGGCTGCTCGGCCCGTCGGGATGCGGCAAGACCACGCTGATGCGCAGCATCGTCGGCACTCAGATCATCGAATCGGGCGATGTCAGCGCGCTCGGCCGCCCGGCGGGTTCTGCGGCGCTGCGCCACCTGATCGGTTACGTCACCCAGGCGCCGAGCATCTACAACGACATCAGCGTCCGCGAGAACGTCGCGTACTTCGCGGCGCTCTACGGCCGCGACCGCGCCGACGTCGACGACGCGATCACGGCGGTCGGTCTGACCGATCACGCCCACCAGCGCGGCGACGAACTCTCCGGCGGGCAGAAGACGCGCGCGTCACTGGCGTGCGCCCTGGTCGCCCAGCCCGATCTGCTGGTTCTCGACGAACCGACCGTCGGCCTCGATCCTGTGCTGCGCGTCGAGCTGTGGAAACAGTTCCACGAACTGGCCTCGAACGGGACGACGCTGCTGGTGTCCAGCCACGTCATGGACGAGGCCGAGCACTGCGACCGGCTGTTGCTGATGCGCGAGGGGCAGTTGCTCGCCCAGCTCAGCCCCGACGAACTGCGCGCGCAGACCGGCGAGCAGAACCTGGAGACCGCTTTCCTCACCCTGATCACGATGGGACAGAACGCATGACCGCCACCATGGAAGCCGCGCCCCGGCGGACGCCGACGCTGCGCCCCTATGCCGCTACCACCGGCCGCATCCTGCGTCAGCTGCGCAACGACCACCGCACCGTCGCCATGATCCTGGTGGTTCCCGCGCTGCTGATGGCGCTGCTGTATTTCATCTACAAGGACACCCCGACCAACCCGCTGAATCCCGTCTCGCTGTTCGACCGGGTCGGCATCAGCATGCTCGGCATCCTGCCGTTCATCGTGATGTTCCTGATCACCGCGATCGCCATGCAGCGCGAACGCACCTCGGGCACGCTGGAGCGGCTGCTGTCGACGCCGCTGTCGAAACTCGACCTGCTCGCCGGTTATGGCACCGCGTTCTCGCTGGCCGCGGCCGCGCAGGCCGTCGTCGCCTGCCTGGTCTCCTTCGGGCTGCTCGGGCTCGGCGCCGCGGGCAGTCCGAGCTGGGTGGTGCTGGTCGCGGTGGTCGACGCGGTGTGCGGGGTGGCGCTGGGACTGCTGGCAAGCGCGTTCGCGCGCACCGAATTCCAGGCCGTACAGTTCATGCCGGTCGTGGTCGCGCCGCAGATCTTCCTGTGCGGCCTGCTCGTTCCCCGCGGCCAGCTGCCCGATTGGCTGGAGGTGATCAGCAACGTGATGCCGTTGAGCTACGCGGTCGACGCGCTGCAGCAGGTTTCGACGCATCCGGAGGTCACCGGCCAGATGTGGCGTGATCTGGCCATTGTCGCCGGGTTCGCGATCGTCGCCCTGTGCCTGGGCGCTGCCACGCTACGACGGCGGACCACGTGACGGCAGGCAACGGCTCCGGCGGCGCCGGGCGGCCTACCCGCACGGGCCGCCGACCGGGGCAATCGGGCGCCCGCGAGGCCATCCTCGCGGCCGCCCGCGCGCGTTTCGCCGACGCGGGCTTCGACAAGACCTCGGTGCGCGCGGTCGCCACCGACGCGGGGGTGGATCCGGCCCTCGTGCATCACTACTTCGGCACCAAGCAGCAACTTTTCGCCGCGGTGGTGGAATTCCCGGTGGATCCCGAGGCGACACTGCGCATCATCGAGGCCGCGCCGCTGGATCGCTTGGGCGAGACCATCATTCGCGCGGTGGTCGGGGTGTGGGACTCCCCCGCGGGGCCCGGCGTCGTCGCCGTGGTGCGCAGCATCCTGGCCGGCAGCGACGATCCGTCCCTGGCCAGGAGATTCCTGTTGGAGGTGGTGCTGGAGCGCATCCGCCTGCGCATCGCCACCCCGGAGGACGACGGACGGGTCCGGATCGGTTTGGTCGCGTCGCAGATGATCGGCGTGCTGGTGGGCCGCAAGATCGTCGGGGTCGAACCGCTGGCCTCGATGCCCGCGGCCGACCTGGTCACCGCGGTGGGCCCGACGCTGCAGCGCTATCTCACCGGAGACATCGGCCGGGAACCGGCGTCCCCGTGACCGCGGCGATCACCGGGGCACGCCGGAGCCGTCACTCCACGACTTCGACGACGTCACCGGGCCAGAGGTATTCGTAGAACGCCTTGGCGCCCTCGTGGGTCATCCGGACGCAGCCGTGCGACTTCTTCTCGATCGGGCCGACGTGGAAGGCGATGTCGCCGTTGAAGAAGGTCGCGTACGGCATCGGAGCGTTGTGCATGGTGCTCCAGTGGAATTCCTTCTTGAACGACACGTGGAAGACTCCGGGCGGCGTCTCGTATCCCGGCATCCCGTGCGAGATCGGCGTGGGGCCGTAGACCACCTTGCCCTCGTCCATCAGCCAGGCTTCGTCGGTGGACAGCCGCATGCACGCGCGAGCCGCCGTCGAACACGGCGCGACGGGCGGCGGGGGCGGAATCAGCGCGGGCATACCCGGGATGTCCGGGCCGCCCGGCCAGAGCGGTTCGGCCTGGGCGGGCACCGCCATGGCGAATGCCGCCGCCGCGACTCCGCAGGCGATCGCGCATCGAGCCGTCCAGTTACGTAAACGCGAGTCGCTCATTACGTTCCCGACCTCTCTCCCATACGCCACCTGTGCCGCTCATCAGGTCGGCCGCAGCGCCCCTTCGCTGGAGCGCGTGGACCGTCGCGAAGTGCAAATGATCATGGCGGACCCGGCTCCAAACGGTCAATGGCCGCAAAACGACCGTGACGCATCCGTTGCCCGGCGGCGGGCGAGTCGTGCGAAGAGAGTTCGGTGGGTCAGGCGTCGGGCTGGGCGGTGAACGCGTCGTGCTCGGCGTCGGTGACGTCCCTTGCCTCGTCGACGAGCAGGACCGGGATGCCGTTCTCGATCGGGTATGCCCGGCGCAGGCGCGGGTTGTAGAGCAGCGCGCTGCCGTCGGCGGCGCGGACCAGCCGCAGCGGGCCCTTGTCCTGCGGGCAGGCCAGCAGGCTCAGCAGTGTGGCGTCCAACGTGGTGTGCTCAGGCATACGAGGAACCTACCTGCCTGCCGTGCCGGACCGGGAACCGTCCGCGTCGAGTGCGGGCGCGCGGCGGAACGAGATGTGGCGATGCCCGAAGAAGCTGGCGCCCGCCACCAGCGCCATCACGGCGACCGCCGACGGGATGCTCGGCAGGTGCAGCAGCGACACCCCCAGCTGGAGCAGCACCATGTTCAGCACCAGCCCGCCGGAGTTCACCGCGACGAACGCGGCGAAATCCCGCATCAGCCGCCCGCGCACCCGGAACACCAGGGTGCGGTGCAGGACGAACGCCACGACCACGCTGATGCTGTAGGCCAGGGCGGGCGCGAGCGCGGCGGGCGCCCGGTTGCCGAGCACCGCCAGCCACATCACCGTCAGCGCCATGCCCAGACCCGTGTTCACCACGCCGACGACGGCGAACGCGATCTCCTGGCGACGCACCAAACGCAGCAGCGGGCCCGGGTCGGCGGGGAGATCCGCGGCACGGGGAAGCAGGGCATCCGCCGCCGCGGGCGGTGGCGTGCTCGTCGCGTCCGCGGCATCGGAGCGTCGCACCTGCGATGCCGCCCCGGCTCCGTCCCCCGCGCCCGCGCTCATCGGACGGCGTCGGCCAAGTCGGTTTCCGATGTCACAGCGGCATCGGGTGCGGACGGCTCGCCGCTGTCGCCGATCGGCCGGTCGAGCCGCCGCCTGCCACGCAGGTACACCCACTCCAGCAGACCGAGGCCGAGCAGCCCGAGCAGTGCCGCGGCGACGCCGATCCACCAGCCCGGCGGCTGCCAGGACAACTCCAGCTCACCGGAGGCGCCGGGCGGGAGATCGACGGCCACGAAGGTTTTCCCTACCAGCGTGGTGGGGATCTCCCGGCCGTCGAGCGTCGCCCGGTAACCGGGCCACCCGAGCCGGGCGAACACGATCCGGCCGCCGTCCGGGGAACTCACCCGCACCCGGCTGGTCGTATCCGATTCGCCGATCGATGTGGCCGTGACCCCCTGGGCGGCGGCCACCCGGCCGTCACGGGTCGAGATCAGGCCGTCGGTGCGTTCCAGGACCGAGATGTACTTCTCGTGCCCCGGATAGTCGACCCATTTCCAACCGGGGGGCGCGGGCTGGTCGCGCGCGTCCGGGTACAAGGCGCGATGCAGCACCACCCGGTCGACCTTCATGAGGTCGACGATGGTCCGGCCGGTGGTCGGCTCGGTCGCGAACGCGCGGCGGTAGGCATCGGGGCAGACGCTGGTGTCCCAGCGCATGCACAACGTCTCGCCGAACCAGTAGTGCCCGTTGGGGGTGTATCCGCTGACGTAGGTCAGCTCGAGATCCTTCGCGTAGTTGCCGAATACCAGCGATCCGTACGCCCCGGAAAGGTTCCGTTCCGACGGCGGGATGAGCATACGGTCCGCGAGTTGCAGCGTGGTGCCGGGGAAATCCGGGAACGCGGCCTTCATCTCCGACCGCTTCTCCGGCAGATTCCACCCCATCGGAGTCGGTTGCGCGTCCCACACCTGCAGATACGCGATCGGGAACACCGAGACGACGATCAGCGCGCACGCGGCGGCCGCGCCACGGCTGCGGCCGAGCCATACCGCGACGGCGCCCAGCGCCGCCACACCGAGCGCCGCGATGACATGCCTGATCACCTCGTGGGGTGCGGCCGAGAAGGAGCGCACCCACAGCAGACCGATCAGCACCGCGGCCGCGACTGCGCGCCGCCGCCAGTCCTGAACGGTCGCGAAGCGGCCGAGCAGCACGCATACGAGCACCAGCAGGCCGAGCGCGACCATCGGCAGCACACGGACGGGCCAGCGCAACGGGCCGATGGCGCCGGGACCGGCCGTCCACATCAATGCCATCACCGCGAACAGGGCGGGCGCGACGAATTCGCGCGCCGAGCCGAGCGCCCTGCGCCAATCGACGAAGGCCAGCGCCGGAACGAGGAACCACGCGATGTAGACCACCGGCATCGGCTGCACGTAGCCCCACCAGGAATTGAACGCGGGCAATGTGCTGGGCAGGCTGGCGTTCAGCGACTCCGACCACGGCACCGTGAGGAACTGGTCGTTGTTGATCTGCGCGGTGCCGCGCCAGGTCACCTTCGCCGACAGCATGCTCGGCAGGTAGGTCGCCGATCCGGCCACCGCGGCACACGCCGCGACCGTGAGCAGGCGCAGCGACGGGCGCCACGCCTTCTGATGGACGAGTTCGCCGATCGCGACGGCGCCCACCATCAGCCCGGCCTCCACCGCGGGGAAGACGTATTGCACCGAAATGGCCAGATACAAGAAGACGAAGGGGGGAATCGGCCCGCTGCGCCCGCGGGCGTAGCGCACCCCGGAGGCCCACGCGTGCGCCATCCATGCCGTGCCGGTGAACGCGGTCATCCAGCTGGCCTCGTCGAAGAACAGCAGCCATCCGCTGAACGGTATGGCGACGCCCGCCACCGCCGCCCACGGCGCCTTCGCTCCGTAGGCCAGGCAGATCCGGTAGACGCCGAGCGCGAGGATGATCGCGAAGATCAGTTTCACCATGGTGGCGTACAGCGCGAGGTTGTCCACCGAAGGCGCGATCAGGTCGATCAGCAGCTGCGGCGGATTCAGCAGCCCGGCTTCCTCGATGGTGTAGTTGCCCGCCATCCAGTGTTCGGGCACGAGTGCCGGGAACCGTCCTTCGCGGAGGTATCGCCCCAGCATCACCCACAGCGGCGCGTACTGCGATTCGGTGTCGTCGGTATAGAAGTGCCGGACGTTGGCCACTAGAACCGCACCGTATCCCGCGATCACCCCGAGCGCCGTGATGACGCCCCATGTGCGGACTTCTCGCGAAGAAATGGTGCTACGTTCGGCCACGAGTCCCAGACCCTACCCGCACCTGTCCGCCCGTCCGGCAAGCCAGTGCCGGGATGCGGACCGCGACCGCGTTATCCGGACCCGGCCGCGGGCCCGCGGCGGAACGAGATGTAGCGATGGCCGAAGAAGCTGGCGACCGCGACCAGGCCCATCACCACGACCGCCGACGGAATGCGCGGCAGGTGCAGCACCGAGACGGCCAGCGACAGCAGCACCGTATTCATCAGCAAGCCACCGGAATTCACCACGACGAAGCCCGCGAAGTCGCGCAACAGCCTGCCGCGGACCCGGAATACCAGGGTCCGGTGCAGGACGAAGGCGACGACGATGCCCACGGCGTAGGCCAGCACCACCGCGACGGCGGGCGGCCACGCGTCACCCAGCACCGCCAGCCACGCGACGGTCAGCCCGATGCCGAGCAGGGTGTTGCACGCGCCGACCATGGCGAACGCGACCTCTTGGCGCCGGACCATCCGCAGCAGAAGCCCCGCCGCGGGCCCGTCGCCCGTCGCGTCGGAATCCGCGGCGACCGGCCGAGCGTTCGTCTTCACGAAACGACGTCCGCCAGCTCACGATCCGGCTCGGCGCCCTCGGCGTCGCCGGGCTCCTGCGGTTCGTCGCGGCGCCGCGACCGGACCTGGAACCATTGCAGGACGCCGATGCCGAGCACGCCCGCCACCGCGGCGGCGATGCCGATCTTCCACCCGGGCGGGCGCCAAGTCAGCACGAGCTCGGCGTCCTGGGTGCCCGCGGGAACGTCGACCGCGATGAACGATTTGGCGACTGTGGTGATCGGCAGCGACTTCCCGTTCAGCGTGACCCGATATCCCGGCCAGCCCAGCCGGGCGAACACGATCCGGCCGCCTTCGGCCGAGGAGACGCGCACGCGACTGGTGGTGTCGGTCTCGGAGATCGATGTCGCGCGAACCTTCGCCGCATCGGTCACGCGGCCGTTCGTCGTCGAGATGGGGCCGCCCACGCGTTCCAGCACCGCGATGAAACGCTCGTGCCCGGGGTAGTCGACCCACTTCCAGCCCTCGGGCGCCGCCTGGTTCGGCGCGTCCGGGAACAGCGCTCGTTGCAGCACCACGCGGTCCAGGTTCATCAGGTCGACCAGCGGCCGCCCGGTGGTGGGCTCCGGTGCGAACATCCGCCGGTAGGCGTCCGGGCACACGCTGCCGTCCCAGCGCATGCACAGCAGCTCACCGAAGTAGAAGTGGCCGCTTGGGGTGTAGCCGTTGACGTAGTCCAGTTCGAGTCCGCGGGCGTAGTTGCCGAAGACGAGCGACCCGTAGGCGCCCTCGATGCTTTTGTCCTGCGGCTGCAACAGTCCGCGATCGCCCAGCTGGATGGTGTTGCCCGCGAAATCCGGGAACGCCTCCTTTGCCACCGAGCGCTGCACGGGCAGGTTCCACGACATCGGCGTGGGTTGCGCGGCTTCGACCTGGAAATAGGCGATCGGGAACATCGCGACGATGGTCAGCGCGCACGCGGCCGCGGTCCCCTTCGTGCGTCCGAGCCACACCGCCCCGGCCACCAGCGCGGCCAGCGCGAACGCCGCGATCACGTGCCAGATCGCGTCGTGCGGGTCGGCGGAGAACGAGCGCACCCACAGCAGACCGATCAGCACGCCCGCCGCGACGGCGCGGTTCTTCGGATCGCGCACCGTCCCGTAGCGGCCGAGCAGCACGCACACCAGCACGAGCAGGCCGATGGCCAGCATCGGGAGTACGCGCGCGGGCCAGCGCAGCGGTCCGATCGAACCGGGGCCTGCGGTCCACATCAGCATCATGATCGCGAAGATCGCGACGGCGCTCAGTTCCCGCCATGCCTGCCTGGCGCGGCGCCAGTCGACGAACGCCAGCGCGGGGATCAGGAACCAGGCGATGTAGGTGACCGGCATCGGCTGCACGTATCCCCACCACGAGCTGAACGCGGGCAGCGAGCTGGGCAGGCTGGCGTTCAGCGACTCCGACCACGGCACCGTGAGGAACTGGTCGTTGTTGATCTGCGCGGTGCCGCGCCAGGTCACCTTCGCCGACAGCATGCTCGGCAGGAAGGTCAGCAGGCCGGCGAGCCCGGCGCAGCCCGCCGCGACGGTCAGCCGGAGCACCGGCTGCCACTTGCGCTGGTAGACGAGCTCGCCCACGGCCACCGCCAGCAACATCAGCACCGCTTCGACCGCCGGGAAGATGTACTGCGTCGAGATGGTCAGATACAGATAGACGAAAACCGGGATGGGGCCGCCCTGTCCTCGCGTGTACCGCACCGAGGCCGCCCAGGCGTGCACCATCCACGCGGTGCCGGTGAGCGCGGTCATCCAGCTGGCTTCGTCGAAGAACAGGAAGAAGCCCGACAGCGGCAGCGCGATACCCGCCACCGCCGACCAGGCGGGCCGCCCGCCGTAGACCAGGCAGATCCGGTAGACGCCGAGTGCGGCGATGATCGAGAAGATCAGCTTCACGACGGTGGCGTACAGCGCGACGTTGTCCACCGAGGGCGCGATCAGATCGATCAGCAGCTGCGGCGGGTTGAACAGGCCCGCGTCGTCCATGGTGTTGTTGCCCGACATCCACTGCTCGGGCACCATGACCGGGAACTCACCGGCGCGCAGCGCGCGGCCGAGGCCCACCCACAGCGAGGTGTACTGGGATTCGGTGTCGTCGGTGAAGAAATGGCGGGCGTTGGCGAGCAGGACAGCGAGGTAACCCGCGACCACTCCGAGCGCGGTGATGACCCCCCACCGGTAGACCTCTCGCCGCGAATAGACATCCGGCCGCGAGCCGGGCACTGCACTGTCCGTCACGAGTTCCAAACCCTACAGGGCGGCTCTCCGCTTGGCATGGGTCGTGGACGCCACCATGATGAGGGCATGATCAGCTGCTCCGGTAGCCGGATATCGCACCGTGCTAAAGTCCACACCGGTTCGGGCTCCGCAGTTCTGCGACGAGTACCGGCACGCACCGTCATCGAAAGTCGATCCAGCTGATGCCGATTCCCTCCGCCCGCGCACTCCGTTCCGGCGCCTCCGCGACGAACGGCGCCCCGGCACGGCCCGGCGTGGACCGGCCGCACCGGGTGTCGGTGGTCGTGCCGGTGTATCGGGGCGAGGACACGATCGCCGGTCTGGTCGCCGAGCTGCACGATCTCACCCGGCCCGCCGAGACCCCCGGCGGCACCACGTTCGCCGTCACCGAGATCATTCTGGTGCACGACCACGGTCCCGACCGCTCCGATGTGGTCCTGCAAGAACTGCAACGGACCTATCCGACGGTGCGCGCCGTCTGGCTCAGCCGCAATTTCGGTCAGGACGCCGCGACGATCGCCGGAATGTCCGTCGCGGCCGGTGACTGGATCGTCACCATGGACGAGGACGGCCAGCACGATCCCGGCTTCATCAGCACGTTCCTGGACACGGCCCTGGCGCAGCGAGCCGATCTGGTCTACTCCAAGCCGACCAACACCAGGCCGCACGGATTCCTGCGCAATCTGACCTCGCGCGGAGCCAAGCTGGTGCTCGCGACGCTGTTCGCCTTCCCGGATTCCACCCGGTTCGAAAGCTACCGGCTGATCCGCGGGGACATCGGGAGGCAGCTGGCCGAGGTCGCCTCCAACGGCGTCTACCTGGACGTCGCGCTGACCTGGGTGGTCGGCGCCGTCGCGCAGGCGCCGGTGACGTTGCGCGCCGAGGGCAGGGAGGAATCCGGCTACAACTACCGCCGCCTGTTCTCCTTGTTCTGGAAGATGGTGCTGTGCAGCGGGACCCGCGGGCTGCGGCTGGTCAGCATGCTCGGCGTCACCCTGGCGCTGGCCGGTGGCGTGATGGCCGCGATCGTCGTGTTCGAAGCGCTGACCACCGACGGCTGGGCGCCCGAGGGCTGGGCATCCACCATCGTGGTGTTGCTGCTGTGCTCCGGCGCCGTGCTGTTCTCCCTCGGGCTCATCGCCGAGTACCTGGGCGTCGCGTTGCACATCCTGGTGGGCAAACCGCTCTATCTCACCGTCGAGACGCCGACACCGCGTCCGGCCGACACTTCGGAACCGACCGCGACCGCAGCCAGCAGGGGGACCGACCGGGTTGAGCACTGACCGCGTCATCTTCAGCCGCCCGTACCGGGCCCGCCGGGAATTAGCGAACCTGGAGGCCGTGCTCGCCTCCGATCACAGCCACGGCGACGGACAGTTCACCGCGTCGGCCACCGCGAAGCTGAAGGCGATCACGGGCGCGCCGCACGCCCTGCTCACCACCTCCTGCACGTCCGCGCTGGAAATGGCGGGCCTGCTGCTGGAGCTGGGTCCCGACGACGAAGTGATCGTGCCCAGCTTCGCGTTCACCTCCACCGCCACCTCGATGGCGCTGCGCGGCGCGACCTGCGTTTTCGGCGACATCGATCCGGCCACCGGGAACCTGGACCCGCAGTCGGTGGCGGCCCTGATCACCGAGCGGACGAAGGCCGTGGTGGTGATCCACTACGGCGGCGTCGCCGCCGATATGGCCGGCCTGCTCGACCTGGCCGGCGCGCATGGCTTCGCCGTCGTGGAGGACAACGCGCACGGGCTCGGCGGCAGCTGGCGCGGCAGGAAACTGGGCACCATCGGCACGATGGGCACGCTCAGTTTCCACGACACCAAGAACGTGCACTGCGGCGAGGGCGGCGCGCTGCTGCTCACCGACGAGATCCTGATGGCGCGCGCCGAGATCATCCGGGAGAAGGGCACCGACCGGGCCAGGTTCCTGCGCGGAGCCGTGGACAAGTACTCCTGGCAGGACATCGGCTCCAGCTACTTGCCGAGCGAGTTGAACGCGGCCGTGCTCGACGCGCAATTGGACGAGTTCGACACCATTCAGGCCGGACGGCACCGGGTATGGGACGCCTACGCCGCCGCCCTGCCGGATTGGGCCCTGCGCAACGACGTGCGCCTGATGTCCGTGCCTGCCGATCGCGAGCACACCGCCCACCTGTACTACTTGCGGACCCCGACCGAGCGCCGCCGCGACGACCTCATCGCGCATCTCGCCGCACACGGCATCTCCGCGCCGTTCCACTACATCCCGCTCGACTCCAGCCCGGCCGGCTTCAAGCTCGGCCGCACGCCGCGGGCGTGTGTGCGCAGCGCCGAGTTCTCCGGAACGGTCGTGCGCCTGCCGCTGTGGCCGGATCTGACCGACGCGCAGGTAGCCCGCGTCGTGGACGCGGTCACCGCGTTCACGGTGTGAGGACGTAGAGCTTCTCCCTGCCGCCCGCGATCAGTGATTGCCGGGCGACCCGCGACCGGTACGGCGTGAAGAACTCGTCCAGCGTCCGCTCGGTGAAGCGATGCGCCTGCTCGCCGTCGCCCGCGTCGGTGAACCGCTTGCCGATCGTGGCGAGGAACGGATTGGCGCTGCTGGCCAGGTTGCGCACCGGCTCGGCGACGATCACCCGCTCGGTGGCCGCCGCGAGCATCCGATCGAGCAGGGGGCCCGGCTCGGGCAGGAAGTGATAGAGGCTGGCCTGCATGACGACATAATCGGCCGCGGGCAACGCGTCACCGGAACGCAGGTTCCACACTCGCCCCCGTCCGCCCGCTTCGTTCACGCGTGCGACGAAGCGTTCGTTCAGATCGAGGCCGGTGTAGTCGACCGACTTGTGGCGCAGGTAGCGGGTGTAGAGCGTCGCGGGTCCACAGCACAGATCGACCACGCTCGCACCGTCCGGGACGAGTTCCGCGATAGCGCGATACCGAGCCGCGTAGTGCCTGCCGTACAACCCGCGCATCAAGACCTCGTAGACGGTCCCGTTGCGGTAGATGAGGCTCGTTCTCACAGGCACAAACTATGCCATCGGTCGGCGAATCCGCTCTTTCGGCAACAGGAATCGCGTCAGCCGCCGAACAGGATGCTCGCTCGGTCCTCGGTGAGGACCTCGTAGGCGTCCGAGGCGCGGTTGTACCACCAGGTGTCCGGCCCCGGCTCCGGCCGCTCGGCCGCCTGCACCGCACGGGCGGAGGGACGGAACGACGGGCTGCGCGGGATGTCGTCCACCACGTAGACCAGATCGGGCCGCTGGTCCGGTTCCAACGCCCGCAACGCCTCGGTGACGTCCTTCGGTTCCAGGCGGAAGCCTTCGCGCACGCTCACCGCGGCCACCGCGAGGCAGTGGTCGCCGACATTGAGCCCGTAGGTGACTTCCATGTCGACGGGGGTGATGTCGTTGAGCACGTCGATGATCGGCTGACCGAAGACCGGTCCGCGCCGGGTGTGGATCACCGTGTCCGTGCGGTCGACCAGCCAGTAGTCGCCGTCGCCGTCGCGGCGGAACAGATTCTCCGTCGGCATCCAGGAGTCGCCCGCCGTGAAGACGCCGCGCAGGCCCCCCGCGGAGATGTCGACGCCGTCGGACGCTTTGCCGATCAGCAGGCCCACCTCGTTGTCCGCGCAACGCCTGGCGAAACCTGATCCGTCCACCAGGATGCGTTCGGTGAGCGGGTCGTAGGCGACCAACTCCACCTTCGCGGTGCCGGGAACCGGCCTGCCCTTGCACCCGCGCTTCACTCCGGCCACATTGGCCAGCACCACGTCGCCCTCGATCGAGGCGTAGAACTCCAGCACGCGGGCCGGGTCGAACTGCTCGACGGTGCGCCGCCACAGCCCGGCGGGCATACCGGAGCCGATGAACAACCGGATCGGATGGCGATGGCCGACCGGGAACACCTCGGCATCGAGGATGTCGCGCAGCATGGTCCAGGTGTAGGTGACCACGGTGACGCCGTAGCGGTGCACCTCCTCGGCGAAGCGCTGCGGGTCCAGCGACCGGGCCAGCGCGATCCGGCTTCCGCCCGCGACAGCCCCGCCGAGGCTGACCAGCAGTCCGGACGAATGATGCAGCGGCGCAAGGCAGTACACCGTGTCCTTGCGATCGAGGTCGGCCGTGGTCGCGGTGCCGAACGCCGACAGCGCCCAGCGGTGGTTGCTGATGTACTTCGTCTCCAGCCGCTCACCGGTGCCGGTGACGAGCACGAACGCCAGCTCGCGCGCCAGGCCGGGATCGGGCCGGTACCACGCGGGCACCCGCACCCGCGCCGGATCGATCTGCTCGAGGTCGATCAAGCGGTCGCTCGTGGGCAGCGCCAGCTCCCGGGTGTCGCCACCGCCGAGCACCAGCACCCTGGCGCCGGTCTCGGCGGCCCGCCGCAGATTCTCCGGGTCGGCGATCAGGGTCTCCACGCCGGTCAGCTCGATCGCGCGGCTCAGTTCGCCGTTCGGGGCCAGCAGGACCGCCACCGCGCCGAGACGCGACAGCGCCGCGACGGAGGCCAGCGCGCTGGGCCGGGTCTCCATCACCACGCCGACCCGCATGGCGGGGCGCACGCCGACCGAGATGAGGCCGCGCACCACGTTGTCGATGCGTTGGTTGACCGCCTCGTTGGTGTGCACACGGTCGTCGAACAGGAACAGGTCACGCTGCGGCGCGCGCCGCGCCTGCTCGGTGAGCAACCGGCCGAGCGATACCCGGGTGTGCGGCTGGATCATGCCGAGGCGGGTCAGCCGGGGCAGTGCCCGCGCCGCTTCGCCTGCCAGTTCGATGGAACCGCGCACCGTGTTGTTCGCGATGCCCTCGAGGGCCTTGCCCACGCCGGTGCCCGCCTCCGCCAGCGACGCGGCGGTGTGCACCACCCGGGTCGCCGCCGACCGGGGGCGATTGCTCGCCACGTGCTCGGCCATCGGCACGATCTCGGAGGGCAGCGGCTTGTCGCCGTTCATCCATCCGACCCACTGCCGCACCAGCGGCCAGGTGTGCTTGGTGGCCGTGCTCCCGGCCACCAGGCCGAAGTGTCCCGCGACCAGCGTCGCCTCGTAGACCTCCGCGTTCGGCGCGGCCCGCACGATGCCGCGCACCGCGGCGGGCTGTCCGATGTCGTCGACTTCGCCGACGAACGCCAGGATCGGGCATTTCAGCTCGGCCAGCGAGATCGGATGATCGCGGATGACGAAACCGCCGAGCATCAGCCGGTTGTGCGCGACGAACTGCTTGAGCAGATCCGCCGCGGCCGGGCCCGCGTAACCGACCCAGCCGTCGCTGTTGAGGAAGCGGCGCTGGCGCTCCTTGGGCAGCAGCGCTTCACGGTCGTGCAATTGCCGGAGGAAATCGATTCTGGACTTGGCCGTCTTCACCGGGTCGAGCAGCTGGAAGCCGATCCGCACCATGGAATCGGTGATCGGCAGCCGGGTGACCACATGATCGGCCAGGAAGTCGGCGAGGTCGGAGACCATGCCGTAGGGCAGCCCGAACGGCATGCCCGCGACGATGTCGACCGGGCTGCCGAAGGTCACGATGCTGTCCACGCCCTTGCCGTACCGGTAGGCGGCGGTCTGGTAGGCGAACATGCCGCCCTGCGAGTAACCCATCAGGTGCACGCCGGAGCCGGTGGCCTCGTTGACGGTGTCGATGGCGCTGTTGACGGCCAGCACGTGATCGGCGAGGTCGCGCTGCCAGCCGCCCTCCTCGCTCGCGGGCGAGCCGAAGTCCACCACCCAGCAGTCGACTCCGCCGCGGTGCAGGATCCCGACCGCGCCGTCCTCGGCGTTCACATCCCAGATGTCGGCGTTGACCATCAGCGGCGGCACCAGCAGCGCCACCGGCCGCCCCGGGGTCGTGTCGTCGGGGAAGTAATGGCGCAGCCGGTACATGCGTCTGCGTTCCACGACCTCGAACGGCGAGGACGCGACGTCATGGGTCAGCCCGCCGAAGCGGATGACCTCCAGGCCGTTCTGCGCGGTCGCCATCAACCGCTGCACCGAGCCCACCACAACATTCGCGTTCAACTTCACCATCGCTCCTGGCCTACCCTAGAACGTGACCCGCATCACACACCGCGAGGTGTTCAGACGAGCTTCCCATACCACCTGTCCATTATGTGTCCGCTGTGACACGTCGCATGCCAGGTTGCCACGGTCGGCTCCCCCTCGGCATTCCCCTCTCGACCCCGAGCACACCCCCGCGGACGCTCGAGCCGCCGGGAACCGAGCCGCCCGGCGCAACCGTGCGCGCGCCGCCTCGGCCGACTCCCGCGTACCGAATAGGGGTCGGTGCCCATTCGGGACGTGATCACCTACCCGGCTCGACCGAGGAGCGACACTACACGCCCGGCTTCGGCCGAACGTCTCATCGCCTTCCGGCGGCCGGGCGCGAAGCCTCGGCGACCAAGCGGCGCGGCACCGACGGATCGCCCCGGCTCTCGGACCGATCGGGATGAGCGTGGGACGAGCGCCCTGTCGGGGAGGCCAGTCGTCACGCCGCAAGACAGCTAATTCTTCGCTACTAGAACGCAATTGCGGTGACCGGTCCGCAACGCCACCCGCCGTTACCGGAATCGACCGCGTGTCGTAACCATCCGCGGTCCGGCGGGACGATCTTCGAAATTTTCCTGTGCACAGCCGCTTTCGGCGTCTACCATCGAACACGTCTGGAACGCCGTGGCGCGTAGGCAATTTCGTTCGATGAGCTCTCCGCGGGCATGCCCGCTGCTGTTTGATGTGAACACCCGGCGACTCTGAACTATCGACGACTTCTCGATTTCCCCTGCCCCAAAACCCGTCACCATGTCTCGGTGGCCGTCTCGAGGTGAGGACCACGCATGACCATAGAAATGCCAGTCCAAACGGAAAACAACGTGCGCAAGAGCCTGAGTACCAGCACGGCCGGCCTGCTCGCGCACACCACCAAATCCGAACCGCAGATGCAGGGCATCAGCTCGCGGTGGCTCACGCGCGCGCTGCCATGGACGCAGGTCAACGGCGGGGTGTACCGCGTGAACCGCCGCCTGACCCACACGGTGGGCAATGGTGAGGTGGAATTCGTCATCGACGGGTCCACGGCTCGGGTCATTCCCCTCGAATTGCAAGAGCTTCCGGCACTGCGCGGCTTCGACGACGAGGACGTGTTGCGCGGCCTCGCAGACCGTTTCGAACAGCGCGATCTCGAACCGGGCACTGTAGTAGCGGAATTCGGAAATCCGATGGATCAGGTTCTGCTGATCGTGCACGGCAAATTGAGCAAGATCGGGTCGGGTGAGTACGGCGAGCAGACGAAGCTCGGAATCCTGGGTGGCGGCGACTTCTTCGGCGATACGATACTCACCGAGCCATCGGCGATCTGGCCGGTAACGATCAAGACGGTCACGCCGACGACCATGCTGGTCCTTCCGCGGCGATCGCTGACCGAGTTCATCGACAGCGCTCCGGCACTGCGCGAGCAACTCTCCCGCGTCGCCTCCGCGCCCACGCGTCCGCAGAACCACAAAGGCGAGGCGGACATCGAGGTCGCCTCGGGTCACTCCGGCGAGCCGCTGCTGGAAGGCACGTTCGTCGACTACGACGCCTCCCCGCGCCAGTACGAACTCAGCCTCGCGCAGAGCGTGCTGCGAGTGCACACCCGCGTCGCCGACCTGTTCAACGACCCGATGAACCAGGTCGAGCAGCAGCTGCGCCTGACCATCGAAGCGCTCTACGAACGGCGCGAATACGACCTGGTCAACAACCCCGACTTCGGCCTGCTGCACAACTGCGACCTGAAACAGCGCATCTACGCCGAGTCCGGCGCGCCCACCCCGGACGACATGGACGAACTGCTCAGCATGCGGCGCAGCACGAAATTGTTCCTGGCCCATCCGAAGGCGATCGCCGCGTTCGGACGCGAATGCACCAAGCGGGGGCTCTACCCCGACCCGGTCGAGGTGGACGGGCACCGCGTTCCCGCATGGCGGGGCGTACCGATCTTCCCCTGCGGCAAGATCCCGATCAGCGACACCCAGACCACTTCGATACTGGCCATGCGCACCGGCGAGAAGGACCAGGGCGTCATCGGCCTGCACCAGACCGGGATTCCGGACGAATACGAGCCGAGCCTCAACGTGCGCTTCAAGGGCATCGATGACCAGTCGATCATCTCCTACCTGGTCAGCTGCTATTACTCGGCCGCCGTCCTGGTACCGGATGCCCTCGGCGTGCTCGGCAACGTCCTGGTCGCCCGGCAGGCCGACTGACCGGGGTGATGGGCATGTCGGTGCTCTCCCGCGCCGCGGCGGCGCATGCCACCGATGAGGTGGCCGCCACGGTCGTCGCGCTACTCACCAACACCCGGACGACGGCTCCGTCCGAGCTCTTCTCACCGAAAGCAACTGAGCCGAAGAATATTTCGGCTTCGGATGGACCGTCGGGTGTGACGCCTCGCGGGCTGCTCGGCCCGTCCGGCCTGGGTGCCGCCGCGCTGCTGCTTCCGGGCAGCCCGGACCGTGCCACGACGCCCGCCGTCACACCGGCCGCTGCCCCGGCGGCCGCCACCGACGGAGTAGGGGTAGCGCCGGTAGCGGGACGGACACCGGTGCCGACCGCGCCACGCATTCCGGCCCGCCCTACCGGGCTCGGCACCGCGTCGGCGTTCCTCGGACGACATGGCATCGCCGCAACGCCACGCACGGCCACGCATGCGGCGCCCGCCCCGCGAACCGGGTCGGACTCCGCTCGCGGTCCCGCACTTGTTCCGCGGGGGCCGAGCGGCCCGGGCACCGCGACGGTGGACCGGGACCGCCCGGATCCGATTCCGCCGCTGTACTGCCCGCCGCCGCTGCGGGACGATCCGGCGCTCGCAGAGGCGGTCAACAACGGGATCGTGGACTGGGCCGGAGAGATCGGGCTGTACGAGGGCCGGCTGGACGAACTGCGGGACGCCGATTTCGGCCGGCTGATCATGCTCGCCCACCCGGACTGCGACGACGCCGACCGCCTGCTGGCGGCGGCGAAGTGCGCGGTCTCGGAATGGTCGGTGGACGATTACTACTGCGAGGAGGATGCCGACGACCGGGCTCCGGACGGCACCCCCTCCAGAGCCGAGGCGGAGTTGGGTCCCCGGCTCGAATTGGCCGCCGCGGCCATGGATCCGGTCCACCTTCCCGCGCGTTACGTCGCCGAACTCGAGGCAGCGCTCGAGGCAGACCCGATCCTGCGCGCGTTTCGCACGTCCTTCGACCATATGGCTCGCTACGCGCGCCCGGCGCAGCTGGCCCGGTTGCGCACCGAGATCGCGGGCTGGTTCATCGCGCTCGGTGCGGAAGCGGGCTGGCGCGCGGCCGGGCGGATGCCGCCGGTATGGGAGTACCTCACCAACCGGCAACCGCACAGCTTCCTGCCGTGCATGGCGCCGACCGACGTGGTCGGCGGCTACGAGCTGCAGGCCGCGGAGTACACCGCCCCCGCGGTGCGCCGCGTGGTCACCACGGCGGCGCTGGCCAGCCAGATGGTCAACGACCTGTACTCGATGGCTCGCGAGGACCTCTCCAACGGCAGGGAGTTCAATCTGCCGACCGTCCTCGCCGCCGAGGAGCGCTGCTCGCGCCGCGAGGCCGTGCTGCGCACCGCCGAGGTGCACGACGAGCTGGTGCACCGGTTCGAACGGGAGGCGGCGCCGTTGGCCGCGGCGGGGTCGGCGGAACTACGCCGCTTCCTCACCGGCCTGTGGGCGTGGATGGGAGGAAACCGCGCCTGGCACGCCGACAGCAAACGCTATCGCGACCCGCAGTGAAAGCAATGAAGCAGTACCGCACCGAGAGAGGATGATCGCGCATGACCATGCTCAACCCGGAGACCGGGACCGTTCTGCGTACCAGCTACCAGAAGTCCGTCGCCGCGTACTGGAACAACAACCCGAACGACGACCGGGTCAACACCAAACTCGGTGAGGTCGACGGGCTCTACCACCATCACTACGGCATCGGCGACCCGGACCTGTCGGTGCTGACCGGTCCCGAGGACACCCGCGAGGAACGTCTCGTCACCGAACTGCATCGACTGGAGACCGCACAGGCCGATTTCCTGCTCGACCATCTCGGCGACGTCCGGCCCGGCGACCGGCTGATGGACGGCGGCTCCGGCCGCGGCGGCACCAGCTTCATGGCCAATCAGCGCTTCGGCTGTCAGGTCGACGGCGTGACCATCTCCGAGTATCAGGTGGGCTTCGCCAACGACCAGGCCGTGCATCGCGGCGTCGCGGACAAGGTGAGGTTCCACTTCCGCAACATGCTGGACACCGGCTTCGAGTCCGGTTCCGTGCGCGGCATCTGGACCAACGAGACCACCATGTACGTGGACCTGTTCGATCTGTTCCGCGAGTTCTCCCGGCTGCTGGAGCCGGGCGGGCGCTACGTGTGCATCACCGGCTGCTCCAACGATGTGACCGGTGGCCGATCGTCCTCGGTGAGCTGGATCGACGCGCACTACGGCTGCATGATCCATCCGCGCAGCGAGTACTTCCGCGCCATGGCCGAGAACAACTTGGTGCCCATAGCCGTGACCGACCTCACCGCGGCGACCATCCCGTACTGGGAGCTGCGCACGAAATCCGAGCTCGCCACGGGTGTCGAGAAGCCGTTCCTGACCGCTTATCGGGAGGGCAGCTTCCAGTACCTGCTCATAGCCGCCGATAAGGTGGGGAGGTGACCGACGCCCTCGCCCAGCCGCACACCGACCGCGAGGCCCTGCCCGTCGAACTCGTCGACGACGTGGGCCGCGCGGTCGGCGCGTGCTCGGTGGCGGAGGCCCACCTGGCCCCGGGACGGCTGCACCGCGCGTTCTCCGTGTTGCTGTTCGACTCGGCGGGCCGCGTGCTGTTGCAGCAGCGCGCGGCGGTGAAGACCAGGTTCCCGTCGCTGTGGGCCAACACCTGCTGCGGCCACCCCGCACCGGGTGAACCGGTCGCCACCGCGGCGGGCCTGCGGCTGGCGGAGGAAATGGGCCTGACCATCGCGCTCACCGAGGCGGGGATCTACCGCTACCACGCGGCAGACCTTCGCACCGGGCGCGTCGAGTCCGAATGGGACCACGTCCTGATCGGACGGCTGGACATCGGCGCGCCGCGCCCGGACCCGGCCGAGGTCGCCGATTTCGCTTGGATCCACCCGGACGCCCTACGGGACGCGCTGGCCGACAATCCGGACGCCTACACGCCGTGGCTGGCCGGTGTCCTCGACGTCGCGGAGCACGCGCAGGCCGGAAGAATCTCAGCCCCCTGATCGTCGGCGTTCAGCATTTTTCTGGTCCGAGGCAGCCGAGCGCATCATCGACTGCGGCCGCGCGGCTGCCTCGCCCCGCCTTTGGAGTTCGGGAGGGCCTCCCTTCCCGGCTGTGTTGCAGGTCGCGTCCCCCCTCTCGCCCTGCCTGGCGGACCTGGGCACATCCATAGATGCGCATATTTCTGTAACACCATGGAGGGAAACTGAGAGAACTCAAAGGAACGGCACAGGCTGCGGCCAGGACCGTTCGGCATCGTTGACGTTGTAGGAGTTCTCGGTGAAGTGAGGTGCGTGATGGTGGAATTCGAAGTCACCGGAACGACGGTGACAGTGCACGTACTCGGTACCCATCAACTGCTGGCGCTGCGCGACCAGCTGACCTTCGACCTGTCCGACATCACCGCGCTCGGCGTGGCCGGGGTCGACCGCCGCCCGCCGTGGGTGCGCACGCCCGGCACCTTCTTCCCCGGCGTGATCGCGGCCGGGACATTCCGCGGCAAGGGCCGCAAAGAATTCTGGGACACGCGCTTCGACGGGCATGCCATCCGTATCGACTTGGCGGGCGCTGATGTCACACGGCTCGTGGTCGACGTGGCCGACCCGGACACCGAGTTGCGCAAGCTCGCCATCGCGGTGGCTGCCTGACCCGTTCGAGCACCGCATGCTCGCAGAGGCCGGTGTGCGGCGGGGCGGTGTGGCGGACTCTCGCCCCGGCTCGCGTAGACGGTCGTCCACTTACCGGCACTCCGAATCCGGCGAGCAGCCGCGCACAGAAGTCTTGCCGCGCCACCCGAGACATCGCGCGTCGACTGGTTCGCCCCCGCGGCTTCCCGGCACTAGTTGACGCTCCCGCACGTCCGGGCGAGCGCCTGCGATCGCGTGAGCGGTTGCCTCCGGGCCCGCCTGCCGGATGGCAGCATGACGGTATGAAGTCGGTCGATATGTCCCGGATCGAGGCGGCCGCACGGCTGCTCGCCCCGGTGATCCGGCGCACACCGCTGCTGGCCTCGCGGGTGCTGTCCGAACGTACGGGTACCCAGGTGTGGCTGAAGTGTGAGAACTTGCAGCGCACCGGTTCGTTCAAGCCGCGTGGCGCCTACAACCGGATCGCGAACCTGCCGCAGGAGGCACGGGAACGCGGCGTCGTGGCCGCGAGCGCGGGTAACCATGCGCAAGGGGTCGCGTGGTCGGCGGCGGCGCTCGGCCTCACGTCGACGGTGTTCATGCCGATCGGGGCGTCGCTGCCGAAACTGATGGCCACCAAGGCGTACGGGGCGCAGGTCCGCCAAGTCGGCGAGACCATCGACGAGTCACTGGACGCCGCGCTGGAGTTCGCCGACCGGTCCGGCGCGACGCTCATCCACCCGTTCGACCATCCCGACATCGTGGCCGGTCAGGCCACCGTCGGCACGGAGATCGCGGAGCAGTTGCCGGAGGTGGGGACCGTCCTCGTACCCACCGGCGGCGGTGGGCTCTTGGCCGGCGTCGCGGTCGCGCTGCGACATCTCGCGCCGGACGTGCGCGTCATCGGGGTGCAGGCGGCGGAAGCGGCCGCCTGGCCGGACTCGCTGGCGGCGGGGCGTCCGGTCCGGGTGGAGCGGATGGCGACGATGGCCGACGGCATCGCGGTCGGCCGGCCGGGCGTGGTGCCGTTATCCCATGTGGCGCAGCATGTTTCGAGCATTGTGACGGTAGACGAGGAAGCCCTGTCGCAGGCGTTGCTGCTGTGTCTGGAGCGCGCGAAGCTGATCGTCGAGCCCGCGGGCGCCGCGGCGGTCGCCGCCCTGATGAGTCGCACCCCGGAGGAACTCGGCCTGCGTGGGCCGGTCTGCGCGATCCTGTCCGGCGGCAACATCGACCCGTTGCTGCTGACCAGGGTGATCGGGCACGGGCTGAGCGCGGCAGGCCGCTACCTCGCGGTGCGCGTGACGATTTCCGATCGCCCGGGTGCGCTGGGGGCACTGCTCGCGGTGATCGGCAAGACCAGCGCCAGCGTGGTCGACGTGGCGCATTCGCGCACCGGGACCTGGCTGGCGGTGGACGAAGTCGAGGTAGCGCTCACGCTGGAAACACGCGGTTGCGACCATCGCGACGACGTACTCACCGCCCTCGCGAACGCCGGATACGCGGTCCGCGTATCGGATTGACCGCGTGCCACCCGCAGGGCGACGGGGCACGTTGATTGCCCACGCACGCCGGCCGCCATCGAGTGGCACATCGCCGAGGGATTTACTCGCCAAATGCCGCAGCCATGTGCCATCGGTGCGCGTCGCGAGGGAGTCAGTGCGCTCCCCCGAGTTCCAAGGCCAGTACGCCGAGTATCACCAGTGCGATGCCGCCGAGTTGCACGAGGGTGAGCCGCTCCTCCAGGAACAGCACGCCGATCAGGGCGATCGCGGCGACACCGACCGCCGACCAGATGCCGTAGGCCACGCCGATCGGCATGCCCCGCTTCAACGCCTGGGCCAGGAAGAAGAACGCGGCGCAATAGCCGACGACCACCACGATCGAGGGGACGAGCTTGGCGAATCCGTCGGATAGTTTCAGCGAAACGGTCGCGGTCACCTCGGAAGCGATGGCCAAGGCGAGCAGGAGCAAGGTCATTTTCGCAGCGTAGTCAGAGTTACACGGCAGGCACAGCCGCCCTCGGCCACCGGCGCAGCCGCTCCCCAGCCCCGGGGATTCCCGGCCCGGTCGCCGTGGACCGCGCGTCGATACGATCGGCCGATGCGTAGCTCGGGCGTTGCGGTAACCGGTTTTCCGTTCGATGAGGTGACGTGCAACGAGTTGCCGTACGCCGAGCGCGACCAACGGTATCGGCGATTGCACGAGTGGCCCGAGCCGAGCTATGCGCACCGGTCCGGGCTGCGGATGATCTGGAAGTACGCCGACGTGCGCGAGGTGCTGGAGGCGGCCACGCCGGGCATCTCCAACGCGAATTCGCTGGACCCGCTCGTGGGTTACGCGCGGATCGCCGCGACACCGCGAGCCATCCCGCCGTTCGTCCGGCACCTGATCCCGCCGCCCGCGAAGGCGACCGCCAACCTGGCCGACGACCGGTTGCACAAGCGCGTGTGGAACACCATGGCCGGACCGTCGGGACACTTCACCATCTCCCCGGCCGATCGTCCCGCCCGTGCCGCGGCGATGGCCGAGTACTTCCACGAGGCTGTGCGCGATACGGGGTTCCGCACCGGGGCTCCGTTGGACGTGACCGCGCTATCGATCGGCTACGCGGCCCGGACCGTCGGTGCGGCGGTCGGCCTGCCCGCCGCGGACTGGCCGCAGGTGGCCGCCTGGAGCGGAGCGCAATCGGGACTGCTCGGCCGGGTGATGCGCGGACGCGAACTGGCCGACGCGGTGAGCGCGCTCGGCTGGTTGTTCACGGTGAGCGGCGCGGCGGTGCGGGAGGGCCGGGGCAGCGAGGCGACCGGGTTCGCCCGCAGGCTGCGCGACGCCGGGCTCTCCCATCGGATCGCGGTGTCCGCCATGGCGAATTCGCTCGCCGCGGGAGTGCACACGGTCAGCGGCAGCATCCAGCAAGGCGTCCAGCGGTTGCTCGGCGATCCGGACCGCGCGTGGTGGGACCTGCTCGCCGAGCCGGACGGCGGCACCCGGGTGGCGGCGAAGATCCTGCAACTGGATCCCGGGTTGGTGGCGTGGAAACGTCAGGCCAGGACACCGGTCGTGCTGTCCAGCGGCACGCGGTTGCCCGCGGGACCGGTGCTCGTGCTGTTCGCCGCGGCCAACCGTGACCCGGAGGCCTTCCCCGACTGCCTGGCCCTGGACGGGACCGGCAAGTTGCCGTTGACCTTCGGCTTCGGCAGACACGTGTGCCCCGGCAAGAGCATGGCGACGCTGGCCGTCGAAGTATTTCTGCGGCAGTTGCGCGAGCTGGTTCCAGAGGCCGACCTGCTGCCGGATTCCAGTGGTGCCCAGCGGCGCAGCGACCTGCTGTTCAGCGGCGCCGATATCACTGTCGCCGGGTAGGTTCGCCGACAGCGATTCCCGACCGGCCGGGCCCGCGCCGGTCCGGCCAAGCCTGCGCCGGTCCAACCAGACCCGCACCGGTTAACCAGACCCGCACCGGTCCAACCAGACCCGGTCCAACCCGACTGGCACCGGTCCGAGACGACCCGGACCGGTCCGGCGCGACCGGCGTCAAGGCTGGAAGTCCCGCGCCGCGGGCACCGCCGCACGCACCTCGGCGAGTTGCGCCGCGACCTGAACACCGGCCGTGCGTTGCGAGATGCGATAAATCTCCTGCGCGATGAGCACCTCACGCACCCCTCTGGCCGGTGCCGGGCCGACGGCGGGAAACTGCTCCAAATCCGGAGTCAGCCCAGCCCGACCGACGACAGCCCAACCCGACCGGCGTCAGCCCAGCCAGTCCCGCGCCGCGGCCGCCGCCGCACGCACCTCGGCGAGCTGCGCCGCGACCTGAACACCGGCTGTGCCGCCCCGGGCGTCGCGGGACGCGATGGACCCCTGCACGGTGAGCACCTCGCGCACCTTCCCGGTCAGCGCCGGGTCGACGGCGGCGAACTCCTCGTCGGTGAGCTCGTCGAGGCCGACGCCGCGGGACTCGGCGGCGCGCACGCACGCGCCCGCCGCCTCGTGCGCGACTCGGAACGGAACGCCTTGGCGCACGAGCCATTCGGCGATATCGGTGGCCAGGGTGAAGCCGGCGGGTGCGAGTTCGGCCATGCGGTCGGTGTGGAAGGTGAGCGTCGAGACCAGGCCCGCGATGGCCGGCAACAGCAGTTCCAGTTGCGCGACCGAGTCGAAGAGGGGTTCTTTGTCTTCCTGCAGGTCGCGGTTGTAGGCCAGCGGCTGCGCCTTGAGGGTGGCCAGCAGACCGGTGAGGTTGCCGATCAACCTGCCCGCCTTGCCGCGGGTCAGCTCGGAGACGTCCGGATTCTTCTTCTGCGGCATGATCGATGAGCCGGTCGACCAGGCGTCGGCCAGCGTGACGTAGCCGAACTCCGGGGTGCTCCAGATGATCACCTCTTCGGCCATCCGGCTCAGGTCGACGCCGATCATGGCCAGCACGAACGCGGCCTCGGCGGCGAAGTCCCGCGCCGAGGTGGCGTCGATGGAGTTGGCGGCCGACGCGTCGAAATCCAGTTCCGCGGCGATCGCCTCCGGGTCGAGTCCGAGCGAGGAACCCGCGAGCGCGCCGGAACCGTAGGGCGACACCGCCGCCCGGCGGTCGAAGTCGCGCAGCCGGTCGAGGTCGCGCAGCAGCGGATGGGCGTGCGCGAGCAGATGGTGGGCCAGCAGCACCGGCTGCGCCGCCTGCAAGTGCGTCTTGCCCGGCATCACCGCGTCCGGGTGCGCGGCGGCCTGCTCGACCAGTGCGTCGATCACCGCGAGCACGCCCGCGGCCACCCGGCGCGCACCGTCGCGCAGCCACATCCGAAACAGCGTGGCCACCTGGTCGTTGCGGGATCGTCCCGCCCGCAGACGCCCGCCGAGTTCCGCGCCGACCCGCTCGATGAGGCCGCGTTCCAGCGCGCCGTGCACGTCCTCGTCCGACTCGACGGGGCCGAACGCGCCGGAGGCCACGTCCGCCGCGAGGCGGTCGAGCCCGTCCAGCATGCCGGACAGATCGGTGTCCGACAGCAGGCCCGCTTTGTGCAGTACCCGCGCGTGCGCTTTCGAGGCTCGGATGTCGTAGGGGGCCAGCGCCCAGTCGAAATGCGTCGACTTGCTCAGCGCGGCCATGGCCTCGGCCGGGCCGGAGGCGAATCGCCCGCCCCACAGCGCGCCTTGGTTCGTGCCGCCACTCATGCTCGTCCGCCTCTCCGAGTTTTCAGGCCGTACCAGTCGGGTGACCGGTGGGTTGTGTTCAGGTCCTGCGTCAGATGTCGCTCGGGTTCTGGGCGTACCCGGTGAGTTACCCGTGTCCCTGCGAGATCAATTGTCGCGGTCGTGGTCGTGCGTCCACGGCGGGGGTCGCCCTGCCGGTCCGTCCACCGCGGAATACTCGACGGTGAACGCACTCCCGGTAGGGATTTTCTCCGACGTCACCTACCGAGTAGAGCGGCCCGGCGCTCGAAAAAGGGCGCTTGCGCCCCTACGGGTAGCTTCTGACAGGGGTAGCACTGCTCCCTGTTCACGCACACGCCGAAGACTGCCGCCGAGCCACGACCTCGCGCCCGGGCTGCACCGCGCTGATCGCGGAGACCGAGGTCTCCGGGGTCGGCGAGTCGCTGGTATGAGCGATATCGCGCAGACCTATGCCATCTCGAGGCAGCGGGCGCAGGCCGTCGGCGTGCCGGTGCGTGTCAGGGCACCGGCACGCCCGGTGCCTACTTCTGGTTGAGGTCGCGGCGGGCGGCGACCTTGGAGGACAGGCCGTGGATCTGCACGAAGCCCTTGGCCAGCGACTGGTCGAACGTGTCGCCCTCGTCGTAGGTGGCCAGGTTGAAGTCGTAGAGCGACTGCTCCGAGCGGCGGCCGTTGACCACGGCGGAGCCGCCGTGCAGGACCATCCGGATATCGCCGGACACGTGCTGCTGGGTGTCGCCGATGAAGGCGTCCAGCGCCCGCTTGAGCGGAGAGAACCACAGGCCGTCGTAGGCCAGCTCGCCCCAGCGCTGCTCGACCTGGCGCTTGTAGCGGCCCAGCTCGCGCTCGATGGTGACGTGCTCGAGCGCCTGGTGCGCCGTGATCAGTGCGAGGGCGCCGGGCGCCTCGTAGATCTCGCGGCTCTTGATGCCGACCAGGCGGTCCTCGACCATGTCCAGCCGGCCCACGCCCTGGCGGCCCGCACGCTTGTTCAGTTCGACGATCGCCTCCAGCACGCTCACCTGGCGGCCGTCGATGGCCACCGGCACGCCCTTGTCGAAGGTGACGATCAGTTCGTCCGGGGCCTCGAAGTTGACGGTGGGGTCGGAGGTGTAGTCGTAGACGTCCTTGGTCGGGGCGTTCCACAGGTCCTCGAGGAACCCGGTCTCGACCGCACGGCCCCAGACGTTCTGGTCGATGGAGAACGGCGACTTCTTGGTGACGTTGATCGGCAGCGAGTTCTCCTCGGCGAAGGCGATGGCCTTCTCCCGGGTCCACGCGTAGTCGCGGACGGGGGCGATCACGTTGAGGTCGGGCGCGAGCGCGCCGATGCCGACCTCGAAACGGACCTGGTCGTTGCCCTTGCCGGTGCAGCCGTGCGCGACGGTGCTCGCGCCGTGGAACTTCGCGGCTTCGACCAGGTGCTTGACGATGAGCGGGCGGCTGATCGCCGACACCAGCGGGTACTGGCCCATGTACAGCGCGTTGGCCTGGATGGTGGGCAGGCAGTACTGCTCGGCGAACTCGTCGCGGGCGTCGATCACGATCGCCTCGACGGCGCCGCAATCCAGGGCGCGCTGGCGCACCACGTTCATGTCCTCGCCGCCCTGGCCGAGGTCGATGGCCACGGCCACCACTTCGGCGCCGGTCTCCTTGCCGATCCAGCTGATCGCGACGGAGGTGTCCAGCCCACCGGAGTAGGCGAGTACGACGCGCTCGGACATGTTCTGTGTGCTCCTCGATGGTTCGGTGGGTGTATCAGCAGTATGGCGGGTGTCCGAGCGTTGGGAACGGCCCGGCCCCGACGCCTCGAGACCAGCCTCGGCGGGCCCGCGTCGTTCTGCAAATGATTATGCACGACGATGCAAGCCCATTCACAATTGGGGGCCGGCGTTCTGGACCACACCGAACTGATGACCTTGCCGGCCGGTCCGATCAAAGCCGCGGGACCTTCAGTTAGACGGGCAGGTGAGCTGGATCGAAATCACCGTCATCCTCCATACGCACCGCTCAACGATGGCCGGACTGTCTTCCATCTCACTGGGCCGCACCGAGGTCAACCCGGCAAACCAAGTACGGAGTTCGATGGTGCGGGTAGGTCGCCGCTGCCGCACAGCGCCTGTCTGGCCGCACGCACCCGCTGCATCGTTTCCTCACCGTGGACCAGGGCGGTGACATCCTCGGCGAGCGCGCGCTGGGCCTCCCGTTGAGCGGGCCGATCCCGTGCAGCTGCCTCGAACGCCGCGATCTCGTCCCGGCTGCGGAAGGTGAAGATCTTGAGATAGTCCGCGACCTTGGCGTCCTCGGCGTTGAGCCAGAACTGGTAGAAGGCATGTGGCGAGGTCATCTCCGGGTCGAGCCAGATCGCACCGCCTTCGGTCTTGCCGAACTTGGTGCCGTCGGCCTTGGTGATCAGCGGCGTGGCCAAGACGTGCAGGCTTATGCCTTCGACGCGGTGAGTGAGGTCCGCGCCGGCGGTGAGGTTGCCGACTTATATGTCTGCCAGCGGTTCGTCGTCGGGGTAGCTGCCCGTAGCGTGCCGTAGCGGACCGGGTGGCTTGACTCCTGAGGTTGCTGTCGC
>NZ_JBVJAP010000028.1:0-50237 GCF_055590505.1 Nocardia sp. NPDC041819 | reverse complement strand
CAGCGTATCGAGATCGGGATGTGTTTTCGGCATCGCTTGCCTCTCATCGAGATTCGTCCGGCAGGCCCAAGACCTGACCGGCGGTGGCGCCACCAGGGTGTATCAAGCGAAGGCGGACAAGACGGCGGCGCCGATGCCGCGTGCACCGCCGGTGACGACCGCGCTTCTGCCTTGGAGTCCGACCATGGCCATCGATCACCTTCAGCTGGTGCACGCTTGTTTTCGACTTCAGCATTGCGCGAACCGACAGGCATCCGTGATGGCCGAAGGTCACCGATAACCGGGCCCTCTGGCCACGATCGGCCCGCCGGCCACCGACCCTCGGCACACCGAAGGCCGGCGCGGCACCGACCGCACCTTCCTCGCGGTCGTGCCGGATCCCGACGCCGCACCCGAGGAATCACCGCACTGCTGTGCTGGAAGGTGCCGCTGCGTTGAACCGATCGCAGCCCGGCGGAAGTGCGCCGGACGGTGTACCCCGACTGCCCAGCCGAGTCGGTGGACGCGATACCGCATACAGGTCGTCGACTCCGCGACCAGGGTCGGCGCCGCCGGCCGACAACACGAATCGAGATCAAGATCGAGTTTCCGTCCGGTTCTCGACCTCCGGCGCGGGCGCCAGCTGAGCGAGCAGCCAATCGCGGGCGAGTTCGGCGACCTTCTCCAACGCCCCCGGCTCGGCGAACAAGTGCGTGGCGCCAGGCACCACAGTCAGCGCGGTTTCGCACGACATCTCCTGCGCCGCCACGCGATTGAGCTCCAGCACCAGATGGTCGTGCCCACCCACGATCAGCAGCGTGGGCGCTCGAACCGCCGCGAGTTGCGCCCCGGCGAGGTCCGGCCGACCGCCACGCGACACCACCGCGGCGATAGCGACGCTGGGATCGGCCGCGGCCCGTAGTGCAGCGGCGGCGCCCGTACTGGCCCCGAAGTACCCGATCCGCAGGCCGGCGACGTCGGGTCGACCGGTCAGCCATCGCGTGGCATCGAGCAGTCGCCGCGACAGCAGCTCGATATCGAAAACCTGTGACCGGTCGATCTCCTCGTCGGGAGTGAGCAAATCGAAGAGGCAGGTGCCCAGCCCGGCTCGGTTCAGCACCCCGGCAACGAACCGGTTGCGCGGGCTACGACGGCTGCTGCCGCTGCCGTGCGCGAACACCACCAGCCCGAGTGGGTCCTCCGGGATGGTGAGATGCCCGGAGACCTGCCTCTCACCGAGCGGGATCTGAACCTCCTCATCACACAGCGACGGATCGTCCACGGGCATTCGGGGAAGCTCGCTGCGGGTTTCCGCAGAACGAAGAAGCAGCTCGACCTCGGCGTCGGCCACTTGGCCGAAATTGTGGTACCAGCCGCCGACCGCGCCGAACCACATGGGCATCTCCAGACAGACCACCTCGTCGGCCACATCCTGCAACATCGCCACCGTGTCACGGGGAGCCACCGGGACGGCCAGCACAACGCGCTGCGCGCCTTGTTCCCACGCCACTTGGCACGCTGCGCGAGCCGTCGCGCCGGTGGCGATGCCGTCATCGATGACGACCACAGTTCGACCCAACAGCGGGATACGCGGGTGAGCACGCCGCAGCCGCTCGGTCCGCCGTCTCAATTCGGCGCGTTCACGACGCTCCACCTCAGCGATCTCCTCGCGGGTGAGCCTTGTGTAGCCGAGGACCACGTCGTTGATCACTTGGACGCCGTCCTCGCCGATCGCGCCGAAAGCGAGCTCCGGCTGGTACGGGACACCGAGTTTCCGGACCACGATCACATCCAGCGGTGCGTCCAGCCCCCGCGCGACCTCGTAGGCCACGGGAACACCGCCACGCGGCAGGCCCACGACGACGACATCCTCGTCTCGCAAGTACTCCAGTCGTTTCGCCAGGCGACGCCCGGCGTCATAGCGATCATCGAAAAGCATCGACACCTCCTCTCGAGTCCAGCGTCGCCTTCCTGTCCTCGTGACGGCAGATCCGATCGTCGCCGGGCGAAGAGCCATTGGTCCTGGAAGTCCACGACAGGAACGACGCTCCGCCCACTTACACCCGGTGCGGGGTGATGGCGCGCGGTGCGGGCCACGCGTACCACAGCCTCAGCGCTGACGCGCGACGATGACGGGGCACTGCACTGCATCGACGAGTGCGGACGTGGTGGACCAGGGCAGCACACCGGTCACGCCTCTACGGCCACGGCTGCCCACCACCAGCAGTTGCGCGTCCCGCGCTTCGTCGGCCAGACAGCGAACAGGACTGTCGCGCGTCAATACGCGCCGCACCGGCACCTCCGGGTATCGCTCGCCGAACCCGGCCAGGTTCTGCGCAAGTAGCGCGATCTCCCATTCTCGTACAGCATCCCAGGTCGGAATAAGATTGGCCCCGCGCGTATCGCTCCACGCGTGCAACGCGATCAACTCGACTTCGCGCCGCGAGGCTTCTTCGAACGCCAGTCGTATCGCCGGTATGCAATTGGGCGTTCCGTCCACTCCGACAAGGACCGGCTTACCCGCGGAGACTGCATCCGTGGCCGGAGCCGAACGGAGGATCGCGACCGGACAGCGCGCGTGCCTGGTCACCGCTGTGCTCACCGATCCGAGCAACCCACGACCGAACGTCCCGAGACCACGGCTGCCGACGACGACCATCCCCGACCATCTCGAGCGGTCGATCAGATGCGGAACGATCGGATCGGCGATGAGTGAGGTCTCCATCGGCAGCGTCTCGTCGCGCGCAGCCTTTCGGGCTACCTCGCAGGCCTCGCCGAGCACTTGTTCGCCGTTCCGGCTGCGCGATGCGTCGGTGTCGGCCGAGAGAACTCTCGCGCCGAAGCCGGTCCGAACCGAGGTGACGATACACAGTCTGCGCCGGTACAACGCCGCATCCGCCGCCGCCCACGCCGCGGCGTAGAGGGAGACCGCCGAGCCGTCCACGGCGACGACGTTCGGCCGATCGATGTGCCCACGCGGTCGTGGCGTGTTCTCCGTCATGGCTTCACCTGAGAAACGAGACTGTCCTACGTAGTTCTGCCGGTATGCGGCGGCCGTCGGGACTCATGGTCGCAACCGGCCGCGATCCGACGGTAGGGCCATTGGTCGCAGGCAAAGGTCCTTCTCGGCGCAGCGCGAGGCCGATAGGCGGTTCGCAGCGGCCGCCCGCGACCCCACACGGAAGGCGATCGGCGGTTCGCGGCCAGGGCCATCGGACCCTAGTCGACCGCGGCCGACGGGACGACGCTGATGGCATGTCCCCGAATAGCGCTTCACCGACAGCGATACTGCGCACCGCGGGGAACGGCTCGACGCCGTCGCCGAGAAGATCGGCACTGGGATGCCGCCGGCATTGCTGCGCACAGTGCTGCGAGGCGAGTCCGGCAGCGGCATGGGAGCAGATCGCGCGACCGTCGTGGTCGCCCGGCTCGGCAGCCCACACTGACCGGTGTCGCGCGCCGCTCGTCGATCGGCAATAGGTACCCGCCAGATGCAGGAAGGAGTGCGGACTGATGTCCCCGATCAGCGATCCGCCTATCGTCGTCGGCGTCGACGGCAACTCATCACGGTGCACACGTGGTCGGGTTTCCTGCGCTTCAGTTCATCCGCCGACATGCAAGAGGAAGGCGAAGAACTGCTGTCCCGAAGCCTGGCCGGGTACGGAGAGAAGTATCCGGAGGTTCCAGTGCGGCGCATCGTGGTCGAGGACCGCCCCGCCGAGCGGCTACTCGAAGTGGGCCAGGATGCCCAGCTCATCGTCGTCGGCAGTCATGGGCGCGGCGGTTTCGCCGGAATGACGCTCGGTTCGGTAGGTCAGGCGGTCCTGCACGCGGCGGAGGTGCCGGTGATCATCGCGAGGTCGGCGAGTTGACCGCGCACGCCGCGGGGCCGGTCGGGCTGGACCGCAGCCACCGTTGGCGTCGACCGATGCCACGGATCACGGCGGGTGAGAACGTCGGGGGCCTGGGCCTTGGCCGCTGAGCTGAGCATTCGAACGAATCCACGACAGGAGGCGAAAACATGCGATCGACCGTTGTCCTACTGGCCACGGTAGCTGCGTTGGTGCTGCGGCACCGGATGCTGCGCTGGGGCGCCACCCCCGCGGAGGCGGCAGCCGGATACCCCGGTGACACATTGGTGCCGGCACCGACTGGCTGCTCGACCATGGCCACCACCCTGGAAGCGCCCCCGGACGCCGTTTGGTCCTGGCTGGTTCAAATGGGCGCCGACCGGGCCGGCTGGTACAGCTGGGACCGGCTGGACAATCGCGGGCGGCCCAGCTCGACGCGAATTGTGCCGGAATGGCAGAACTTACGCGTGGGCGACCGCGTGAATGCCACAGCCGACGGCAGAATGTATTTCACGGTGGCGATCGCCGATCGTCCGACGACGTTGGTGCTGCGGAGTGATCTCGCGTTGCCCACCGGCCGTCCTTTCGACCCTCGTGGTCCGCTCCCCCGGATGTTCACCCAAGGCGTGTGGGGCTTCCATCTCACCGAGCTACCCGGCGGACGTACTCGCCTGGTGGTGCGCACCATCGGGCGGGATGCGCCCCGCCCTTTGATGGCGGTCACCGACTTCCTCGTCGGTCAGCCCGCTCACCTCATCATGCAAGCGCGGCAGTTCGCCAACCTGCGCCGCCGCCTCGGCGATCACGAGCGCGGCAGCGCCGCCGATCCCGGCCGGCGCGAAAACCGTGTCGAGCGAGATCAACTCGGTGCGGGAGAGCTGGAATCGCGGTGATCGCTCCGGTTGCGGAGTGGTCGCTGCCGTGCTTCTAATGGGGCCGGTCACCCTCGAGACCAACAGGTATCCAGCCATGCCCAGATTCCTTCACTGATCTCTTGACACATCTCAGTGGTTTCGCCCGTGGCCGCCATACGAGTCATCGGCTCGATATCGCCGACTCGCGTCCCATGGTTCCGGACGGGCAGTTGATGAGTTCAACAGGAAACGATCGGGTGCTGTCCAGCAAGCATCCAGGTTAATGGTGTCAAATTTCAGAGCGGCATCGAATCGAACGCGCGGTAGACACGCCGGTCCAGGTCGTGTGCCTCGGTCGGCGCCGATGCCGGCGCGGTCGAGGGACTTCTGCGCGGCTCTCGTCCGGGCGCCGACGACATCCGGCGCTGGCTGCTGCGCCGCCGACAGTGACCATGGTCCCCCCGCCACAGGCAGGAGTCCTCTGACCGACCTCGGCTCACCCGAGCAAAATTTCTCACATGGATAAGGACAAACACCGAATCGCTGTCGTCTACGCGACCGAACAGGGATCGACCCGCGACATCGCCGAATTCATCAGCGCCGAACTCTCAGGACGCGACACGATCGTCCAACTCGCCGATATCGAACACGCGCCCGACCTATCCAACTTCGACACCCTCGTACTCGGCAGCGCAGTCCACAACATGAAACTCCTGCCTCCCCTCACCGACTACGCACACGCCCACCACGACGAGTTGGCGAACAAGGACGTCTGGCTCTTCAGCGTCGGACTCGCCCCGGCACTGCGTGGCCCCATCGGCCGCCGCCTCGGCCGGATCGTCCCGAAGAAGATCGCCGCCCTACGCGACTCCATCAATGCGCACGACTACCGGGCCTTCGCTGGACGATACGACAGCGACGGCATCTCACTGCGAACCCGAATGCTCTACCGCCTGCTCGGCAAAGGCCGCTACGGTGACCTGCGCGACTGGGCGACGGTTCGCTCCTGGACCAACACCATCGCCCGCAGTCTTCGGCTGCCACCGGCCCGCTCGACCACCATCACTTCTTGAGAGACGCACCCGCTACCCACAGCACTCTCCCCGTGACGAACCACCGACGCCGAAGTCCGCACTTACGGGTTCTGCCCACTTCTGATCGAGCTTGCGGTGAACGGCGAGGACGGCGTGTTCTCAGCTGTCGGCGGCCGGGACGCAATATGCAGTCCGGCATGCTGGCGAAGGACTCGGTGCTGCGCGGCTGGTCCCAATCCGCGCGGCTGATGCCCCGCCGGCCGACCGGGGGCCACGTGCGGTGGCAGTGGCACCTGCCGGCCATCCGAGATGACAAAAGACCCTGCGCTGCGGACGCATGCCCGTATCCGCAGCGTGACGCAGCGGGAACACTCGAGGTATGACAGCGAATGACGAAGCACCCACCATCTCGGTACCTGATCGCCGGATGATGCTCGCGGCGCTGCGGCTGGCCACTCGGGCGCCTTCGGTGCACAACACCCAGCCGTGGCGGTGGGTGTTCGACGGCACCCGCCTGCACCTCTACACCGATGCCGACCGGCTGCTGCCCTCCACCGATCCACACGGCCGCCAACTGGTCATCAGCTGCGGAGCCGTGCTGCACCACCTGCGCACCGCCTTCGCGGACCGGGGCTGGCACACCGACACCACGCGGGTGCCCGACCGGCAACGACCCGATCATCTCGCGGTGATCGAATTCCGCCCATGGCCCGACCCGCCCGAGGGCATCCACTCCCGAGCCGCGGCCATCGATCGGCGCCGCACCGACCGACTGCCGATGAACGAACCCGACGGCTTCCCCGGCATCCTGCCCCGCCTGCGGATGCTCACCTCCCCGCACGAGGTGGAACTGGACGTGCTCGACGCCCACGTGCGCCCTCGGCTGGCCACCGCCTCCCAGGAGGCTGGAGCACTGCGCCGCCACGATCTGCTGTATCAAACCGAATTGGAATGGTGGGCAGGACATTCGGAGTCTCCAGAAGGGGTACCCGCCTCAGCGCTGGTGTCCGACGCCGAAAACGCCCGGGTCGGCATCGCCCGCGCGTTCCCGCCCGCTCCGCATACGATGCGACGCGCCCGGCTCGACGATCACGCCGCACTGATGGTGCTCGCCACCGAAAGCGACTCGGTCGACCAGTGGCTGCACACAGGCGAGGCGCTGTCGGCTGTGCTGCTCGAATGCACCGCGGCCGGGCTGGCCACCTGCGCGCTGACCCACATCACCGAACTACCGACCACCCGCAGACTGCTCAGCGGCCTGGTCCCCCGCCCGGCGACACCGCAAGTCCTGATCCGCGTCGGCACCGCGCCCGACGACACGGACCTGATCCCCCGGACCCCGCGACGACCGGTCACCGACATCTTCACCGTCACTGGGGCCAGCTGAACCCCGCATGCGAACGTAGGGTCACTTCATACGGCGACGATCCCGATACGCTGACCGAGGGCCTTGCCCCGGACTGAGGACATTGGTCCCAGACGGGCAGGGCAGATGCCTCTCCACGCAACGGAGGAAGCCGAGCCATGCTGGACGTATGGGGCGGTGCCGACACCGACCGCCGCCCGGCCGAAACACCCCGAGACGACACACCGCTGTGTTCCCGCCTACCGCGATCGCGTGGGCACGGCTCCGAATACCGCAGCTACGAGGTGATACCGATGCGTGCACGTGACGTCCTGAGCAGGCCCGTCGTGACGGCACGGCCGGGGACACCGTTGTCGGAGGCCACCGCGCTGCTGACCGCACACGGCTTCGCCGCACTACCTATCATCGACGAGCAAGGCCGCGCCAGCGAGGAGCGCGCCGCCGCCCAATCGAACGCTTCGCAAGACATCCGATAGTCGGTCAGATTCGCACCGACGCGTTCCTCCGGGGCCTTCTCGATCGGGTCCCACCGCGTTCGCGCATAGTTCGATGCGTCGTGGCTAAAATTTTCCATTTCGGCCTCCCTGATCCAGTCAACGACCCATGAGCGCCACTCCGGCAGGGCGTAAAGACCTCGCTCGCTGGTGACCTCCGTCGTTTCCGGACGAGCCTGCCGCCGACGACGGTGACCTTGGTGCTCTCGGATTCAACCGGCACCGCGGCAGCTCCGGTCGCATAGGCCACCGCCGCCGCGGGCGCCTCCGCGTTCTGCGCGACTGCCGGCCCACGAGCTGGCCTATTCGATCGTCGCCCGGCTCGATGGAGTCCGGGTATGTTCACCTGCACTCAGGCGCCACCCGACCTCGCAGCAGATCGGCTCGCCCGATAGTGCCGTGAGGACAGACGCGCCTCCGCGATTTCCTCCTGCGCGCGTAGTTCATCGCGGGTTACCACATGCGCGTCCGGTCCGGGAAACGTGAGCGCTCGATGGCCGGTATCGGTCCAGTGCACGAGGTAAGGCGGCATTCCGTCGCTGCCGTGTACTTCCTCGATGAGACCGTGCCGGACCGCGCCGCCGAGAGTGCGACCTTCGACTACCAGCCAGTCCCCTGCCTTCGCATGCATCGCACAACCTCCTCTGCTCGCCCGTCCGACTCATCGTCGCAATCTGCCGCAAACCGGCGGTAGGGCCATTGGTCGCAGGCCACCCATCGAGTTCGACGCCGATGCGGTGTTCGCCGCCGCCGCCCGGACCGATACCGCCATGGAGATCAACGCCTACCCCGACCGCCTCGACCTCGACGACCGACTCATCAGGCGGGCACGCGACCTCGGCGTGGTCTTCGCCATCGACACCCGACCCGCACGCCGCACCACCGATCGACCCCACCGTCGAAGCGGAGGGCGACGAACCCATCTGGACTGTCACCGCCGAAACCGGCCCCTGCGGCCACACCGCCACAAAGGCCGTCGGACGTCCCGCGAGGGCCATCCGACCCTAGTGGACCAGGGCCATCGGGACGACTCTGGTGCCATGTCCCCTCAGAGCGATTCACTCGAAGCGCCTCTGCGCTTCGCGCGCCGGATCGTCACCGAGCTGCCGGTGCGCCTGCGCTCGGTGTTGCGCGGCGTAACCGGCGCCGAGGGCGTCCACCGGGTCGCGCTCGAGGATGCCATCGCCGAACGGCTCGCGGAACTGGAGCACCGAGTGCTGCTGCTCGGCGACGCCATCGCGATTCTCGCCCGCGGACTCGAACAGTTGCCGAGCAGCGACATCGACGATCGACGCCGAGCCGACGCGGCCCAGCAAGCACACCGCATCCTCATCGCCGAGCATCTCACCAGCGCATCCGCTCCGCAGTAGCCGGTAGCGGCAGGCCACGGACGCACGCCGCAGGTTGCCCGCCCCCTCGCACCTCCGTCGGGGATGGAATCGGAACTCGTTGCCGCCAGTCGGAAAGAGGCGAACCAGATGTCCAGGATCGGTAATCCTTCCACTCTCGTCGGCGTCGACGGATCGCCCGTCGCGCTCGCGGCGCTGCGCTGGGCCGCCGTCGACGCCGCTCGCCACAACGTGCCGCTGCACCTCCTCTACGCGATCGGTGACTTCGGTGAATTCGGGTCGGGTTTCGAGATCGGGCAGTTCGACTTCGACAGTTACCGCCAAGGCGGGCTGGACGCGCTCGAAACCGCCCGCGTTACCGCCGTCGCCGAATCCGCGTCGATCGCCGAACTCGACATCAGCACCGAACTGGTGGACATGCCTCCGATCCCGGTCCTGCGTGAGCGCTCCAAAGCCGCGCGACTGCTCGTTGTCGGCACCCACGGGCTCGGCGCGGTCAGCCGGAGACTTCTCGGTTCGGTGAGCACCGCCTTGGCGCGGCACGCCGCCTGCCCGGTGGCGGTCATCCCGGAAACGCCCGCGGCGCCGAACCGCCCGGTGGTGGTCGGCGTCGACGGCTCACACAGCAGCGCGCACGCCGTCGAGATCGCCTTCGACCAAGCCGCTTTCCGCGGTGCCGAACTGGTCGCAGTGCACACCTGGTCGGAGTTCTTGCGTTTCGAATCATCCGAGCAAATGCAGGAGAAGGGCGAAGAACTGCTCGCCCGGAGCATCGCCGGGTTCGGGGAGAAGTATCCGGAGGTTCCGGTGCACCGCGTCGTGACCGGGGACCGTCCTGCCGACCGGCTTCTCATGATCGGCGACAAGGCCCAGCTCATCGTGGTCGGCAGCCATGGTCGCGGCGGTTTCTCCGGAATGACGCTCGGCTCGGTCGGTCAGGCCGTCCTGCACGCGGCCGAGGTGCCGGTGATCATCGCCAGGTCGGCGAGTTGACCACGGTTCCTCTTCACGGGAGGATTCTCTTGTAGCTCCAGCAAACAGGCAGCATTCAGCAATGCTGCCGGGACAGGTTCGCGATGACCGAATTGGGCCCGCTGGACACGGGATTCATGGAAATGGAAGACACCGACCGCCGGGTGAGTCTCGGCATCGGAACCGTGGCGATCCTCGAGGGGCTATCGCCGTCCAGGGACGAGCTGCGCGCCTGGCTGGATCGCGGACTCGAACGGCATGTACGGCTGCGACAGCGGGTCCGGCGCGTGCCTTGGGACGTCAAGGCGCCGGTGTGGGAGGACGACCCGAATTTCGATCTGCACCACCACATCCGCTGGACCGCCTTACCAGCGCCGGGCGGCGAGCAGGAGTTGCGGGAGCTTATCGCGACCGAGCTGACCGAGCGGCTGGATCGTGATCATCCGCTGTGGGAAGTGGTCGTGGTCGACCAGTTGACCGAGGACCGCTGGGTGCTGATCCTCAAGGCTCACCACACCATGGTCGACGGCATCTCCGAACTCACACTGCTCGAAAGCTTCTGCGACCCCGCCGCGATCGACGTCGGCGAGCGTCGAAGGCCGGGTGCGAGACATTCGGGTGCGGGGATACTGAACCTACTGAGGAAGGCGATTCAGGCACCTGTGGCCATCCCGCGTGCCGCCGTGGGAACCGTGCGCACACTGGCGCCAGTGCTGTACGCGGCGATTGCGCCGGCAAGCGAGTCCTCGCTCAACGGCCCGATCGGGAAACAGCGGCGCTACACGGTGGCGCGAACCATGCTCCCGCAGGTGCGGGAGATAGCGACGGCTTTCGATGTCACCGTCAACGACGTCGCCGTCGCCGCCATCGCCGCCGCCTATCGGCGATTGCTGCTCAGCCGCGGCGAGCATCCCGCCCCTGCCGAACTGCGCATCGTCGTACCGGTCTCGACACGAACGACCGAGGCGAGACGGGTACTCGACAACCGCGTCTCGGCGGTGATCAGTCATCTGCCGATCGAACTCGACCAGCCCGTGGAGCGCCTGCTCGCGGTCCATGAGCAGATCGGGAGGCACCGAGCCCGCGGGGAAGCCGATGCCGAGAGATCGGTGCTCTCCTTCTCCCGGCGACTGCCGTTCGGGATCGTGGCCGAAGTATTCCGGCTGGCGGTGTCCTTTCCGCAGCGCGGCGTCGTCGCACTGGCGACGAACATCCCCGGCCCCCGGCACCGCTTGACACTCGGCGGCCGCAGGGTGCTCGAGCTGTGGCCCTGCATTCCGATCGCCATGCGGGTTCGCACGACCATCGCGATCCTCAGCTATCTCGACCGGCTGACTTTCGGCATCACCGGTGACTACGACACGACGCCCGACATCGAGACGATGTCATCGAGCATCACGACGGAGATCGCGGTGCTGCTGGCCCACGCCCGCGACCGGCAGCTCTCACGACGACCGTCACCGGCCCTCGGCCGCGCCACGGGCGCCCGAGCACGGCACGTGAAGTGAGTCCGCGACGACAACCGGCACCAGACGGCGATCCGGCGAACACGGTAACCAGCCGCGACCTGCCGGTAATACTCGGCCTCGCTGCGGCCTTCACGATCACCGTGCTGGACCCGCTCTTGCTGAGCCTGAACTTGCCGCAAGTCAGCCGGGACCTGCGCGTGCCGCCGCAACTCGCCGGTGTGCTCGGCGGAACGGCGACCCTGGTGATGGCCGCCGCGGTCCTCGCCGCGGGCAATCTCGCAGATGCCTTCGGGCTCAAGCGGTTGTTGATGATCGGTCTGAGCATCGTGACGGTCGCCGACCTGCTCTCGCTGCTGTCACCCGGCTACGTCTACCTCTTCGCGATGCGTGTACTCGGCGGTCTCGGGATGACAGCGCTGCTCGGCGTACCGCTGGCCCTGCTGAAGACGTCGGTACCGGAGAAGAAGCGCCCCGGCGCCATCGGCGTCTTCATGGCGGTGGAAATGATCTTGTGCGGTGTGATCCCGGCACTCACGGGTTGGATGGTGACCGCCGTCGGCTGGCGGTCGCTGTTCTTGGTCGCCCCGTCGCTGTCGTTGCTCGCGCTGTGGCTCACGGCCGTTTCTGTGCCGGAGTCACCCGCCCGCCAGCGTCCTCGGCTCGACGTGATCCGCGTGGCCTTGGTCGGATCGGCGTTGCTCGGCCTCGTAGTCGGCATCGCCGCCGCGCAAAAAGGGATGTTGCGACCCGAAACCTGGCTGCCTTTCGTCTTCAGCGCAGCGGCGGCGACTGCGTTCACGCTTCATGGCTGGCGGACGCGCACTCCCGCGCACTGTCGACCGCTGGCGCCGAGCGAGCCGTCGACGCCGCACGCAGCGCGGCGGCACACAGTCCAGGCAGCGCCGGTTACGATCCCAACCTGCTGCGGCAAGCGGCCGGACTGCGGCTCGACGTGGACTTCGCGGACGCCCTCCGGCTCACCATGCTGACCGTCAGCTTCCTACCGATCGTCGTGTCCGTGGCGGCGCTGCTGCTCGTGCGTCGCGGCACCGAACGCGGCGGGTCGGCGTCCGAGCATTCCGCAGCCGATCTCGAGAGCGGAACGGCAGCGGGTCCCGCGATCGAGGTCGATAACCCACGCCGCGCCGGGCCGCCCCGGCGTTATCGCCGCAAGGGTTCGTGGCGGTGAGACCGGCGGGAGGCCGAGATGTTCTCGGGTTCCTCGTCGTCGGTGAGGGTGAAGTAGTTCTCCTCTTCTTGCAGGAAGTGCAGCTGCAGCAACGTGTGCAGGCCGTAGAGGCAAGCGAGCAGGTCATCGATCTGGTCGCCCGCGATGGCGCCCGCGGCGTGGGCGCGGTCGAGGTGAGCGCCTATGCGGGTGACCAGCCTCTGGATTTCGGCGTGGGCGCGGCTCATCGTCACGGTAGCCTCGGCGCTGCCCAGCGGGGCTGCCAGGGCGGGATAGAGGAGGGTTTCCTCGGCCTGTTCGTGGGGCAGCAGATCGGTCACGAGGAAGTGGTGGGCATCCTCGACGGCGGCCAGGGCCGCGGGATCGTTTCTGGTGGCGAGCTGGTCGGCGGCGGCACGCAACAGCGTGAGCATCTCGCGCAGCGCCTCGTGTTCGCCTGCGAAGCGGTGCAGGAGTTTCTCGGTTGTCGCGGCCATCTCTGTTCGGGTGGCCGGACTGCCCCGCAGCGCACGCAACGCGTTGAGGATCACCGCCACGTCGATGCCCTCTTGCAGCAGGGCCCCGGCGGCGGGTGGGAGCAGCCCGGCGGCGGCTACGATCATCGCCAGCAACGACAGGCTCATCCCTGCGACGGCGCTTTGCACGGCGATGCGGCGTGACCAGCGGGCGGTGTCCATGGCGTCGGCGAGCCGGTCGAGCCGGTCGGTGGTGAGCACGATATCGGCGGCCTCCGACGAAGCGGTGGACCCGCGTGCGCCCATCGCCACGCCGACGCTGGCGGCGGCCAAGGCGGGAGCATCGTTGACACCGTCGCCGACCATGACCGTCACCGCGCGCTCACGCTCGCCACGCACAGCGGCGACCTTGTCCGCAGGGCTCTGTCCCGCATATACCTCGTCCAGGCCGAGTACGGAGGCGACCTCACGAGCCGGTTCGAGACGGTCACCGGTCAGCATCACCAGCCGGTTCAGCCCCGCCTCACGCAGTCTTCGTATCGTGCGCGGCGCGTGCCGCCGCAGCGGATCGCGCAGCAGAACCGCCCCGTAGAGCTCATTGTCGACGACGATCCACGCGATCGCCGCCGAGTCCAACCGCGCTCGGCTGTCCACCGCACGCGCCCACTGGGATCCGGTCGCCGTATGGTGCAGTTTGCCCACCTCGACATGGCGACCGTCGACGGTGCCGGATATGCCGCGGCCAGGCTGTTCGATCACAGCGGTGGGCAGCGACAGCGCCGAGTCGCGGGCCAGCGCCTCGGTGACGATCGCCTCGGCCAGCACATGAGGCGATAGCTGGTCCACCGACGCGGCCAGGCGCAGTACCTCGGAAGCATCCTGGCCAGGGGCGGCGATGACCTCCACCACTACGGGTCGACCCGCGGTGAGAGTCCCGGTCTTATCCATCACAAGAGTGGTCGCGCGACCGAGATTTTCCAGCGCACCGCCGCTGCGGACCACGACTCCTTGGCGGGAGGCTCGCGACAGTCCGGACACGATAGCTACCGGCGCGGCCAGCAACAGCGGACACGGGGTTGCCACCACCAGAACCGCGACCGCGCGCACCAGCGACCCGCTGATCAGCCACGCCGCCCCGGCCACCAGCAGTGTCAGGGGCAGGAACCAAGCCGCGTACCGGTCGGCCAACCGGACCACTGGCGCGTTCTCGGCGCCGGCCTCTCGAGCGAGCCGCACGATTCCGGCGTAGGTGCTCTCCGACGCGGTCGCGGTCGCACGGATCTCGAAGGAGGCGCCGACGTTGACGACGCCACTGCGCACTGGTTCCCCGGTCCCGCGCTCGACCTGCATCGGTTCTCCGGTCAGCACCGACTCGTCTAGCACGGCCACGGTGTCGAGAACCCGCCCGTCGACCGGCACCACCTCACCGGGCACCACAACCAGCACATCGCCGACAGCGACCTCATCCAAGCCGATCACACCGACTTCGGCGCCGATGCGGCGGCGAGCCGAGCGTGGCGCATGCTCGAGCAGGGCCCGCAGATCGTGCGAGGCGCGTCGCTCGGCGGCCGCGTCCAGCGCACGACCGGTCGCCAACATCACCGCGATCAGCGCACCGGCCAGGTACTCGTGCACCAGCAACGTGCCCACCAGCGACAACACCGCGATCAAATCGACTCCGGCCCTACCCTGCAGCAGCGTGGCGACCATCCACCACACCGCAGGCACGACCGCTACCACCGTCGCCGCGATCCAGGCTCCCTCAGCCACCCCGTGCAGCCCGAACAGCCACATAATCAGCCCGAGCAGCAGTGCGGCCACGGTTACCGCCACCAGCACCGGCTCCACCCGACAAGCGACCCGTTGCGACCACCGCCGCACCATCGAATTCGTTCCGGCCACACCCCGCTCCTTCCCGAACCCAGCCCTGCCGGTGAGCAGATTCACCACCTCAGGACACCCGATCCGCGCAACCCTGGACAGGGCCGCAATTCCCGAACCCAGGTGCCATTAGCCCCAGCGACACCGCCTCCGGACTGGGCTCGCCCTCTCCCCCATCTCTGGCTGCGACCGCAAGCACACCGACGTCGAGTGCGCCCACTCTCGCGACCCGCCCGCCGGAACCCCGCACATCCTGATCACCCCCGGCACCATCTTCTCCGAACCGCATCTACCGACCGCGATCATCGACGCGGTAAGTGAGCACGACAGCGGAGTGGATCATGACGCCTTTGTTCCGTATCGGCCGGCGCCGTCGCTCGGGTCATCCGCCGATGGTTTCAGTGCCTTGGAACGCGGCGCGGCCAGCAGTCCTGAAGGCCCGGCCCGCCGCGGCGCGGACTGCGGAGTCGCGGTCGCCGGTGTGGCGGCGACCGCGGCGTTTGCGTGGGCGTGCGGCTCTGGCGTCATCGCTCGTGTCGATCACACACTATTCCGCATGATCAACACCCTGCCCGATGGGCTGGCGCGGCCGCTGTGGCTGATGCAACTGGCCGGTGTGGTCGGTGCGCCTGCCGTAGTCTCGGCAATTGCGCTGACTGCGCGCAGGTTTCGGCTGGCGGTAGGACTGCTGCTGCTTGTTCCGGCAAAACTGGTTGTCGAGCGGGAGATCCTGAAGTCGCTGGTCACGCACAGCAGGCCGGGTGCCCTCATGCCGGACGCCGTGCTGCGTGATGCGCCGACCGCCGGGCTGGCGTTTCCCTCCGGGCACGCGCTGGTGCTTTTCGGGATCGTGACTTTGCTCAGCCCGTACGCAAGCCGCGTCCAGTGGGCCGCGGCACTGGCGATCGTTGGAGCGACTTGCGCGGCATTGGGAAGCGGTGCGCGGCGGGCGGGCCCGGTCTGCGTCCGCGCGAATGGCGACATGGTGGCGCCCCTGGCGCCGCGTTGCCGCGCGCTCATGACGCTGCCGAGCAGCGGCAGATCGTGCGGCGCAAATCCTATGCGCTGGTCGGGGAAACCTGCGACGAGGCAGTTTTCGAGATGGAGGTCATGGATTACTACTTCCACCTGTTCACCGAATCCGGTACCGGCGCCGACAGCGTGTTGTATCGCGCCGGGAGCCACCGGTTACCGCCTCGCGCAGGTACAGCCGCGCCCGGAACTCGTGACCAGCGGTGCGGTGCCGTTCACAGTCAGTCCGACACCCGCGCCGATACTTCGGCTCCAGGACGCTGTCGCGCGTCTCGAGCTGACCGGTCTGCCGTTCGTCTTCTTCTGCGACCGGTCGTCGGATCGAGGCAGTGTGCTCTATCACCGCTACGACGGCGACTACGGCCTGATCACGCCGCCGACACAGCAATGAGAACCCGGTCAGGGCAAGGTGTGCTCGACATCCGCCACGCACCGCTGTATGTGCTCGCGGTGGCTGTCGGAGCCGCCGCGCTGGTTTTGGCCGGTCTGCCGGTCGTCACACTCCTGGTACTTCAGGTCGCTGTGGCTTGCCCGCTGCTGGCGATCGCCATGAGCCGGCCGCGAGATCGCCGGACGGAGTAGCCCCGGCTGCCCGAGCAGGTTTCGACCACCGCCGCTGCTCTCGTCGACAGAAAGATGTCCGACCCCACAGCAATCGCTCCGGCAGGAGCAGTGACCGGAAGGCGTCGACACCGCATCGTGCGGCAACGTACGCGCCCTGTCCCCCCGTGGATCACCGGCTCGGGATATGCCCGTGGCGGACCAGCCGCAAGCAGAGGCGTTACGACACGAGCGCGAGACAGGCGTCTGCGGGTCGGCGCGTTGCCGAAGTTACACTGTTTGCTAAAATTCGCAATCAGTAGGCTTAAGGCCGTTGCCGAACGGCCTGCCCGCGGAAGGGAGGGAGCGGCTACCATGCCGGGACGGAGCAGGCCGCTCTATCAGATGAAGGCCGACTTCTTCAAAACCCTCGGCCACCCTGTGCGCATCCGCGTTCTGGAATTGCTCAGCCAGCGCGAGCACACGGTGTCGGAGATGCTGACCGAGATCGGCGTGGAGGCGGCGAACTTGTCGCAGCAGTTGTCCATTCTGCGGCGTGCGGGCCTGGTGACCGCGCGACGCGAGGGCTTATCGGTCACCTACGAACTCACCACCCCCGCGGTCGCGGAACTGCTCGCCACCGCCCGCGCGATCCTCACCGGCGTCGTCGCAGGCCAAGTCGAAGCCCTCGAGCAACCCGTGTAACCGGATCGCACCCGTACTAGCGAGGGCCACGCGCGGCAGCTGATTGCAGCTTTTCTAAACTAACAATATTGCGTTTTCATAAAGGAGGGATTCACCGTGGCTCGCGGCATCGAAACTGTGTCCGGCCGCCGCCCGATGACCACGCGCGCGCTCCTGCCGTCGTGGTCGGACTGGAACGCCGCCATCCGTGCACCCGGGGCGGACCTGCTGTCGGGGCTCATGGTCGCGCTGGTCGCGCTGCCGCTGGCGCTCGGATTCGGCATCAGCTCCGGCCTGGGTGCCGCCGCCGGTCTCGCGACTGCGGTGATCGCCGGCGCGGTGGCGGCGGTATTCGGCGGATCCCGGTTCCAGGTCTCCGGACCGACCGGAGCTATGACCGTGGTCTTGGTGCCGATCTTTCACCAGCACGGTGGCGGCGGGGTACTGGCCGTGGGGATGATGGCTGGTCTCGTGCTGGTAGCTCTCGCACTCGCCGGGGTCGGCCGGGCAGTGCGGTACATGCCTGCCCCGGTGATCGAGGGATTCACCGCCGGGATCGCCGTCGTCATCGCCCTGCAACAGTTTCCGTCCGCCCTCGGCATCGCCCACGCCGAAGGTGAGAAGGTGTGGCAATCGGCCCTCGACGCGGTGCGGCAATACCTCGCGCATCCACACCATCTGGCGCTCGCAACGACCCTGTTGGTCGCGGTGGCCGTGCTTGCCGGTGGCCGGTACCTGGCGAAACTGCCTCTCGCGCTGATCGCGGTGGCCGCCGCCACCGCCGCGGCGCACACATTCCACCTGGAACTCACCCCGATCGGCGAGATCCCCGCCGGATTGGCCGCTCCCACGCTCGGATTCGTGCAACTCGACCAGATCGGCGCCCTGATCGGACCCGCGCTCGCGGTGGCCGCGCTCGCCGCGCTGGAATCGCTGCTGTCGGCCACCGCGGCGGACGCGATGGCCGTCGGCACCCGTCACAATCCCGACCGAGAACTGCTCGGGCAGGGACTGGCCAATCTCACCGCTCCGATGTTCGGCGGCGTCCCGGCCACAGGCGCGATCGCCCGCACCGCCGTCAATGTCCGTTCCGGCGCCCGTACACGTCTCGCCGCGCTGACCCATGCTGTCGTGCTGGCCGCGATCGTCTACCTGGCCGCGCCCTTGGTCGCCGACATCCCGCTGGCGGCGCTGGCGGGGGTGCTGCTGGCCACCACGGTGCGGATGATCGAGGCAGCGTCCTTGATGGCCATCGCCCGCGCCTCGAAAGCCGACGCGGCGATCATGGCCATCACCTTCGGCGTCACCGTCGCCATGGATCTGGTCACCGCGGTCGCAGTCGGTGTCGGCATCGCTGTCGTGTTCGCCTTGCGGGCGGTCGCGAAAGAGGCCCGGCTACAGCAGATCTCGCTCGAAGACCCTGCAGACGACTTCGACCACCTGGCCGAAGAACATGAGCTGCTGGACGATCACATCGTGGCCTACCGCATCGACGGGCCCCTGTTCTTCGCCGCCGCCCACCGATTCCTCCTCGAGCTGGCCGAGGTGTCCGACGTCCACATCGTCATCTTGCGTATGTCCCATATCACCGCCCTCGATACCACCGGCGCCCTCGTGCTCAAAGACGCCATGGCGAAGCTCGAACACCGCCGCATCACCGTGCTCATGTCCGGTCTGCGCGACGACCATAAGCGACGGCTGGCCGCGATCGGCGCTCTCCCCGCGGGCGGTGACAGCCACATCTTCGAACACACCCCCGATGCCATCGCCCACGCCCGCAGCCGCTTACCCAGCTTGGCGGAGAACCCTTCCTGATGACGAGGCATACGCAACCGCGAGCAGCGCAACGCATTTGAGATCGACTGGGCCGCAGCCCGCCACCGCACGGCGGCGGCGAGCACGTCGGTCCGCGCCGACTTCAGCGGCGGTGTCCACTCCCCCGCTGCTCCTCGCGCGAGTGGACGACCATCACCGGGCACGACGCGTGCTGCACCAGAGTGTTGGCTGTCGACCCCAGCAGCATGCCCGCGAACCCGCCACGTCCGCGACTGCCCACGACCAGCAACTGCGCCACCTTCGACCAGTCCAGCAGGTGCGGAGCCGGCGCGGACACCTCGACCTTCCGGGCGACCCGGACTTCCGGGAACTTCTCCTGCCAACCCGCCAGACGCTCGGCGAGAATCGCCCGTTCCACATTGTCCAGGTCGAGCTCACCCAAGCTGGTGTGACCGGCGAACCGGCCGAAGTCCCAGTCGCTCCAGACATGCACGGCGACCAACTCGGCCCCGCGCTCGGCCGCTTCGGCGAACGCCGCGGCGATCGCCGCATCCCCGCCCGCGCTGCCGTCCACGCCCACGACCACCGGCCCCGAGACCTGCATCGCGTCGCCGGCGTCGGGGCCGGTGCGAACGACCACCACCGTGCCGTGCGCGTGAGCGGTCACCGCCAGCAGTGTGGAACCCAGATGAGTGAACGTGCCTGCGTCGCCGGTCGCCCCGATCACGACCGCAAACGCCTCCGCGCTGTGCTCGATCAACAGCTCCCTACCGGTGTCGGAGGACACGCGAGTCGAGACACGCAGCCCGGGCGCGCTCGAGCGGGCCAGCCGTTCGGCCCGCGCAACCACGTCTTCGCCTTGTTCGCGTACTGCATCGATCACCGAGGGAATGACGACTTCGTAGTCACCCAGCACCCAACCGGTGCCCACCAGATCCATGCCGTGCAGGATCTCGAGTTCGCGTCCACGTTCGGCCGCGAACTGCGCCGCCCACCGGACAGCGGCCCACGACCCGTCCGAACCGTCCACACCGACGATGACCTTCGCAGTGGCGAGGTGATGCGGATCGTCGAATCGCCGCTCTGTCATGGCATGCCTCCTGAGCCCATGTGATCGTGTAGCGCCCGGCCGGGCACCCACTTCAACGGTATGAGCCTCACCGCAGCCATGAATGCGGCTTATCGGCCTCGAGGACAGGGACGAAAGGCCACTAGGCGAACAGAAGAAGCGACACGCAAGTCCCTCGACGCCCGGGCCCAAGGACTCTCGCCCGGAAGCGGATTTCCCGCGAAGCTGTCGGTCATGGCCGCTCGCACCCCTCCACCATGATCGACCCGCCACGTCGTCGCCCTGCGTGCGACTGTGCGGAACCTCCGGTCGGAGTGACACCGAATCCGCGGCTATTCGAACGTTTCGTGACGAGCGCCCATTTCGGCGCTCTCACCATGACGCGATGAGGAGCGTCGATCATGAATCTCGAAAGTACAAGTGCGGCCGGACGGGACTTCGACACCGCGTCCGCGTATCCGGTATACCTGCGTGGCGACCTGGAAGAGCCGCTGTCGCGGTGGCTTTGGCTGCTGAAATGGCTGCTGGCAATCCCGCACTACGTCGTCCTGTTCTTCCTGTGGATCGCATTCGTCGGGCTCACCGTGGTAGCTGGGGTGGCGATCTTGCTCACCGGCCGATATCCGCGAAGGATCTTCGATTTCAACGTCGGTGTGATGCGGTGGTCGTGGCGAGTACAGTTCTACACTTACGCCGCGCTCGGCACCGACCGGTACCCACCGTTCACATTGCGTCCTACCGGATATCCCGCCGAAATCCAGGTCGACTATCCGGAACGATCGTCGCGTGGCCTTGTACTGGTGAAGTGGTGGTTGCTGGCAATCCCCCACTACCTCGTGATCACCGCGATGTGGGGTGGTTCGGTGGCGCTCACCGGCGACGACGACAGCAGCCCTACCGCGATCCCGCTGATCGGGATCCTCGTACTCATCGCCGCGGTCACCCTGCTGGTCACCGGCCGGTACCCACGCCGGTTGTTCGACTTCGTCGTCGGCATCAATCGCTGGCTGTACCGGGTGTTGGCCTATGCCGCGCTGATGCGAGACGAGTACCCGCCGTTCCGCCTCGATCAGGGCCCGCGTGAACTGGTCGATCCCCGCACCTCCCTCGGCTCCGGAGGCCGGACCGAGGGCTGAGCGGTCGGACGGCCTCGGTCTCATCCGATAGCGTCGAGTTCGACCAGTGCATCGGTCAGCCAACATTCGAGCACGTGAAAAGGCTCGCGATCCGAGAGGCGACATCGTCGTGACCATGCGGGCCGTTCGTCCTGTCGTCGTGGGCGTGGACGGTTCGGCGGCCTCGTTCGCGGCGGTCCGTTGGGCAGCCGAGGCAGCCGCCCGGCGTAACGCGCCACTGCATCTGGTCTACGCGATCGGCGTCCCGGCCGATGCTGTGCCTGTGCTCGGCCGACTGTTGTTCGACACGAGTGGATTGCGCACAGTGGGCGATTCCGCGCTCAGCACGGGACGCGGCATCGTGCAGGAGGTCGCCGGGCGCGCCGGCGCGCTCGTGGTCGAAACCTTCGTCGAGTCGTCATCGCCGGTACCCGCTCTGGTCGGTCGCTCCGCGGATGCCCAGCTTCTGGTGGTCGGAGCTCGCGGGCTGGGCGCCTTCGAGCGGGTGATGCTCGGATCGGTCGGGACCGGCCTGATCAGGCATGCCAGATCTCCAGTGGCCGTCGTACCCGGTGTCGAGGAATCGGTTCCGCGTTCGCCGCAGAGCCCGGTTGTCGTGGGCGTGGACGGGTCGCGCCGCAGCGAGATCGCTCTGGGGATGGCTTTCGAGGAGGCGTCGATACGGCAAGCCGGGCTTGTAGCGGTGACGACCTGGGCTCGCCGTGACGCGCTCGCCGACGCGCAGGAAAGAACCAGCGCGCTGCTGGAGGAGACATTGGCGGGCTTCACGCACAAGTACCCGGAGGTCGGTATCCAACGCGTAGTTACCGAGGGGTCCCCCGCTCAGCGGCTGCTGTGGGAGTCCGGTAATGCACAGTTGATCGTGCTCGGCAGCCGGGGGCGCGGAGGCATCGTGGGCGCGGCCCTCGGGTCGGTCAGCCAGACAGTGCTTCAGGAAAGCCTCGTTCCGGTCCTCATCGCGACCCGTCGGCAGTGATCTGTACCGCTGCGCCCGAGGGCCGGTTCGGCATCCCGCCTTCAGAACAGTCGGTGACCGCTGCCCTGTCGGCGTGGAATCGGTTTTCAGCCGCATCACACCACAGGTGGCGTCTTCCCAGCGATAGCCTGCGGCTCCTCGCTGCCGGCCGCGCCCCGAAACCGGCGTCGCTGCCGCAACCGATGCCGTCGGCCATCGTCATTCAGGACCTTGGTCCCTCGCGGTGCGTCCCGTACTCCGACCAGACTCGACAACGGACGGCTACATCCGACCGAACAGAGGGCCGTGAAAATGCCCAACGACACCGCGGTAATCGATCGCGCGGGTCTGGATCGTCTGGTGGACGTGCTGCACGAGCGGGGCTACCGCGTCATCGGTCCGCAGGTGCGTGGTAGTGCGATCGTCCTGGACGAACTGGACTCCGGCACACAGCTGCCCGCCGGGTGGGGCGTGCAGACCGCGCCCGGCCGCTATCGGCTGCATCGCCGCGACGACGTGGCGGTGTTCGCGCATTCCGCCGGTCCCGGATCCTGGAAGCAGTTCCTGCATCCGCCGCACCGCAAGATAGGGCGATTCGGACCAGATCTCCAGCCAGAACCCGTCGAGGACACGCCGGTCCGCTCGGCGTTTCTCGGCGTCCGTGGCTGCGACCTCACCTCGATCGCAATCCTCGGGCGAGTGCTCGGCGGCGGGGCGTATCCTGACTCCTCGTTCACCGCCCGAAGGAAAGACCTGTTCGTCGTCGCGGTTAACTGCACCGAGCCGGGCGGGGTGTGTTTCTGCGCGTCGATGGGCACCGGCCCCGGAGTCTCGGCCGGATACGACCTCGCTCTCACCGAGCGCATCGACGCCGATGGCCACCGATTCCTCGTCGACGTGGGCAGTGAAGACGGCGCCGAGATTCTCGCCCAACTCACCGCGCGCCCGGCTGACGCGGCGGAGGTCACGAACGCCCGCGCGGCGGTGTCGGCGGCCGCAGGCCGAATGGGCCGGGCGATGCCCGAAGTCGATATCCGCGCACTGCTGCGCGACTCTCGGGAGTCTCCGCACTGGCAGGACGTCGCCGGCCGCTGCTTCACGTGCGGGAACTGCACCATGGTGTGCCCCACCTGTTTCTGCACCACCACCGAAGACGTCACCGACCTCACCGGCGACCACGCCGAACGCTGGGAGCACTGGTCGTCGTGCTTCGAACTGGACTTCTCATACCTGCACGGCGGCAGCGTGCGGCAATCCGGCGAAAGCCGCTACCGCCAGTGGATCACCCACAAACTCAGCACCTGGTACGACCAGTTCGACAGCTCGGGATGCGTCGGCTGCGGACGATGCATCGCTTGGTGCCCGGCCGAGATCGATCTGACCGCGGAGGTCGCCCGGCTGGCTGAGCTAGCCGAGGAAACCGACCATGAGCACCGGTGAGCAATTGTCCGCGTTCGGGCAGCTGGCAGCACTGAGCGAGGAAGAGTTGCACACGCTGGCCGGTGCCGCGCGTGAGGTGACCTTCCCCGCCGGGCACCGGGTGATCAGCGAGGGCCGTCCGGCCGATCGGTGCTGGCTGATCCGCCGCGGCCGCATCCTGCTCGACGCGCAGGTACCGGGTCGGGGCGCCGTCGTGCTCCAGACCCTGAGTGGCGGCGATCTGCTCGGCTGGTCATGGCTGGTGCCGCCGTATCGGTGGCATTTCGGAGCGGTGGCCGCCGAACCGGTGGAAGCCGTCGAATTCGATGCGCGCACCCTCGCCGAACTCGCCGACAAAGACCCTCGATTCGGTCGTGCGCTGGCCATGATGCTGTTCGAGGCGCTGCTGGACCGGCTGCAGGCCACCAGGGCCCGGCTGCTCGACCTCTACCGCAACCCCGCTGAGACGTGTACCGCCGCTGCACCGCGCGGCACGGCCGGGCGAGGTGCTCGATGAGCGTGGACACGCAGGCCCGCGCGGTGCCGTATGGCGACATGATGCTGCCCTACCGCGTGATCGACCGCAAGGCACAGACCCCGGACACCGTGACACTGCGCCTGGAACCGGTACATGATGCGGCACAACGGTTTCGGGCCGGACAGTTCATGATGCTCTACAGCTTCGGCGTGGGCGAAATCGCCATCTCGATCAGCGGTGACCCCACCGACGACGACGGCCCTCTCGAACACACCATCCGCGCGGTGGGCGCGGTGAGCGCAGCGTTGCACGGCACCGACATCGGGGGGCTGATCGGTGTCCGAGGACCGTTCGGCACAGGATGGGACCTGGCGTCCGCGATCGGCGGAGATCTCGTCATCATCGGCGGCGGCGTCGGACTGGCCCCGCTGCGCTCAGCCGTGCTCACCGTGCTCGCCGCCCGCTCCGACTACCGGCGGATCGTGCTGATCACCGGCGCCCGCACCCCGGCGGACATGTTGTTCCGCGACGACCAACAATCGTGGCCGAAGGCCGGTTCGATCGAACTTCAGCAGACCGTCGATCGCCCCGCGCCGGGCTGGCGGGGCCGCGTCGGCTTCGTCACCGAACCACTGGCTCACCTGATCGTGGACCCCGACAAGACCACAGCCCTGCTCTGCGGCCCGGAGATGATGATGCGCTTCTGCGCACAGAGTCTGCTGCGCAAGGGAATTGCCGCCGCCGACATCCAACTGTCGCTGGAGCGCAACATGCAGTGCGGTGTCGCGCGATGTGGTCATTGCCAGCTCGGCCCGCTGTTGCTGTGCCGAGACGGACCCGTCGTCGACTACGCGACCGCCGAACCACTCCTGGCGGTGCGAGAGCTATGACGAAGACACCCACACTCGCGGTGTGGAAGTTCACCTCCTGCGATGGCTGCCAGCTCACCTTGCTCGACTGCGAGGACGAACTGCTCGCTCTCGCGGGACGGGTGCGCATCACCCATTTCGCGGAAGCGTCCAGCACCATGGAGCCCGGCCCCTACGATGTGTCGCTGGTCGAGGGTTCGATCACGACCGAAGAAGAGCTGCGCCGGATCATCGAGATCCGTGAGCAATCCAGGATCCTGGTGGCCATCGGGGCGTGCGCCACCCACGGCGGTATTCAGGCGCTGCGCAATTTCGCCGACGTCGCCGAATTCACGTCGGTGGTGTACGCCAGCCCGGAGTACATCGCCACCCTGAGGACCTCCACACCGATCTCTGCCCATGTCCCGGTGGACTTCGAGCTACGTGGCTGCCCGATCGACCGGCGCCAACTGCTCGACACCCTGTGCGCGTTCCTCGCCGGTCGCGCACCCGACATCCCGAACACCAGCGTCTGCACCGAGTGCAAACGCCGCGGCACCACTTGTGTGATGGTCGCCGAGGGAATCCCCTGCCTGGGTCCGGTCACACAGGCGGGATGCGGGGCACTGTGCCCGGCGTACCACCGCGGGTGCTTCGGTTGTTTCGGTCCTATGGCCGATCCCAACATCCACGCGCTGCTCCCCATCCTGCGCGTGAATGGCATGGACACCGACGACATCGACCGCGTCTTCGCCACTTACGCCGCCGCCGCGCCGGACTTCGCGAACAGGACCCGCGATGAGTCGGCGTAGGCAGCTGAAGGTCGGCACGCTGGCTCGCGTCGAAGGCGAGGGCGCGCTGCGCGTGGTCGTCTCGGACGGGCACGTGGAAAGCGCCGAGTTGAACATCTACGAACCACCGCGATTCTTCGAGGCATTTCTGCGCGGACGCGCCTACACCGAACCGCCCGATATCACCTCTCGCATCTGTGGAATCTGTCCGGTGGCCTACCAGACCAGCGCCTGCAACGCCCTCGAACAACTCTGTGGCGTGGAGTTGGACCGGCCACTGGCCGACCTGCGCAGGCTTTTGTATTGCGGCGAGTGGATTTCCAGCCACTCTCTACATATTCATCTGCTGCACATGCCCGACTTCCTCGGCTATCCGGACGCGATCACGCTCGCCGCCGATCACCGCGAACTCGTCGAGGAGGGATTAGCGATGAAAAGAGCGGGCAACGCGCTGCTCGAACTCCTCGGCGGCCGGGCCATCCATCCGGTCAACGTCCGGCTCGGCGGCTTCTACTCGGTCCCCGAACGCGCCGAATTCTCCGCCGTGACCGAACAACTGCGTCGGGCGCGGGATCATGCGGTGAACACCGCACTCGTCGCGGCGAATTTCGATTTCCCCGAGCCGGAACTCGAATACGCGCTGCTGGCGGCGGCCGATCCGGACCGGTACGCCATCGACAATGGTGATCTGCACACCAGCACCGGACTCCACTTCCCCGCGAGCGATTTCTCCGAACACATACGGGAGCATCAGGTTCCGCACTCGACCGCGTTGCACGCGACGCTCGACGGCGCACGGTACCTCACCGGGCCGCTCGCGCGGTACACATTGAATCACCACCAGCTGTCACCGATCGCCCGGCAGGTCGCGGCGGAGATCGGACTCGGCGCGGAATGCCGCAACCCGTTCCGCAGCATCCTCGTGCGAGCGATCGAAGTCATCCACGCGGCGGATGAGGCGCTGACGATCATCGACGGCTACGAACGCCCCGCTCGCGCCGCCGTTCCGGTCGGGCCCCGGGCCGGTATCGGCCACGGCGTGAGCGAGGCGCCCCGCGGGCTGCTCTACCACCGATACGAGATCGATGATCAGGGAGTCGTACGCTCGGCCATGATCGTGCCACCGACATCCCAGAACCAGGCGGTGATGGAGGACGACCTGCGGCGCGTCGCCTCCGACCACCTCGATCTCGACGACGCCGCGCTGGCCGCGATGTGCGAACGCACGATCCGCAACTACGATCCGTGCATCTCCTGCTCGGCCCACTTTCTTGACATCGACGTGGTGCGCCGATGACCGAGCCGTGGGCCGTGGTCATCGGCATCGGCAACGAATTCCGCGGAGATGACGGGTTCGGGCCGACCGTCGCCTCCGAGATCCAGAAACTCGACCTCCCCGGAGTCCTCGTAAATCTGTCGGATGGCGAGCCGACCAGACTTTTGGAGCTCTGGGCTGATGTCGACCTCGCCATCGTGATCGACGCTGTCCGCAGCGAGCCATCGATCCCGGGCCGGCTTCGCCACGCCGACATCGACCTGCTCCGGCACTTCGGTTCGGCGTCCTCCCACACCCTCGGGTTGCCGGACGCGCTGGCCTTGGGCCGCATCCTCGGCCGACTCCCTGGCAGGATCGTGGTCATCGCCGTGGATGTCGCGACTGTCGATCCGGGTGTCGGTCTGTCCGAACCGGTCGCCGCCGCCGTTCCGCGCGCGGTCGAAGCCGTTGCGGCACGGTTGCGGCCGGCCGAGCCGGCGACTGGACTACGGACCTGACCCGTCGATCGCCCTTCGACCGCTCCGGAAGCTGCCCCTGATCCGGCACGGCCCGACTTCGACTTCGGCCACCCGAACACAACGTGGATCGACCTGTTCCTCCCCGCTACCGCGAACGGACGACGATCATCGGTACCTCCACCGAGTGCAGCAACGCGTTGCTGGTCGACCCCAGCACAGTGCTCGCGAATCCGCCTCGACCGTGAGTGCCCACCACCACCAATTGCGCATTCGCCGACTCCTCCAGCAGCGACCGCGCCGGCCGATCGACCGTGACGACGCGCCGCACGGCGACATCCGGATAGCGCTCCCCCCAGCCTGCCAGGCTCTCGGCCAACAGCGCCTCAGCCGACCCGCGCGCGGCGTCCCACCCCCGTACCGGTACGTCCAGACCACTGCTGTCACTCCAGGCGTGCAACGCGACCAGCTCGACCTTCCGCCGCGATGCCTCCTCGAACGCGAGCTCGACGGCGGGCATGCTGTTGTCGGTGCCGTCGACGCCGACGAGCACCGGTTGGCGCGCCGACACCGCGTCGATCGCGGACATGCCATGGATCACCGCGACCGGGCAGTGCGCGTGATGGGTGGTCGCGGTGCTCACCGAACCCAGCAAGCCACGCTGGAACGCGCCGAGCCCGCGGCTGCCGACCACCAGCATCCGCGCCTCCGTGGACCGCTCGATGAGTAGTGGTATGACCAGTTCGAAGCTCACCTCGGTGGTGATCGGCGGCTCCTCCCCGGATGCGGCTGTCCGCGCAACCCGCGCGGCCTCGGTGACTACGCGTTCGCCGTCCCTGCGCATCCACTCCAGGTCGGCCTCCCCCAGCGACATGCCCGGCCCGAAGCCGGTGGGGATGGCCATGGAGGTGATGATGTGCAGCGCGCAACGGTGCAGGGCTGCTTCGGCTGCCGCCCAGGCCACCGCTTGATACGAACTGGCCGACCCGTCCACCGCCGCCAGGATCGGAGAGTTCCGTACAGGGCGCGCATCCTTTTCGATGTCTATGCCGACTTCCTCTCTACGCCGTGCTCACTGCCGAGTGCGTGAGTCGATATCCGCCGCCCGGGCAGTGGGGACGGGATGCAGTACCGTAAGACGGCGCCGGTATTCGGTTTCGTCCAGATCGCCACTGGCGAACCGTTCGGCCAGCAGCGCTTCCGGTGCCAGGCGGGTGGGGCCGGCGGGGCGGACCACCTCGGGGCGCTCAGGTCTGCGAACGGCCACGAGCGCGATGGCCACCGCAATCCACAGAGGTGCGACCAACAAGATCATGAGAACGAACATCCACCACTGTGGCCCGTTCCCGTCCCAGTACATCATTGCGTGTCCTCTCTGGTCGCATGACACATCTGTCGCCACTGGCGGTCCCATAGCGCGCTGCGCTGCCGGTCCAGCAGCAGGGTGGCCGCGTGCACCAGGCACCACCCGCACAGCCAGACACCCACGAGGACGAACACACCCACGCCGATCCCGGCCACGACCGCGGTGACCGGGTCGCGTGGTCGCGCGGTGGGAGCGCCGTCGGCGTCGAGCCACAGCTCGACGCGATCGCCGGTCCGTGCCCGTTCTCTCACCGGCACGATGGCGTTGCCGGTGCGGCCGGTCTCGTCCCACCGCACCCGGGCTTCGGAGCGATGCGCCGCGGCTTTGACGGGCTCGTCGACGATCACGGCATGGATCGGGGTTTTCATCGAATTCTCGTGGCGAATTTCGGCGGAGGTGTCGGCATACGCTTCGGTGGCGAGGGCGCCCGCGACAGGAACCGCGACCAGTATCGCGACCGTGGCGATCACGCGCACCGCTGACTCGATGCGGTCGGATGCACGCATCAGTTGGTTCGGGTTGCATGGTTGCAGCGTCCACAAGCGGGTCAGACTGGTCCACCACCCGCTCAGCGGAATGGTCACGCTCTCGGACATCGCCTCTTCACCTCTTCCGACGGGTGACACCGTCTGTTTCGAGGATCGCGCGCTCGGCGGGTCATCGGCAGAGACGAAGGTCATTCATCGCGCGGGACGTCGGACTCCGGATCGCAGTACGCATGGTAGGCGGCAACCGCGGTCGGCAATGTCGGGAAAAGGTGTCGCTCGCCGATTCTCGATGTCAGGCCGGAAGCGTCGAGGGCATCGCGCAGGTCGTGTTTGACCCGGGCCATCGCGAAGACTATCCCCCGGCCCGACAGTTCGGCCCTGAGTTGTTCCACGGCGTCCAAGGCGGTCAAGTCGACCTCCACGTTGGCCTCTGCGTTGAGCACGAACCAGCGCACCGGCGTCTCCCCGCGTTCGGCGCTCGAGTCCACGGCAGCCAGAGCCCTGCGGCGGAAATCCTCCGCATTGGCGAAACACAATGGCGCGTCGTAGCGGTAGATAACCAGTCCTGCAACGGGTTTCGCGGTGGGATAGTCATCGATGTCGTGCATCCCCGCCACGCCGGATACGAAACCCAGGATCGCGTCGTGCGCGCGGGCGATCCTGCGCAGCAGATCGAAGACCGACAGCGCAATCGCGACGAGCACGCCGTAGAGTACGCCGAGGCCCAGCACCGCGACCAGCGTGCCGAGCGCCAGGAGCAACTCGCTGCGCCGGAATCGCGCGATACGACGGAACTCCGTCAGGTTGATCAGCCGCAACGCCGCGTAAATGACCAGCGCCCCCAGCGCGGCGGTTGGGAGAGCTGCGAGGATGTCACGTGCCACGAGCAGCACTGCCACGACACCTCCCAGCGTGACGAGTGAATACAGCTGGGTGCGAGCGCCCATCGCATCGGCGATGGTGGTCCTGCTGCCCGAACAACTCACCGGAAATCCGTGCAGCAGCCCGGCCGTGAGATTCGTCGCGCCGAGAGCCGCGAGTTCGGTGTTCGCCTCCACCCGGTCACCGTGACGCGCCGCGAAAGCCCGGGCCGTCAAGACACAGTCGGAGAATCCGACCACCGCGATGCCGACGGCGGGCAGGATCAGAGCGGTCACGTCGGTGATCGTGACCGAGCCCAGCCCGGGCGCGGGGATGCCGGTGGGAATCGCGCCGATCGAGCGGATACCGAAACGATCCAACGAGAATGCGGTAACCACCGCGGTTGCCAGCAATACCGCGATCAACGGGCCCGGCGCGCGAGGAGCACGCCATGCCAGCAGCACAAGCCCCATCAGCACGGTCGCCGCGAGCCAGAAAGTCGCCCAATGCCAATGATCCAGATTGTCGGCGAATGAACGCGATTGCGCGAGAATGGATTCGCCTTCCACCGGTACTCCGGTCACCGCCCCGAGCTGACCGATGATCATGATCCCGGCGGTTCCCGCGAGATACCCGACGAGGACCGGTTTCGACAACAGGTCCGCCAGCACACCCAGCCGGATGGCCGCACCGGCCAGGCACAGTCCACCGACCAACAGCGCGAGCACAGCCGCCAGCGCGGCGTACCGACGGGGATCGCCCATCGCCAGCGGAGCCAGCGCGACAGCGGTCAGCAGCGCGGTGGTCGACTCCGGTCCCACCGACAGCTGGCGCGACGTTGCCAGCAGGGTGTAGATCGCCAGCGGTCCGATCGCCGCCCACAGGCCGGCCACCGGTGACAGCCCCGCAATGGTCGCATACGCCATGACCTGGGGAACCAGATAAGCGGCCACGGTGACACCCGCGAGCAAGTCCGGCCGTAGCCACGCCCGCTGGTAACCCTTGAACTGCCCCAATCCCGGAAGTAAACGTGCCAGCACCGTTCCAGCATCGCCTACCCACCGCTACGGCGTCGGCCGGAAATCGGACTTCCGAGGGCAACGCGGCCAGCGCGGGGCCAAGGTCCCATGGCGATGGTCGCTTCGACCCTGTTCCGAACGCACTCCGCCGTTCTAACGTCGGGGTGCTACCCAGCACAGCGCAGAGGAGAGATTCGTCATGCGCGCGCGAATAATCTACGAATCGATGTTCGGCAACACCGCAGCGATCGCCGAGGCCATCGCCCAGGGCCTGCGCGAGCATGCCGAGGTAGAAGTGGTGAACGTCGTGGCCGCCGCCGAATTGTTCACGCCGACGGTACACCTGCTCGTGGTCGGCGGCCCCACCCACGCCTTCGGGCTCAGTCGTCGCCAGACACGCCGCGACGCCGCCAAGCTCACTGATGCGCCGATCGCGACTCACCTCGGGGTACGGGAATGGCTCGCCGCGGCACTCCCCGTGTCGCCGGGCCACCGCGCGTTGGCGTTCGGCACCAAGGTCGACAAACCTCCCTGGTTGTCGGGCTCAGCCGCACGCGGAATCGGGAAACGGCTGTGTCGGTTGGGCTATTCTCTCGCCGATCAGCCGGTGGACTTCCTCGTCGAAGATACGACCGGACCCCTCGCTCCGGGCGAGCTGGACTGCGCGCGCGTCTGGGCAGGGCGGATCGCCCATACCGAACTCGACCGAATCATGCACCACATGTGACGTGCGAGCGAGCCCGAAGACCCGCACTACAGTGTCCACTCACCACCGGCCGGGACCAGCGCATCCGCACGACACCCTGCCGCCGCAAAGATCGGCCACTCGGAATCCTGAACACGACTCGCTGCAGGCCAGGGCTTTCGAACTAGCCCCGAGACGTCGAGATCGGACCGTCGCCCGAGTGTGGCCGAAGGCCCTCGGGATTCAGGACCAACGCCAGGCGTATGTGACCGCGTCGATTCCTACTCTTCGAGTACAGAAACAGCGCTCTCCGAAGGGTTATCACCATGTCCGCCTCTTCTCCGGACAATCCGCATCACTTGGCATCGGCTGCGGTTGTCGTCGGCATCGACGGATCGGAAGCTTCCGATCTGGCTGTGTGCTGGGCCGCCGAGACAGCCGCCCGGCGCGCACGCAGGCTACTGATCGTGCACGGCCTGGATGTGGCGTCAACCCAAGCGGTTTTCGGCATGTACGACCTGATGATCCCCGCGGTCGCCCAGCGACTGCGAGAGGAAGGCGCCGCCCGATTGGCCTGTTCGGCACGGCTGGCCCGCCGCGTCGATCCGGGACTGCGCGTCGACACCGAATTGTCGCCCGCCCACCCGGCCACCGTGCTCATCGAGCGCTCTGCCTCCGCGCACCTCGTGGTGCTCGGCGCCGGGCGAGGCGGCGAACTCGCCCACGTCGGATCGACACTGCTCGCGGTGACCGCACACGGCCACGGCGGCATCGTGGTCGTGCATGACACCGGCAGTGAGCAACGCACCCGCACCGATGGGCCCGTCGTTGTCGGCGTGGACGGCAGCCCCGCCGCCGAAGCCGCGGTCGGCGCGGCCTTCGCCGAGGCCGACCGGCGCGGGACTTCGCTGGTCGCGCTCCATGTAGCTACCGACTTCGCCTTCCATTCCGGTGCCACCGAGTTCCTTCCGGCTCGCGAGCTGGAGACCGCCGCACAACTTCTGCTCGCCGAGCAACTCGCCGGTTGGCAGGAGAAATATCCCGCGGTCGAGGTCACTCGAGAGGCCGCCGTCGCGCGGCCACGCAACCTGCTCACCGCATGGTCGAAGTCCGCGCAATTGCTCGTGGTCGGCAGCCGGGGGCGCGGCGGATTCCGCAGCCTCCTGCTGGGCTCGGTCAGCAATTACCTTGTCCAACATGCCCACTGCCCGGTCATGGTCGCCCACCAGGCCTAGAGAAGGCGAAGAAACACCTCGGCCGACATCAATCAGCTCGTCCTCGTCGGCGTCGACGGGTCGAAGTCCGCGCCGGCCGCCGTGCCCGTGCTCATCGCCAGATCGCAGAGCTGACCGCCTCGTCCACGCGCTCACCCCGCGCGGGCAGGAATCGAGTTCGCCAGCCGGACCGTGTCGCCGGGGGCCAGCCGCGCGGTCCGTTCCCGGCAGGTGATCTCGATCGGCGGCGACGCGCCCGGATCCGAGCTGATCTCGACGCCGTCGCCGCTGACGCGCACAGTCAGCCGGTGGCCTCGATAGATCATCGGGAACGACAGGGCGCCGAGCGAGGCGGGCCAGTACGGGCAGAAGACCAGGCGGTCTTGGCGCAGTTCCATGCCGGTGAAGCAGCGTTGCAACAGGTCGACGCTGCCTGCCATCGCGGCGAGGTGAATCCCTTCCGCGGTGGTGCCGCCCTGGATGTCGGCGACGTCGGAGCCCAGCACCAGATCGAAGAACTCCACTGCGCGATCACGGTTGGCCCGCGCCAGCACCCACGAATGCACCAGCGCGCTGAGCGTCGAACCGTGCGATGTCCGCGCCACGTAGTAGTCGATGGTCCGCGGAATCATCTCACCGGGCAGCTGGTACCCGAGATACCCCAGCAGTTCGCGCAGTTCGTCGGCCGACAGGAGATAGAACAGCATCAGCACATCGGCTTGCTTGCCGGCCTGATAGCGGTTGACGTCGTCGCCCTCGGCTTCGAGTATCCGGTCCAACCGCTGGATGTTGTCGCCGTAACGGCGCCGGTAATCGTCCCAATCCAGCTCGGCCAGCTGCTCGTATCCCTCGAACTGGCTGATGACCCCGTCATGGAACGGCACGTACATCCGCCGGGATACCTCGTGCCAATGCCGCTGTTCCGACGGGCGCACCGACAGCGTCTCCAGCAATTCCGACCGTTCGCGCGGGGCGAGCAGTGCGAGCGCGTCGATCGCCCGCAAGATCACCCATGCCGCCATGACATTGGTGTAGGCGTTGTTGTCGATGCCGGTCCCGGGCGCGTCCGGATAGCCGGAATGGAATTCGTCGGGCCCGATGACACCGCGGATCGTGTAGCGGTCGCGCTCGGTGTCGTAGGTCGCCAGACTTGCCCAGAAGCGAGCGATTTCCACCAGCAGTTCCGCACCGGAATCGATGAGGAACTCCAGGTCGCCGGTGGCCTGATAGTACTGCCAGATGTTGTAGGCGATCGCGATCCCGATGTGGTGCGCGCGGCGGCTGGGATCCGGATTCCACCGTCCCGACAGCGGGTTCAGATGCAGTCGCTGGCTTTCTTCGCGGCCGTCGCTGCCGGACTGCCACGGGAACATCGCTCCGGCCAGTCCCGCCGCAGCGGCCGCCCGGCGCGCCTCGGGCAACCGCCGATAGCGGTACCGCAGCAAGGATCGAGTCGAATGGGGGAAGCGGGTATTCAGCACGGGAAAGACGAAGAGCTCGTCCCAGAACACGTGACCGCGATAGGCCTCACCGTGCAGACCGCGGGCAGGCACGCCCACATCGAGATCGACGGTGTTCGGCGACAACGTCTGTACCAGGTGCAACAGGTGTAGGCGCACGACCCGGGCCGGCTGTTCCCGGCCGTCGAGGTCGATGCGCAACCGCGCCCACAGATGCTCCCAGGCGACGGCATGTCCCTCGAACAACTCCGCATAGCCGCCGACGCTCTCGAGCCAGCGGACAGCCTCCTCTTCGGTTCCCGCGTTCGCGTGATCCCGTCCGGTGCAGACGCTGACGATCTTCTCCACAGTGGCCGAGTCTCCGGCGGCGACGTCAACGGTGTACTCGTGGCCGATCAGTCCGTCTCGATCGATCGAATCCCGAACCTGGTCGACCGGTTCACCGCCGCGTCGCAGAGTGCTGCGCATCGCCATCGCCACCGGCAGGCCGGATCGATTGGTGCGCACGGCGAGCAGCACCGAATCGCCGGACACCTCGACAGCGCGTTCCGTTACCAGATGGGTGTCCGACAGATCGCGATAGCGCTGCACCAGCCGATTGCGCACCGTGCCGTCGATCGTCGAGCGGATTCGCAGCGTGCCCGACCAGTTCTCGGCGGTGATCGTCGTTTCCAGTGCGCCCAGGTGTGGGCGATGCATGGCGACGAAGCGGCGTTGCGACACCGCGGTGATCCGCCCGGCACGATCACGGAAGCGGAACCTCCGTACGAGTTCGGCGTGGCGAAGATTCAACTGCTGCCGGTAATCCAGCAAGGTCGCCGATTCGAGGGCGAACCAGTCGTCGCCGTCGATCCGGAAGGTGACGGGAAGCCAGTTCGGCAGATTCACCAGACTCTCGTTGTCGATGACGTGCTCGCCGATCTGGTCGGTGCGCCGGTTGTACACCCCGGCGACATAGGTCCCCGGATAGTGGACCGCTCCGGCCGGAGACTCCGGCGCCGCACCGCGGGTTGCGAAGTAGCCGTTGCCGACCGTGCACAGCGCCTCGCGAAGCTTCTCCTGCGCCGGGTCGTAACCATCGAAGGTGAGCGTCCAGGCCTCCGGGGCGACAGCAGTCGTCCCGCCGCGCAACAACTCCGCCAGCCGATGCAGGAAGGCACGCACCTGCCGGGTTCCGGCGACCGAGAACCGGGCAGCGGTGTGCCGGTCGCCGGTCTCTTCGGCGCGCACCACGATCGCGACGCCATCGGATCCGACGGCATCGAAGGCATCCTCGTCGGTAAGGTCGTCGCCCAAGTAGATCGGCATCACCGGGGTGGTGAGGTGCTGGAGGATCCAGCGCAACGCGGTGCCCTTGTCCCAATCCACGTCCGGTCGCAATTCGGTGACCCGGCGGCCATGCGTGACCCGCAAACCGGCGGCCTGACCGGTCTCGTGCACGGCGGCGACCACCCGCGCGACTTCGTCGGCCGCGACATTTCGGTGGTGGACGGCGACAGCGAAGCGCTTCGGCTCGACCAGGACCCCCGCTACATCGCGCAATCTCCGACTCAGGTCACCGGCCACCTCGGCGAGTACCCGCTCCGCCCCCGGCGCGGCGTCGTGGACATGCCGGGTGCCGTCCGGGGCCATGAGTTCGAAGCCGTGGCTGCCCGCGTACCAGATTCCGTCGACCCCGACGCGGTCCCGGAGATCGGTCAAATCGCGGCCGCTGATGACCGCGACCGGGCATTGTCCGGCCAGTTCTGCCAGCACTGCCGCGACACCGTCGATCGGTTCGGCGTCGGCGGGGTCGGCGACGATATCGGCCACGGTGCCGTCGAAATCCAGGAGGACGGCGGGCTTTTCGGTGCCCAACAGATCGGCGATGCGTGACCAGCATCTCAGGGCGTCCGGAAGTTCCGACATCCGCCGGAATCCGCCGCGCAGTCCTACCTCCGCCAGGTCGGAGACCACGAAGTCGGCGCCGTGCGCGAGCAACCGGTCGGCGTTCGCGTGCCGGTCGACGCCGATGACCAGGGCGAAACCGCCGCCGCGTCCGGCCGCCACACCCGCCTCGGCATCCTCGACGACCACCGTCCGATCCGGCTCGGCACCCAGCCGCCGGGCGGCCTCGAGCAGCATCGCCGGATCCGGCTTCCCCGGCAGGCCCAGCTTCTCGGCGACGATGCCGTCCACCCGCACCGCGAACAGATCGGCGACACCAGCGGCAGTGAGCACGTCCGCGCAGTGGCGGCTCGCGGAGAACACCCCCGTGCGCACACCCGCGTCGCCGAGCCGCCGGATCAGCGTGACCGTGGATCCGAACACTCGCACACCCTCGCGGGCGACCTTCTCCAGGAACAGGAGATCCTTCCGGTTGCCCAGCCCGCAGACCGTTTCGGCCGTTTCCGGATCGGAAGAGTTCCCCCACGGCAGGTCGATCCCCCGTGCGGCGAGAAAATCCGCGACACCCCGATAGCGGGGTTTGCCGTCGACGAAACGCAGATAGTCGTCCTCGGTGAACGGGGAGCGGTCCTGTCCGGCGCCGGCCGGACGGTGATCCAAGAAGACGTCGAACAATTCCGTCCAGGCCGCGGCGTGCATCGACGCGCTATCGGTGACCACACCGTCCATATCGAAGATCACCGCATCGTGCCTGCGCGCATCGATCACCGGTAGAGCCGTGCCACCATGTCCCATCCCTCCAGCCTGAACGGACCGATGCCGGCCGTCCAGAGGCCGAGGTCACGCGGCAGTCCTACAAAGGACCACCTGCGGTGGAATTCGGGACCTACGACTCCTCCGGGCATCGGCTCTCGATCCCTACCGTGACACTATGAACCAGCTACCGACCGGAGAGACCATCGAGAAGGCCGTCCTGCTCGCCGGCCGGGCGCCGTCCCTGCACAACAGCCAACCCTGGCACTGGAGCTTCGACGGCCACGCCCTGCGGCTGTTCGCCGTGCCAGAACGCATGCTTTCGGCGACGGACACCTCCGGCAGGCAGATGCTGCTCAGCTGCGGTATCGCACTGGACCATCTGCGCGCCGCGATGGCCGCCGCGGGATGGCGGATCCACCTCGCCCGCTTCCCCGACCCGAACCGCCGCGAGCACCTGGCCAATATCACCTTCGAACCGGCGCGGATAGTCACCGAGGGCGACCGTGCCCGCGCCGACGCCATCCTGCGGCGGCATACCGACCGGCTCCCGTTCCGAGCGCCCACCGGATGGCCCGACTTCGAAGAGGTCCTACGGGCGACCTTCGATCCCTCCGACGCCACGCTCGACGTCCTGGGAGACGACAGCCGCCCCACCTTGGCCCGCGCCTCGGAGATGAGCGCGGCCCTGCGCCGCTACGACGCCGGATACCACGCCGAAATGCAATGGTGGACAGGACACGCGATCGCCGACGCGGGCGTGCCCAGCGAAGCCTTGATATCCCAGGAGGAACGGTCGCGAGTAGCCGTGGCCCGCAAATTCCCCACCGCCGCCACCGGCGAACGACGCGGCGAGGCCGAGGACCATTCGTTGATCCTCGTGCTGTCCACCGACCGCGACACAGCCGAGGACCTGGTGCGCTGCGGTGAGGTGTTGTCCACGGTGCTCCTGGAATGCACCCTCGCCGGGTACGCGACCTGCCCGCTGACTCATCTGACCGAAATACCGCGCAGCCGCGCCGTGGTCCGCGAGCTGATCGGGCACTCCGGCCTGCCGCAGGTCTTGATCCGGGTGGGTATCGCGCCCGAAGCGGAGCCCAACGGTCCGGCGACGCCACGCCGCCCGCTCAGCGAGATCCTCGACCTGCCCGAGTCCACCCGCGAGACGCAGTGAGGCCGCACCCTGCCCTGGCCTCTGTTCTCCCGAGGCCAGGGCAGGGTGCCGACAACCAAATCAGGAGAAGTTGGACGTCATGAACACGACGATGCATGCCACTTTCGGATCGGCGATCGGAAGGCACACCGGAAGCCGGTTGCGCACCAGATGGCTGACCTGGGGAGCCTGCGGGGAAGAGATCGCGCGAGTCATGCCCGGTGATGATCTGCTGGTGGACGCCGATATCGTCTCGACGCGCGCGATCACGATCGACACAGGCGCCGACAAGATCTGGCCGTGGCTGATTCAACTGGGCCCCGGCCGCGGCGGCGCTTACACCTACGATTGGATCGAGAACCTGCTCGGCCTCGATATGCACAGCGCCCGAGAGATCCTGCCGCAGTTCCAGAACCTCTCGGTCGGCGACAGTTTCCCGATCGGCAAGTCCGGTCCGCGTATGAGGGTCGCGATTGTCGAAAGCGAGCACAATCTCACCTTCGCGTCCGAAGACGGCCGCTGGGTCTGGTCCTTCGGCCTTTATCCCATGGATGCGGCGACCCGGCTCGTGAGCCGCAACCGCATCGCACTGACCGGAGCGTCCCCGTTCAAGCGCCTGTTCACCGTGCTCGTGATGGAACCGGGCAGTCTCATCATGGAACGAAAGATGCTGCGTGGTATCAAACAGCGAGCAGAGCGGCTCGGACCCGCACACCGGCCATCCGAGATGTCGAAAGCGCCCACGCCACCGCAGACACCCGCGCGAGGCGCGTCAGAGGCTGCTGCTCAGGGTGCTCAAGGAGTCGATGGCAGCCTGTAGCTTGGCGCCCGCCCGCGTGGCTACCGATTGCAGGGCAGGTTCGTCGGTGACCTGGACCATGAGTTGCGGATTCATCGCTTCCACGAGGATCTCGGCGTCCGAGTCGGGGTTCCGGCGCACGACGACGTTGCAGGGCAGCAGGAGCCCGATCTGCCGGTCGATACCGACCGCCTCATGGGCCAGGGATGGATTGCAGGCCCCGAGGATCAGGTAGTCCTCGATGTTCTCGTCGAGTTTGGCTTTCAGGGTGGCTCGGACGTCGATCTCGGTGAGGACGCCGAATCCCTGCTCGCTCAGGGCGGTCCGGGTCCGGGCGACGGCGTCGTCGAAGCCGGTGTGCAACGTGGTGGACAGTCCCAGATTCATGGTGCGGTCCTTCCGTAGAGGGGGGTTGCGAGTCAGGCGAGAGCTAGGAACAGCTTCTCCAGTTCCTCGACGGTCATCGGATTCTGTCCGTCGACGGCTTGGCCGGTGAGGCATTCGCGCAGTCCGGTCGCGACGATCTTGAACCCGGCGCGATCGAGTGCGCGGGAAACCGCGGCGAGCTGGGTGACCACATCTTTGCAGTCCCGGCCCTGCTCGATCATGGCGATAACGCCGGCGAGCTGACCATGCGCGCGCCGCAGCCTGTTGAGTGTTTCGGTGAGGGCGGTTTCGTCGCCGACCATGATTGCGCCTTCCTGCTCCGCCAGCATCCCATGATACCCCTGGGGGTATGACACCTACCAATATACCCCTGGGGGTATAGTAGGTTCTACTATACCCCCACCCGTATATCTCCTTTTATCGGCGACAGGAGGATTTCCATGGCCGATATCGACCTATACGTGGATCCGGTGTGCCCATTCGCTTGGGTGGCCGCGCAGTGGCTGCTCGACAGCGCCGGCGCCGACCATGTGGTGACCTTGCGCCAGATGAGTCTGGCGGTACTCAACGGCGGTCGCGACGTCGACGCCGACCACGCGCCGATGATGACCCGATCGCGCCGGATCGGCCGCGTGTTCGCCGCCGCCGTCGAGCAGGACGGCCAAGCCGCCTTCACACCGCTCTACCTGGCACTCGGCCCGCGATTGCATGTGCGCGCACAGCACGTCGACGACGCGGTAGCCACAGCTCTGGACGCGACCGGACGCGATCGCACGCTGCTCGAATCGCTCGATGACGCTCGCTACGACGCCGCAGTGGCCCGCGCCCATCACGCCAGCCAGACCGCGCTCGGCGGGAGTGGCGGCAGCCCCATCATCAGCATCGATGGCCACGCCTTCGGTGGCCCCGTCTTGACCGAGCCTCCCCCCGCACAACATGCCCACGAACTGCTGGATGCCATCGTCACCGCGGCCACAACTCCAGGATTCGCCGCGCTGCAGCGTCCCTACCACGGCCCACCCACCTTCGTCGGGAACGAGGAACAGCCCTGATGTGCTCCCCCGTCACCTGCGGCGTCTGCGGCAAGACCACCTGGGCCGGCTGCGGCGCGCACATCGACACCGTCCGCGCCGCCACCCCGCCGGACCAGTGGTGCTCCGGTCACGACGAGACCGTCCAGCGGGAACCAGTGCGACGTCCTCGCCGCATCTGGTTCCGCTGACCCGGCGCGCGAGTGGACGAAATCTCGCTCAGTACCCGGCGTCGCGGCGGCGAAAGCCGGCGAAACCGAGCGCCGAGCCGACCAGGGCACTCGAGGCTATCGCGAGTATCGGCGCGGCGGTGACGGTCCGCAGCGGCGCGTTCGGAGTGTGCGTGAATGGAGACGCGGCGTCGAACCAGTCGGGCCAATCGAAGGCGTCCGCGAAAAGCAAGGCCACGGCGCAGTAGGCGAAGGTGGCCCATGCCACGGCGGCAGCCGCCCTCGGCACCCAGCCGAAGGCGAGTGCCGCGACCGCTGTCACCGACCAGACGGCGGGTAGATACACCAGCGCCGCACCGGTCATTCGCAGTGGCTGGACGGCGTCGGAGATCGTCAAGCCGTAGGTCAGCCCGACACCGAATCCGCCGACGGCCAACACCGCAGCACCGCCGGCCAGTGCGACACTGAGGTGGCTCGCCAGCCAGCGATTCCGGCTGACGGGTGCGGCCAGCAGCGGCTCCGCCCGACCCGCTGTCTCCTCACCGCGGGCACGCAGCGAGCTCGCGACGCCGAAAGCCGCGGTGAGCAGCGCGACGATCGAAACAGTCAGCGATAGATAGGAATTCACCGCATCGGCGGCGCCACCGGGAAGATAGGCGGCGATCTCGGGATTGTCTGCGAGATAGTCCTCGATGCTTTCGGCGAACGAGCCGTACGCTGCCCCCAGCGCGAAGACGCCTACGGCCCATCCGGCCAGCGAACCGCGCTGCAACCGCCAGGCCAGGCCCAGCGGCGAGCCCAGCGCCCGAGAAGCCGTGGCGCGGCCGGTTCCGTACGGCAGCAGCCCGGCGCCGAAGTCACGTCGATCCAGCAGTGCGAAGGCCACGGCGGTCAGCGTGAGCGTCGCGACGGCGAACAGCAGCACCGTCCACCAGCGGTCGCCGGCGTACGGGTAGCTACGCTGACCCCATCCGATAGGCGACGCCCACGAGGCGGCTCCGCTGCCCACATCACCGATCGCACGCGCCACATAGGCCGCCGCCAAGGCAAGACCGACCGCCCCGTAGACACTGCGCGGATTCTCGAAGACCTGCGCGGCGACGGCGGTGACGGCGGCGAATGTGACTCCCACGCCCCCGATCGCGACTCCCAGCAGCAGCGATCCACCCGCGGGGAGCCCGGTAGCGACAGCGGCGGCGAAAACGACCAGTGCTACGGCGATATCGGCCAGGCCCGCCAACGCGAGGGCGGCGACCGCGGGCGCCCGCCGGCCCACCCGAGCCGACCGGAGCAATTCGGCGCGCCCGGTCTCCTCGTCCGAGCGGGTATGCCGACCGACCAGGAACATGTTCATCAACGCGACGACCACCGCGAGGTAGGCGAAGATCTCGAACACGATCTCGCCACCGATGCTCGTGAGCAATCCTGTCGGCCCGCCCATCGCCACCGTGGCCGCGCTGGCACTCATCGTCTCCCGGATCTGCGCCAGCTTCTGCGGGGAATCGTAGAAGCGCTGACTACCCAGGGACTGGAAAGCGAACAACGCGCCGGAGCCCAGCAGCCAAGCCGGCAGGGCGAACCGCTCACGCAGCAGCGAGAAACGCAGCAGAGTCCCGGCTCCGGAGAGATTCTCCCGAAGCGGCGACCAAGAGATCGCCGTGGCGCTCATCGGCTCGCCTGCCCCGCGGGCGCCGAAACGGCGCCGTAGTGGCGAAGGAAGATGTCCTCCAGCGTGGGCGGGCTGCTGGTGAGACTGCGCACACCGAGTTCGGCGAGTGCGCGCATCACGGTGTCCAGGTGCGCGGTGTCGACGTCGAACCTGGCCCGAGTGCTGTTACACGCGAAATCGTGCACGCCGGCCATCGCCTCCAGACCGGTGGGTGGCCGGATGGTCTCCACGGCGATCGAGGTTCGGGTCAGGTGTCGCAGCTCGGACAGAGTGCCGCTTTCCACGGTGCGCCCGCGCCGGATGATGCTCACCCGATCACACAGCGCCTCCACCTCCGCGAGGATATGGCTGGACAACAGCACTGTCCGGCCCTCTCGCTTCAGTTCCGCTACGCAGCGCTGGAACTCGGCTTCTTTCAGCGGGTCCAGCCCCACGGTCGGCTCGTCGAGCAGCAGCAGTTCCGCATCCGAAGCCAGGGCTGCGACGAGCGCGACCTTCTGCCGGTTGCCCTTCGAGTACGCGCGCGCCTTCTGATGCGGGTCGAGATCGAATCGTTCCAGCAGTTCCGCCCGTCGGCGCGGGTCGATCCCGCCGCGCAACCGCCCCATCAAGTCGATGACCTCACCGCCGGTGACCCCCGGCCACAGAATCACTTCACCCGGAACATAGGCCAACCGGGCGTGCAGCGCCACCGCGTCCGACCACGGATCGCCGCCGAGCATGCGTACCGAACCGGTGTCGGCTCGCAGCAGCCCCAGCAGGATGCGGATCGTCGTCGTCTTACCCGAGCCGTTGGGACCGAGGAAGCCATGCACCTCACCGGTGTTCACGCTCAGATCCAGGCCGTCGAGCGCTTTCGCCGGGCCGAACGACTTCGTCAGACCGGTGATGGAGATCGCGGGCTCGCTCATCGCGGCGCCCCTTCCGCCCGACGCGTCATCGGGGTTCTCGACTTACGCAGAGTCAGCGGATGCAGATCGAAGTGCATTCGCATCGTCCCGTCACCGGGCTCGCGACTGAACAGGATCCGGCCGGTGCCGATACCCCACCGGGTCATATCGATGCCGAAGACGAACGGGTCGTCAGGATCATCAGGGTGCAACGGCAGCCCGCGCAGCAGAGCGGGAATGGGAGTGAGCACCCGTAGTACCGGCCGACCACCGCTGATACGCACTTCGGCTCCGGCCCCCACCATCGATCGAGCGCGGATATCTGTGAGCGCGCCCGGTAGTGGGTAGAAACCGCAGATTTCCGGCCAGATCTCCGGGTGGTGCGCGACGTCGTCGCGGATCGCCGACTCCGGGGCACCGAGGAGTTCGTGGAGTAACGCGGAGGTCTCCGCCGGGAGCCACAGCGTCGCGCGATGCCCGCCTGTGATGAAGACCATGAGACCCAGCCCGTCGTCGGGGGCCAGCCAGATCTGGGAGTTGAACCCCGGCAGAATGCCCTGGTGCTCGATCACCCGGTGACTTCCCGCCTCGCCGCGGAAGAATCCGAGGCCCATTCCCGGGACACGGGGATCGGGCTGGTATTGCGGCGCGAACATCATTGCCAACGTGGAAGCCTCGAGCACGGAGCCGCAGTCATTCCCGCCCCCGCCCAGCAACGCGGTGAGGTATCTGCTCATGTCGCGCGGAGTGGAGTAGGCCGAGGCGGCCGCGGCGGTGATCATCTCGCGATGGGTGACCGCCTCCGGACCGCGGGCGCGCAGTGCGTACCCGACGGCCCGCCGCGTCGGCGCGGGCGGAGCGACACTTGTGTCGAACATGCCCAGCGGCAGGAAGACTCGCTCGCGCAGGTAGTCGGCGAATGGAAGGCCGGTGACGTCGCTGACGATCTGGCCCAGTGTGGCGAAGCCATGGTTGGTGTAGGTCCATCGGCTGCCGGGTTCTGCCTGGACCCGCAATCCGTGCCGGTAGTAATCGCTCAGTGCCGGTACCGGCCGGCCCGGGGAGACACTTTCCCCGAAATCGGGGTTGAGCACCCGACGAGGGTGCGCCGTCTCGCCGATACCCGAGGTATGAGTTAGTAGGTGGCGCACCGTCACCGGCCCGAACCGCGGATCGGCGGGTACGAGACGATAGGCCCGCAGATAGTCGCTCGCCGGTGCGTCCAGATCGATCACGCCGGTCTCCCACAGCTGCATCACCGAGATCGCGGTGAATGTCTTGGTGATGGAGGCGATGCGGAAGACGGTGTCTTCGGTGACAGGGCGGTTCGCCTCGATGTCGGCCAGACCGTGCCCAGCGAAGTCCATCCGGCCCCCGCTCACCACCGCGACTGCGGCGCCGACAACAGCTCGACGGTTGAACACGCGGCCGATCCGGTCCGCTATCCGGATGTCCTGACTCATCAGCACGGCTTCTCCATTCACTCGCTGCCGGTGGTGGCCCTCCCTATCAGCGTGTGACTCCGCGGCCACCGGTGGAGGAGGACATCGACTCGAAGTCCGGGGCCGAATGTCCCCCCTCGCCGGCGATCGGACGACCGCGGCCCTCGATCCCTACGCGCGGTCGCGCGACATACCGATGTGCCCGAGGCGAACAGTTCGCCGGGTTACGGCAGTCGCGGGGCCGTCGGCCGCGCGACATCATCGGCATCGCCACCGTTGCTGCGGTGGGGCAGCAGTTCCTGGTACAGCTCCGCGATGTGCTCCGATCGACCAGGTCCGGTGCCCGTGGTGGCGAGCGCCGCAGTCGCGGCCGCGATACCCAGACGCACGGCGTCGGCCAGTTCGTAACCCCGGGTGAGCCCCACCGTGGTGCCGCCGACCATCGCGTCGCCCGCGCCGATGCCGCTACGCACCCGAGCGGGAAGCGGCGCGAACCACTCGTGCGAGTCCCGCGGTTGGTACGAGTTCGGCCACCCGGGTCGCGAGGTCGATCGCGGGATTCATCGTCAAGGTCACGATCCGGCCCACCGAAACCTCCTCGATCCGTCCCTCTACGACAACCCATCGTTCGACACCGATCACTTTGCCCATTCGCCGGCGACCGGAGCAGAGTCGGCCGCCCCTCTGGCACTGGACTTAGGTCCTCGCATCCGTGCACGCGGCGCCCGATGTCCCTTGTCGCTACCGCAGGGCCCGTTTCATGGGTCCGGTGCCGCAGAATCGGACATGCTTCGTGCGGCGACAGTCCACTGGCACAGTCGTTCGGCATTGCACGGCACCCGGTTCGACGCCTCCGCCGGGGGCATTGGTTCCAGGCTGCAAGGGCCAACCGCTGACGCCTGGGTCGCGGGCGGAACCCCCTGTGGCCGCCACGCCGGGCAGCGGCCGCCACATCGAACCGGGTCACACGAAGTCCTCGAGCGCTGTCGCACTACCCCATCAGGGCAGGACCTTCGCCCCTGTTCGGCCACGTCGCCGGGAGCGCACGCTCGTGGCAGGACAAACCGAGAAGGCTGAGGAGGATTCAGTGGAGTATCAGGTGGCCCTGGTCGAGTCGGCGCCGGAGGCAGTGCTGCGGGTGCCACGCGAGGTCCGCCCAAATCTCCTGGGGCAGGACATCGCGGAAGGCATGCGAGAGGTGAGCCGAATCGTGCAGCGCGCTGGGTTGACCGCCAGTGGCGCGCCGACGATCACCTTCCACGACGACATGCCCGCCGACGAGGCGATCGCAGTGGAATTCGGCGTCCCGGTCGAGCCCGCGCCCAACCTCGGGCCGAGTTCCGGCGCACAGGTTGTCGTGATGGCCGGTACTTTGGTCGCCCGGACCTGCCACCGTGGTAGCTACCACGACCTCGGTGCGGCATATCAGGCGCTACGGCAGTGGATGCACGAGGGCGGCTACCGGCCGATCGGGCCGCCGACCGAGGCTTACCTGATCGGCCCGGACGACGTCACCGATCCTCGACGCCTACTGACCGAGATCCGCGTGCCGGTGACCCCGGCCGCGACTATCGCGGTCCATCTCGACGCACCGTTCGGCGTCGCGGTCGAACGCACCAAGGAAGCACTGCAACACCATGGGCTCATGGTGACAGCCGAGGTCGACATCCAGGCCACTTTGAAGGCGAACGCCGGTCGAGACATCGAGGACTACCTGCTCGTGGACGTCTGCGATCCCAGCCTCGCATATCGGGCACTGCTCACCGACCGGCAGGCCGCCCTGGTGATGTCGTCCAGGGTGGTGGTGCGAGCGATCGAGAGCGGCACGGCGGTCGAGGTGATCGATCCCGACGTGCTGGTGGGGGCCGTCGGCCGAGTGGGGCTGCGCTCGGTCGCGGATGAGCTGCGGCAGCGCCTCACCGCCGCCTTGGACAGTCTCCGAGACGCGACGACGGCGTCTACATGACCGGCCTGGTCGAAGCGGAACCGGGTCTGCGAATCGATCCCACCGAACGGATCGATCTGCTGCTGCGTGATCTGCGTGGCAGCCGCAGCGGGCTCACCACGCGCGAGGCCGAACGGCGCCTGATCCATTACGGGCCGAACATGCTGCAGCGGCGCACCCGCCGAAGCTGGCGACGAGATCTGGTTCGTCAGTTCACCCACCCGCTGGCGCTGCTGCTGTGGGTGGCGGCTGCCCTGGCGGCGGCGGTCGGCATCGTCCCGGTCGCGATCGCCATCGTCGTCGTCATCGGGATCAACGCGGCGTTCGCATTCGCCCAGGAACGGCACGCCGAGCAGGCGGTGGAGGCTCTGGCCGCCTATCTGCCGATGCGAGCGAAAGTCGTGCGGGACGGGCAGATCACCGAGATCGAGGCGACCGATGTGGTGCCAGGAGACGTCCTGGTCATCGCCGAGGGCGACCGGATCTGCGCGGACGCGCGGCTGCTCGACGGCGGCATAGAGGTGGATCTGTCCGAACTGACCGGCGAATCGATGCCGGTCTACCGCAGCGCCGACGCCGTCGACGCCGGGGTGCCGCTGGCGCAGGCACGCGAACTCGTCTTCAGCGGCACCTCCTGCACCGAGGGCGAAGCCCGCGGGGTCGTCTTCGCCACCGGCATGCACACCGAACTCGGCCGCATCGCCGCGCTGTCGGAACGTGTCGAGGCGGACGAAAGCCCCCTCGAACATCAGGTGCGCCGCGTGGCCTGGTTGATCGCGTTGATCTCCGTTGTGCTTGCGGTGGCGTTCATCCCGCTCGCGATGCTCGGCGCCGGACTGTCCCCGATCAATTCCGTGGTCTTCGCCGTGGGACTTCTGGTGGGCAACGTCCCGGAGGGCCTGCTGCCGGTGATCACGCTGGCGCTGGCGATCGGTGTGCGGGATCTGGCGCGCCGCGGCGCGGTGGTCAAACGCCTCAGCGCCGTGGAGACCCTCGGCTCCACCGATGTGATCTGCACCGACAAGACCGGCACCCTCACCGAGAACCGCATGCGGGTGGTCACGATCGACACCACGACCGGAACATACGACCCGCATGCCCCGACTACGAGGCGCGATCCCACGCTGGCCCGCGTCGCGGCAGTGATGACCGCGTGCAACAACGCTCGTCTCGCCGACACCGGAGCCGCAGTGGGCGACCCCACCGAGCTGGCGCTCTTGGCCGCGGCCACGGCCCTGGGTCAGCAGGTCGACGGGGAGCGCTACCGGCAGCGGCTGTTCCATTTCGACCCGGTGCGCAAACGGATGTCGACGGTCGATGCCGACGAGAACGGTCGACTCGAGGTGCACACCAAGGGAGCGCCGGAGTCGCTGCTGCCGTTGTGCACCGCCGAACTCGGTGCCGACGGAAGCGTCCGGCCGCTGAGTCCGCACCGCCGCGAGCAACTCGCCGAACTCGTGGACCACCGCGCCCGGCAAGGCCTGCGGATGCTGGCCGTCGCCGCGCGCGAGCTTCCGGGCTCAGCTGCGGCGCTGAGCCGGGAACGGGCCGAACAAGACCTGGTGTTGTTCGGCTTGATAGGCATGGAGGACCCACCGCGGCCTGAGGTCGCCGAGGCGGTACAGCAGTGCCACACTGCGGGCATCCGCGTCATCGTCATCACCGGCGATCATGGCCTCACCGCCGCGGCCGTCGCCGACCAGCTCGGTATCACGCGTGGCACGCCGATCGTGATCACCGGCGCCGAACTGGACCGGATGAGCGAGGACGAACTCGACGAATTGCTGGCCGGACCGGCCGAACTCATTTTCGCCCGTACCTCGCCCGAGGCCAAGCTGCGCATCGCCGACGCGCTACGCGCCGCAGGCCACGTCGTCGCCATGACCGGTGACGGCGTCAACGACGCGCCCGCACTGCGGCGCGCCGATATCGGTGTGGCGATGGGCCGTTCCGGCACCGATGTCGCCCGCGAGGCCGCCACCATGGTGCTCACCGACGACAATTTCGCCACCATCACCGCGGCCATCAAGGCCGGTCGGCGCGTCTACGACAACATTCGCAAGTTCATCTGCTACATCTTCGCCCACACCACCCCCGAGGTGACACCGCTGCTGGTGTTCGCGCTCTCCGGCGGCGCGGTCCCGCTGCCGCTGACCGTGATGCAGCTACTGGCCTTCGACGTCGGCACCGAGACCCTTCCCGCGCTCGCACTCGGACGAGAAGCGGCCGAGCCCGGCCTGATGCACCGCCCGCCTCGCAAACGCAGCGAATCGGTGATCCGCACACCGATGCTGCTGCGCGCATGGCTGTTCCTCGGCGTGATCGCGGCGGTCCTGGCCATGACAGGCTTCTTCTTCGTTCTACTGCACGGCGGCTGGCACCCCGGTGACCCCACCGGCCCCGGAACGCCCCTGCACCACACCTACCAGCAAGCGACCACCATGACCTTCTTCGGTATGGTCGCAGGCCAGATCGGCACCGCGTTCGCCGCACGAACCGACCATGCCTCACTGCGCTCGATCGGCGTGCTGTCCAATCGCTTGCTGTTGTGGGGGATCGCCTTCGAACTCGCCCTCGCGGGGGCGATCATCTACGTACCGGTTTTACAGAGCCTGCTCGGGACAGCCGCACTCACTCCCGCCATGCTCGCGTTCACACTGCCGTATCCGTTCATCGTGTGGGGCGCCGACGAACTACGGCGCTGGCTGCTGCGGCGCCGCAGGGCCGTGCCGGCCACCGAGCATCCGGCCACAGTGCGGGGTCCGAGGCCGCGTCCGAACGCGATCAGCGGAGGCGACCGCCACCATCGGCAGTGACCTGGTTCCCGGCGGCCTGGGCACGCGAAGCGCGCGTCTCCATCAGCACCGAGCTGTCACGATTCATCCTCATCGCTCACGTACGACGATCATCGGGCACTCGACCGAATGCAGCAAGGCGGCACTGGTCGAACCGAGCAGCATGCCGGTGAAACCACCGCGACCATGGCTACCCACTACCAGCAGCTGGGCGTCTTCGGATTCATCGAGCAGCGAGCGAACCGGCCGGTCGCGAACCAGCACGCGTCGCACCGGCACCTCCGGGTAGCGTTCGCCGAACCCCGCCAGATTCTCGGCGAGCAATGCGTCCTCCCGCTGCCGCACCGCATCCCAGCCGGGCATGAGGTCGATTCCACTCGCGTCGCTCCAGGCATGCAGTGCGATCAAACCGACCTTACGTCGAGCGGCCTCCTCGTAGGCGACTTCGAGGGCGGGCACGCTGGTCATGGTGCCATCCACTCCGACGAGGACTGATCTGCCGGCCGAGACGACATCCGTCGCGGACGTCGAACGCACGACCGCGACCGGGCAGTGAGCGTGGCGGGTGACCGCCGTGCTCACCGAGCCGAGCAGTTCACGACGGACGGCTCCGAGACCGCGGCTGCCGACGACCAGCATCCTGGCGTGTCTGGACCTTTCGATCAGTTGCGGAATGATCTGCTCCACGATCAGCTCGGTATCGATGGCCAACGCCTCGCCCGCAGCCGCTGTCCTGGCTACTCGAGCGGCCTCGGTCAGCACCCGTTCCCCGTCCTTGCGCAGCCACTCCACATCGGATTCGGTCAGCGTGGCACCGGGACCGTACCCGGGCTGAATGGCGACGGAGGTGACTATATGCAACCGGCACCGA
>NZ_JBVJAP010000027.1:0-56057 GCF_055590505.1 Nocardia sp. NPDC041819 | reverse complement strand
CCATTCCGAACCCGGAAGCTAAGCCTGCCAGCGCCGATGGTACTGCACTCGACAGGGTGTGGGAGAGTAGGACACCGCCGGAACATCCTTCACGATAGGGGACCCAGAATCTGGGTCCCCTATCGGCGTTTGAGCACCAAACGGTGCTCCGGCGAACTTGCCGTACCCCGCGCCCCACGACGGGTACGTGATTGAATTCGTGGGATACAGACTTTCGCGATACCAAGAAAGGGAGCACCGTGCCGGAACAAAATGACGATCGGAAGCCCTTCCGGCGCGGCGCTCCCGACTCAGGGTCCGGCCGGCGAGATAACAATCAGCAGGATGCGAGCCGACGCGGCGGCGGGTTCAACCGTCGTGGTGACTCGGGGGAACGCGGGGGCTTCGGCCGCCGCGGTGACTCGGGTGGCTCCGGCTCCCGCGACAGTACGTCCGACCGAGGCGGTTACCAGCGACGCGAGAATTCCGGCGGGTTCAACCGCGGGGGCGACAGTGGCGGTTCCGACCAGCGCGGCGGTTCGGGCGAGCGCGGCGGGTTCAGGCGTCAGGACTCCGGCGACCGGAGTGGGGACACCGGTGGCTTCCGCCGCGGCGGCGACGCACCCAAGCGCGGTGGTTTCCAGCGGCGGGACGAGTCCGCGGATCGTGGCGGTTCCGCAGGCCGCGGCGGATCGGGCGATCGGGGCGGATTCAAACGCTCCGAGGGCTCCGGTGAACGCGGCGGCTTCAAACGCCGGAGTGATTCCGGAGAGCGGCGCGACGACTCGCGGGGTGGATTCCGCCCCGGCGGCGAGTCCGGCACGCGCGGCGGATCCGCTCGAGGCGATGCCCGTGGTGGATTCCCCCGTCGCCGGGACGATTTCGGTGATCGAGGCGATGCCCGCCGCGATGAACCGGGCGAGCGTGGCGGGTTCAAGCGTCGTGGCGAGTCCGGCGAGCGTGGTGACGCGGGGCGGGGCGGCGCGCCCGGATTCCAGCGCCGCGATAACGATCGCCGTGGCCAGGGACCGGATCGTGCGGGGCAGCGCGGCGGCGCGGATCGCGGGGATCGGACACCGCGCGACGACTCTTCACCGGATCGCCGCCGTGGCGGCGAAGGCGTCCATGCCGGTGGGGGCCGTTCCCTCGACCGTCGTCCGCCGCGGCCGGAGGAACCCGATCTGCCGGACGAGGTGCAGGCAGCCGATCTCGATCCTGCCGTGCGGCGGGACCTGCTCAGTTTGGACAAAGGGAACGCCGAGACGGTTGCCCGGCACTTGGTGATGGCGGTGCGCCTGGTCGACGACGATCCCGGCCTCGCTCTCGCCCATGCCAGGGCCGCGCGGCAGCGGGCAGGGCGGATCGCGGTCGTCCGCGAGACCGCGGGAGTGGTGGCCTACCACGCCGGCGAATGGGCGGAGGCCCTGTCGGAGCTGCGCACGGCGCGCCGGATGTCCGGTGGTTCCGGGCTGCTGGCCGTCATGGCCGACTGCGAGCGTGGCTTGGGCCGTCCCGAACGCGCTATCGAGCTCGGTCGCAGCGAGGAGGCGCGTGCCCTGCGCGGTGACGATGCCACCGAGCTGCGTATGGTCGTCGCGGGCGCACGAATGGACCTCGGCCAGTACGACCAAGCCGTCGTGACCTTGCAGACGTCGGATCTCGACCCGTCCAGGACCGGCTCCGCCGCGGCCCGCCTCTTCTACGCCTACGCCGACGCCCTCGTCGCCGCGGGTCGTACCGATGAGGGCCTCACCTGGTTCCTCAACGCCGCCTCGGCCGACCTCGACGGAGACACCGACGCCGAAGAACGCGCCGCCGAACTGACGGGCGACAGCGACATCTGAGCCTGTCGCCGATCGAGGTTGCCGCGCCCCGTGGGATGGCCGACTCCCGAGGACGGTTGCCTGCGCCCAGTGCCAGGCATGTAGACAGACGGTTCGGGATGCCGAACTCACGGGCGACAGCGACATCTGAGCCTGTCGCCGATCGCGGTGGCCGCGCCCCCGTCGGTGGCCGTCTCCCGAGGACGGGGCCAGGCGCAGTGCCAGGCATGTGGACAGATGGTTCGGGATGTGGCCGGGAGCCTGCGCCTGCGCGAATTTCGCTGCGGTCGCGGGCATGTGGCGAACAGGGCCGATCGGATCATCGCCGTGGCCGAGATCATGAACTCGTGATCTGCGGATCTATGCTGGCGCGCTTGGGATCCGGTGCGGCCGGAGTGGCTGACGCCACGTCCGTACGGCCCGCGCGTCGGCGTAGTGTCGAGTGTCTCGGATCTGCCGAGCGGACGGGCTGCCGGAGGGCCCGGCGGTGATGGGTCGGCGCGGCCGATCGGTGACACGGAGTGAGAGTGGTGTGAAGCGACTACGAGATCGCTACCGAGCCCTGCTGCTCGACCTGGACGGCACGCTGTATCGCGGGCACGAGGTGATCGAGGGAGCGCCGGAGGCACTCGCCGCGGATGGGCAGGCGGGCCGGCGATTGGTGTACGTCACGAACAATGCCAGCCGCGGTCCGCAGGTCGTGGCCGCGCATCTGTCCGAACTCGGCTTCGCCGCGACCGCCGACGACGTGGTGACCAGCGCACAGGCGGCGGCGCGGTTGCTGGCCGAGCGGCTCGACCGTGGCGCGCCGGTCCTGGTCGTCGGCACCGACGACTTGGCCGCCGAGGTCGAGGCTGTCGGGTTGCGACCGATCCGGCGCTCCGACGGCGACGCGCCCGCCGCTGTGGTGCAAGGACATTCACCGCACACCGCGTGGCCGGACCTCGCCGAAGCCGCCTACGCCCTGCGCACGGACGCACTGTGGGTCGCGGCGAACACCGACCGGACGTTGCCGAACGAACGAGGCCTCGCGCCGGGCAACGGTGCGATGGTCGCCGCGCTGCGTGCTGCCTCCGATCGGGAGCCGATCGTCGCGGGCAAGCCGTACGCGCCCCTGATGGAGGACGCGCTCGTCCGGGCCGGTTCCCGTTCCGCCCTGGTGGTGGGCGACCGGCTGGACACCGATATCGAGGGCGCCAACCGGGTCGGCCTCGACTCGTTGCTGGTGCTCACCGGTGTCAGCACAATCGATGAACTGCGCAAGGCCCCGGACGGGCAGATCCCGACCTATGTCGCCGACTCGCTCGACGCCCTCAACCACGCGGCCGTAGCCGCCGAGCCGGAAGCCGACCTCGGCGAGATGCTGCGGCGGAACCCGGGACGAGCTGTGACGGTCCGCGCGTCCGATTCGGAAATCCGATAGCGTTGACGCCACGATGACTAGTCCTATACCTCGTCCGAACGGTCCCGGCTCCGCCGGTGCGCAAGGTCCCCGCCCAGGGGTCCCGCTGCCCGGTCAGCACATGCCGGGTACGCAAGGCCGCCCGGAGCCTGCCGACCCGGATCGAATCCGCGGCGAGGTCGACAGCCTGCTCGCCGAACTCGACCGCCCCGGCCGGGCCGCGCCCGCGACCGACAGCGCCGAGGCAGGCGTCGACATCACCCGCCGCGCTCGCATCCTGGAGCAGGCACATGACGTGCTGGTACAGGCCCTGGCCACGGTGGACAAGATCTGAGGTGGCCAGGCGCGCACGGGTGGACGCGGAACTGGTTCGCCGCGGATTGGCGCGATCGCGAGAACACGCGGTCGAGCTGATCGGCGCGGGCCGCGTCCTGATAGCTGGAACGGTCGCGGTGAAAGCGGCGACCGCGGTGGAGGCGGGCACGCCGCTGGTGGTCCGCGAGGAGCCCGACGAGGTGTCCTGGGCCTCGCGCGGCGCGCACAAACTGCTCGGCGCGCTGGAGCGGTTCGAGCCGGACGGGTTGTCGGTGGCGGGCAAGCGCTGCCTGGACGCGGGCGCCTCCACCGGCGGTTTCACCGACGTCCTGCTGGCAGGGCGAGCACGGGAGGTCGTCGCGGTCGACGTCGGCTACGGCCAGCTGGTGTGGCGCCTGCGCACCGACGAGCGGGTCCGGGTGTTCGACCGGACCAACGTGCGCAACCTGACGTCCGAAACCATCGGCGGCACGGTCGAAGTGGTGGTGAGCGACCTGTCCTTCATTTCGCTGAGCCTGGTGCTGCCCGCGCTGGCCGCCTGCGCGGCGCCCGGCGCCGATCTGCTGCCCATGGTGAAACCGCAGTTCGAGGTCGGCAAGGAACGGGTCGGCTCCGGCGGCGTCGTGCGTGATCCCGCGCTGCGCGCCGACGCGGTGCGCACGGTGGCGGCGGCGGCCGCGGAGCTGGGCATGCGCACCGCCGGCGTCGTGGCGAGCCCGTTGCCGGGCCCGTCCGGCAATGTCGAATACTTCTTGTGGCTGCGCAACGACGGGCCGTTCGAATACGACGCCGAACAGGTCGCCGCGCTGGTCGAGCGTGCGGTTGAGGAGGGTCCACAGTGAACGCGCCGGCCCAACCCTGCGGCAGGGAGATCTTGCTGGTCTCCCACCCCGGCCGCGCGGAGATCATCGAGACCGCCCACCGGGTGGCGAAGATCTTCGCGGACGCGGGCATCTGCCTGCGCGTGCTCGCCGACGAGGCGGACAGCACGCGCTTCGCCGCCGAGCCGGGCGGCTACCCTGTGCGCGTGGTCGAGCACAGCCCGGACGCGGCGGTCGGCTGCGAGATGGTGCTCGTGCTCGGCGGCGACGGAACGTTCCTGCGCGCCGCCGAACTCGCGCGCCCGGCGGGGGTGCCGGTGCTGGGAATCAACCTCGGCCGCATCGGGTTTCTCACCGAAGCCGAGGCCGAGAACTTGGACGAGGCGCTGGCCCAGGTGGTGCGTCACGATTACACCATCGAGCATCGGATGACCATCGACGTCACCGTCCGGGTCGAGGACGAAGTGGTCGAGAGCGGTTGGGCACTGAACGAGGCGAGCATCGAAAACGCCTCGCGCATGGGCGTACTGGAAGTGGTGCTGGAAGTCGACGGCCGCCCGGTCTCGTCGTTCGGCTGTGACGGCATCCTCGTCTCGACGCCGACCGGGTCGACCGCCTACGCCTTCTCCGCGGGCGGTCCGGTGGTGTGGCCGGAACTCGAGGCCTTGCTGGTGATTCCGAGCAACGCCCACGCCCTGTTCGCGCGGCCGCTGGTGACCAGCCCGGATTCGCGTATCGCGGTCGAGTCTGTGGCGACCGGACACGATGCGATAGTTTTCCTGGACGGCAGGCGCACGCTCGCACTCCCCAGCGGTGGCCGGGTCGAGGCGGTTCGCGGCGCTCGACCGGTGCGCTGGGTGCGGCTGGACTCCGCACCGTTCGCCGACCGGATGGTGCGCAAGTTCCAATTGCCCGTGACAGGCTGGCGTGGCCGACGGCGAACGGAGAGCACAAGTGCTGACAGAGATCAGGATTGACGGGCTTGGCGTCATTTCCACCGCGACCGCGCAGTTCCATGCGGGACTGACCTGTCTGACCGGCGAGACCGGCGCGGGCAAGACCATGGTGGTGACCAGCCTTCATCTGCTCAGCGGTGCCCGCGCGGACGCGGGCCGGGTCCGGCTCGGCGCCTCCCGCGCGGTGGTGGAGGGCCGGTTCACCATCGACGACGTCAACGACGCCGCGCGCGCCGAGGTCGCGCGGGTGCTGGAAGCGGCCGCGGCCGAGCAGGACGACGACGGCAGCGTCATCGCGATCCGCACGGTCGGCAGCGATGGGCGCTCCCGCGCGCATCTCGGTGGCCGCGGCGTCCCCGCCTCGGTGCTCGCCGATTTCACCGCGCCTGTGCTGACCGTGCACGGCCAGAACGATCAGTTGCGTTTGCAGCGCCCCGACCAGCAGTTGTCGGCCCTGGACCAGTTCGCGGGCGACACCGTGGGCGCTCTGCTGCGCAAATACCAGGTGTTGCGCCGCTCATGGCTCGACGCCCGCACCGAGCTGCTCGAACGAACCGCGCGCAGCAGGGAATTGGCCCTCGAGGCCGAGCGGCTCGAGCACTCGTTGAAGGAAATCGACACCATCGCGCCCGAACCCGGCGAAGACGTGCGCATCGTCGACGAGGTGCGCAGGCTGAGCGATCTGGATTCGCTGCGGGAGGCGGCGGCCACCGCGCACGACGCGCTGGCCGGGCCTGCCGAAGCACCCGAAGACGGTTCCGGCGCCCTGGAAGCGCTCGGCGCCGCGCGCGCCCGCATCGAAGCCGCCGACGACCCGGCGCTGGTCGCGCTCGCGCCGCGCCTGGCCGAGGCCATCGCCGTGGTGGTGGACGTGACCACCGACCTGAGCGGATACCTTTCGGACCTGCCGTCCGATCCGGGAGCGCTGGATTCACTGCTCACCAGGCAGGCCGAATTGAAGACGCTGACCCGCAAGTACGCACCGGACATCGACGGTGTGCTGGCCTGGGCAGAGGAGGCGCGCACCCGGCTCGGTTCGCTCGACGTCTCCGAGGAGGCGCTGGGCAAACTGGCCGCCGAAGTGGACACCGCCGCCGAACGGGTGCGGGAGGCGGCGAAGAAGCTGAGCGCGGCGCGGAGCAAAGCGGCGGGGAAGCTGGCGGCCGCGGTGAGCGCCGAGCTGGGCGGCCTGGCGATGGGCAAGGCGCGTCTGGAGGTCGAGGTGCGGCCGTTGCTCGCGGGAGCTCAGGACTCGGCGCCGCTCACCGTCGACGGCCGGGAATTGCATGCCGGCGCCACGGGCACCGATGAGGCCGAGTTCCGGCTGGCGGCGCATTCGGGCGCGCAGTCGTTGCCGTTGAGCAAGAGCGCGTCGGGTGGTGAACTGTCGCGCGTGATGCTGGCGCTGGAAGTGGTGCTCGCCGGTTCCGATCACGGAGCGACCATGGTGTTCGACGAGGTCGACGCGGGCGTCGGCGGGCGAGCCGCGGTGGAGATCGGCCGCAGGCTGGCCCGGCTGGCGCGCACCCACCAGGTCATCGTGGTGACGCATCTGCCGCAGGTCGCGGCGTTCGCCGACACCCACCTCGTGGTCGACAAATCCGACGACGGCAAGGGTGCCGTCAACAGCGGCGTACGGGCTCTCACGAATGACGAGCGGGTGGTCGAGCTGGCGCGCATGCTGGCCGGTCTCGACGACACCGAGACCGGCCGCGCGCACGCGGAGGAACTGCTGGCGACGGCACGCGCCGAGAAGGCGGGCGCCGAGGTGGCCGCGCGCTGAGCGCGCCGGTCAGCGCACCGCCTTCTGCGCACCCTTGATGAACGTGCCGATCAGGTTCTTGAGGCCGAATTCCAGCACCTTGGCTGGCACCGGCAGCGACGGGTCCGATTCCATGGTGTAGGAGACCAGGGTGCCGTTGTCGGCGTCGGCGAAGGTGACGATGCCGACGTGCCGCTTCACCGGCGCGCCCTTGACGATCTTGTACTCCATCCGCTCACCGGGCACGAGGTTCGTGATCTCCTCGGTGACGCCGACCGGGCCGAGGCCGATCAGGTGCTGCGCGCCGACGCCTTCTCGCTCGGTCAGGCCGGGCTTGACCAGCTTGACCTGGACCGGGATGTAGGGGCTGATGCTCTCGCGGTCGGCGAAGAGCCGGTACACGACCTCGCGCGGGGCGGCGATGACGGCGTCGACGGTGGTGCTGGCCATGAAATCTCCTCTTCCAGTTACGTGTGACCGGCAGCATATAGCTACAGCGGCCGCGGCTCGGTGATCGTGTCGTCCGCATCACAATCGGCGGCGAGCCACCCGCGTGGTGGGCTCTACCGAGCCGGTGCGGTGAAGGCGACCGGAGCCGAGGTCGGTGTGAAGTAGCGGCGGTCGTCACGGAAACGGTATGTCGAACTACGGATGACATTCGTGAAACGACGGCTGATAGTGCGGTGCTCGCTGTCGGCTGCGGTTGAGAGTGTACGCGCCCGCGGGTGGTTCGGTTCGGTAAACAGATTCTCGATCAACGCATTTCGAATCCACCCCCTGTGCCATACCCGATCGATGTCCGCAATGTCCGATTTTTTATCTACTATGTAACTCAGTAGATGAACGGCGGATGAATTCCGTCGGATAGCGGGAAGCACCGAGGCGAAGGGGCCATCATGTGCAGCGTTCTCCCAGCAAGGATCAGGACGGGCGAAGCGCGGCGCTCCGGGCTGGTGTCCGGGCGCGGCCGGAAATCATCGAAGAAGAGGGCGTTCGCGCTGATCGTCGCCGGTCTCGCCGCGGGGACGGTGGCCGCGGCGGGCGGGGCGGCCGCGGAGTCGTTGTCCGGCTCCGACCACTCCGGTCGTTCGGGTTCGCACGGCGACTCTACGGGGTGGCACGCGATCGACCCGTTCGGATATCAGCACTCCGATCCGAATCCACTGCGGCAGAACGAACATCAGCATGCCCTGCGCGAGTATCACCGCAGGAACAAGCCCCGTCCGGACGAGAGCGGTGCCGGAAACGGCGCCAGGGAATCGGCGTGGACGCGCACACAGCGGCCGGACGGCAATGGCTGGACCGTGTGCCGGCCGCAGGCGAAGTGGTGCTGATCGAGACGCGAGCTGTCGGCGGCTGCACCGAAACCCGGGTATGGAACTCGTTCGGCTGCTGGTGATCGGCGCCGTGGTTTCGGCCGGAACGGTGTTCGGATCCGCTACGGCTGCGGCGACCGGGGGCAACGTGAGTGCGGACTGCCTGTGGGCGGGCGCAGCCCATGTGCAGGGGAACTCGATCGCGGCCGGTGGTTGGAGCTTCCGGTGTGGCACGGACGAACGGGGCGCGCCGTACTGGTTCCGCGGTGCGGCCCTGAGCGAGCCGAGCATGGTGCCCATCCGGGCGCGGCGCAGCGTCCGGCCGGCCGGTTCAGCGCGGGAGCCCGGCAGCCGGGAACGGCGCTTCGACCCGGGCGCGACCGGTCCGGCGAGGTCGTGGCGATCGGCAAGTCTCTGCGACGACGGCAACCTGACCTGATCCGATCCGCTTGTCGCGCATGGGTAGCACTGAATTCGCTGTCTGCTGGAGGGGAGTGTTTGTGCGCGTCACAGTGGATCGGCAAAACATTCGCCCACTGATTGCTAACACTGATGGTTTTCCGGAGGCTAGGTCTCATATCGCATAAGTTGGCACGTTCGCGGGTGGCGCCCGAGGTTTCCAAGTGAGTGATCTGCCCTGATGAATGTGGGACGTCTTCCGTGTGACCGTGGGCGACGGCACGGTCTGATTGCCAACAGGTAACGCAGAGGCGTCATGCGCTCGGTGCGACGGCGCGCCTCCACCAATGGTTGAGAGTTTGCGCTCATCATCGCCCCATGAGGATGCCGGCGCTGTTGTCGCGAAACACCGAAACGTTGCCTGGTCTGATCGGGACGGCCCGGGTCGACCGCAACACCCGGCGCCTGCTCGGCCGGGTCGGACCGGGCGACATCGTCGTCCTCGACGAGATGGACCTCGACCGGATGACCGCCGACCGGTTGGTCGAGGCCCGCGTCGGCGCGGTGATCAACACCTCGCCGTCCATCTCCGGTCGCTACCCGAACCTCGGCCCCGAGGCGCTCGTGGCCCACGGGATCCTGCTGCTGGACACGGTGAGCTCGGATGCGTTCAAGAAGATCAAGGACGGTGTGAAGGTCCGCGTGGTCGACGGTGTGGTCTACGCCGACAAGTTGATCAAGAAGGAGCCGGAGGTCCTCGTCGAGGGCATCGAACTCACCGAGACCGCCATCGCGGAGCGCATGCTCGAGGCGCGCAACGGCCTGGCCGATCACCTCGAGGCGTTCGCGGGCAACACCATCGAGTTCATCCGTACCGAGAGCGCGCTGCTCATCGACGGGTTCGGCGTTCCGGAGCTGGATCTGGTGATGAAGCACCGGCACGTGGTGGTCGTCGCCGACGGCCCGGAGCACGCCGAGGATCTGCAGCGGCTCAAGCCGTTCATCAAGGAGTACACCCCGATCCTGATCGGCGTCGGCCGTGGCGCCGACACCCTGCGCAGGCGGGGATACCGGCCCGACGTCATCGTGGGCGACCCCGAGGAGATCACCAGCGCCACCATGAAATGCGGCGCCGAGGTGATCCTGCCCGCCGACACCGACGGACACGCCAAGGGACTCGAACGCATCCAGGATCTGGGCATCGGCGCGACGACCTTCCCCTCCTCGGGTTCGGCCGCCGATCTGGCGCTGCTGCTGGCCGACCATCACGGCGCCGCGCTCATCGTCACCGCGGGAGCGCCCGCCTCGCTCGACGACTTCTTCGACCGCGGCCGTCGCGACAGCAATCCGGCCACCTTCCTCACCCGGCTCAAGGTCGGTACGAAGCTGATGGACGCGCAGGCGGTGGCCACCCTGTACCGCAATCGCGTGTCCGGAGTCGCCGTCGCGCTGGTGGTGCTCGCCGCGCTGGTCGCGGTGATCGTCGTGTTGCTGGCGTCCAACAGCGGCGGGGATGTCATGGATTGGGGCGTGGACGCCTGGAACCGCCTCGCACGATGGGCGCAGGGGCAAGCCGGATCGTTGGAATTCTGAGGAGAACGATGATTTCGCTGCGCCAGCACGCCGTCTCGATCGTCGCGATCTTCCTCGCGCTCGCGATCGGTGTGGTGCTCGGATCCCAGACGCTCGCGTCCGACCTGCTGTCGGCCTTGCGGGCGGACAAGTCCGACCTGCGCCAGCAGGTCGACGTCCTGACCGAGCAGAACCGGCGGCTCGGCGAGCAGGCCGTGGCCGCCGATCGGTTCATCGCCGGGTCGTCGGGCCGCATTCTCGGCGGCGCGCTCACCGACCGCAGCGTCGTCGTGTTCACGACCCCGGACGCCGATCCCGGAGACGTCGACGCGGTGACCAAGGCGCTCGAGGTCGCCGGCGCGGGCGTCACCGGCCGGATCGCGCTCACCGAGGCGTTCGTCGACGCCACCGAGGGCGACCGGATGCGCTCGGCCGTCACGAACGTCATCCCGGGCGGGGCGCAGCTGCGGACCGGCGCGGTGGATCAGGGCAGTATGGCCGGTGACCTGCTCGGCCTGGTGCTCCTGCTCGACCCGGCCACCGGGCAAACCCGGAGCACTCCGGAGGAGCTCGGGCTGGTCCTGGAGACTCTGCGCGGCGGCGGCTTCCTCGCCTACGGCGAAACGCCGGTGCGGCCCGCGCAGCTCGCGGTCGTGATCACCGGCAACGGCCTCGCTGCCGCCGAGAACGGCGTGGGCGCCAACAGCGCGCGTTTCGCGGGCGCCCTGCGTGGCCGCGGTGCGGGCGTGGTCCTCGCGGGCCGCGCTGGCGCCGCCGACCAGCAGGGGCCGATCGCCGTGGTCCGCGCCGACGCCGCGCTCGCGGCCCAGGTGAGCACCGTCGACAATCTCGAGCGGGAACTCGGCCGGGTCACGACCGTGCTCGCGCTCGGTGAGCAGCTCAATGGTGGCGCAGGACGTTACGGCACCGGCGCCAAGGCCACCGCGCTCACTCTGGCCGCGGTTCCCGGCTGACCTGGCGCGAGGCCGCTGGCAGACGTCCGGAAAATGCCGGGACGCGACCCGGCTCACACTTCGGCTCCGAGTGCTCTGATCGCCGTTCCGGCGATCGGCGGGCAAACGTGCGTGGCATTCGAACGGACGGGCGGATTCGTGTTACCGTGAAGACCCGTGGGTCAAACACGGATTCAGGCGCGAACGGCCACGAAGCACATCTTCGTCAGCGGTGGTGTCGCCTCCTCATTGGGTAAAGGTCTTACCGCCTCCAGCCTCGGTCAGCTGCTGACGGCGCGTGGGCTGCGCGTCACGATGCAGAAACTCGACCCGTACTTGAACGTCGATCCCGGCACGATGAACCCCTTCCAGCACGGCGAGGTGTTCGTGACCGAGGACGGGGCGGAGACCGACCTGGACGTCGGCCACTACGAGCGTTTCCTCGATCGGGACCTGTCCCGGGACGCGAATGTGACCACCGGGCAAATCTATTCGTCGGTCATCGCCAAGGAGCGCCGCGGCGAGTACCTCGGCGACACGGTGCAGGTGATCCCGCATATCACCGACGAGATCAAGAACCGGATCCTCGCCATGCGCGGCCCGGATCTGCAGGGCCAGACCCCGGACGTGGTGATCACCGAGATCGGCGGCACCGTCGGCGACATCGAGTCGCAACCGTTCCTGGAGGCCGCCCGCCAGATCCGCCACGACGTCGGACGCGACAACGTCTTCTTCCTGCACGTGTCGCTGGTGCCCTACCTCGCGCCCTCCGGTGAGCTGAAGACCAAGCCGACCCAGCACTCGGTGGCGGCGCTGCGCAATATCGGTATCCAGCCCGACGCGCTGATCCTGCGTTGTGACCGCGAGGTCCCGCAGGCGCTGAAGAGCAAGATCGCGCTGATGTGCGACGTCGAGGTGGATGCGTGCATCTCCACGCCGGACGCGCCGTCGATCTACGACATCCCGCGCGTGCTGCACCGGGAGGGCCTGGACGCCTACGTGGTGCGCAGGCTGGGCCTGCCGTTCCGCGACGTGGACTGGACCGTGTGGGGCGACCTGCTCGACCGCGTGCACTCGCCGCGCGAGACGGTCGAGGTCGCGCTGGTCGGCAAGTACGTCGACCTGCCCGACGCCTATCTCTCGGTCACCGAGGCGCTGCGCGCGGGCGGGTTCGCCTCGCGCGCCAAGGTGAATATCCGCTGGGTGCCCTCCGACGAGTGCGAGACCCCCTCCGGCGCCCAGCACGCGCTGCGTGACGTGGACGCCGTCCTGATTCCCGGCGGCTTCGGCATCCGCGGCATCGAGGGCAAGGTCGGCGCGATCCACTACGCGCGCACCCGCGGCATCCCGCTGCTCGGCTTGTGCCTGGGGTTGCAGTGCGTCGTGATCGAGGCGGCGCGCAGGGTGGGGCTGGCGGAGGCCAACTCGGCCGAGTTCGAGCCGGACACGCCGCATCCGGTCATCTCCACCATGGCCGACCAGGAGCAGGCCGTGGCCGGCGAGGCCGATCTCGGCGGCACCATGCGGCTGGGCGCCTACCCGGCGATCCTGGAGAAGGGCTCGGTCGTCGCCCAGGCCTACGGCAGCGAACAGGTCTCCGAGCGTCATCGCCACCGCTACGAGGTGAACAACGCCTACCGCGACAAGATCGCGCAGAGCGGGTTGAAGTTCAGCGGCATCTCGCCGGACGGGCACCTGGTCGAGTTCGTAGAGCTGCCCGCCGACGTGCATCCGTTCTTCGTCGCCACACAGGCGCACCCGGAGTTGAAGAGCCGCCCCACGCGCCCGCATCCGCTGTTCGCGGCGCTCATCTCGGCGGCGCTGCGATACAAGGCGGCCGAACGGCTCCCGGTGGACATCCCGGGTGAAGAACTGGCGGGTGCGGCGGAAAAGGCGTAGCGGCATGACCGACGGGGGCGCTGCCGAGCCGGGCAGCCACGACTTCGAGACAGTTTCGGCCGAGACCGTGTACAGCGGCGCGATCCTCGCGTTGCGGCTCGACCAGGTGCGCATGCCGGGCGGCCGGGTCGTCGAGCGGGAGGTGATCGAGCACCACGGCGCCGTCGCCGTGGCCGCGATCGATGACGACGGCAATGTGGTGCTGATCAATCAATATCGTCACCCGATCAGCAGGCGGCTGCTCGAACTGCCCGCCGGTCTGCTCGACGTGCCCGGCGAGGATCCACTGCTCGCGGCCCGCCGTGAGCTGGCCGAGGAAACCGGGTTGGCCGCCAGGGAATGGGCGGTGCTGGTGGACGTGGCGCTCTCGCCCGGGTTCACCGACGAAGCGCTGCGGGTGTACCTGGCGCGCGGTCTGTACGAAACCGACCGTCCGGAGCCGGAATTCGAGGAGGCGGATCTGGAAGTGGTCCGCATGCCGGTCGACGCGGCGGTCCGCGCGGCGTTGAGCGGCGAGATCGTCAACGCAACGGCGGTCGCGGGCGTGCTCGCGCTGGCGGCCGCGCGGGCGGGCGGCATCGAGTTGCGGCCGCCGGACGCACCCTGGGACGGTCAGCCCACGACCTTCCTCCGCCGCAAGGCGGCCGCGAAGTCCGGAGACTGACCGGACGTGCTCGGTCGCGAGCTCGACGCCTATCTCGACCACCTCGCGGTCGAGCGCGGCGTCGCGCCCAACACCTTGGGCGCCTACCGGCGTGACCTCGGTCGCTATCTGGATTTCCTGTCCGGGCGCGGCATCCGCTCGCTCGACCGGGTCGCCGAGTCCGATGTCGCCGAGTTCACCATGGCGCTGCGCTCGGGCGATCGAGGGCACCCGCCGCTGGCGGCGAGTTCGGTGGCCCGCGCGCTGATCGCGGTGCGCGGCTGGCATCGCTTCGCCGCCGCGGAGGGGCTGACCGACACCGACGTGGCGCACGCGGTGAAGCCGCCCGCGCCGGGGCGCAGGCTGCCCAAGGCGCTGCCCTACGACCAGGTGCTGCGTTTGCTGGAGGCGGCGGGCGGTGGCTCGGGAGATCCCGCGGCGGGTGTCGACGGCGGCCCGCGCGGCCTGCGCGACCGCGCGCTGCTGGAAATGCTGTATTCCACCGGCGCCCGCATCTCGGAAACGGTCGGATTGGACGTCGACGATCTCGACCTCGGGGAACGGTCGGTCGTGCTGCGCGGCAAGGGCGGGAAACAGCGCCTGGTGCCGATCGGACGGCCCGCCCTCGCCGCCGTGGACGCCTACCGGGTCCGGGGACGGCCCGTGCTGGCCGCGCGGGGAAAGGGCAACGCCGGGGCCCTCTTCCTGAATGCCCGCGGCGCCCGGCTGTCCCGGCAGAGTGCCTGGCAGGTCCTGCACACCGCCGCCGAACGCGCGGGCATCGCGGCGGCGGTATCGCCGCACACGCTGCGCCACTCCTTCGCCACCCATCTGCTCGACGGTGGCGCCGACGTCAGGGTGGTGCAGGAACTGCTCGGCCACGCCTCGGTGACCACGACCCAGATCTACACCCTGGTCACGGTCAACACCTTGCGCGAAGTCTGGGCCACCGCACACCCCCGCGCCCGGTGAGGTCTTCGCGTTTCGCGCCCCACCATGACGCGAGACGAGTTGACCGGCAGAGTCTTTCGGGGCAAAGCCGGCCTGGTGGTGCTTGCGCCGGGCGTCGTGCACGCCTTCGGCGCCGCCGCCGACGGGCCCGCGAAGTTCCTGGCTGTGCTCACACCCGGTATCGTCCGCTTCGAATACTTCCGGCGACGCGGCCGGATCGCGCGCGGGGAGACGGACTGGGACAGCATGATCGAATTGCGTGATGGCGTTGACCAGCGCCGGACGAACACGCCGCGCGCAGGCGCGGCACTCGAGTGCCGTCAAGCGGTAGCGTCTATCCAGAGCTGGACCGCACGAAAGCGAGGTCGGCCCTGATCGGCCTCGCTACGCTCGGCGAGGCAACGGGCAGGAACGTATAAGGAGCAGCGGATCGTGACGACAGCCGGAGCGGCAGAGCCGCCGATGGGTGCTGGGGCGGAGCCGCTTACGGGCTCGCGACCGGGTCCGTACTCGGACGCCGCGGCGGAAACGCTGTGGGGCCACGGAGTCGAGCCGGTCCCCGAGGACGCGACGCTCGGCCCGACCGGACGACCGTTGCGGCTGGTGCCGGACCCACCGCCGGTCGGCGAGCACGGTGACGCGTTGATCGTGGCCATGTGCAACCAGAAGGGCGGGGTCGGCAAGACCACCTCCACCATCAATCTCGGTGCCGCGCTGGCCGAATACGGCCGCCGGGTGCTGCTCGTCGACCTGGACCCGCAGGGCGCGCTGTCGGCCGGTCTCGGCGTCGCCCACCACGATCTCGACTCGACCGTGCACGACCTGCTCATCGGTTCCAAGGTGTCCATCGATGACGTGCTGATGCAGACGCGGGTCCCGAACATGGACCTGCTGCCGAGCAACATCGACCTCTCCGCCGCGGAGATCCAGCTCGTCAACGAGGTGGGCCGGGAGCAATCGCTCGGCCGCGCGCTGGAGCCGGTGCGCAACCGCTACGACTACATCCTCATCGACTGCCAGCCTTCGCTGGGCCTGCTCACGGTCAACGCCCTGGCCTGCTCGGACGGCGTGATCATCCCGATGGAGTGCGAGTACTTCTCGCTACGTGGGCTCGCACTGCTCAACGACACCGTCGAGAAGGTGCGGGACCGGCTGAACCCGCGGTTGAGCCTGTACGGAATAGTGGTCACCATGTTCGACTCTCGACTGCTGCATTCCCGCCAGGTCATGGCGCGCGTCGTCGAGGTGTTCGGTGAGCTGGTCTACGACACCGCCATCGCGCGCACCGTCCGTTTCCCGGACGCCAGTGTCGCGGGCGAGCCCATCACCACATGGGCGCCGAAATCGAGTGGCGCCGAAGCGTATCGGTCGATGGCCCGGGAAGTCATCCACCGATCCGGCCGGTGAGCGGCCGCTCCGACCCCTCGTCTGCGTCCCACCACAACCCGTCCGGCCAGGGGTCTTCCTCGGCCGGACCGACCCCCACACCGGACGACCGCGAGCCCGATGCCGCCGGGTCGGACCCGACCGCTCCGGGGAACGCACCCGCGCTCGGTAACGTGGCTGCCGCGTTCATCGCGGCGGGCCGGGACGCGGCGCCCGCGCGCCCGAACCCGGCCGTCGTCGGGGGCGTCGCCGGACCGACCGCTCCCGAACCGGACCATGACGGCCCACCTTCCCGGGACAGTGCCGACGAACCGGGCATGCAGCACACCGAGGCGGTCGCGCGGGAGGTCGCCGAGGCGAATGCCGCCCGGCCCGCCGACGCCGACACGCCGGACTCCGCGCCGGAGCTGGTCGGACCAGGAGCGGAGGTGGTCGGTCCAGAGGCGGGCGCACTCCGTCCTGTGTCGGAGGTATCCGGCTCCGACCGGGGGACACGCGGTCCTGTGCCAGAGGTATCCCGCTCCGGCCTGGAGGCGCCCGGCTCCGACCGGGGGACACGCGGTCCCGTGCCTGAGGTATCCCACTCCGGCCCAGAGGTGTCCGGCTCCGTGCCCGACGCGCCCGGTGCCGCTTCGGCCACACCCGGCTCCGAGCCGGACACGCGGCCGGGGAAGGAGGCGCAGGCGGACGAGCCGCAGGCGTCCGGGTTTCATCTGCGGCTGAGCAACTTCGAGGGGCCGTTCGACCTGCTGCTGACCCTGATCAGCTCGCGCAAGCTGGATGTCACCGAGGTGGCGTTGCACAAGGTCACCGACGAGTTCATCGCCTACACCAAGGCGCTGACCGCGAGCATGGCGCGGCAGAACACGTTGCGCGCGGACAAGATCCTGGATCAGACCACCGAATTCCTGGTCGTCGCCGCCACGTTGCTCGATCTGAAGGCGGCGCGGCTGCTGCCGTCCGGGGAGATGACCGACGCCGAGGACCTCGAGCTGCTCGAGGCGCGCGACCTGCTGTTCGCCCGGCTGCTGCAATACCGTGCGTTCAAGCAGGTCGCCGAACTGCTCGGGGAGCTGGAGGCGGCCGCGCTGCGCCGTTATCCACGCGCGGTCGGCCTGGAGGAGCGCTACGCCGGTCTGCTGCCCGAGGTTAGGCTGGGTGTCGGGGCGGCCGAGTTCGCCGAGATCGCCGCGGCGGCCTTCCGGCCCCGTCCGGTACCCAAGGTCGGGCTCGACCACTTGCACACGCACGCGATTTCGGTGGCCGAGCAGGCGGCACTGGTGCTGGAGCGGCTCAAACAGCGTGGTGCGGGTGCGTGGACCTCCTTCGGCGAGCTGGTCGCGGACTGCGAGCTCCCGGTGCAGATCGTCGCCCGCTTCCTGGCGCTGCTCGAGCTGTATCGCGGCAAGACGATCGAGTTCGACCAGCCCGATCCGCTCGGTCCCCTGGCGGTCAGCTGGATCGGCGACGAGGCCGCGCAACAGACGGACACCGTGACAATCGAGGAGGACTACGGGTGAGCGAGCACAGCGCGCGACCGCGCCCGGACTGCGGCGAGGGGCAGTCGTGAGTGAGGCAGTGGTGGAACTCACCCCCGAGCCGCTGGAGGACGCCGATCTGCGTTCGGCGCTGGAGGCCATGCTGCTGGTCGTCGACGCTCCCGCGCCGGTGGACCAGCTCGCGGCCGCCCTCGGCGACAGCCCGCAGCGGGTCGAGCACACCCTGCGTGCGATGTCCGCCGAGCTGTCGGCGCGGTCCAGCGGGATAGATCTGCGTTTCGTCGGTGACGGCTGGCGCTTCTATACTCGCAGCGAGTACGCGCCGTATGTGGAACGGATGCTGCTCGACGGCTCCCGATCGAAACTGACCCGGGCGGCGTTGGAAACACTGGCGGTGGTGGCATACCGTCAGCCGGTGACCAGGACCAGGGTCAGCGCGGTGCGTGGCGTGAACGTCGACGGGGTGATGCGCACTCTGCTGGCCAGGGGCTTGATCGCCGAGGCAGGCGTCGACCCGGAGACCAACGGAACGCTGTATCGCACCACCGAGCTGTTCCTGGAACGGATCGGGCTCGCTTCGCTGAGCGACCTGCCGCCACTGGCGCCCCTGCTTCCGGGCGTCGACCTGATCGATGAGATCAACGAGAGCCTGGAGACGGACCCCCGTTACACCAGGTTGAGGAAACCCGCCGAGGCCGATTTGGACCTCGGTACCGCAGAGTGACAGGACATCATGAATACGCCCGCTCGCCGAGATGGCACACCGGATCGTAGGAAACGCGGCGCACAGCCCGAACGGGGCGGCGCGAGCCGCAACTCGGGTTCGCGCGACGCCCGTTCGGCCCAACGGGGCACGAGCGCCCGTGGCGCCCAGCAGGCGGGCGCGGGCCGCGGATCCGCCCAGCGCGGATCGGCGCAGGCCCCGAGCCCGCAGCGACACCCGGCCCCAGCCGGCAAGAAGAAGCCCAAGCCGCAGCGTCAGGTCACAGCGCCGCCGCTGCTGAGCAACGCCAAACCCGCGCGCCACCAGAACGTGGAGCCCGACGCGTCCGGCGGTCACGCCAAACTCCCCTGGGGCGAGGGGGAGCGGTTGCAGAAGGTCCTCGCCAAGGCGGGCGTCGCGTCGCGGCGGGCCGCCGAGGAGATGATCGCGCAGGGCCGCGTCGAGGTCGACGGCATGATCGTGCGCGAGCAGGGCCTGCGCATCGACCCGCAGCACGCCGTGGTGCGCGTCGACGGCACCCGTGTGGTGGTGCGCGAGGAACTGGTGCACGTCGCGCTGAACAAGCCCAAGGGCTGGCAGTCCACCATGTCCGACGATATGGGGCGCCCCTGCGTCGGTGACATCGTGGCGGAGCGGATCGCCGCTGGTCAGCGCCTCTTCCATGTCGGAAGGCTGGATGCCGACACCGAGGGCCTGCTGCTGCTCACCAATGACGGCGATCTGGCGCACCGGCTCATGCACCCGTCCTTCGAGGTATCGAAGACCTACCTGGCCACGGTGCAGGGTGAGGTGAACAACCGCGCGGTCGGCAAGCGGTTGAAGGAAGGCGTCGAACTGGAGGACGGTCCCGCGAAGGTCGACCGCTTCCAGGTGCTCGAGCTGGGGGAGGGACGTTCCCTGGTGAAGATCGTGTTGCACGAGGGGCGCAAGCACATCGTGCGCCGCCTGCTCGACGCGGTGGGCCATCCGGTCGTCCGGCTGGTCCGCACGAATATCGGCCCGGTCGCGCTCGGCGACCAACGGCCCGGCACGTTGCGGGTGCTCGGCCGCGATGAGATCGGCAAACTCTACGAGGCGGTGTCGTTGTGAACGGTGTGGAGATCCCGGTGCAGGCGCCGGCGCGGCTGGCCGGTACGAGCCCGCTGGTGGTCGCCATGGACGGGCCGTCGGGCACCGGGAAGTCGAGCGTCTCGCGGCGCCTGGCCACCCGCCTCGGCGCCCGCTACCTCGATACCGGCGCGATGTACCGGGTGGCGACGCTGCGCGTGCTGCGCGCGGGCATCGAGCTGACCGACACCGCCGCCATCGCCGCCGCGGTCAAGGAACTGCCGCTGTCCATCGGCACCGATCCCAGCCGCGAGGTGATCGAGCTCGACGGGGAGGACGTGCGCTCGGAGATTCGCGGCGACGCCGTCACCAAGGCCGTGTCCGCGGTGTCCGCCGTGCCCGAGGTGCGTGACCTGCTCGTCGCCATGCAGCGCGACATCACGGCGGCCGCGGGGCGGATCGTGGTGGAGGGCCGCGACATCGGCACCGTCGTGCTGCCCGCCGCGGACGCCAAGATCTACCTGACCGCGTCCGCCGAGGCGCGGGCGCACCGGCGCAATCAGCAGAACATCGCCGAGGGCCGGGGCGACGATTACGCGGCGGTGCTCGCCGACGTGCAGCGCCGTGACACCCTCGACTCGACCCGCAAGGTGTCCCCGCTGCGCCCGGCCGAGGACGCGGTGGGCGTCGACACCAGTGAACTGTCCATGGACGAGGTCATCGACGAGCTGTATCGCGTTGTCGCGCAGCAGGTCTCGGCGTACCGGACCGGAGGTGACCGATGAACGAGGATGTGCTCGCCGGCGACGGCGTCTGGAGCGACGAGGCCGACTGGGAGCTGGCCGAACTCGAGGGCGAATTCGAGGACCGAGCGCACGTCGCGATGCCGACGCTCGCGGTGGTCGGCCGCCCGAACGTGGGCAAATCGACGCTGGTGAACCGGATTCTCGGCCGCCGCGAGGCGGTCGTGGAAGACATTCCCGGCGTGACCCGCGACCGCGTGTCCTACGAGGCGAATTGGGCGGGTCGCCGTTTTCTCGTGCAGGACACCGGCGGCTGGGAGCCCGACGCGAAGGGGCTGCAGCAATCGGTGGCCCGCCAGGCCGAACTGGCCATGCAGACCGCCGACGCGATCCTTCTCGTGGTCGACGCCGTCGTGGGCGCCACCGCGACCGACGAGGCCGCGGTGCGGAAACTGCGCCGCTCCGCCGTCCCGGTCATCCTGGTCGCCAACAAGGTCGACGACCAGCGGGTAGAAGCGGAAGCGGCGGCGCTGTGGTCGCTCGGGCTCGGCGAGCCGCGCATGGTCAGCGCCGCGCACGGCCGCGGCACCGGCGACCTGCTCGACGACGTGCTCGCGGTGCTCCCCGAGACGCCGCGCGAAGGGACCGGCGGTGTCGGCCCGCGTCGTGTTGCGCTGGTCGGCAAGCCGAACGTCGGCAAGTCGAGCCTGCTGAACAAGCTGGCCGGCGACGAGCGTTCGGTGGTGCACGATGTCGCGGGCACCACGGTCGACCCGGTCGACTCCCTCGTCGAGTTGGGCGGCAAGATCTGGAAGTTCATCGATACCGCCGGGTTGCGCCGCAAGGTGAGCAATGCCAGCGGCACCGAGTTCTACGCCTCGCTGCGCACCAAGTCGGCACTGGAGGCGTCGGAGGTGGCGATCATGCTGATCGACGCCTCGCAGCCGATCACCGAGCAGGATCTGCGGGTGATCAGCATGGTCGCCGATTCCGGGCGGGCGCTGGTGCTGGCGTTCAACAAGTGGGACCTGGTCGACGAGGATCGCCGTCTGCAACTGGACCGCGAGGTCGACCGCGATCTGGTCCGGGTGCCGTGGGCGCAGCGGGTGAACATCTCCGCGCACACCGGCCGCGCGGTGCAGAAGCTGGTGCCCGCCATGGAGACCGCGCTCGAGTCCTGGGACAAGCGCATCTCGACGGGCAGGCTCAACACCTGGCTGAAGGAAGTGATCGCCGCGACCCCGCCGCCGATGCGCGGCGGCAGGCTGCCCCGCGTGCTGTTCGCCACCCAGGCGACCACCCGGCCGCCCACCTTCGTGCTGTTCACCACCGGCTTCCTGGAGGCGGGTTACCGGCGCTTCCTGGAACGCAGGTTGCGCGAGGAGTTCGGCTTCGACGGCTCGCCGGTGCGCATCTCGGTGCGGGTGCGGGAGAAGCGGGATCGCAAGAAGTAGAGAACAGTCGGGCTAACTATTAGCGATCAATTTCGGAAGCACGCCTCGGGTAAAGTTACCTAATGGGAGACCTTATCTTCTCGGGTCGATGACGATCTGCGCGTAGCGGTGCGATAGTGGCAAATGGCTGGCATCATCCGCTTATGGCCATTCCCAGCGTGCTGCCGGAACCACCGGCCGTCCTGACTCCGTTCGAGACGGGATGGCCGGTGCGTCTCGCCGACACCGATCGCGACCAGCGGCTGCGGCTCGACGGCGTCGCGCGCTACCTGCAGGACGTCGGCTACGACCATCTCGATGTCCTCGAGGACGGCGACATCCATCGGCTGTGGGTGATCCGCAGGACGGTGGTCGACGCGCTGAAACCGCTCGCGTTCGGTGAGGCGGCGACCCTGCGGCGCTGGCCCTCGGCGACATCCACCCGGTGGTGCACGATGCGGGTCCAGATCTGCGGCAGCGCGGGCGGGCTGGTGGAGACCGAGAGCTTCCTGATCCATTTCGGCACCGAATCGGGGGTCCCCGCCCGGATGAGCGACCGGTTCCTCGCACCCATGCTGGCCTGCACGACCGAGCATCGGCTGCGCTGGAAAGCCGAACTCACCGACCCCATGCCCCCCGCAGGGGATCCCGGCGTCGAGTGCAGGCGTTTTCCACTGCGAGCGACCGACATCGATCTGCTCGACCACATGAACAACGCGGTCTACCTCACCGCGCTCGAGGAAGTGCTCGCCGATCACACCGAACTCAAGTCCGGCCCGCACCGCGTGGTGGTCGAGTACGGCAAGCCGGTGCGGTCGGGCGAGGACGTCGAGCTCGTGGCCCGGTGCACCGACTCCAGCCTGGATGTCTGGTTCGCGGTCGGCGCCGACTGCCGGGCGGTCGCCCGCGTCACCCCACGCTAGCGGGCCAGTTCCTCGACGGTGGCGTGCGCGCCTCTGGTGCGCAGGCTGTCCAGCGCGGCCCGATACGCGGTCACGAACCGGGGATGGTCGATCAGGTCGCCGAACAGCGAGCGCTCGCCGAGGAAGGCGGTGGGCTGTTGGCGTTGGCGCCGCGCGAGGGGGGTCAGCCGGTCACGCAGCCGGTCCACGATCTCGATCTTCGCCCCGTCCTCGTCGACACCCTCGGCGTAGCGCGCCCAGCTCGCGACGACTGCCGCCGCGCAGTCGATCTCGCCGCCGGTGGCGAGCTGCGCCCGGACCACCGGCAGCAGCCACTTCGGGATCCGGTCGGAGGACTCCGCGCACAGCCGGGCGATGGTGTCGCCGATCGCGGGGTTGGCGAACCTGTCCATTAGCGTGCGCTTGTAGGCGTCCAAGTCGACCCCGGGCACCGGTCGCAGCGTCGGCGTCGCCTCGGCGTCCATGTAGCGCAGCAAGAAGCGCCGGAAGACCGGATCCTGTGCGGCTTCGTGGACGAGCCGGTAGCCGCTCAGGTATCCGAAGTAGCACAGCGCTTGGTGGCTCGCGTTCAGCAATCGCAGTTTCATCAGTTCGTACGGGGTGACGTCGTCGACGACCTGCACCCCGACTTCCTCGAAGGCCGGGCGGCCGAGCCCGAACGAATCCTCCAGCACCCACTGCGCGAACGGCTCGGTCACCACCGGCCAGCGGTCGATGAGCCCGTACCGCCGCTCGACCTCGCCGGTCGCCCCGGCGGGAGTCACCGGGGTGATCCGGTCCACCATCGAATTCGGGAAGCGCACCTGCTCCGCCACCCAGGATCCGAGCCCTGGATCGCGCAGTGCGGCGAACGCGCCGAACATCCGGCGCGCGACGTCGCCGTTGCCCTCGATGTTGTCGCAGGACAGCACGGTGAACGGCGCGAGACCCGCTGATCGGCGCCGCGCCAGCGCTTCGGTGACGAGCCCGAAAACGGTGGCGGGCGGGGCGCTCCCGGCGAGATCGGCGCGGATTCCGGGGTCGTCGGCGTCGAATTCGCCGGTGGCGGCCGCGATGTGGTAGCCGCCCTCGGTGATGGTGAGCGAGACGATCCGGGTGGCCGGATCGGTGAGCTTCGCCACGACGGCCTCGGGATCATCGGGCGCGTACCGGTACTCGACGAGGGAGCCGATCGCGCGCGTGGTCCAGGCGCCGTCCGGCGCGACCGTCGACAACGTGTACAAGCCGTCCTGCGCCCTCAGCACATCGCGCATCCGGCGATCGCCGGGCAGTACGCCGACACCGCAGATGCCCCAGTCCTGCCCGAGTCCGCGCTCGAGCAGGCGGTCGACGTACATCGCCTGGTGCGCTCGATGGAACCCGCCGACCCCGAAATGCGCTATGCCGGTCGAGATCCGGGATCGGTCATAGGTCGGTGTCGAGACGCGACCGGCGAACTCCGTCAAGGTCGCCGCCCGTAAGGGCGTCGCGGTCCGCTCCGCCATCACGCACCTCCCCGTGTTGTGTGGATCACACCATAGTGCAGCGGCGGTCGCGGACCGGCCCGGCGCGGCGGGGTCGGATCGTCACCGCCGCCGCGGTGCGGTGCGGTCGCGCCCGGGTTACCCGTGCACCCCGCACGGGCCGCCGGAGACCCGTGCGGGGCGGCGGGGCGTCCACCCCGTCCGCTGGACCTACCGGGAGGTTTATCGCGGCATGACTGGGTAGACCGTCGATGACCCGGATGAACGGCAGAAAGGTTCGAAACGATGTCCCAACCCATCACCAGTACCTTGGACCCGGAGCAGCAGCGCATCGCGGGCGAGACCCTGCAGGACACGGTGGTCGACCTGATCGACCTGTCGCTGATCGCCAAGCAGGCGCACTGGAACGTGGTCGGCTCGAACTTCCGGTCGGTGCACCTCGCGCTGGACGAATTGGTGACCGTGGCACGGGACTTCACGGACGCGGCCGCGGAACGCGCCACCGCCGTCGGGATCAGCCCGGACGGTCGCGCGGGAACCGTGGCCAAGGATTCCGGCGCGATCGGTATCGGTGAGGGCTGGCAGCAGGACACCGACATCATCGACGCGATCGTCGGCAACCTCGCCGCCGTGATCAAGCGGCTGCGTGAGCGGATCGCCGCCACCGAGAAGGCCGATCCGGTAACCCAGGATCTGTTCCTGGCGATCGCGGCGCGACTGGAGCAGTTGCACTGGATGTGGCAAGCGCAGCTCGCCACGGTCTGATGCGGGTGATCACATGCGCGTTCGGCGCGCCCGCCACCGAGACCACCACGGTCGCGGTGCGGATCCCCGCCGACGCGCGACACCTGGCCCTGATCCGTGCGATGACCGACACCGTCTGCCTGGTCGCCGACGTTCCGTTCGACGCGGCCGCGGACATCCGCCTGGCGATCAACGAGGCGGCCACCATGCTGCTGGTGGGCGCCGCGCCCGGCTCGGTGCTCGGCTGCGCGTTCACCTACGGCGCGGACCGGATGAGTGTGCGCGTCGATTCCGTCGCCGCGTTCGGTGACGAGGTGGCCGAAGGCGATCCGTTGAGCTGGGAACTCGTGCGCATGCTCACCAGTTCCCTGTCGATTTCTCGTGACCCTTTTGATTCCGAGATCGGCGGGTATCCGACCGTTATCGAATTCAGTTGGGAACGAGGACCATTTGATGACACGTGAGTTCACGACCGACGGGAATGGCACGACGGGCCGTAAGCGCGCAGGGGACAGCTACGACAACATCGAGCCGTGGTTCGAGAAGATGGCCTCGATGGAGGAGGGCGATCCGCATCGCGCCGCGCTGCGCGAGGAGGTGACGCGACGGTGTCTTCCGCTCGCCGAACACATCGCCCGCAAGTTCTCCGGCCGCGGTGAGTCCTACGAGGACCTGCTGCAGATCGCCCGGGTCGGGCTGGTGCTCGCGGTGGACCGCTTCGACGTCTCCCGCGGCAGTTCCTTCCTCGGCTTCGCGGTCCCCACCATCATGGGCGAGGTGCGCAGGCACTTCCGGGACAACACGTGGTCCTTGCGAGTTCCGCGCAGGCTCAAGGAGATCCAGCTGCGCATCGGCCCGGCCACCGAGACGTTGTCGCACCGCCTCGGGCGGATGCCGACGGCGCGGGAGATCGCCGAGGAATTGGACGTCGAACTCGGCGAGGTCACCCAGGCGCTCATCGCGAGCAACGCCTACCAGACCAACTCGCTGGATGCCGGTGGCCGCGAGGACGGCGACGGCGCGCCGCAGGCGCTCGCCGACACGCTCGGCGCCGAGGAGCCGTGCTACGACCTGCTGGAGCAGGCGATGGCGGTGCGTCCCCTGATCGCCGAGCTGCCGCGGCGCGATCGGCAGGTGCTGATCATGCGCTTCTACGAGTGCCGGACCCAGACGCAGATCGCGCAAGAGCTGGGCGTGTCCCAGATGCAGGTATCGCGCATCCTCGCCCGGATCCTGGGCGAGCTGCGCAAGCGCGCGCTCGGTCCCGACGAACTCGCCTCGCGCGCGGCCTGACTTCCCTACGTGCGGGGGCGGGCGGCCGAGCCGGTCATCGGGGTGGCCGACACCTCGCCCGTCCAGCCGCACGGCAAGGCGCAGCTGGCGATGACCTTGGTCTCCATATCGCCGTTGTCGTAGTGCAGCGTGGTGCTCTCCGCGTAAGCGGGATAGCCGCACGCTCGGCATTTGCCGAAGAAGTCGAGGATCTCCTCGGCGCGGGAGTGCGCGATGCGTCGTGCGGGGTTGTGGTCCATAACCTCTCCAGCCAGCGGGCGGTCCTGCCGAGCAGGCGTCTGCGACGTTAGGATCGGCCGTCGCCGCCGGGCGGGAGTTTCGGCGATCGTTGGGTTCATTCACAGGCTTCGCGCGAGGGATTTGGGCCGGTTCCCAGCCCCAGGTGAATGCTGGGCAATCGCAGGGTATTTCCTGCGTGTCGCTGGTAGTGGCGGCGAGGCCCGAGCTACTTGACCTTACCTGTGACTGACGTTACAAAGGAGCTACCCGCCGACCCGAAGTTCTTCGAACCGGCCGACGAGAAGTGCACAAGTTGGTTACCGACGTCATCGATGTAGTCGCCGAATTCGCTATCGCCCGCAAGACCATCTGGGACCTGCTGCTCGAACCGCAGACGTATCCGCGCATGTTCACCGGTATCGGCGCGTGTGAGCAGATCCAGTCGGCCGACGGGAACGTGGTCTGGCAGATGCGCGTCGGCACCTACGAGTCCGGTATCCGCACCCACCAGATCCGAATCAGCGTGGGCCGCTGGTACGAGAGCTTCGAGATGCAGTACGCCGCGCTGGGCAGCTTCGCGTCGGTGCGACTACACGGCGACGAGGAGCGCACCAAGGTCACGGTCACCTATTTCGCGCCCAGCCGCGTGCACCCCCGCGTGGCGGAGCTGTCCAATGTGGCGATCGCGGAATGGACCAAAAGCGGACTGAAGCGGGTGGCCGACGTCGCCAAGGGCGCGCGGACCTCCCTGGTGGTCAACGGGGAGGATTCGCCGATCCGGCGCAACGCTGGCGTCGCGCGGCAGATGGTGGCCAGCGGCGTCGTGCTGCCGGTTCGTTTCGATCGCAGCTTCAAACAGCTGCGTTCACTGGCGAAGTGGGGTTTCAACCTGGCGGGCGGATACGCGGCGGGCGCGGCGTACGCCCCGGACCGGGTCGCGATCATCGACGACCACGGCACCCGCTCCTTCGCCGACATGCACGAGCGGACCAATGCGCTGGCAGGCGCGATGGCCGCGCACGGTCTCGGCCCCGGTGACGCGATCGGACTGCTGGCGCGCAACCACGCGGCGATGGTCGAATGCATGGTCGCCGCGGGAAAACTCGGCGTGGACGTCGCCCTGCTGAACGCCGGGCTGGCGGGCCGCACCATCGAGGAGATCGTGCAGCGCGACCGGCTTTCGGCGCTGTTCGTCGACGGTGACCTCGAGGAGTTGGTGCGCTACCTGCACGCCGACATCCCGCGCTACAACACCGACGAACGGCCCCCGGTGCCCGAGCGGACAACCGTGGATCAACTCGTGTCCGAGGGGCACACCACCTTCCGCACGCCCGCCCAGCCGGGGCGGCTCATCGTGCTCACCTCGGGGACCAGCGGGACGCCGAAGGGCGCGCGCAGGCCGCACCCGAAGGGCTTCGGGTCCATCGCGGCCCTGTTGTCGCGTATCCCGATGCAGATGAACGAGACCATGCTGATCCCGGCGCCGCTGTTCCACACCTGGGGGCTGGCCGGGCTACAGCTGAGCACCGCGCTGCGCGCGACCGTGGTGCTGACGGGACGGTTCGACGCGGAGGACTGCCTGCGCGGCATCGCCGAGCACCGGGTCAACACGGTGATCGTCGTGCCGACCATGGTGCAGCGCATCCTCGATCTGCCCGCGCACGTGCGCGCCCGCTACGACACCTCCAGCCTGCGGCACATGATCAGCTGCGGCGCGCCGCTGGCGGGCGCGACCGTCGAGCGATTCATGGAGGCCTACGGCGACGTCCTCTACAACGTCTACGGTTCCACCGAGGTGTCGTGGGCGACCATCGCGACTCCCGACGACCTGCACACCTCGCCGACCACGGCCGGGCGCCCCCCGCTGGGCACCAAGGTCGCCGTGCTCGGGCCGGACCACCGCAGGTTGCCGATCGGCGCCACCGGGCACATCTTCGTCGGCAATCACATGCTGTTCGACGGTTACGTCAACTCGGCGCCGCCGGACGAGGCGCACGGCATGCTCGACACCGGCGACCTCGGCTATCTGGACGCCTCGGGCCGGTTGTTCATCGCGGGCCGGGACGACGAGATGATCATCTCCGGCGGCGAGAACGTCTTCCCGCGCCCCGTCGAAGAGGCGCTCGCGCACTTGCCGCAGGTCAGCGACGTCGCGGTGGTCGGTGTACCGGACCACGAATTCGGGCAGCGGCTGGTGGCCTTCGTGGTCAAACGCGAAGGGTCGGGGCTCGATTCGGACATGGTCCGCACCTACATCCGCAACCGCTTGAGCCGGTTCTCGGTCCCGCGTGACGTCACCTTCCTCTCGGCGCTGCCGCGCGGCGACACCGGCAAGATCCTCAAGCGCCTGCTGGCCGGCCCCGGTGCGGCGAAGCCGGAGCTGCCGCCGTCGATCAACGGGCTCGGGACGGCGAGTTCGTCCTGACCTCCGAGCGGCGATCCGGCCGCCCGGCCGCCGTGTCGGCTCGCTACTGGGGGTCCGGTCAGTAGACGGTGTCCTCCAGATCGGTCAACGCGGATTCCAGGTGGTCGAGCAGCCTGGCCACGTCCGGCACGCTGCGGCGGCAGGCGACGATGCCGATGTCCAGGCTGTCGGCATTGCTGGTGAGGGTGATGTTCACCGCCTGCCCGTCCAGGGGAATCGACAGCGGATAGCTGGCGGCGACGCGCGCGCCGTTCCAGTACTGGGGCTCGCGCGGCCCTGGGATGTTGGAGATGACGATGTTGAACGGCGGGCTCGTCAGCGCGACCGTGGCAGGGAGCAGCAGCGACAGGGCGAGCGGACTCAGGGTCAGCGCCGAGAGCGAGACCGCCTGCACGGGGGAGAGCGTGCGATAGATCTCCTTGCTGCGGTGCATCGACGAGCTGATCGCCGCCAGCCGCGCGGCCGGGTCGGGCAGGTCGGTGGCGAGATTGCACAGCAGCGCCGCCACCGCGTTGCCCCCGCTGCCCCCGTCGTCGGATTCGGGGCGCAGCGAGACCGGAACCATGGCGATCAGCGGCTTGTCCGGCAGGGCGACGTGTTCGAGCAGATAGGTGCGCAGCGCGCCCGCCGACATGGCCAGCACCACATCGTTGAGCGTGGTGCCGGTCATCTTCTTGACCTGGCGGATCCGGTCCAGCGGCCACGAGCGGGCGGCGCAGCGGCGGGCTCCGCCGATCGGGACGTTGAACATGGTGCGCGGTGCGGCGAAGGGCAGCGTCAGCTGTTGCTCGACCAGCGCGGTGCGGGCCAGGCGCAGCGCGGAAGAGGCCGAGCCCGCCGCGGCGAGCAGCGCACGCGCGCGGGTGCCGAGGGTGTGCCTGCGCGGTGCGTGCTCCCGGTGCCCCGTCGACGGCGGCAGATGCCAGGGCACCAGCGCGGCACCGGACGCGGGATCGGTGCTGAGCGTGCGCTGTAACAGGCGCTGCGCGCCGACGCCGTCGATGAGCGCGTGGTGCATCTTCGCGTACAACCCGACCCGGTCGCCGGCGAGCCCTTCGATCAGGTGCGCCTCCCACAGCGGCCGGTGCCGGTCGAGCAGGGTGCTGTGCAGGCCGGCGGCCATCTCGGTCAGGGCGTCCAGGCCTCCCGATTCCGGCAGCGCCCATCGTTGGACGTGGTAATCCAGTTCGACGGCGCTGTCGACGGTCCAGGCCAGCTGGGGGGTGCCGAGGAGGCGAGCAGGGCGCTTGCGGAACATGGGGTCAAAGTCCTGGTCGGTCGCCAGGGTCGCGTGCGCGCGGCGGGCGAACTCGGCTCCGGTGCCGTCCGCGGGATCGAAGATCGACAGCGAACCCACATGCATCGGGTGCTCGCGTGATTCCGCGATGAGGAACAGGGCGTCGACCGGCGAGATGAATTCCATGGGCAGTTCCCTCCTGGCGACGCCGCGACTCCGCCACGGTCTGGATCAGGACGTGGGGAACGTCGGCGACGGACGTGCCGGACTGCTCATGGCGCGGGCTACGCACGCCGGTCGAACGACGATCCACCAACCGGTGATTCGATGCCGAATCCGGACCGGCTGGGCGGTTCGCCGCGGATTGTGCGTGCGGGGCTCAGGACAGGCGGCTGACCGGCCAATCCCGCGGCAGCTCGAGGCGTTCGCTGATCATGCCGATCGCGGAGTGCAGCGCCTGGATCTCGTCGACGCCGCTGGCCAGCGACGCACCCTGCTCGCTGATGTGGAACCGGCACAGATGCTCGCGCCGGTCGGCCGCGAGGTACGGCCTGCCGATGATGATCGACAACGAGCTGTCGGCATCGCGCAGCGTACGGGCCGCGATCAGCGCTTGCGACTCGTGCTCGGCCGTCGTGGCGGCGCACGAAGGGCGGGTGGGGGCGGCGGGGAAGCCCGGGTCGCACGGTTCGGTCACCGCGAAGTGCGCGCCGTGGCTGTTGGCTTGCCGCAGCTCCTGAGCGATCTCCTGGAAAGCGCGGTACAGCGCGGCGATGGAGTCGGGGCCGTGCGCCCATCGTTCGCCGATGCCCTGGATGCGGAAACCGCACACCACGCCGGTTGCGCCCGGTGCCATCTGCGGTTTCCCCACCTCGATCGACACTTCTCGCGTGGCATCGGCGACGGTTCGGGTGGCGATCACCTCCCTGATGCGTCGCCATTTCGTGCTCGCGATCGCACCGCCGTGTTCGGACTCGCGCACTGCGGACGTGGTCGTGTCACCAGTGACCCGCGCCGGTATCGCTCTCATGAATTCTGGAGTACCCAAGTAGGCCCCCGGTTTATCCTGCGGTTCGAGGTGACCTGGGCCGCAGAGCGGAGACACGCCGGATCGGCAAAAGGGCTACCGGACGGTTAACGCGCCTCGGGTTTGGCAGGCTGTCGCCGAGGTGTGATGGTGGGGCCGCGACGATGAGGAGGGGCGGACGAAGTGGTAACGATTGCGCAGTTACGGGCGGTTCTGTCGATTCTGCGCGTCGACCCGGACGAGGTCGGCGGGTGGTTGGGTGGCACGGGTCTGCGCGGTCCGGACGCCGAACGGGTTCTACTGATCGGTTTGCTACACCGGATCGCGAGCAGTGAACTGCGTCAGGTCGTCACCACGACGATGGACGAGGAGGAGGCCGCCAGGGCCGCCGCGGTGAGCACCTTCCCGGTGAACGGCGAGAACCCCACGGAGCAGGTGCGTTTCGACGCGCACTGGCTGCACGACCGGATCGGCGCGCTGGCGGCGGGCACCACCGTGGAGCCGGTGCCGGTCCTGTTGGACGCCGCCGCGCGGTCGACGGACGCGGCCGAGACACTGCTGCTGCTCAGCCGCAACCCGCGCGGCCACGACGCGGATACCAGATGGGAGCGAGCGCTCGACGATCTGGGGCGCGCCTATCACCTGATCAACGATGAGCGCGTGGGCCGCTCGAACACGACGACCGCGCCGCTGTAGCGGCGCGGTCGTCGGAGGTCTCGTCCCGGCGGCGTGGTCGCCGCCGCGACGAGGTCACTTGGGCGGTGCGGGTGCGACCTGGACGGGCTTGTCGGCGAAGCGGGTGGTGCCCTCGGCTGCCTGCAGCGTGGTGAGCAGGTCGACACCCGCCACGACCAGGGTCGGTCCGCCGACCGCGATGGTGCCGAGGATGCCGCCGAGGCTCGCGCCGGTCAGCAGACCGGCCACGCACCCGACGGGGATGGTGACCAGGCAGCCGATCGTGGCGCCGATGGCGGTGCCGATGAAACCGCCGATGGCGGTGGCGAGTCCGAACTGGCTGGCGAATTCGTCACGGGCACGCTGGTTCTCGGTCATGGACGCGACCGGTTTGGCGACCAGTGTTTCGGTGGGGCCTATGCCATCCGGCCTGGTCGGCTTCAGCTCCAGCACCGTGCTGTCCTTCTTCACTTCGGGATGCACGGGAATGGCGGTGCCCGCGATCCGGAAGTCCAGCGGCAACGTCATGGCGACGTGGCCGTCCTCGTCGCGGATGTCGACCACGTCGATCACTCGAGCGATGTCGGCGGGGGCCCCGGTGTGGTCGACGAGCACGCCGTCGCGTTCGGTTAGTCGAGCGTTCTCCTCGCCGGCGGGCTGATCGCGCAGCGCCTTGGCCAATTCGAAGGTTCCGCCCCGGAGCGCGGCGACCACCGTCTGTTCGACGATCCTGGCCGAGTAGGTGATGTCGGGCGCCGGCTCGGCGTGAGCGACGCCGGAGCCGATGGTCAGCGAGCCGATGGCGAGTATCGCTGCCGCAGTGATGCCGCGGAGTTGCATGATTCGTCCATTCCTTCATCGGGTTCACACCTGCGTCCAGCACGGCCGGACCCGCGCACTCCGGCGGCGCAAGAGCAGTCGTCTAGGTCGCTGAGCAGCCTAGCAGCGCATGCAGCTACCGATGAGCGTTCCGGCTCGGCCGGTCGGAGATATCGAAAAATTCTCCGACCGGCCGGGTTTCGCCTCGCGCGATCAGCGCGCTGCGGCGAGTTCGCGCGCCTGCTCATCGCCCAGGATCGTCGCGCTGGTGCCGGGGGGCCAATCGAGCGCCGCGTCGAGCCGGTCGAGCACCTCGGCGCTGGGCCGCGGATTGCGGGACCGCTCGATCTCGCTGATCACCTTGGCCGGCGGGCCGCCGTTGCCCGCCACATCCGCCTGGGTCCACTTCATCTCCCGCCGCCGCGCGCGCACGCGCGCGGCGAGCGCGTCGAGATCGAGCGCGAAAACCGCCTCGACCTCGTCCGCGACCACCTCGTCCGCGACCACCTCGTCCGCGACGATCTCAGCCGCCGCAGGCGCTTCGTGCTCTTCGGCCCGGCGCTTCTCCCGCAGCATTCCGCTGGTGATCAGCCTGGACCGTTTCCGCCTACCCATTTTCGCCACACGCTCTCCCATCCTCTGTCGAGTCGATCGATTGCGTCGCACTGCCGCGGCGGGCGAGCCCCGCCGCGCCGGGAACGCTGAACATCATGGGGGAGTGTGGGTGCGGACCCCACTCGACGCGCCGGGCGCGAGATCAGTGCGCCTGGTCCTCCGGCTGGAGAATCAGCACCGGTATCTCGCGTTCCGTCCAGGATTGGTAGGCGTCGAAGTCCGCGTAGAGGGCGACGAGCAAGGGCCACAGGCGCTTCCTCTCCTGCGGGGTCGCCACGCGGGCGCGGACGCGGCGGTGCTCGGGGCCTACCTGCACCCGGGTGGTGGGATGCGCCGAGAGGTTGAAGTACCACTGCGGATGGTTCGGCAGCCCGCCTTGCGAGGCGACGACCACCAGGTCGGCGCCGTCCACCAGATACAGCAGCGGGACGGTGAACGCCTTGCCGGATTTGCGGCCGCGATGCTCGAGCAGCAAGGTCGGCACCGGCTTCCGGAAGCCCGCGCCGATCCGCCATCGCCCGCCGATGCGTCCTCCGGTCCGGCGGAAGACCCAGACCTGTGCCTTCGACATGTACTTGATGAGCGCCCCGACGAGCGGCGAATCGAGATTGCGCGGGCGGTTCGGCGTCATCGGACGCCCCGCTCGGTCGCGCGGGAGCGGGGTGCGGCGCTCGAATCGGCTGCGGTGAAGAGTGATTGATCCATACCCTTGTCCGTAGTATCGTCCAGACAGATGTCCGGTTACTATTCCATAGACGCGCGACGCGTGTCGCAGGGGTATCGGAAACCGGTGACGAGCACGGTGGAGGAAACATGAATCGGGTCAGCGGCAAAGTCGTCCTGGTGACCGGCGCGGGGCGGGGGCAGGGCCGCAGTCACGCGCTCGCCCTGGCCGAAGAGGGCGCCGACATCATCGCCTTCGACATCTGCGCCGACATCGCCAGCAACGACTACGCGCTGGCGACAGAGGCGGACCTCGCCGAGACCGAGGACCTGGTCGCGAAGACCGGCCGCAGGGTGGTGGCCCGGAAGGTCGACGTGCGGGATCGTCCCGCGCTGCACGAGGCGATCGGGGCCGCCGTCGCCGAACTCGGGCGCTTGGATGTGGTGGTGGCCAACGCCGGGATCTGCCCGCTCGGCCACCACGTGCCGCTGCAGGGATTCGTCGACGTCTTCGACGTCAACTTCGTCGGCGTGGTGAACACCGTGCACGCCGCGCTGCCGCATCTGGGGGCGGGCGCCTCGATCATCGTGACCGGCTCGGTGGCGGGTTTGGTGCCGCAGACCGGATTCAACGGCCAGCAGGCGCTGCAAGGCCCGGGCGGCGACGGCTACGGTCTGTCGAAGAAGATGATCCGTTCCTACACACAGACTTTGGCCTTGACGCTGGGGCCGAGCTCGATCCGGATCAACGCGGTGCACCCGACCAACGTCGACACCGACATGCTGCACAACCCCGGCATGTATCAGATCTTCCGTCCGGACGTGCAGCACCCGACGCGGGAGGACGCCGAGGTCACCTTTCCGTTCATGCAGGCCATGCCGATTCCCTTCGTCGAGTCCTCGGACATCTCCCACGCGGTCACGTTCCTGGCCTCCGACGAGTCGCGCTATGTGACCGGCTTGCAGATGTTCGTCGACGGCGGGGCGTCGCTGAAACTGGGGCTGGCGGGGCAGTGACGCGAAACGCGCTGCGTCACTTCAGGATGAGCATCGCGGACCGCTCGATGCGGTCCGCGATGTCGGAATACGATTCGTAGCCCATACCCGCGTGCACCAGCGCGCCCGCGTAGAGTAATTCGAGCGATTTCAGAATATCCTCGTCGGGACTTCCGGACAGCGCATGCGCCAGGCGGGTGCGAATTTCCAAACCGATACGCGCGCGCAAATGTTCGACATCCGGATCGCGGCCGAGCAGCGCGCTGGTGACCGCGCCGGACAATTCCGGTTCATCGGCGACGAGCAACGCGATGCTGCGGAGTTCGGCGATCACGCGCACGGTGACGTCCGCGTCCTCGCTCACCGGCGAGGGCGTCGCGCGCAGCCTGCGCCAGAAGATCTCCGCGACCAGGTGTTCCTTGGAGGAGAAGTAGGTGTACGCGGTGGCGGTGCCGACCTTCGCGTTGGCGGCGACCATTCGGATGGTCAGGCCCGCGAACCCCTCCCGGGAAAGCACTTCCAGCGCCGACCTGGTGAGCTTCTCGACGGTGTCGGCCTGTTTTCCGGACAAGCGCCGCCGGGTCGCCTCAACGGTTCTGGAATCGCTTTCGGACATGTGTCTAGATGGTAGTGTCGTTATTCTGTTCGAGCAACGTGCACGCGGCGGAACTCGCTGTGTTTCCGGCCACGGTGAAATTGTCAGACGGATGCGAGGCACCCGCGACTGGTTATCCCACCCCGAGTGGTCGGCCGATGTCCGCGAGTTTGCCGGACAACCGCTCGAGGTAGCCGAGGATCGCGGGCTCGTCCTTGTCCGGCAGGCCGTACACCACATCGGTGACGCCCCCGCGCTCCCACTCGGCCAGGCGCGCGGCGTCGGGTTTGTGGTCGAGAGCGACCACGCGCGGACGTCCGGTCCGCCCCGCCTGCTGCCAGATGTCGTGCAGCAGGGCGAGTCGATCCGAGATCTCCGTTTCCCCGGGCGTGGTGATCCAGCCGTCGGCGGACTCGGCTATCCACCGGAACGTGCGTTCGGTGCCCGCCGCGCCGATCAGCACCGGCACCGAGCGCCGCACCGGTTTCGGCCATGCCCAGCTCGGCCCGAAGCTCACGTACTCGCCGTCGTGGCTGGCCTCGTCCTGGCTCCACAGTGCCCGCATCGCCGCCAGATACTCGCGCAGCACCGTGCGCCGCTTGTTCGCGGGCACGCCGTGATCGGCGAGTTCGTCGGTGTTCCAGCCGAATCCGGCGCCCAGCAGGACCCGTCCGCCGCTGAGGTGGTCGAGTGAGGCGATCGTCTTGGCCAGGGTGATCGGGTCGTGCTCGACCGGGAGTGCGACGGCGGTGGCCAGCTCGATGCGTTCGGTGACGGCGGCCGCCATGGCCAGCGCCACCCAGGGGTCGAGCGTGCGCAGGTATCGGTCGTCGGGTAGCGAGGCGTCGCCGGTCTGCGGATGCGCCGCGCTGCGCGCCACCGGGATGTGGGTGTGCTCGGGGACGTAGAAGGAGGCGAATCCCGCCTGCTCCGCTGCGCGGGCGGCCGGGGCGGGGGCGATGCCACGGTCGCTGGTGAACAGGACGATGCCGAATCGCATGGGAACCCCTGTCTTGTCGGGTCGTTCGGTGTGGTGCTCGGTCTTTCGCCGGTAAGCGCCTCGGTGGCGCTCCTGATGCCGCGCGTTCCGGGTCGGACGCACCGGTGCGGCTCGGCGGCCGAGCGGTATGGACAGCTGTTCGGACTGTAGTCCGATCGTATACGGCCTGCAAGAACGCGTTCTCGTTTTCCAGTCCGGCGCGGCGTGCGCCGGGACGCTCGGCCGCGGTTTCGAAGAGATCGTTCATTCGGGATTGTCCTGAAAATCTGTCAGTGGTAGCGTCCAGACACATGTCCAGCTATGTGTCTCTCATGGTGGAAGCGGGGCCGCTTCCCGTTGAGAACGTGTTATCGGTTTCGGAGTGTGGGCGATGACTGCCGCGGTGGAGCCGGTGGTGTTCGATCCGTATGACTACGGGTTTCACGAGGATCCGTATCCGACGTATCGACGGCTGCGGGAGGAGGCGCCGCTGTATCGCAATGCGGCTTTGGGTTTCTGGGCGTTGTCGCGGCACGCGGATGTGGTCGCGGCGTTTCGGGACAGTGTGCGTTTGTCGAGTGCGAATGGGGTGTCGCTGGATCCGGCGGCGTGGGGGCCGCACGCGCATCGGGTGATGTCGTTTCTGGCGATGGACGATCCGCGGCATATGCGGATGCGGCGGTTGGTGTTCAAGGGGTTCACCCCGAAGCGGGTCGCGCAGATGGATGTCCGGATTCGGGAGCTGACGCTGTCGTATTTGGAACCGGCGCTGGCCGGGGGGAGTTTCGATTGGATCGATGAGGTCGCGGGCAAGTTGCCGATGGATGTGATCTCCGAGTTGATGGGGGTTCCGGCCGGCGACCGGGTGGAGATTCGCCGGTTGGCGGATTTGGTGGTGCACCGGGAGGACGGTGTGCTGGATGTGCCGGTGGCGGCGGCGGAAGCGTCGATGAAGTTGCTGGGCTATTACGCGGAGATGGTGGCCGAGCGTCGGCGTGCCCGGCGGGATGATCTGACCTCGGCGTTGCTGGATGCCGAGATCGAAGGGGATCGGTTGTCCGATGAGGAGATCATCGGTTTCTTGTTCCTGATGGTGGTGGCCGGGAACGAGACCACCACGAAATTGCTGGGTAATGCTTTGTATTGGGGTGCGCGTTACCCGGGGGAGTACGCGAAGGTCGTCGCGGACCCAGGCCTGGTGGCCGACTGGGTGGAGGAGACGCTGCGCTATGACACCTCCAGTCAGATGATCGCGCGTACCGCGACGGAAGACCTCGGCTACCACGACGGCGTGATCCCGGCGGGAGCGAAGGTGCTGCTGCTGATCGGTTCGGCCAATCGTGATCCCGCGGTGTTCGACGATGGTGACAGTTTCCGTATCGATCGTGCCGACAAATCGGGGCTGGCGAGTTTCGGTGCGGGAGTGCACTTCTGCCTGGGCGCGCATCTGGCGCGGCTGGAAGCGACCGTCGCGTTGCAGGAATTCGCCTCTCGCGTCACCGCTTTCGACATCGTGCCGGACGGCATCCAACGCGTGCATTCGTCCAATGTGCGTGGGTTCGCCCACCTTCCCATCACCGTGGAGACCCGATGAGCCGTCGATGCGAACGAATCCGGATACCCGGGTCGCGGAGCCGGGCCGTGCGGAGCCGGTCATGAGAATCCGGGCCGACCTCGATCTGTGCCAGGGGCACGCGGTCTGTCAGGCCGAGGCGCCGGAGGTGTTCACCGTGCCCAAACGCGGCCGGGTCGAGATCCTCGACGACGTGCCGGACGCCGGGCTGCGGCCCGCCGTGGCGGACGCGATCCGTTACTGCCCCACTCGAGCCCTGTCGATCGCCGACGAAGACGCGACCGACCACTCCCCGAAAGGTACCGACTGATGCCAGCTTTCGACCGCGCCGAGCTCGACGAGATGATCCAGCGCTGGATCGTGGAGAACCAGCGCTGCGAGGAGAAGGGCGACTGGAAGCCGCTCGCGCAGATGTACACCGAGGACGCCACCTACGGCTGGAACTACGGCCCCACCCAGGAGTTCATGGCCGTCGGACGCGACGAGATCCGCGATCTGGCCCTCGGCCAGGAGATGGCCGGACTGGAGGGCTGGACCTACCCCTACCAGGAGTTCGTGGTCGACGACCGCACCGGCAACGTCATCGGACTCTGGAAGCAGATCAGCGAGGCCGAGCGGCCCGACGGGCGCAACTACTCGCCCGAAGGGATCGGCGGCAGCTGGTTCCGCTACGGCGGTGACTTCCAATGGTCCTGGCAACGGGACTTCTTCGACTTCGGCAACGTCTCGGCGATGTTCCTGGAGATGATCACGAACAAGGCGCTGACACCGGGCATGCAGAAGCGCATCGAGCGCTCCGTCTCCGGCAAACCGCTGCCCGGCTGGTACCGCATCGGCGAATCCCCCGTCCCGCTGTGGTGACCGACATGGCCGCACCACACAGCCGATTCGCCGACCTGGACCGGGACACCCTGGCGGCGCTGATTCCCGAACTGCTCCTGTGCGGGCACCTCATCGACCGCTCCGGCATGGCGCATTCGATCGCCGCGTTCGGCCGGGAGGGCATGACCGAGATCGCCATCGAGGAGTGGCAGGTGGCCAGCCCCGTCTACACCCGGCGCATGCAGCGGGCGCTCGGCTTCGCAGGCGACGGCGTGGAGACCATCTTCAAGGGCCTGCAACTGGACATCGGCGCTCCACCGCAGTTCATGGACTTCCGTTTCCGGGTGGAGGACCACCACCACGGCGAGTTCTGGCTCGACCACTGCGGTGCGCTGGCCGACGTGGAACCGATGGGCGAGGACTTCGTCGTGTCCATGTGCCACGACATCGAAGATCCGACCTTCGACGCGACCGCGCTGGCCACCAACCCGCACGCGCAGGTCCGGCCCATCCACCGCCCGCCCCGCCATCCGGCCGACCGGAAGCCGGTGTGCGCGTGGACGGTCGTCATCGATCCCGGTCACGTGCCGCCGCCGGTGCCGCCCAACGCCGAGTTGGTCGCCGGGTCGGTGGCGGCGCGACTGGAGCTGGCCGCGATCGATCGCGACGACGAGGGACGGCCGGACTACGCGGGCCCCTTGCTCAGCGATGTGCGATTCGCGGACTTCTCCCGCTCCGCGCTGGTGCGTCTCGCCGACGAGGTCTGCCTGCAACATCATCTGCTCACCCTCGGTTTCATGATCGCGGTGCGGGCCCGCGCCGACGCCGCCGCGGCGCTGGAGATCGGACGCAAACAGTTCGCGGGGATCGCCGGGCTCACCAGTGAGCGCCTGCGCAACTGCCTCGGCCTCGGTGACGACGCCGCCGCGCTCGCGACGGTACTGCGGCTACATCCCGCTCTGAATCCACTGCCCTACACCGGTATCGAGATCGCGGACAGCGGCGACACGGTCACGGTGACGTTCCCGGCCGCGAGCGGTGCGCACACCGACGCAGCGTGGCCGTCGATGCTCGACCCCGAGCACCTTCAGCCGCTGAACGCCCTGGTCCGCGGCGTGAACCCGCGCTTCTCCGCCGAGGTAGTCGCGGTGGGCGCGGACGGGTGGCGCGCCGCGGTCACGCTCGGCGACAAGGCGTTCCGGGAGGCGACGGAGGTCGCGCTGACCCGGTTCAGCACCGGCGCCGCCTTCACCTTCACCGACCGGGGGATACCCCTTCCGCTCACCGTCGTGTGACAGCCCCACCCAGAGATGGAACGAGATGGCCAACAACTTCGCCGACCTCTTCGAGCACTCCGTGGACGCCATGCCCGAGCGGGTGGCGCTGATCCAGTCCGGCCGCCGCGTGACCTACCGTGCGCTCGACGCCCGCGCCAACCAGCTCGCACACCATCTGGCGAGCCTCGGCGTCGGCGCGGGAACGCACGTGGGTTTCCAGATGCACAACAGCATCGAGACGATGGAGACGCTGATCGCGTGCTTCAAGCTCGCCGCCGTGCCGATCAACATCAACTACCGGTACGGCGTGGCGGAACTGGCCTACGTCTACGCCAACGCGGATCTCGAGGTGCTCGTGCACCACTCCTGTTACGCCGGAGCCGTCCAGGAAGCCCGGACGACCGCGTTGCGGCACACCGTCTGCGTAGCCGACGAGTTCAGCGACGCGGATGCCCAGGCTACGGGCTACGAGGCCGCTCTCGCCAGGGAGTCGACGGACCGCCCGGTGGTCCGCCGCGGTCCCGACGACCTGTTCATGATGTACACCGGCGGGACGACCGGCATGCCGAAGGGCGTCATGTGGCGGCAGGAGGACATGTGGCGGGTCCTCGGCGGCGGCATCGACTTCTACACCGGCGAACCGGTCGCCGACGAGTTCCAGCAGTCCCGCACCGGCGCCCAGGTCGATCCGAGCGCCTGGCTGGTGCTGCCGCCGCTGATCCACGCCGCCGCCATGATGCCCACCTTCACCGCGCTGTGGTCGGGCAACACCGTGATCTTCGAATCCCGCTTCGACGCCGGTAGCGTCTGGCGGACCGTCGCCGAGCAGCGCCCCCAGGTCATGGTGATCACCGGCGACGCCATGGCCAGACCGCTGCTCGAGGCGTTCGGGCGCGAGCCGGTGGACGCCTCGTCCTTGCTGGCGATCGCCTCCGGCGCCGCCCTGCTGTCACAGCCGGTGAAGAACGCGCTGCTGGAGCTGTTCCCGTGGGCGGTCGTCTCGGACTCCATCGGATCGTCGGAAACCGGTTTCGGCGGTATCGGTTTCGCCCAGAAGCACGACGATCCAGCCCGCGGGCCCCGCGTGCAGACCGGTCGCGGCGCGGTCGTCGTGGACGACGAGGGCCACCCCGTCGCGCCGGGTTCGGAAGGCTGGCTGGCCAAGACCGGCAACGTGCCGATCGGCTACTACAAAGACCCCGGCAAGACCGACAAACTGTTCAAGACCGTCGACGGCACACGCATGGTCGTCACCGACGACCGCGCCCGCGCGGAGACCGACGGATCGATCACGCTGATCGGCCGCGGCAACATGGTGATCAACACCGGTGGCGAGAAGGTATTCGTCGAAGAGGTCGAAAGCGTGGTGAAGACCCACGACGCGATCTACGACGCGGTGGTGCTCGGCGTGCCCCACGAACGCTGGGGCCATCAGGTCGCCGCCGTGGTGTCGCTGTCCGGAGCCGGGCCGGTGGAGTTCACCGACCTGCAGGCGCACGTGCGCAAATTCCTGGCCGGCTACAAAGTGCCCAAACAGATCTGGGTAGCCGACACCATCGTGCGCGCGCCCAGCGGCAAGCCCGACTATCGGTGGGCCAAGCAGTACGTGGCCGGCCGAGGCCCCGACCACAAGGCGGACTGACATGATTCGGGTGATCCAATGGGCGACCGGAGGAGTCGGGCGGGCCGCCATCGAGGGCATTCTCGACCATCCCGATCTGGAACTGGCCGGGGCGTGGGTGCACAGCGCGGACAAGGATGGTGTGGACCTGGGCGAACTGGTCGGCCGTGCGCCGATCGGAGTGCGCGCGAGCACCGATGCCGAGCGTCTGCTCGCCACACCGGCCGAGTGCGTGCTGTACAGCCCGTTCATGGCCGACACCGAGACGGTGCGCGCGATCCTGCGGTCCGGCAAGAACATCGTCACGCCGCTGGGCTGGTTCTATCCGCGCCGCGCGGAGCGGCAGCGGTACGACGAGCTGTGCCGGGCCGCCGGAGTCACTCTGCACGGCGCCGGAATCCATCCCGGCGGCATCACCGAGAAGATTCCGCTGGTGGTGTCGGCGCTGTCGGGGGCGATCACCGAGGTGCGCGCCGAGGAATTCTCCGATATCCGCACCTATGGCGCGCCCGAGGTGGTCCGGGACTGGATGCTGTTCGGCGCCACACCGGAGCAGGCCGCGGCCAGCGTCATGGCGGACGTCCTCGCGGGCGGCTACAGCCAATCGGTGTGGATGATCGCGGACGCGCTGGGCATCGCGCTCGACGAGCGACTGCGGGTGACGCACGAGACGGCGGTGGCCACCGCACCGATCGACTCGCCGATCGGGCCGATCGCGCCGGGACGCGTCGCAGCGCAACGCTTCCGCTGGCAGGGGACCGTCCGCGGCGCACCGGTGATCACGGCGGCGGTGAATTGGTTCATGGGCACCGAGAACCTCGATCCACCCTGGACATTCGGACCGGCGGGTGAGCGGTACGAGGTCGAGATCGTCGGTGATCCCGGCGCGACGGTGACCTTCACCGGCATGCACGCGCACAGCGCCGCCGCCGGTCTGGCGCGCAACCCCGGCATCGTCGCCACGGCCATGCACTGCGTGAACTCGATTCCCTACGTCGTCGCCGCCGAACCGGGTGTGCGGACCTATCTCGAGCTGCCGCTCGTCGCGGGTCGCGCCGCCGCCTCGTTGCGCGGGGCCGGCGGCGCTTCGTCCGCCGCGGCCGAACCCGACCTCGCGCGGCGGACTGCGCCGCGCTGACCGGCTCGCCCGTTTCATCTAGGAGGTAGCAATGGCCGCATCGGCATTACCTGTCGGATTCGATTTCACCGATCCGGCGCTGTGGGAGAACCGAAGTCCGGTGGAGGAGTTCGCGCAGCTGCGACGGACCGCCCCGGTGTGGTGGAACGCGCAATCCGACGAGACCTCGGGGGGTTTCCGCGACGGTGGCTATTGGGTGGTCAGCAAGCTCGCCGACATCAAGGAGATCTCGAAGCATCCGGAACTGTTCTCCTCGGAGCGGAAAGGGGCGATCATCCGTCTGCCCGGCGACATCACGCCGGAGCAGATGGCGCTCACCGGAGCCCTGCTGGTGAACATGGACCCGCCCAAGCACTCGAAGATCCGGCGGATCATCTCCAAAGGCTTCACGCCACGGGCGGTGGAGAACCTGCGCGCCGCACTCACCGAGCGCGCCGCGCGCATCGTGCACGGCGCCAAGGAATCCGGCGGCGGCGATTTCGTCGAACAGGTGGCCTGTGAACTGCCGTTGCAGGCGATCGCCGAGCTGATCGGCGTGCCGCAGGCGGATCGGCGCAAGCTGTTCGACTGGTCCAATCAGATGCTCAACTACGACGACCCCGAGTACGGCGATCCCGCGACGGCCTCGGCCGAGATCCTCGGCTACGCCTGGAACATGGCCGAGCAGCGCCGCGCCTGCCCGGTGGGCGATATCGTGAGCGAACTCGTGCACGCCGACCTCGACGGCGAGGCGCTCGGCTCCGACGAGTTCGGCTTCTTCGTCATCCTGCTCGCGGTGGCGGGCAACGAGACAACGCGCAATGCCATCACCCACGGGATGAAGGCGTTCGTCGACAACCCGGAACAGTGGGAGATCTACCGGGAGCAGCGTCCGCGCACCGCGCCCGACGAGATCGTGCGCTGGGCCACCCCGGTGACCGCCTTCCAGCGCACCGCGACCGAAGACCTGGAACTCGGCGGGCAGCCCATCCGGCAGGGCGAGCGGCTCGGTTTGTTCTACAGCTCGGCCAATTTCGACGAGGAGGGCTTCGAGAATCCCTTCACCTTCGACGTCTTGCGCAACCCGAACCCGCACGTGGGTTTCGGTGGCACCGGCGCGCACTACTGCGTCGGCGCGAACCTGGCCAGGCTGGAGATCGATCTGATGTTCAACGCCATCGCCGAGGTGATGCCCGGCCTGCGGCAGGTCGCCGAGCCGGTGCGGCTGCGGTCGGGCTGGATCAACGGCATCAAGAGCTGGCGAGTGCGCTACGAATAGGTCCGGGTGCGAGTTCCCCGTAACCCGGTGGCGGGGAACTCGCACGGACCCGGCCGTGCCCTCAGCCGTTGCCTTCCTTGCGGCGCCTGCGGTAGCGAACTGTGCACGGTTGCGCCAGTTGCACGACCATCTTGGAGTGGTCGTTGCGGTAGGTCTCCGACGGCTGGGTCATCTCGAACTCCCAGTCCCGCAACAGCAGCGAGAAGATCGCCTTCAACTGCATCAACGCGAACGCCGCGCCGACGCAGCGGTGCCGGCCCGCGCCGAACGGAATCCACGTCCAGCGGTTGACGAGATCGGCCTGGTCGGGATCGATGTAGCGGCCGGGATCGAACGCGTCCGGATCGGGGAAGTCCTCCGGGATCCGGTTCGAGATCGCGGGTGTGGCCGCGACGTGGTCGCCGGGTTCGATGCGGTGCCCGCAGACCTCGAACTCGCCACGGGCCACCCGCATCAGGATGATCAGCGGCGGGTGCAGGCGCAGCGTCTCCTTGAGCACGGACTCCAGGTGCGGGATCTGGCGCAGCGCGCCGAAGCTGATGTCGGAGCCGTCGGCGTAGAGCTCGTCGAGTTCGGCGACGACCTGGCCGAGCACCTCGGGATGGCGCAGCAATTCGATGATCGTCCAGGCCGCCGTGCCGGAGGTGGTGTGATGGCCCGCGAACATCATCGAGATGAAGATGCCGGTGATCTCGCTGGCGCTGAAGCGCGGTTCGCCGTTGTCGCCCGGGATCGAGATGAGCACGTCGAGCATGTCCCGGTCGTCCTTGCCGGTCGGCGGGGCGGCGGCCCGGCGATCCATGATCGCCTGGACCAGCTCGACCAGCTCGGCCCGCGCCTGGTCACGGCGGCGGAAGCTCTCGATCGGGGCGTACGGGTCGACGTAGGCCAGTGCGTCGGTGCCCCGTTCCAGGTCGTGGTAGAGGTGCGCGAAGCGGTCGTCGAGGTCGTTGCGGAATTTCACGCCGATCAGGCAGGCCGAGGAGGTGTAGATGGTCAGTTCGGCGAAGAAGTCGAGCAGGTCGATCTCGCCTTCGTCGCCCCAGCGTGCCAGCATCCGCTCGACCTCGCGGGCGATGGTCGCGGCGTGCCCGCGCATGTGCTCGGCGCGCAGAGCCTGGTTGTGCAGCATTTCCTTGCGGCGTTCCGGGCTGGCGTCGAAGACGACGCCGTCGCCGAAGATGGGCTTCATGAAGGGATAGGCGGCGGCCTGGTCGAGGTCCTCGTCGCCGGAGCGGAAGAAGAATTCGTTGGCCTCCGCGCCCGACAGCAGAATGACCTGGCGCCCCGCCAGGTCGAACGAGCCGACGTCGCCGCACTCCTGGCGGACCCGGCGCATCAGGCCGATCGGGTCGACGCGGAACTCCTCCAGATGACCGTGCTCGTGGTCGCCTCCGGATACCCGCCGTGGTTTCACCAGAGTCATTGGAAATCCTTCCCCAGATAAGCGTCCAAGTTTTATGATGGACACGTGTCTGGACAGTACTACGGCTATCGAGCGTCCGGCAAGACACGGGCCACGTCCGCCGTCGTGCAGGCCGGACGCCAGGACCGCGGGTGCCGCCGTCGCCGCGCAGCCCGCGCCGAGAAGTGATCGGTGGATTCGAAGATGAATGTCGGCAGGCAGGCCATGTCGGTGACGTGGCGGATAGTGCGGTTGAAGGTCGCGGGGGCGGTGCTGATCCTGCTCGTCGCCGCGCTGGTCGCCGTCGCCGTCGCGATGTACGCCGGACGCTTCCGCTCCACGGAGACCGTCACCGTCGAGACGTCCCGCACCGGACTGGTTCTGGACCCCGACGCCGAGGTGCGGATGCGGGGGGTGGAACTCGGCCGGGTCAGCGCCGTGGAATTCCATGGTGACCGGGCGCGCCTGCGTCTCGCGCTCGATCCCGCGCTGCTGCGGCTGGTGCCGGCCAACGCGACGGTGAACATCCGCTCGACCACCGTATTCGGCGCCAAATACGTGAATTTCGTCGTGCCGGGCGTTCCCTCGCCGACGCCGATGCGGCCCGGCGCGACGATCCGCGCGGAATCGGTCACCGTCGAATACAACACGCTGTTCCAGCGTCTCAGCGACATCCTGGCCGAGGTGGAGCCGGGCAAGCTCAACGCCACCCTGGCCGCATTGGGCGCCGCACTGCAAGGGCGCGGCGATCGGCTGGGCGATCTCCTGGCTCGCGCGGACGACTACCTGCGGCAGATCAACCCCAGTCTGCCCGTGCTGCGGCGGGACCTGTCGTCTGCCGGGCAGGTCACCGGGCTCTACGCCGACACCACGCCCGATCTGTTGCGCACGGCGGGCAACGCCACCGCGACCGGCGCGACGGTCGACCAGGGTGCGCAAGACCTGGACGCGGTGTTGCTCAACCTCATCGGCCTGGCCGACACCACCCGGTCGGTGCTCACGGACAACGAGCGGGATCTCACCGCCGTGCCCGCGCTCCTGCGGCCCACCAGTTCGCTGCTCGATACGTACTCACCCGTGCTGTACTGCGTGGTCGTCGGCATCGCGAAAGCTCTTCCCGCGGCCGAGGCCATCATCGGGGGGTACGAGCCGGGAGCCATCTTCAACGCGAGCTTCATGTACGGCGCGCGGCCCTATCGGTATCCCGACGACCTGCCGAAGGTGAACGCGACCGGTGGGCCACGCTGCGACGGGATCCTCGACCGGGTTCCCGGCAGCCATGCCGATTACGTGGTCACCGATACCAACGCGGGCGCGCCGTTCACTCCGTCCAGCGCGGTCGTGCCCAACGCGCCCAAGGTCTTCCAGATCCTTTTCGCGGGCATGCCCGGGGTGTCGCGTTAGTCGACCGCCTCGGCGCTCTGCTCGCGCAGGACGGTGCGCGGATCGCCCTGGCCGGTGAGCCGGCCGTCGCGCAACAGCAAGCAGTGGTCGGCGCGCAGGGCGTCCTCGCGGCTGTGCGTGGCGTGCACGACCGTCACGCGACGCGCGCCGACGCGGCGGATGGCCTCGGAGATCTCCTGTTGTGCGGCGGAGTCCAGGCCGGTGGCCGGTTCGTCGAGCAGCAGCAGGTCCGACTCCTGTGCGAGAGCCTGCGCGAGGAGCGCCCGTTGGCGCTGTCCGCCGGAGAGGGTGTCGAGCCGGCGCTCGCTCAGGTCGGCGATGGCCATCCGGTCGAGGCACGCGCGCACCACCGCGCGATCCTGCCGGGTGAGACGCCGCCAGGCGCCGCGATGCGCCCACCGTCCCATCGCGACTGTGTCCCGCACGGTGATCGGCAGCGTCGCGGGGACACCGCTGTGCTGCACGACGAATGCCGGGCGCCGGAGATGGTGCCGGCGAACGGTTCCCGTGGTGGGCGTGACGACGCCGGCCAGCACGCCGAGCAGGGTGGATTTGCCGGACCCGTTGGGCCCGACGAGTGCGGTCACCTGTCCGGCCGGGATCGTGGCGGTGAACGCGCGCAGTACCGGGTTTCCCCGGTAACCGGCCGTCACCTCGGCGAGATGGACAGCGGACGGCGGCATGAGCGGACTCCGATCACCTCATTGAAATGAAAACCGTTATCATTGTAGAGTGCTGCCTCATGGAGTGGTTGGCCCCGTTCGAGGTTTCGTTCGTGCAGCGGGCGTTGTGGGGCGGATTGCTCGTCTCGTGCTTGTGCGCGCTGGCCGGCACGTGGGTCGTGCTGCGCGGCATGGCTTTTCTCAGCGACGCGATGGCGCACGGCATGCTGCCGGGCGTCGCGATCGCCGCGTTGCTCGGCGGAAACCTGGTGCTGGGCGCGGCATGCAGCGCCGCGGCGATGGCGGTCGGCGTCTCGGTGCTGGGCCGGGGCACCAGGTTCGCCGCCGACACCGGCATCGGATTGCTGTTCGTCGGGATGCTGTCGGCGGGCGTGATCATCGTGTCGCGTTCGCCCTCGTTCGCGGTGGACCTGACCGGCTTCCTCTTCGGTGACGTACTCGCCGTCGGGGCGCGTGACCTCTGGTATCTGGTCGCGGCCGCGGTGCTCGCGGCGGTGATCTCGGTGCTGGGCTACCGGGCCTTCGTCGCGCTCACCTTCGACCCGCGCAAGGCGCACACCCTCGGGTTGCGGCCCGGGATGGCGAACGTCGCGCTGATCGGCCTGGTGACCCTGGCGATCGTCGCGTCCTTCCACATCGTCGGCACCTTGCTGGTCTTCGGTCTGCTCATCGCGCCGCCCGCGGCGGCCGTCTACTGGGTGCATCGCATTCCGCTGATCATGCTCACCGCCGCGGCGCTCGGCGCGCTGTCCACCTTCGCCGGGCTGCTGATCTCGTGGCACGCGAGCACCGCCGCGGGGGCGACCATCGCGGCGACGGCCGTCGCGCTGTTCTTCGTCTCGGCGCTGTCGTCCTGGCTGCGCGAGCGGATCCGCGCCTCCCGCACGAGCACGAAACCACTGGCGCTCGTGCTGGTCCTCGCCGCGATCACGCCCCTGATCGGTTGCGCGACAGAACAATCCGCCCCTGCGGGGCCGACGCCGCACGGGTACGTGGCGGGCGCCGAGGAGACCGACGAGGCGCAGCCGCGTCTGGTGGTGGCCGACAACGCGACCGGTGACGTGCGGGTGGTCGATCTCGTCACCGAGGACGTGATCGATCTCGGCCGGATGGAAGGCGTCGACCGGATGAGCACCGACGGGCGCTTCGCGTTCCTGTCCGCCCGCGACCGGATGCGGATCGTGGACGCGGGTGCGTGGACGGTCGACCACGGCGATCACGTGCACTACTACCGCGCGCCCGCCCGCGATCTGGGCGTCAGCACCGGTGGCCCGGTGTCGGTCGCGCACGCCGACAGCGCGGTCACGGCAGTCGTTTCCGACGCGGGTAGCACGACGCTGCTGGACCGGTCCGCGCTCGGCGCGGGGTCGGTGCACGAGCGCGGCGTGATCGCGGACGCCGCCGCCGTGCCGTACGCCGAGCACCTGCTCGTGGCCGTGCCCTCCCGCGCGCGCATCGAGGTCCGCACCCGAGACGGCGCGCACGCCTCGGACCTCGCGCAGCCGTGCCCGCGTCCGCGCGGCTCGGCGGTGACCAGGCGGGGCGTCGTCTTCGGTTGCGCCGACGGTGCTTTGCTGGTGACGGCACGCGACGCGGCGTTCACCGGCGAGAAGATTCCCTATCCGCCCGGCACCGCGGACGCCGACCGCGCGGTCGAGTTCCGCCACCGCCGCGGCAGCGCGACGCTCGTGGCCGCGGCCGGTCGGCGCGGGGTGTGGGTGCTCGACGTCAGGCGCAAGACCTGGACCTCGGTCGACACCGGTCCGGTGGTCGCGGCGAACACGGCGGGGGAGGGCGCCGCACTGCTGGTGCTGACCTCGGACGGCCTGCTGCACAGCTACGACGCCGCGTCCGGCCGCGAGTCCGCGGTGGCGCGCCCGCTGACCGCGCCGGTAGCCGACGGCACGCCCGCGCCGCTGATCCTCGTCGACGAACACCGCGCCTACCTCAACGATCCCGTGGCGCGGGCGATCCACGAGATCGACTACACCGACAACCTGCGCACCGCGCGCACGTTCCGCCTCGACATCATGCCCACCTCGATGGTGGAGACCGGCCGATGAGACTCACCGCCCGCCTGTGCGCCCTGATCGTCGCCGCGCTGTTCGCACTGACCGCATGCTCGAACTCCGGCGCCCACCGAGACGGAGTCCTCGTCACCACCAATATCCTCGGCGATCTCACCCGCGCCGTCGCGGGGGATGCGGTCGAGGTCACCGTGCTCATGCAGGCGAACGCGGACCCGCACTTCTTCGCCATCTCCGCCCAGCAGGCCGCCCGGTTCGAACGCGCGAGCCTCATCGTCTACAACGGTCTCGGTCTCGAGGAGAGCGTGCTGCGCAACGTCGAGGCGGCCGAGAAGTCCGGGGTCGCGGGCGTATCCGTCGGCGCGGCGATCGACCCGATCGGTTACGCGGCGCAGGAAGCGAACGGCAGACCGGATCCGCACTTCTGGACCGATCCGCGCCGGGTGCGCAGGGCGGTGGAGGTCATCCGGGACCGGATCGTCGACCACGTCCCCGGCGTGGACGCCGCGGCGGTCCGCGCCGGAGCCGATCGCTACCTGACCGAACTCGACCGGCTGGAGCGCTGGATGACCGAGCGGTTCGCGACGATCCCCGTCGAACGGCGGAAGCTGGTCACCAACCATCACGTCTTCGGTTACCTGGCACAGCGATTCGGCTTCGAGGTGGTCGGCGCGGTGATTCCGGGTGGCACCACCCTCGCGTCACCGAGCCCGTCGGATCTGTCCGCCCTCGCCGGGACCATCCGGGCCGCCGGGGTGGGCGCGATCTTCGCCGACGCCTCGCAACCCGATCGCCTGGCCCGGGTGCTCGCCGACCAGGCCGGGGTGCGTGTACAGGTGATCTCCCTGTACTCCGAGTCGCTCACCGAGCCGGGCGGTGGCGCGGGCACCTACCTGGAAATGATGCGGGCCAACACCGAGTCGATCGTGCGCGGCCTCGCCACCCCCTAGCCCGACCCACGCAACGAGAGACGGAGTCGCCCATGCCTGTTCGATCGACAACCACGAAATCGGCCGCCCTGACCGGCTTGCTGACCGCAGTACTCACCGTCGCCGGATGCGGCGTCGATGCTTCCCCGGAACAAGACACCCGGCGCACACCGATCACCGACCCGGTCGCGATCACCTACGACGGCGGAATCCACGTACTGGACGGAACCACCCTCGAACTCGCGCGCACGGTCGAGCTCGACGGCTTCAACCGGCTCAACCCCGCGGGTGACGACCGGCACCTGATCGTCTCGACCAAAGCGGGCTTCCGGGTCTTCGACGCCGTCACAGCCGAATTCACCGGTACCGACTTTCCCGGCCCCCATCCAGGGCACGTGGTCCGGCATGCCGGACGGACCGTGCTCTTCAGTGACGGCACCGGCGAAGTCGTCGCGTTCGACTCCGCCGATCTCGCGAAGGGCGCGCCGAAGACCGACACCTACCGTGCGGCCGCCCCGCACCACGGCGTCGCGATCGAACTGACCAACGGCGAACTCGTCCTCACCCTCGGTACCGAGGAGAAGCGGACCGGCATCGTGGTGCTCGACAAGAACCGCACGGAGCGGGCGCGCAACGAGAACTGCCCCGGCGTGCACGGTGAGGCGACCGCCGCGGGCGAGGCCGTGGTGATCGGCTGCGAGAACGGCGTGCTCGTCTACCGCGACGGCGCGATCACCAAGGTGACCAGCCCCACCGAGTACGGCCGGATCGGCAACCAGGCGGGCAGCGAAACCTCGCCGGTCGTCCTCGGCGACTACAAGCAGGACAAGGACGCCGAACTCGAACGCCCGCGGAAGGTCGCACTGATCGACACGGTCACCGGCGCGTTGCGCCTGGTCGATCTGGGCACCAGCTACACCTTCCGGTCGCTGGCGCGGGGCCCGCACGGCGAAGCCCTGGTCCTCGGCACCGATGGCCGCATTCACGTGATCGATCCCGTCGCGGGCGCCGTCGTGCGCACGATCCCGGTCACGGATCCCTGGCAGGAGCCGCTGGAATGGCAGAAGCCTCGGCCCGCGCTGTTCGTCCGCGGCGGCACCGCCTATGTGTCCGACCCCGGGACGAAGCAGGTGCATCGCATCGATCTGGGCACCGGAGCGAAGACGGCGAGCGTCGCGCTGCCGAGCACGCCGAACGAAGTGAGCGGCGTGCTGGGGCACTGACCCTCGGCTCTCGTCGGTGGGGACAGCGGACGATGGTCGCGGTGGTGAGCCCGTTCACCGCGACATCGACCCCGGGAGAGGACGAGCATGACGCAGTCGCCCATCGGCCGCCGGACGCTTCTGGCCGCGGCGGCACTCCTACCGCTGGCCGGGTGCGCTGCGGAGAAGGGACCTTCTTCCTCCGCCGCGCCCACCGCCCAGGCGGACGAGCGCCACGATCGGCTGATCGAGCTGGAACGAAAGTTCGACGCACGCCTGGGCGTCTACGCCCGCGCCACCGGGACGGGCGTCACCATCGCGCACCGAGCCGATGAACGATTCGCGTTCTGTTCGACGTTCAAGGCCTTGGCCGCGGCGGCGGTGCTACAGCGTAATCCACTGTCGCACTTGGACACCGTCGTCACCTACACCCGCGACGATCTGCTGAAGAACGCCTCCGTCACCCCTCGGTACGTGGACACGGGAATGACGATCCGCCAGCTGTGTGACGCCGCGCTGCGGTACAGCGACGGCACCGCGGGCAATCTCCTGCTCCGCGATCTGGGTGGCCCGGCCGAGCTGACGGCCTACGCCCGGAGTCTGGGCGACCCGGCCACCCGGATGGACCGGATCGAGCCCGCGATCACCGAAGCCACCCCCGGAGACCCGCGTGACACGACTTCGCCGAGGGCGTTCGGCGAGGTCTTTCACCGGATCGTGCTGGGCGACGCCCTTCCGGCCGACAAGCGGGACTTCCTCCGTGACCTGCTGGAACGCAACGCCACCGCAGCGGGCGCGCAGCGAATCCGGGCGGGCACGCCGCAGGGATGGAAGGTTGCCGACAAGACCGGGACCGGCGACTACGGCACACTCAACGACATAGCGGTCGTGTGGCCCCCGGACTCCGCGCCACTCATCGTCGCGATCATGTCGAGCAAAGCCACCCGAGATGCCGCCTACGATCAGGCTCTCCTCGCCGAAGCTGCCGCGTACGTGCTGGACACACTCACCTAGCGGCCGTCGTTGTTCTCGCGCGCGAGTACTCTGCGCAGTGCCCTCGGGCGACCTGTCGTCTCGGCGAGACCGGCGATTCCCATCGCCGCGAAGCGACGGGTCCCCGGCCCGACCGCCGCTACGGTGGGATGACATGGATACTGCTGTGCTCGCCGTGCCGGAGCCCGCGCGCGCCCCTCGGTCCGCGGCGGCCGGCGGCCGGTTGCGGCGGATCCGGAACGCGCGGCCACTGGTCGTCGTGGCCGGTTGCCTGGTCGTGCTGCAGCTGGCGGTCCGCTGGTGGGTAGCGGGCAGCGGCTACTTCTACTGGGACGATTTCATCCTGGTCGGCCGGGCCGCCCGATTCGGGCTGTGGTCTACGGACCTGCTGCTGTACGACCACGACGGGCACTTCATGCCGCTGGCATTCGCCACGGCCTGGGCGGTGAACGCGGCGGCGCCGCTGGTCTGGGCCGGACCGGTGACGGTGCTGCTGATCATGCAGCTCGGCGCGTCGGTAGCCGTGGTGCGGATGCTGCTGCTGGTGGTGGGCCCCCGATGGCCGATCCTGCTTCCGCTGGTCTTCTACCTGTTCTGCCCTCTGACGGTCCCGGCGTTCGCCTGGTGGGCCGCCGCTCTGAACGCACTGCCGCTACAGTTCGCCCTCGCCTGGGTGATCGGGGACGCGGTGCTGCTCGTCCGGACCGGTCGCCGCCGATACGCGCTGTCCGGGGTCGCGGTGCTGGCGGTGGCTCTGCTGTTCTTCGAGAAGTCGGCGGTGGTGCCGTTCGTGGCCTTCGCCATCACGGCGCTGGCCCGCTACGTCGACGGGCGCGCGGCCCCGATGCGCACGGTGGCCCGGCGGGGCGCGGCGCTGTGGGTCGGATCGGGCGCGGTGCTGGCCTGCTGGTCGATCATCTACCTCGTGGTGGTCGACGGTCCCGGTCTGCCCGACAGGTGGGACGAGTTGCGCGACCTGCTGCCCGGAGCCGCCTCCCTGGGGGTCGTGCCCGCCCTGTTCGGCGGCCCCTGGGTGTGGGAGCGGTGGCTACCGTCGACGCCGTGGGCGGATCCGCCGGAGTGGGCGGTGGCGTCGGCCTGGCTCGCGCTGGGCGCGGTCGTAGCGCTGACGATGCGCGCCCGGCGGCGGATCGGGGCGGTCTGGCTGACGGCCGCGGCGTACATCTTGATCGCTCAGCTGGCGGTGGCGCTCGCTCGCGGCGGACCGAACACCGCGGGGGAGTTGATGCAGTCGTTGCGCTACTTCGCCGACACGGCGGTGGTGTCGGCGGCCGCGGGTGCGCTGATGCTGCGGGCCCGCCGCCGGCCGTGCCGCGGCCCGGCGCTTCCGGGGCGGTCCGTGACGATCGCCGTAACGGTGGTGTTCGTCGTCAGCAGTCTCTGGTCCACCTGGACGTTCGTGCGATCCTGGCGGGCCGGCCCGACCGAAACCTACATCACCAACGTGAAATCGGGGCTGAGCGCATGGGACGGCGCGCCCCTGCTCGAGCAGGAGGTGCCGTGGAATGTGCTGAATCCCCTGGCCTATCCGCAGAATCTCACCAGGAACGTCCTGGCTCCCATAGCCGCTCCCGGCACGTTCGCGGACTCGACACCCCACCTGCGGATGATCACCGACAACGGTGAGATCGTCGAGGCGGCGGTCTGGTGGAACCGGATCATCCTCCCCGGCCCCGAGCCGGGCTGCGGCTACCGGATCGAGGGCACCACCCCGGCTCGCCTGCTTCTCGACGGCCCGATGCTCGCGAACAAATGGACAGCGCAAGTCAACTACCTCGCCAGCCGCGACGGCCGCATCACCGTCGCCCTGGAACAAGGCGAAACGGTGACCGCGCCGGTCCGAAAGGGTCCCAACACCGTCTTCGTTCGCCTCATCGGCAGCGGTTCGGCACTGCGAATCACCACCGCCACACCGGGTCTGAACCTGTGCGTGGGCGTCGGGCCCGTCGGCGTCGCGTCCTACGACAATTGAACCGACCACTCTCGCCGCCCCACGGATACGACCGACGTCATCGGGGGTCCGGCGGCGTGCGCCGACGCGCGGGTGCGCAGACGCGGATGGCCTCGACCACGACCATGCCGCGCGGCCGGTAGGTGCCTCGTCGGCGGCCGAACCGCATGCGCAGCGCCGCGCTGGATCGGCTCGGTATGGTCGAAGCGCGATTTATTCAGGGAGAGGTCGAAGAAGCCTGCCGGGTCGGTCACGCCGCGCTACAGATAGTCGAGCAGACCGCCTCTGACCGTGTGGCCAAGAAGCTCGCCAGGGTGTACAACCGCACCCGACAGCACGTGAACGTGGCTGAAGTGGCAGAACTGCGCGATCGGATGCGGCCGCTCGTCGCGGCGACAGCATAGGAGCAGACTGCATGGTGCGCATCGGGGTCACCGGGCACATGAATATCACCGAGGCCGCCGAGCCGCTGGTCTACGCGGCGATCCGTGAGTTGCTCGCCACCAACGGGACCGGCGATGTGGTGGTCGGGGTGAGCTGCATAGCCCGTGGCGCCGATTCGGTGTTCGCCCGAGCCGTTCTCGACGCAGGCGGACAGCTCGAGGTCGTGTTGCCGTCGCGGAACTACCGGGAGACGAAGGTGAAGCCCGACCACGCCGAGCTGTTCGATGACCTCACGCAGCGTGCGGCCATCGTGCGCGTGATGGACTTCGATGACGCGGGCCGCGAAGCGTACGAGGCCGCGAACGCGGCGGTGGTGGACTCGGTAGACCGGCTGGTCGCGGTCTGGGACGGTGCGGACGGGGAGCGCAGCGGAACCGGCTCTGCGGTGCGGTTGGCCCGCAAAGCCGGGGTGCCGGTGGATGTGGTGTGGCCGGAGGGTGCGGCACGCGGCTGAAGGATGGTCCCAGCCGGTCCGCTTACTCGTCTGCGCACCATTCGATGGGTGGCCGGTCAGCTGTGGGGCAGCAGTCCGGCCACCATCGGATCAGTCGCGGTATACCGCGACGTAGGCGTTGGTGGTGGTGCCGATGCTGGTGGGGCCCAAGCATGAGGCGGTGCCCTGGCCGGAGGGGCTGAAGGAGCCACTCCACGAACCTCGGTAAGGGCCGATGGCCATGAGCGGGAACGCATTCGGTACGCCGTGCAGGCCGACGCACTCGACCACCAGGTTGTACTCCCTGCCGGGGGGCGCATCCTCGTCGTGGCAGGTCGCCGTCGCAGTGAACAGGTCTCGCGTGACCACACAGTCCTGTGGCGCGGCTTGGGCTGTGCCGGAACCGATTACCGTGGCAAAGCCCAGAACCGACACGGCGGCGGCCGTGACTCGTGCGGCGGCGATTGTCGTAGAGCTCATTCGAATTCCCTAAGGTTGTAGGTGTCTGGGGTTGGTGCCCTGGATGCCCAGGGCGGTGGGGTGTAGCTGATTTGTGTTTGCCTTGGTTGAGGCTTGAAAG
>NZ_JBVJAP010000026.1:0-64555 GCF_055590505.1 Nocardia sp. NPDC041819 | reverse complement strand
TATGCGGCGAATGTGCTGAGTTGGGCGGCGGCGTATCGGACCGGGGGTTCGCCTACGCAGGTGCGCATCTCGCCGGACCTGGTGCCGCCGGGAGCATTGTCGCCGGGTTCGGAGATGTCCGCGGTGCGCACGACCACCCCGACCACCGATCCGGCCGAACAGGCGCGGGCGGCGGGCCAGGCGCCCGCCCCGCGGCCGCGACAGCAGCCGACCCAGGTGATGATCACGATTCCGGGTCTGCCGCCCATTCCCTGTGGGATCTTCTGCCCGCCGCCACCGCCGGTGAATCCGTGTGCCGGACAATCGATGCCCGCCCCGATGCCGTTCCCGGACCTACCCGGGACCGCACGCGTGCCGCTCGCACCGCAGCAGCCCTACGGCGGCGCGGCGGCCGCACCCCGCGACCCCGCCGCCCCCGCGGGCCCGGCCGATCCCGCCGTGGCGGGCAGGCCCGCCGACGCCGGAGCCCTCGGGCAGCCCGGCACCCCGGACCGGGCAGCCGCCGGATGCGTTCAGCCCGATACCACGCTGGCCACCACCGAGTCCGCGCCCATCCCCGGTGACCTGCCCGTCCCCGACAACGCACCGCGCGGCGACACCGAACCCGCTACCACTACCCCGCCCGCCCCGGCGCCCGAAGCCGAACCGGCGCCCAGCGCCGAATCCGCACCTACGCCGCCGCCGGGAATCACCCTGCCGTTCGGCATCGTCATCCCCCTGCCCGCGCCACCGGTCGCACCCCAGCAGTGATTCAAACTCCGTATCAGATCACGAAGCAGTAACAAAAAGATCTCGGATGCGGTAGCCTCTCCCTCGGTCCGTAACAAAGGGCTCACAGCGAGTCATGGGAGGGTCACCACACCGTGGGGCGTCATCGAAAACAACCGCCTGCCACCGTCAGGCGCAGTTCCGTTATCGCGTTGACCGGATTGGTTCCCGCTGGGCTCGTCTCCGTCACCGCCGCCTCCGAGGTCGGCGACGCCGTCCCGCTCGCGGCCGCGGTTCAGACGCCGGATGATCAGGACGTGCAGGGCGCCCGGCCGCAGTCGGCCGTCGAGCCCGTCGCAGGCACCGAATTCCTCGCGCACGCAATGGCCAAGGCCGCGCCCACCGCGACGCCCGTGGTGAAAACCGTTGCGCTGCCGAGTGGGCGGCAACCCGCCGCGATGGCTGCCGGGCCGCTGGGCGTCCCCGGCGTGGCCGTCGCGGCCTATCAGAACGCGGAACGAGTGCTGGCCGCCGAGAACCCCGTGTGCGGCATGCCGTGGTCGCTGCTGGCCGGCATCGGCCGGGTCGAGTCCACCCACGCCTTCGGCGGTAAGGCCGATGCCGAGGGCAACCCGCTCAGCCCCGTCTACGGCCCCGTGCTGGACGGCTCGCTCACCGGCAACCACGTCGTTCGCGACTCCGACAACGGCGCACTGGACGGCCTGGACGGCTACGACCGCGCGATCGGTCCGATGCAGTTCCTACCCGACACCTGGAAGCGTTACGCGGGCGACGGCAACGGCGACGGCATCGCCGATCCGCAGAATCTCTTCGACGCCGCCCTGACCGCCGGGAAGTACCTGTGCGAAGGCGGCCTGAACATGCGTGACCTGGCACAACAGTCGAAAGCGATCCTGCGCTACAACCACTCCATGGCCTACGTCGCGAACGTCATGGCCTGGGAGACCTCCTACAGCACGGGGGTCGCACCCCGGCCCGCGGATCTGCCCAAAATTTGACACGCCTAAAATTCCTGCCATGCCAGTAGTTACGGAATCGGACGTGCGGGGTGCCCTCGCAAAGGTCGACGACCCGGAGATCCGCAAGCCGATCACCGAGCTGGGCATGGTGAAAAGCGTCGTCATCGGCGCCGGCAGCGATGTCCACGTGGAGATCTACCTGACGACGGCGGGCTGCCCCCTGCGTACGGAGATCCAGCAGCGGGTCACCAAGGCCGTCGCCGACGTGCCCGGTGTGGGCGCCATCTCCGTCGATCTCGACGTGATGGACGACGAGCAGCGCACCGCACTGCGCAAGCAGTTGCGCGGCGACTCGGCCGATCCGGTCATCCCGTTCGCCCAGCCCGGCTCGCTGACCCGCGTCTACGCGGTCGCCTCCGGGAAAGGCGGCGTCGGCAAGTCCAGCGTCACGGTGAACCTGGCCGCCGCCATGGCCGCGCGCGGTCTGTCGGTCGGCGTGCTGGACGCGGACATCTACGGTCATTCCATCCCGCGGATGCTCGGTACCGATGCCAGGCCCACCCAGGTCGAGCGGATGATCATGCCGCCGGTCGCGCACGACGTGAAAATGATCTCTATCGCCCAGTTCACTCAGGGCAACACGCCCGTGGTGTGGCGCGGCCCGATGCTGCACCGGGCGTTGCAGCAGTTCCTCGCCGACGTGTTCTGGGGCGACCTCGACATCCTGCTGCTCGACCTGCCGCCCGGCACCGGCGACGTCGCGATCTCCATCGCACAGCTGATCCCGGGAGCCGAGATCCTCGTCGTCACCACCCCGCAGCCGGCCGCCGCCGAGGTGGCCGAGCGGGCGGGCGCGATCGCGCTGCAAACTCGCCAGCGCATCGCGGGCGTGGTGGAGAACATGTCCTGGCTGGACCTGCCGGACGGCACCCGGATGGACCTGTACGGCTCCGGCGGCGGCCAGGCCGTCGCCGACCGGCTCACCCGCGCGGTGGGTGCGACCGTGCCACTGCTCGGTCAGATCCCCATCGAACAGGCGCTGCGGGAAGCGGGCGACGAAGGCACCCCGATCGTGCTGCGCGATCCGGAGAACCCCGCCGCCAAGGCTCTGCTGGAGGTGGCGGACAAGCTCGCCGTCCGCCGCCGCGGCCTCGCCGGCATGTCCCTGGGTATCGACACCACCCGGCATCTGTAGCGAGCACGACGCGCGAGACCACCTGTCGGTGTGCCCTAATAAGCTCACCTCATGCTCACCATGCTGTTGTACGTGCTGATCGTCGGCTTGGTCGCCGCGGTGCTGTTCTTACTGGCCAGTGCGGTGTTCGGGCGGTCGGAGGAGCTGGGGCCGCTGCCGGAGGGGACGACGGCCACCGTGCTGCCGGTGGAAGGGATCACCGGGGCGGACGTGCGCGCGTTGCGCTTCCAGCAGGTGGTGCGCGGCTACAAAGCCGGCGAGGTGGATTGGGCGCTGACCCGCCTGGCCGCGCGGATCGATGAGCTCCAGCACCAGCTGGCCGACGCGCAGGCCGCGCGGTGGCAGACGCCGATCGCGCCGGAGTCGAAGTGAGCGCCCTGGCCGACGACGGGCTGGTTCGCTGTGCCTGGCCGCTGGAGTCCCAGCTCTATCGGGACTATCACGACCACGAGTGGGGCAAGCCCCTGCACGGCGACGACGCCTTGTTCGAGCGGCTCTGCCTGGAGGCGTTTCAATCCGGCCTGTCCTGGCTGACCATCCTGCGCAAACGCCCGGCCTTTCGTGCGGCGTTCGCCGGGTTCGCCATCGAGCGCGTCGCGGAGTTCGGCGACGACGATGTCGCCCGGCTGATGGCCGACGCGGGCATCGTCCGCAACCGCAGCAAGATCGACGCGGCCATCGCCAACGCCCGGGTTGCCCGCGACCTCGACATCGGCCTGGACGAGTTGCTCTGGTCGTTCGCCCCACCGCCGCGCCCGCGCCCGCGCCGCGGCGCCGACGTGCCCGCGACCACACCCGAATCCATCGCGCTGGCAAAAGAATTGAAACGGCGCGGATTCCGGTTCGTCGGACCGACCACGGCGTACGCCCTGATGCAGGCGACCGGGATGGTGGATGACCACCTGGCCGATTGCTGGGTGGCCAACGACCGGCCCGGCACGGGCCGACCGGTCACTTTTTGAACTCAGCTATCCGTCCACATCCGCGATAGGGAAGAATGGGACGGGTGTAGCTCGCCAAACGCCGGCGAGCTCACTGGTTGGTGACAACTGGAGTTCCAAGAAAGTGCGCAGCAGACCGCGCAGATCTGGAGGGAGCAGAGGATGGCGGCCATGAAGCCCCGCACCGGGGACGGTCCCCTCGAGGCAACCAAAGAAGGGCGTGGAATCGTTATGCGGGTTCCACTCGAGGGTGGCGGGCGTCTGGTCGTCGAACTCACGCCGGACGAGGCAGCGGCGCTCGGTGACGAACTGAAGAGCGTTACGAGCTGAGTGGGCCCGGCTGAGCACTCGGCCCTCGCCGACGCGGCCGGCGTCCTGGCCTGCCCGGAATGCATTCGGGCGCACCAGGACGCCGCGCCGCTCGCGCTCGAACCGCGGGATCGAGCACTGCGCTGCGGTCGCGGCCACAGCTTCGACGTCGCCAGACAGGGCTACGTCAGTTTGCTGACCGGCGCGTCGACCAAGATGACCGGGGACACCGCGGCCATGCTCGACGCTCGTGCCGCTTTCCAGAGCGGAGGGCACTTCGCGCCGATCGCCGACGCGGTGACGCACGCCGTCACGACGCGGCGGACAAACGGCCCGGTACTGGAGATCGGCGCGGGCACCGGCTACTACCTCGCCCGGGCGCTCGACGCCGCTCCCCCGGCCGTCGGCATCGGACTGGACGTGGCCAAACCCGCCGTCCGGCGCTGCGCCCGCGCCCACCCACGCGCCGCGGCGGTGCTGGCCGACGCCTGGCGCGGGTTGCCGATCCGCGACGGTGCGCTGGCCTGCGTACTCTCCGTCTTCGCCCCGCGCAATCCCGGCGAGATCGCCCGGGTGCTCGCCGAGGACGGCCGCTTCGTCGTCGCCACACCGACCGCACGTCATCTTCGCGAGCTGATCGAGCCTCTGGACATGGTCCGGGTCGACCCCGACAAGGACCGCAGGCTCGACGCCGCCATGGAGGGACATTTCGAACCGGTCGACCGGACGCTGGTGGAGTACCCGATGACGCTCGCCAGAGCCGATGTCGCGCACGTGGTGGGGATGGGTCCGTCCGCGCACCACGCCGCCGCCGCAGCGGCGGATCCGGCGCGGCTGCCGGAGTCCGTCGAAGTGACCGCTTCGGTCGTCGTGGGCACCTACCGCCCGGCGGCCTGATCGCCCGGTTCAGCCCTTCCTGATCTCGTCGTACACCGCCACCGTGCGCGCCGCGATGCGCGACCAGTCGAATTCGGAGATCGCCCGCTCCCGCCCGGCGGCCCCGAGGCGGACGGCCAGCTCTCGATCGCCGGCCACCTCGTTCACGGCGGCGGCGAGCCCGTGCTCGTAGTCCCCGGCCGCACCCGCGTCGTAGTGCACCAGCCGTCCGTTGCGGCTGTCGACCACCTCGGGGATGCCGCCGACGTCCGAGGCCACCACCGCGGTCGCGCAGGCCATCGCCTCCAGGTTGACGATGCCGAGCGGCTCGTACACCGACGGGCACACGAACAGCGACGCGGCGGCGAGAATCTGCCGGATCTGCTCGGTCGGCAACATCTCGCGAACCCAGAACACGTTGCCGCGACGCTGCCGCAGCTCGTGCACCGCCGCGGTGACCTCTTGCGCCAGCTCGGGCGTGTCCGGCGCGCCCGCGCACAGCACGAGCTGGATGTCGGGATCGAAGTCGCGGGCGGCGGCCAGCAGGTGGCCGACCCCCTTCTGGCGCGTGATGCGGCCGACGAAGGCGACGATGGGAAGGTCGGTACGCACGCCGAGTTCGGCGAGCACCGACGGCTCGTCACCGGTCGAAGGACCGGGATGCCAGACGGTCCCGTCGATGCCGTTGTGCACCACGTGGACCCGGGCCGGGTCGACGGCGGGGTAGGCGTCGAGCACGTCGCGGCGCATGCCCTCGCTCACCGCGATGACGGCGTCGGCGTGCTCGACGGCGTTGCGCTCCGACCAGGACGACAGCCGGTAGCCGCCGCCGAGCTGCTCGGCCTTCCACGGCCTGCGCGGCTCCAGCGAATGCGCGGTCAGCACGTGCGGGATGCCGTAGAGGGTCGCGGCCAGATGTCCGGCCAAGCCGCTGTACCAGGTGTGCGAGTGCACCACGTCCACCTCGCCCACGGCATCGGCCATCCGTAGCTGGGCGGACATCATCCGCAGCGCGGCGTTGGCGGCGTCCAGCGACGGATCCGGTCGATGGACCACGGCATCCGAGCGCTCGACGCCCATACAGTGCACGGTCACCTCGCACAGGTGACGCAAATGCGCCGTCAGCTGGGTGACGTGCACCCCCGCCCCGCCGTACACCTCGGGTGGATATTCGCGGGTCAGCATCGCGACGCGAAGCCGGTCCCGCTCGTCGGAATCCACCGCCGAACGTCCGCCATCCGTGCCGAAACTCACCGATCCAAAGTAGACGTTCGGGTCCGCGGCGGCCACTCACGCGCGTTTCACCCGGTAGTTTGGCAGGTGTGAGGAGCCAGCCGCACGTACTCGGGATCGTGCTCGCCGGTGGCGAGGGCAAGCGACTCTTTCCACTCACGGCCGACCGCGCCAAACCAGCCGTCCCGTTCGGCGGCGCCTACCGCCTCATCGACTTCGTCCTCAGCAATCTGGTCAACGCGGGTTTCCTGCGGCTGTGCGTACTCACCCAGTACAAGTCGCACTCGCTCGACCGGCACATCTCGCAGACCTGGCGGCTGTCCGGTTTCGCGGGCGAGTACATCACCCCGGTGCCCGCGCAGCAGCGGCTGGGACCACGCTGGTACACCGGCAGCGCGGACGCGATCCTGCAGTCGCTGAACCTGATCTACGACGAGGACCCGGAATACATCGCGGTTTTCGGCGCCGATCACGTCTACCGGATGGATCCGGAGCAGATGGTGCGCCACCACATCGATTCCGGCGCCGGCGTGACCGTGGCGGGTATCCGGGTGCCGCGCAGCGAGGCGAGCGCGTTCGGCTGCATCGACAGTGACGACGCCGGCCGAATCACGCAGTTCCTGGAGAAACCGGCGCATCCGCCCGGCACCCCGGACGATCCGAACGTCACGTTCGCGTCCATGGGCAACTACGTCTTCACCACCAAGGTGCTGGTCGACTCGATCCGGGCGGACGCGGACAACGCCGACTCCGACCACGACATGGGCGGCGACATCATTCCGGCCCTCGTCGCGGCCGGACAGGCGAGCGTCTACGACTTCGCCGACAACGACGTGCCCGGCGCCACCGACCGGGACCGCGGCTACTGGCGCGATGTCGGCACCATCGACGCGTTCTACGACGCGCACATGGACCTGGTGTCGGTGCACCCGGTGTTCAACCTCTACAACCGCCACTGGCCCATCCGCGGGGCGGCCGAGAACCTGCCGCCGGCCAAGTTCGCCCAGGGCGGGCTGGCGCAGGAATGCATCGTGGGCGCGGGCAGCATCCTGTCCGCCGCCACCGTGCGCAACTCGGTGCTCAGTGCCAATGTCATGGTCGACGACGGCGCCACCGTCGAAGGGTGTGTGCTCATGCCCGGCGTGCGGATCGGACGCGGTGCGGTGGTGCGGCACGCCATTCTGGACAAGAACGTGGTCGTCGGCGAAGGCGAGATCATCGGAGTGGACCTGGCGCGCGATCGCAGCCGTTTCGCCGTGAGCAACGGCGGGGTCGTCACGGTCGGCAAAGGCGTTTGGGTGTAGCCGCGGCGAGCGGTACTAGGGTCCACCCGGCTCGGGCGCCTGCGGGCCGAGACAGAACGGCGCGCACGGCCCCGGTGTGCGCGGCACGGTCGATTTCGAGGCGTCACCGAAATCCGCGGTGCACACCAAATAGACCATCAGCACGGCGAACAAAAGCACCGCGCCGAAAGCGATCATGGTCCGGCCCCAATGGATCGATTTGGGACGACGCTCGTCTTCGTCCCAAAGGAACATCATCATCACCACGTCGCACCTCTTCCGGATCCGTTCGGAACCTGACCTCCACCAGTATCGGTCGGTCATCGGCGTCGCGCTGCGGCTCGAGCCGAATCGTGGCGGTACGGTCGCTTTTCGCGAACTCCGCCGATCACCTGTGGGTGGCGTGTTCGCCAGGAGAAGAGGGCGCGCTGGCCCGAAATTCCGGAAAAACTTCGGCGGCAAGCCTATTCGGCCGGAGCGAGAGCCGCCGTCGACGGAGGTATCACTGTGCGGGCGGGGCGACGTTCTGGGTGCAGAACGGCTCGCAGGGTCCCGGGGGCGGAGTGGTTTTCTCGGGGCCGGTGTCGAAATCGGTGTTGCTCACCACCACCATCACGAGCACGGCTCCCACAATCACGAACAGCAGGGCCAATAGAGTCGGCCGCAGCCAACTCGTTCGCCGTTCGGTCACCACGTCCCCCATGACCGCTACTTCGATGGGATTTAGTTCACGCATAACTGTTTTCCTCACTGGGTTCTTCCTCAGCGCATACCCCGGATTCCGGGAAGGAATCAGACCGCGCGCGAATCACTAACCCCGTGAGGCACAGAGCAATCCGTCTCCGACCGGAATCAGTACACAGGTGAGTTCCGGGTTCTCCGCGATGGCGCGGGTGGCGGCGCGCACCGCCTGAGTGGCCGGATCCCGTTGCGCCGGATCGGGCACGCGCCCGCCCAGCAGCGCGTTGTGCAGCAGAATGGCGCCGCCCTCGCGCAGCAAACGCACCGCTTGGGCGACGTACTCCGGGTGCTCGAGCGGCGCCGCGTCGATGAAGACCAGGTCGTAGGCGCCGTCGGCCAGCCGGGGCAGCACATCCAGCGCCCGTCCGTTGATCAGCCGGGTGCGCGCCGGGGGGATGTCGGCGGCGCGGAACGCCTCCTTGGCCGCGCGCTGATGTTCCGGCTCCGAATCGATGGTGGTCAGCGTGCCGTCCTCGCGCATGCCGTCGAGCAGCCACAATCCGCTGATGCCCGCGCCGGTACCGACCTCGACCACCGCGCGCGCTCCGAGCAGCTGCGCGTACATGCTCAGCAGCGCCCCCACCGAGGGCGGCACGGGGACAGCGCCGAGTTCGGTGGCCCGTTCGCGCGCGCTGATGAGGATTTCGTCCTCTACGACGGATTCCTCCACGTAGGCGAGATTCCGCTCCAGATTCGATGCCACGGGTATGAGGCTAACGCCGGGCGGGTGATCTCGGCGTTCCGGACAACACGCGCCGCCCGCCATTTCCGCCGCCGGTTTTCTCAGGTGACCCTCAGGATCTCCATATCCCGGCCATATCAGGACCAGAAAGAGTATGAGCAACCGACCGTGTATTAACACGGGACGCGGGAACAACGACATACCGGTTGTCTGTTGTATCCGTACGTGACGGTCCGAAGACCCGGCCCGGAGCGAGTCCCCACGTTTGCGGTCCCTAGTAGGAGGTAGCCCCATCCACATGGTCGATGCGGCGCGCGAATACGCCACCCTGCCCGAGCAGATCCTGCCGGTCGAAGCCGACTCCGTCGAGGACGCGGTCGAGCTGAGCGGGACTGCTGCCTTCGATGCCACCGGTGACCGGTCGGCGATGCCGACGTGGGACGAACTGGTGCGGGAGCACGCCGACCGGGTCTACCGGTTGGCCTATCGCCTCTCCGGCGACGCACAGGACGCGGAGGACCTCACCCAGGAGACATTCATCCGGGTGTTCCGTTCGCTGTCGAACTACCAGCCGGGCACCTTCGAGGGGTGGCTACACCGCATCACCACCAACCTGTTCCTGGACATGGTGCGCCGCCGCAACCGGATCAGGATGGAAGCGCTGCCCGAGGACTACGACCGGGTGCCCGCCGAGGGCCCGGGGCCGGAGCAGGCGTATCACGACGCGCGGCTGGATCCCGACCTGCAATCGGCCCTGGATTCGCTCGCGCCGGAGTTCCGCGCGGCCGTGGTGCTGTGTGACATCGAGGGGCTGTCCTACGAGGAGATCGGCGCTACGCTCGGCGTGAAACTGGGCACTGTGCGCAGTCGGATCCATCGTGGACGTCAAGCCCTGCGCGACTACCTTGCGCATAATGGAAGTGAGCAGCGGTTCGCCGCTGAAGCGAACATAGGGTGATTCGTCGGACGCCGGCATCGCCCGAACCTCGGTCGATGTCGGTTGAAAGGGTGAGCACCGAATGAGTGGCGACTCCAGCACGTCCGGTCCGCCCCGTTTCCGCCCCACCGAGCATCTGGCGAGTGAGGCGGTCGCGGCGTACGTGGACGGGGAGCTACGGATGAACGCCTACCTGCGCGCCGCTCAACACCTGTCGCTGTGTCCCGAGTGCGCGGCGGAGGTCGATGCCCAGCAGCAGGCGCGCATCGCCTTGCGGCACGCGGGCCAGGTCGCGATTCCGACCGGCCTGCACGACAGCTTGACCAGGATTCCGCTCGCGGAGCTGCCGGGCGGCGCGTCCAGCGGCCGGACGCCCTCGTCGGCTTCCGGCCAGTCCGGCCGTAACGAGGCGGTTTTCGGCTTTCTGACCGATTCGTTCACCGCGACCCGGTGGACCACGTGGTGGCGCAAGTAGAGTTTCCCGAGTGACCACCGAATCGACGAATTCCGGATCGGCCGACACCTCGAATTCGGCGGCCGACCGCGGGAATCTCCGTCCGCCGGACGCACCCGTTCTCGGTCCGCGCCCGGTCTACCGGCCCCATGTCGACACGCATACCGCACGTGCCTTCCGCAGGCCGTCCGGCCTATCCGGTTCGTTCGCCGAGCCCTCGCCGCTCCGCAAGGCGGGTACGACGCCGCAATCCGGTCCCGAACTACAGAACCGTCCGCCCGACGCGGTGCTGGCCGAGGCGTTCGGGCGCCCGGAAGGCTCCACCGAGATCCTGCAGCGCGACCCCGACGCCGCCGACGGCCCGTCGGCCGTGGCCGGACCGGCCGATCCGTGGCGTGATCCCGAAGCGGTCGCACGCCTGGGCGCCCCCGCGGTGCCCACCCCCAAGCCGCAGACACTGCCGCAGGCCGAGAAGCTCAGCGCCCGCGAAGTCCTGTTCGGTTCCCGGGTCGCGCCGAAGGCGCTGGCCCTGCTCGCGCTCGTCGCGGTCGTCATCGGCCTGGTCGGTGGGCTGGTCGGACGGCTGACCGCGGAAACGGCCTCGACGCTCACCTCGCGGAAGGTGACCCTCGAACAGACCGGTGACGGCACCCGCCCGCACGGCATGATCGCCCAGGTCGCCAACGCCGTGCTGCCCTCGGTCGTCTCCATCCGGGTGACCGTCGGCGACAACGGCGCCACCGGCTCCGGCGTGGTGATCGACGGCGGCGGCTACGTGGTCACCAACAACCATGTCGTCTCGATGGCCGCGCAGGACAAGTCCAACCGGTCCGCGATCCAGGTGCAGTTCTCCGACGGCACCCGGGTGCCCGCCCAGATCGTCGGCCGCGACCCGAAGACCGACCTGGCCGTACTGAAGGTCGATGTGAAGAACCTCACCGTCGCCCAGCTCGGCAAATCCGGCAACGTCCAGGTCGGTGACGATGTGCTGGCCATCGGTTCGCCGCTCGGCCTGAGCAAGACGGTGACCTCCGGCATCGTCAGCGCCCTGCACCGCCCGGTGAAGCTGGAGGGCGAGGGCAGCGACACGAAGGCCGTGATCGACGCCGTGCAGACCGACGCGTCGATCAACCCGGGTAACTCCGGCGGCGCGCTGGTGGACATGGACGGCCGGGTGATCGGCATCAACACCGCCATCCGCAGCGAGACCGGCGGCTCGGTCGGCCTCGGCTTCGCGATCCCGGTGGACAAGGTGATCGAGGTCGCCCAGACCTTGATCCGCGACGGCGTCGTGCACCACCCGACGATCGGCCTGAGCGCGCGCACCAAGCAGGTGGCCAACGAAGTCATGAGCGGTGCGGCGGTGGCGGACGTCGTGGCGGGCGGTCCAGCGGCGAAGGCCGGGATCGTGGAGGGCGACGTGATCGTGAAGGTCGGCGATCGAGAGGTCACCGGTCCGGACGAACTGGTCGTCGCGGTGCAGTCGCGCAAGATCGGCGAAACGGTGAACGTGCAGTTGATCCGCGACGGCAGGCAGGTGGACGTGCCGGTGACGCTGGAATCCGACTGACCCGGCGGCCGGATCGCCGGGTAGCCTGGTTACGTGTTCAGCAACATCGGCTGGAGCGAGATGGTCATCCTGCTCGTCGCCGCCCTCGTCATCCTCGGCCCGGAGCGCTTGCCCGGTGCCGTGCGCTGGACCACGCGCAGCCTGCGGCAGGTGCGCGATTACGCGAGCGGCGCCACGTCCCAGTTGCGACAGGAACTCGGGCCGGAGTTCGACGATTTACGCAAGCCGCTGGCCGACCTGAACGAACTGCGCGGTATGACTCCGCGGGCGATGGTGACCAAACATCTTCTCAACGGCGACGATTCGCTGTTCAAGGATTTCGACAGCGCGCTGCCCGATCCGAAGGACCTGTACAGCACGAACAGCGGGATGCCGGACTACCCGATGCCCAAGTTGGCTAAGCCGTTGGAGCGCAACGAACGTCCGCCGATCGACACCGACGCCACCTGATTCGTCAAGCAGACTAGACGCATAGCGCTGTTCAGCTGTCTAGACTTCGCACATGTCGGCCGATGACGTGGCGCGCGTGTTCGCGATCGAGGACAAGGTCGAGCGACTGAAAGCGGCCACCGACGGGGTGGCGGCAGCCCAGCAGACCATCAACGAACTGACCAGGATTCGGCGTGCCGTCATCCGGGAACTCCATGCCGAAGGCTGGACGTTCGCCAGAATCGGTGCGGCGGCGGGCCTTTCCCGGGCCCGCATCCACCAGGTGAGTACCCAGGGCCCCGCGCCGGAAGGACTGTTCTTCGGGCACGGTTCGCTCACCGTGCTCGTCCCCGAGGTGCGCGCCGGGCGCGTGATCGGCGCGCCCGATCCCGCCGCACCGCAGCGATTGGCCGAGCTCCTGCGCGAACTCGGCTTCGGAGTAGCGGTCGAACATTTCCTACCGGGCCGCCCGATCGACCTGCGGCGTGACGGCCTGATCGTGTTGGGCGGTCCGGAACTGTCCCCGAGCCTGCGCCAGTTGGTGGCCGCCGATCCCCGCTTGCGCCGCGCGGTGGCGAGAGTGGGGGACGCGCGCCGGGGAATCGAGGACAGGGCGGCTCGGCGGGTCTACCGGCCGGGCGGACCGGAACCGCACGACATCGCCTACCTGGGCAGGCTTCCCCGGCCCGACGGGCGGGGCAGTGTATTGATGATCGACGGCATGCATCCGCCCGGCTCGCTCGGCGCCATCCGGTTGCTCGCCACCCGGCTGGCCACGCTGCACGAACGAGCGAGCAATCACCTGTTCTCGGTGCTGATCGCCTGTCGCTTCGACCGTGCCACGGGTGAACCCTTGGAAGCCGACCTGCTCACTCCGGTCTACCGCCACGACCCCGAAAACAGATCGCCCGCAACGGGTGTACGCCGCTGACTCACATATCTCGCACGACCTCCGTTGCCGGAGACCGTCGTCGGACCCGCCCCTACCGGCGATTGTGATCACCCGCGCGTCGGCTCTACGCGCCCAACGACATTCAGCAAATGTATGGACATCGTAGTTGAGCCCATCCACGGCCGGAAATCCGGACGGTGGACATCGAATGGACACTCCAACATGCCGCGAACCATTCCACCGATCACCTGGTCGTGACGACTCAGGAGCATCACGCCGGCCGAAATTCTCTCGTGTGGCACAGGTCACCAGCCCTCGTCCGAGCGCGTTCATACAGGGATGATTGAATAGCTGGACGATAACCGCATGTGATAGGTGAACTCTGATGCGTGATCGAAAGTCGATGTCTGCGAGTTCCGTGTCCCTCCTCTCCGTGCTGCGGCGCCCGCGGCACGGCGCCGCGGCCCCCGCCCGGACGGGCGATCCGGCGGTGACCACCCACCGGGTGACCTACAGCGACCGGTTGCGAGTCTTCCTCCGCCCGGATGAGCCCATCGACAGCTTTCTGCGCCCGCTGGACAGGCTGGACGGCTTCCACCGCTACTCGGTGAACATGACCCGGCTCGCCGAGCCGATGCGGCCCGCGGACATCGACCCGGCGATCAGTTCCGCTCCCGGGCGGGAGTACCTGCAATGCACCGGCTCGGCAGACACGCTCACCCTCGAGGTGCGCACCACCGTCGAGGGCATGCCGCATCGCTTCACCGTGGGCTTACCCGGTCAGCGGCTCGGACCGCCTCGGGTGGATGTGCCGGTCCCGGCCTGCGTGCCCACGCCGCGGGTCTATCCGGACGAGGTGTTCACCGCCGAGCAGGCGGCCGAGATCTTCACGGCGTACTTCGAGACCGGCGCCGTCCCGTCCCAGCTACAGCTCCGCGAAACGGACGCCTGAGGTGTCCGGCAAGGAGGAATCGTGAATCCGTTACTGCTGATCGGCGGCGCCGTCCTGGCGGTGGGCCTGCTCGGCCTGATCCTCAGTGTCCTGCTGCGGCCCGCGGGGGCGAAGGCTCACGTGACCGTCGCCGACCTTCAGGCCCGGCTGGCGAACGAGTCGGCCACCTCGCCCGAAGCGGACGGCCCGGCGGGCGAGGAACCGCGAGCCGATCGGCCCGACACCGAGCGCGCGGAACAAGAGCGACCCCGCCACGACGACGATTCCCGGAACGGGGCCGCGGATCAGGACGAGGACCGACCCGAAGCACGCGCGGACCAGGTGCTGTTACCGCATCGTCGTCGCCGCGACGGATAGGTCTCCGGTAACTAGGCTTACGGTACGGCGGATATTCGCCGGCTGTCTCGGGCCCGATGCGCTGGACCCGCTCGCCGAAAGGACCGGATTCCGGTGCGCGCGATACTCGGGCAATTGCTCACCATGCTGCCGCTCGGGCCGGTCGCGCTGGCCCGCGTGGTGGACACGACCGGCGCCGGGCCTCGCGAACTCGGAGCGGCGATGATCGTCACCGGCTCCGGCGACGTACACGGCTCGCTGTCCGGTGGCTGCGTCGAGGCGGCCGTCGTCGCGTCGGCGCAGCAGGTCCTGAGCAGCGGCCATGCGGTGACCGACCGGTTCGGCTATGCCGACTCCGACGGACCGGCGGTGGGCTTGAGCTGCGGCGGCGAGATCGAGGTGTTCGTCGAGCGCGTCGCACCCGAACGACTCCCGCTGCTCACCGCGTTACGGCAGCGGATCGAGGACGGCTCCCCCGTCGCCGTGGCGACCACCATGGACGCCGCACCGGAATGGAAGCTGCTGACGACCGCCGATACCGAACCGTGGCACGACGTCGACCGCGACGCGCGGGCGCTGCTGGCCGCGGGCCGCTGCGGGGTGGTGGGCGCCGACGAGTGCGCGGCACACGGCGCGCCACGACCCCGGACGTTCGTCCAGGTCTTCGCGGCTCCGGCGCGGATGATCCTGGCGGGCGCCAACGACTTCGTGCGCGCGCTCAGCCGCACCGGCCGTCAACTCGGCTACCGGGTGACGGTGGTGGACGCCCGCGAGACCTTCGCCACCGCCGCCAGGTTTCCCGCCGCCCACGAGGTCGTCGTGGATTGGCCGCACCGGTATCTGGGCGAGGAACTCGAGGCGGGGCGGATCGACCAGCGCACCGTCGTCTGCGTGCTCACCCACGACGCCAAATTCGATGTGCCGATGCTGGTGACGGCGCTGTCGTGCCCGGGCATCGGCTTCGTCGGCGCACTCGGATCCCGCCGCACGCACGCCGAGCGCGTCGAGCGCCTGCGGGCCGCAGGCGTCACCGACGACCAGCTCGGCCGGCTGCGCAGTCCGGTCGGGCTCGATCTCGGCGCGCGTACACCGGACGAGACGGCCGTCTCGATCGCCGCCCAGATCCTGGCCGAACGCGGTGGGGCCTCCGCTCTGCCGCTGGACCGCATCGACGGGCCGATCCACCGCTGATTGCTAAAAGTTGCCTATAGGGCGGTTGGACACCTGGCCAGCGGGCATACCCGTCCATAAAGCCGCACATTACGCTGGTTGCGCGTTCCATTTACCTCTTGCACGGCGCGCCGCCTCGGCTCACACTTACTTTGCTGAAAGTTAACTATGAGTAGGTGACGGTGCGTTCGCGCTTCGGCCCCGCCACGCTCTGCCCGGCCCGCCCCACCGAGAGGAGAAAGCGCCGTGACCGCCACCCAGATCGCCGTCCTCTGCTCGCTCGCCGGCGCCGCCGGCCTGGTCGCCACCATCGGATTGATGTACGGACCGGCGAACCGGCGGCGCCGGGTCGGCGTCGCCCAGCACGTGATCGCGGAACAGCTGCCCGTGCGCCCGCTACCGACCTGCCCGATCGGCAGGCCGCAGCAGATGCCGGTCGAGCCGTTGACCGTGGCGGAGGCACACGAACTCATGCAACGCCACCGGATCTGTGAACCGGCCGAGTGCGTCTACAAACTCGCGGCCTTCCGCACCCTGATCGAGGCGGGATACATGCGGGACCCACACGCCGAAGGGGCCTGACCGCATCCCGGCGCCGCGACGGTGGAGCGGTTCAGGCCGCCGCCCACGCGGGCCGCAGGGTGTTCATCGGCGGGCGATCCATCAGGGAGACCTCGGTGCGGTGCGCCGTGAACTCGTCGCCGATCAGCGGGAACTGGGTCAGCGCCGCACCGGAGTCCTGGATGCCGCTGCGTCCGAGCACGGTGCCGAGAATCTGGCGGCTCATCACCCCCAGGTCGGCCAGCGGCCGGTTGCGGTGCGTGCGCACGCCCAAATTGACCTGGCCGATCGCGGACATGCCGAGCCGGTCGTAGGTGTCCAGCAGCAGCCCGATCTCGACGCCGTAGCCCGGCGCGAACGGCACCGAGGTGAGCAGTTCGCGGGTGCCCGCGTATTCACCGCCGAGCGGCTGCAAGACCTGGGAGAGTTCCGGTCGCAGCGCGGCCAGCAGCGGCCGGGCGACCAGTTCGGTGACACGGCCACCGCCGGCCGCGTCCACCGCGCCGCCTTGCCGCAGCGGCCTGCGGTAATAGGCCTTGGCCAGATGCATGTCACCGACCGTGAGCAACGGACCGAGCAACTTCGGGACGAAGGCGGGATCCGGGTCGATCAGGTCGGAGTCGACGAAAGCGATGAGATCACCGCTGGTCACCGCCAGGGAGCGCCACAGCACCTCCCCCTTGCCCGGGACCGGCTCGAGCTCCGGCACCGCCTGCTCGCGGCTGATCACCTCGGCGCCCGCCGCACGGGCGCGCTCCGCGGTGGCGTCGGTCGACCCGGAGTCCAGCACGATCAGCTCGTCGACCAGCGTGCCGAGCAGCGGCCGGATGCTGGCCACCACGTCGGCCACGGTCCGTTCTTCGTTCAGCGCGGGCAGCACCACCGACACGGTGCGCCCGGCTTTGGCGCGGACGAGTTCGTCCACTCGCCAGTTCGGGGTGTCCCAGGTATGGGTCGTCGCCCAGGCGGGCTCACGGTGTTGAAATGTCATGCCAGACCTCGCAAGGTTCGTGCGGGGGGCCGGATGCCCTGGATCGCGGCGATCATGTCCACGACCCGCCGGGTCGCGGCGACTTCGTGGACACGGAAGACTCGGGCGCCGGCCGCCGCCGACCATGCTGTTGCCGCCAATGTGCCCTCCAGCCGTTCGGAAAGACCGACACCTAAAGTCTCCCCGATGAAATCCTTGTTGCTCAGCGCCATCAAGACTGGCCATCCGGTTTTTACAAGAACGTCGACTCGGCGCAACAGTTCGAGCCCGTGATAGGTGTTCTTGCCGAAATCGTGCGTCGGATCGATCAGAATCGAATCCCGGCGCACCCCGGCCGCGAGCGCGTTCTCCGCGGCCTGCACCACGGTTTCGGTGACCTCACCCACCACGTCGGCGTAGCGGACCCGATGCGGCCGGGTGCGCGGCATCGCGCCACCGGTATGGCTGCACACCACACCGGCGCCGTGCGCGGCGGCCACCGGAACGAGATCGGGATCGGCGCCCGCCCAGGTGTCGTTGATCAGATCCGCCCCCTCGCCCACCGCCGCCAGCGCCACCTCGGCCCGCCAGGTGTCGACGCTGATCAATAGCTGCGGGTACTTCGCGCGGATGGCCGCGACGAACGGCACCACCCGGCGCGTCTCCTCGGCCGCGTCCACCGAATCGCCCGGCCCGGCTTTCACCCCGCCGATGTCGACGAGGTCGGCGCCCTCGTCCACCGCGCGCGCCACGGCCTCCATCGCCGCCGCGTCGGTGAACGTGGCGCCACGGTCGTAGAACGAGTCCGGCGTGCGATTCACGATCGCCATCACCAGCGCTCGATCCGTCGCCACCGGCCTGCCGCACAGCGTGGGAAGCGGCGCCGCGGTCGAGCTGAACATGTCAACGACTGTAGCCAGTCCGTCACTCCGGGTCTTCAGGCCGTGCTGATCTCGCCCGTCAGCTCTTGGGCGCCCGTCCCGCCGCTACCTCGGCGGCATAGTCGTCGTAGCCGGGGACATAGCCCTCGGTGCGGCCCGCGAGGACGTACAGCGTGCTGTCGGGGTCCGGGGCATACCCCTGCTTGCGCAGTTCGACCTTGCGGCTTTTGAACGTGGAGGTCTGCTCCAGTTCGTGGACGATACGAATGAACAGGGGCACGGCGTACCCCGGCAATTGCTGGTAGACCAGCTTCGCCACCGCCGCACCGTCGAATTCCGCGCCGGGACGCAGCGTCACCGCGGCCATGCCCGCCTTGCCGTCCGTCCCGGGGATGTCCACGCCGTAGACCACCGCTTGCGCGATCGGCTCCGCCTTGCTCAGCGCGCCCTCCACCTCGGTGGTCGCCACGTTCTCGCCCTTCCATCGGAACGTGTCGCCGAGCCGGTCGACGAACGCGATGTGATGCCAGCCCTGCTCCCGGACCAGGTCGCCGGTGTCGAACCAGACGTCACCGGACTGGAAGCCGTCGCGCACCAGCTTGGCCTCGGTGGCGTCCTTGTCGGTGTAACCGTCGAACGGCGAGCGGTCGGTCACCTTGGCCAGCAGCAGCCCGACCCCGCCGGTGCCGACCCGGCGCAAACGGCCCTTGTTGTCCCGCTTCGCTTTTCCGGTCTCCTCGTCGTACTCCACGACGGCGTACGGCAGCGGACCGAAACCAGCCGTGCGATCCACGCCGAAGGCGTTGACGAACGCGATGTTCGCCTCGCTCGCGCCGTAGAACTCCACGATCCGCTCGATGCCGAACCGGGATTTGAACTCGTCCCACAGTTCCGGACGCAGCCCGTTGCCGACGGCGAGCCGGACCAGGTGCTGCCGATCGGTCGCCTTGGCGGGCTGGTTGACCAGGTAGCGGCACAGCTCGCCGATGTAGATGAACGCCGTGGCCTGCTCACGGATGACCTCGTCCCAGAACCGGGACGCGGAGAAACCGCGGCCGAGCGCGAGTGTGCCGCCGGAGGCCAGCACCGCGGACAACGCGACGGTGAGCGCGTTGTTGTGGTACAGCGGCAGGCAGCAGTACAGAGTGTCGTTGCCGCGCAGGCGAATTCCCAGGCCGCCCAGGCCTGCCATGCTCTTGGTCCAGCGCAGATGGGTCATCACGCTGGCCTTCGGCAGTCCGGTGGTGCCGGAGGTGAAGATGAGGAACGCCCGGTCCCGCGCGGTGATCTCCGCACAGCTCGGTGGATCGGCGTCGTCGGCGTCGCGGGCCGCCTCGTGGAGTTCGTCGGCGGCGAGGACGTCGGCGGGTGGCTCGGGCAGCGAGTCGATCGCGTCGGCGCATTCCGCGCCCACCACGTTCAGCACGCTGTCGAGCAGGCCGAAGCTGTGCGCCAGCACGTTGTCGCGCTGATGGTGGTTGAGCAATCCCACGGTGGCACCGAGCTTGACCGTGGCCAGCACGACGAACAGTGTCTCCGGCCGGTTGGTCATCAGCACGCCGACCACGTCGCCGCGCCGCACCCCGCGGTCCGCGAGCACGCTCGCATACCGGTTCACCTGCGCGTTGGCCTCACCGTAGGTGAAGGTCGCCCCCTCGAACCGCAGGAACAACCGATCCGGATGCCGGTGGGCGCTGCGCTGGAAATACAGCCCCACCGAGGACTTGGAATCCGCCGTCAACAGCATGCTCAGCGCGTTGCGGAGCATGCCCGGCGCGTCAAGGGCCATCCCGGGAAGATTGCGGGCGAGGTCGAACAAACTCACCGTCGAGCGGGCGTCGGTGCTCACGTCTTCAGCTCTCCTCACTGGGTCCGCGCCGCCTCCAGTACCGCGAACGCGGACGGGAGATCGGTCACCACGGTAATCCGGTCCAATGCCGTCTGGGGAACGAACTTCCGCTCGTACAACTCGTCCAGCCAGGAGAACAACCCGCGGAAGAAACCATTGGGATCCAGCACAACAACGGGCTTCTCGTGCTGTCCCAGATAGCCGCCGGTCCAGGCCTCGAAGAACTCCTCCAGCGTGCCGATGCCGCCGGGCAGGGTGAGGAAGGCGTCGGCGCGGTCCTCCATCACCTGCTTGCGCTGGCGCATGGTGTCGGTGACCACCAGTTCGTCGGCGTCGACGTCGGCGACCTCCCGGTGCACCAGGTGTTTCGGGATCACGCCGATGGTGTTCGCGCCGCCCGCGCGCGCCGCGGTGGCGACCGCGCCCATCATCGAGACGTGCCCGCCACCGGACACCAGTTGCCAACCGCGCCGGGCGATCTCGGTGCCCACCCGGGCGGCCAGCGAGAGGTAGTCCTGGTCGGTGGTGCTCGCCGAGCAGTAGACACAGACGGCGAAAGGCCGATCGCTCACCACTGATCCTCCGTCCCGATCGCGTCCTCGGCGCCACCCGCCTCCGCGGCGGCCTGGATGATGTGCACGACCTCCTCGACGCTGTCGGTCACATGCAGCAGACCGAGGTCGCCGGGGGAGATCTTGCCCGAACCGCCGAGCGAATCGCGCAGCCAATCGACCAGCCCCGCCCAGTACCTGGTGCCGAACAGGATGATGGGAAACCGGGTGATCTTGTGCGTCTGCACCAGCGTCAGCGCCTCGAACAACTCGTCGAGCGTGCCGAAACCGCCGGGCAGGCAGATGAACGCCTGCGAGTACTTCACGAACATCGTCTTGCGGACGAAGAAGTACCGGAAATTGATGCCCAGGTCGACCCAGTCGTTGAGGCTCTGCTCGAACGGCAACTCGATGCCGAGGCCGATCGAGTAGCCGCCCGCCTCGCAGGCGCCGCGGTTCGCCGCCTCCATCGCGCCGGGGCCGCCGCCGGTGATCACCGCGAAACCGGCCCGCGCCAGCGCGGCGCCGATGGCCCGCCCGGCCTGGTATTCCGGGTGGTCGGCGGACGTGCGCGCGGAACCGAAGACGGTTACCGCCCGCGGCACCTCGGCGAGCGCGCCGAAGCCCTCGACGAACTCGGCTTGGATGCGCAGCACGCGCCATGGATCGGTGTGTACCCAGTCCGTGTCGCCACGCTTGTCCAGCAGGTGCCGGTCGGCGGTGCCCACGCCGTCGGCCCGCTCGCGGCGAAACATGATCGGGCCGCGGAATTTCGGTGTCGACTTGGGTTTGGGGGCGACCTCACGGTCCGCGGCGTCGGTGGACATGCGTTCCACGCTACCGCCCGGCAAGGCGGACCCAGGGGCTGGACGGGAGAAGTCGTCCGGCGTTCCGAGTCATGCTCCGTCCGGCCTCGGTGGGTACGTGATGACGGTGGCGCTCGCGATTCCGACCCCTGGGAAAGGCCCCTCCGCTGCGCTAATCGGGCCAAGCGGGCGGGCGCTTCGCCAGGAAGGCCGCCATTCCTTCGCGGGCGCCGGGAAGTTGAGCGGCGGCGGCCATGACTTCCAGGGCGAGGGCGTAGGCGTCTGCTTCGGGACGGTCGAGTTGGCTGTAGAGAGTGCGTTTGCCGAGTGCCTTGCTGGCCCGGCTGCCCCGGGTGGCGCGGGCGAGCAACGCACCCACGGCGGTGTCCAGCTCGGCGTCCGGCACCACACGGTTGATCAGTCCCCACTGTTCGGCGGTGCGGGCATCGATCGGGTCGCCGGTGAGGGCCATTTCCATCAGGCGTTTACGTCCGACGGCGCGGGCCACCGGCACCGCGGGGGTGTGGCAGAACCAGCCACCCTTGCCGCCGGGGAGCGCGAACCCGGCGGATTCGGCGGCGACGGCCAGATCGCAGGAGGCCACCAGCTGGCAGCCTGCGGCCGTGGCCAGACCGTGCACCCGGGCGATCACCACCTGCGGCACCGACTGGATGGTCGACATGAGCTCGGTGCAGAGCGTGAGCAGTTCCCGCACGCCGAGCAAGTCGCGCCCGGCGACGTCGGCGAAATCGTGGCCCGCGCAGAACACCGGGCCCCGCGCCCCGAGCACTATCCCGGTGGCGTCGGTCTCCCCTGCGGCCCGGAACGAGGCGAGCAGTTCGGCCAGATGCTCCCCCGACAGCGCGTTGCGCCGCTCCGGCCGGTTCATGGTGATGCGCACCGTGTCGCCGTCCCGCGCGACCAGCAGATGCCGATACTCCAAGGCGGTCATATCTCCACCGTAGATCTCCGCGGGCAGCCACACGACAGGTCGGAAAACCCGATTCAGAGGACTACTGCGCCGCACCGAATGCGGCGAGAGCACCCCGATCCGCGCGCGGCGTTCAGTCCGGTGCGCTGCTCAGGTAGCTGCGCAACATGGCGGTGACGGCGGTGATCTGGTCGACGGGGACGTGCTCGTCGCGCTTGTGCGCGAGGTTGGGATCGCCGGGACCGAAGTTGACGGCGGGGATGCCGCGGGCCGCGAAACGCGAGACGTCGGTCCAGCCGTACTTGGCGCGGACACCGCCGCCGCCGTGGCGCTGCACCGAGTCGATCAGGTCCTTGGCCGCCGGCGCCGTCAGGCCGGGCAGCGCGCCCGGCGCCGCGTCGATCACCTCGAAGGACAGCTCGAGCCCGGCGAAGACCTCGCGCACGTGCTCGACGGCTTGGTCGATCGTGCGGTCGGGAGCGAAACGGAAGTTGACCTCCAGCTCGGCGGCGTCCGGCACGACATTGCCCGCGACTCCGGCCTCGACCTGCACGGCGGACAGGCCCTCGCGATAGACGCAGCCGTCGATGTCCACTTCCCGCGCGCGATAGTCGGCCAGCCGCTGCAGTATCGGGGCCAGCCGGTGAATCGCGTTGTCGCCCAGCCACGCCCGCGCCGCGTGCGCGCGCACGCCGGAGGTGCGCAGTCGAGCGCGCAGCGCGCCCTGGCAACCGGCCTCGATCCAGCCGCCGGACGGTTCGCCGAGGACGGCGAGGTCGCCGGTGAGCCAGTCGGGCAGATCGCGCTCGATGTGCCCGAGCCCGTTGAACTCGGCGGCGATCTCCTCCCCGTCGTAGAAGATCAGGGTCAGGTCGTGCACCAGGTCGGCGACGGTCGCGGCGAGGTGCAGAAAGACCGCGTCACCCGACTTCATGTCCACCGAGCCGCAGCCGTAGAGGACCCGCTCACCCACCGGGCTCACCTCGAACCGGCCGGGCACGTTGTCGGCGATCGGCACGGTGTCCAGGTGCCCGGCCAGGATCACCCGGGTGGGCAGCCCACGCTGGGTGCGCGCCAGCACCACGTTTCCGTGCCGGAGGATCTCGAACCCCGTCGTCTGCTCACGCAACGCCCGCTCCACCACGTCGGTGATGGCCGCCTCGTCGCGCGAGACGCTCGGAATGTCGACGAGTGCGGCGGTCAGTGCGATCGGGTCGGCATGCAGGTCGATGGTCACGCGCTTCACCCTACGACCCGCTCACCCGCCACGGCCCGCACGCCGCCTCGGGTCGCGGCCGTCTCTTCCGGGAGCGGGCGCGGCTCGTCACACTGCTGCGCGCGAGGGAAAGAGTGTTCCGTGGACGCCGTGAACTTCGTGCCCTCCGGTGGCAGCGTCAGGCGCTCACCGGGCACACGGCCGTCCGGTCCTGGAGCCGAACGGGTATCGAGCCTGGTGACGGCGGTCGCCGGAGCAGCCGCACCGTTGTCCGGCGCGGGTCGGTAACCTCTAGGCCGTGAGCATCCAGGGAGCAGCAGCAGTCGGTATCGCCAATGTGACCGCGGACGGGACCGTACTGGACACGTGGTACCCGAACCCGCAGCTGGGCGAGTTCGCCGAGACCGGCACCAAGCGGCTGGACGAGGCGCCCGCCGAGTACGCGGCGCTGCTGGGCTTCGACGACGCGCGCGGGGTCGACGTGATCGCGGTGCGCACCACGATCGCCGACCTGTCCGCCGCCCCGGTCGACGCGCACGACGTCTACCTGCGCTTGCACCTGCTCTCGCACCGCCTGGTCAAACCGCACGAGGTGAGTCTGGAGGGCCAGTTCGGCCTGCTGACCAACGTGGTGTGGACCAATCACGGCCCCGCCGCGGTGGAGGGTTTCGAGGCCACTCGCGCCAAGCTGCGCGCCCGCGGTCCGGTCACCGTGTACAGCGTGGACAAGTTCCCGCGCATGGTCGACTACGTGCTGCCCTCCGGCGTCCGTATCGGCGACGCCGACCGCGTCCGCCTCGGCGCGCACCTGGCCTCCGGCACCACCGTCATGCACGAAGGCTTCGTGAACTTCAACGCGGGCACCCTCGGCGCCTCGATGATCGAGGGCCGCATCTCCGCGGGCGTCGTAGTCGGCGACGGCTCCGATATCGGCGGCGGCGCGTCCACCATGGGCACGCTCTCCGGCGGCGGCACCAAGGTCATCTCCATCGGCGAGCGCTCGCTGCTCGGCGCGAACTCCGGCCTCGGTATCCCGCTCGGCAACGACTGCGTGGTCGAGGCGGGCCTCTACCTGACCGCGGGCACCAAGGTCACCACCCCCGACGGCACCCTCGTCAAGGCGGCCGACCTGGCCGGCCACGACAACCTCCTGTTCCGCCGCAATTCCACCACCGGCGCCGTCGAGGTAGTCCCCCGCAAGGGCACCGGCATAGAACTCAACGCCGACCTCCACGCCAACGACTAGAACCTCACGAGTGGACAGGGTCGAGAGCTCTTCTCGCGCTTTGCCGCGACCATGTCCACTCGTGCAGCCTCGGCCGGATCAGGCGAGGTCGGGAGACTCAGCGGAGAGCCCGAATGCGATGACGCGCCGGGGATGGATGCGGATCATTTCGCGGGAGACGCCGGAGATGTACGGGTCGACGTCGGTGAGCGCTTCTGCGGTGCCCCGGATTTCGAGAAAGCGGACCCGCCATGGCTGGACCGACGCGACGTCGTCGACGACGAATGCGACGTGGTCGTTGGTGGCGAGGTTGCGGAATTTCCACGAGGCGCCCATGTTCCAGCCCGCGATGTCGATGGTGCCCAGGTCGGCGTTGTAGCGGAAGCCGACGGGGTTGTTCTGCGGGGTGCCGTCGGGCCGGACGGTGGCCAGCCGGCCCAGGCGCTGGGTATGCAGGTAGTCGATCTGTTCGGTGGTCAGGGTCGAAGTCATGGGCCGACCGTAGAACCTCTACCGAACTCGAGGTCAACCCAGTTTGTTCTTCTGCACCTTGCCCATCGCGTTGCGCGGCAGTGCGTCGAGCACGCGGACCTCGCGCGGACGCTTGTGCACCGAGAGTTCGCCGGCGACATGGTCGATCAGTTCGCGTTCGGTCGCGGCATCGCGCAGCACGACGAAGGCGGTGATGCGCTGACCGAGGTCGTCGTCGGGCAGGCCGACCACCGCAGCCTCCGCGACCGCCGGATGACCGAGCAGCACCGTCTCGATCTCCCCCGCGCCGACCCGGTAGCCACCGGATTTGATGAGGTCCACCGATTCCCGGCCGACGATGCGGTGGAAGCCCTCCGCGTCGATCGCGGCGACGTCGCCGGTCCGGAACCATCCGTCCTCGGTCCAGCTCTGCGCGGTCGCCTCCGGTCGGTTCAGATAACCGTCGAAGAGCATGGGTCCGGACACTTGGAGGCCGCCGATGCTCTCACCGTCGTGCGGTACCGAGGAGCCGGACTCGTCCCGCAGCCGGGTGCGCACGCCGCGCACCGGCGTGCCGACCCACCCCGGCCTGCGCTCGCCGTCGGCCCGGGTGGACAGCGTGATCATGGTCTCGCTCATGCCGTAGCGCTCGACCGGAGCGTGCCCGGTCAGCTCGCGCAGTCGCTCGAACACCGGCACGGGCAGTGGCGCACTACCGGAGACCAGCAGCCGCGCGCCGGACAATCGCTTCGCCGAGTCGGGGTCCTCGACCACCCGCGACCACACGGTCGGCACACCGAAGTACAGCGAACCTCCGGCCGCCGCGTACGCCTGCGGCGTCGGCTTGCCGGTGTGGATCAGCGGACTGCCCACGCGCAGCGGGCCGAGCAGGCCGAGAATCAGCCCATGCACGTGGAACAGCGGAAGCCCGTGCACCAGCGTGTCGCTCGCGGTCCAGGTCCATGCGTCGGCGAGGGCGTCCAGACCGGCGGCGATCGCGCCCCTGCTGAGCATCACGCCCTTGGGCAAACCGGTGGTTCCCGAGGTGTACAGCACGAATGCCGTAGCGGCCGGGTCGGGTTCGGGATAGGTGTGCCATGACCTGGCGTGCCGTCGCACCGGCACCACGGACAGTTCCGCGTCCTGCGGCGCTTGCCCCAGCCACGCCTGAGCACCCGAATCGGCCAGGATGTGCGCGCGCTCCGCGGTTCCGGAGTCCGGTGGCACCGGCACCACGGTGACACCCGCGATGAGGCAGCCGACCACCGCGAGCACGGTCTCCACCGTGGGCCCTGCGAGCACCGCCACCCGCTCGGCGCGCGCGACGCGTTCGGCCACCGAAGTGGCCGCGCCCAGCAGGTCACTGCGGGACAGGGTGGTCCCGTCGATGGTGACGGCGTCGGGGATGTCCGCTCCGCCTGCGACGGCGAGCGGGTTCAGCGAACTGAGCAGCAGCGGCGGACCGAACGACATCCGCCCACGCTACTTCGCCAGGTTCACCGCAGCGCGGGGCGACCGGTGCGGGCTGTGACGGTTGACACTTCCGCTGACGTGGTGAGAACGTTGTTGCATAGTTTTCTCAGCACTGCGAGGTCGACGATGACCAGGCCACTTCCCGCCACGCGTTCCCCCGAATCGCCGGACTCCTTCGACATCGGGCAATACATCGACGGCGTAGCCGGCTTGTTCGGCGGCGTCGCGAACGTCATCATGCAGCTGAGCACACCGCCGGTCGGATACGGCGTCCTGGAGAGCACCGTGCACAGCGGCAACGTGATGTTGCATCCGATCAAACGACTGCGCACCACCCTGACCTACCTCTCGGTGGCGATGCTCGGCACCGACGAGGAACGCACCGCCTATCGCGAGGCGGTCGACGTCTCACACCGCCCGGTCCACTCGACCGCGTCGAGCCCGGTGCGCTACAACGCCTTCGACCCCGCGCTGCAACTCTGGGTCGCGGCCTGCCTGCATTGGGGAGCGCAGGATCTGTACGAGCGCATGCACGGCCCGATGGACGAGGCGACGGCCGACGCGTTCTACCATCTGGCCGCCCGGCTGGGCACCACCCTTCAGATGCCCGAATCGATGTGGCCGGCCGACCGTCGCGCCTTCGAGGAGTACTGGGCCACGAATCTCGCGAAGACCAGCATCGATCCGGTCGTCCGTGCCTATTTCGACGACCTCGTCGACCTGCGCATGCTGCCCCGGCCCGCGCAGCTGGCATTCGGGCGCCTGCATCGCTTCTTCGTGACCGGCCTGCTGCCCGAGCATCTGCGCGCCGAGATGGGCATGACCTGGACCGACCGCGACGAGCGCGCACTCGCCCACATCTTGCGCGCGGTCGGGGCCACGCAATCCCGGCTCCCGCGACCGGTCCGCCTGTTTCCCCTGAACGCCTATCTCCTCGATATGCGCGTCCGGCGTCGGCTCGGCCTGCGCCTGGTCTGACGGCGGACTCCGTTTCGCATAGCTACTACTGGGCAATCGCATCACGTACATCCCGATCGTGTTGTCCCGATCGGCGGTCCGACGCCGCGAGCCAGGAGGAGAAGATGGGCTTCCGATTGACCACGACCGCGCTCGTGGCCGGCGCGCTCCTGGCGCTGTCCGCCCCGGTAGCCTGCGCTGACGAGACCACGGAGACCGAGGTGGCCGCGGTACCGCCGCGCACAGCGATCTCCGTGCGCACCTCGGTGGGCATCGGCTGGGGCACGGCGAACGAACACGAGTCGCGCTCGAGCCTGTCGCTGTCCAAACTCTTCTTGGCCGACTACGCCCTGCGCCGTGGCGACGGCTCGGCCGAGGATCGATTCCTAGGCGAGCAAATGATCCGCTATTCCGATGACGGGGCGGCGAGCTTGATGGAGGCCAAGTATCCCCAGGCCATCGCCGCCATCGCCGCCGAATACGGGCTCGCCGAGACGACGCCCGGACCCAATTGGGGCGCGGGGACGACAAGCGCCGCCGACGTCTCCGACTTTCTGGCCACGAAACTGCGCACCGATCCCGGATCACCGATCTTCGAATGGATGGCGGCGGCAGGATCGACGGCTCGAGACGGCACCGAACAGGACTGGGGCACCGCACGGTGGCCGTTCGTGCTCGGCACCAAATGGGGCTGGTCGGATCTCGGCGAGCCGGAGGTCGCCTCGGCCTCCTACGGCCCTGGTTTCGCGGTGACCGCGCACACTCGCGGTACCTCGGCCGAGCAGACCGCGGACGTGACGGCCGCGCTCTGGGCGATGATCACCGGGGTCCCGCTGCACCGCTGAGCCGGTCAGCGCACCCGGAACGACACCACCACGTGGTCGCGCGCGAACTGCCGGATCGACGCGTCGTCACCGAGCGGGATGACGGTCTGCGGCGTCAGCGCCAGTGACAGCGCGGTACGGGCGATCATCTCGGCCAACGGCTCCGGATCGTATTCCGGCAACTTGCCTTCGCGCTGTAAGCGGGTGATGAATTCGGCCAGGTAATCCCGCCCGAGCTCGATGACCGGAGCGCCCTGGGTGGTCAGGTAGGGCAGCACGAGTTCGGGTTCGGTGGCAAGCAGCCGGTGGATCAGCTGATTTCCGCGCAGGCCGTTGATGAACGCGGCGAACAGTTCGACGATCTGATCTTCCGCGCTCGCGTTCCGGTCCACCTGGCGCTGGAGCGCGGCGTCGACCTCCTCGATGAAATCGCGCGTCTGCCGCAGCCCGACGGCCCTGATCAGATCGGTTTTGCTCGCGAAGCGGCGATAGAGCGTGGCCAGCGACAATCCGCCGCGGCGCGCGACTTCGACCATGCTGGTCCGCTTGATACCGAAGTCGAGAAACGCCAGCAGCGCCGCGTCCAGCACTCGCGCCTGGTTGCGATCCTCGGGGGCAGCGCTGCGCACCAGCGGCAGCAGCCTGGTCAGCCTGGCCATACCTCAACCCTATCCGCGAGACCGAAACGATGACACTTTCAGCATCGCACACCGTCACCGTCTTCTCGCACGATTGACACCAGCCGCGAGTCGATGAGAAAGTTTGGGCATAATCTTCTCATCGACCGATCTTCCTGGATCGGGCCGACACGAAAGACGAGGTCGACGATGACCGCGCCGCTGCGCACCGCCGAGCACGAGCCCGACCCCAGCCGAGCCCTCACGCCGGAGACGGTCGAAGAGTATGTGGACGGCATCGCCGCCTTTCTCGGCGGCGCGGCCAATGTCATCATGCAGCTGAGCTTGCGCCCGGTCGGCCGCGGCGTCCTGGAGAGCACCGTCGACAGCGGCAAGGTCACGCTGCATCCGATCAAGCGGCTGCGCACCACACTCACCTATATCGCCGTCGCGCTGCTCGGGTCGGATGCCGAGCGCGAGGCGTACCGCGAGGCCGTCAACGTGTCGCACCGGTCGGTGCGCTCCACCGCGGCGAGCCCGGTGAAGTACAACGCTTTCGACCCGAACCTGCAGCTGTGGGTCGCGGCCTGCCTGTACTGGGGCATCGATGACCTCTACACCCGGATGCACGGCCCCATGGACGACGCCACCGCCGACGCCTTCTACGACTACGCCGCGCGCCTGGGCACCACCTTGCAGATGCGGCCGGAGATGTGGCCGGCGAATCGCTCGGCATTCCAGCGGTATTGGGACGAGAACTTGAAGAAGCACGGCATCGAGCCCGAGCTGCGGGACTACTTCGACGGCCTGATCGACCTGAAGATGATGCCGCGACCGGTGCAGGTCGTCTTCGCCGGGCTGCAACGCTTCATCGTCACCGGCCTGCTCCCGCAGCACCTGCGCGACGAGATGGGCATGACCTGGACCGACCGCGACCAGCGGCGCCTGGACCGGCTGCTGCGGGCCATCGGGGCCGTGCACCGGCGACTGCCAAAGTCGGCACGAATGTTCCCGCTCAACGCCTACCACTACGACCTGCGCAGGCGGCTGCGGCAGGGGAAGCCGCTGGTGTAACCGCGCGCCTCAGCTCCCCATGTGCGGATAGCGGTAATCCACGGCAGGCACGAACGTCTCCTTGATCGTCCGTGGCGCGACCCAGCGCAGCAGGTTCAACGGCGAGCCCGCCTTGTCGTCGGTGCCGGAGGCGCGCGCCCCGCCGAACGGCTGCTGACCCACCACCGCGCCGGTGGGCTTGTCGTTGATGTAGAAGTTGCCCGCCGCGAATCGCAGCGCGGCGTCGGCCTCTTCGATCGCGTACCGGTCCTGCGCGAACACCGCGCCGGTGAGCGCGTAGGGCGCCGCCGACTCCACCTCGGCGAGTATCGCGCTGTAGGCGCCGGGCTCGGTGTCGTCGTAGACGTACACCGACAGGATCGGTCCGAAGTACTCGGTGGCGAACGATTCGTCGTGCGGGTTGTCCGCCAGGAACACGGTGGGCCGGACGAACCAGCCTTCGCTGTCGTCGTAGGTTCCGCCGACCGGGATGGCGATGCCCGCTTCCCCGGCGCGGCGGATGGCCGTCACGTTCTTGTCGTAGGCGCGCCGATCGATCAACGCCCCACCGAAATTCGACAGATCCGCGACGTCGCCATAGCTCAGCTCGCCGGTCTCGTGCAGGAACTCGTCGCCCATCGCGCGCCAGACCGACCGCGCGATGTAGGCGCGCGAGGCCGCCGAGCACTTCTGGCCCTGATACTCGAACGCTCCGCGAATCAGGGCGGTGCGCAGCGCGTCCGGGTCGGCCGAGGAGTGCGCGACGATGAAGTCCTTGCCACCCGTCTCCCCCACCAGGCGCGGATAGCCGTGATAGCGGTCGACATTCGCGCCCACCTGCTGCCACAGATACCGAAATGTCTTGGTGGAACCGGTGAAATGGATTCCCGCCAGCCGCGGATCGGTCAGCGCCACCTCCGACAGCTGCACACCGTTTCCGGTGACCATGTTGATCACGCCGGGCGGCAGGCCCGCCGCCTCCAACAGCCGCATCGTGTGGAACGCCGCCAACGTCTGCGTCGGCGAGGGCTTCCACACCACCGTGTTGCCCATCAGCGCGGGCGCGGTCGGCAGGTTCCCGGCGATCGCGGTGAAGTTGAACGGCGTGATGGCGTAGACGAACCCTTCCAGCGGCCGATAGTCCATCCGGTTCCACACCCCGGCACTGGACCCGGGCTGTTGCGCCAGGATGTCGCGCGCGAACGCGACGTTGAAACGCCAGAAGTCGACCAGCTCGCACGGGGCGTCGATCTCGGCCTGCTGGGCCGATTTCGACTGCCCGAGCATGGTGGCCGCCGCGAGAGTCTCCCGCCACGGCCCGGCCAGCAGGTCGGCGGCGCGCAGCAGCACCGCGGCGCGGTCCTCGAAGGGCAGCGCCCGCCACCCCGGGGCGGCCGCCATCGCGGCATCGATGGCTCCGTGCGCTTCCGACTGGGTGATGTCGGTGTAGGTCCCCAGCACTTGCCGGTGCCGGTGCGGTGCGACGATGTCGTGCCGTTCACCGATGCCGGGGCGGTGCTTGCCGCCGATCACCAGCGGCACGTCGACGGACGCGGCGGACAGCTCGGCGAGTTTGCCGAGCAATAGCTCCCGTTCGAGGCTACCGGGCGCGTAGGAGTGCACCGGCTCGTTGGCGGGCGTGGGGACAACCGTGACAGCGTCCATACCTCAGGCTAGCTCGCCTGGCCCGGCGCGCGTGGACGCCGACACACCGGGATGACCCCGGGATCAGAACGGCCCCTATCGAAATTGCTGCGCTCGCACGGAGCGGGAAACCGCTTCCGGCGTCAGCCCGCGGCCAGTCGTTCGGCCGCCGCGGCGATCCGCTCGTCGGTCGCGGTCAGCGCGATCCGCACGTGCTCGCTCGCGCCGGGGCCGTAGAAGTCGCCGGGCGCGGCGAGGATGCCGCGGTCGGCGAGCCAGTCCAAGGTGGTCCGGCACGGCTCGCCGCGCGTGGACCACAGATAGAGGCCCGCCTCGGAGTGATCGATCCGGAAACCGGCTGCTTCCAGCGCTTTTCGCAGCACGTCACGGCGGGCGCGGTACCGCTCGCGCTGACGCGCCTCGTGCGCGTCGTCGCTGAGCGCGGCCGTCATCGCGGCCTGGATCGGGAACGGCACCATCATGCCCGCGTGCTTGCGCACTTCGAGCAGCTCCGCGACCAGCGCCGGATCGCCCGCCACGAACCCGGCACGGTAACTGGCCAGGTTGGAGGTCTTCGACAGCGAATGCACGGCCAGCAGGTTGGTGTGGTCGCCGTCGCACACCTCGGGGTCGAGCAAGGAGAGGGCGCGGCCCTCCCAGGTCAGTCCCAGGTAGCACTCGTCGGAGGCGACGATCGCGCCGCGTTCCCGGGCGAAGGCGACCACCTTGCGCAGATGCTCGACGCCGAGTACCCGGCCGGTCGGGTTGGACGGCGAGTTCACATAGATCAGCGCGGGCGTCTGTGGACCGAGCCGGGTCAGTCCGTCGGCGCGCAGCACCTGCGCGCCCGCCAGCAGCGCGCCCACCTCGTAGGTGGGATACGCGACCTCCGGGATGACGACCAGGTCGCCCGCGCCGAGGCCGAGCAGCCGGGGGAGTCCCGCGATCAGCTCTTTGGTGCCGATGGCGGGCAGCACGGCCGCGGGCTCGAGTCCGGTGATCCCGTAGCGCCGCTTCAGCGCGTCGACCGCGGCCGCACGGAGTTCGGGGGTGCCGTGCGTGGTCGGATAGCCGGGCACCGCGGCGACGGAGTTCAGCGCGGTCCGGATCAGCGGGTCGACCGGGTCGACCGGAGTGCCGACGGACAGGTCGACGATCCCGCCTGGATGGGCGGCCGCCCGCACCTTCACCGAAGCGATGGTGTCCCAGGGAAAATCGGGTAGCAGGCTGCTGACCCGGCCACGCGGCGACACGTCAGGTCTCACTCACTCGCCATCGGGGGCAGTTCCTTGATGAACGGCGGGTCGTAGTCCACCTTGCCGACCTTGGTGGCGCCGCCGGGCGAGCCCAGCTCATCGAAGAAATCGACGTTGGCGTTCACGTATCCGCTCCACTGGTCCGGGGTGTCGTCTTCGTAGAAGATCGCCTCCACCGGGCACACCGGCTCACATGCACCACAGTCCACGCACTCGTCGGGATGGATGTACAGCATGCGGCCACCCTCGTAGATGCAGTCCACGGGGCATTCCTCGATGCATGCCTTGTCCTTCACGTCAACGCACGGTTCAGCGATGATGTACGGCACTGCCGCTCTCCTAGTCTGTCCTCGCCTGCGGGATAGTCCGCCCGGCGAAACCCTATCCCGGCACCCCACGTTACTACTGGTCAGCCTGCCCTAACTTCGGGTGGTATATCCCGCTACGCGGGTCTTCCGGCCGTACCGGTCGGGTGGTACGGGATTTGCGTTCAGGTCCTGTGTGACGGCCGCTCCGGCTTCGGAGTCCCCGGCGAGTTACCCATGTACTGACGAATCACTCGTTCGGGGGACTTCGAGGTGGCCGGTCGACAACGCGGGCCACACCCATGCGCCGAAGACCGGTCACCGCGAAGTGCGGCCGATTCCCTACCCCACCGTCAGCGGCAACGCCGACACCTTGCGTTCCGGCACACCGTAGGTGGTCGTCCGCTCCCTGGCCGGTCGCCCGATGCCCGCGGCGATCTCCACCAGTTCGGCGACGGTCTTCGCCGAGCCGTGCTGCGAGCCCGCCATCCGGGAAATGGTCTCCTCCATCAACGTGCCGCCGAGATCGTTGGCGCCGCTGTTGAGCATCACCCGGGTGCCGGTGGTACCGAGCTTGACCCAGCTGGTCTGGATGTTGTGGATCCGGCCGTGCAGCATGATCCTGGCCAGCGCGTGCGCGGCGCGGTTATCCCGGTTGGTCGGCCCCGGCCGCGCGGCGCCCGCGAGGTACAGCGGCGCGCTCTGGTGCACGAACGGCAACAGCACGAATTCGGTGAAACCGCCGGTTTCGTCCTGGATACCGCGCAGCACGCGCAGATGCCCGACCCAATGCTTCGGATTGTCCACGTGGCCGTACATCATGGTCGAGCTGGACCGGATGCCCACCTGATGGGCCGTGGTGATCACCTCGATCCACGCCGAGGTGGGCAGTTTGCCCTTGGTGAGCACCCAGCGCACCTCGTCGTCCAGGATCTCCGCGGCGGTCCCCGGAATGGTGTCCAGGCCCGCTTCCTTCAGCGCGACCAGCCAGTCCCGGATGCTCTGACCGCCGCGCGAGGCGCCGTTCACGATCTCCATCGGACTGAACGCGTGCACGTGCAGCGACGGCACCCGCCGCTTGACCGCCCGCACCAGGTCGGCGTACCCGGTGACCGGCAGGTCGGGGTCGATGCCGCCCTGCATGCACACCTCGGTGGCGCCGTCGACATGCGCCTCCCAGGCTCGGTCGGCGACCTCGTCCATGCTCAGCGTGAACGCGTCCGCGTCTCCCTTGCGCTGGGCGAACGCGCAGAAGCGGCACCCGGTGTAGCAGATATTGGTGAAGTTGATGTTCCGGTTCACGACGTAGGTGACGTCGTCGCCGACGGTGTCGCGGCGCAGCTGATCAGCCAGCGCGGCGACCGCGTCCAGGTCCGCGCCGTCCGCCGTGGCCAGCGCGAGATACTCGGCGTCGCTGAGCCCGGCCGGATCGCGCTCGGCGGCGCGCAGCGCGGCGAGCACGTCGGCATCCAGCCGCTGCGGCGAGGTGACGGCGAGGTCGCGTGCCTGTTCACGAATGGTTTCCCAGTCGCCGAAAGCGCCGACGAGGTCCTGCCCGAGCGCCGCGTCGCTGCGGGCCTCGGTGTTGCGGCCCTCGGTGTCGATGGCGGTGTTGAGGTCGACGCGCCCGGCCGATTCCCACGACTCCTCGGGTTCCTGCCAGGGCAGGCCGACCGGGATCGCGTCCGACTTCGCCAGCCCCGTCGCCGGGTCGGTGAGCGCCGCGACGTGCGCGCCGATGCGCGGATCGACCCACGGATTGCCCGCGCGCACGTACTTCGGGTGCGCGGAGGTCCGCTCGACCAACTGGTAGCCCGCCGCCTCGGTGATCTCCCGCAAGGTGTCCAGGTTCGGCCACGGCCGCTCCGGATTCACGTGGTCGGGCGTCACGGGCGAGACGCCGCCCCAGTCATCGATGCCCGCCTCGATCAGCGCGCGGCACTCCTCGTGCGACACCAGGTTCGGCGGCGCTTGCACCGGCACGTCGGGCCCGAGCAGCACGCGGGTGACGGCGATGGTGGCGAGGAATTCCTCCAGGCCCGCGTCCGGCACGTCCCGCATCGCGGTGTCGTCCTTGGCGCGGAAATTCTGGATGATGACTTCCTGGATATGACCGAAAGCCTTGTGCTGCTTGCGGATCGCCATGATCGACTCGGCGCGCTCCGCCATCGTCTCGCCGATGCCGACCAGGATGCCGGTGGTGTAGGGCACCGAGAGCCGGCCCGCGTCGGTGATGGCCCGCAGCCGCACGGCCGGGTCCTTGTCCGGACTGCCGTAATGGCAGTTGCCCTTCTCGGTGAACAGCCGGGCGGAGGTGGTCTCCAGCATCATGCCCATGGACTGCGCCACCGGCTTGAGCCGCGCGATCTCCGCCCAGGACATCACGCCGGGGTTCAGGTGCGGCAGCAGGCCGGTCTCCTCCAGCACCATGATCGACACGGCGCGCAGGTAGTCCAGCGTGGAGTCGTAGCCGCGTTCGTCCAGCCACTGCGCGGCCTCCGGCCAGCGATCCTCGGGCCGGTCGCCCAGCGTGAACAACGCCTCCTTGCAGCCCAGCGCCGCACCTCGTCGGGCGATGTCGAGCACCTCGTCGGGTTCGAGGAACATGCCCTCGCCCTCGGCGCGCAGCTTGCCGGGCACCGTGACGAAGGTGCAGTAGTGGCACTTGTCCCGGCACAGGCGGGTCAGCGGGATGAAGACGTTGCGGGAATAACTGATCGTCTTCGGACGCCCGGCCGATGCCAGCCCGGCGTCGCGCACCCGCGCGGCGCTGCGACAGAGGTCGGCGAGGTCGTCGCCGGTCGCGTGCAGCAGCACCGCGGCCTCGTCCACGTTCAACGTGACACCGTCGCGGGCCCTGCGCAGCGCCCGGCGCATGGCCGATGGACTGGGCGGCGCGGACGGGACGCTCGGGTTCGGTAGGTCGGTCACGCCCTCGATCATGCGCTACACATCCGGAACTGTCTCCCTCCAGTGCTGGTTGCGGCGGAGCGGACAAGCCACCCGGGGCTACGGCTCCACCCGCCACAGCGCCCACGCAGGAACGTGGAGCGCCGTTGAGCGTTGACAACTGTGGGGTGCCCGAGGCTATTCCAGGGCACTGCCCAGCACAGGACTCGCGTTCACCCTTCGACGGTGGCTTCGGTCGTTCCGCCAGACGCGGCCTTCGCAGTGAAGGCCGGGCGCGCGCGAACTCCTCGGAGAGCACCCACGTCGGCGCCGCGCCGGGAACGACCACCGCTGTCGCGGCTACACCGGGGCCGCGCCTGCGACGGCAACGCATGAGGCCGACCGCCGCTCACGTTGTAATCCACGTCCGAATTGCCTGTGGCACAGAAGAATTCGTGCACCCATGGGAATCGCGCGGTCCCCGCGCTCACCCGCCTGCCCGCTCGGCACCGCCGACGCTCGCCGGCGACAGCGCACGCCTGGTCGTGCAAACATTGGCAGCATGTCGCAGCCGCGCACGATCATGGCCGATCCGGCCTGGCGCCCCAGTCCCAAGGCGAGGCTCCTGTGGACCGCGCAGGCCGCGCTGGGCTGGGTGATTCCGTTCGCGGCTCTGCTGGTGTGGTCGCTGCTCGACTCCGCGCATCGTGGATGGCAACTCGGCTTCTTCCTGGTCGCGCTCGTGCCGGCCCTGCTGACCATCGGCGTGGCCCCGTGGTGGCGCTACGCCGTGCACCGCTGGGAGGTCACCGACGAGGCGGTCTACACCCGGGTCGGCTGGCTCACCCAGGAGAGCCGGGTCGCGCCGATCTCGCGCGTACAGACCGTCGACACCGAACGCGGGCCGCTCGAGCGCCTGCTCGGACTGGCGACGGTCACCGTGACCACCGCGTCCTCCGCGGGAGCGGTCCAGATCAGCGCGCTCGATCTCCCGGTCGCCGAGGAAACCGTGACGCGGCTGACCAGGATCGCCGCCCAGCATCGCGGGGACGCGACATGAGTGGCGCGCCGGCGGCGGACGCCGCGCAGGCCGAACAGCCGTGGCAGCGGCTGGACAAGCGGATGCTGCTGCTCCACCCGATCACCGAGGTGGTGAAGTTCATCCCGGTGCTGATCGGTTCGGTGATCCTCGGCACCAGCAGCGGCAACCACGTGTGGAGCATCATTCCGCTCGTGCTGATCGTCGGGTTCGCGCTGACCCGCTGGTTCACCACGACGTATCGGGTCGGGCCGACGCACGTCGAGCTGCGCACCGGCCTGCTGCAACGCAAGAAGCTGTCGGTACCGCGCTCACGCATTCGCTCGGTGGACATCGAAGCCGACCTGCTGCACCGGGCGCTCGGACTCGCGGTGCTGGCGATCGGCACCGGCCAGCGGGCCGATTCGGGTGAGCAGTTCAAGCTCGACGCCCTGGACACGCGGGTCGTGCCGCCGTTACGGGCCGCGCTGCTCGCCCACACGGCCGCGCGGGCGGAGCAGTCCGAGAACCGGAAAGAGCCGGGGCAGAACGAATCCGGTGGCTTCGCCGCCCCGCGCACGCGGGCACGCGAGATCGGGCACTGGAGTCCGGCGTGGGTGCGTTACGCCCCGCTGTCGCTGACCGGGTTCGCGATCATCGCCCCGATCGTCGGCTTCGCGCTGCAGTACGGGCTCGGCGAGATCGTGTTCCGGTCGGACGCGGTACACGACGTGGAAGACGGCGGCGTGCTCGTCCTCGCGCTCGCCGCGGGGGCGCTGCTGTGCGCCATCGTCCTCGTGGTCAGCGCTGCCGCCTGCGCGCACTATCTGACCACTTATTTCGGACTGCGCGTGCGCGACGACGGCAAGACCCTGCAGCTGCGCCACGGCCTGTTCACCACCCGTCAGATCACGCTCGACCGGGCGCGGCTGCGCGGGGCGACGGTCAACGAACCCTTGCTGCTGCGCCTTGCCGGCGGCGCCGAACTCGAAGCGATCATGACCGGGGAGAACCCGCGCCAGAAGATCCTGCCGCAGGCGCCGCGCGAGGCCGTCGAACACACCCTCGCCCATCTCTTGGCCCCGCAGAAGGTGCACGACAACGACATTCCGCTCCGTGCGGACGCGACGCCCACCGGCGCGGGGGCGTCGGACTCGCACACCGTCCCGGAGCCGGGCAGCGCTCCGCTTATCGCACATGGGCCCGCGGCGCGGCGACGCAGGCATACCCGCGCGCTCGCGCCGGTCGTCCTGATCGCCGCGGTACCGGTCTTCTTCTCCCTTGCCGGAGAGCCCTATTCACCGTGGTGGTGGCTGGTGCCCGGCCTCGCGCTACCGATCGCGCTCGCGCTCGCGGAGGACCGCTATCGCGGCCTCGGCCACGCGGTACTGCCCCGCACGGCCGCCGGCCGGGCCTGGCTGATCACCCGGTCCGGGTCGCTGGACCGGGACCGCGACTGTCTGGAGGCCCCCGGCGTGATCGGCTGGACGGTGCGCCGGACCTTCTTCCAGCGGCGTGCGGGAGTCGCCACGGTGGTCGCGGCCACTGCGGCGGGCAAGAAGCGCTACGCGGTGGTCGACCTGCCCGCCGACGAGGCGTGGGGTCTCATCGAAGCGGTCACCCCGGGGCTGGCCGGTGCGCGCTGACCCACCGGGCGGGTGTCGCTGATAGGTTGCCGAGCCGCGGCATCGGACGCCCGCGGCACGTACGCCGGCAACGCGATCTCGGCGGTCCGACCGCCGAGATCAGTGACGACGGAAGAGGCTCGCGTTCGCCTGGATGTAGAGGTACCCCAGCGGCGGCAGCAGCCCGCCGAACAGCAACAGCGCCGTCCGCCAATCGCTGCCAAGCAGAATGTCACCGCCCGGACCGGCGCTCGCGCAGACCAGGAAGCCGAACGCCCAGGCCACCACCGGAAGACCCAGCACGGCGGGCCGCCGGGTGACCGATCGCGCGCCCGCGACGAGCAGGACGTTCACCACTCCCGCCACCACTGCGGACACCGGGAAGGCGACGGAGCCCAGGTAGGTCGGCAAATACAGCGCCTCGAGCGCCAGGGTGAGCAGGGCGTTCAGGACCAGGAGCACCAGGATGACCGAGCCGACGACGCCCATCGGACGGCGGGCATCCGCGGCTGCCACAGGAGCCCGATCGCCCGCGTGGTCATCGAGCTTCGTCGTCACGGCACCGGCGGGTAGCCGAGGAGGGTCAACAGGTGGCTCTGCATATCGGCGAACGCGTACAGCACCGTCATATACATGTCGTGCTGTTCGGGCCAGTGCGGCCGCATGCTTTCGACGAACGCCGCGATCGCGTTCTGCAGCTCCCAGTTGTACATACTGCCGAGTCTATTCCGGCGCTACGAGATGCATGATCAGTTCTCCCGGTCGGCAGGCAGCGCGGCGACCACCGGGAACTCGCCGGTCGGACCGCCACGCTCCGCCGCGATGGCCAGCACCCGCTTACGCGCGGCAAACCAGCCGACGATCAGCGCGGGGACGATCAGGGCGAGGGTCGCGACGGTCCAGGTTCCCACCGGATAGTCGAACCCGGTGAGCACGACGACGAAGAACAGGAACACCAGCGTGAGCAGGCCGGTGTAGGGCGCGCCGAACATGCGGAACGCGGGCCGCTCGATGCGTCCCTGAGTGGACCAGCGCCACAATTGCAGCTGGCACAGCACGATGGTGGCCCACGAGGCGACGATGCCCAGCGACGCCATGTTCAGCACGATCTCGAACGCCCGATTCGGGACGATGCCGTTGAGCGCGATACCGACCAGCGCGATCAGGCTGGTGAGCAGGATGCCGCCGTAGGGAACGCCGTTGCCGCCCATCACCCCGGTGAATTTCGGCGCGCTGCCGTTCATCGACATCGAGCGCAGGATACGGCCGGTCGAGTACAGGCCGGCGTTCAAGCTGGAGAACGCCGCGGTGAGCACCACGAGATTCATCACGCTGCCGATCCCGGGGACGCCGAGCATGGTGAAGAACGTGACGAAGGGGCTCTCGTCGGCGGTGTACCGCGTGTACGGCAGCAACAACCCGAGCAGCACCAGCGAACCGACGTAGAAGACCGCGATCCGGGCGATCACCGAATTGATCGCCCGCGGCATGATCTTCTCCGGGTGCTCCGTCTCACCCGCCGCTGTGCCGACCAATTCGACTGCGGCGTAGGCGAAGACGACACCGGACACCACCACGACCAGCGGCATGATGCCGGTCGGGAACAAGCCGCCGTGATCGGCGACCACGCTCGGGCCGGTCGCTTCACCATGCACGGTGAAGCGACCGAGCAGGAAGATCGTGCCGACGATCAGGAACGCGCTGAGCGCGAACACCTTGACCAGCGCGGCCCAGAATTCCATCTCGCCGAACCACTTCACCGAGATCAGGTTGACGCTCAGCACGAGGACCAGCGCGACCAGCGCGAGAACCCACTGCGGGACGGCGGAGAAGCCGGACCAGTAGTGGAAGTACTGCGCTATCGCGGTGGTGTCGGCGATGCCGGTCATCGACCAGTTCAGGAAGTACATCCAGCCCGCGACGAAGGCGGCCTTCTCGCCGAAGAACTCGCGCGCGTAGGAGACGAACGATCCCGAGGAGGGCCGGTGCAGGACGAGTTCACCGAGCGCGCGCAGGATCAGGAACGCGAAGAACCCGCACACGCCGTAGACCAGGAACAATCCGGGGCCGGCGCTGGCCAGTCGTCCGCCTGCGCCGAGGAACAGGCCGGTGCCGATGGCGCCGCCGATCGCGATCATCTGCAGCTGCCGCGGCTTCAGACTCTTGTGGTACCCATGGTCCTCGATGCTGAGGTGAGCTTCGTCGCCGCGCGCGGTCATGAAACGCCGGTTCCTCCATTTCGATGTCTCGAGATCACGCCGAACGGTACCCGCCGCGTAGGCACCGCTGGATGGCAACCCTCGGGCGACAACATCGGCGGCGTCCGGTCACTCCAGTCCGGCGAACAGATCGTGCTCCCGCCCGTCCGGCCCGAGCGGACCACGCCGCCCTCGCACCAGGATGAAGTGCTCTTCGGGCAGCACCGGCTGGGCGATTTTGTTCGACAGGGCGAATTCCCGGCCGGACGGCGCGACGGTGACCTGGGTGGCGTGTGCCCGCAGCGCGGCACGCTTGGCCGTCAGCACGTCGGACACGTCGATCGTGGTGGTCACCGCGTCACTGGGCACGCTCGCGAGTTCGCCTTCGGCGGGCAGCCGCCAACCGGGTGGCAGCGCGCCGGGCAGGCCCGCGGCCGTGCGCCGGGCCAGCGCGGCGGTGTGCAGGCGCAGCATGTCGGCGTCGGTGACGGTCCAGTAGTACTTCGGGGTGTCCCAGCCCTCGCCCGCCGCCCCCTGCACAGCGGCCGTGGTGATCTCGTGTGCTCGGATGTGGTCCGGGTGGCCGTAGCCGCCGTTCGGGTCGTAGCCGACCACGACGCGCGGCCGTAGTTCGAGCACCGCGTCGGTGAGGGCCCGTACCGCTTCGTCCCCGGAGCGCACGAATACCCGGGGCTTGTGCGCGGCGGGCGTGCCCGCCATTCCGGAGTCGCGCCAGCGTCCCGCGCCGCCGAGGAAGCGCGGCGGGCCCGCGTTCAACGCGGCCAGCGCACGGGTCAGCTCGAGGATGCGATAGCCGCCGAGCTGGTCGGCGTGCTGCGCGGCGAGCAGCGCCCACTCGTCGCCGATCACCTCGCCCTCCTCGCCGAGCGTGCAGGTGAGCACGGTGACCGGCACGCCGCGACGGCGGTAATGCGCGATCGTGCCTCCGGTGGTGATGGACTCGTCGTCCGGGTGGGCGTGCACCAGCAGCAGCCCGCCCGTCCCCGCGGTCACGGAATCCTGCGCCACATGGACGCGTCGCCGAAGATGCCGACCTGGATCGCGCCGCTGAGCGAGGCGCCGTCCAGCCGGGGACCGGACGCCGCGACGGCGTTGTCCTGCACGATCGGCAGCACCGTCGCCATGGCCCACAGTTTGGGCTCCGCTTCGCCGAGCACCCGTCCCACGTCGCCGCCCCGCAGAGCCTCGTCGATCGCGGGTTGCAGCGTCGGATCACATATCCCGGACAGGTTGCTCGGCGCGCGTTGCGCCGCCTCGGCGATGGCCTGCGCCGGGCCGGTGACCCCCGGCAGCGCGGGTGGCGGGCATCCGTAGCGGGACGCCAGCACAGTGGCCGGATCGGATCCGGCCACCTCCCAGCCGACGATCGCGTCGACCGTGCCCTCGATGAGTTCCTTGCCGTAGAGCTCGTCGGCGGCGACGCTGCGCACGGTGGCATCGATGCCCGCGCTGCGCAGCTGGTCGGCAGCGGTGTTGGCCACGGCCAAGGCGGTGGCGTCCCGATCCACCGCGCCGATGCGCACGGCCAGCGGCTTGCCGTCCTTGCCGAGGGTGCGCGGCTGCGGGGCGGGCGAGGTCGGGGAGATCGCGGGCGGCGGCTCCGGCGCCCGGCCGTAACCCGCGGCGGCGAGCAGCGCGAACGCCTCCTCCGCCGACGGACGCGGCGGAGCGGTCGGGGCGTAACCAGGATCGGACGGCGCGAGCACCTGCGCGCGAGCCGGTTCCACCCAATTGCCGGTCTGGGCGCCGACCGTCGCCAGCAGAGCGGGGTCGAGCAGCGCAAGCACACCCGAACGGACCCTGGGATCGCTCAGTTCGCCTCTGCGCCCGTTGAGCGCCATTCGCAGCACCCGCGACTGCGGCATGATCGCGGTCCGCACGGAGGGAATCGCCCCCAACTGCGCCTGGGTCGCCACGCCGCCGTGGACCAGCGCCATCTGGATGTCTCCGGTGCGCAGCGAGCCCGCCAGTTGCGCGGGCGTGCCGCCGCGGCGCAGCAGGATCTGGCCCGGCATCGCCGGGGTGCCCCAGAAGCGGTCGTTGCGTTCCAGCAGCATCTCGTCACGGCCCGGGTCCGCCGAGCGGATCCCGAACGGGCCACCGGACACTCGGACCCCGTTGACCTGGCCGTTCATCCCCCTGGCGAACCCGCCGGGCGCGTCCTTGAGCAGATGGGACGGCAGCAGATCGGTGAACAACTCGCGCCAGCCGGGGTAGGGCTGCGCCATCACGACGGTGACCGTCTTGCCACCCGCCGAGGAGTTCACATCCGAGATCATGCGGTATCCGGCCGGATCGACGACTCCCGGTTCGGAGATCATCTCCTGCCACAGGTAGCGGAAGTCCTCGGCCGCGATCGGCGCTCCGTCCGACCAGGACGCCTCGTTGCGCAGCTTGTAGGTGATCGTGAACGGTTCCTGCGCGGTCACTTCGGCGGAGACCAGCAACGACGAATCCGGCACCCACGCCGTCGCGCCGGGCCGCGCCGGATCGGGTACCGGCCGGAACGGGCTCGGCAGCACCAGGGAGGCGATCGCCGAGGTGGCGGCGGACTGGTCCGAGCGCAGATGCGGATTGAAGGCGGTACCGATGGTGTCCAGGGCGACGACCACGGTCGTCTCCGCGGGCTTGACCGGTGTGGTCTTCGGGCTGTCGGTGCTCTCGATGGGCGGCGGCGGATTCGCGGCACAGCTGCTGATCAAGGTCAGCACTGCCACGGCCAGCAACAACGTGCGCCACGCTGCGCGTTTTCCTGCGCCCACTTTCACGCTCGCGAACTCTACCGTACGGTCGAGGCCGTTACCGGATTCCTGCTGCCGAGCAGGGAAACGACGCGGTCGATCGGATATGCGCGGACGCGCAAACGCGAGCGCGCCCTAGCGCCGGTGATACGACCCGTCCATACCGCACCGAACCTCGGCAAATATTCGGCTTACCCGCTACGAAGCAATGTCCGGCGTTGTACCGGCGCACTGTATTCCGATAATTCTCTTGCCGATCGTCGATCTTCGTGAAAACACGAGAGAATTTCACTCGTTCGCGCAAGTGAACAATCGCACCGAAACGCCGACCGGGAGAACACACCGGCCTTCGCGAAGCAATGATCCGGTGCGCCCACTCCAGGCGCATGCTTGCCGGAGCTGCACGTCAAGCCTCCGGTAGCCGGGAAAGGCATCTCCCCGACCGCCCGGGCGACCACACGCGTGAGGTCGGGATGAATCATAACGCGCCGTAAGTCTGCGGATTCCATTGGAGGACGCAAAGCGTTTCATATACGACTCTCGTCCTGAGTTCTCACCAGTTCCCCACACAGAAACGCGCACCGGTCAGCGATTCTCTGCACGGGAGGATTCGACTACTTCGTTCCATGGTCGCACAGCGCAGAGAAATGGCCGAGAATACCGTAAAAGTAATCGACGTCCTTCGGAAGGCAGATGCGGCAACAGAACCGGTCCGCAAACCACATCACAAAGCCGTATCGAGGATATTCCGATTCCCGCGCTCGCCGCGAATTGCATCACGGATGAATTGCCGACGATCTTCAGGTGTACGCGAGTCGAATCCGCGGCCCTCCAGCGCGAACGCCGTCCGGCTCGCGCACCCGACGGGAACGGGATCCGGCATCCCCTCGGACACCGAATCCCGTTCCATCGGAGCTGATTAGAGCGCCGCGCGGTCCCGCGCCTTGCGCCGGGACAGTTCCCGCGCACGTTCGTTCTGCCCGAGGATCACCTTGCGGATCCGAACCACTTCCGGGGTGACCTCCACGCACTCGTCGGCGGCGCAGAACTCCATGGCGCCTTCGAGATCCAGTTGCAGCGGCTTGGCCAGGGTCTCGATCACATCGGCGGTCGAGCTGCGCATGTTGGTCAGCTTCTTCTCCCGCGTGACGTTGATGTCGAGATCCTCCGCGCGCGGGTTGACTCCGACGACGTGCCCCTCGTAGGTGTCCGCGCCCGGCTCCACGAAGAACTGCCCGCGGTCGGCGAGCTGGATCATGGCGAACGGCGTCACCGTGCCCGACCGGTCGGAGACCAGCGAGCCGGTGTGCCTGGCCCGGATCTCGCCGGCCCACGGCGCGTAGCCGTGCGACACGGCGTTGGCGATGCCGGTGCCGCGGGTCTCGGTGAGGAAGTCGGTGCGGAAGCCGATCAGGCCACGCGAGGGAACGATGAACTCCATCCGCACCCAACCCGCGGCATGGTTGCTCATCTGCACCATCTTGCCCTTGCGCGCGGCCAGCAACTGGGTGATCGCGCCGAGGTACTCGTCGGGGCAGTCGATGGTCAGCTCTTCGTACGGCTCGTGCACCTTGCCGTCGACCTGCTTGGTGACCACCTGCGGCTTGCCGACGGTCAGCTCGAAGCCCTCGCGGCGCATGGTCTCGACCAGGATGGCCAGCGCCAGCTCACCACGGCCCTGCACCTCCCAGGCGTCCGGGCGGCCGATGTCGAGCACGCGCAGCGACACGTTGCCGACCAGCTCCTGGTCCAAGCGGGCCTTCACCATGCGGGCGGTCAGCTTGTGGCCCTGCACCCGGCCGACCAGCGGCGAGGTGTTGGTGCCGATGGTGACCGAGATGGCGGGCTCGTCGACGGTGATGCGCGGCAGCGCGACCGGATCGTCGATGTCGGCGAGGGTGTCGCCGATCATGATCTCCGGGATGCCCGCGATGGCGACGATGTCGCCCGCCACCGCGACCTCACCCGGCTGACGCTCCACGCCGATCGTCTGCAGCAGCTCGGTGATCTTCACCTGCTTGACGCCGTCGGCGTGCATCCACGCGACGTTCTGCCCCTTGCGCAGTTCGCCGTTGTGGACGCGGACCAGCGCGAGACGGCCGAGGAAGGCCGAGGCGTCCAGGTTGGTGACGTGCGCCTGCAGCGGCGCGGCCTGATCGCCCTTCGGCGCGGGAATGTATTCCAGCAGCACGTCGAACAGCGCGTCGAGGTTCTCCGCGTCCGGGGCGTTGCCGTTCTCCGGACGTTCCTTGGACGCCTTGCCCTCTCGCCCGGAGGCGTACAGCACCGGAAGGTCGAGCGCGAGCTCGGCGGCTTCGGCGGCGGCGTCGTCCAGGTCGGAGGCCAAGTCGAGCAGCAGGTCGTGACTTTCCTCGACGACCTCCTCTATGCGGGCGTCTGGGCGGTCGGTCTTGTTCACGACCAGGATCACCGGCAGCGACGCGGCCAGCGCCTTGCGCAGCACGAACCGGGTCTGCGGCAGCGGGCCCTCGGAGGCGTCCACCAGCAGCACGACGCCGTCCACCATGGAAAGGCCGCGCTCGACCTCACCACCGAAGTCGGCGTGGCCGGGGGTATCGATGACATTGATGACGGTGACCGAGCCGTCCGGGTGGTGGCGGTGCACCGCCGTGTTCTTGGCGAGAATGGTGATGCCCTTCTCGCGCTCCAGGTCGCCGGAGTCCATCACTCGATCCACGGGCTCGGCCCGCTCGGCGAAGGCGCCCGACTGGCGCAGCATGGCGTCGACCAGGGTCGTCTTGCCGTGGTCGACGTGGGCCACGATGGCGACGTTGCGAAAATCGCGTGCAGACGACACGCCTGAATCCTCCTGCTGTTTCGGTGTGGGAGCCGATGGTGCTCGGTGTCCTGCGAGAGCGGGACCCCTGCGCGGTTACGCAGGTTGCCGCCTCCGGGTCCTGACGCTCACGCCGGGCTCCTTGCAGACAGGTGGAGAATCGAAACTCACCGGGCATAGCGGCCAGCTACACCCTACCGGCAGTCCGTTCGGGCAACGTTTCAGGCTTTGTACTTAGGGTACGCTAACCCTCGTGGGCAAGGTCAAAGCAAAGAAGGTTTCGAGCCTGAAACCCAAGAAGAAGTGCTGTCGGAAGAAGACGCGCTGCCTGAAGTGCCCCGTGGTCATCATGCGGATGAAGAAGTGCGAAGCGGCCGGAGTCACCGGCAAGGATCTGAAGAAGGCACTCAAGCAGGCACGCGCGGCCTGACCATCGCCGCCACCTTTCCGGGGCGGCCCGAGGCGAGTAGTAAGGAGTGTTATGGCCCAGCAGACACTGCTCTCCGATATCGAGATCGCCGAGGCCCTCACCGAACTGCCGGACTGGACCAGATCAGGGGACGCACTGGTCCGCACGGTCGAGGCGCCCACCTTTCCCGCGGGCATCGACCTCGTGCGCCGGGTCGCCGAAGTCGCGGAGGAAGCCGACCACCATCCGGACATCGATATCCGCTGGCGCAACGTCACCTTCAGCCTGTCCACCCACTCCGCGGGCGGGCTGACCGCGCTGGACGTCGCCTTGGCCCACCAGATAGATCGGCTCTGCTGAATTCGCGAGCCGGGCCGCGAACAGAACATGCTCGGTCTCGCTTCGCTCGAAACCGGGAGTCTCGGCCCATCGTCGCGTTGAGGATGGGCCTTGCCCGAACCGCTACCGCGCGGTGGCGCCTACGTAGTCCGCGCGGTGCCCTCGGTTGTCACGCGCGTTTCCCTATCCGCGCCCGATTCGGCATACCGGGGCCCGAAGCGGATGACCCAGAGGTAGAACACCACGACACCGAGGACGTCGACCGCGCCGAGCCAGGCGAGCACCCCCGGGCGCGAGATGGTCCAGATCGAATCCTGGAAGAACGACAGCACCCACGGCACCCCGACCAACATCGTCACCAGCCAGTACCCCGCCAGGATCCGCGCGCCGGGCGCCCGACGCAGCGGCCCGTAGACCAGCCAGAGCACCGCGGGCAGCAGCCACACCCAGTGATGCGACCAGGAGATCGGCGAGACCATCAGCCCGAACAGCTGCACCACGATCAGCGTGCCGAGCCGGTCGTCGCGGCCGAGCGCGCGCCAAGCCAGCAATGCCAGCACCGCGACCACGAGCACGGCCGCGATCCACCACGGGCCGGACTCCACGTCGTAGCCGAGGATCCGGCTGAGTGTGCCGCGCAACGACTGATTCCACACCGACCCCACCGGGCCGATGCGGTCGGCGTCCCCGAGCAGCGTGCCGAAGTACCGGCGCGCCTCGGCCGGTGCGATCAGGAAGCTCAGCCCGACCGTCGCGCCGAAGACCACCGCCGACCACACCACGGTTGCCCAGCGCCCGCGCGCGACGAAGTAGAGGCCGGTGATCGCGGGCGTCAACTTGATGCCCGCGACGATGCCGACCAGTCCGCCGGAGATCCACCACCGCGAACTGCGCACCGCGAGCATCCCGCCCAGCACCAGGAAGACATTGACCTGGCCGTAGTCCATCGTGGTTCGGACCGGTTCCAGCCACAGCCCCAGCGCGGTCCAGCCGACGGTCGCGGCCTGCCACTGCGGCGTCCGCAGCCGCTGCGCACCGAAGATCAGCTCGAGACTGATGTGCACCACCGCGTACAGCGCCGCGGCGATGGCCAGCAGCCAGGCCACAGCGACCACGGTGAACGGCAGATAGTGCAGCGGGAAGAACACCAGCGCCGCGAACGGCGGATAGGTGAACGGCAACGGGAAGTCCGGGGTCTTCTCCGCGTAGGTGAAGTCGTAGAGCTGATCGGTCAGCAGCGCGGCCGACCCACCGACGTAGACGTGCAGATCGACGAGGTTCATCCCGTTCGGAGACAGCAGCATCCAGAGCAACCGGGCCAGCACGGACAGGCCCAGCACCGACAAAGCCCATCGGAGGTGACGATTCAAATCGCTGGCTTTCGGCTCGAGTGCGGTGCGTCGGTTCGGCACGCCCTGACTTGGATGTTCTGGCGACAGCGCGGACGGCACCGATTAGATTAACCGCAGCGCGCTTCCGGTCGGTTCCACCCTCGAACCACCGGTAACATTTGCATCAACTTTCACACCAGTAACATCAGGGCGCGGTATGTTCTGCTAACACTGATCGTCCACGGCGCCTTCCGGACGCCGCGGCTGTACACATAGCCGCAATGTCCCTAGAGTGACCCCCGAAACGATGGCTTTTAGCAATCGAACCCAGATGTACCCGAGGTAAGGACGGCCAGACCAGTGCTTCGCACCCGAGGATCGCGGATCGCATTGTCCGCGCTCGCCATCGCGGCGAGCGCCACGCTCGCCGCGCCGACGACAGCAATCGCGGCCCCTGCGACCGCCCCGGCGGCGCTCACGAACAGCGTTCCCATGGTTCCCGAAGGTGTTCCGGTGGATGCGCTGGCCGCGCTCGCCCCAGCAATCGTCGGCGCCGTCGCGGGCCCGGCGGATATCGCCGGCCCCGGCGGGATCGCCGGCCCACAGTCGGCCATCCTGGATCAGGCACGCAAGCTGCTGGCCACCTTGAACCTGCCGCCGCAGATCAAGTCGACACTGGAACGGATCATCACCTTCCTGGACGGCAGTGGCGGCGGCGGTCCCGAGGTGCCGCAGGACGGCCCGGCGATCGCGCAGTTCCTGTACCCGACCATCGGCAAGGGCTGCATCGGCCCGAGCGCCGACTCGGTAGGCACCGCCCTGGCCGTCCCCGGCCCGGCCACGCTGCCGCCGCCCGGCCCGAGCGCCGGTCAGACCGGGTTCGTCTTCACCGCGCTCGGCACCAAGTCGCCGACGCCGGTGCAGAATCCGCCGATGACGGTGCAGTGGCTCAACCTGGACACCCGTCAGTCCGGCGTCCTGCCGCTGACCGACGAGGCCAAGATCAACCCGGACGGCCCCGCGACGCTGTCGGCGATCGCCGACACGGGTTTCGGCCGCGTCGTCGCGGTCGTCTCCGGCTCGCTGACCACCAAGTCCGGTGACGACGAGGCGCGGACCTGCTCGTTCCTGCCGACGCTCGGATTCTTCACCGTAGGCTGAGCTTTCGATCGAGGGCGGCGACTCCATCGGGGTCGCCGCCCGCGGTCGTTCCGGGGAAGCCCGCGACAACCTCGAACGGATCCGCCGCGCCGCCCCACGAGCCGTCCGGACTGTGGTAGACCGCTAAGTATGGCGACCATCGATCATTCGATACGCACGGCACATTCGATCCGCAGCAGACGCTCGCATCGCTCGATCCTGTCTTTCCGCTCGGAGGGGTCGATCTTGTCCATCGGGTCGGCCTACTCGGTCCTGTCCATCGGCAGCGTGGGTTCGGTGCTGTCGATCGGGTCGGTGGGCTCGGTCGGGTCGGCGATCTCCTCGTTCTCGTTCGCCAGCCTCGGTTCCGCGTTCTCCGGCCTGTCCCGGTGGTCGCTGTTCTCCTGGCTCGGCAACCACGAAGCCCCGGACAGCCGCCCCACCCTGCGCGTCGTCCCGGACGACGAACCCGACCTGCGCGTCACCCCGATAAGCCACTGCCAGACGTAGCGGCGCTCGGTCGCTTCACCACTGCCCGTACTCGGGTGTGAGCACGTTGTTCACGTCGATCCCCACCCCGTCGATGGACTGCTTGTCGATCTCGAACTGGTGCAGGTGGGCGGCCGGGTGCACGAAGCCTTTGGGTGTGCCCCAGTTGTGCTGCCAATACCAGGCGCCCAATCCCGCGGTGCGGGCCAGCTCGATGGTCGGGGTGTTCGCGTAGACGCCGGTGTTCTCCTTGCCGAGCACGGCCTGCCAGCCCAGCAGGTACGGCGCGATCATGGTGGCGAAGTCGACCGCGGAGGGGTTGTCGTCGATGGACGCGTAGATGGGCACGTTGTCCGGACCACCGGCGGCGCGGTGCAACGCGAGCCCGCGCTCGGCGTGCCGCTTGCCCGCCTCCAGCCCGCCGCGCCAGTCCGCGGTCGGGCCCTTGCCGAACTGATAGCACGAGACGATCTGCAGACCGGCCGCTTTGAGATCATCGACTTCGGCGGAGCGCAGCGGTTTTCCCGCCATCCACTCCGCGCCCGGCCTGCGGTCGGACACGTAACGGATCACGCCGACATGGCCGGCGTCGCGGATGGCGGCGGCCGAGGGGACGCCGCCCGCGTAATCGATCAGGGTGCCGAGCGAGGGCCGTGCAGCGGCGGGAGCTGCCGCCGCGGTGACGCCGACCACGGCCGCCGCGGCCGCGTAGGCGAACAGATCACGCCGGGATACCGGAATGGAACGCATCGTCGACTCCTTCGCGCAATCCCGACCTGGAAGAGCAGCGTGCCCGGCGCACCTTCCCCAAATCACCGTGCGCCGGGAGCCTCGAACGTGAACTCATTTCACCACATTCACATTAGAACCGCTAGACCCAGGAGAAACACGTTTCACATTCGCCACACTGGCCGCAGGTGACCGCGTCAGGCGATGCCGTCGATCCGCGCGGCCACGTCGATGGTGCGCATCGCGGGATCGGCCAGTTCTCTGCGGATCACCGCCGCCACCTGTGCGACGACCTGTTTCCTTATCCCGGCGAGCGCACCGAGGGCCGCCGCCCGCGCACCTTGCGCGGCGAACTCCATCCGGATGTCGGCGGGGTCCGGCGGCGGCACGTCGATCACCACGCGCAAGGGGTCGGCGGCGCGGGCGGTGAGCGCCAACGGCACCTCGACGTCGGCGCGATAGCGATTTGCTTTCAGCACGTCCACCGTGATGTCCAGGCTTACCGGCAGCGTCAGGTCGAACGCGACCGGATCCGCCGACCGGTCCGCCAGCCGCGGTATGCGGACCGCTCCCCGGACGGTCACGACGGCACTGGCGCGCGGCCCCGCCCGCAGCGGCCCGACTTCGATCGGCCTGCCCGCCAACCGTTCGACCACGTCGGACACCCGTTCGCGCGTCACGATGCGGGAGAAGAACCGATGCCCGAACTCGTCGTAACCGATCCAGTCGAACCCGATCCGGTCCCGGTGCGGCGAGCGTTTGCCCGCGACCATGGCCTCGACGTCGAACACCAGGTTCCGGCGGGTCTGCGGATCGGCCAGCATGGCGTTCACCCGGGACGCGACCTCCCGCTGCACCACCCCCGCGATGGGGTCGAGCAGCCATTCCCATGCCGACTCCACCGCTTGGGCGCGCAGGACGAAGCTGATGTCACGCTGGGTGATCGGCGGAATGTCGATGACGATGAGGACGGGCTCGGCGGTGCGGGCGTGCAGCGTCAGATCGATCTCGACCCTGGCCTCCAGCCGCAGTTTCCGGCCGCCGAGCAGCACTTTGAGCGTGAGCGACACCGGGACGGTCACGGCGAAGGTCACCGAGGGACCGCTGTGCAGGACGCGCGGGGCACCGACCTTGCCCTCGGCGACGAAACCCGCGAGTCCGGCCGGACCGATCGAGACCGGGCCGATGGTCAAGCCGCGGCCCGTCATACCGGAGATGGCGGACTCGATGCGAGCGGCGTTCACGGCGTGCGTGACGAAACGCTCGCCGAACTCGGCGTAGTCGATCCAGGCAGGCGCACTACTCGATTCGTCGGTCGGATGCATCAGTAGTTCCGGAACCCTCAGCTCTCGATGGACACCCGACACGGTACGCGACCGATCTTGTCCCGCCCCGGAACGCACTGGTCAGCCCGGGATCCCCGTCCTGCCGATGAGGGGGAAGCAGGGCGGGGACCGGCGGCGGCGCTGCCGGGCGCCGCCGTCTCCATCGTAGGACCATCCGGCCCGCCGTTTCACCCGCATATCGGACAGATTCCGCTCCGCGGGAGTGATCTTCACAATCGCCCGAGACCGACCACTCCCGTCACGTCGTCCAGCGTGAAGCGGTGGATCCGGATCCCGCCGTACTCGTTGCCACCGATCGTGGTCACCTGCCCGCCATCGGCCCGCAGCACGATGTTCGTGTGTTGCCCGAACGGACTGGACTCCCGGTACAACAGCACGTCACCGGTCCGCGGTCGATAGTCCGAGCCGATCGGGACGAACCGGCCGACGCTCTCGTAGTACTCCTGCAACGTGTAGACACCCGGAATCCGCCAGGAGCCCGAATTGGGGTTGGCCAGCGCCACACCGGCCTCGCGCAGCACCCAGCTGACGAAATCGGCGCACCACGCCTCCTCGACGCCTTCCGCGTATTTCGTGCCCGCGCCCGGATCGGCGAACTCGCGCTCGGCGACCGCGACTATTCCGGCCTGGGTGGCGTCGAGCGCCGAACGGTCCAGCGTGGGGAACTCGGTGAGACGCTCGCCCACGACCGCTCGGCGGTCGGCGCGGTCCTGCCACCAGAGGGCCCCGGTGATCCCGGCGCCGACTACACCGAGTACCACCACCGCGAGCGCGATCCACCGCCCTGATCGCCATCCTGGCCGCTGTGCCATCGCTCCCCCGTTCATTTGTGTGATGCTGTTGTCGAGCCTATGGAATTCGACGCGCGAGGGCGCGCGACGGTTCCCGGCGCCATCCGTCCGGTTTTCGGTGACCGAGCCGGAGGCAACCCCGTACGAGCCGAAATCGCGTGCGGCACCGACGAAACCGCGCTAGTCTCCCGAGAGGCCGGCCGATGGGGAGGTACAGCCCTGGACACGCTGTGGACATTCATCGTGCACCGGCGGCATCAGTTGCTGGTCGACTCCTACCTGCACGTCTCGGCCGTGGTGCAATCGGTGCTGCTGGCCACGGCGGTCTCGGTGCTGATCGGGGTGCTGGTCTACCGCAGCCCGTTCGGCTCCTCGATCGCCTCCGCGCTGGCGGGCGCGGTGCTCACCGTTCCGTCGTTCGCGCTGCTGGGCCTGCTGATCCCGATCCTCGGCCTGGGTGTCGCGCCGACGATCACCGCGCTCGTGGTGTACGCACTGCTGCCGATTCTGCGCAACACCATCATCGGGCTCGCCTCGGTGGACCCGGCCGTGACCGATGCGGCCCGCGGGGTCGGGATGAACCGGCTCCTGGTGCTCGCCCGGATCGAATTGCCGCTGGCCTGGCCTGCGATCCTGGCCGGAATGCGGGTGAGCACGCAACTGATCATGGGAATTCTCGCCCTCGCCGCGTACGCCAAGGGTCCCGGGCTCGGCAACCTGATCTTCTCCGGTCTCGCGCGCCTCGGCAGCCCGAACGCGGTGCCGCAGGCCCTGGTCGGCACGCTCCTCGTCGTCGTGCTCGCACTCGTACTCGACGCGATCTACGTCCTGATCGGACGGCTCACCACCTCGAGGGGAATCCGTGACTGAGACCGAAACCCGCGACGGCTCCGCGAGATCCGTCGTCTCCGGCGTCGAGATCGTGCTGCATTCGGTGACCAAACACTATCCGGGACAGCGTGATCCGGCCGTGGACAGCGTCTCGCTCACCATCCCGGCCGGTGAGATCGTGGTCCTGGTGGGACCGTCCGGCTGCGGCAAGACCACCACCATGCGGATGATCAACCGGTTGATCGAGCCCACCTCGGGGACCATCACGATCGATGGGCGCGACGCGGCCACGATCCATCCCGACCGATTGCGCCGCGGCATCGGCTATTCGATCCAGCAGGCGGGATTGTTCCCGCACCTGACCGTCGCGAAGAACGTCGCGACCGTGCCGGGCCTGATCGGCTGGGACCGGCGGCGCATCGCGGCACGGGTCGACGAGATGCTGGAACTGGTCGGCCTCGACCCGGAGGCCTTCCGCGACCGCTATCCCCGCCGGTTGTCCGGCGGCCAGCAGCAGCGCGTCGGTGTGGCCAGGGCGCTGGCGGCCGACCCGCCCGTGCTGCTGATGGACGAGCCGTTCGGCGCGGTCGATCCGATCACCCGGGGCTCGCTGCAGAACGAGCTGCTGCGCCTGCAGGGCGAACTCGGCAAGACGATCGTCTTCGTCACCCACGATTTCACCGAGGCGGTCAAGCTCGGCGATCGCATCGCCGTACTCGGCGAAAAGTCCCGGATCCTGCAATACGACACGCCCGCGGCGATCCTGGCCGACCCCGCCGACGAGACGGTCGCCGGCTTCGTCGGCGCGGACGCCTCGCTCAAACAGCTCACCTTGACCCGGGTCGGGGACGTCGAACTCGGCGATTGCCCCACCGCCGCCGAGGAGGACCCGGCCGGCACGCTGCGCGCCGCGCTCGCGGACCGGGACCGGCCGTTGGCACTGGTGCTGGACGGTCAGGGCCGTCCACTCCGCTGGGTCTCGGCCGAGCACCTGGCGCACGCCGCCTCGCTGCGCGGCCTCGGATCACCGGTGCCGGAGACACTGTCGCTGAAATCGACGCTGCAGGACGCGCTGGAAGCCCTGCTGACGCAGCAGAACGCGACCGCTGTGGTGACCGGACCGCGCGGCGAGTACGTCGGCCTGATCACCATCGACACGCTGATCGGCCACCTGTCGGCCCTGCGCGCCGAACACGGAGCGGACGGCGCCGCGCGGGACGGGGCGCCATGACCACCGCCATCGCGTCACCCGCCGCCCAGCGCAGGGCGGAGCGCATCCGTTTGCTCGTACAGCCCGTGCTCGTGCTCGTGCTCACCGCCGGCGTGCTGGTGTGGGCGTTCGCCCGCGAGCTCACCGTCACGCAGCGAGCGAGCCTGAACGCGGGCAACGTCGCGACCGTCACCTGGCAGCACGTGCTGATCACCGGGACCGTGGTGCTGATCGTGCTCGCGGTTGCCGTCCCGCTGGGCACCCTGCTCACGAGACCGGGATTCCGGCGCCTCACACCGCTCTTCGTGGGCATCGCGAACATCGGCGCGGCCGCTCCTGCCATCGGGCTGATCGTGCTGTTCTATCTGGCCACCCGGACCACCGGCTTCTGGATCGGCGTGGCGCCGATCGCGTTCTACTCGCTGCTTCCGGTGCTGCGCAACACCATCCTGGGCTACCAGCAGGTGGACCGGACGCTCATCGATGCGGGCCGCGGTCAGGGGATGTCGGCCGTGACGGTGTTGCGCCGCATCGAATTCCCGCTCGCGGTGCCCTACATCCTGGCCGGGTTGCGCACCTCGCTGGTGCTCGCCGTCGGCACCGCGACGCTGTCGTTCCTGGTGAGCGCGGGCGGGCTGGGCATTCTGATCGACACCGGCTACAAACTGCGCGACAACGTCACCCTGGTGGTCGGCGCGGTGCTCGCGGTGGCGCTGGCCCTGCTGGTGGATTGGTTCGGCGCGCTCGCCGAAGAATTCCTCGGGCCCAGGGGGCTGAAATGACGCGGGTGTGGCGCGCGCTCGCTCTGGGGCTGGGGTTGGCGCTGGTGGCCGCCTGCGGGCTGCAATCCGGCGGCGCGGTGCCGCTGCGGGTGGGGCCGGGCAGCATCCGCCCGATCCCCGCACTGGACGGTGTGCCGGTCACGGTGGGCTCCAAAGATTTCACCGAACAGAACATCCTCGGATATCTCATCGAGTTCGCCCTGACCGCGGCCGGCGCCGAGGTCCGCGACCTGACCAACATCCAGGGCTCCAACAGCGTGCGCGACGCCCAGCTGCACGGGCAGATCGACATCGCCTACGAATACACCGGCACCGGCTGGATCAATTACCTCGGCAACGAGAAGCCGGTGCCCGACGAGATCGGCCAGTTCGAGGCGGTGCGAGACGCCGACCTCGCCGAGCACGGCATGGTGTGGACCGCGATGGCGCCGATGAACAACACCTACGCGCTGGTCATGAGCGCGCGGACCGCGCAGGAGACCGGCGTGCGCACGCTGTCGGACTACGCCGCGCTGGCCGCCGCCGATCCGGCCGCCGCGGCCATCTGCGTCGGCACCGAATTCAACGTCCGCCAGGACGGATTCCCCGGCCTCGTCCGCAAGTACGAGATCGACGCGGGCAAGGTGCGCAAGCAGATCGTGCAGGACGCGGTGGTCTACCAGGCGACCGCAGACGGCAGACAGTGCCGTTTCGGCTCGGTCGCCGCCACCGACGGGCGCATCCCGGCATTGAATCTGGTCCTGCTCCAGGACGATCGCGGGTTCTTCCCGAAGTACAACGCCGCGCTGGTGATGCGCGAGAGTTTCGCCGACGAGCATCCGGAGGTGGCCGAGATCATGACGCCGATCTCGCAGCGCCTCACCAACGAGACCATCACCGAACTCAACCGTCAGGTCGACGTGGACGGGCGCGAACCCGCGGAGGTGGCCAGGGACTGGATGGTCGCCGAGGGGTTCGTCACCGCACGTTGAAGCCGTGAGTCACCGGGCGTGCGCCGATTCCGTCGCGGTCGGTCGCCTCATCCGTCCCACCGGACAGCCGCAGGTCGCGGGCCCACCACCCGATGTGCCGGTCGGCCCATCGCCGCCGACCCGAACAAGCTGTCCGGATCGGCCACGATGACCCGTGCTCGCGCGATGCGAAAGTCGAAGGTCAGGTCAGGTCCGGCCGAGCCGGTGGCCACTGTCAGCGCATGGCAGCGGGCCCGGCCGGAGCCGCCGCAACGCTCAGCGCGGCTCGCGCCCCAGGTACCGCAGCAGATCACCGACGGCGTCGCCGGACATACCGTCGACGATCGCGGCGTAGGCCCCCCACTGGCGCAGCGGTTCGACGATCTCCGCCGTCTCGCCGCTGCCGGGCGCCGGGTGACCGGCCCGGGCGGCGGCGAGCAGGTGGGTGGCGAGCTCATCGGTCAACGGCGACGCCTGGCCGGTCGCGATCGCGATGTCCCAGGCGTGGACCGCGGCGTCCAGCGCGCACATCACCGCGGCCACCGGAGTGGCGAGCGCGCCGTGCGGCAGCGGCGTCGGCACCGTCTCGGTGGCGTCGTCCACGGTGCTCCAGGCGAGGGCGGTCTGCTCGATCGCCCCACGCACCAACTCCGCGGGGACACCGTCGACCGCGCCGGACGGCTCGAACGGGTTGTAGGCCGGACCGTCGCCGATGCCGAGGAACTCGGCGAACGCCAGCTGGTCACCGGCGGCGTGCTGGACGACCTGCGTCACATCCCATTCCGAGCACGGGGTCGGCAGATGCCACTGATCCGCCTGCACACCCGCGACGACGCTCTCCAGTGCGCGGTAGGAATCGGCGAGCACGCCGCGCCAGACGGGGCGCAGAGTCGCGGCGACGGTGGTGGTGGCGTTCATGTCGGAGCCCTTCGGTCGTTTTCGGTGCTGACACAAGCCTATGCGGGCATTAGGCTACTTTCCTTCCTAATCGTCCCGGGAGGAAAAAGTGGCCTCGACCACTCCGCGACTGCTGCGGTTGCTCGCGTTGCTCCAGGACCGCGCGCACACCGGACGCGAACTGGCCGAGCGTCTCGGCGTCACCGATCGCACCCTGCGGCACGACATCCAGCGCCTGCGCGAGCTGGGCTACCCGGTGCACGCCGAACGCGGCGCCATCGGCGGCTACCGGCTCGGCCGCGGCGCGACCATGCCGCCTCTGCTGCTGGACGACGACGAAGCGGTGGCCGTCGCGGTCGCGGTCGGACTCGCCGAGGACGGCTCCACCGGCATCGCGGACATCGCCGAGCACGTCACCAAAGCACTGGGCAAACTGGATCAAATCCTGCCGAAACGCTTGCAGCGCAAGGTCTCCGCGTTGCGTGACGCGACGGCGATCGGCCCGGCCACGACCGGATCGCGCGAGCCGGACGCGCCGGTACCCGCCGCCGTGCTCACCACCCTGGCCGGGGCCATCCGCGACGGCGCGACGGTCCGGATCGCCGAAGCCGGGACCGAAGCGTCTATCGAGGTGGAGCCGTACCGGCTGATCAACTGGCAGCGCCGCTGGTATCTGGTCGCCTACAGCCTGGAAGACCACACGTGGCGCGCGATCCCGGTGGCCCGGATCAGCCACGCCGAGGGCGGTTCCCGCCGCTTCGCCGCACGCTCGCTTCCGGATGACGATCTGGTCGCCTTCGTCATGCGGCACGTCGCGACAACCGGATGGAAGGTGCGGGCACGGGTCACCGTGCTCGCGCCCGCCGAGACGGTCATCGCCCGCATCAATCCCGCCGTCGGCGTGGTCGAGGCCGTGGACGCGGACACCTGTGTGCTCTACACCGGCGCGGACGCGCTGGAGACCATCGCGATCTACCTGTCCATGCTGATGATGGATTTCCGCGTCGACGGGCCGCCGGAGCTGGTCGCCCACGTCCGTACTCTCGGCCGCCGGTACACCGAGTCCGTCGCCGAATCCTGAATTCGAACTGATCGGCACTCGACCGGCCAGCGCTGCCGCGGCACACGGCACACGGCACACGGCACACGGCACACGGCACACGGCACACGGCACACGAGGATTCGCGCACGCGCCAATCCAACTCGCTCACCGAGGAAGTGGGGAGAACCCCTCACAAGCACGAACGAAGCCGTCGGCAGGTGAGCCGGGGGCCGTACCGGTGCCCCAACAGCAGCCTGCGGGAACGATCACTGCCGGAGTCGCCACTGGCGCGCAGCCGCTCCCGCTGGGACCCGTGGTCACGAACCCGGGTACCGACCCGGCTGAACCCGGGATCGGTACCCCGGAACGACAGTCGTCAGGAATGCCCGATGGTGGTAGCCGCGTCGGCGGTCTTCCGCATCGGGATCAACGCGGTCAGGCCGATCGCGACCAGCGCCGCCACCATCGCGATGAGGAAGGTGGTGTGGAACCCGTCGCGCGAGGGCAGCAGGTGCGGGCCCAGCTGCATGGTCATGTGTGCCAGCACCACGCTCATCACCGCCGCGGAGGTCGAGGTGCCGATCGAGCGCATCAGCGAGTTCAGGCCGTTGGCCGCCGCGGTCTCGGTGATCGGCACCGCGCCCATGATCAGCGCGGGCATCGCCGCGTACGCCAGGCCGACGCCGCCCGCGACGATCACCGCGGCGAGCATGATCTCCCAGACGCTGTTCATCAACACCACCGCGCACAGGTACCCGACCGCGATCACCGCCGATCCGAGCGCGAGAGTGACCTTGGGGCCGCGGCTCGCCGACAGCCGCGCCGACACCGGCGACAGCAGCATCATCACGAATCCGGTCGGCGCCAGCGCCAACCCGGCGCTGATCATGGACAGCCCGAAGCCGTATCCGGTCTGCTCCGGCGCCATCAGCAGCTGCGGGAAGGTCAGCGACATGCCGTAGAGCGCGAAGCCGACGGCGATCGAGGCCGCGTTGGTGAACAGCACCCGCGGCCGCGCCGAGACCCGCAGGTCCACCAGCGGTGAACGCTGCCGCAGTTCGAAAGCGCCCCAGCCCAGGAACACCACCAGAGATACCGCGAACAGGATCAGGATCGGGGCGCTGGCCCAACCCCAGTCCGCGCCTTTGGTGATCGCGATGAGCAGCGCGAGCAGTGCCGCCGACAACCCGATCGCACCGCCGAAGTCGAATCGGGCGGGTGTGCGCACCGGCGACTCCGGCACCAATACGAAAACCAAGGCGGCGCAGACGACGCCGAGCGCGGCGGAAGTCCAGAACAGCACGTGCCAGTCCGCGTTCTGCGCGATGGCCGCCGCGACCGGCAGGCCGATCGCGCCGCCGACGCCGAGCGTGGCGCTCATGATCGCCATCGCGGAACCTACCCGCTCGGCGGGCAATTCGTCCCGCATGATGCTGATGCCCAGCGGAATGGCACCGACCGCCGCGCCTTGCAGCGAGCGGCCGACGATCTCGGGCAGCAACGTGGAGAACGACGCGCAGACCACCGAACCGGCAACCAGCAGAAGCAGATTGGCGAACAGGATGCGGCGCTTGCCGAACATGTCGCCGAGACGGCCGCTGATCGGCGTCGCCACCGCGCCCGCCAGCAGCGTGGCCGTGATGACCCAGGAGGCGTTGGACGCCGAGGTGTTCAGCAGCGTGGGCAGTGCCGGAATGATCGGGATGACCAGCGTCTGCATGAGCGAGACGACGACACCGACCATGCCGAGCGTCGCGATGAGCAAGGCCGGCGCGGGACGCTGGTCGCTGGAATCAGAGACGGTCGAAGACGCGTCGGCGGTTACTGTCACGTATGCACGGTACATATGGTGTGCATGGTGCACAATTTGGTATCGACGTGATCCTCGCGACATAGTGGGGCATGTCCGATTCCGGTCCCGGCGACGACGCAGCGCTGAGCCGCCTCGCCTACGAGCTCTCGCTACTGTCCAGGCACTTTCCCGCCGCGCTGCTACGGCGCCCCGGCTTCCAGCTCGACCGCTCGGCGTATCTGATCTTGACCAGGCTGGAACTGGACCACCCGCTGAGTCTGCGCGAGCTGTCCGAAGCGTTCCGGTTGGACATTTCCACGATCAACCGGCAGGTCGCGGCGATGCTCAGGCAAGGGTTGGTCGACCGGGTGCCCGACCCCGACGGGGGCATCGCCCGCAAGATCCGCGCCAGCCCGAAAGGACTGGAGTCGCTGGCCTCCGACCGCGTGCAGAGCCGCCAGGGCATCGGCGCCGTGGTGGCCGACTGGACCGAGGCCGACATCGATCAGCTCAGCAAGCTCATCGCACGCTTCAACCAGTCGGTCGAGGACAAAGAGCGCAATCCGTGGCCACGCCCGCCCGACCTCGCGTGACGAACGGTCATGCGGCGGAGTAGAGGCCGGGGGTGATGCCGTAGCAACGGCGGAACCAGCGGGTGAGATGCGCCTGGTCGGCGAAACCGGCCGCGATCGCCGCTTCGGCGACCGGGCGGCCCGCCGCGATCAACCGGCGAGCCGCGCGCAGCCGCAGCAGACGCTGGTAATCACTTGGCGCGAGACCGTAATTCGCGCGAAAGGCACGGTACAGCGCGAAGCGGCTGGCGCCGCACGCCTCGACCAGGTCGTCCATGGACAGCGGGTCGAGATAGCGATCGTCGAGCAGGGCGCGGACGCGGCGGGCGATCGTGACGCCCGGCTGGGGCGACGAGCGACCGAGCGGACGGCGCGCCCCTCGCTGCACCAGCGCCGCCACCGAAGCCGCGAGCGCCTCGTCGGCGGCGAGTTCGGTGGCCGGGCCGGTCAAGCTCGCGCAGAGGCGGCGTAGCGCCGAGGTGAGCACCGGATCACGGAGCACCGGCTCGGCGAAGAGCGGCAGCCCGGACGGACGCCCCGCGTGATCGGAGAGCAGATCGGTGACCAGCTCGGTGCCGATGTGCACGATGGAGTAGGTGAAGCCCGCATCGGTGGTGCTGTGGCCGTTGTGTGGCTCGTCCGGGTTGAAGGCCATCACCATGCCCGCCGCGCTGGTCCGAGCCGCGCCGCGGCAATCGAAGCTCTGCGCGCCGAACTCGGTGAATCCGAACGAATAGGTCTCGTGGCTGTGCGCATGATAGACGTGCCGCTCGAAGTGCGCGTGCATCACCTCCACCGGGCGGTTCGGCATTCGCCGGTACCGCACCCACTCACCCTCGGCCACCCTCCCATTGTGCGCGCGCACCAGCGTTCAATACCGCGGGGCCGTGCATCAGCAGGATCGGGTCGTGCGTATCCGACTGTTGCTCGTTGTGGTCATGGCGTTGTGGGGCAGCGCGTTCGCGTCCTCGAAACTCGCGATCCGGGAAGTGCCGCACGAGGTGGCGGGGTTTATCCGCTTCTTCCTCGGCGCGCTCGTCCTGCTCGCCGCTCTGCGCCTGCCCAGGCTCGCGGTGCGGGACTCGGGACGGGTGGCGGTGCTCGGGCTGATCGGCGTCTTCGGCTACAACGTGCTGTTCTTCCTGGCACTGGCTCTGGCGCCCGCAGCGGACGGCAGCGTGATCGTGCCGATGGCGGCGCCGGTGATCACTGTCGCCGTCACGGCCGTGCTGACTCGCACGCGGCCGACCGCGGCCCGCGCCCTCGGGCTCGCCGTCGCGGTCGGCGGCGGTGTCGTCTTCTTCGCCGGGATCCCCTCCGGCGGCGGCGATCGCCTGCTCGGTGATCTCGTCTTCCTCGGTGCGGCCGCGTGCTGGGCGTGCTACACCATGCTCGGCGCCCCGGTGCTCGCCCGGCTGCCTGCTCCCACGGTGACCGTATACGCCACGGCCATCGGCGCTTTGGCACTCGGCGTGGTCGCCGCGCCGCGCCTGCCCGGGGTGGCGTGGTCCGAACTCGGTGCCGAATTCTGGCTCAATCAGGCATATCTCGGCATGCTGCCGACCGCGCTCGCCTACGTCCTCTACTATCGCGCCGTCGGCGACGTCGGCCCGGCGACCGCTGCCTCCGCCATGTTCCTCGTCCCCGCCTTCGGTCTGGCCTGCGCGTGGCTGCTCCTCGGCGAATCCATCGCGCCCGTCCAAGCCCTCGGGGCCGCATTGATGTTCGCGGGGGCATGGCTCAACACCCGTGACGGCAAAGCTCGTGCGGCCACGCCACCGCCGATCGCACCGGATGCCCACGATTCGCCTCTCTCCCCGGGATCACGGCGTTAGGCTCCCCGCATGCGAGAGCCACATCGGGCGACGAACATCGCGTGGTGGGACAACTACCTGGTCGCACTGGTCGGTCTGCTGCTCGCGGGCGGACTCGCCTTCGCCGCCGCCACCGCGGCTCAGGCGGGCGCCTACCCGCTGGCAATTGCCTTGGGAGCGCTGACTGTTCCCTTCGCCCTGCCCACCGTCGTCCAGATCGTGGGCGAACTCGTGGTCTACCTGACTCTGGTCGGGTTCGTCCTGCTCCTGCCGGTGCTGGTCGTCAGTCCCGGGTTACGCCGGTGGGGCAAGAAGCGGTGGCGCAGCCTGCGGTTGGTCGCCTGACTGCCCGAGCACATCCGGGCGGAGCGAACCGGAGTGTCGAACATCAAGCGGTATAGGGATGTTCGGCCCGCGCCGACCGCAGTGCACGCCCCCACCAGACCAGCTGGCCGAGCAGTTGATCGGCGGCTGACACCGGCATCTCCGGATCGGTCGGCTGCCCTGCGGAGTCGAATCGCCTGCCCGCATCGTGAAAGCTCACCGTGTCGCGCACGGTGACCGCGTGCAGTTCGGCGAACACATGCCTGAGGTGCTCGACCGCGCGTAAGCCGCCGGAGATCCCGCCGTAGGAGACGAATCCCACCGGCTTGGCCCGCCATTCGGTGTAGTGCCAATCGATGGCGTTCTTGACCGACGCCGGATAGCTGTGGTTGTACTCGGGTGTCACCACGACGAAAGCGTCCGCCGCGGCCAGCCGGGGGCCCACCGCTGCCAGCGCCCGCGCCGCCTCGGGTCCGGGATGGTGGGAAAGTTGTTGCGGCAAGGGTGTTTCGGCCAGATCGACGACGTCGACGGTGACGTCGTCGCGCCGGTCGGCGTGTTCGGCGAACCAGGTGGCGACGGTCGGGCCGAAGCGGCCCGTACGGGTGCTGCCGACGATCACGGCGAGCTGAATCGGGTGGTCGGACATGGTGGTTCCCTTCGACGCGTGCGTTGCACACAACAGCGTCGGACCTGAACCACGCTTCAGGTCAAATCGGCGAGCACCGATCAGACCTCCAGGTCCTCCTCGATGCCCTTCAGGCGGTGCCTGGCCATCGCCAGATTCGCCCGGCCCCGGTCCAGCGCCAGGTAGAGGAACAGGCCCTTGGACTTGCGGCCGGTCATCGGCCGGATGATGTGGTACTGCCCGGACAGCGTGATGAGGATGTCCTCGATGTCCTCCTTGAGCCCCAACTGGTCCATGGTCCGCATCTTGGCGCGCACCACCTCGGTGTTGCCCGCGCCCGCGACCTGGAGATCCAGGGACTTTGAGCTGCCGAGCATGCCCAGCGCCATACCGCTGTTGTAGTCGACCACGGCGGCGCCGATCGCGCCGTCGATCACCATCATGTCTTTGAGGGCCAGATCCATAGTGGACATAAGTGTTCCCTAAGGTTGTAGGTGTCTGGGGTTGGTGCCCTGGATGCCCAGGGCGGTGGGGTGTAGCTGATTTGTGTTTGCCTTGGTTGAGGCTTGAAA
>NZ_JBVJAP010000025.1:0-71568 GCF_055590505.1 Nocardia sp. NPDC041819 | reverse complement strand
ATCCCGAGTGCTGATCCGGTCCCGGCCACACCGCGCCGCCCGCTCGACGAGGTGGTTCAGCCCCTGGATCCGTCGGCCTCGTGATAGGGCGCTCGCGCCGTGGCCGAACGGCGCCGGACGAGCCGATCGATCGGCAAGAACTAGGAAACCCGAATCGGCACCGAGGAGAACGCGATGACCGAGAACTCCACCGCACGCACTGGGCAGACCGATTCGATCGTGGTCGCCGTCGACGGATCCGCAACGTCCTACCACGCGGCGGCGTGGGCAGCGGCCGACGCCGCGTTACATCGGTGCCGGTTGCATATAGTCACCTCCGTCGCCATTCAGCCCGGGTACGGTCCCGGTGCCACGCTGACCGAATCCGATGTGGAGTGGCTGCGCAGGGATGGGGAACGGGTGCTGACCGAGGCCGCTCGGGTGGCCAGGGCGGCCGCGGCGGGCGAGGCATTGGCCATCAGCACCGAGTTGACTCTCGAACCGATCATCCCGGACCTGCTGGACAGATCAAGGCACGCCAGAATGCTGGTCGTCGGCAGCCGCGGGCTCGGAGCGGTGCGCCGTGAACTGCTCGGCTCGGTGAGTACGGCGGTCACCCGCCACGCGCACTGCCCGGTCGCGGTCCTACGTCCGGGTTCGGCGCCCGATGTCGTCTCCTTCGACAAACCGGTTCTCGTCGGGGTGGACGGCACCGTCACCAGCGTGCCAGCGATGGAAGTCGCCTTCGAGGAAGCCTCGCGGCGCAAGGTCGGTCTGATCGCGTTGCACGCGTGGAGCGATGCCAGCGGCATCGACCTCGTGCCCGGATGGGATGCCGTGCGAGAGCGAGAGGACGCGTTGCTGGCCGAGAATCTGTCGGGATTCGGTGAACGCTACCCGGATGTGTCGGTGCGGCGTGTGCTGGTGCGCGACCGGCCGGTACGCTCGCTGCTCGATCAGTCCGAAGACGTTCAACTCCTGGTGGTGGGCAGCCACGGCCGCGGTGGGTTCACCGGCATGCTGCTCGGTTCTACCAGTGCGGCGCTGCTGCATTCGGTGGAGTGTCCGATCATCGTCGTGCGGGAGCGGTGAGCGCGCCCAGACCGGGCCGACCATGCAGTTCTGGGTGGGGCGGCGGCCTCGCGCCGGCCGCGGTGGCGTTCGACTGGAATGACGGTCATGCGGATGCCGCGCGGCGGCGCACCAGCCAGCGCCGCAATTCATCAGCGCCCCACACAGTCCGTAGTGGACAAGGCGCCCTCCGGCCTCGCGAGCGGTGAGTCCGGAGCGGCTGCCGCGTAGATCGCGCGACCACCGTGCCGTCACCGACCGAGCGCACCACCACCCGGCACGATGTCACCAAGCCGGCCTGCCGGTCGGCAGTCAGCGAGGTCACCACGAGGGAAGGTCTTTACGCCCTGCCGGGGAAGCCGGCGCCGATCGATGGACCACTGCCGACGGCTGCCTGCGTAGTCCTCCAGCAGCGCTGACCGCTGACTCTGCGCCCGGGGTGATCGCCGCCGCACTGTGATGTCGGGCGCGGTCGAAGGCAGTGTGCTGGTCAGGGCGCCGGCGTCTGCCCATTCGATCAGCCGCCGTATGTGTTGCTCATCCACGCCCGACGGCGGCAGCGGCCGGGACCACCGCGCCGCGCCAGGCGTCCAGCGCCGTACCGATCGAGCCTTCGATCGGCTGTGCGGTGTCGAGCACGATCGCCTCGGGCCATGGCGTCGCCGTGGCCGCCAGAGCGTCCGCGATCGCAGGTGTGGCGTCCGAGTCACCCTGCGGCCTCGCGCCGATCCGTTCGGCCGCGAGGGGCCGGGGACAGACACACCGCAGCGGTACCAGATCGCTGCGAGTCTCGTCGGCTAAGGCGGCGGCACGGGCGCGCTGGTCCGAGTCGGTCCAGCTGGCGTCGAGGATCACCGAGACTCCGTGCTCGAGCCGCTGCCGCGCCTGCTCCAACATCTGGGAATACACCAGTGCTTTCGCGGCGGACCGATAGGCACCGGCCCCGAAGACCCCTGCCGCACCAGCGATGGATCCCGTGGCGCGCAGCCCAGCGCGGACACTATCGCTCGAAATCACGACCGCGCCGGTGGCCGCCGCCAAACGGGCTGACATCGTGGACTTCCCGGTGCCGGGCAGGCCGCCGACGAGTGCAAGACGGACGGCGCCCTGTTCCAGATGTTCGACGGCGAGGTCGAGATGCCGCTCGGCACGCCCGGCGGCTTCCCCGTCCCCTTGGTCGGCGCGGATATGGTCGGTCTTCGCCCGGACCATCGCCCGATAGGCGATGTAGTGGTGCCGAAGCGACGGCGGGGGTGAGTCGCCTGCCGCGCGCAGGTAGCAGTTCAAGAACGCGTCGGATTGCTCGGGGTATCCCAAGAATTCGAGGTCCATCGCCAGGAAGGCGGCGTCATCGAGGCTGTCGACATAGCGGAGTTCATCATCGAAGTCGAGGCAGTCCAGAATGCGGAAGCCGTCCGGCAGGACGAAGATGTCCTCGGCGAGTAGATCGCCGTGACCGTCGACGATACGGCCGTCGGCGATGCGTTCCGTCAGCAGGCTGGTTCGGCCGTCGATGTAGCGCACGGCCATTTGTTCGGCGCGCGCGAGAATGCCGGGATCGCTCGTCGCGTGCGGATATTGCCGCAGAGGCCGCAATAGATTCTCCCATCGCCGACGCAATTGCGCGGGTGTCCCGGCGCGATCGATGTCGGCGCCGCGCCGTCCGCCCGCGTGGAACCGCGCCAAGGTCTCCGCGAGTGCTGACAGTTCGACGGCTTCGCCAGCCGGTTCCGCGAGTGTGGCGGACAATCGCGACGCCTCCGGCATCCGGCGCATAACGATGATCGGTTCGTCGGCGCCGCCTTCCGGGTCTGTCAGATGGGCCAGACCGAGATAGACGTCGGGTGCGAGACGCTGATTCAACTCCAGTTCTCTGGCGCACGCGCGCTCCCGGTTCTCCGGCGTGCCGAAATCCAGGAAGTCGGTGACGACCGGTTTCTTCGCCTTGTACGCACGGTCCCCGCACAGCACTACCAGCCCGGTATGCGTCTCGCGCAGTTGCGCGAACGGTTCCTGTGCGTGGGACATGGCGGGCGCGGCGCGCAAAGCCGAGACATCGAGCATGACGACTCCCTCTCGAGGACTGGTTGATCTGCCGGACGATTGGTTCCATCGCGCCAGGTAGGGAATCCCCGGCACGGCCAGTCTCGCAGCAAGCACCCCCGGCGCTCTGGAGGACGAATTCCTGTCTATCGCGGTACGAATGTCATCGGCGCAATGACCTACAGCGTCGTCCCGGCTGACTCCCTGCCGAGCGCCGATGTCGCGGTCCTGCGCGGCTACACTGGCCCGATCCATTGCCGCGCCATGTTCGCCGTCGAGCAGGCCGATGGAGGGAGATCCCCGCCCGCCGGGATCCGGTGGCCCTCGCCGCCGCTGCTCGCCGAGACGGACGATGGTCCGGCGCGGTGATCACGGGACCGGCTCGGCGTGGTGTCGATCCATAAGCGCAACCGGCCGGTCTCGCCAATACCGACGAATAGCCGTCAGGCCCGGAACGGGTGTCGAGTACAGGGACCTAAGTCCCGGCATGCGAGGGGCGGCCGACTCTGCTCCAGCCGGCCGGCACTGGGCAGAGTAATCGGCGACGGGGATGCGCCGGGACGGCGGCGTCCAGTGGTTCACCACTCTTCGCGTGGACGGGACAGCGGTCACCCTCCACAGGCGGGCCAGGGTCCGGAGAACTCGATGCTCTGAAAGATCGGCTTCAGCGACACGACCCGTGGACAAGCGCGCCGGACACCGGCCGGGTTGGTGTGGAAGGACGGAGCGAGGAGGTTTCGGTGGGCCGGATCGTGACATTGACGATGAATCCCGCGATCGATCTCGCGACTCGGGTCGAACGAGTCGTACCGACCGACAAGATGCGCTGCGCGACACCCCGCTTCGACCCGGGCGGTGGCGGGATCAACGTCGCGCGCACGGCCGCCGAGCTGGGTGTCGAGGTGACAGCGATCTTTCCCGTCGGTGGCCCGAGCGGTCGCCTGCTCGAGCAGTTGGTGCGCGACGCCGGAGTGCCACCGCGGCCGGTGCAGGTGGCCGAATCGACCCGGGAAAGTCTCTCGGTCACCGAAACCACCAGCGGCGAGCAGTACCGATTCGTCTTTCCGGGCCCTCGGCTCACCGACCCGGAACAGCATCGCTGCCTGGCCGAGGTGGAGCGTGCGGTGAGCGGCGGAAGCTACCTCGTCGCCAGCGGGACTCTGCCGCCGGGTGTGTCCTCGGACTTCTATCAGACCCTTACAGATCTCGCCCGCGACCTCGGTGTGCGCGTGGTGCTCGATACTTCGGGCATCGCGTTGCGCGGCGTCCACCGTGGCGTCTATCTGATCAAGCCCAGCGTGCGGGAACTCGGCGACTACGTCGGACATCCGCTGATCGACCGCACGGAACAGTTGTCGCAGGCTCGACGGCTGATCACCGCCGGGATGACCGAGATCGTCCTGCTCTCCCTCGGCGCCGCCGGAGCGCTCGTGGTGACACGTGAATCGCACGAATGGTTCGCGTCGATCCCGGCGCGTGTGCGCAGCGGTATCGGCGCCGGCGACGCGATGGTCGGCGGCACCACGGTGGGCCTGACACGGGGATACGACCTCGCCGACGCGGTGCGCCTGGGTATCGCCGCCGCGACAGCGGCCCTGGCCACCACTGGGACCGGCCCGGGGCGCCGCGAGCACATCGCGGAGTTGTACGGAGAACTTCTACGCGACGACAGCTGCGGTGGCGAAGCCGATGACCTCTCACAACCGACGGCCCAGCCGCGGCGGTGGCGGTAACCACGCACGTGGACGGGTCCTGAACTCGAGACGGGCCAGGACGGAGGTGAAGGGTGTCAGCGCGGCCGCTAACCGAGAGTGGTCCGGGAAGTGTGGGACGTTCGACCTCCGCCTTCGAGTCGATGTCCTCCTTCACCGCTGTCCGCGAAGCCGCACGCTGATAGTGCCGCCGATAGCAGCGAGCGATTGGAGAAGCCGTGTCGGTGAACGAGGGCATCCGGATAGCGGACCGGATCGGTCGAGTATTCAATCGGTAGGCAGTGGTGGGTGCCGCGGTCGCCGTCGTATCCGAGGGTCGGATGGAGTTCGCTGGGCACGGGATGGCCGACATCGCCGCGAACCGCCCAGTCACGCAGGACACGATCTTCCGGATCGCGTCGATCACCAAAACCTTCACCGCGATCGCGGTGATGCAGCTGTGGGAGCGGGTGAACCGTGGGTGCGCGGAGATGTGAGTCAGTTGGCCGACCTGGCGATGATCACCGGCGCTTTCGCACCGTGTAGCACCGCTTGACTGACCGAACCGAGGGTCATTCCGGCGAAGCCGCCGCGCCCGTGACTGCCCACGACGATCAACTGCGCGTTCTCGCCCTCCCCGAGCAGGCGCTTCGCGGAGCGATCTTCGACCACGATCCGCCGTACCCGTATCTCTGGATACTTTTCGCCGTGGCCGGCCAGGCTCTGCGACACCAGTTCCTCGGCTTCGTTCTGCATTTCCGCGCGCGAGATGTACCGGAAGAACTCCGACCAGGTGTGCACCGCGACCAGCTCGGCGCCGCGATGGGCGGCCTCGTCGAAGGCGATCTCGACGGCGCGGGCACCGCACGACGAGCCGTCGACGCCGACCACCACCGGCCCGTCTGGGTGCTCGCAGTCGGCGGGAATCACCGCGACCGGGCATGCGGCGTGCCGGGCCAGCGATGTGCTCACCGAACCCAGGATGCTGCGGCTGATGGCGCCCAGCCCGTGGGTGCCGACGACGAGCAGCCGCGCGGACTTGGATCGGTCGCGCAGCACCGGGATGGGCGCCGCCTCGACGAGTTCGGCGGTGATGTCGAGCTCGCCGATCGGAGAGGCCGCCGCCACGGCGTTCTTGCGCGCGGTCTCCAGGGCCGTCCGTCCCTCCTGCCGGTAGCTGTCGTAGTCGATCTGGGAAATAGCGATGCCGGGGCCGTAGTCGACCGGCGTGCTGATCGCGTAGACGATGTGCAGCGGTGCGCGTCGGCGGGCGGCGTCGGCGGCCGCCCAGCGGACCGCGGCCAGGGAGGCCGGAGAGCCGTCGGAACCGACGAGAACCGCCGGATTGATACTGCTGGACATATGACTTCCGCCTTCATCTGAGCCCCGTGGGCGAGCATCACGGGGCAACGGGCATGCTGGACTAAAAAATTGCTGGTTGACCCGAGCAGCAGGCCGCGGACCGCGACCCCGGCTACCAACCACGAGGCGATATCGATGACTACGGCAGCGGATGCCTGGTGGTGCGGGCTGTCGAGGCTGGCGGACATACTCGGTGTCCCTTCGGAGGGCGATGCTCGCGTACTCGAAGAGTAGGGATCGGTGAGTTCGCACACGGCTGGCGTTGGTCCCGAATGCTGAGGTCCTTCGGCAGCATTCCGGTTCACACCCTCCGAGGCATGGCTGGATGCGGTGACGTCTTCGGACCCGGATGTTCGTGGCCGACGCTCTCCGCTGCGCGTGTTCGCTCGGCACACCAGTGACCCCATGTCGGTCCGCCGGATGCTCATAGCCGGTCCGTTCCGGTATCGAGACCGGCATGTATGCCGGCCGCCATGCGCGGCCGGTGCCCGCCTGATGTGGTCTTTCGGCCTTTCAGCCGACCGCTCAGCAGCGCGCGGGTTTCATCGCCGACGCCTGATCTGCGGCGCAGCGAGGTGACGGATTCTCACGCGTCCTCGGTGATGGGCAGATTCGCGGCGCAGACCGCTCCCACGAATCCACCGACGGCGGTCTCGGTCAAATGGCGGGCCAGATCGGCTTCGGTGATGATGCCGACCAGGACTCCGTTGTCGGTGACCGGGAGCCGCCGGATCCGGTGCTGCCGCATGAGTGTCAGCGCGTCGTCCACCTCGGTGCCGATCTCGACGGTGTGCAGCCGTTCGGCGCCCTGTGCCAACTCTCCGGCGGTGGTTTTCTTCGGATTCGCGCCGATACCGACGACCTTCACGACGATATCGCGATCGGTAACGATACCGACGGGATGACCTTCTCCGTCGCAGATCGGCAGCGCGCCGATATCGAGTTGGCGCATCCTCTGGGCGGCTGCTTCCATAGTCTCCCGAACACTGATGTGTCGTACATCGGGCCGCATGATGGCCTGCACCGTTGTCATGAGGCGACTCCTTCCATTCCGGGCGGCCTGCTCGCTACTTCGATCATCATTCGACGGCGGCGCACGTATCGATAGGGCAGAAGGTCATCTGGCGGTGCCCGAATCAGGAGTTGCCCGCCAGACGCGCTCAGGAACGTGCCACGGCGGCGGTCACCGGTCCACCGAGAACATCGCGCGGATGACCCGTTCCCGGCCCGCTGGTACGCATGGTCGGGCCGCCGATGTAGTGCCGAAATTTCGCGCCGGTCGAGGCCATCGAGTACACGGTGCGCTCGCCTCGGAGCGGCCGTCGCCGCGACGGCCTGCGACAGCGGACACGTTCACTTCGGATGTACGACCATGACGGGACACGCGGCGTGCTGCACGAGCCAATTGCTGGTGGAGCCGAGCAGGAGTCCCCGGAATCCGCCCCGGCCGCGGCTGCCGACAACGACGAGTTGCGCGTGCTGCGACCAATCGCCCAGATGTTCCCGAGGCCCGGACAGATAGACTTTGCGGATCACGGTGACCTCCGGGTATTTCTCCTGCCAGCCCGCGAGTCGCTCGGCCAACAGCGCTCGCTCACCGATCTCCAGGTTCTCCAGTGGGATGTCGAGGTATTGCGCTCCGGCGAACTCACCGGCGGTGAGGTCGCTCCAAGCGTGGACGGTAACGAGGTCGACACCGCGTGCTGCCGCTTCGGCGAAAGCGGCGGCTATCGCCGCTTCCCCGACTTCGCTGCCGTCGGCGCCCACCACAACCGGTGCGCTGTCGCCGGTCAGCTGCCGGTCGCCTCGTACCACCACGACGGCGCCGTCCGCGTGGGCGGTCACCGCGAGCAAGGTCGATCCCAGATGAGCGATCGTGCCCGTGCCCGGTGTGGCACCGAGGACCACGAGATGCGCGTGCGCCGAGAGCGCGGTGAGCAGCGCGGCGGCGTTCTCTTCGCCGAGCTTCGTGGTTACGGACAGATCGGGGGCGACGCCATGCGCCAGCGCGCTCGCTGCGGCGAGGATCTTCGACCCGCGTGCGCGCATCGTCTCGCTGACCGGGGGCACCATCACGTCGTAAACCCCGAGCGTGGCGCGAGCCGCTGGAAGGTTCATGCCGTGCACGATCAGCAGGCGGCGCCCGCGATCCGCTGCCGTCCGGGCCGCCCAGCGGACAGCCGCCGAGCCGTGCTCGCTGCCGTCGGTGCCGACCACTACCGCAGCGGACGCGAACTCGTGCGGATTTCCCTCGTGCTGATCAGCCATGTCGCTGCCCTTCGGTATACGGATCCGTCATTTGTACGGTAGGGATCGGCACCTTCGGCGACTGCTGGCCTTGGTCCTCGACCGGAGGGTCGGTAGGCAGTTGAGGTCGATACGCCGATTCGTCTGTTCGGTGTCCAAGCGCATCCGTGGCCGCGTCGGCTGCTCGGACGTCACCATGAACGAGTTCGCATCGCCGCGAGGGCGGCGAGCCTACGCTTGCAGGCCACTGCCTTTCATGCTCGGCATACGCGGGGCACTGTCGGTGAACGGCATGGCAGCGGAGGGCGTCCACTACGAGGTATCCGGTCCAGATGGGGACGGTTGACCGCATGAGCGAGCGGCTCCGGGAAGGCGGACCGCCGGCGTGGGGTTCACGCCGCGTGCGCGACGAGGACCGGGCAATGCGCGTGCTGGACGAGGAAATTGCTGGTCGAGCCGAGCAGTAGGCCGGTGAAACCACCGCGGCCGCGGCTGCCGACCACGATCAACTGCGCGGTCTTCGACCAATATTCCAGGCGTTGGGTCGCTCCGGTCAAGTACACCTTGCGGGTCACGCGGACGTCGGGATATTTCTCCTGCCACCCGGCCAGACGTTCGGCGAGAATGGCGTCTTCCGCGGTCTCCAGGGCGGAGCCCATGAAACCGGTGTCGGCCTCGCCCGCGAATTCCTCGAAGCGTAGATCGCTCCACGAATGGGCGGCCACCAGCTCGGCGCCGCGCTCTGACGCTTCGGTGAACGCGGCGGCGATAGCGGCCTCGCTGACCGGGCTGCCGTCGACGCCGACCACCACCGGGCCGTGCTTGCTGATGTCCGGTTCCGCGCCGGTGTCGCGGACCACGACGATAGAGCCGCGGCCGTGACTGGTGACCGTGAGCAGCGTGGAGCCGAGATGAGCGAAGACGCCGGCGTCTCCGGTGGCGCCCAGTGCGACGAGATGCGCGGATTTCGAGAGATGGATCAGCAGCCTGGACGGACTCGCGTCGGAGACTTCGGTGGTGATCTGCAGGCTCGGCGCGACCTCACGGGCCAGCCGGTGTGCGCTGGCGGCTATTCCCGTGCCGCGCGTTCGCACGGCTTCCAAGATCGATGGGGGCATGGCCAGGTGGCTGCCCGTCATGGAGCGCAGGCCCGCGATGTCGAGCCCGTGGGCGATGAGCAAAGTGCGGCCTCGCCCTGCCGCTGTCTCGGCGGCCCAGCGGACGGCCCGCTCGCTGCCCGCGGAACCGTCGGCGCCGACGACCACCGGCGCCGACGCGAGCAGATGAGGGTTCTCGCGGTATGGCATGTCCATGTCTGTCGCCCTTCGGATTCGGGAATCAGCTGTTGTTCGTAGCGTAGGAAGCAGCGAGTCGATGGGCTGCTGTCGTTGGTCCTGCTCTCGCAGGCCGAAGGGCCGCAATGCCGCCGCGCCGGATCGCCCGGACGACACCGGGTATCTACCATTCGGACCACCGCGGCTGTCCGTCGATGGAACCGGGAACAGTGACACGTGACGGCCGAATTCATCGGATGAACGGGTATTCGGTCCCACATCCCCGAGGGCCTTCGGCCCTGTGCGCCGCGCGGGAACGGTGGTGGTGTGTATGCCGATCGATTCGACGCATTGGGAAAAGAGAGGCAGGCAACAGCATTGGCGCGTGACCTGACGCAGCGAGAGATTCTGGCCGAGCTGGAACCGATCGCCGAGGACTGCGTGCATCGGCACCTGTCGATGGCCAAGGACTGGAACCCCCACGACTACGTGCCTTGGGACGAGGGGCGGAACTTCGCCATGCTCGGTGGTGTGGACTGGTCTCCCGAGCAGTCCTCCCTCACCGACGTGGCGAAAGCCGCGATGATCACCAATCTGCTCACCGAAGACAATCTGCCCTCCTACCATCGCGAGATCTCCGAGAACTTCTCCCGCGACGGTGCCTGGGGTACCTGGGTCGGCCGCTGGACGGCCGAGGAGATGCGGCACAGTACGGTGATCCGCGACTATCTGGTGGTCACCCGCAGTGTCGACCCGGTTGCCCTCGAGAGAGCCCGGATGATTCACATGACCAACGGTTTCGCTTCCGGAGGAAGCGAAACCGATATCGTGAGCGGGGCGGGTTTTCTGCACTCGGTCGCCTACGTCAGCTTCCAGGAACTCGCCACGCGGGTCGCCCACCGCAACACCGGCCGGGTATGCGACGACCCGATCGCCGACCGAATGCTGCAGCGCATCGCCGCCGACGAGAACCTGCACATGATCTTCTACCGCACCATCTGCGCCGCCGCTCTGGACTTGGCGCCCGACCAGGCGATGGAAGCAATCGATGCCGTCGTGGAGAACTTTCGGATGCCGGGCGCGGGCATGCCCGACTTCCGCCGCAACGGCGTGCTGATGGCCAAGCACGGCGTCTACGACCTGCGCCAGCACCTCGAGGAAGTGCTGCTCCCGGTGGTCAGGCAGTGGAACCTTCTCGACCGCACCGATTTCGGAGCACGCGGCGAGCAAGCACGCGAGCGACTCGCCGCATTCCTCGATGACCTGCAACAGGTGCGAATCCCGCGCTTCGAACAGCAGCGCGCCCGCGCCTGGGAGCGCGAACGCGCCCGCGCAGCACGATAGCGCCCGCGACCTGGACGGCCGTCGAATGTGGCCGCGCTAACTCACAGCGAATTTTCAGCATGAATCGACGCATAAACGATGCATTCAGGGCCGTTCGGTGCAAGACTTCGTGGAGTGAGCATCCGCTCGTGCGGACCACCCGCACAGCGCGCGTGAACGCGGCGGTGGCTGTTCCGGCCTACCGCAGCGGTTCGGTACTCGCGCGTGACGACAACTACGACCGCTGAGGTCAACCTGAAGGAAGCAACCCGAGATGCGAAACGCGAAACGATCACTTCTGCTGGCTACGGCCGTCACCGCCGCCGTCCTTGGGGCGTCGGCCTGCGCGGATGACAACGACACACCCTCCGCGACCTCGACCACCAGTCCGGCCGTCACGACGACGACAGCGACGGGGGCACTCGCGTCGGCTCCCGTCGGCCCGGGCTGCGCCGCATACGCCGAACAGGTGCCGACCGGGCCGGGCTCGGTGACCGGCATGGCGACCGAACCCGTGTCGGTCGCCGCGTCGAACAACCCGCTGCTCACCCAGCTCGTCGCCGCGGTATCCGGTCAGCTCAATCCGCAGGTGAACCTGGTCGGTACCCTCGACGGCGGACAATCCACCGTGTTCGCACCGGTCGACGCGGCCTTCGCCAAGGTCGATCCCGCGACGATCGAAACGCTGAAGACCGATTCGGCCGCGCTCACCAAGCTCCTGACGTATCACGTGGTGCCAGGACGGGTGGGGCCCAACGAGATCGTGGGGGACCACCAGACCGTCGAAGGTTCCACGGTCACTGTGACCGGTAGCGGTGACAATCTCGAAGTGGCTGATGCCAAGGTGATCTGCGGCGGACTCCAGACCGCGAACGCCACCGTGTACTTGATCGACACGGTGTTGACGCCCCCTGCGGCATGACACGGCCGACCTCGGGCGGGTCGGCGGTGATCAGCCGCTCGATCCGCCCGGGTCCGCGGCCTCGTTCCGGGCCCCGCGTCGCAAAGTCGCCCGGCCGCGAAGCTGTTGCAGCCGACCCCGTACCCGAACCGGCATCCGGTACAGGTAATCGGGCACGTTCGGAGTCTCGAGCAGTTGGCACACCCAGACGTCGCACCAGTAATGTCGCCGGACGCCATCCGGCGGCGCTGTAGCGGAGCGGGTTCGCGCCGACCGCCCGTTCCCTACAGCCCCGTGGGGTACGTTTCCGGCGTGGCGCCGGAGATCCAGTGGCTACCCGGGTCCAGCGGCGCGAGAGGCGTGGTGTTGTCGATGTGGATGACGGCGTCGTACCGGTCGGCGAGCCGGGTATGGAAGTAGTGGCTCTGACGTTCGGTGCGGGGCTGGTAGATGACGCCGATGGCGCGCTCGAGGCGCGGATGACGCAGGATCCCCCCGTCGCCACCAGGCAAGTCGGTGCGGATCATGAATGCGGGGATTCCCGTGTCGTGCAGCAGTTCTTCCGCACTGCTCGGAAGGGGCGGGCGCACGAGTTTGAGTTCGGCGGGACCGTCCCATCTGCTCGCCGCCGTAACCATGCCACGACAGGTGGTGAATCCGATGGTGCGGCAGGCGCTTGCGTGGCGTTCGCGCACGAGCTGCCCGAGTGAGAGCTGCCCCTCGGAGGCCAATTCGGTCGCGCGTGCGTCTCCGATGTGGGAGTTGTGCGCCCACACGACGATTCGTGCCGGAGCGCCGGGACGTCCGAGGTGATCGGCGAGAGCATCGAGGGTGTCGGCCATGTGCTCGTCGCGCAGGTTCCACGACGACACCCGGTCGCCGAACGTGGCGCGATAGTATGCCTCGGCATTGCGTACCGTCCAGGCGTTGCGCAAGGCGTCGAAATACGCCTCGCCGTCGCGTACCTCGATATGTTCGGCGGCGCTGCGTTGCATATCGACGAGTTGGCGCACCACATCGGCCTGGCAGGACTCACCGGCGCCGAACGCGGCAGCGAACCCGTAGGCTTGGCCGTCGTTTTCGGAGGTGCGGTCGAAACAGCTGTAGCGCCGCCTGGCTCGCTCCGCCGCGGCGGGGTCCGCCGTCTCCAAATACGTGATCACCTGCCGCATCGAGCGGTGCATGCTGTACAGATCGAGGCCGTAGAACCCGGCGAGCGCGCCACCCGCGCGCCGCTGCTGGTCGTTGTGCAGGCGCAGCCAGGAGATGAACTCGCGGACCACGGTGTTGCGCCACATCCAGGACGGAAACCGTTCGAAGCTGCTCAGAGCGTCGACGGCCGATTCATCGGTGCCCACACCGCGCACGTATCGGTCGACCCGATGCGCGTCGGGCCAATCCGCTTCGGCGGCCACGCCGACGGAAACCCTTCTCCGTGATGAGCCAACGGGTGATGGCGGCGCGTGCGGCGTAGAACTCGTATGTACCGTGCGAACTCTCGCCGATCAGCACGAACCGGGCATCGCCGATCAGATCCTCGAGGGCATGCTCAGGTGGAATGCCCTCGGGCGCCTCGATCGCTATCTCGCGTAGGACTTCGACAGGATCGGTCATCGCGATCCGCGGACCGACCGTCGGAGCCGCAAGCAGTTCCCGGACCTCTTCGTCGGTCACCTGGGTGAAATTCCAGAACGAGTTACCCACCGCGAGGAACGGTGACGGCATAGTCGCGCACACCATTTTCATCGACCAACGCTCCGAATTCGCGGCAGGTGGATTCCGGAGCCGACGGAACGGCGACGACGATCCGCTTCGGCTCGCCCATGCTGATCGCCTCGACGGCGGCGAACATGCTCGCGCGGGTGGCCAGTCCGTCGTCGACGAGAATCACGGTGCGGCCCGCGACATCCAGCGGTGGCCTGCCGCCCCGATAGGCGGCCTCACGACGGGCCAATTCGCGTGCCTCGGCACGGGCGATACCGCGCACCTGTTCGGCGGTAAGACCCAACCCCCGGACCACGTCGTCGTTCACCACCATCCGGCCGCCGGTGGCCAGTGCGCCGAGTGCGAACTCCGGATTCCCCGGAGCGCCGAGCTTACGCACGATGAGTGTGTCCAGGGGTGCGCCGAGTGCGGCGGCGATTTCCCAGGCGACGGGCACACCACCGCGGGCGAGGCCGAGTACGAGCACGTCCGGATCGCCTCGATAGTGCTCGAGCAGCCCGGCCAGCACTCGACCGGCCTTGCGACGGTCGCGGAAGATCGGCTGCGGTTCCTCCCGGAAGACCGGTGCGGATGTCATGGCGTCCTTTCTTCGTAGATGGCCGACGCGAGACGCGGGCGCTCACCGAATCGCAGCGGCAGGCCGAGGACGGAGCGATCACAGGCGAGGACCAGATCGCTCGCGGTGATCAACCCAGTGAGCCTGCCATCGGCGCCGATGACGGCGACGGCGTCCAAGTTGGGCCGCAGCACCGCCCGAGACGCGACATCGGCGAGCGGCTCGTCTTCCCGGGCGATCGCACCGGTGGGTAGCGCGCGGGCAGCGCGGCCGACCGTGGTGGTAGCGCGCGCGGGTTCGGCGACCGCGGCCAGATCGGACCAGGCCACGACAGCGGTCGGATGACCGGCGTCGTCGACGACCGGGAAGACCCGATGGCCGGTGGCCACCGCGTTCGAGTGCAGCAGCTCGGTGATCGACCATGCTGCCGGAATCGCCATCGGACGGGCGGTCATCACGTCCCGGACCTTGCTGTCGCCCAGCCGATGTCGCAGTCCGGCGACAGTGAGTTCGGCGAATGCCGCGGACTGCAGGAACCAGCCGAGCAACAGCAGCCACACACCGCCGAGATGTCCGAACAGGATCAACTCGGCCAGACCGAGCACGAGCAGGAAGGTGCCGAGGACCTGTCCGCTGCGCGCGGCCCAGGTCGCCGCCCGCAACCGGTCGCCGGTGCGCCACCAGATCGCGGCGCGCAACACGCGGCCACCATCGAGAGGGGCGCCGGGGAGCAGGTTGAACAACCCCAGCACCGCATTCATGACAGCAAGCCATACCAGGACAGCGGTGATCGGCCCGTCCGGGTCCGCCGCCGCAGTGGCAGCGGCCCCGGCGAAGGCGACGAGCGCGATCGCGAGGCTGGTGACCGGTCCGGCCAATGCGATGCGCAGATCGGCCCGCGCGTCCCGCGGCTCGTCGGCCAATTCGGAAACACCGCCGAGCAGCCACAGAACAATCCGTTCGACCCGAATCCCGTTGCGCCGCGCGATGATCGAATGCGCGAACTCATGTGCTAGTAGCGCCGCACACAGCATGACGGCGCCGGTGACCGCTGCCGCCCACACTACGGCCGTCGTGGCCGTGCCGGTCAGGTAAGAGCCCAGGATCCAGGTGAACAGTCCGACCGTTACCAGAGCCGACCAGTGCGCGCCGAGGCGGATCCCGGAGATCCGGCCGAGCGGAAATGTTCGACGCATCATGCCGTGCCGTCCCCGTCGTGCGCCTCACGCAGCGGTGTCTCCGGCCGCGCTGTCACCACGGGCCTGCTGGGGACCTCACGCGCGTGCATCGGCATCACGGCACGGATGCGAGGGGTACTGGACGGCGATGCGAAACCTTCCGAGGACATATGCCCAGAGTGACGGGGTGCGGGCGCATTCGGGAGAGCCGTGCTGCCTTCGGCAGCGGGACCAACGTCCTCAGTGGCGAGGTCCGATTCCGGGTCTTGCGGAGATCACGAACGGCCGTCGGATGGTGACTTTCGCTTCTGTGGAAGCGCGTGTACACCGCGAAAGATCGAGAGAGAGGAAGCTGATTCGATGCGCCCGGGAGGTATTCGTGACGATCACCAGGTACGAGAGACCAGGACTGGCCGCATCGGCGCTGTTGCTGGCATTGCGTCTGCCGGTCGGATTGCAGCAGACGATCGGGGAGTTGCGGTACCGAGGGCGATCATCCGGGCGGCATATCGCCCTGCCGGTGTCGTATGTGCGGGTGGGCGACAGCGTAATCGTCCGAGTGGCGAACGCCGCCACGAAGACGTGGTGGCGGAACTTCCGGTCACTGCATCCGGCGTCGATCAGGATCGACGGGTTCTGGTCGACGGGTATCGGGCATGTTGTGGCTCCCGGATCGCTGGAACACGAAGAGGTGGAGGCGTTGTATCAGAAGGCGCATCCACGGCATCGGATCCACACGAATGATCCGTACGTGGTCATCGTCGTAGGTGTGGAGAAGACGACGCCGTCGCGCCGGGAGCTGAGCCGCCGCTGGTTCGTCGCGGTCACCGCTGGTGAAACTCTCGGCTTCGCCGCACCGGCTGTGGCGGGTGCGCTGACCGTCGACTCCGCGCCTGGCATGATCGCGGCCGCACTGCTGATCGCGGCCGTGGTCGAAGGCGGCGTGCTCGCCTTTTTCGAGGGTCGCGTACTGCGGTGGTGGTTGCCCGAATTCCCTGTCCGCGACTGGATCGTGGCCACGGCGGCCGGTGCGGTCGTCGCGTGGACCGTCGGGCTGGTGCCGGTACTCTACGGAGACCGATTGGGCAATCAGCCGGCCGTGGTCCGGGTGCCGGCGGTCGCCGCAGGGGCGCTTGTGATGGTGTTCGCGATCGGCGTAGCGCAGTGGTATGTGTTACGGCGCTGGTCGGATCGTGCGGTGCTGTGGATCTGGGGCAACGCGGTCGGCTGGATCGGGGGGCTGGCCGCCTTCACCACGGTCACGACCCCGTTGTGGCGGGCAGGGCAGTCGACGATGGTCACGGCCGTGATCGGGGCGCTGGGAGGCGTTGCGATGGCCGCGGTAGTGGCCGTGACGACCGGGATGTTTCTCGTACGCATCCTTGTGCCCGGGCATCTACGGGCTTCCATGTGACCGCGCCCGGGGAACTCAGCTCGGCGGATACGCGGGCCGTCAGATCTCGAACCGGATCATTCCGGTCCGCGCCTGTCACACTGGTCGGAACGGCCGGACGGAGGAGTGCGACCGCCCCGAACCGATACACAACCGGTCACACGGGTGTCGAGCGAGGTGCTTCGGCGGGGAGGTCGGCGCCGCCCTCTGATGAGTCCTCGGCGCCGAGACGAACCACAGTGGCGAAACCGGCGGCGAGGCAGTCGGTCAACATCGCGATGTCGGGGATCGCGGCAGTATCGACGTTGATCGCGACGTAGCAGGTTCCGGCATGCGAGGTCAGGGTGACGTTGACGGCCGTGCCGATGGTGGGACCGAAAGCGTACATCCGGTCGATCCGCGCCCCGGCGATATAGAGCGGCACCGGGGAACCCGGGACGTTGGACGCGAGGAAATCGATATGTTTGAGCATCTCGGTGAGCAGTCCGGCAGGCAGCCGGTTGAACGCCGCGGCGACGGCGCCGGACAGCGGTATCGCCGGCTCGCGCCGCCAACCGGCGACCGCGGCGGCCACGGCGCGCATCAAGTCTGCGGTGTCCGGGATGTCGGCCGGCAACGCGAAACGAGCGAGGGTGATCCGATTGCCGCCGAGCGGATCGTCGGCTGTGCGAAGGCTGATCGGCATGGTCACCCGCAGCTGGTCGACTCTCGCCCCGTGCCGATCGTGATACATACGTAGCCCGATGACCAACGCGGTCAGGAAAGCATCGTTCATGGTGCAGCCGACAGCCCGCGCGGCACGGCGTAGCTGCTCGACGGGAGCGTCCAGTACTGCCAGCCGGCGACGGAGACTGCGCTCGATCATCACCGGCGACAGCGTCGTGGTGACGGGCTGGGCCAAGCGGACCAACGAGCTCGCCAGCGCCACACCATCGCGCGCCGCCCGCGCGGGATGAGTGACAGCCCGCCACGCGGTCCGCGGCGTGACCCGCACACCGCCACGAAGAAGATCCGAGCCGACCGACCAGTTCCACGCAACGATGTCGCGGACCGCGCCGTCACGGTCCTGCGACGGCTCGGGCGGATGGCCGCGATCGGTTCCCGCCCGATCGAAATCGAGCAGCGCTGTGGCGATCTGAATACCGCCGATGCCATCGGTGAGGCTGTGATGCACCGTCATCACCAGCGCGCATCCCGCGCCGCTCAAGCCGGTGAGCAAGGTCGAGCGCCAGAGTGGCCGGGCCGGATCGAACGCGGTCATCGCTTCGGTTCGGGCGAACTCGAGTACCGCGGAGAGGTCCGCCGGTTCCGGCAGCGCGGAACGGCGCAGGTGCCAAGAGAGGTCGAAATCAGAATCGAGCACCCATCGCGGCGGGGCGAGACCGAACGGCGCGGTGACCAGCCGATGCCGCAACCTCGGCACGATGCGGGTGCCGCGATCGATCGTCTCCACCAAGCGGTCCCAGTCCGGATCGGTATCGAGAATCAAGACCGTGACGATCGTCGAGCGCAGCGCCGGATCACGTTCCATGTTCCAGGAGAACAGGTCCGATTGGGACATGTGGGATTCGCGAGTGGCCATCGCCTGCTGCTTTCCAACCCCGCCGGCAAGCCTCAGGGGGATGTGGCGCTGTTGAGGGTTTTCAATCGACGGGTGTATTCCTCGTCGTCGATCTCGCCACGGGCGTAACGGTCGGCGAGCACCTGCTGCGGAGTTGGCCCGCGTGGCACCGTGGGCCGGCCCTGCGAGGGGGCCGTGTAGCGGACCAGTGCCACGATGCCGGCGATGACCAGCATCCAGAAGATCACCATGCTGATGGCCATCAGACCGTATCCCCATCCGGTCATTCCATTGCTGTACCAGAACATCACCGCAGGCTCTCCTTCACTTCGGAGTGTTCGGTTCTTTCACTGTGCGCGCTGTACACCGACCGGGATACGGCCGAACAGCACTATTCAGGCGGGACGAGAGTCATCTGTCACCTGTCGTAGCCGAGAGCGCCACCCGGTCGGCTCGCATGCCGCGCAGCAACGGACATAGTTCCCATGAATTCGTGAAGGGAGTCCGTCGTGAAGGCCGACGACCTCGTGATGCTGGCGGCCGCGGTCGCCCTCATCGCTGGACTGGCCTGGTACTTCTTCGGTCCCCGCCACGCCCGGACCGCGCACCTGGCCGACAGTGTGCAGCGGATCGAGGTGACCGCGCGCGCCGCCGGCACCGTTGATGAGGCACACCGGGCCGCCCGAAGACCATCGCGAGTGCCGTGGCGGAAGACTGCCCTCGTTCGGGGACCGGAGTCCTCGGAGGAAGGACCGTAGGCCCTACTGCTGGGCGCGGGCGCCGCGTGGAATCGAAGAGTCATCAACCACTCTCTTCGCTGGAGTCGCGCTATGAGCATCCTTTCCTCTCGCCGGGCATTGGTACCGACCTGGCCCGCACTGCCCGATTGGTCCGATCTGATGGCCCGGTTGGAGTCACGGCCCACCTGGACCTCGCTCGAGGGCCACATGATTCGAGTCGAGGAGAACCTCGAGAAGGGCCGGTACACGTTGCGGGCCGAGTTGCCCGGGGTGGACCCGGCCAAAGACGTCGACATCAGCGTCCGGGAAGGACAGCTGACGATCAAGGCCGAACGCACGGAACGGAAGGAAGAAGGCACCCGCTCGGAATTTCACTACGGCAGTTTCTACCGGTCGATTCCGCTACCGGTCGGCGCGAAGGAAGACGACATCGACGCGTCCTACACCGACGGGATCTTGACGGTGACCGTGCCGGTGTCCGAGTCGGAGACCCCGGAGAAGCACATCGAAATCAAGAAGACCGGAAACGGACACAGCTGACCGCTGCGGAACCGGGGATGGCCCAGGCACACGGGCCGGCCCGGCGCAACGCCATATTGACCGCGGCTGCGAGTCAGCGTCATCCGAGGTTTGCGGAGAGTCTGCCGGCCATAGCCGGGGCACGGTCATCGACCGATCGGCGGCCGGTCGGCGGATTCGCGTCAGCTCTCATGACGGGAGTAACCGCATGACCGCACATGGGCATCCCTCGATCGTGGTGACCGCCGAACGACCGCCGGACGGGCGTGACGCCGCCCTATGGTCCGCCCGCCTCGCCGAACGACTGCACTGCACCCTGCGGGTCGTCCACATCGCCACCGCCACTGCTGACGTCTCGGCGGACATCCCAGCGACCGGCCCCGAAGCGGCGGCTCGGACGGAACGCAGCGCGACAGCGGTCGTCGACGACACCGTCGCGGTCGTGCGCCGCGATCACCCTGATCTCGAGATCAGTGGTGAGTCGATCGACGGACCGGCTGCGCAGGCGTGGGCCACAGTGGGAGAGGACGCCCGGATGGTCGTCCTCGGTCATCCCGACGTGGGGGAGTTCGACGTGCCGGCGGCCTTGACGATGGTTGCCGATCACGCCACTTGCCCGGTAACCGTCTGGCGGGGAGAGCCCGGCCAGCTTCCAGACCAGCGCCCCGTGCTTCTCGCCGTGGACGACGACGACGGCGCCGCCGCCGCGCTCGCCGCGTTCGGCTACGCACACCTGTTCGGGGCATCGGTCGTCGCCGTGAACGCCCGACCGGAGCAACTCGAAACGGCCGCTCCGGTTGCGTCGAGGAACCGGCACTCCCTCGACGCCCACCTTGCCGTGGCACGCGAGGCCTTCCCTGACGTCACCGTGTCCGCCCTTGCCGACATCCCGTATCGGTCGTTGAGCGAACACGCGACGGGTGCGCAACTGGTGGTCACCGGAATCGATGGTCGCGCGTCTGTTCCGGAAGTACCCGGTTTCGATTCGTACTTGTTCCGCCGCAGCTGGTGCCCCGTCATGTTCTGTCCGTCGCGAATGGCTCCGGTGGGCCTCGGCGCCGATCCGATCCCACCAACCGCCGGTCCCGCACCGGCACCGTCTGCGCCGCCGATCTCCAGGATAACCGTCCGCGCACTGACGCCTGAGGACCGCGACGCGGTCGCGTCGCTGCACGAGCAGATGTCGGCGCACGATGCCTATCTGCGGTTCTTCAGTGCCGTTCCGAAGCACATCGACGAGTTCGCGGAACAATTGTGCCGACACGACTCCACCCACCTCGCGCTCGGCGCCTTCGAAGGTGTCGACCTGGTCGGGGTCGCCAATTACGTCGTCACCGACACCACCGCGGGACACATCACCGCGGAGATGGCGCTGGCGGTTGACGCGCATGACCAGCAACACGGTATCGGCACATTGCTCGTGCGGCGACTGGGCACGGCCGCCTACCTGCAGGGGGTGGCACATCTGACGGCCGAAATACTCGCGGAGAACGCCCTTATGCTCGCGATCATCACCGAACAGGGGTGGAATGACGCGCTCCGATACGAGGGCGCCACCGTGCACTTCGATCTCGATCTCGAGCTCCAGGCCGACGAACAGGAAGATCCGGATACGCCTGTACTTCCACGTATGGAAAATGCGGGCCGAGCAATCCGGAAAGGTCGATAGGGACGAGCGCCGTTATCCGCGTCCGGACCGATTCCAAGAAACATGCCGGGCTTTCCAGTTTCTCGTATGAGCGCCGCATCAATCGGCCGAAGACTCCGTAGAATGAAGTGATGACGTTCCTTCGGGAATCCGAGGAACTTCCCGATCTCAGCAAGATCGAGCACCGGGCATCCTCGGTTGCCCAGATGCTCGTCGACCGCGTCACCGCGACTCCGGAGGCGGAGGCGTTCCGATTCCCTGACGGCGAGCGCTGGACCAGCGTGTCCTGGAAGCGGTTCGGTGACCGCGTCGACATCCTCGCCGCCGGGCTGATCGCCCTGGGAGTCCAAGCCGAGGACCGGGTCGCCCTCGTGTCGTCCACGCGGTACGAATGGGTGCTCGCCGATTTCGCCGTGATGTGCGCCGGTGCGGCCACCACCACCGTGTACCCCACCACCAACGCCCCCGGCGTCGCGTTCATCGTCGCCGACTCGGGCAGCCGTGTCGTCGTCGCCGAGGATCAGGCCCAAGTGGACAAACTGATCGAGCACCGCGCCGAGTTGCCCGACGTGCGACAGGTGGTGATCTTCGACGGCGAGGGCGACGGAAACTGGGTGATCACTCTCGATGACCTCCAAGAGCGCGGACGCGCGCTGCTCGCCGAATCGCCCGACGCGGTGGCCGACCACGTCCGCGGCATCCGGGCCGAGCACCTGGGCAGCATCATGTACACCTCTGGGACGACCGGCACCCCGAAGGGGGTGAGGCTGCCGCACTCGGCCTGGACCTACAGCGCCGCAGCAATCGACGCGTTGCATGTTCTCGGCCCCGACGATCTGAACTTCTTGTGGCTGCCGCTGTCCCACGCGTTCGGCAAGGTGATGCTCGCGCTGTCACCACTGATCGGCTATCCCACGGCGATCGACGGCCGGGTGGAGAAGATAGTGGACAACCTCACGATCCTGCACCCCACGATCGTGGCGGCCGCCCCGCGCATCTTCGAGAAGGCGCATGCGCGAATCGAGGGCATAGTGGCCGAAGAAGGCGGGATCAAGAAGAAGCTCTTCGACTGGGCCGTCGAGGTCGGCCTGAAAGTCTCGCGTGCTAGACAGGCCGGCAAAGACCCGTCGTTGCTGATTTCATTGCAGCACAACGTCGCCGACAGGCTGGTGCTTTCCAAGGTTCGTGAACGCTTCGGTGGTCGATTACGGTACTTCGTTTCGGCAGCGGCCCCCTTGGACCGCGATGTCGCGCAATGGTTCGACGCGATCGGCGTCATCGTGCTCGAAGGTTACGGCCTGACCGAGACCGCAGCCGCCTCGTTCATCAACCGCCCGGAGGCATACCGGTTCGGAACGGTAGGCAAGCCGTTCCCGGGCACCGAGGTGAAGATCGCCGAGGACGGCGAGATCCTGCTCAGAAGCCCCGGTGTGATGAGCGGCTATCATGACCGTCCCGACGCCACCGCCGAGGCTTTCGACGCGTACGGCTGGTTCCGCACCGGCGACATCGGCGAGATCGACGCAGACGGCTTCCTGCACATCACCGACCGCAAGAAGGACTTGTTCAAAACCTCGCAGGGCAAGTACGTCGCGCCCTCCGCGATTGCCGCCACATTCAAGGGGATATGTCCGTACGCGGCGGAGTTCATCGTCTACGGAGAGACGCGGCCCTATTGCGTCGCATTGGTCGCCCTGGACGCCCTGGACGCCCAGAGCATCACCGAATGGGCCGGCAAGCACGGCCTGGCGGACAAACCACTCGCCGACATCGCGCGCGACGAGAAGACCCACGACGTGATCGCCGGCTACGTCGACCACCTGAACACCCAACTCAATCGCTGGGAACAGATCAAGAAATTCGACATCATCGATCACGAACTGTCCGTCGAGGCAGGTGATCTTACACCGAGCATGAAACTGCGCCGCAAGATAGTCGTCGACAACCTCGCCGCCAGCATCGATGCCCTCTATCACTGAAGTCGATCGCTGACCGCCACTTCGCATATCGACCGTGCGGTGTGGGCGCGGCCATCATGTGGCGACCGCTTTCTATACATCCGCCGCAGCGGTGTTGCCCTGGACGAAATACCGGATCGTCGCCGCCTACTGCGTTGTGGCCCTATACCCTCACGCAAGACAAAGCTCCCCGCCGGTCGGCCCCGTTGTGCCCTATTCCGCTCGGTTATTTCCGAGTTTGCTGGGCGTTACCGAGTCCTGCAGCTCCGACCGGAGGGTGACTGTGTGTGAGCGGTCGTTGAGTGCGGCACGTGCCCGCGAGATGTGCTGCCCGTTTGCCATCCCCGCACCCGGCAGTCCCTACCGGCCGAGCAGATGGCTCAGACCGGCCGACCGACAGCGGAGTCCATGATGTTGGGCGGCTATCTCGAGAGACTTCTGCGTGTCCCGGTGTTCGCGGTGAATGCGTTGCGGGACCCGACGGCCGCGGCCTGTGCACTGCGCGCCCCGGCATCCGCTGCGGACGCGTTGCACACCGTGTTGTCGGAAGCCGTGGGGCACGCCCGCGCCGTATGGTCCGGCGACGAACGCGTACATGTCGCGGTGCACGGACCGGCGCCGGAACGGCTGGAGGCGTTCGCTACGGACTTGACCGCGCGGGTGGGCCGCCTGCCCGGGGTGGCCTGGGCACGCCTCGACGCCGGGTGCGGATTTCTCGTGGTCGCCAGGAGGTCTTCCGAGGCGTTCGACTCGGCCGCCATCGTCGCCGCGGTGGAGGAAGCGGAGACCGCCGCCGAGGTCGAGGGGCCGTTCACCGCAGCTGTGGCCACACATCCCACTGATCGGAGCGCAGCGGCCTGGTACACCGTCGCGGCGGTCGCCGACGTGGCCGCAGTCGGCGTCGCCGCCCTCGGCACACTGCTGTGCCTGCCCGGGCGCTCGACGCCGATCGAACTCGCACCCGTCATCGCGTTCGTGCAGAACCAGGAGCGGCTGCGCGCCCCGCTGGAGCGGCGATTCGGGGTGACCGAGGTGGAGCTGGCCTTGGGCATCGCGGCCGCCACGGCCGGTGCCCTGGAGCGACGGCTGCTCAGCCCGGTCGTCGACCTCGTCCACCGGGTGCTGCTGCTGCAGCAGGAGCATTCTCGCGCGCAGACCTTCGCGCAACTGGAGCCGGTACTGTACGCGACCGCCCCGCCGAGCCAGCCGCTACCGGAGCACCGCGCGTCGCGGCCGATCCCGCTGCCACTGGGCCCGATCGAACGCTATGACGAGGGCGACTTGATGGCGACGATAGCCGCTGCATTGACCACCATCCCGCTTTCTCATCAGACGCGGGGTGCGATCGACGTGGTCAGCGCGGGGGTTGCCAAGGCCGCCAGGCTCGGGCGCGAGGCATTCGCCACCGAAGTGACGGAGTATCTGGGTCGCTGCGATGTGCTCGTGGTGCGTCCGGAACCGCTGCGAATACTCGACCATGTCGACCGTCTGGTGGTCGACATGGACCTGCTCGGTGACACGCCACCGCCGAAGCCGGTGGCCGGCCATGACATCGAGATCGTCCGGTACGAGCCCAAGTCCGGACCCGAGGAAGGTCTGGAGGATCTCACCGAACTCGTCGTACGGCTGCAGCGCGAAGGCCACGGTGTCGCGGTCGTCGCAGGCGCCGACGAGGCCGCGCTCGCCGCCGCGGATTGCGGCGTCGCGGTCGCGCCGTACCCGGAGCATCCGGTGCCGCGGCCACCCGCCTTCGCCTTCGGAGCCGGCGGGACGAGCCGCAACGCGCTCATGCGCCCTCACCGTGCTGCCGCGAGTCGGTTTCGGCGACGACCCCGAGGTGCGAGCGTACCTGGAAGCGGTGGTATGGCCGGAACATCTGGCCTCGCTGCGGGAATGCGGCCAGGATGTCGGCGCTACGGCGGAGGACCTGGCCGGTATCGAAGCCGCACTGACGCCGGGTAGCGACCGCTACATTCTGGACGAGCCCGGTTACCACCTGATCCACCCGGGGATACTCGTCACCGGACGGCGCCCCCGGTGACCGACTACACGGAATACACGCCAGCCGCCGAGTACCTGCATCTGCTCTCCGTGCCGATGTGGCCGGCGCTGGCCGAACGGCTCGCCGCCGCCTTGGATACCCCCGGCGCGAAACCAGGTGTGGCAGTGGAGTTCGGTGCGGGCAGCGTACCGAGGTACTGCTGAACCGCATCGCCTCAGTTCCGGTAATGGTGGCCGAACCCTCCGCGCATCTACGCGCGGTCCTGCTGGCTCGCCTGCAGACTATGCCCGGTGGTGACCGCGTATCCGTATTTCCTTGTGGCGCGGCGGAACTGACTCTGCCCCGGCGCTCGGCGTACGCCAGGTCGTCACGCCACAGCCGCGTCGCGGCGCGAGTCATCAGCGGACGCAACACCGGCAGGACCCGACGCGCGAACCGGAACCCTGGCCGCTCCGAGTTCGCGATCACGGCCTCGATCACCGCGGTACGCGCTCGGCCATCGGCGCCGGGACCCATTGGGGCGACCATGTGCTCTCGATAGAACAGGCAGCGTGACCGGCTGGTTCCAGTCGCGGTACGCGACGAAATCGGCGTGGTCGAACGACAGCACGTAGGCGTTGTCGACCGCAGTGCGGATGGTCGGCGCCTGTTGCGACGGCCGCAGGATTGGCCGTTCGGCACCGCGCCGTGACCGACCGGCATCGGCCCCGCGTGCCGCCACCCTTACGGTTCGGCGGCCAACGCTGGCGGGTGCGGTGCTGCTTGAATAGCACGCGGCGAGAGCCGCCCGACCCACACCGCGTCGGGCCGGTGTAGCCGTCGGCCATACCGTCGCCCGGCTCCTGCGGTGACGATACCGACCGCGCTCACCCGGGCTATCCCCGTTTGTACTGCTCCCGCCATTTCTCGATCAGTGGCAACACTTCACGCTCCATGTACCAGTAGAAGTCCTGCATTTCATGCAGCCGGCCCGCGGCGACCGACCCATCGCTCACAGCGTCGAGGCCTTCCTGCGCAGCTTCGCGCATCACCCCGTACATGGCGTTCTGCTGCGACATCAACGTCGCCCACGCCCCGGGCACGAACCGGTAGTGGTCGCGGCGGCTGCCCGGCGCGGGGACACGCTCGATCAACCCGGTCTGGATCAGCTGCTTGAGTGCGGTCGAGACCGCACCGGTGCTAATGGACAGTTGCTCGCACAGATCCGCAGCGGTCATCGCCTCCTGCTCGCTGTAGAGCAGGGCTGTCATCACGCGTGCGGTCGCTTTCTGCATCCCGCCCTGAGCCAGGATCAGGGCCAGCTTCTCGGCCGCGTCGCGGAGTTGCTGTGAGGAGTCCATGCCTCAGACCATACCGAAAACTCCAACCTCCCTAAATCTTCACAAATCTCTGAAACTTCTATACATTCTGGGTTATGGACAACGCCATCGAACTCCGCGACCTCACCAAGACCTACGGCACCGGCCGTGGCTTGGCCGGGCTCACCCTTGACGTGCGGGCCGGCGAGGTATTCGGCTACCTCGGCCCGAACGGGGCGGGCAAGTCGACCACCATCCGGTTGCTGCTGGATCTGATCCGCCCCACCCGCGGTACAGCCACGGTGCTGAGGCTGGACCCACGACGCGACGGAGTTGCGCTGCGCCGCCGCGTCGGGTATTTAGCCGGAGACTTCGTCGTCGACGGACGCCAGCCGGTCCGCGACTGCCTGCGCTACCTCGCCGCCCTGCGCGGCGGTGTCCCGCGACCACGCATCGATGACCTCGCCGACCGGCTCGGGCTGGATCAAACGGCGACGATCAAAAGCCTATCGAAGGGCAACCGGCAGAAGGTCGGGTTGGTGCAGGCATTCATGCACACCCCCGAGCTGCTGATTCTCGACGAACCCAGCTCCGGGCTCGATCCGCTGCTGCAGCAGGCATTTCTCGACCTGGTACTCGAAGCCGCCGGTAATGGGCAGACGGTGTTCATGTCCAGCCACATCATGGACGAGGTCGAAGCGGTCGCCGACCGGATCGGGATACTGCGCGATGGGCGGCTGGTCGCCCTCGACACCGTCGCCGACCTGCGCGCAGCCGCAGCACGCCGCATCGAGATCGAATTCGCCGACCCGGTGATGCTCGACCAATTCCGTGGCCTGCCCGGAATCGCCGAACCAGCCCTTGATGAGACCGGCACGATCCTGCGCGCCCAAGTGACCGGCTCACCCGACGCGATCGTCAAGGCCGCCGCGCAGCACACGGTCACCCTGCTGCGAACCAGCGAACCCCACCTCGACGAAATCTTCCACGCCCAATACGCCGGAATCGACACCAGCCCAGCGCCCGCCGCGTGAATTACACCCGATTGAACCTGACCACCACGACAAGGAACGTAACCGACATGAGCTTCACCATCCTGGCCAAGACCTTGCGCGATGGCCGCCGCGCGCTGATCGGCTGGACCGCCGGCATCACCCTAGCCGCGATGATGTACGCGAGCTTCTACCCTCAAATGGCGAAAAACGGTGCCCAGCAAGCACAGAACGTGCCCGACGCGCTGCGGGAAGCGCTGCGAATGGACGACATCACCTCCGCGCCGGGATATCTGGGATCGACCGTGTTCGGGCTGATCGTGCCGCTGTTGGCCATGTTCTTCGGCGCGGCTACCGGCGCCCGCGCCACCGCAGCCGACGAGGAATCCGGCACCCTGGACCTGTACATGTCCTACCCGATCACCCGAACCACCCTGATCCTGCAACGCTTCGCCGCGCTGGCAGTCGCCGCCGCCGGAATCACCGCCATCGTGTGGGTGGGCATGCTCGCCATCCGCGGCAGCGCGGAACTCACCGCGATCAGCCCCATCCACTTCGCGGCCCAATGCCTCAACGTCGCCCTGCTGGCCGTGGTCTTCGGTGCGCTCGCCATCGGCCTCGGCGCCGCGTTCGGCCGCCGTACTGTCGTCTTCGCAGTTACCGCGGTCGTCGGTGTCCTCGCCTACGCCGCGGATGCGTTCGCCGGACAACTCGGCATGGACTGGGCCGTGTACCTCTCGCCGTTCCACTACTACCTCGACGGTGAACCACTGCGCCACGGCTTCCAATGGGCGAACACTGCGGTGCTCGCGGGAGTTTCAGTGATCATCGTCGCAGCGGGAACCTACCGCTTCACCCACCGCGACCTCGGCGCCTGACAACCACGCCCGGCGGATGTGCCGAACCCCTGACGCTCGGCACATCGGTCGGAGAGGGCAGCACGATCGACAGTGCGATCGTCACCGCGACCAGATCGAAGACCGCTTCGCTGCCCGCGATGCCGGATTGCAGCGCCAGCAGCCCATAGACGACCGAGGCGAAGCCCTTCGGCCCGAACCAGGCCGCAGCGACTCGCTCCGAAACCGACGCTTTCGCGCCACTGATGCATGACCGAATGGCCCTGGAGGCGCCGTGGTAACCAGGGCTGGGTGCCACAACCGATTTTGCTTCGACGGTCTCTTCTCACATGAAGGCTGGCCCTTGCCTTGTTCATCGGATCACATCGTCTTGCAATCCCTTTCGGCGCGGACCGCTATTGCGTCCGCGCATCCACTGCGCAATTTCAGCCATAGCGGAAAGCAGCGAAATCCCGACGGCGACTATCGCAGACCAGGTGAGACTGTAGGTCGCGTAGGAAACCTGGCGAATCCCGGGTGCCGGATAGTTGTCATGTCCCCTTGCCCATCGGATCAGCAATCCGACCTGCGTCCCCGGATCCCGGGCCGTCCCATACGAGACCACTCGCGTCAGGTCATCGCCCTTGCTATTCAGATATAGCGCGGTGGCGATAGCGAAAATCGCAACGAAAACGGTGGCAACCATCGCCAGGCGCGCGAACGCCTCGGTGCGGGCCACGCTGTTGACCGCCGCACTGCACACCGCGATCACGATCGCAACGCTCGTGAGGATGCCCCATGTTCCACTGGCTTTCGGGTTGGGCACCGATGTTTGCGCCCAGAGATCGACCCAGAAGGTCGTCACGTGGATGCGGCCGAAGGCGTTTGCTTGGATCACACCGTCCGTCCCGCCTGTGCCTGTGGTCAGCCACGGGTGGAACAGCAGGACAAATGTGATCATGCACCCGGTCGCGGCAGATAAGTGAACCCAGTTTCCGCGGAGCACGGCCCCCAGCCACTTTCTCCCGAGAGCGACCCGGAGCTGCGCGCCATCCCATCGCCGTCGTCGTTCCCCACCAAATGAGTCAACCTGTTTGTGTCGAGAATTTTTGCTCTGCCAAGGAGTGGGACGCACGATTTTTCAGCCTATGACTCCGGACGCATGGAATCCGTCAAGGAAAGTGGCTCAACACAATAAGGATTCGTCAAACTTCAGCGATCAGGTGCCGCCGGCCGAGACGTCGGTGATGAGTGTCGCACCTGACTTGCAGGTCACGGACGGTCGATCGCGGACAGTCCAAAATCGGTGCCAGTGCTACCTTGCAGGGAGGGCTGCGGCTGGCGCCCAGGCTTGACGAAGTGCCCGGTGATCGCAGGGTGGTCGCGCCGGTTTTCACCCCGATGGGGCTTGTCCTCGCTCCGGGTGGTCAAAGGCTTCCGGCGGCGGCCCCGGTCGCTCACGTACCGCATCGATTTCTGCGGGACGATCAATGTTTTGCGTGGGGTTATCGTCCGGGACGCAGCCACAGGTCTCATGCCAGGCAGGCAACAGCCGCGGTCAGTGCGCCAAGGCCGAGCGCGATCACGATTGCGGCCCCGCTTCCTCGCCGCCGCTGGCGAGTATCACGACCACCGCGATCACCACGGTCGGCGCCGGTGCGAGGTAGCGGTACCCACGCACAGTTGCGCCTTGCTCGCGAACTCACCGTCGACATCCCGCGTCCGTGGGAGAAACCCACAGCCCCACAACGCCTTACACCCGCACGTGTCCGTCGAGGCTTTCGGCACCTCCGTCGGGAAGCGGCCTGTCCCGCCAGTGCACCGAAACCCTCCCGACCCGGACCCGGTCGACCGGCCGGCCACCGCGACCAGCGCCCCGCTACGACGTGCACATCAAGACACCCAGCAACCAGAACCCAGCCAAACCCGCTGGACCACGACCACGCCGCACAGGTTAAAACTCAAGCTAGGCGCATTCTCGGTGTGTGGTCCGGCGCCAGGCTGGCAGAGCCTGAATCACACAGTGGCGCGGCTGTATAACAGTTGGGGTTCTGTGGAAGCAGCCCGGTTGACGTCTTCGCGGCCGCCTACGCTGAACCCGCCCAAGGCGTACTTGTCGTAGATCTGCTGGACGGCGCTGTCGGGATCGGCAAGAAAGTTCCGCTTCCGCCGCCGCGTCCAGCGGGCGAACGGCTTCGGGCAGCCGATCCAGCAAGTACAGACGCAGCGGCCCGCGGCCGAATTCCTCTTTCCTCGTTCCATCAGCACATTTATCGCCGCAATCCCCGACACCCGTTCTCCGCATTTCCATTTCGGCTTCGTTGTGGTCGAGATCGTCGCCGATGCCGGGCTAACTGGACATCGACCAGTGTTCGGCGAGTCCGCCGATTCAGGCGAGTTGGATGCGGAGGTGGCAGACGACGGTGTCGCTCATCCGGCGTAGTTGCCGTTCGAGTTCGTCGCTGCGGTGGCTCGGCAGGACCCGGGCCCAGCCAGCCGGCGGGTCGATTTCCGCGATCACCACGATTTTCCTGCGGTCGGCGAAATAGTCGTCGAGGTAGCGTGCGACGGGCCGGCCGACGGTCGCGTCGCGCGCTTCCAACAGCACCAATCGAACGTCGGGATGCCACACGTCCCACGCTTTGGTGAATGCCGTCACCGACTCACCGGGTAGGCACACGTGGACGGCGACGATGTCGGTCCCGATGGACATCGCCGCGGAGAGTGCCTCGCTACTCAGCTCGGAGACTTCCGACACCGGTACGACGACCACGGCGTCGCGGGGTCGCGGTGGTGGTGGCACCGCATCCGCGCGGCGGCGATCGTCGATGCGAGTGTAGGTGGAGCGGATGCGCTGCATGCCCAGCACCAGGGCGGGCAGCACGAGGACGATCAGCCAGGCGCCTGCGGTGAATTTCATAGCAGTGGTGACGACAGCGGCCGCCGCGGTGAGTAGGGTGCCGAACCCATTGAGTGTCAATCGCTTCCGCCACCCATGATCGCGATCGACCCACCAGTGCCGGACCATCCCGGCCTGAGCGATGGTGAAGCCAACGAACACGCCGATCGCGAACAGGGGCACCAGCGCGTTCATGTTCCCGTTCGCGCCGATCAGCAGCACGCCCGCGCTCAGCCCCAGTGCCGTGACCCCGTATCGGTAGACCTGTCGCGGGGAGTGCACGGCGAAGCGGTGTGGGAGGCAGTTGTCGTCGGCCAGGAGTCTGGTCAGGGTCGGCAGACCGCCGTATGAGGTGTTCGCGGCCAGCGCCAGCAGGATGACCGTCGCGAATTGCACTGCGTAGTAGCCGATTCCGTGGCCCAGTACGGCGGCGGTGAGCTGGGACAGCACGGTGGTGCCCTCGATCGGGTGGATCTGGAATTTCTCGATCAGCACCGCGAGACCGATGAGCATCGTGCCCAGTAGCCCGCCCAGCGCCACTTCCGCGCGCCGGGCCCGCTGAACACGCGGCGCGGCGAAGCTCGGCACCGCGTTCGCGATCGCTTCCACGCCCGTCAGCGCCGCGCAGCCACTGGAGAACGCTTTGAGCAGCAGCAGCACCCCGACGGTCTGCACGTCTCCGACCATCTCTGGACCGGAGTCGAGCGCGGCGGGCTCGGAGCGAAACAGTCCGCCGAGGATCACGGCGAAGATGCCGGCCACGAACACGATGGTCGGCGCCATGAACGCTCGTGCGCTGTGCACGATCCCGAACAGATTCAACACCGTGATGCCGATGAGTACGGCCAGGCATATCCATGACGTCGACCCGTGCAACACTGGAAACGCCGAGGTGAGTGCCGCGACCCCGGCGGCGATGGATACCGCGACGTTGAGGACGTAGTCCACGATCAGAGACGCCGCGGCGACCAAGCTTGCGCGTCGGCCGAGATGACGTTTCGCCACCGCGTACGCGCCACCACCGTTCGGGAACGCCGCGATGACTTGCCGATAAGACGCGACGAGCACCGCCAGCAGCGCGGCGATGGCCAGCGTCACCGGCAGAGTCATGCCCAGGCCCGCGGCTCCGGCGGTGGCCAACACCAGCACGATCGCCTCCGGTCCATAGGAGACCGAAGCCATCGCGTCCAGTGAAAGACCGGCCAGTCCGGTGGACACGGTCAAGCCGGCGGAAAGCGAACCGTTCTTCGTTTTTCCGCGCGATGGGGGGACAGTGCGCGGTGCAACAGTACTCACAGCAGCGAGTCTCGACCGGCAGATTTGGGAATGGAATGCCCGTTTATGCAACCTTGACGGCAGCAGTGACCATATCCACTCACAGAGCGAACACCAGCGGACCGTCCCGAGATGTGGTTTCAGCACACGAGCATGCTTTTATGACCTGCTTACGCTTTCCGGGTCGATCTTATTCTTTCTCTTACTGTGATTCTTCACCACACTGCGGCTACGAGCGGTAGACGACTACGCACGAATGGCCGGTATCGCGGGATATCGGAGTATGGTCGTGTCGGTCTCGGGGCAATACCCGGATCCTGCTTCGGACTCCTGAACTCTCGCTGAAAGGAGGGCGCGATGGGTGAGTTCGTCACGGCGGCCTTGATCGGCGGGTTCCTCATCGTGGCCTACCTCATCCGACGCCGCAACCTGCGCGGTGGATGAGCGGCTGCCGCGTGGCGGGTCAGTGGAGCGCGAAGTAGCGCAGCCAGAGATACGGTGCGGCAACCGCGATGGTGACAGCGGTGACGACGATGCCTTTGCGGGTGAATTCCCAGAAGCTGATCGGATTGTCGGCGCTGCGGGCGATGCCGAGCATCACGACATTGGCGCTGGCGCCGACGGCAGTGAGGTTCCCGCCGAAGTCCGCGCCCAGAACCAGCGCCCACCACAGCGCACCGGCTCGAGGATCGTCCATGCTCGCGACGAGGTCGGCGACCAGGGGGCTCATGGTCGCGACGTAAGGGATGTTGTCGATGAGGCCGGATAGCAACGCGGAGACGACGAGGATGAGCATCGTCGCCAGCAGCGCGTTACCGCCGGTGACGTCGGTGGCCAGTTCGGCGAGTCGTTCGATCACCCCGGTTTTCACCAGAGCGCCGATTATCACGAACAGGCCCGCGAAGAACAGCAAGGTGTCCCATTCCACCGCGGACAGGTAGTCGCGCTGCGGGACGCCCGAGATCAGGACCAGCACACCGGCGCCGAGCAGGGCCACCACCGATGGCGCGATGTGGAACAGCGAGTGTCCGACAAGCCCGGCCAGTACGGCGGCGAGCACGATCGCGCATTTCACCAGCAACCTGGGATCGCTGATGGCTTCGCGTTCGTTGAGGGTCATGGCATCGGCCGCGCGGGCGGGGTCCACGTCGAAACTGCCTCGGAAAAGGCGCGGAAGCAGCAGCGTGAATACCGCGAGCGCGATGAGCACGATCGGCGCCATGTGGATCAGGAAGGTGTTGAACGACAGCCCGGCCCGGCTGCCGACGATGATGTTCGGCGGGTCGCCGATGAGGGTGGCCGCGCCGCCGATGTTGGACGCGAGGACCTCGGCGATGAGGAAGGGAACCGGGTTGATCGCGAGCCGGTCGCAGACCAGCAGCGTCACCGGCGCGATGAGCAGCACGGTGGTGACATTGTCGAGCATGGCCGACGCGAGGGCGGACATGAGGACCAGCAGGACCATCACCCGTAGCGGGGATCCTCTGGCGCGTTTGGTCGCCCAGATCGCGGTGTATTCGAAGACACCGGTCTGACGCAGGACACCGACGATGATCATCATCCCCAGCAGCAAGAAGATGACATCCCAGTCGATGCCGATCTCATGGGAGTAGAACGCGTCTTCGGATCCGATGACGCCGAAGGCGAGCAGGATCGCGGCGCCGCCGAGGGCGGCCTTCGTCTTGTGGATGCGTTCGGTGGCGATGAGGGCGTAGGCGACGAGGAAGACCGAGACCGCGACGACCGTCACGATGTCCACCACACACGAGCGGTCGATGTGGCGCTCGTGATCCCGTCGGGGGTCAGCCGTCTTGCAGCGCAGCGGCCAGTAGCCGGGATGCGGTGATCACTCCGATGAGTTCGTCGCCCTTCAGCACGGCGATGAGCGGGCAGCGGAACCGGGCCATGACCGCGGCGACCTCGACGATCGTGTCGTCGGACCGGGCCGCAGGCACCTTGCTGAGCCGTTCGGGGATGACGTCGCGGACCTTCTTTCCGCGCAGCTTGTCCGCGATCCGGTCGCACATCGATTCGGTGAGCACACCGGCCAAGGACGGATCGTCCTGCACGTATTTCGGGACGATGAAGCGCACCACTTGGGAGGCGGGCAAGACGGCTTGCGGGGCGCCTTGGCCGTCGGTCACCACGATCCCGGGCAACCGGTGCTCGGCCAGCAGCCGAGCAGCGTCCAGCGCGTCGGTGTCCAGACTGACCACCGGGTATTCCTCGGCCATTTGAGCAGCACGCACACCTGCAGGATACGACCCGGGACGGTGTGATCGCCCGCGCGAAGTTCGTCAAGATCAAGTACCTGCCCGTCACAACAAACTCCCAGGTTGGTGGGTGTGACCCGAGTCCACGGACCACATGCCGACCAGACTTCCCGGCGCTCCAGAGTAAAGATGCCGTAAGCAACGCCCGCGGGGCAACTCGGGACCGGGACCTGTCCGGCCCAGGGCGCCTGGGTTGCTTCCGCAGCGCCGAGTCGATCACAGTTGATCACCGCAGGGTGTGATCTATGTCGGCGCGGTGTTCGTAGCAGGTTCCGCAGGCGTTTGTCCGGCGTGCAGCCACGCAACGGTGTGTTCTACCGGCCGGCGGCGGGTGCCCGGGCGGTGCCGTTGTGGGGTCGACGCGTCGGCTGGGCCGCCGGATTCGCTCTGCCGCGGATCACAGCGGTTGTACCCCGCCAAGGGGTCAGCTGTCCGGCTCCAGTGCCGCTTGCTCGTAGAGTGCTGTCCAGACAGTCAGGCTGGACAGGGCATCGACGGTTCGCCGGCCACGCTCGGTCAGAACCAACCGCCCGGCCTGCGACGGAGCGTCGTCCCAACTGCCTGGCAGCTCGGCGGTGACGAGTCCGCGTGCGGCTACTACACGGACCGCGTGCGGCAGCGTCCACCGGCCGCCGATAGCGCTGCGCATCTCCGAGAGAGTGTGCGCACGGTAGGACAAGACGTCGAGGATCTCCACCACATGGCGGTGCTCGACCAACTCGCGCAGGGTCTCGAGATCATCGTATCGGCTCATGCCAACCACCCCTGGGGTCTGCCACATCAATCGTGGCCGGACCCTATCGGCCCCCCAGCCGAGACCGGGCTATTCCTGACGACAATCCACGCCGATCACCGCTGGTTTTGACGAAATCAATACATCACCTGAGCCTGAATACCGCCTCCACGCCCGGCACTGCCGCAGTTACTTGGGCACCGGCGCAATAGTCCTACAGCTGGCTGGTGATGAGCGGTCACTTTCGATACATGTGGCCCGCTGCCGCGCCGATCACGCAGATCATGGGCGAACTCCACCACGACGACGATCCGGACCGCAGCAGGCGCAAATGATTCGTCAATCCGCTGTGCGAAATCTTGCCCACGCGACCGCACGGGTTTTTCATCGGACTATGACCGCAATCCCGGACGTCGCGCCGCTGCCGCGCACGCCGTCCGGCACTGCTCTGGTTCGCGGCGAGTACGAATTGCCGTCGTCGCTCGAGCTTTTCGGTTCCGGAAGCGAGGACAAGCCGCCCAGTCCGGCTTGAGACCCTCCGTCTTTCCGCCCTGTTCGGCGTTGCCACAGGGAGCTTCGTGTGCACGAAAGCCAGTGCTGTCGTGCGTATCCCGCTGACCGTCCGCGCCCCCTGACCGGAGATGACTGCTGCGGATCCGCCTGCCGTCAGTCGACGGCGGCCACGCTCACTCGATAGGAGAGTTATGTCCGAATTTCTGTCCGCGTCCCGGATCACCATGGTGACCGGCGCCGATACCCGCCTAGGCCATGCGACCGCGCGACGGCTCGGCGCCGACGGTGCCGCCGTAATCCTGCACGCACAGGACAAGGACGGTGCCGAGGAAGCGTTCGAAGCGCTGGTATACGCGGGCATTCCGCCGCAGAGGCTGCACTTCGTGCACGCGGACTTCACGAAGCTCTCCGAGGTGGACGAACTCGCGGCCATGCTGGCCGCGACAGTGCCGTGCCTGCACGCGCTGATCAATGCCGCCTCGATTCCGGCCGGCCAGCGCCGCTCACAAACCGAAGACGGCTACGAGACGACCCTGCAGGTCAACTATCTCGCACCGCAGCGCTTGATCATGGCGCTGGCGCCCGCGGTCGCGGCAGCGCGGGGCAGAGTGGTGACCGTGTCGTCTCCACTGCATCGCGGAGGAACCGTGGACTACTCCGATCTGGATCGCAAACGCGGCATCTACACGCCACTGGCGGTCTACGCTCAATCCAAACTGGCGCTGACCATGTTCACCCGGACGCTCGCCGAGACCGGTCCCGAAGGCCTGACCGCGGTGAGCGTCCACCCGGCCGACTTCGAGATCGACATGCCCCGATTCCGCAGTCACGCGGACGCACCAGTGGACAACGCCGCCGATCTGCTGGCGATATACAGCGCCCCAGGCGCTCCCGTCGTCAACGGCGGATACCACGAAGGCACCCAACCGGCGCAAGCGGCTGCGCTGGTGCGCAATTCACGTGCCCGAGCCCGGCTGGCCGCCTGGACCAACCAGCAGAACCCCACCGCTTGACCACCGAAAGGTAACCGACTCCAGTGTCCACACGATCCAGCAAGAGGCGCGCCCGCCGGAACAAGAAGGCCAACCACGGCTACAAACCCGGCCAGCGCTGAGTGACGGTTCACACAGGACGACGCCCCGCCCTCGTTTCTTTCGAGGTGCGGGGCTTCGCGGTTTTCCTGTTCAGCTGCGGCTGAACTTCCCATCCGCAACGCCAGCAGTGAAAGCGTCCCGCTCGCCGGGCGTGAACACCAGGTGATCTTGTCGAGGATCCGGCCTCCGTCCCCGACACAGCAGAGCCCGTAGACGAGGTCGCCATCGCCGGGACGGACCACACGGTTCGTGACCAGCGGTCCGTGAACGAGTTCCTGCAACGGCGACTGCGGCGGGATGACAGGCGCGATCACCCCTCCCGGCGGCGGTGCCTCGACGCCGCACGCGCCCGCGGGCAACGCCTCGGCCGCCCACCGGCCATGAACACCGAGCAGATCCGCCATGCCCGCGCCATCCTCACCCGACCGGAAGAGACCGTCTCCTCGGTCACACGGCTGCTGGGTGTCTCGCGCAGCGAGATCTACAAGTACTTGCCCGAACTGACCACCCAAGCCAAGCCAGTGTTCGAGGAAAGCGCCTGACCGCCGGAAAGCGCTGGGACGCGGGTGTTATCAGGGGTCGGTCGCGCGTCTTGTACGTGATGAGGTTGCCGTCACATCATCGCCGAACTGGCGGAGCTGTTCGAGGTGTCGCGCCCGACGGTGTACCGAGTCCTCGACCGCGCCGGCATCACGGCAGCCACAGCGGATGCGGCATGACCGCCGCAACCACGTACTCTACCCCGGACTGAACACCCCCATGGGAAGCGAGCACCACACCGTGTCGATCACCGCTGACAGAACCGCCCTCACCGACCCCGCCCGGCTAGCTGCGGTACGCCGTTACGAGATCCTCGACGCTCCAACCGACGGCCAGTTCGACACCATCGCGGCGACCGCCGCAGCGGTGTGCGGCACCCCGATCGCCACGGTCAGCATCGTCGACGCCGACCGGGTCTGGTTCGCCGCGGCCCAGGGACTGGATGGTGTCGCGCAGGTCGGCACGGAACCGGGACTGTGCGCGTCGGCGTTCTGCGCCGAGGGCCCGTATGTGGTCAACGACGCGGTCACGGATCCGCGCACCCTCGATCATCCGTTGGTACGTGGTGAGCTGGGGTTGCGGTTCTACGCCGCCGCCCCGATCGTCACCGCCGACGGGCACCACCTCGGCACCGTTACCGCGATCGACGCCGTGCCTCGGGAGTTGAGCGAGGTGCAGAGCACCGTGCTCGGCTATCTCGCCGACCAGGTCGCGCAGCACCTGGAGCTGCGCCTGGCCACCATCAAGGCGGTACGCGCCGAACGCCAGTTGCGCGACGATGCCGAGCAACGCGCCGCTGCCGCCGCCGAGCTCGCCACCCAGATACGAGCCGCGGCTGCCGTACAGGCCACCACGCCGCACCCTGAGCACTGCCAGCTCGGCGGCACCGCCGGCTGCAGCGCGCCGGCCGAGCTGAAGATCGCCGATTCGTGGGGCGACTCGGCCTGGGGCTGCACCACCCACGTCGAAGAGGCCATCCTCAACGTCCGTTCGGTGTTCATCGCCACCGAGGAACTCGGTGGCCTGGCCGCCTACCTCAACCGCTGACCGTCACCACGAACCAACCTCCCGGCCCCCGTGCGGCACCGGCAGCCCGGGTGTCCGCCCGCCACGCGCGCACCCGCAGCTACCGGCCTCGTGGTGCACTTGTTGTTTCCCCTGGGCGTCACTGCCTTGGGCGGCATGCGCACGACGATGCGGCGGGCCATGCACGACACGACCGACAAGCTCCCGCCACCACGCGTGATCGAGTCACGCAGCACCGACGACCCGCAGAACGATCGTGGAGTACCGGCTGGCCGAAGGCGCCCTGCCACTGCTCGCCGCGGCGCTCGAACGCATCGACGGCAGCAGGTAGGAATACCCGCCTCACGCCTCCGACGCGGGATCCGCCGCTACGAGCGTCTCGGCGCGGACGCTGAACGGGCAGCGGCCGGGCGCCTCGAGCACAGCCTGCACGATCGCGCGCTCGTCGTCTTCCAGTTCCAGAACCTCGAACACCGAGACCCGCCCGCGACCAGCAGCACTGTCACCGACCTGAACCATGCCGGTGAGCCGATGGCCGGCTGTTGTTTCAGCGCTTCCTGTGCGGCGGCGCTACTGGCCTGTTCAAGCTGAGCGATCAAATCGGCCACCTCCTCTGATGTCGCGCAGCAACTGACGATTTCGTGTCGCCTCACAGCCCAGGCCGAGGCGATTGCTTGGTCCTCGGGTGGATATCCCCTCGTAGGCGCACCGATGCAGAGCTTGATGATCTTGTTCTGGCCATCGGCAGTACTGCTTCATTCCCGTATCGCCATCGCATCATCACAGGTCAGCCCTCGTTTTCTCCGGGGCTTTCTTGTCTGTGCGGTAGTCGGGAGTGGGGGGGTATTCCTGCGTGAGGGCACCACGAAGCGGTGCCCTCACAGCACTTGATGCACCGTCGTTATCCGGAACTCGAGAAGACGGAGGCTTCCATGAGCACAGCAGCTATCGCTATCGAGGCCATCACCACGGTGGCGGGTACCGGCACCGAGGGCTACAACGGCGACAACCAGCCCGCCATCAACGCCGGCCTCGACTACCCGAATGGTGTGGCGGTGGACGGGGCGGGCAACCTGTACATCGCCGAACGCTACAACCATCGGGTGCGGCGGGTGGATCATGCCACCGGGGTCATCACCACGGTGGCGGGTACCGGCACCGACGGCTACAACGGCGACAACCAGCCCGCCATCGACGCCGAACTCAACTACCCCGAGGGTGTGGCGGTGGATGGGGCGGGCAACCTGTACATCGTCGACCGCGTCAACTATCGGGTGCGGCGGGTGGATCATGCCACCGGGGTCATCACCACGGTGGCGGGTACCGGCACCGACGGCTACAACGGCGACAACCAGCCCGCCATCGAGGCCGAGCTCAACGTCCCGGAGGGTGTGGCGGTGGACGGGGCGGGCAACCTGTACATCGCCGACCTCCACAACCAGCGGGTGCGGAGGGTGGATCCAGCCGGGGTCATCACCACGGTGGCGGGTACCGGCACCGAGGGCTACAACGGTGACAACCGGGCCGCCATCCACGCCGACCTCGACTACCCGAATGGTGTGGCGGTGGACGGGGCGGGCAACCTGTACATCGCCGAACGCTACAACCATCGGGTGCGGAAGGTGGATCATGCCACCGGGGTCATCACCACGGTGGCGGGTACCGGAACGGGGGGCTACAACGGCGACAACCAGCCCGCCATCGACGCCGAACTCCACTACCCCGAGGGTGTGGCGGTGGACAGGGCGGGCAACCTCTACATCTCCGACACCGGCAACCAGCGGGTGCGAAGGGTCGATCCAGTCGGGGTCATCACCACGGTGGCGGGTACCGGCACCGACGGCTACAACGGCGACAACCGGCCCGCTATCGACGCCGAGCTCAACGTCCCGGAGGGTGTGGCGGTGGATGGGGCGGGCAACCTCTACATCTCCGACACCGGCAACCAGCGGGTGCGGAGTGTGGAGGCTGTCGTCTTCTCGGTTGTTCAGGATGCCCCGGATCCGGTGGTGATGACGGCGGGGGTGACCACGCAGCTGGCGTTCACGGTGTCGGCGAACACCACGGTTACCGCCGGTCAGACCATCACCCTCGATTTCCCGTCAGGCGTCGGTCTGACGCCGAGCGGTGTCGTCCGCTACGTCTGCCCGGACACCGGCACCGACACAGAGCTTCCCGTCGCGGTCGGCGCGGACGGGTCGGTGAACGTCACCGCCGAGGAGATCACGGCCTCGACGACATGCTTCTACACCGCCGACGTCTGGGCCCCGGTCTTCATCGAGGGGTTCTTCGGAGGTGTCCTCGAGGGCACCATATCGATCGGCGGCACCACCGAGCCGATCCGCTTCCGCGTAGCAGAGCCTGTCTTCACGGTCGTTCAGGATGCCCCGGACCCGGTGATGATGACGGCGGGGGTGACCACGCAACTCGAGTTCACGGTGTCGGCGAACTGCACGGTTACCACCGGTGAGACGATCACCCTCGGTTTCCCGTCGGGGGTGGGCTTGGCGCCGGGCGGTGTCATCCGCTACATCTGCCCGGACACCGGCACCGACACCCCTCTGCCGGTCACGGTCGGCCCCGATGGGTTGGTGAGCGTCACCGCCGAGGAGATCACTGCCTCGACGACATGTTTCTACTCGGTAGATGTCCAGGCCCCGGTTTTCATCGAGGATGTCCCCGAGGGCACCATCTCCATCGGCGCCACCACCCAACCGATCCACTTCCGGGTGGAAGAGCCTGTCTTCACCGTGGTTCAGGACCCACCGGATCCGGTGGTGATGACCGGAGGGGTGACCACGCAGCTGAAGTTCTCGGTGTCGGCGAACTGCACGGTTCCTGCCGGTCGAACCATCACCCTCGGTTTCCCCTCCGGGGTGGGCTTGGCGCCGGGCGGCACCGTCCGCTTCCACTGCCCAGACACCGGCACCGACACCCCTCTGCCGATCACGACCGGCCCCGACGGGTCCATCATCGTCACCGCCAGCGAGATCACTGCCTCGACGACATGCTTCTACTCCGCCGACGTTCAGGCACCGGCGATCCCCGCGGGCACCGTCGCCGTCGCCGGCACCAGCCAGCCGATGCACTTCAGCATCGAGGCGGCGCCCTCACAGACACTTGCAACACACCGTCGTTATACGGAACCCGACAAGAGGGAGGCTTCCAAGAGCACAGCACCTATCGCTTTCGGGCTCATCACCACGGTCGCGGGTACCGGCACCGAGGGCTACAACGGCGACAACCGGCCCGCCATCAACGCCGAACTCGACGCCCCGGGCGGTGTGGCGGTGGACGGGGCGGGCAACCTCTACATCGCCGACGTTCACAACCAGCGGGTGCGGAGGGTCGATCATGCCACCGGGGTCATCACCACGGTGGCGGGGACCGGCACCGGCGGCTACAACGGCGACAACCGGCCCGCCATCAACGCCGAACTCAACCAACCGTGCAGTGTGGCGGTGGACGGGGCGGGCAACCTCTATATCGCCGATCTCTTCAACCAGCGGGTGCGTAGGGTCGATCCTGTCGGAGCCATCACCACGGTGGCGGGTGCCGGCACCCAGGGCTACAGCGGCGACAACCAGCCCGCCATCGACGCCGAACTCAGCCAACCGTGCAGTGTGGCGGTGGACGGGGCGGGCAACCTCTATATCGCCGACCGCTACAACCAGCGGGTGCGCAGGGTGAATCCTGCCGGGGTCATCACCACGGTGGCGGGTACCGGCACCGCGGGCTACAGCGGCGACAACCAGCTCGCCGTCGACGCCGAACTCCAAGACCCGGATGGTGTGGCGGTGGACGGGCCGGGCAACCTGTACATCGCCGACACCGGCAACAAGCGGGTGCGGAGGGTCGATCATGCCACCGGCGTCATCACCACGGTGGCGGGTACCGGCACCGGCGGCTACAACGGCGACAACCAGCCCGCCATCAACGCCAGCCTTGACTACCCGCAGGGTGTGGCGGTGGACGGGCCGGGCAACCTCTACATCTCCGATGAGAACAGCCAGCGGGTGCGGAGGGTCGATCATGCCACCGGGGTCATCACCACGGTGGCGGGTACCGGAACGGGGGGCTACAACGGCGACAACCAGCCCGCCATCGACGCCGAACTCCACTACCCCGAGGGTGTGGCGGTGGACAGTGCGGGCAACCTCTACATCGCCGAAATCCTCAACCATCGGGCGCGGCGGGTGGAGGCTGTCGTCTTCTCGGTTGTTCAGGATCCACCGGATCCGGTGGTGATGACGGCAGGGGTGACCACGCAGCTGGCCTTCACGGTGTCGGCGAACACCACGGTTACCGCCGGTCAGACCATCACCCTCGATTTCCCTTCAGGGGTGGGTTTGGCGCCTGGCGGTATCGTCCGCTATCGCTGCCCCAACACCGGTATCGACACTCCGCTGCCGGTCACGGTCGGCCCCGACGGGGCGGTGAGCGTCACCGCGCCAGAGATCACCGCCTCGACGACATGCTTCTACACCGCCGACGTCCAGGCCTCGACGATCCCCGAGGGCACCGTCTCCATCGGCGGCACCACCCAACCGATCCACTTCCGCATCAACCTGTAGACACATCTGGTGTAAGCGGTGCGGGGTCCGGACGGGTGGATCACGATCATCGGGTCCGCCCGGACGGGCAACGTCGTGACACGACGAACAATCCGGGTTCGGGCTGGTACGACATCGAGAGCGGTCGCGCCTATGCCGCGACCGATGGATACATCACCCTGAAGACCGGATGCCTCATCAGTGCCCAGGCCGCAGTCAGGGCCTTGGCGGGCCATAGCCCTTCGGACCGTGTTGCGGGTGGCGCAGCTCGCACTTCGTTCGCTTCCTTCAAGGCGGCGAGAGTGGCGGCCCACCGTGGCGGCGTGGATGGTGGTCACGCCGCCGGTTACCGTGGACTCGGCATGAGCCCGATCCCCGCTCACCGGGTAGGAGTGGACACCCTGCTCAGCGGGGGCGCTGCCGCCGGACAGGGGGAATCGTGTGCTTGGTTCGGCGGCAGCGCGCGCATCCAACGTCGGGTACCGGCCACCGGAGTGGTAACCAAAATACCTGCACCCAGTCGCTATTCGCCGCGACAGCGCCGACCGTTACATGCCGACACACCGAAAACACGGTGACTCGTCGGTTTACGTAGGGGCTCCATCTCGGCCGATCACCCGCTACGAACCCGTCTCCATGATGGTGAGTTCCGAAGGAGGGCTGCTGGAACGGTGGAAGCCACCTTCACCCCGGTGGGGCGCTCGTAGATCACAGTCGAGTCTGCTGCGATCAACCAACGGCCACCAGCGATCGGCGCGTCGGATGTCTCCATGTAGATCTCGACGGGGACGCGCGGGTAAGCGGGGCCGGATGTTGTGTGCGCGCGTTCATCGACGGTGCTGGCCGACGATCGCGCGCGCTGCGCGGCCAGCCTGGGCCATCCGCTGTGCTCGTGGTCGCCGGCCTCGGGCACGGCGCGCACGCCGCGCGCGGATCCGCCCCGTACGGTGGGCTCAACCGCCACGGCACTAAGTGTGGTTACGGGGGGCGGGCATTCCGCCCCGCCGGCGCTCCCGGGTCGGGATCCGCCGGACGCCCCGGTGCCTGCGCAGGGGTTGAGGTTTCTTCGTGCCTCGGCTCGGCGCAGCACGGTGGCTGTGCCGGTCGGCCGCTGCTGTCCGGCCTCGGAGCGGAGTTGAGCGTGGGAATGGTCGGGTTCGGTGTGCTGGGGGAGCCAGTGTTTCCAGGTTGCGCGGTGTTGGTGGTGGCGGGTGAGGCGTTCGATGCGCCGGTGGTGGAGGCCGTGCGCGTGCGCGATGTCATCGAGGCTGGTTGTCCCGGGTTGTAGGCGTCCGTGGGTATGGGTGATCAGTCCTGCGGTGGTGAGGATGGCCAAGGCGTCGTATCCGGCGCTGAGGCTGATGGAAGCGGCGGCGAACACGTCGGCTGGAGTGGTGAGCCCCTCGCGGGTGACGAGTTCATACGGTCCTCGGCAGTGCAGGCCGAGGACCGACCAGGCGGGATGGACGGGTTCAACCCTTGTGCGGCCGATTTGGCCGTCGTTGGGGCGAATCGGGCGGACGCCGTGGTGCGGCGTGACCAAGGCGTAGCGGTCGGCGAGCAGTCCTTGGCCTGGGCGGATGCGGAAGATCGGTGCGCCGGGTAGTTCGCGCAGTTCCCGCAGGACGCCCCACACGGTGGATTCGGGCAGGTCACCAGCGGCCAGGGACAGCGACCGGCCACCGAACTCGACGACGGGCACACCACGCGCGAGCTGGCCCCCCACTGCTGAGGCCCACGCCAAGGCCTGCAGCACCGCCAGCACCGTCCACCGCCGCGGGGACCGCGGCCACTGTGCGTGCGCCCACGACGTGGCGGCCGCCAGCCACCGCTGCTGTAGGTGCGCCGACTGCCGGTGCCCGGGTGACCCCCCTGTGTCATTCCTCTTGTGCGCTACAGACAGGAATTCGGGGACAGTGCGCTCGGCCCACCGACACGCCGAGTTCCAGTCGCGGCGCATCGCGGCGTCGGCGCCACGTCCGTAGCGGCGGTAGGCGTCGGCGAACCCGCGCCAGCTGCCGCCAGCGGCGGGGAGTTGCGCGCGCACGTCGAGGTAGGAGTAGCCGCGCACGAGGGCGGCGGCGAGCACGGATTGGCGTGCCGCGGAGCGATCCAGCCGGCCCGCGCGCGTCATCCAGCGGCCATCAGCGGGCGCGACGCCGCCGCGCGCGAAGGCTTCGACGGTCGCTGAAATCGGGCCCTGGCGGCGGTATTCCGTGCGCAACCGCGCGCGCTCGCCGTCGCCTTCCCACAGCTGCATGTCGCGCGCGATTGTCGCGGCTGTGCGCGGCGCGCGCGGTGTCGTGCATGCTGTGCGCGCGGTGGTCGTGTCGTGCGCGGTCCCGGCCACCAGTTGTTGCAAGTGGGGGAGGAAGCCGGGGGCGGATCGGGTGGTGAGGGTGTCGAGGGCGTCGTCGATGCTGCCGTCGAGGCGTCGGTATCCGCCTTGTTTGCAGCGTGATCCGGGAGGGGTGATGCAGCCGCTGTCCGCGTTGAGCATCGGTGTGATGTCCAGGGTGGGCAGTCGCTCGGCCAGCAGGCGCACGACGGACTCGGCCTCGGCGAGATCGAGGGTGACACCGATCGGTAGCGGGATGAGGATGTGGCGGCCGCCGCTGGTGGAGCGGTCGGTGATCGCGCGGCCACCGGTTTCCCGAATCCAAGCCAGGCACCGGTGCACGTCGCGCTCAACCGCGCCGGTGTGGTCGCGGGTGCTGTCGAAATCCAGCGCCAGCAGGCGCGTGCGGCCGTGGCGATAGATCGGAATCGCCGCTGGCTGGTCGGGCAGTTTCCGGGTCAGTGTTTGGGCGCGGTCGTTGTAGCCGTCCAGGCTCGGGTTCCATAAGCGCATCGAGCGCCGCGCGGCCAGCAGCGGCGCCAGCCGCAGGAACACCGCACGCGCCACGGCGGCATTCGCCTGATCATTATCGGTTGTGTGCGAACGGCTTTCACGATCATCGGGCAGCCCGGCGTCAGGACAGCGTGCGCGGTCGCCGCTGCGGTCAGCAGCGGTTGATGGCGCGCGCAGGCGTGAGCTACCCTTGGGGGTGCTTGGCATAAGCAGCCTTCAGGGTTGTGTTGTTGGTAGTGCCCTCAGCCGCTAACTGAGGGCACTACGCGTTTTCGAGGGCTGTGGACCGAGCGGCGAAGCCAGCCCACAACGGTACGTCTCTGTAGTGGCGTCCTTTCTGGCCGGAACTAGTGCGTGTGCAGGCGGGGTGCGACACCAGCAGTGTCCGCGGGCACCACGCCAAGCAGACAATGGGTTAGGCGGCCGCCCCCTGCTCGGCGGTGGTGGGGTCGAAGCCCAGGGATTCGGCGCGGGCGATGATGCGGTCGACTGTGGAGCGCGCCCACGGCGTCGAGGTGATCGTGCTCATTTCGGTGGCGATCCGGTTGGCATTGAACCCTTGGGCGGCCAACTGCAGAATGGCCACGATCTGCGGGGCGGGCTTCTGCACAAGCTTGCGCAGCACCAGCTGCTCGGCGATCTCACCGCACGGGTCGATCTCCACCGTGGTCATGGTGTCGCCATCTGCTCTCGCTGTGGCGTCAGCGGGCGGGTGAGATGGTGCCTGCGCATCGAGATCGGCTGGCGTGGCAGTAGCGGTTTCCACGGTCCGGGGTAACGGTGCGGAACCCACCGATTCGGATCCAGCGGCCGCGATGGTGGTCGCCGAGGCGTCATACACCGGACCCGGCGTCACCGGTGACAGCACCAGCCGACCGGACGATGCAATCGCGCGCTCCGCGGCGCTTATGCCGCTGGCTTCGGATGCAGGAGATTCGTGCGCGGCGGTTTCGGTGCGGCGGGCAGCGATCGCGGAGATCATTTCGGCGTTGCGGGCGGTGAGCCAGGCGTGCAACCACATCAACACCACCACCATGATCGGGGCGACGGAGTATTCCGCGGCGCGGCCGAGATCACCGGCCGCCAGGTGCGGGCCACTGTTGAGTCCGACCGTGGACGTCAAGAGCACGGCTTCGAACAGCAGGATCTTGGTGCGTTGCACCGTGATGCCCAGGCGCGCGGCGGTGGCGGCTTGGGCCATGATCTCGAGGATCGGCACCGAGATCATCGCTTCGATACCGAAACTCAGCGCCCACAGCAGCCACCAGCTCACCTCCCCGCTCGCGCCGTCCGGGGTGAGGTTGCGGCCGACGTTGACCGCTGACCACAGCAACCCGATGGCCATGACCGCCCGCAGCCGCCACGACGAGCGGGTCGCGCGACGGTGCAGCATCCCCTCCAGCGCATCAGGATTGGTTTCGCGCCGCCGCTGGGCGCGAGCGCGCCGGTGCCAGCGTTGCTCGGTGGCGTCCTCGCGCTCTATCGCGGCCGCGGTGCGTCGGTCGCGATCCGCGTTCGCCAGTTCGGCACGGAACACGCGTTTGCGCTGGCGGCGCTGCTTGGCGCGCATCCACACGTGCAGGGCCCGTTCGGCGGCGATCTCCCGTTCACTGTGCACGTCATACAGGGCGCGGTGTCCCTGCCAGGGCAACTGTTCCTCGGACAGGGCGACACGCCGTGCCAGATCCGTCGGCACCAGCCGGTCGCCGCGACGCGACCACCATCGCCCCGACTCGACCACGAATTCTTTCGGCCGATCGGATGACTCGTTGGACGCGGCCGCAGCGGAGTGGAGACTATTGGTCATTGTGCGCCCTCCAGAGCAGGGATGTTCGCCGAACCGCTCCTGGCCCGATCCGAGCTGGGTGGTGTTGTGGCCAAAGGATGGGGTTCGCCGGTGAGGTGAGCGATGGCGGCGGCGACTTCGTTGATGGTGGCGGTGGTGTAGATGCCGGTCGTTCCGCTCCCGTTGTGGCTGTGGCGGGCGAACTCGCTCGCTACCGCAGGGCCGTAATGGCGTTCGACCCACGTCGTGGTGGTGTGACGCAGCCAGTGAATGGAGATGCCGTGAGAATGAACCCACGGCAGGTGGCGGCCGAGGCGTTCGAACAGTCCGTTGTAGCGGCGGCGGGTGATCGGTTTCCCATTGCGAGCGCGCAGCAACTGCTCGTTCGGTGCCGCGCCGCGCTGCTCAGCGTGCCGGCACAACGCGCGCATCAGGGTGGGGGAGACCGGCTGCCACAACTGCGTGCCGCCCTTCTCCCGCAACAGCACCAGCGACTGCACCGGATCCAGATCCTGCGGCCGCAACGCCAGCGCCCCACCACGGCGGCATCCGGTCTCGGTATGCAGCCGCAGCAACAACGTATCCAACTCCGGATCGTTGCCCGTGGTCGCCGCGACATGAACGATCTGCGCCAGCAGATCGCTGTGCAACGCACGCCGATTCGAGCGAGTGCGCTTCGGCTTGGTCAACCGGGCAGCTGGATTGTCCCGGTGTTCGATGACGCGGTTGTCCTCGGCGTGCTTATACAACCGCCGCAACGCGTCGATGACGTGGCGGACCACGTCGCCTCCGCCGCGGTCGCTGCGGCGGATAACCCGTTGCGCGCGGATCGCCTCACACAGCACCTGCAGATCCGCCGTCGTCGGCTCGTCCAAGCGCCGCTGCGCCCACCCGGGCTGGGCGAGGATCTTGTTCCAATATGTTTGATAGTGGTTGCGGGTCAATCCGGTGGGCATCGCCGCCAGCACGGTCGGGATGTACTCGGCGAAAGCCGGAACGGCGCGGGGAGATTCGGCGCGTGCGGTCAGGTCGGCGACGCTGAGCCCGAGACGGTCCATCATCATCTGCACCGTGGCGATGTCGGCGTCGGTACGCGTGCTCATTGCCCGGCTCCTTCGCAGAAGCGGCGCGCCAGGATCTCATCCACCACGTGCGCGGGATACACCACCAGCAGAGCCTGCTCGGGGTCGGCGGCCAGCAGGACCCGGTCGTGGACGCGGATGCCCGCGCTGCGACGGATCGCCGCCGGCAGCGGAAGGTGACCGTGTTTGGTGATGCCGCGGCGGCCGTAGCCGGGGCGGGTGATCACGATCAGCCCGCCCGCGATCCGCCACGACAACCGATCACCGGCACGCCAGTCCAGCGCCGTGAGAACGGTCTTGTCGACGACATGGCCGTCGGAATCGACCGGGCGGATGCTGTGCACCGCCGTCCGCTGCGGCGGTTGCTCGACATTCCCCAGCGGCAACCCCGGCACACCGGGCATGGTGTCAAGGCCACCGCCGACCGGGGCCAAAGCGAAAGAGGGAACGACCGGGATTAGTGTGTCATCGGTCACACTTTTCACCCCCTGAGGGGGTAAAACCGCAGGTCGCGCTGGGAATCCGGGAGAGAGTGTCCAGGCTGCGCCCGGACACGATTTCTGAGGCATATTTGCCACGTTTTTGTGTCCGGAGGGGGAGTCGACCACTACGCACACGTGCTTCGTCGACGGCAGGTGCTGACGCTGGCGTGAGTACCTGCCTGCGGCGTCGTTCGGTCGGGATGGTGGGACATAGATGGACACCCCGACACCGAAGGTGATGCGAGCTGACGACCGACTCGGGGAGTCCTGCCCGAGACTTCTTTGTGCCACCGGCGATCAGGGTTGCTGAACCAAGGACCGACCCGGTTTGCGTCGTGCGCGCAATCCCAGGGACCGAGGTGGTGACTGAGGGCTGGCCGGAGATTACTCGTCCTGCTCAATCCGATTGCGCCGCGCCAGGTGGTGCGTGTCGACTCTCACCTTGCGATGTTTCGGATCGCCGCCAGCGCCTCGTTAATCTCCTCTTCGTAGAAGCCCGTGCGGTAGCGCGCTTCCTGGCTGCCCAGAAACTGGAAGGTGAGATCCAGCAAGCGTGGCCACACGTCGGCGATGTACGTCGGCAGGTGCCGCACGAGCTCACCGGTCGAGTCGGCCGCCGCCTCGTTGCCGGGGAACCGGCCCGTCGAAGCCGGATCGTCCCCCTCGCCTTCGGCGGCGACCACTTTTACTCGCGCATGCTGGTCCAGTTGGCGGGGCACGGAGCGGACGAGTCGCTGCAGGCGGTCCTGGACTTCGGTGTTCCAGCCCAAGGGGATCAGGAGATCTTCCCGGACATTCGCTATTTGAAGAGTAAGTTGTCGAACTGCTTTGAACTGTTCCACATTGAGAGAAACCTCTCGTCCAGGCCGAACTGAAGTCATCCCCGGCTCCACTCTGCGTCACTCCAGATCGTCAAAGTACGCCTTTCCTTCCTTCGGAGTGTGTACCGTTCCGGCCTCACCGTCCTCGATCACGACAGCCCCTGTGCTCGGATCCCAGTATGCGACCCGGCCACCTCGGAGGTCGTACCGGACCTCCACTCCCGGTCGCGTGCCGCTGATGACGCTTTCGACGTAATCGGCGAGTTTTTCGGGGGGCACTCCGGCTACGTAGTGACTGCCGTCGCCCTGCTCCGCTCGGCCGTTGGCATGGTCGGCGATTGCTTTGGCAATCCGCTTCTCCACTGCGTCGTCGTCGGTCTCCGACGGTGCCGAGGGCGAATCATCGTCGATGACGGCTTTCATGGCGATGATGCCAGCGAGAGCGGTGATGGTCGCGCTGAGGTCGGGCACCTGGTCGAAGGCGTCGATGACGCCGACGGTTACGCTGACGGCCAAGGTGATCTTGAGGATTTGGAAGAGCCGCCTGCTCGTATAGAGGCTCCGGATAGCGCTGATGGTATCAGCGGCGGCGATGGTGACACCGCCGCCGGCGACGGCGATACTGCCGCCGAAACTGAAGATGGCTCCCACGATCGCGCCGGTGACCAGGAGTCCGACGGCCCACGCGAAGCTGTTCATCGCCGACTTTATGCCTTCGCCGACCTCGACTGTCGAGGTGTGGTACTCGGCGACCGGTGCTGCGACGTTCCGCGACGCGGAGGCGAGCAGGTTGGCGCCGGACTCGAGTGTCTGAAGTTTCTCTTGGATCAACGCACGGTTCTCGGCAGCGTCCATGCCGTCGAACAGGTCCGATATCGCATTAATTCTCGCGGGGGCCTCCTGGAGGGTCCGATTCTCGGCGAAGGTCTTCCATGTCTGGGCGGCCTTGGCGAGCTTGTCCACGTCACCGTTGGGCAGCTTCTCGAAGGTGCTGACAATCTTCGACGTCAGTTCGCTGAAGAACTCCTCCACACCACCGTTGTGTTTGACGCCGTCACCGTTGTCGTGGACGGAGGTCGGGATAGAGACTTTGTATTCGGACACCTGGTTGACGGTCGGCCGTGGGGGGTGGGCGTGGTCCGATTTGCCGTACCTATATCCACTCGCGTAGAGAACGTTGCCGAAGTTGGTGAGTGCGTCGGCCAGATGGGTGCACGTCTGCATGGTGTCGCGCGCGTACCGATCGTATGCTTCGCCCCACTGTTTACAGCCAGGGGCATCACCGGCCATACCCACGCACTCGCCTTTGACGGCATCATGTACGGGCTTGTCGGCGCGACGCAGTTCGGTGGCGAGGTCGTGGCATTGCTTGGCGGCGTCGTAGTATGTCTGCCAATTGACGCGCACCGCTCATCCTCCTCGGAGCATCTTCAGGTTCTCCTCTACCGCTGTGCTGTAGCCGGTGTGAGCCTTGCGCGCCGCATCGCTCATTTCTCGGACACCGTCGGTGAATTCCCTTGCTCCGAGCATCCATTCGCGGTGGGCATCGTGGTAGGCCGTCGCGGCGGCACTTTCCCAGCCGGTCCCGGAGAGGGTGGCGACCTTGTTGTCTATCTCATCGAGGTTGTCGGCGACGAACCCGGCCAGCGCCGCCAGCCGGGACACGATTTCATCGAGATGGTCGAGGTCGACCGTGAATTCCGTGGTCATGGCAGATCCAGACTGAAGGAGTTGTTCAGGGCGGAAGCACTGCTGCTGTCGCGGGATTCGTAGCTCTGCGCGCTGACTCCCAGCTTCTCTGCTAGTTCGGTGAGGGCGGCGATTATTCGACCGCCGCCGTCGCGGACGTCGGTCCAGCCCTCGGCGAACTCAGAGGCCAGGATGCCGGTCCAGGAACCGTTGACGACACCGTCGACATCTATTGCGGCGGAATCCAAAGCGGTCCGCAACGACTCGGCGAGCTCGTAGACATACCTGCCGACATTGCGAACCTGTTCTGGCACGACCGAGAGATGCTGCCCCGGCGTCGGATTCCCCCCGTCGCTCATGCCCAGGGATGGTACCGATCTCCGGTCGGAGTGTCGAACTCGGGAGCCCGCTGACTGATGCCGAGAGAAAAAGGTGCGTCTCTGCGGCGGCTCCGCCCGCGCGCTCCGACGCCAGCGGAAGGCACCGAGTAGCCTGCGACGTGCGGAAGTCCCGTAGTAGCAAGGTCGCGGTGATCCCCACGCAAACGATACCGTCGACATCGTCCGCTAACTCGCGATAGGTCCATCCGCGAGGTTGCGTCAGTCCCTGCACCGACGAGAGAGTCGAGTGCCGGATATCCACGGTCGTGGTCCGGTCGGCGAAGTAGCCGAAGGCCAAGTCGATGACGTCCGCTGTGAACTCACGGCTGTAGGGGCCATGTTGTATGTGATCGACGATATAGAGCACTGCCGGAATACCGAGTCGGGTAAGAGCAGCCAATTCTAGTGCCGTCAACAGAAGTTAGGATCAATTGGTGCAAACCCTGGAAAGCGTCATGTCGATGGGTGTGTGCCACCGCACCATACTCGCTGAACTCGACTCCCTCTTCGCATCCCTCCAATCCCGCGTCTTCCGAGGCGAGCTGTGACCGCGCCGGTGTCGGCTATGCCGGTGTGGTCGGGCTTTCTCACGGCGGTGCTGGAAGTTCTCGCCGACGGCCACATCTGGCGTAAGCGCGACCTGCACACGGCGGTGGAGGATCATGTCGGGCTGACAGCCGAGCAGCGGGCCGAGGTGCTGCCGTCGGGGCAGGGGCGCGCTGACAACCGGATCGGGTGGGCCCTCGGCGGGCTGTACCGCGCGAAGCTCGTCGACAAGCCGGCCCGCGCTACCTTCGTCATCACCGATGCGGGCCGAGCTCTGCTCGCCGCTCACCCCGCAGGGATCACCGAGAAGATCCTGAAAGCGCTACCCGAGTACCAGGACTACACACCGGCGCGGACAGGCTCCTCGAATGGCCACACCGTAGCCGACGCACATGTCGCCGACGAAGTAGTCGACCCACTCGAGCAGATCGAGCGTGGTGTCGAACGCCTCCATTCCGAGGTCTCCGCCGACCTGCTGGCACGGCTGCGCGGCCAGGATCCGGCGTTCCTCGAACACTCGGTACTCGACGTTCTCGTCGCCATGGGATACGGCGGCACCGAAGGCCGGGCCGCTCGGATCGGCGGGTTCGGTGACGGGGGAGTGGACGGCGTCATCGATCAGGACCCGCTCGGCCTCGAACGCATCTACGTGCAGGCCAAGCGCTACGCCGCGGACAACACCGTCGGTCGGCCGGAGATCCAGGCGTTCGTCGGCGCGTTGCACGGCGTCGGAGCCGCCCGCGGCGTCTTCATTACCACGAGCGCCTTCACCTCGGGTGCCCGCGAGTACGCGCAGAACATCGGCACCCGCATCATCCTCATCGACGGCAGGCGCCTCGCCGAGCTGATGATCCGCTACGGCGTCGGCGTCCAGACGCGACAGACCTTCACGGTCGTCGAGGTGGACGAGGACTACTTCGAGTGACCCTAGGACTCCCATGAGCACACTCCACCGCTGCGCCAGCGACGAGAACTTCGCCGAGTTGCAGCAGGACCCGTTCTTCGACCCCGCAGTCGACCTCATCGCCGACTACCTCACCCACGCGTTCGACGACCCCGCCAGCGGGGAGATGGACCGGTGGACACTGAGTGCGCTCCCCGCCACGAACAGGACCGCCGCGCGTCAGCGCCTGTTCACGCTGAACGTCGGGCCGATGGAAGTGCTGTATGTCGAGCGGTTCCTGGAGGGCAACGGCATCGTGGACTACCGCATCGCGATGTACGTGTCGGAGTCCGCGCTCACCGGAGAGACCCTTCGCACCCTGGCTCAGTTGGAAATTGCCTTTCCACTGTTGCATTTTCAGCGCTCCGGACTGGCCTCTGCCGGCGGCGACGGGATCGTCGTCGACTGGTTCGTCTCCGACGAAGGCGCCGACGAGCAGTTCTTCGGCCTGCCGCTCGCCGCAGCGATCCGACGCCTCGCTGAACTCCTTGTAACCAAGGGGCGTGGACCGTACGCGCCATATCACAACCGCGCCCTCGCAGCCGACGTCCTCGGGCGCATCAGCGGCGCCTGAGGATCAGCATTTACCGACTGTCGGCGCACCGACGGCGGAAAGGATCTCGGCATCGTAACCCCCCGCGGGTTAGTCTGCCTCAACTCTCGTAACCGCGGCCTCCTGAGCGCGGGCCAGATCAGGTGGACCGACCTCACGGGGTCACGTCAAAACCCACGGGCCATTGGGGAGCGGTCCACCTGACCTTGTAACTCGACTGACTTCGCGCGCACTGGCCGCCCTCTGTGGTAGATCGGTACAGAGGTGGTCGTAGGCGTGATCGGGGGTTGGCGATGGCTCGGCGTCGGGGATTCTTCGCGGAATTGCAGCATCAGTTGCGGATGCGCGAGCGGGAGCAGCAGCGGATTCTTGAGCGGCAGCAGAGACTTGAGGCACAGGCGGCGCGGGAGCAGCAGCGTGCCGTCAAGGCCGCCGAGCTGGCATCGGCCCGTGCCGCCAAGGAGCAGCAGGTCCGCTACGTCGAGCAGCGGCGTGCCTATGCTGCACACCGGACTCGCATGGTTCGTGAACGAGTCGAGGAGCTTGCCTCGCTTCTGGCCAGCTACGTTCCCACAGAGGTGCTCTGGCCAACCGACCTGCTGCGGAGCGAGTTCCAACCGCGGCCGTTCACCCCTGGGCCCGAGCTAGCGGCCGCCAGTCCTGCGCCGGTGTGGGAGCAGTTCGCACCACCGGCACCGACGGGCTGGCAGCGCGTGCGGAGTAGTGGGCACCAGCGGCAGGTCGAGCAGAAGCGGGCGGATTTCGAAGAGGCTCTGGCGCAGCACATGAGCCGAGAAGAACATCGGATGGCTGCGTGGGATGCGGCCGTGAGAAGCCATGAGGCCGCCGAGCGGGTTCGAGCCGAGGAAGTCGAGCAGAGCAACGCTCAGCTGGAAGTCCTCCGGCAACGCTTCGAAGCAGCGGACCCGGCTGCGGTCGAGGAGTGCTTCGAAGTGTTCCTCAAGGCAGCGGGACTGCCTGTGGACCTGACGATCTATGTCGAGGTCGCGTATCAGTCACAGTCTCGGCGGCTGTTGATCGACCGGAGGCTTCCAGGGATCGAGGTCATCCCACCAGAGCGAGAATACCGTTACGTCCGCGAGCGCGATGAGATTGTGAGTTCTGCTCGTTCGCCCAAAGAAGTGCAGCAACGTTATGCGGATCTGCTCGGCCGACTCGTGTTGCTCACGATGCGGGATGCTTTTGCTGTGCGGCCGGGCTCTCTGGTCGAGGAAGTCGCGGTCAACGGCGTGGTCGCCGGGCGGAACAAGGCCACTGGGCGGCCGGAGGATCACGTCTTGATCAGCGTGTCCGCGACTCGCGCGCAGTTTGAGGATCTGGTGCTGACCGAGTTGGATCCTGTGGCGTGCCTACAGCAGCACTTGAACGCGATCGTTTCCCCACATCCTTGGGATCTCGAGCCGGTTCGACCGATTTTCGACCCGGACCTATCTCGCTACAAGCGGGCCGACTCGGTTGATGTGGCTAGCCAACTCGATTCACGACCCGTGTTAGTGGAGATGCCGTGGAAGGACTTCGAACAGCTGGTGCGAGAGCTGTTCGAAGCAATAGGTATGCAGTCGTGGGTCACCCAGCCGTCCAAGGACGATGGTGTCGACGCCATCGCGATCAACCCCGACCCTGTCAGGGCGGCGAGTGTGTCATTCAAGCCAAGCGCTACAAAAAGGTGGTCGAGATCGATGCGGTGCGCGCATTGGCAGGTGTCATGGAGGACAAGCACGCCAGTCGCGGGGTGTTGGTGACGACCTCATGGTTCGGCAAGGCCAGCGACGATTTCGCGCGACGACACAATCGCATCCAGCTGATCGACGGCGCGCAACTGAAGTATCTCATCAAGGAGCATCTCGGCAAAGACGTCATTCCCGGCGCAATCAAGCCCTCACGACGCAGGGGACCGTCCACGCGCTCATGAGCCGCTCAAGACAGGCGTGGGCAACATACTGCTGCACGGATTGAGCAGGCCATGAGATTCGACCGTCCTCCGTATGTGGTAGTGGACGCCACCGAGTTACGTTCGGATTTTCGACGGCGCCGCTGCTCCAGGGCAGGGTGAGACCGGCGCGGACGGCGTCGTAGTCACGCCGCAGGCCTCGAACGAAGGAGCGCAGCGCTGGTAGGTCGTCGGATTCGACTGCGGTCATCCACGCGTCCAATTCGCCGCCACGTCGCTCACGCATCATCACCGCGAAAGCACGTACGTGCCCGGCGAGCGGTGAGTTCCGGACTGGCGTCGAGCACGGTGTCGAGGCGTTGCCGATCGTGGGGATCGAGTGTGGTGAGACGGCTCATCAGCCAGGTAACGAAGCGGCGGACCGATAAGGTGGGCGGTGCGCAGTGGCTGCAGGAAGTCGAACAGGATCGTTCGGCTGCCGCGATATCCTCGTGCTCGGATCTCGGTGAGCAGCTCGCGCGTGTTGGTGCACCCTTCGTTCCAAGGTGCAGCAGACTAGGGTGTTTGAACTCGTCCAGCACGCTCGGTCGTTGTTTGCCGGCCGAGCCCCGGATCAGCTCGTCGGGGGTGGACGCGCGGGCCGGACGGTGGCGCGGGCGAGACCGAGCCGCAGGCTGATCGCGCACCGGCGCGGTCGCGGCAGATGATGTCGACACCGGGATGGGCGTGCAGCCAGGCGCTGAGCGTGTCGCTGGTGCGGTCGGCGAGCACATCGATGGGCCGCCTGGTTTCGATGTCGATGAGGATCGTGCCGTAGCGGTGTCCGCGGCGTAGCGCGAAATCGTCGACGCCGAGCACGCGTGCTGTGGCATGTTCGGGGTCCGGCATCGCACGGATCTGTCGTAGCAATGTCATCCAGCTGACTGTCGCAGGTCGGAGCCCTCGGCGGGGCACACAAAACATGGGCAACTGGAAAACGCCTGGTGATCGTGGGCCCGTACTCAATGTGAGGGTTGCGATGATCGCGTCCGGAGAGCCGGTCATTTCCATGTTCGCAGCGCCCTCGGCGGGGCGTTGTGAACATGGGAGTGGGGACGACTGCGGTTCGGGCGGTCGGTTGGTGACCGAAGTCGACCGGCTCGATACCGACGATCTCTCCCGCGCCCCGCCCGAGCATCTCGGGCGAGTAGCATTGCAGCCCAACCAGATCCAGATCGCGATGCTCGCGGATACGGCTGATCATTTCGGTGCCGATGTTGCCGGTGGCGACCTGGAAGACTCGGACCTGGCCGGAAGAGCTCACGGCGAGACGCCTTTCTGTCATGAGGGAGGGTGATGTCGTCTGTTGTGTGCCGGTAAGTGCCGGTGACCGCCCGCGGCCGGGGTGCGACCGCGCCGCTGCCGGGTCGTGCGGGCGCGGTGGGCCCGCCAGGCGGTGTAGAACTGCCTCGCCCATTCGCGCACCGCGGTGAATCCCTAGATTCCCTGCGTGACAACGCAGGTGGGCCCGAGTAACGCTGGTGTGCCCAGATGCGGAGGTCGGCTTCGAACTGGTCGATGACGAAATCGGCCACCTTCTTGCCGTATTCGGTGATCTCGGGGCTGTCGTCACCGGGTTTGCGGCCGAGCGCTGGCCGGACGGGCCCGTGGTCTCGGGCGCGCAGGGCCAGGGCCGCCGCGAGTCGCCGCCCGCGCTGGCTCCAGCGACGACGATTCGGGCGGGGTCGGTTCCCGGCTGCTCGGCGATCCAATCCGTCGATGTACGCGAACAACGCGTTCTCCGCGTCTTCTCTTGTGCGCCAAGCATTCCGGTATGCAAGCTCGGTCCTATAGCCTGATCTACTGCCCCAAAACAGGAAGGACGCCCTGTGGCCGTGACCGACCAGCCACGAGCACGCTATGCATTATCGTTCACGAGTGGCGGCCTCTTGGTCCGTGAGGGCGAGGTGGTCGCCGAGGTATATCTGGGTTGCCGCTCCTGGGACGAGACTCGCACCCGGATCGTAGAGGGAAACCGGCTACAAGCACGCACGTCCTCATCGAGCACTCGTGTCACCCGCGAGACCGTTCAACGTCTGTCCGTGCTGAGCGACAGTGAGCTCGAGCTGCTCATCGACGCAAGCCCCACCGAGCAGCGTCATCTCATGTGGGTTGCGGCCTGCCGTCGCTACGACTTCATCGGCGACTTCGCCGAAGAAGTTCTCCGCGAACGTTTCCTGCTGATGACCCCCACCTTGAGCACCGAGGACTTCGACCGTTTCCTGACCGGCAAGAGCCTCTGGCACCCGGAACTCGACGAGCTGAAATCTTCGACCAGTCAGAAGCTCCGCCAGACCCTGTTCCGGATGCTCCACGAGGCAGGACTGCGCACCACGAGTGGGGACCTCGTCCCTGCCGTGCTTTCCGCGCGTGTCGCCGAGCTACTCGGCCGCCGGACCCCTAGTGACCTCCGGTTCTTCCCGACCATGGCGCCGATCAGCGAGTTTGATCACGAGGTGCAGCTATGAGGACCGCCCAACGGGACCTCGTCAGCGACGAGAAGCACGTCTACGACGTTCTGCGCAGTGAGCGGTTCCTGAAGATGGAAGGCCTGTCCAAGGAAGTCCCGTTCTTCATCTACCACTTCCCGCCGTCATGGGCATTCGGCGTCGACGACATGCGTGACCGTGTGCAGACGAAGCTGCAAAGCGACGAGGGGCGCAGTGTCGTGGAAATCAATCTCTACGACCTTGCCGTGGAGCTGTTGAAGGCCCGCGGTGTCTGGGAACGCGTCCTCGACCTCGAGCCAACGATGGACAAGTCGGAGTTCCGTGGGGTGTTGCAGGGCATGCTCGATCCGCATGACCACCTCGCACCCGCCATCCGGGCACGGCTCGATGAGCAGCCCAGCGACATGGTCTTCCTCACCGGCATCGGCGAGGTATTTCCCTTTATCCGCACCCACACGGTGCTGGAGAACCTGCAAAGCGTCGTGGTCGGGCGTCCGATGCTCGTCTGGTTCCCGGGCACCTATGAGTTCACTCAGACAGCCGGTCACCAGCTGCGCGCACTGAACCTCGGTGCCAGCGACAGCTATTACCGGGCCAAGGACATTCTGGAGCAAGAAGCATGAGCGTGCGCACGATCAACGAGATCTTCGCTAAGCGGATCGACCGAGCAATCGAGGGTGTCATCAAGGCCGATGACACCTCCCAGCTCGCCACCGAGGTGGAGGAGTATGTCCTCACGAACGAGGCCGCCAAGGGCGTGGAACATGTGCTGGAGGCCTACACCAACTACACGAACGCCAACGGCGTGTGGATCTCCGGCTTCTTCGGCTCCGGTAAGTCACACCTGTTGAAGATGCTCGCCCACCTGCTCGGTGATATCGACGGCCACGAGTATCCACGGGCCCGGGTCTCGGAACAATTCCGGGTCAAGGCCGATGACGCATTCCTGCCTGCCCTGATCGTGAAGGCCGACCGGATCGCGGCCAAGAGTCTTCTGTTCAACATAGACCAGAAGGCCACGCTGATCTCGAAGGACCAGAACGACGCGTTGCTCAAGGTTTTCGTGAAGGTCTTCGACGAGTCCCGCGGCTACTACGGCAATCAAGGGCACATCGCCCGTTTCGAACGCGACCTGGACTCCCGTGGTCAGTACGCCGAGTTCAAGGCCGCCTTCGAGCGCATCGCAGGGATTCCGTGGTCGCAGGGCCGCGAACAGGCGGCACTGGAAACCGGGAACATTGACAAGGCATTTGCCGAGGTCAACGGCTCCGAGAGCCCCGGCATCATCCGCCAGTACAGCCAGACCTACAAGGTCTCGATCGAGGACTTCGCTGACGAGGTCGCCGCCTGGCTGGGTCGGCAGCCCGAGGGCTACCGACTGAACTTCTTCGTCGACGAGGTCGGCCAGTTCATCGGCACCAACACCCAGCTCATGCTGAACCTCCAGACCATCGCGGAGTCCCTTGCGACGAAGTGCAAGGGGCGCGCGTGGATCTTCGTCACCTCGCAGGAGGACATGGAGAAGGTCGGCGGAGACCGCACCAAGCAGCAGGCCAACGACTTTTCCAAGATCCAGGCCCGCTTCAAGAACCGGCTCAAGCTCACCAGTCAGGATGTCGAAGAAGTCATCCGGAAGCGACTACTCGCCAAGACCGCGTCCGCCACAGGTGAGATCGCGGCGATCTACAGCGCCGAGCACGCGAACTTCAAGACGCTTTTCAACTTCGTCGAGGGACGTCACTACCCGAACTACCGGGATGAGTCCCACTTCGTGGGCACTTACCCATTCGTGAGCTACCAGTTCCCGCTGTTCCAGTCCGCGATCGAAGGCATCAGCGACCACAACATCTTCGAAGGCCGCAACAGCTCCGTCGGTGAGCGCTCCATGCTCGGCGTTGTTCAGCAGGTCGCCACCGAACTGGCCGACAAACCCTTGGGGACGCTCGCTTCCTTCGACCAGATGTTTGAGGGCATCCGCGCCTCGTTGAAGTCCGCAAACCAGCGGGCCATCAACGACGCCGAGCGCAGCCCCTCGCTTCCTCCACTGGCCGTCCGGCTGCTGAAGGCCCTGTTCCTGGTCAAGTATGTGGACACCTTCAAAGCCACCGCCCGGAACCTCACCGTGCTCGTCTATGACCACTTCGGCACGGATCTCAGCCAGCTGGGCAAGGACGTCAACGCGGCCCTCAATGCACTGGAGGCGCAGACCTATATCCAGCGCAACGGCGACCTGTACGACTATCTGACCAATGACGAGCAGAAGATCGAGCAGGAGATCAAGAATGTCGACATCGACAACCCCGAGGTCTCCGGGAAGCTCAACAAACTGCTCGCCGAGTCCGTGGTCAAGCTGACCAAGACCACCTACAAGAACGGGCAGAACTTCCCCTTCGGATACAAGCTCGACGGCACCCCGTATGGCAAGCAGTACGAGCTGTCGCTCCACTTCACCAGCCCTGAAAGCGAATTCAGCCTGGATCAGATCAAGGCCCACAGCGCCGGGCTCGACGAACTGCGCGTTGTTCTCCCGGCCGAGGCCAACCGTATCCTCGGCGACCTGCGTCTGCTGCTGAAGACGGAGAAGTACGTCAAGCGTGCCCAGGGGTCGAGCCGCACAGCGATCGAGCAGACGATCCTGCAAGCGAAGGGAACTCAGAACGCGGAACGGGAAAAGGAAATCGTCGAACGGTTGCGTACCGCGGTCGGCGACTCGACGCTGATCCACAACGCCGGCGTCCTGGACGTCAGCTCGTCCGACGCACAGGCCCGGATCAACGAGGGGTTCCAGCGGGTCATCGCCGCGACGTACAAGAACCTCGGGATGCTCGCCGGCAAGACCTTCAACGAGCAGAGCCTGGGTGAATTCGTGAACCCCGCAGGTGACGGCTTGTTCCAGCAAACGGCGAGCATCCTGGAGGTTCCCGGCGGAGACGTGCTCGGTCACCTGGAGCTGCGCCGCAAGCGCCATGAGCAGGTCACCATGCGGCAGCTCATCGATCGATACACGGCGAAGCCGTTCGGCTGGGATCAGTGGTCTGTCGCCGCGGTGGTCGCATACCTTGCCGGTCAGTCGAAGATCGAGATCCAACTGAACGGGAAGGTCCTGGCTCGTACCGAGATCACCGGAGCGCTGCGGAACACACAAAGCTACTCGGCCATGGTCGTCGCGCCGCAGCGGGTGTTCGATGCCAAGATCGTGAATGCGTTCCGCAAGTTCGTCGTGGAATTCACCGATGACGGAGGGGTCACCAAAGACCCGTTGGAACTAGCGCGGGCTGGCAAAGAACGCCTGCAAGCTAAACTCGCAGAACTGAAGACGCTGCGTACAGCTTCACCGTTCGCGTTCATCGATCAACTGGACGAGCCGATCCAGATGCTCGCCGAGCTGTGTGAACACAAGGCGGACTGGTTCATCACCGACTTCAGTGACGCTGATGACCTGCTCGACGCGAAGGGCAACGTGATCGACCCGATCAAGGCCTTCCTGAACGGCAGCCAGTGCGGCATATTCGAAAAAGCCCTGGCCTTCATGCAGAACAACCAGTCCAACATCGCCTACCTGGTCCCCGGCGCCACCAACGCCGTCGAATCCGCCCTGGAAGACCCACAGATCTTCCGTGGCAACAAGACGCGGCAGCTCGGTGCCGCGGTGGAGGACCTGGAACAGCAGTTGCACAGCTTGATCGACGCGGAACGTACCGCCGCCACCGACAAGATCAACGACTACTGGCTTCAAGTGCCGCAAAGCAGGGCATACGCCGACGCAACCGATACCGCCCAGCATTCGGTGACGAGCAAAACGCAGGCCGTGCTCGACCGGGTGCGGCAGGAGACACAGATCCCGGCCATCAGGAACCTTGCAGCCCACTTCGCCGACACGATCTACCCGGAGATCATCGACGAACTGGAAGCCGCTAAGGCCGCGCCCGATCCGAGCTCCGAACCGAAACCCCAGCCCGGTACCGACCCAGCCCCGAAGCCCGCTCCGGCGCCGGTCAAGCAGACCGTGTCGATCAAGAAGCTGACGCTGCCCGGCAATGGGCAGGTCCTCGAAACCGCGGACGACGTCGAGGTTTACCTCGACAGGCTCCGTGCGACGCTGCTCGCCACGATCAACGACAACAAGCGCATCACGCTCTGAGGCGGAAGAGAAACACATGGATACCAAGCCCTTGGAGCGATTCGCCACCCGGGCCCGCCGAGAACTGCTCGCTGCGGTCGAAGCTCAGGCTTCGGCGGTCCTCGCCGCTGGTTCGGTTGCGCGGAGCGAGCGTGGCCAGACGGTGAAGCGACTCGAAAGGGAGATCGCCGAGCACGGTCGCAAGCACGTGATCGACAAGGTCGCCTACACCTGGTTCAACCGGCTCATCGCACTACGCTATATGGATGCCCGCGGCTATACGACCGCCGGGATCGTCTCGCCGGCGCACGGCCACGACCACGGCCAGCCAGAGATTCTCGCCGACGCTAAGCGTGGATACTTCGATGCCGAGGTAGTCACCAGCGACCGCGGGGCCGATGCGATCCTGGGGCTGCTCGACGGAACCCGTCGCAGCACGGACGCCGAAGGGGAGGCCTACGCGCTGCTCTTGACCGAGTACTGCCGGTACTGGAATAAGGCCATGCCCTTCATGTTCGAGCGTGAAGGCGATTACACCGAACTCCTCGTCCCGTCAGGGCTTCTCGCCGACGGTGGGATTCTGTCGCGTGCCCGCGAGGTGCTCACGGAGGACGTCTGCAAGGACGTCGAGGTGATCGGATGGCTCTACCAGTTCTACATCTCCGAGCGAAAAGACGAGGTCTTCGCCGGTTTCAAGAAGAACAAAAAGGCCGGCGCCGATGAGATCCCGGCGGCAACCCAGCTCTTCACGCCACGCTGGATTGTTCGCTACCTGGTTGAGAACTCGCTCGGCAGGCTGTGGATGCTCAACCGGCCGACGTCGCGCCTCGTCGACCGGATGGATTACTACATCGCCCCGGTCGATGAAATAACCGACTTCCTCGAGATCAACGGTCCTGAGGAGCTGACGGTGATCGACCCGGCCTGCGGGTCGGGCCATATGCTCACCTACGCATTCGACCTTCTCTACGCAATCTACGAAGAAGAAGGTTACGCCCCCTCGGAAATCCCGAGTCTGATCCTCGCCCACAACCTTCACGGCACCGAGATCGATCCCCGCGCAGGATCACTGGCAGCCTTCGCGCTCACTATGAAGGCACGCGCCAAGGATCGGCGATTTTTCACTCGTTCGCAGGTGAAGCCTAAGATCTGCGTGATCGAACCGATCTCGTTCGGACCTGATGAACTGGACTTCCTGGTGACCGCCGACGGCAACCGGTACGCGGAGGAGGCGCTCTGGAATCAATTCCGCGACGCCGACCGGCTCGGTGCACTGATTCAACCGGACGCCGAAGAGGCCAAGCGAGCAGCCAGCGTAGTGGAAGATTTGAAGGAGCAGGAAGGGACGCTCCTTTTCGAGACGCTGGACCAGGCATGCAAGGTCGTCGAGCAGGCCGCGATCCTCAGTCGCGAGTACGCGATTGCGGTGGCAAACCCGCCCTACATGGGCAGCAAGAACATGGACGCTCGACTGGTGGATTTCGTTAAGAGCAAGTACGCCGATGGTAAACAAGATCTCTACGGTTGCTTCGTCCTGCGCGCGATAAATCTCGTCTCCCAAGGGGGCATGGTCGGGAAAATAATCGGCGATACGTGGATGTCGATCGTAAGCTTTAAGGACCTGCGAGAAGACATCCTCGCGGGCCACTCGTTTGACAGTTTTGTCCACCTTCGGGATGTCTCCAACCACCCTGACGTCTTTGGCGCAAACGCCGCCTTCATTCTTGCGATGACCAACTCGCCGGGACGGCAAGCTCCATTCATTCGCCTGACGTCGTTGAATGAAGAAGAGAAGTGTCTCCGTCTCATCGAAGCAATCAAAGACCCCGAATGTGAGTGGCGATTTACGGCATCGTCCGAGGATTTCTCCAAAGTACCTGGCTCACCGATCGCGTACTGGCTCTCCGACGCCATGCGTGCCGCTTTTGCCAAGGGACGACCGTTGAAGGAAGTTGCAGCGCCTCGACAAGGTCTGTCGACCGCAGATAATAGTCGGTTTCTACGCTCCTGGTGGGAGGTAGAATTACGCCGAATATTGCTGGGGTGTGAGAGCAGAGCTGAGGCCGGAGAGTCTGCTGCGCGGTGGTTTCCTCACAATAAGGGTGGCGAGTTCCGAAAGTGGTGGGGGAACCACGAACATCTGGTGGACTGGGAAGATGATGGTCGAGAGCTGCTTTCGCTGCGACCAAAGTCGGTTATCCGTAATCCTTCCACCTATTTTCAACCATCTGTCTCATGGTCAAGGATTAGCTCAGGAGATCCCGCCTTTCGCGTGTATCCACATGGGTTCATATACAACGATGTTGGGCCATCGCTCTTCTTTGACGACGCCAGCACTCGGTACTCATTTGTCTCGCTGGCTAATTCTAGCGTGGCCCACGCTATTTTGCAGGCAGTGGCGCCGACTCTGCATTTTGACGGAGGGCAGATTGCACAGTTGCCTGTATTTGACTCGGGCTCAGCACAACGGGCGAGAATTGCGGAGGATGCAGTAAAGGTATCTCAGGCGGACTGGGATGATTTCGAGACGTCTTGGAGCTTCACAACTCCATCGTGGATGGCTACGAGAGTATCTGGACAGACGCTGTCCGAACACTACGCTGCGTGGTCGGTGAGACAATCTCAAATTGCTCGTGAGCAACGGGCACGCGAGACAGCGAACAACCGCGTCGTTGCCGAGGCCTACGGACTGCAAGACGAGGTGCAGATCGAGGTACCGCTCCACCGCGTGTCCCTGAATCGCAATGTTGCATTCCGGTACGGCCCTGGTAAATCGGACACCGAGTACGAGGCTTTGGAACGTGCTGATTTCGTTAAAGAGTTGTTCTCCCACGCCGTGGGGTGCATGTTTGGTCGCTACAGCCTCGACGCGCCGGGTCTGATCCTGGCGGACCAGGGCGCGACGCTTCAGGACTACCTCGCGAAGGTGCCGTCGCCCACGTTCCTGCCGGATGCCGACAATGTCATCCCGTTCGTTGACGACGGCTGGTTCGAGGACGACATCGTCGAGCGGATCCGGCAGTTTCTGCGTACAGCCTTCGGAGCGGAGCATTTCGAGAAGAACCTCCGTTTCGTGGAGGAATCCCTGGGCGTCAAGACGATTCGGGACTACTTCATCGCGAAGTCGAACCCCGCCGGTAAAAACGTCGCGAGGTCGAGGTTCTACGAGGATCACGTGCAACGCTACAAGAAGCGTCCGATCTATTGGATGTTCTCCTCTCTCAAAGGATCATTCAACGCGCTGGTCTACATGCACCGCTACACCCCGTCAACGGTGTCGACGGTGCTGAACGAGTACCTCCGTGAATACCGAGCGAAGCTCGAGGTCGCGCTCCAGCGCGCTGAGGAAGCCTCTGCCGGTGGCGCATCGGCGAAAGCACAGAAAGAAGCTGATCGCCTGCGCGCGATCCTCGCCGAGCTGCGCGACTACGAGCATGATGTCCTCTACCCGTTGGACATCCAGAGAGTAGAAATCGACCTCGACAACGGCGTGAGGGTGAACTACCCGAAGTTCTACCCAGCTTTGAGGAAGATCACCGGTCTGGAGGCATCGGATGGGTGACTTGAAGTCCGCCGGTGGACCGAGCGCGGCAGGCCCGTTCGGGCAGGGCTCTGCGCTGATCGAGACGGCCGGGTCGGCTGTCGCGCCGCCAGCGAACGCGGCGTTGGCGCTGATGAATTGGCAAATCAGACACCTGATCGACACCAAGAGGCTCCAGCAGCAGCGCGCGGAGTACGGGCTTGCGCGTCGCGAATTCGGCAGCCGCCGAGATGACGAGGACCACGAATGAGCAAGACGCCCACGATCTCCAGCCATCTCGTGGACCGCTTCGCCGGGCAACGCATCGTCGTGTGGCACGACCCTGACGGCGGATACGCGGCTGACCTCGACAGCCACTTGCCGAGTGACGTCACCGTGCTGCGCATCGAGGACAATGAGTTCGCCGTCAAGCATCGTGTGCTCCGCGAGGATACGACGACTCGGTTCCTGCTCTACCGTTCTGGACCCGTCGCTAAAGGGGCAGGGAACTGGCTGCTCGACCTCGAGTTGGCCTATGGACCCGTGTTCACGGCAGATCGCGGTGAGCTCATGCGGGCCGGCCTGGGGCTGACCCAGCCTGGTGCCGACGCGCTCATCGCCGAGCATGCCTCGTTCTTCGCTGACGCCACGTTGGTCGACAAACTGAAGGCGTTGCTCGCTCCGAGCGATGATCTCGTGATGGTGCGGGCGAAGATGTGCGCTGTCGCGATCGGGCAGAAGGAGCACAGCTTCTCCGAGCTCACACGTACCCTGCTGGTTCAACAGGCACAGGACAGCTCGGTCGGTTTCGACGCCCTCGCCCAGTATGGGCTCGCCGACTTCCACTGGACCGGCGCGAAGCACATCTATGGGTACCGATCGGAGTCACCGACAGTGCCGGGCTTCATTCTGTGGATGTTCCGGCAGGCTCGCGATGGCTTCGACGTCACCTCGTCGAAGCGTGCCCGCAACCTCGCAATCGATTTCCGTAGCTTCCGGGACTCCAAACGCAGCGCGACCGCGATCAAGGTACTCGCCCGCAAGGCCGAGGAGGACCTCGGTTACCAGGAGGGAGTCGCTGGAATCCCGTGGGACGCACTCAGGGACGCCGACATCTTCGAAGCCGCTGAGCGGGAGACAATCCGCCGTCTGGTCGATGGACTCGTCAACCAGACGATGCCGCAGCGCGATGTTCTCGAAGCCATCGGCGCCCGCCGTCGTGACAGCTTCTGGTTCGACGACTACGCCACCCTCTACGAGGCATTGGCGGCCGCCGCCGAGCTTCTGCCCGCGATCCGCACCGGCCGACTGGATTTCACCAGCTTCGACGAAGGGATCAGGCGGTACCGTGACGAGCTGTTCCGTATCGATCAGCTCTACCGCCAGTTCACCCACGCCTACCTGACGGCCGAGTTCAAGCAGCCGCTCGATGAGTTGGCGGTCCGGGTCGAGGCTGCCTACGTCACGAACTTCCTGGCTCCGCTCGGCACAAGCTGGCAGCAGCAGGTCGACGCGGTCGAGCAGTGGCGCACGCCCGCCGTGACCTCTCAATCCTCGTTCTACGACCAGTACGTCGCGCAACTCACCAAAGGCGGTCACAAGAAGGCCGTTGTCGTGATCTCCGACGCGATGCGTTACGAGATCGCCGAGGAGTTGACCTCGAAGATCCGTGGCGAGAACAAGTTCGAAGCCAAGATCGAGGCATTGCTGGGTGTGCTGCCGAGCTACACGCAGCTGGGCATGGCGGCGCTCCTACCGCACAAGACCTTGGCGCATTCTCCGGCTGGTGATCCGGTTCTGGTCGATGGGCTGAAATCCGATGGTTCGGCGAACCGCAACAAGATTCTGAATGCAGTGGAAGGCGTCGCTGTCCAAGCGAAAGACTTCTTGGAGATGAAGCCGGCCGAGCGACGAGAACTGTATTCATCCCACCAGGTGCTCTACGTCTATCACGACACGATCGACGCCACGGGAGACAGCGCGAAATCGGAACACCGCACCTTTTCAGCAGTGGCAGAGGCACTCGATCAGCTGGTCGATATCGTCAAAAAGCTCGCCAACGCGAACGCCACGAACATCTTTGTCACCGCAGATCACGGCTTCCTCTATCAGCGCTCCAAACTGGCGCCGCAGTTCAACCTCACCGTCAAGCCGCAAGGTGATGAGATCGTTGCAGAGAAGCGCCGTTACGTGCTGGGTCGTGGCCTGAAGGAGGATGCCGGATTCCGGACCTTCCAACCGGATCAGCTGGGGTTGTCCGGCCATCTCGAGGTGCAGATACCGAATTCGATCCACCGAATCGTCAAGCCAGGTGCGGGGTTCCAGTTCGTGCATGGGGGAGCATCGCTCCAGGAGATCGTGGTGCCGGTCGTCTCGATCAACAAGAGACGCAACAACACAGTCGAACCAGTCAACGTCGACATCCACCCTGAGTCCGACAAGATCACTACGGGTCAGGTTGTTGTCAAGCTCTACCAGTCGATGAAGGTCGAACCGCACCGCACTGCACGACGGTTGCGTGCCGGGCTGTACTTCGGGGACCAGCTGATCTCCAACGAACAAGAGATGGTGTTCGACTCGGCGAGCGACCAGGGGCGTGACCGATTCCAGAGCGTTCGGCTCCTGCTGAGCAAAGACGCGGACGACGCGAACAACCAGAGTGTGGAATTCCGCCTGTCGGAGCCGATCGAGGGCACCGACCAGTGGAAGAAGTACAAGAGTGTGCCATACACGATCAAACGTTCCTTCACCACGGACTTCGACTTCTAAGGGAGCGACGATGAGCGAAAACATCGACCTGAACCAGGCCGCGCCCATCGAGGACGTCCTGGAAGCCGAGGCGCCGCAAGCAACCGGGCAGCCCAGCGATCTGGATCGCAAGATCAACGAACACTTCGCTGGCGCCGTGGTCCGCAAGGACCTGGTCAAGGCGGTCAAGGGCAACGCGATCGTGCCCTCTTACGTGTTGGAGTACCTGCTCGGTCAGTACGCGGCCTCCGACGACGAGGCCACGATCCGGGCAGGCATCGACAAGGTGCGAGAAATCCTGGCCCAGCATTACGTGCACCGCAACGAGTCTGAACTGGTCAAGTCGCGCATTCGTGAAAAGGGGCGCTTCCGGATCATCGACAAGGTGAGCGTCACTCTCAACGAGAAAGACGACGTCTACCAGGCATCCTTCGCCAACCTCGGAATCAGCGGCGTTCTCGTAGACCCGGGTACCGTCAACGCGAATCAGAAGCTGCTCGTCAGTGGTGTGTGGTGCCTGTGCGACATCGAATACTTCCACAGCGACGACCCCCGTGCCGTGCCATGGATTCTCGGCAGCTTGAAGCCGATCCAGATGTCGAACTTCGACTACCAGAATTACCTGGATGCGCGGGCGAAGTTCACCACGGACGAGTGGATGGATCTGCTGATCCAGTCGATCGGCTTCGACCCGGAGAAGTTCGGCCGTCGTGCCAAGCTACTCCAGCTCATCCGCCTCATCCCGTTCGTTGAGCGCAACTACAACCTTGTCGAGCTCGGCCCGAAGGGAACCGGCAAGTCGCACATCTACTCAGAGTTCTCGCCTCACGGCATGCTGATCTCCGGCGGTGAGGTCACCGTACCCAAGCTGTTTGTCAACAACGCCAATGGCCGCCTCGGGCTCGTCGGCTACTGGGACGTAGTTGCCTTCGACGAGTTCGCGGGCAAGAAGAAGCGCACCGACAGGGCGCTCGTGGACATCATGAAGAACTACATGGCGAATAAGTCGTTCTCCCGTGGAGTCGAGACCCTCGGCGCAGAGGCATCGATGGTGTTCGTGGGCAATACCTCGCACACCGTGCCGTACATGCTCAAGCACTCCGACCTTTTCGACGAGCTCCCCGAGAGCTACCACGACCCGGCCTACCTCGACCGGCTGCACTGCTACATCCCTGGCTGGGAATTCGACACGATCCGCGGCGACATGTTCTCCACCGGGTATGGATTCGTCGTCGACTACATCGCCGAGGTGCTCAAGTCGATGCGGGACCTCGACTATTCCGACCGCTACCAGCCGCATTTCACGCTTGGCTCAGACATCTCGAGCCGCGACCGCGACGGCATCCAGAAGACCTTCTCCGGTCTCATGAAGCTGCTCTACCCGCATGAGAAAGCCACCGCTGAGGAGATCGAGGAGATCCTGCGCTTCGCGATCGAGGGGCGTAAGCGTGTGAAAGACCAGATCCTGCGTATCGACGACACCATGGTCGCGGTGAATTTCGGCTACCGGCCGCTGGCCGGCGAATGGACGGCCGTCACCACGCTGGAGGAAGACGAGTACCCGGGGCATTATCACCGTGGACGACCGAGTACAGGGGACGTCGATGAGGAAGCTGCGGATCCGGCTACGCCGGCGACCGCGGCTGCTTCGGCTACGGTCAAGGAGGAGTTGTATCAAGGGCAGCGGGACTTCGTCGAGAACCATCGCGGAGTCTCCTACGAGACCCTTCTCATGCCGTACCTGCGTGGTGCGACGGAGATCGAGTTGCACGACCCGTATATCCGGATGAGTCACCAGGGCCGGAACCTGGTCGAGTTGCTGGCTTTGATCGCGTCGGCGAAGGACCCTGCTGACGAGGTGTTGTTCAAGCTGTTCACCCTCCTCGAAGATGATCCTAACAAACAGAAGAAGCAGTTGCAGATGCTCCACCAGATCGTTCAGGGATCCGCCCAGCAGGGGATAAAGGTAGAAGTGGCCAAGGACCCCGGGGGTCACGACCGCTGGATCCGCACCAACAATGGATGGCGCATCAACCTCGGTCGTGGTCTGGACATCTTCCAGAAGCAAGAAGGCGGCTGGTTCGACTTCGGTAGTACCCGCCAGGAGTTCCGCCAGGTTCGCGCCTTCGGAGTGACGTACATTCGAGATGAGGGCTGACGTCATTCCGAGATCGGAAACCGGACGGGCCTAAACTGAGATTCCCCCGTTTTCCGGAGGGCTCCGATGTGTGGTCCGATAGGACCGGAAGGAGTCATCTGTGGCGGCACCGAGGAAGTACCCCGACGAGTTGAGGGCTCGCGCGGTCCGGTTGTACCGGGAGTCGGACCCCAAGCCGACGATCCGCAAGCTCGCCGAGCAGTTGGGGGTGCATCACGAGGCGTTGCGGAACTGGATCCGCCAGGCCGAGGCCGATGCTGGTGAGCGGGCCGATCGGCCGACCAC
>NZ_JBVJAP010000024.1:0-72413 GCF_055590505.1 Nocardia sp. NPDC041819 | reverse complement strand
AGTGTGCGGGTGATTCCGTCGCGCGGTGCGTGGCTGGAGTTCGACGTGGACAAGCGCGACACCGTGGGTGTGCGCATCGACCGCAAGCGCCGCCAGCCGGTCACCGTGCTGCTGAAGGCGCTGGGCTGGACCACCGAGGAGATCGTCGAGCGCTTCGGCTTCTCCGAGATCATGATGTCGACCCTGGAGAAGGACAACACCGCCGGTCAGGACGAGGCGCTGCTGGACATCTACCGCAAGCTGCGTCCGGGTGAGCCGCCGACCAAGGAGTCCGCGCAGACCCTGCTGGAGAACCTGTTCTTCAAGGAGAAGCGCTACGACCTGGCGCGCGTCGGTCGCTACAAGATCAACAAGAAGCTCGGCATCCATGTGGGCGAGCAGGTCGTCGGTTCGGTGCTGACGAAGGAAGACATCGTCAACACCATCGAGTACCTGGTCCGCCTGCACTCGGGCGACAAGACCATGACCGCCCCCGGTGGCGCCGAGGTTCCGGTGGAAGTGGACGACATCGACCACTTCGGTAACCGTCGCCTGCGCACCGTCGGCGAGCTGATCCAGAACCAGATCCGGGTCGGTCTGTCCCGCATGGAGCGTGTGGTCCGCGAGCGGATGACCACTCAGGACGTCGAGGCGATCACGCCGCAGACGCTGATCAACATCCGCCCGGTCGTCGCCGCGATCAAGGAGTTCTTCGGAACCTCCCAGCTGTCGCAGTTCATGGACCAGAACAACCCGCTGTCGGGCCTGACCCACAAGCGCCGCCTCTCGGCGCTGGGCCCGGGTGGTCTGTCCCGTGAGCGCGCCGGCCTGGAAGTCCGTGACGTCCACCCGTCGCACTACGGCCGCATGTGCCCGATCGAGACCCCGGAAGGCCCGAACATCGGCCTGATCGGCTCGCTGTCGGTGTACGCACGGGTCAACCCGTTCGGCTTCATCGAGACGCCGTACCGCAAGGTCGTCGACGGCCGGGTGACCGACGAGGTTCGTTACCTGACCGCCGACGAGGAGGACCGGCACGTTCGCGCGCAGGCCAACTCGCCGGTCGACGCCGAAGGCCGCTTCCTCGAGGACCGCGTGCTGTGCCGGCGTGGCAACGAGGAGAACGAGCTCGTCGCCGCCACCGAGGTCGACTACATGGATGTGTCGCCGCGTCAGATGGTGTCGGTCGCGACCGCGATGATCCCGTTCCTCGAGCACGACGACGCCAACCGCGCCCTGATGGGTGCGAACATGCAGCGTCAGGCTGTTCCGCTGATCCGTTCCGAGGCCCCGATCGTGGGTACCGGCATGGAGCTGCGCGCGGCCGTGGACGCGGGCGACGTGGTGGTGAACGAGAAGCCCGGTGTGGTCGAGGAAGTCTCCGCCGATTATGTGACGGTGATGGCTGATGATGGGACGCGTAAGTCCTATCGGATGCGGAAGTTCAACCGGTCGAATCAGGGCACGTGCTCGAATCAGCGTCCGATTGTGGATGAGGGTCAGCGGGTGGAGCGTGGTCAGGTTCTGGCCGATGGTCCGTGCACCGAGAACGGTGAGATGGCCCTGGGTAAGAACCTGCTGGTGGCGATCATGCCGTGGGAGGGTCACAACTACGAGGACGCGATCATCCTGTCGCAGCGCCTGGTGGAAGAGGACGTGTTGACCTCGATTCATATCGAGGAGCACGAGATCGATGCGCGTGATACGAAGCTGGGTGCGGAGGAGATCACTCGGGATATCCCGAATGTGTCCGATGAGGTGCTCGCTGATCTGGATGAGCGGGGCATCGTGCGCATCGGTGCGGAGGTCCGGGATGGGGACATCCTGGTGGGCAAGGTGACGCCGAAGGGTGAGACCGAGCTGACTCCGGAGGAGCGGTTGTTGCGGGCGATCTTCGGGGAGAAGGCGCGTGAGGTGCGGGATACCTCGTTGAAGGTGCCGCATGGTGAGTCGGGCAAGGTGATCGGTATCCGGGTGTTCTCCCGGGAGGACGATGATGATCTGCCGCCGGGTGTCAACGAGCTGGTGCGGGTGTATGTGGCTCAGAAGCGCAAGATCCAGGATGGTGACAAGCTCGCGGGCCGGCACGGTAACAAGGGTGTGATCGGCAAGATCCTCGCGACCGAGGACATGCCGTTCCTGCCCGATGGCACCCCGGTGGACATCATCTTGAACACCCACGGTGTGCCGCGTCGTATGAACATCGGCCAGATCCTGGAAACCCATCTGGGCTGGATCGGCAAGACCGGCTGGCAGGTCGACGTCGCCGCCGACGGCTCCCGCCCTGATTGGGCGCAGGCGCTGCCGGAGGAGATGCTGGGCGCCCCGGCCGACTCGAACATCGCCACGCCGGTGTTCGACGGCGCGCGGGAGGAGGAGCTGACCGGCCTGCTGACCTCGACGCTGCCCAACCGCGACGGCGAGCGCATGGTCGACGACGACGGCAAGGCCACGCTGTTCGACGGCCGTTCCGGTGAGCCGTTCCCGTACCCGGTGGCGGTCGGTTACATGTACATCTTGAAGCTGCACCACCTGGTCGACGACAAGATCCACGCGCGTTCGACCGGTCCGTACTCGATGATCACCCAGCAGCCGCTGGGTGGTAAGGCGCAGTTCGGTGGTCAGCGTTTCGGTGAGATGGAGTGCTGGGCCATGCAGGCCTACGGTGCGGCGTACACGCTGCAGGAGTTGTTGACCATCAAGTCCGACGACGTCGTCGGTCGCGTGAAGGTCTACGAGGCGATCGTCAAGGGCGAGAACATCCCGGAGCCGGGCATTCCGGAATCGTTCAAGGTCTTGCTCAAGGAACTCCAGTCGCTGTGCCTCAACGTCGAGGTGCTGTCGTCCGACGGCGCCGCGATCGAGATGCGTGACGGCGACGACGAGGACTTGGAGCGTGCGGCGGCCAATCTCGGCATCAACTTGTCGAGGAACGAAGCGGCCACCGTCGACGATCTGGCGAACTAGGCGGTCTGCCGGATGCCGTCCCCGACGGCATCCGGCGCCCACCGCGCGGATTACCGGACGTGTCGGCCGAGCGAAGTCTCGGCAGACACTCACTAGTGAACTTTTGCTCGAATTCGACCCGCACAGGGGAAAGGAAGTTACGTGCTAGACGTCAACTTCTTCGATGAACTCCGGATCGGCCTGGCCACCGCCGAGGACATCCGTCAGTGGTCCTACGGCGAGGTGAAGAAGCCGGAGACCATCAACTACCGCACGCTCAAGCCGGAGAAGGACGGCCTGTTCTGCGAGAAGATCTTCGGTCCCACCCGGGACTGGGAGTGCTACTGCGGCAAGTACAAGCGCGTCCGCTTCAAGGGCATCATCTGTGAGCGCTGTGGCGTCGAGGTGACTCGCGCCAAGGTGCGCCGCGAGCGCATGGGTCACATCGAACTGGCCGCTCCGGTCACCCACATCTGGTACTTCAAGGGCGTGCCCTCGCGCCTGGGCTACCTGCTCGACCTGGCGCCGAAGGATCTGGAAAAGATCATCTACTTCGCCGCCTACGTCATCGTGGCGGTCGACGAGGAACTGCGGCACAACGAGCTGTCCACGCTCGAGGCCGAGATGGAGGTCGAGAAGAAGGCGGTCGCCGATCAGCGTGACGCCGACCTCGAGGCCCGCGCCCAGAAGCTCGAGGCCGACCTGGCCGAACTCGAGGCCGAAGGCGCTAAGTCCGACGTCCGCCGCAAGGTGAAGGACGGCGGCGAGCGGGAGATGCGCCAGCTCCGCGACCGCGCCCAGCGTGAGCTGGACCGGCTGGAGGAGATCTGGAACACCTTCACCAAGCTGGCGCCCAAGCAGCTCATCGTCGACGAGGTGCTCTACCGCGAGCTGGTCGACCGCTACGGCGAGTACTTCACCGGCGCCATGGGCGCGGAGTCGATCCAGAAGCTGATGGAGAGCTTCGACATCGAGGCCGAGGCCGAGTCGCTGCGCGAGACCATCCGCTCCGGCAAGGGCCAGAAGAAGCTGCGCGCGCTCAAGCGGCTCAAGGTCGTCGCGGCCTTCCAGGCCAACGGCAACTCGCCCATGGGCATGGTGCTCGACGCCGTTCCGGTGATCCCGCCGGAGCTGCGCCCGATGGTTCAGCTCGACGGTGGCCGCTTCGCCACCTCCGACCTGAACGACCTGTACCGTCGCGTGATCAACCGCAACAACCGCCTCAAGCGACTGATCGACCTCGGTGCGCCCGAGATCATCGTCAACAACGAGAAGCGGATGCTGCAGGAGTCCGTGGACGCCCTGTTCGACAACGGCCGCCGCGGCCGTCCGGTCACCGGACCGGGCAACCGTCCGCTCAAGTCGCTGTCCGACCTGCTCAAGGGCAAGCAGGGCCGGTTCAGGCAGAACCTGCTCGGTAAGCGCGTCGACTACTCGGGCCGTTCGGTCATCGTCGTCGGCCCGCAGCTGAAGCTGCACCAGTGCGGTCTGCCCAAGCTGATGGCGCTGGAGCTGTTCAAGCCGTTCGTGATGAAGCGCCTGGTCGACCTGAACCACGCGCAGAACATCAAGTCGGCCAAGCGGATGGTGGAGCGGCAGCGGCCGCAGGTGTGGGATGTCCTCGAAGAGGTCATCGCCGAACACCCGGTGCTGCTCAACCGCGCGCCCACGCTGCACCGCCTCGGTATCCAGGCCTTCGAGCCGCAGCTGGTGGAAGGCAAGGCCATCCAGCTGCACCCGCTGGTCTGTGAGGCGTTCAACGCCGACTTCGACGGTGACCAGATGGCCGTGCACCTGCCGCTGTCGGCGGAGGCGCAGGCCGAGGCACGCGTGCTGATGCTGTCGTCGAACAACATCCTGTCGCCCGCCTCCGGCCGGCCGCTGGCCATGCCGCGTCTGGACATGGTGACCGGCCTGTACTACCTGACCCGTCTGGAAGAGGGCGCGAAGGGTTCCTACGAGCCGGCCACCGCCGACGGTCCGGAGCGGGGCGTGTACTCCTCGCCCGCCGAGGCGCAGATGGCGGTGGACCGCGGTGAACTCACCGTGCGTTCGCTGATCAAGGTCCGGCTGACCGACCAGCGTCCGCCGAAGGACGTCGAGGCGGAGCTGTTCCCGGAGGGCTGGCGTCGTGGCGACGCGTGGACCACCGAGACCACGCTGGGCCGGGTGCTGTTCAACGAGCTGCTGCCCGTGGACTACGCGTTCATCAACGAGCAGATGCCGAAGAAGCGTCAGGCGACGATCATCAACGATCTCGCCGAGCGCTACCCGATGATCGTGGTCGCGCAGACCGTCGACAAGCTCAAGGACGCGGGCTTCTACTGGGCCACGCGTTCCGGCGTGACGGTCTCCATGTCCGACGTGCTCGTGCCGCCGGAGAAGGCCGAGATCATGGAGCGCTACGAGGCGCAGTCGGATCAGATCGAGAAGAAGTACCAGCGTGGTGCGCTCGATCACCAGGAGCGCAACAACGCCCTGGTCAAGATCTGGCAGGAGGCGACCGAGGAGGTCGGTAAGGCGCTGCGCGCGCACTACCCGGCCGACAACCCGATCATCACGATCGTCGACTCGGGCGCCACGGGTAACTTCACCCAGACCCGTACCCTCGCCGGTATGAAGGGCCTGGTGACGAACCCGAAGGGTGAGTTCATCCCGCGGCCGATCAAGTCCTCCTTCCGTGAGGGCCTGACGGTTCTGGAGTACTTCATCAACACCCACGGCGCTCGTAAGGGTCTGGCCGACACCGCGCTGCGCACCGCCGACTCGGGTTACCTGACCCGTCGTCTGGTGGACGTCTCGCAGGACGTCATCGTGCGCGAGCACGACTGCGGCACCGAGCGCGGCATCGTGGTGCCGATCGCGGAGAAGCAGCTCGACGGCTCGATCATCCGCGACGCGCACGTGGAGACCTCCACCTACGCGCGCACGCTCGCGGCCGACGCGGTCGACGCGCAGGGCAACGTCATCGTGGCGAAGGGCGCCGACCTCGGCGATCCGGCGCTGGAGGCGCTGCTGGAGGCCGGTATCACCGAGGTGAAGGTCCGCTCCGTGCTGACCTGCACCACCGGTACCGGTGTGTGCGCGACCTGCTACGGCCGCTCGATGGCGACCGGCAAGCTGGTCGACATCGGTGAGGCCGTCGGTATCGTCGCCGCGCAGTCCATCGGTGAGCCCGGTACCCAGCTGACCATGCGTACCTTCCACCAGGGTGGTGTCGCGGGTGACGACATCACCGGCGGTCTGCCGCGTGTGCAGGAGCTGTTCGAGGCGCGCGTGCCGAAGGGCAAGGCGCCCATCGCCGAGGTCTCCGGTCGCGTGCGGCTGGAGGACGACGATCGCTTCTACAAGATCACCATCATCCCGGATGACGGTGGCGAAGAGGTTGTCTACGACAAGCTCTCGAAGCGGCAGCGTCTGCGGGTGTTCAAGCACGACGACGGCACCGAGCGTCTGCTCTCGGACGGTGACCACGTCGAGGTCGGCCAGCAGTTGCTGGAAGGCGCGGCGGATCCGCACGAGGTCCTGCGCATCATGGGCCCCCGTCAGGTTCAGGTCCACCTGGTCCACGAGGTCCAGGAGGTCTACCGCTCGCAGGGTGTGTCGATCCACGACAAGCACATCGAGGTGATCGTGCGCCAGATGCTGCGCCGCGTGACGATCATCGACTCGGGCGCCACGGAGTTCCTGCCCGGCTCGCTCACCGAGCGCGCCGAGTTCGAGGCCGCCAACCGTCGCGTCGTCGCCGAGGGCAACGAGCCCGCGGCGGGTCGTCCGGTGCTGATGGGTATCACCAAGGCGTCGCTGGCCACCGACTCGTGGCTGTCGGCGGCGTCCTTCCAGGAGACCACCCGAGTCCTGACGGACGCGGCGATCAACTGCCGCTCCGACAAGCTCATCGGCCTCAAGGAGAACGTGATCATCGGTAAGCTGATCCCGGCCGGTACCGGTATCAACCGCTACCGCAACATCCAGGTGCAGCCGACCGAGGAAGCCCGTGCCGCCGCGTACGCGGTGCCGTCCTACGACGACACCTACTACAGCCCGGACAGCTTCGGTCAGACCACCGGCGCCGCGGTCCCGCTCGACGACTACGGCTTCAGCGACTACCGGTAATCCGTCGCAACGAGATTCGGCCCCCGCTTCCTTGTGGAGCGGGGGCCGAATTCGTTCAGTGACGGGTCCGTGGTGGACAACCGGGGTGGCAGGCAGTAGGAAAGTAGAACAGGTTGCAGTTCTGTTCGGAGGTGGCGGTGGACGGCGCGGCGTTGGGTGATCTGGTGGTGGCCGGATTCCGGAAGCTCGGTTTCATCCAGTACGCGGAGGTCGAGTGGGAGGAGTTCGCGGCGGGGCGGAACGTGGTGTCGATCGCGCCGCGGGCGCAGCATTTGAACCACAACGGAGATCTGCACGCCGCCGTGTTGTTCGGGATGGCGGAGACCGCCGCCATGGGTGCGTCCGTGTCGGGGATCGTCGACCTGATGGGGGAGACGTTCATCGTCGCCAAGGACGGACGCATCGAATACAAAGCCCGCGCGAAGGGGGACGCGGGGCCGTTCCGCGCCACTTCCGCGTTCTCCGCGCAGACGCTGGCGAAGATGCGGGCGGACATCGAGGCGAAAGTGCCGCTCGAACTCGACGTGCCGGTGGACATCACCGACAGCGCCGGAAAGACCGTGGCCGCAGCGATGTTCACGGCTGTGCTGCGTCCACGCCGGGCCTGATCGCATCGAGACGCTCAGCCGGGCATGATTCGCGTCTACGGCATCGCGCGTCGTGCGGACGTCGCCTGGATGACACTGCCGGCACACGACGTGGGCACGCTTCGGCGGTGATGCTGCCCTGGGTCATTCCGACACGGTTCGGCCTCTCGCCGAACCGCGTGCCTCGGCGAGCGGCCGGTCCGGATCGACTGTGCGATCCACCGGGCTTCGGACTCAGCGTTCGCTGTCGAGCATCACCATCTGCGGCGTGGCGTAGCGTTCGCCCGCGACCCGGTCGGCGGGCACGGCCGCTTCGATAGTGGACAACTCCTCGTCGGTGAGTGAGAGGTCCAGCGCGCTCACCGCCTCCGCCCAGCGTTCGCGGCGGCGGGTGCCGATGAGCGGCACGACGTCCTCGCCGCGGGTCAGCGCCCAGGCGATGGCCAGTTGCGCCACCGAGGCGTCCTTGCGCGCCGCGATCTCGTTCAGGGCGCGCACCAGTTCGAGATTCCGGTCCAGGTTCTCGCCTTGGAAGCGCGGGCTGTGGGCGCGGAAATCGTTCGGAGCGAAGGTGGCCCCTGGCGCGAAGGCGTCGCTCAGCAGGCCCCGGGAGAGCACGCCGTAGGCCGTGACGCCGATGCCGAGTTCGCGGCAGACGGGCAGGATCTGCTCCTCGATGCCACGGGAGAGCAGCGAGTACTCGATCTGCAGGTCCGCGATGGGGTGTACGGCCGCCGCGCGCCGAATGGTGTCCGCGCCGACCTCGGACAGGCCGACATGGCGCACGTACCCTGCTTCGATCAGTTCGCCGATGGCGCCGACGGTGTCCTCGATCGGCACGGCCGGATCGAGTCGTGCGGGGCGATAGATGTCGATGTAGTCGACGCCGAGCCGCTGGAGGCTGTAGGTCAGGAAATTGCGCAGCGCGGCAGGCCGGTTGTCCACGCCCGCGAAGCCGCCGTCGGGACCGCGCAGCGCGCCGAATTTCACGCTCAGCACCACGTCCTCGCGTGGCCGTTCGGCGATGGCCTTGCCGATCAGCGTCTCATTGTGTCCCGCGCCGTAGAAGTCGCCGGTGTCGATCAGGTTTGCGCCGGAATCCAGCGCCGCGTGGATGGTCGCGGTCGATTCGGCATCGTCGGTCGCGCCGTACGCGCCGGACATGCCCATCGCCCCGAGGCCGATCCGGCCGACCGTCGGGCCGGTGGCCCCGAGCCGCACTTCGTGGATTTTCGTTGTCGTCATGGGGCCAGCCTGAACCGTGCGCCGCCGCCGCGGGAGAGACCGTTTATCGGGGGAGTGGCGATCCCTGGCTGAGGGCGCCGTTTCCGAGGACAGTAAGGGCATGGACCGCGCCGAACTCGCCGATTTCCTGCGCCGCCGCCGAGAGCAGCTCACCCCCGCCGACGTCGGTTTGCCACCGGGTGTCCGGCGGCGCACGCCGGGACTGCGCCGCGACGAGGTCGCACTGCTGGCGGGCATGTCGACGGACTACTACACCAGGCTGGAGCAGGCGCGCGGTCCGCGTCCGTCCACCCAGGTCCTCGCCTCGCTCGCGCGCGCCCTGCGTCTCGACAACGACGAACGCGACCATCTCTACCATCTGTGCGACCACGCGCCGCCGGGACGCGATGCGACCGACAAGCACGTGGGCCCCGGGCTGATGCACCTGCTCGCCAAGCTGGACGACACCGCGGCCACCGTCGTCACCGATCTCGGCGAGGTGCTGGTGCAGAACCGGATGCATACCTTGCTCGTCGGCGATCACGGTGACCGTCGTGGGTGGGAGCGGTACTACGCCTACCGCTGGTTCACCGACCCTTCGTCGCGCGCGCTCTTCCCCGAGGAGGACTGGGATCGGCTCGGCCGCAACCACGTCGCGGATCTGCGTGCCACGGCCGCGCGCCGTGCGGGCGACGCGGACGTGCTCGAGCTGGTGGCCGAGCTGCGTTCCGCGAGCGCCGAGTTCGACCGGCTGTGGGACGAACATCAAGTGGCCGTGCGGCTTTCGGATATCAAGCGGATCCGGCATCCGCAGGTCGGCCTGATCGACGTCGTCTGCGAAACGTTGCTCACGCCCAACGCCGCCCAGCGCCTGCTGGTCTACCTGCCGCGTCCGGGCACGGACGCGGCCGAGAAGCTGGACCTGCTGCGCGTGATCGGCACGCAGCGGCTGACGCCCGTCGCCGGGCTCGACTAGGGCGCGGTGACGTACTCGAGCGCCGCGTCGACGGCGGGTTGCCCACCGCCGACGACGAATCCGGCCATCGCGCCGATCGCGGCGCCCGCCACCGCGGCGGCGGGCACCGTGATGAAGTCGATCACGAACAGGCCGAGCGGGAATCCGACGATGAAGCCGATGGCGGCGCCGATGCCCGCGCCCGCGAGGATGGTCGGCATGGCCTTCTCGGCCTCGGCGTAGAACCGCTCCTGGGCGCCGATGTCGCGCAGTGGGGCGTCGGTCATCGCCACCGGTGCGACGGTGAGCCGGTGGCCCGCGTCCTCGAGCACAGGGTCCAGCACCACGCGCTGATCACCGATGCGCAGCGTCATCGGCAGCGCGGCCACCACATTGCCGTCGCGATCGGAGACCGTCACGACCCGGCCGTCGTGGGTCGATTCGAACGTCCCGTCCTGGATGGTGGCCACGGCCGCGCGCCGGTCGCTGGTGGCGGCGACCTCGTAGGCGACCTGGTGGAACGAGCCGCGCAGGTCGAGCGGGGCGTCGGTGGGCGCGGGCTGTGCGTGCGCGGCGCTCGTGGTGAGTGCGGTGGCCGCCAGCGCGACCAGTGTCGTCGCGGTGAATCGAGAGGTCCTCATCGTGCTCTTTTCCGTGTGCCGCCCCCGTGTCCGGTTCGTCGGGAAAAGATACCGCTCGGCGGCCCTGATCAGAAGGGGCTGAGCGACAGTTCTTCGCCGAGTTCGGTCGCGAAAGCCTCTGTCGCACATCGCGGCACGGTGGGGGCGGGGCCGGTCGGGAGGCTTCGGCTGCGGCTGGATCCGCCGACGGCACGTCCAGGATCGGCGGTCGCTTCGCTGGTCCGGCCGGGTTTCGGAGCGGTGTGAATTCCCTCTTGACGCCCGCCCTCATCTCCGCAACACTGAACTAGATGGTTCAGTATGACTTCTTGGATGCCTCCTTCGGGGCGCTCGCGGATCCCACCCGGCGTGGGATCCTGGAACGTCTCGGCAGTGGGCCCGCCACCGTCAGCGAGCTGGCGGAGCGTTTCGAGATGACGCTCACCGGCGTCAAGAAGCACATTCAGCTGCTGGAGGCGGCGGGCATGGTGGTCACGGAGAAGCGGGGCCGGGTGCGGTACTGCCGCCTCGGCGAGAACGTCTTCGACCGCGAAGTGGCCTGGATGCAGGGCTACCGGCGGATGGTGGAAGCGCGGCTGGACCGTCTCGGCGAATTCCTCGAGCGAACGGAGCAGGACCGATGAGCACAACCACGAACGACGCGGTCATCACGACCGACACCGACCGCGCGATCCACATCGAGCGGATCTTCGATGCCCCGCGCCAGCGCGTGTGGGACGCCTACAGCCGGATCGAATTGCTCGCCCAGTGGTGGGGGCGCGGCAATCGGCTGGACATCGAGCGCTGGGAATTCCGTCCGGGCGGGCATTGGCGCTTCGTCGAGCACTCCGACGACGGAGCCCATGGCTTCGAGGGCCGTTTCCGCGAGGTCACCCCGCAGGAGCGTATCGTGTACTCCTTCGAGTGGGACGGCATGCCCGCCCATGTGGCGATCGACAGCGTCAGCTTCGTCGACCTCGGCGACGGCCGCACCAAGGTGGTCACCGACAGCCAGTTCCACACGCCGCAGGAGCGCGACGGCATGCTCCAGTCGGGCATGGAGACCGGGCTCAACGAGAGCTACCGCGCGCTGGACGCACTGCTCGCGCGCGGCTGAGTCCGGACGCTTCGGCTCCGCTCACGGGTCGCGCGGGCGGAGCCTGAGCGAGTGGTGGAATCGGGTGTGTGCCGCGATCAGTCCCTGGCCGGCCCGATCCGGCGCTTGCGCGGCTTCAGGTGCAGTCCGGGCAGGGGCGGCGCGGGAATGCGCTGTCGCGGGGTGTGGCCCGCGATGTCGGCGAACCGGGTGACGTCGTGGTTCTCCCAGTCGGCCCGGGCGGCGAGGATGTCCTCGTGGCTGCGGCCGACGAAGTTCCACCACATCACCAGTTCCTCGCCGAACGGTTCGCCGCCGATCAGGGCGAAGTGCGCGCCGCCAGTGGTGGCGAGCCGGAGTTCGTCGCGCTCGGTGCCCAGGTACAGCAGCGGTCCGGGAGCCAATTCCTCGCCCGCGACGGTCACCTCGCCCTCGATCACCAGCACCGCGTGCTCGAAACGAGGGTCGAGCGGGAGGTTGACCTCGGCCCCGGGCTCCAACCGGACATCGGCGCCGACGATGGGTGTATAGGCGATCGCGGGTGAGGTCTTCCCGGCCAGGGACCCGATCAGCACGATCGCGCGGAGGCCGGGCGCCTCGACGACGGGGAGTTCCCGATGCTGCTCGAAATGCGGAGCGATGCCGGTGTGGTCGCCCGGCAGCGCGATCCACAGCTGCAAGCCCTGCCCGGCGGGCGCGCCCGCGACGGCGTACTCGGAATGGGCGATGCCGCGTCCGGAGGTCATCAGATTCAGCTGACCGGGTTCGATCTGCACGTCCGAGCCCACCGAGTCGCGATGCCGGATCCGGCCCTCGAACGGCCAGGTCACCGTTTGCAGGCCGATGTGCGGATGCGGATCGATGTCCGGCGGCGCACCGGTCTTGGTGACCGTCGGCGCGCCGAAGTGGTCGAGGAAACACCACGCGCCGACGGTCGGCAGGTCGCGTTGCGGCAGCACGCGTTCGACGAAGACGCCGCGCACCCCGCCGAGCGGCACCTCACGGGCCGGATACCGCTCCGCGACCGGCCCCGGACCCGGCGCGGGTTCGCAGAGCGTCTCGGCCGGGCGCGGATCCAGATCACTCACCGATCGACGCCTTTGCCGATCACGTGGGCGTCGTACTGAGGGTGCTTGTCCAGATACGCCTTGATGAACGGGCAAACCGGCCGGATCACGCGCTCGCGCCCGACGGCGTCCTCGATGGCCTTCCGGGCCAGGACGGACCCGAGACCTTTCCCGGAGAACGCGCCGTCGACCTCGGTGTGCGTGAACACCGTCTCGTCGTCGCGTTCCTCGTAGTCGGCGAAGCCGGCCAGCTCCCCGCCGTAGAACACCTCGTAGCGATGCCGCTCGTCGTTGCGGACGACCTCGGACTCCGATGCCGATTCGCTCATGGTTCCCTTCTCCTTCCGGGCGCGTACCGGATGCCTGCTGAGAATCGAGACCCGGTTGAACGCGCCGATCGTGGTGGCCACCCAGATGACGACGGACAGCTGATCATCCGTCAGATGCCGGCGAGCCGAAGCGTACTCACGCTCGATGACGTTTTCGTCCGGAAGCGTCGCCGTGATTTCCGCGATCGCGAGCACCGCCCGCTCGAACGGGGTGTACGTGCCGCCGCGCCGCCATCCGGGCAGCACCGCGATCTCCTGTTCGGTGACCCCGGCGGCCAGGGCGGCGCGGTAGTGCACGTCCAGGCAGTACGCGCAACCGTTGAGCTGGGAGACGCGCAGATTGATCAGCTCGATGATCCGGCGATCCAGTCCCACCGCCGCGCCCGCGGCCCTGACCTCGTTCGCGACGCCGTTGAGCGCGCGGAACGCGGCCGGCGTCTGCTTATCGATCCAGACGCGGTCACGCGGCGTTTCGGGCTTCATATTCGTGGGATGTTAGTCGCCGCCGGTGAACGGCGCGGAGCGGGCCACCGGATAAGCGGACTCCGGTCCGCGGGACCGTCGACGGTCACTCGATCTCGGTGAACCGCCGCAGCTGGAACGGTTCGACCAGCACTTCCTGGAACGCGGTGGCGAGAGCCTTCAGATGCGGCGTCCGGAAGTGCGCGTCCAGGGCGTCGGCATCGGCCCACTCCTCCAGCAACACCATCCGGCTCGGGTCGGTGGGATGCAGGTAGAGCTCGTAACGGATGCAGCCGCTCTCCGCGAGCGTCGGCTCGATCATGCCTTGCAGTAGATCCCGCAGTTCCGCCTCGCGACCAGGCTTGGCGGTGAAGCGAACGTTCAGCGTCAACGTCGACATGGGCGTCTCCTGCTCTCGAGGAAGTGTTCCCGGCTCGTTGTCATACCTTGATCTCTTCGCTGTCGTGCGCGGTGACCACGTCCGGCTCGATCGGTCGCCCCTTGCCTTCGTACAGGGCGATCTTGTGGTCCAGCACGGCCAGAGTCTGACGAAGTTCATCGATCTTGGCGAGGACCTCGGCGCGGGTATCCCGGAACATCGCCAGCCGTTGCGGGAACGTCGCGTCTCCGGCCCGCACCAGCTCGGCATAGCGGAGCATGTCCGCCACCGACATGCCGGTCGTGCGCAGCCGTCCGATCAGCGCCAGCCATTCCAGATCCCGGTCGCTGAACCGCCGCTTGCCGGTGTGGTCGCGCCCGATGTAGTCCATCAGGCCGATCCGTTCGTACCAGCGCAGCGTGTCCCGGCTCAGTCCCGATCGCTCGGACACCTCGCCGATCGAGTACCGGGGCTGCTCCCGGTCGTCGCGCGCGCTCGCGTATGGCGCGGTTTCGCTCATGCACTCGCCCTTCCCGTGGAACACCGACGACGCTAGTCACCTGGAGTGCACTCCAAGCAAGGGGCCCGTACGTTCAGCTGCTGTAGTCGGGCAGTTGCTGGACCGCCCATTTGTTGCCGTCCGGGTCGGCGAAGAAGGTGAACAAGCCCCAGCCGAGGTCCTGGACCGGAGTGGCGTCCACGCCCGCGGCGATCAACTGCTGGTAGGCGTCCTCGGCGCTGGCCACCACCATCTGCATGCCTCGGACGCTGCCGGGCGCCGCGTCGGTGATGCCTTCGCCGAGGCAGATCGAGCAGCCGGAGCCGGGTGGGGTCAGCTGCACGAAGCGCAGGTTCTCATCGACCCGGTGATCGTGATCGGCAGCGAAACCGATCTTGGTGTAGAAGTCCTTGGCGCGGTCGACGTCGGTCACCGGAATGGCGACGAGCTCGATTTTCCAGTCCATCCGGCGAGCATTCCATCAGCCGCCGACAAAGTCCCGGATTCGGCCTACGCTGGGAACATGCCTGGAAAGGACATCGACCGGATCAGGGCTCGTTCGGCCTGGGCGACGGTCAGGGAAAGCCCGGTGATCACCGCGATCGCGATCGCGCCGTTCGCGATCGCGCTCGGCGTGGTGTGGTGGTTGTTCGGCGGTCTGGCCGCGTTCGCGCTGCTGCTCGTGCTCGGTGCGGGCGTTGTGGTCGGCGGCAGGTTACTGCGCTGACCGCGCGCGAGCCGCGTGCGGTCAGCGCGGGATGTGGAAATGCGTCAGTTCGCCGGTCCCCGGATCGATGTCCGCCCACTCGCGGTCGAAGCGCAGCACCGCGAGTGCTGAAGTCGGGAACTTCCGGCTGAGCTCGACCGCAGGGGCGCTGTCGCGATTGCTCGCCAATTCCCAAGCCGTCCACGGCATGCCGGGCGCGTGCCCGACCACCAGCAGGGTCGCCACGTCGTCGTCGCTGAGGCGGACCAGTTCGATCAGCGTCTCCGGCGCGGCCTCGTAGATCCCGGGTTCGAAGACGGCCGGCGCGGTGATGCCGGTGGCCGACAGCGTCTCCCTGGTCCGTGTCGCGGTGGAGCAGCGCACGGCGTCGATCGGCGGTTGAGTAGCTCGCAACCACCGACCCGCCAGTCCCGCCTCGCGCCTGCCCCGCGGCGCCAACGGCCGTTCGTGATCGTCGACGCCCTCGGGATAGGCCGACTTACCGTGCCGCATGAGGATCAGAGTCCGCGCCATGGAGATACGGTAAGGCCTCCGGGCGAGAGGTCTCGACCACACTCGAGGCAAACTGAAAGCGGCATCACATCACGCCCTCCCGCGGGCGATCCCCGCGGCGGACGTGACGGACGCCGCTCATCTGTCCACCACAACCTCATGGGTGGCCACGGCCCACGTACTTCTTCGAGGATCAGCACAATATGGCCTACGTAATCACGCAGCGTTGTTGCAACGACGCCAGCTGCGTCTCCGAGTGCCCGGTCGACTGCATCCGTCCCACCCCGGACCAGCCGGAGTTCGCGACGACCGAGATGCTCTACATCGACCCCGACACCTGTATCGACTGCGGCGCCTGTGTCGACGCGTGCCCGGTGGAGGCCATCTTCTCCGAGGACGACCTGACCGCTTCGCTGGCGCGATTCCGCGACATCAACGCCGCCTACTTCCAACGGCATCCGCTGGAATCGAACTTCGATCCGATCGTCACCCCCGCGCGTCCGCCGAAGGAGCTGGGCACCCTGCGCGTCGCGATCGTCGGCGCCGGGCCCGCGGCCTGCTACGCCGCCGACGAACTGCTGCGCAGGGCCGACGTGGAAATCGAGATGTTCGACCGGCTGCCCACCCCGTGGGGCCTGGTCCGGGCAGGCGTCGCGCCCGACCATCCGGGCACCAAGACCGTCTCGGGCATGTTCGAGTCCGCCTTCCGCCGTGAGACGCTGCAGTACTACCTCAATGTCGAAGTGGGCACCCACATCTCGCACGAGGAGCTGCTGCGCCACCACCACGCGGTGATCTACGCCGTCGGCGCCTCCAGCGACCGGAAGATGGGCGTCCCGGGCGAGGACCTGCCGGGCAGCCACTCCGCCACCGAGTTCGTCGCCTGGTACAACGGCCACCCCGACTACGCCGACCGGACCTTCGACCTGTCCGGGGAGCGGGCGGTGATCGTCGGCAACGGCAACGTCGCGCTGGACGTGGCGCGCGTGCTGACCGTCGACCCGGACGAACTCGCCAAGACCGACATCGCCGACCACGCCCTGGACGCCCTGCGGCAGAGCAATATCCGCGAAGTGGTCGTGCTGGGCAGGCGCGGCCCGCTGCAAGCGGCCTATACCTCCCCGGAGTTCCTCGCCCTCGCGCACCTGAAGGGCGTCGACGTCATCGTCGAGGAGACCGACCTGGCACTGGATCACGCCAGCCAGGCGATCGTGGACGACCCGCAGGTCGAGCCGTCGCTGAAACTGAAGTACACCCTCGCCCAGGAGTACGCGGGCGGTCGCCGGGCCGAAGGCAACAAGCGGATCGTGTTCCGCTATCTCACCTCGCCCACCGCGCTCACCGGCACCGACCGGGTCGAGTCCATCGAGATCGTGCACAACGAGCTGTTCGAGGAAGGCGGTCAGCTCGTCGCACGGCCGACCGACCGCACCGAGAGCATCGGCACCTCGCTGGTCCTGCGGTCGATCGGGTACCGCGGCGAGCGGATCGGTGAACTGCCGTTCGACGAGCGGCGCGGCGTCGTGCCGAACGAGCACGGCCGGGTCATCGGCGACGACGGAACCATGCTCAGCGGCGTGTACGTCAGCGGGTGGATCAAGCGTGGCCCGCGCGGTGTGATCGGTTCGAACCGGATCGACTCCGAGGAGACGGTGGAGCTGCTGCTCGCCGACTTCACCGCGGGCAAGCTCGCCGCGCCGCAGGCCGACCGCGCCGCGCTGAGGGCCCTGCTCGCCGAGCGCCAGGCCGACTTGGTCGACCGGGCGGGCTGGCGAGCGATCGACCAAGCGGAGAAGACCGCGGGCAAGTCCGCGGGCCGCCCGCGCGTCAAATTCACCACCCGCGAAGACCTGCTCAAAGCCGCCCGCGGCTGACGAACCAGCCGGGCCGGTCGGAACGCCACGTTCCGACCGGCCCGGTCCCCGGCCCCGACCGAGCCGTGCGGCAAATCTCGTCGTCTGACCTCACGACTGCGCCAACGGGTCTCGCCGGAACCGGCCGACTGATTTCGCATGAACATGGGTAACTCACCGGGTACGCCCGAAAACCGAGCGGCACCCGACGCAGGACGTGCGCGGGAATCCCGCATCCCCGACTGGTGTGGCCTGAAAACCCGGAGAGGCGGGGGAGCCTAAAATCCCGGAGAGGCGGGAGCGCCGGGTAAGGGCATGATGCGGACCACGGTTGTGGTGGTCCCGCCAACCACGAACCACAGCCGGAGCACCGGTTGCCCGGTGCGATCCCCCGCCTCGTACCGGCTGCGCACGCTCACGTGCTGGCGGGCAAGTACCGGCGCCACGTATTCGATCACCGCGCGGTGCGGACCCGCGAGCAGCTTGGGATATTCGACCAGGAACTGTTCCACCGCTTGCCAGTAACAGGCGTTGTTGACGTGGTTGTACTGGTCGATGTCGGTGGCGCGCACCGGGAAGGGCAGGTCGGTGTCGGACTCCGGCGGCGTGGCGTCGGTCAGATAGGGCCGCCACCGCAGACGGTGCTCGCCGGAGGTGCGCGCGAGGTAGGCGAGGCCCTCGTCGCTGATCCGCGCGGGCATGCCGGTGGACTCGCTGATATTGATCCAGAAGCCCTCGGTCTCGATCAGGCCGCCGTTTCCGCTGGTGATCCGCACGCGCATGTTGGTCCAGCGGGTCGACATCGCCGAGCACCACCGCAGCAACTGCACCTCGTCCGGCCACACAATCGGCCGGATGACGTCGATGACCGTGCGCCGGATGATCCAGTTCGGGTCGGTCCGATGGAAGAACGTCTTATGCAGGTTTTCCCAGGCGATATCTTGCAAGTAGCGGGCGATGGCATCGAACCGCAACCGGTTGTAGGGATCCACATCACCAGCCCGGATGGGCCACGCCGAAGCAAAGCCCATGCCCTCCTCGGGAAGCGGGGCGAGTGGCTGATCGAGTGACACTTGTGCTCCTCGCGCTGCACGGTGTGCCGCGTTTCTTCATGCGGTGCTGTTGTGACGACTTTACGGGGCGTACGTCACACCCTCGCGTCGAGCCGTCCGTACCTCCTTAATAGTCCGTCAGCCGGGTCGTGGGCCAGCAAGAATGGGGTTCTCCGTGCGCGGCACCGGTACGAGATCACGCGCGCTCGGCAGCCGGTGGGTGCAGGCCATGGCCGTGAGCGGGTCAGTAGCCCTGGTACGCGCCGCCCGAGTTGACGGCGGCGACACCGGGGACGTTGCCGAGCGACCCATAGCGATCGATGGAGTAGCGCACTCCGGCGATGATGTTGTCGACCGGGTTCCAGACGTCGTCGTGGCCGGGCGCCTTGTAGGCGTTGAACGTGCTGTCGATGGTCTGCATGAGACCCTTCGACGGATGTCCGGCCACCCAGTTGCTGTCCCAGCGGTTCTCCGCGTAAGGATTGCCCGCGGATTCGTGCTCGATGATCAGCGCGATGGCTCGTTCATCGATGTCGGCCGGGTCGTACCCCATCGCGATGAGTTTCTGCTTCGCCTCGGCGATCCATCGCGCGACGTCACCGCTGGGCAGCGGGCCGGTCGGCGCGGACGAACTCGGCCCACCGTGATACGACGTTCCCGACGACGTGCCATGGGAGGTTCCCGAGTCGTTGTGCCCGGACATCAGCTGGCTCGACCGATCCGGCGAAGGCGCGGAGACCGGGGTTCCCGACGTGGCGACCGGTGTGGTGGCGGCGGGCGTGGTGGGGGCCGCGGGTACGTTCGCGCTCGGCTCACCGAGCCCGGCGAACGCCGCCTCCAATTTGCCTGCCGCGCCGTCGACCTGGGTCTCGGCTCGGTTCGCCACGTCTTCGGCGGTCTTCAAGGCGTTGGTCAGCTCCCACGTCCGCGAGGCCGCCTGGAGCGCTTCCTGGAAGACGAGCCCCTCGACGTCGGCCTTGTCCGCGTGCGCCCGGAGGTAGTCGATTCGCGTCTTCGCATCGACGGTGCCGTTGGGCGCGACATCGAAGGGCGGCGTCTGGTTCAGTGCGTCGTCGCGCAGGCTCAGTACCTTGGCTTTCGCCTCGGTGAGGTTCTGCACCTGGGTGGTGAGCGCGGTCTTCAACTCGAGCAGCGCGGCGCTCACCGCGGAGGCGCGCGTCTTCTCGGTCTGCATCCGGGCGTTCGCCGCGTCGCCGGCGGATCCGGACCACTGCTTCGTGTCGGCGAGCGCTTTCGTGTCGTCCGCACCCTTGCCGACCGCGTTGTCCAGCCCCTGCGACATCCGTTCGGCGAGCGCGCCCGCCGCCGAAAGCTGCTCCGGTTGCCAGTTCTCGACGTCTGGAATGGTGAGCGTCATGGCAGCTGGAGCCCTATGGCGCGCAGCTTCGCCGCGAAGTCGTCCTCGGCCAGGTCGTACTTGCCCGCCGCGTTGTGCAGGTTGTCGGCGATCGTGGTCAGGCGCGATCCGATCCGCTCCAGGCAGCGGTGCGCGGCGTCGTTCGCGCGCTGGGCCACCGGACCGAAATCGGTGCCGGGCAGCGCGCCCGCCGCGACGCCGAGACCCTCGCCTGCGCCGAGGTCGGTGACCGACGTGGCCTCCGTGCGCAGCGTCTGCGCGAAGGAGCGCAGCGCCGCTGGGTCGACCTGCATCGTCGCAGGTTGTGGCTGGTTTTGCTCGACCATGAATCCCCCTTCCCTCCCGACCGCGAGGTCGCGGCCAGCATAGCAAAATCGGGCGTCCGGACGGGCGTGCTCGGGGGCGCCGGTTATGTTGTCGGTGTGGCGCCGGCGCGGATCAGGCCGGTGCGAGGACAGAGAGGTCGGCACATGCGCGCAGCCCAGGTCAGCAAGCTGGAGGGACCGGAAGCGGTTCGGATCGTCGATATCCCGGAGCCCGCGGTCTTCCCGGGCGGCGTGGTGATCGACGTGCACGCGGCGGGCGTGGCCTTCCCGGATGTGCTGATGACGCGCGGCCTCTACCAGATGAAGCCCGAATTGCCGTTCGTCGTGGGCGGCGAGGTCGCGGGCATTGTCCGGGAGGCTCCCGAGGACGCGCACGTGCGGCCGGGTGACCGGGTGGTCGCGCTGACCATGCTCGGCAACGCGATGGCCGAGACGGCCGTCACGCCAACGCAGATGGTCTTCCGGCTCCCCGACAACGTCTCGCTGGAGGCGGGCGCCGGCATCCTGTTCAACGACCTGACCGTGCACTTCTGCCTGCGCACCAGGGGCAGGCTGGCGGAAGGGGAGACGGTGCTGGTGCACGGCGCCGCGGGCGGCATCGGCACCTCGACGCTGCGGCTGGCGGCCGCGCTCGGTGCGGGCCGGGTGATCGCCGTGGTGAGCACCGAGGAGAAGGCCGAGGTCGCGCGCGCCAACGGCGCCACCGATGTGGTGCTGACCGACGGCTGGCTGGCGGCGGTGAAGGAGCTGACCGGTGGTCGCGGCGTCGACATCGTGCTCGATCCGGTGGGCGGTGACCGTTTCACCGACAGCATCCGTTCGCTCGCCTCGGCGGGCCGGTTGCTGGTCGTCGGCTTCACCGCGGGGGAGATCCCGACCGTGAAGGTCAACCGGCTGCTGCTGAAGAACGTCGAGGTGACCGGCGCGGCGTGGGGCGAATGGGTGATGTCGCATCCCGGCTACCTGCAGGAGCAGTGGGGCGAGGTGGAGCCGCTGCTGGCCTCCGGCAAGATCGCGCCGCCGCAACCGGTGCTGTACCCGCTGGACAAGGCCGCGGAGGCGGTCGCCTCGCTGGACAACCGGACGGCCACCGGCAAGGTCGTGGTCACCCTGCGCTGACTCGCCCGGTCCGCCCCGTCATGAAACTGTCCAACCGGGTATTGAACCGGACCCTGCTGGCTCGCCAGCATCTGCTCGAGCGCTCGCCGCGGACGGCGCACGAGATGTGTGATCATCTCGTCGGATTGCAGGCGCAGGATTCGCCGCCGCCGTTCGTCGGATTGTGGAGCCGCATCGCGGCTTTCGATCCGGCGACGGTGTCGGACGCACTGGAGGACCGCTCGCTGGTCCGGATCACCTTGATGCGCGGCACCATTCATCTGGTCACGCCGCCCGACGCGCTGCGGATCGCGCCGCATGTGCAGCCGGAACTGGAGAAGGCGCCCTTCCGCAAGGGCTTCAACTACGGCGCCATGGTCGGACTCGACCCGGAGGAGGTGCGCGGGCAGGGCGAAGCGGTGCTCGGCGACGAGCCGATGTCGGCGGCGGAACTGCGCGCCCACGCCGCCGAGCGCTACCCCGACCGCGACCCGGGCGCGGTGGTGCAGACCTGGCTGTATCAGCTGCCGGTGTTGCAGACCCCGCCGCGCGGGAAGTGGAAGAACAGCAGCAGGCCGATCTGGTCGCGGGTCGAGTCCTGGTTGGGCGCGCCGCTGGACCCCACGTATCCGTTGGCGGAGCTGATCTTTCGCTACCTGCGTGCGTTCGGTCCGGCGAGCACCATGGACATGCAGACCTGGTCGAAGCTGCCCGGGATGAAGAATGCCGTCGCCGAACTCGGCGATCGCGTGCGCACCTACACCGACGAGCGCGGCCGCACGCTCTACGACGTCGCCGACGGCGCGTTGGCCGATCCGGACGTTCCCGCTCCGGTGCGGCTGCTCGGCTGGTACGACAACGTTCTGTTGTCGCACCAGGATCGGACGCGGATCGTGCCCGACGGCGCCGTTCCTCCGCTGCGCGCGTTCGCGGCTCAGGTCTCTCCGGTGCTGGTCGACGGCTTTCTCGCGGGCCTGTACAAGGTCTTCGCGGATGCGAAGTCCGCCCGGCTGCGCATCAGCCCGACCCGGAGCTGGACGCATGCGGAGCGCGCGGAGGTCGAGGCCGAGGCCGAGGCTCTGCTCGCCTTCTTGGAGGAGGGCAAGCGGGGAAGCGTGGAAATCCTCGACGTGCGCGCCGACCTGCGCCCCTGAGCCGGATCGGTTACGGCTCGCGGGCCGGACGATAGGCGGGCGCCTTGGTGGTCCCGGTCGGGCTCAGCGTGCGCAACAGCGGCAGCGCTCGCTGTTCGACCACGGTGGACAGCACGATGACGCTGTGCGAGCGCACCACCGAGGAGGTCCGGTCGATGCTCAGCAGCACCGCCTGCAACCCGGCGTGCGAGTCGGCGCCGATCCGGCACAGCACGTCGCCGGTGCCGGTGGTGGCGTAGGCCTCCAGCACGCCTGGGATGGCGTCGAGTTCGGCGGCCACCGCGTCCAGCGCGCCCTGGGCGATCTCCAGCGTGACGAACGCCTGCACGTCGAACCCCGCCGCGGTGACGTCGATCTGCGGGTCGTAGGAGGCGATCACGCCCGATTCCTCCATGCGCGCGATCCGGGACTGCACCGTGGCCCTGGCGACCCTGGTCCGGCGGGACAGTTCGAGAATGCCCGCTTTCTGGTACTCGTGCATCGCGGTGAGGATGGCGAGGTCGAGTTCGTCGAGCTTCGCCGATGTGCGCGCCATGGCGGCCTCCGTTCGAGCACCGGGCCGGGCTTGCTGCCCGTCCCATCGATGCTATTCAAATTGTCCAGCACCATGCGCTATTCGCTAGACGAATTCGCCACCCTGCCTATCCGGATCAGATGCTGTTGCCTATCCGGCCGACCCGGCGATTTCCTTGGTCCATGACCATCGAGCACTTGCCGGGCGCCCGGTCCGGCGCCGTCCCCAGCGACGGCGAGCTGCGCACGCTCGTGGGGTTGGTAGACCACGACGACAGCGGTGACCCGTTTCCGGTCATCGGGTGGGACGCCCTGGTCTGGGTGGTGGGCAACGCCACGCAGACCGCGCACTTCCTGGAATCCGCCTTCGGGATGCGGTTGGAGGCGTATTCGGGTCCGGAGACCGGCAATCGCGACCACAAGGCGTTCGTTCTGCGCAGCGGCGCGGCGCGCTTCGTGATCACCGGAGCGGTGCATGCGGACAGTCCGCTGGTCGCCCACCACGATCGGCACGGCGACGGCGTGGTCGACATCGCCCTCGAAGTGCCCGACGTCGACCGGTGCGTCGCGTGGGCGCGCGCACACGGCGCGAAAGTACTGGTCGAACCGCACGACGACACCGACGACTTCGGCACGGTCCGCTCGGCCGCGCTGGCCACCTATGGCGAGACCAGGCATACCTTGGTCGACCGTTCCCGCTACTACGGGCCCTACCTGCCCGGCTATGTCGCCCGCCGCTCCCACTATCAGCGGCGCGACGGCGCGCCCACCCGGCTGTTCCAGGCGATCGACCACGTCGTGGGCAACGTGGAACTCGGCCAGATGGACGAGTGGGTCGAGTTCTACCGGCGGGTCATGGGGTTCACGAACATGGCCGAATTCGTCGGCGACGACATCGCCACCGAGTACTCGGCGCTGATGAGCAAGGTCGTCGCCAACGGAAACCACCGGGTGAAGTTCCCCCTCAACGAGCCGGCCCTCGGCAAGAAGCGCTCGCAGATCGACGAGTATCTGGAGTTCTATCGCGGCCCCGGCGTCCAGCACATCGCGCTCGCCACCGGCGACATCCTGACCTGCGTGGACGCCTTGCGCCGGGAGGGCGTGGAATTCCTGGAGACACCCGCCGCCTATTACGAGGACCCGGAACTACGCGCCCGCATCGGCCGGGTCCGCGTCCCCGTCGAGGAACTCCAGCGCCGTGGCATCTTGGTCGACCGCGACGAGGACGGCTACCTGTTGCAGATCTTCACCAGGCCGCTCACCGACCGCCCCACGGTCTTCTTCGAACTGATCGAGCGCCACGGCTCCCTCGGCTTCGGCAAGGGCAATTTCAAAGCCCTGTTCCAGGCGATCGAACGCGAGCAGGAGGCCAGGGGAAATCTGTGATCGGGGCGGGCGATCTTGTCGAGCATCTTCGGCGAGTGCGTCGGTAGAGTTCTTTTCATGCGGATCAAGTCGGCAGTCGGCATCACGGCAGCCTTGGTGCTCGCACTGGCGGGTTGCGGTTCGGGGGAGGAGACCGAGGACTCGGGTCCGTCCCGTCCGGCGCCGAAAGTGGTGGCGCTCGGACCGTTCGTCGGGGAGTGTGGTCACGTGACCGACGACGAGGTGCGCACGCTCGGTGGTCTCGGCCGGATCTCCGGGGTGTTCCGCAACGCCGTCGGCTGCAACTGGCAGTCGGCCGGAATCGGTTCGCCGAGTATCACATTCGCTTCGTACCGGGGAAGCCCCATCGAACGGGAACGGGCTTGGGTTACGGTCAACGGCCGCGCGCCCGATCCGATAAAAGTGGGTGGCCGGGATGGCTTCGCCGCTTTGGATCCCACTGGCGTGATCTGCGATCTGGCGGTGCAGCTCGGCGACGATTTCTTCGAGTGGTCCACCAACATCGGCTCGTTCGGCGCGGTGTCCGGCAACCCGTGTGACCGGAGCCGCGCTCTGGCCGAGCTGACTCTGCAACGGATTCAGTGAGGGGTGACGAGTGAACGTCGGCCGAGACCTGTGCAGGCGCGGCGCTGCCGCTGCCGCCGCGGTTGCCCTCGCGTTGTTCGTGGGCGGGTGCGGCCAGGTGATCTCCGGAACCGCGCAGCCCGTGGGCGCGAGCCAGCCGGTCAACACCAGGCTGGATAAATTGCTGCGGGAATGCGAGATCCTCTCCCACGACCAGATCGGCGAGGCGATCGGTGAGAGCGTCCAGGTGAGCGACTCGTTCTTCGGCGCGGTCTGCATGTGGGACCTGATCGGCGCGCCCGGCGGTAACGGGATGGCCACGCTCAACTGGTACGAGAACGGGACGCTGAGCAACGAGAAGCAGACGAACAGCAAGCTCGGCTACGAAACCACCAACATCACTATCCAGAGTTCCCTGGCATTGCAGATCCGCAGGCCGAAGGACCCGGACTCCTGCGGTGTGACGGCGAGTGCGCCGGACAACGGCGTGATCGGCTGGTGGATCAACTACCGGCCCGGCTCGGGCCACCCCGATCCGTGCGACGCGGCGAAGAAGCTGATGGAAATGACCCTGAACCTGGCCAGGTAGACGATCCTCGAACCGACCCGCTTTGACCCTGTGTCCCGGCCACGGGTATCGTGGATCGCTGTGCCCGGAAGCTTGCGGGCAAGTTCGTGCGTGACCGTAGGCCAGCGAAAGCGGCCGACGACTCCAGCGTGCCCGGAATCAGGGCTCCGCGCCGCGCGCGACACGCCCGACCTCGGGACGCGAGAAACGTGGCCGGACGTGCGAGTGAAAGCTCGATGACAGCGGTGTGAACGACGGGCCCGAAGCGGAAGCTTGCCTCTGCGAAGGGCCCCGGGAGCGCCGCGAACTTAAAACAGACATGAAGTCCACACACCGCGTTAACTAATAAGGAAAGCCGGTCTATGCCAACCATCAACCAGCTGGTCCGCAAGGGTCGCCGCGACAAGGTCGCCAAGACGAAGACCGCGGCCCTGAAGGGGAGCCCGCAGCGTCGTGGCGTGTGCACCCGCGTGTACACCACGACCCCGAAGAAGCCGAACTCCGCGCTGCGCAAGGTCGCGCGTGTTCGCCTGACCAGCTCGGTCGAGGTCACGGCCTACATCCCGGGCGAGGGGCACAACCTGCAGGAGCACTCCATGGTGCTCGTGCGCGGCGGTCGTGTGAAGGACCTTCCCGGTGTCCGCTACAAGATCATCCGCGGCTCGCTCGACACTCAGGGTGTGAAGAACCGCAAGCAGGCCCGCAGCCGTTACGGCGCCAAGAAGGAGAAGAGCTGATATGCCACGCAAGGGCCCCGCACCCAAGCGTCCGCTGATCAACGACCCGGTCTACGGTTCGCCGCTGGTTACTCAGCTGGTCAACAAGATCCTGCTGGACGGTAAGAAGTCCACCGCCGAGCGCATCGTCTACGGTGCGCTGGAGCAGGCGCGGGAGAAGACCGGCACCGACCCGGTCGTCACCCTCAAGCGCGCGCTGGACAACGTCAAGCCGTCGCTGGAGGTGAAGCCCCGCCGCGTCGGTGGCGCCACCTACCAGGTTCCGGTCGAGGTCCGTCCGGGCCGCGCCAACACCCTGGCCCTGCGCTGGCTGGTCAACTTCTCGCGTGCGCGCCGGGAGAAGACCATGGTCGAGCGCCTGGCCAACGAACTGCTCGACGCCAGCAACGGCCTCGGCGCCTCGGTCAAGCGTCGCGAGGACACCCACAAGATGGCCGAGTCCAACCGGGCCTTCGCGCACTACCGCTGGTGACGTCTACCCGGCCCGCCGTCTGGGTCGGGAGGCACAGCCGGAACGCGGCACTCACCGGCCGCGTCCGGCGTTGACATAGAGGCGACCACAGGGTCGTCCCCGATAATCCCAACTAGCTACGAGCGGGGAAGATTTCCGTGGCACAGGACGTGCTCACCGACCTGAACAAGGTCCGCAACATCGGCATCATGGCCCACATCGATGCGGGCAAGACGACCACAACCGAACGCATCCTCTTCTACACCGGCATCACCTACAAGATCGGTGAGGTCCACGACGGCGCCGCCACGATGGACTGGATGGAGCAGGAGCAGGAGCGTGGTATCACCATCACCTCCGCGGCTACCACGTGCTTCTGGAAAGACAACCAGATCAACATCATCGACACCCCCGGGCACGTCGACTTCACCGTGGAGGTGGAGCGGTCGCTGCGCGTGCTCGACGGCGCCGTCGCGGTGTTCGACGGCAAGGAAGGCGTCGAGCCGCAGTCCGAGCAGGTGTGGCGTCAGGCGGACAAGTACGACGTGCCGCGGATCTGCTTCGTCAACAAGATGGACAAGCTCGGTGCGGACTTCTACTTCACCGTGCAGACCATCAAGGACCGCCTCGGCGCCAAGCCGCTGGTCATCCAGCTGCCGATCGGCGCGGAGGACACCTTCGAGGGCATCATCGACCTGGTCGAGAACAACGCGAAGGTCTGGCGCGGCGAGACCAAGCTCGGTGAGCAGTACGAGGTCGTCGAGATCCCGGACGACCTGAAGGAGAAGGCCGAGCAGTACCGCCAGGAGCTGCTCGAGACCGTCGCCGAGTCGGACGAGGCGCTGCTGGAGAAGTTCTTCGGCGGCGAAGAGCTGACCATCGAGGAGATCAAGGGCGCCATCCGCAAGCTGACGGTGACCTCCGAGCTCTACCCGGTGCTGTGCGGCTCCGCGTTCAAGAACAAGGGCGTGCAGCCCATGCTGGACGCGGTCATCGACTACCTGCCCTCGCCGCTGGACGTGGAGGCCACCACCGGCCACGTGCCCGGCAAGGAAGAGGAGCTGCTCACCCGCAAGCCGAGCGCCGACGAGCCGTTCGCGGCCCTGGCGTTCAAGATCGCGGTGCACCCGTTCTTCGGCAAGCTGACCTACGTCCGGGTGTACTCCGGCAAGGTCGACTCCGGCGCCCAGGTCATCAACTCGACCAAGGGCAAGAAGGAGCGTCTGGGCAAGCTGTTCCAGATGCACTCCAACAAGGAGAACCCGGTCGGCGCCGCCTCGGCGGGCCACATCTACGCGGTCATCGGCCTGAAGGACACCACCACCGGTGACACCCTGTGCGATCCGCAGAACCAGATCGTGCTCGAGTCCATGACCTTCCCGGACCCGGTCATCGAGGTCTCCATCGAGCCGAAGACCAAGTCCGACCAGGAGAAGCTGGGCACCGCGATCCAGCGCCTGTCCGAAGAGGACCCGACCTTCTCGGTCAAGCTCGACCAGGAGACCGGCCAGACCGTCATCGGCGGTATGGGCGAGCTCCACCTCGACATCCTGGTCGACCGGATGCGGCGCGAGTTCAAGGTCGAGGCGAACGTCGGTAAGCCGCAGGTGGCCTACCGCGAGACGATCACCAAGAAGGTCGAGAAGCTCGAGTTCACGCACAAGAAGCAGACCGGTGGTTCCGGCCAGTTCGCGAAGGTGATCATCGCGCTCGAGCCGTTCGTCGGCGAAGACGGCGCGCATTACGAATTCGAGAACAAGGTCACCGGTGGCCGTGTGCCGAAGGAATACATCCCTTCGGTGGACGCGGGCGCCCAGGACGCCATGCAGTACGGTGTGCTCGCCGGCTACCCGCTGGTGAACATGAAGGTCACGCTGCTCGACGGTGCCTACCACGACGTCGACTCGTCGGAAATGGCGTTCAAGATCGCAGGTGCGCAGGCGCTCAAGGAAGCGGCTCGCAAGGCCGGTCCGGTGATCCTCGAGCCGCTGATGGCGGTCGAGGTCACCACGCCCGAGGACTACATGGGCGATGTGATCGGCGACCTGAACTCCCGCCGTGGTCAGATCCAGGCCATGGAGGAACGCAGTGGTGCCCGTGTCGTCAAGGCGCTGGTTCCGCTCTCGGAGATGTTCGGTTACATCGGTGACCTGCGGTCGAAGACCCAGGGCCGGGCGAACTACTCCATGGTGTTCGACTCGTACGCGGAGGTTCCGGCCAACGTGTCGAAGGAGATCATCGCCAAGGCGACCGGCGAGTAAATGGCTCCCGGGCGTTTGTAATACCCCTTTCCCCGTGTCCGCGGGGATGACCCCGCACTGCTGCAACTGCACGCACCAACAAGTCCAGGAGGACAAACAGTGGCGAAGGCGAAGTTCGAGCGGACGAAGCCGCACGTCAACATCGGCACCATCGGTCACGTCGACCACGGCAAGACCACGCTGACCGCAGCGATCACCAAGGTGCTGGCTGACAAGTACCCGGATCTGAACGAGAGCTTCGCGTTCGATCAGATCGACAAGGCGCCGGAGGAGAAGGCTCGTGGTATCACGATCAACATCTCCCACGTCGAGTACCAGACGGAGAAGCGCCACTACGCGCACGTCGACGCGCCGGGTCACGCCGACTACATCAAGAACATGATCACCGGTGCGGCGCAGATGGACGGTGCCATCCTCGTGGTCGCCGCCACCGACGGCCCGATGCCGCAGACCCGTGAGCACGTGCTGCTCGCCCGTCAGGTCGGCGTGCCCTACATCCTGGTCGCGCTGAACAAGGCCGACATGGTCGACGACGAGGAGATCCTCGAGCTCGTCGAGATGGAGGTCCGCGAGCTGCTGGCCTCGCAGGAGTTCGACGAGGACGCGCCGGTCGTGCGGGTCTCCGGTCTGAAGGCGCTCGAGGGCGACCCGAAGTGGTCGGAGTCGGTGCTGGAGCTGATGGCCGCGGTGGACGAGTCCATCCCGGACCCGGTTCGTGAGACCGACAAGCCGTTCCTGATGCCGGTCGAGGACGTGTTCACGATCACCGGTCGTGGCACCGTCGTCACCGGTCGCGTCGAGCGTGGCGTGATCAACGTGAACGAGGAAGTCGAGATCGTCGGCATCCGTCCGGACAAGACCAAGACCACGGTCACCGGTATCGAGATGTTCCGCAAGCTGCTCGACCAGGGCCAGGCGGGCGACAACGTCGGCCTGCTGGTTCGTGGTATCAAGCGTGAGGACGTGGAGCGCGGCCAGGTCGTCGTGAAGCCGGGCACCACCACCCCGCACACCGAGTTCGAGGGCCAGGCGTACATCCTGTCGAAGGACGAGGGTGGCCGCCACACCCCGTTCTTCAACAACTACCGTCCGCAGTTCTACTTCCGTACGACTGACGTGACGGGCGTTGTGACCCTGCCCGAGGGCACCGAGATGGTCATGCCCGGTGACAACACCGAGATGCTCGTCAAGCTGATCCAGCCGGTCGCCATGGACGAGGGTCTGCGCTTCGCGATCCGCGAGGGTGGCCGCACCGTCGGCGCCGGTCGCGTCACGAAGATCATCAAGTGATTCACTGAATCGCTGGGAACGGCGCCGCTCCGAAAGGGGCGGCGCCGTTCGCGTTTTCGGGGGGTGAACGGCTGTGCAGATGCGCCGAGCGCCGATGCGGGGGATCTGGGGTGCTACAGCTCAGCAGGCGTAAGCGCGGCCGACAGCCGATTCGCGCTCCGCATCCGGTAGTTCGCGCAGGCAGCCGAGCGGAACGACGCCTTCACTGCTCAGTTGGACGCCACTGCCCGTAGTGGGGTTCACGCAGGTGAGGCCGGTCGTCGCGAGGCGGCAGAGGTATTCGCCGAAGGTGACGGTGCTGTCGTACGGCAACGTCGCGCCCTCGCCGTTGATGAAAAGTCCTGGATCACCACGGAACTGGCCCACGGTCAATCGCTGACCGGAGTAGGACACATACCCGCCGAACCACTGGCCGTAGCCCGCACCCGGCGCGGGGACCGGGTCGGTCAGGCTGACCATGCAGTCGAATCCGTCCATTTCCAGCGCGGTCCCGGTGATGCAACTGATCTTGCGGGTCGGGCTGACGAACGCGATGTCGTCCCGCAGGTCGGTCACCGGACCGCCGTCGATCCGAGCCGAGTGAAAGCCGGTGAGATCAACCGGTGTACCTTGCCGAACCCAGGCGATCCGCTCTCGCAGGTCCCCGGCCTTCTCCGGCGCACCCGACTGCGAGGCCCCCGCTACCGGATGCGGCCTTCCCGTCGTCGTGTGCGCGCAGCCACCCAGCAGCAGCACCAATCCCACCGCAACCATCCATCGCATGCTGCTCACAGTATCTCTGCGCTGCAGTCGAATTCGCCTTCGAGGTCGGGGGCGTCGCGCGCCCGGCATTTTCACAACCGCAGTGATCAACGGGGTGCGGGGGAGTTCGCGGTGGTGACCAGCAGGTGGTGCAGCACCTGCGCGGGCGGTGCGGCCTGTGTGGCGTTGAGGACGACGTCGGTGAATGCCTCGGCGAGCGCGGCGGCGGGCTGAAACCGCCCGCGGTCGAAGCTGTGGCCGCTCAACTGCGACCGCCATTCCCGGAAGCCGGACACCGTGCGATTCAGCGAGCTCTTGTCCTCCGGGTTCAGTTGCGCCAGATACGCCGTGAGCAGCGCACGCCGCGCGGCGTCGCGAGCACGGATGCGGCCTGCCCCGTCGAGCGCTCTGCCGAGTTCTCGCACGATCGACGAGTACACCGGTCGCCGTGCGCATCCCGGCGCGAGCAGTCCCGCGTTGTCGGCCGTGGTGACGGTTTGCTGCAATCGCTGGGGATCGGTGGCAGCACGCAGCGCCAGCACGATACGTGCGGTGTGCAGCGTTTCGGCTGCCCCCGGAAGGTGCTGATCGGGAGCGCCATCGGAGTCGCGCACTGCGTCCGGCGCGGTGACCGAATCCCATTCCAGCAGAGCCGTTTCGCCGTCGGTCAGTTCCTCGATTCCAATGGCGCGCAGGGCTATCTGCGGGTATCGCGGCAGTACGTCGTCCACTGCGGCGACGATCTCGGTGAGTACCTCTACCGCTACACCCGGAGTGTCGAAGCCGAAGGCTCGCACGCCGTGGCGCTCGGCCAGTTCTCTGGCCAGACGGGCCGCGACCGACTCGGCGGAGGCGTTCACCTTCCGGTCCCGTTTCTCGTCTTTCTGGTCCGGTCGTGCGGTGGGTCGGGCGGGCGTGCGCGGCGGAGAACCGGGTGTGCCCGCGTCCGGGGCGGACACTTTCGGCGGTCGACCTGCGGTGTTGGACCACGGCGTGCTCGACCCCGGCGTGCCGGATTGCTTCGCGGCGGATGGCGTGGCGGCGGCCTGCGAGGCAGCGGCCTGCGAGGCAGCGGCTTGCCTCGTTTCGGCGTTGGCCCTGGTCCACGGCGACGACGGCCGATTGTCCGGTGCGGGCCGGGTGAGCGCGGCATCCGCCCGATGAGCCGGGTTCACGCTCGGGCCGGGCAAGCCCGGCTGCTCGGTGCCGCGATGGTCGGCGCCGTTCGGATTCCCCTCGGCCCGGCCCGGCCGCTGACCGGAGGCGGGCTCGTGGCCGGGTGTGCCCGGGGTTCGAGCGGGCGGCGCAGACGAGAGCGGTGCCCGATCGGCCGGTGAGCCGGCGGCGGAAGCCGGTTGTCTCGGCACCGGCGCCGTGACGGCCGCAGTGGGCGCGGGAGATCCCGCGAACGGCTGCACGGCGGCGGTGGGTACGTCCGCAGTGCCGGGGTCGAGTCGATGGATGGGGCCGGCGCCGACGCGCACTGGAAGCGCGGCCGGATCGTTCCCGATTCCATTGGCGGCGTTGTGGATACGCTGCCCGATGGCCCGGTCCTGGTTCTCGAAGTTCTCCGCGAGGTGGCGCAGATCGGTGCCGGCCTGTTGGAGCGCCTCGACGAGGCTGTTCAAGTCGGTCATCGTCCGTTGGTATTCCGGAACGTAGGATTCGGCGAACGCGTGGCCGGCATCGTCTTTGCCCCAGGGTTCGCCTTCCCCCGCCAGGGCAGTGCGCAGCTTCCGCACGGTAGCCGCCACATCCGCCCCGATCTGGTCGAACCGCGGTGCGTGATCGCGCAACTTATCCGGGTCGACCGAAAACTTCTCGCCCACACCTTCTCCCTACGCACTGCGATCCATTGTCGCGCCGCCGCGGTCGCATTCTCGCCCACGGTGAGGCCGCTGCCGCACGGAGCGTTGGATCGCGGCCACCTCCCCGGGTCCCGAAAAGTATTGTCTGGCGAAATGCTGGGTTCGGAAATAAGGGTTCGAATCGCTGCCTCATGCAGTAGTTGCATTCTCAACAATTCGTCACCGCGTCGCGATGCCTGTCGGCTGGTATCTCCCCTGGTCGAGCATATCGCCAATGCTGGGAATAGTTAGCGCAGTCCGGTATGTCTAGATAGTCTCGCGGCGACTGTGAGGGTGCCGGGAGGCAAGCTGCGATGGATTCGAGCGGTTTGCTGGCCGAGGTGCCCTCGGCTGTGCGGGAATTGGTTCTCGGCCACTGGCCGGAGACCGACGTCGATGGAATGCGTCGTAACGGTGACGCGTACCTGGTGGCGTCCGGTGAATTGAACAACTCGGCAGACCGATACGAGACCGAGGCGGCGGGCACCGAGCAGGCCGTTGAGGGCGCCACGTCGACGGCGCTGACCGAACGCCACCGTGTGGTCGTGAAATCCATGCGTGATCAGGCGGCGGTGTGTCAGAGCCTGGGCAAGCAGTGCCACGACGTCGCCGATTCGGCTGTGCAGACGCAACATCTGTTGATCGCGATGGGAATCGCGCTGGCGGCTCAATTGGCCTACGACGCGCTGCTGTTCTTCCAAGGCGGTGGCGCGAAGGCGCTGATCGATCGGATCGAGGCCGAGCAGGCGATGGCCGCCGTGGCAGCGCGACTGGCCGCGGAGGTGGGCGAGCGGGCGGTCGCGGGCGCAGCGGAACGGGTAGCGCTGCACACCGCAGTCCACGCGGCGAAGATCGGCCTTCTGACCAGTGCCGCGATCAGTGGTGGCGCGCAGCTGTGGGACCTGAAGGACGGGGTGCGCGACAAGTTCGACGTGGGCGCCTTCTTGGAAATGCTTCTCGGTGGTGTGGTCGGCGGGGTGGCGGGTGCGGAGGTCGGCCGCAGGCTCGCGCCGCGTGTGCTCGGCTGGACGCGCGGCGGAGCGGTCAGTCCCTCCGGCCGGCTCGCCGCGCACTTGGGCGGCACGATGTTGCTCGGCGGCGCGGGCGGTCTCGCGGGTGGTCTGGCCGGTGCGGTGCCCTCGGTGTTGATCCACTTGGACGAGATCCACAGCCTCGGTGATCTTTTCAAGATGGTTCGCGAATCCGCGATCACCGGCTTCGGCAGCGGGTTCGTCGGCGCGGCGGGTAGTGCGATCCGAGTCCACACCGCGGGCCGCAACGCGGTGCGTTCCGAAAGCGACACACCTCGACTCGGTCTGCGCCACTGGGAATTCGCGTCACGCGTCAATGAGCTGTTGAGCTCGGGTGAACCACCGAGGGTGGAGGCGATCGAGCGCTTCAGCGCCGAGGGCAAGTCGGCGAAAGTGGTGGAGCGGCTCGTCTTCCACGACGGCACCGAGGTGATCCACAAGGTGGTCTCCGATCCGCAACACGCACACGCGGAATTCCTGAGCTCGTTGGTCGGCGACGCGGTGGGCGCACGGGTGCCCGCGGTGCATGTCATCGGCGACCACGTCTACATGGAGGTCGTGCCCGGCACGGTGGCGGCGGAGACGTATCCGCGAAGGATGTTCCCGCAGGAGGTCCTCAGCGGTCCTGCGGGAATGCGCCAGGGCGTCATGGACGTGCTGATACGCATACCCGATCGGAATGGCGACAACTGGATGGTCGATCCGGCCGAGAACGTGTGGGGAATAGACCACAGCCGCGCATTCGAGACCTTCGCCGACGCGCAGTATGTCGTGGGGCCCTTCGCGGAGAACTTCCTGCGTTACGGGGACGCTGACGAGATCTTGTGGAAAGACCACGCTCTCACTCGCCCGGAGTTGCAGGAGATCCGGCAGCGTGTCGAAGAGCTGAGCCCGGTCTTCCACGCGGCGGGCCGCCGGGACTGGTACGACGGCATGCTCCAGCGGATGACCGCGTTGGAGGAGCATGCCGCGGGTGGCGGTGACCTCCGTCGTGTCATCCCGCCTCACGTGGCTGCGCCGGCACCCGGTGGCGAACCTCCGGCCTCGGGCCCCCACGCTCGACGAGCGCCGGACAACGGCCCGGAAGGTCCCGGAATCTCCGTGCGGCCGCCCGCCGACCGGCCCGCTTGGATCCCGCAGCGTGACGGGAATGTCAACGATCAGGGCGAACCCGGCACACCCTATCGTTCGCCCGAGCAAGAAGGATTCGAACCACTCGACGGGGAACCGGTCGGCGACGGATGGGGTCGGTCAGTCGACGACGCCGAGATCGTTTCCGACGAATCCTGGAACCGGCCCGAGGACCTGTCGGACAGCGCCGACGTTCTCGAGGCGGGTGATCGGGGACTGGTAGAGGCTCTGAAGTATAGACGGCCCGTCGATTGGGGTGAGCTGATACGAGACAACCGAATCCTGCTGCTCGGCGAGGACCATTCCAACGTCGCCGCACGGCACTTCCTCCAGGAGCAGGCGGCAGCGTTACGCGCAGCCGGCGTAACGCACTATGGCATCGAGGCGCCACCCCATCCCGCCATCGACGCGATAAATGCCGGTCTGCGTCCGAACCTCACCGAGGTGCGGTTCGGACCTGGCTGGGAGACCTATCGAGAGGTAGTGGAAGCGATGGCCGCGGAAGGGATCAAGATCGTTCCCTTCGATGTCGCGCATCCCGCCTCGCCACACGGCTCGGCGCTGCGCGATGTCCGAGAATCCGCCATGGCCAAAAACATCACCGAAGTGATGGCGCCGGATCCGGACGCCAAGATGGTCGTCCTGGTGGGACGCCTCCACATCACGCGGGATCCTGCGGAGTGGGCGATGACGACCGGCGCATATGGGCATCCACTGGCGGCCCGGCTGACGGATGCGGGCTTGACGACCAAGTCCGTTGGCGTGTGGGGTGGGAACGACCCGCTCTCCGTCGTGGAACGGCTGCACGCGGCCGACGAGACCTTCATGGCCGACCTTCCCTCACATAGCGACGCCCATGGCCGCCCTCCGCACTGGGAAGCGGACGCCATCCTCCATTTACGCCAAGGTGAAGGCGCATTCGAGACAGAGGTGGGTGGCTCACGTCTTCCGCCGCCAGAGGGCCTCGCCGCGCCCCGGTCGGCGGCCGGCCCGGAACCGGAAGCGGTCGAGCGTGTGCATTACAGGGAGGTCGCAACGGACGATGCTGAGGCCGTCCTCGCGCGAGCGGCTGGCGACCTGCGCGCGGTGATGAGCGACTGGGGCAATCGTGACCACGCCATCTCCGCCTTGCATCTGGGGAATGCCATGCTCGGTGCGCAGGTCTACCTCACATCGGGAGGCGGTGATTTCCTCGCTACGAAAGTGGGTGAGTCCGGAGCGCGGGTTCTACGAGTCGAGGTCTCAACACCCCCCACTTCGGAACAGCCCCCCGGAGCCAGGACCGGAATACCGGTGATGGCGCGAGCGCTCCTCGAGCATCGACTCTGGGTATTCGCCCACCGATACGGCATGGGGGAAAGCCCAGACGGCGGGACAGTCCTCTGGTTCGAATTGGACGAAGCGGGACCGGATTTCAATGCTGCGGCACTCGACGCGGTACATGGTAGCTGGAGCGGAGAGGCCGCCACGGTCTCGCAATCCGACGCTGCCGGACAGGCGCCGGAGCAGTCGGGCCCATGACGTCCGATACGCAAAACCCGGCTTAGGACGACAGCGCTGTCAGCGGAAGCGAGAACGATCCAATTGGATCGAAGGAGCAACCTCCGAGTGCACGAGTTCCGCTCGATGAGCCGGATTCCGGCGATCAGTCGCCGGCGCCGCGAGACACCGATGACCGCGTTACGGAAGTTGGACGAGACATAACGACTCCCGGTCAGGAGTAGTCGCGCCCTCGGCGGGGCACGCGAAACGTCGGCAAGTCGCGTCGTCATGGGCAAGGGTTTGCGCTTCGCGATCCGCGAGGGTGGCCGCGCCGTTGCGTTCTCATCTAGATTAGCCATTTGGATGCTGAACCTCCGGATATGTGAATCGGTCGGGGAAATCCGGCTGGTTGAGGGTTTCAAGCGGCAGAATGTGGCGATGCGGACATTTGCCAGATTGTTGCAGGCTGTCGTTGCCGGGGTGCTGGTCGTGGTAGTCGGCCAAGGCATCGTGGCCGCCCCCGCTGTGAGCGACGCCCATATCCAGTTGCCGTGGCCGACGTCTGAGCTGGACGCGGTGCGGGCGTCGGGAGCAGCGCTGGCGGACGGAATCACCGGCACGGTGCTGTGGTCGCGACAGCCGAACATCTCGGTTCCGATAGCCAGCATCACGAAGGTGATGACGGCACTGGTCGTGATCAACGCAGGCGACCTCGACCGGGCGATCACCGTGCCGCGAGAAGTCATCGCCTACTGCACCGAGTACGACGGAAGCGACGCGGGCCTGGTCCCCGGCGAGGTGCTCACCGCGCGACAGCTCCTCTACGCGATGATGTTGCCCTCCGGCTGTGACGCCGCCTATGCCCTTGCCGAGGCCTACGGTCCCGGTCAAGACGGCTTCATCGCCGAAATGAACCACACCGCGCGTCACATGGGGCTGGCGGGAACATATTTCACCGACCCCAGCGGGCTGCCCGCCCCCACCGACCACTCCACCTACTCCACACCGGCAGACCTGGTGGCCCTCGGTCTGCGCGCGATGAGCCTGCCGGTGTTCCGTGAGATCGCCGGGGCGCAGAGCTATCACCTCCCCGCCGGGCCGGGCAACCGTGCTCACTCGTGGCAGACCACGAACCGGCTGCTGCGCGACTATCCCGGCACCATCGGCATCAAGACCGGATGGACCGACGCTGCGGGAACCTGCCTGCTGTTCGAGACGGTCAGGGCAGGGATACCGCTGATCGGTGTGGTCCTGCACAGCTCACCCGACAGCGACGTCGCCGCGAAGGACGACGCCGCGCGCATGTTGAACTGGGCCTACGGCCCGATACTGAGCGCGCTGCCGATCGGATAGCGACGAGTGCGCGGGCCTCCTGCGGATTTTCGTTGTGCACCAGACGATCTCCGACCACCGGACGACTGTGGCCGTTGCCCGTCCCGGGCTCGCTACAGCCGGCACGCCGAGGTCGATGAGCCGCCTCGTTCGAGGACACCCTCCCTCCCGAGTAGCAGCCGACGCCGGCTACGCCGACCAATCCCACCTCCACCGCGACATCCGCGAATTCACCGGCACAGTCCCCACCTCAGCAGCCACCGAACCCTGGCTCACCATCGACGACCGAGCCTGGCCGTCGACCACAGTGCCCTGCCCGGCCCGGCATTCGACTGCCCGTACTCGGCGACGATTCCTTCACATTATCGGCGGTTTTGCTACGCTTGCCGAACTTCCCCGGGAGGCTTCGACGCGTGCAAGGGATGGCGGAGACCTGTCGGCTCGGCGGGGCCTCAGTGCGGATTCTAACGCCCACCGGCGACGTGGTCGGCGCGGGATTTCTGGTGCGACCCACTCTGATTGCGACCTGCGCGCACGTCGTATCGGCCGCGCTGAATCGGGAAGCGACGGACGGCGAGGTGCCTGAAGAGCTCGTGGCCGTGAACTTTTCGTCGTCGGACGCCGCGGTTGCGATGCTCGCACGGATCCGGCACTGGTCTCCCATCCGCGAAGACGGCCGCGGCGATATCGCCATCCTGGAGCTGCTCGAGTCCGCACCGGACGCCATTGCGCCGCTGCCGTTCTGGCCTGCGGGCCAGCCCTGGGGTGGAGAGTTCCGGATGTTCGGATTTCCGGCCGAGATGCCCGGCGGTGTCTGGGTGTCCGGCGAGTTTCGAGCCCCGCAGAGCCAGGGCTGGGTGCAGTTGCAGGCAGCGACCGGTGGACAGCCCATCACCGAGGGGTTCAGCGGCGCCGCCGTTTGGGACACCGAGGCGCACGCCGTGACCGGAATGGCGGTCGCCGCCGACCGCCGCCGCTACACCCGTACCGCGTTCATGCTTCCCATCGATGAGGTGCTGCGGCTGAATCCGGCGCTGCTGTCTAGTCCGTATCGCGGTATGGCGCCGTTCGACGAGGAGCACGCGGAGTTCTTCTACGGGCGGGACGACGATATCGCCCGGGTGCGGGAGACGCTGCGGCAGAGTGGTTTCGCCGCGGTGGTCGGACGTTCCGGTACCGGGAAGTCCTCGTTGATCCGAGCCGGGGTGATACCGCGATTGCGGCAGCAGGGGTGGCAGGTCGCCGCATTCCGGCTCAGCGGCGACGCCACCACGGAATCCGGTGTGCGCGCCATCGGCTCCGGAAACGCCGCGGACGAGCCACTGTCGACCTGGTTGATCGAGCAGGCCGCGCCCGCGCCCGACGCCGTTGACGCGGCCGCACTGCTGCGACAGCTTCCGCCGCACGGCACGGTGTTGTTCGTCGACCAGTTCGAAGATCTGGCTGTGGCCTCCCCGCGGCAGGCCCGCGCGCTATTGCAGGCGTTGCTCGAGCTCGCTCGCGCCGACACCGAGGGACGCCTGGCGATCGTGCTGACGTTGCGCTGGGACGCGCTGGACGACCTACTCGACGCCGAGCTCGCCGAATTCCTCAGCAGCATCACGGTTGCGGTCGCTCCGCTGGGCCGTGCCCAACTGCGCGACGTGATCAGCCGTCCCGCCGCGCGAGCCGGAGTGACGCTGGACGAGGCGGTGGTGCAGCGGCTGATCGACGGTGTTTTCGACCAGCCCGGCGGATTGCCGTTGCTGGCGTCGGTGCTGTCGGATCTGTGGGTCCGGCATACCGGGGGCCGGATCACCCTCGCTGATTTCGAGAACGTCGGCAGCGTGGAGGTTTCCATCGCCCGGCGGGCCGAGCGGGTCATGGCGCAGTTCACCGATCCCGCCGAGCGGGCCGACGCGGAACGGCTCCTGAAGCTGCTCGCGGTGCCGGCCTCGAGCGGCGCCGGATTCCTCCGAGCGGTGCTGCCCATGCGGGAGTACCCCGAACTCCGCGGAGTGGCCGGGCGGCTGGCGCTCGACCGCCTGGTGGTCGTCGGCCGCGACAGGAGCGGCGCGGATACCGTCGAGCTCGCACACCAAGCGCTCATCGACAACTGGGAACGGCTGCACGACCTGCTGCAGTCCGACCGCGACTTCCGCGCCTGGCAGCAACACCTCGCGCAGGACCTGGACAACTGGGAACGGCGCGGCCGAGAGCACGACGCGTTGCTGCGCGGTACCGCTCTCGAGACCGCGAAGGACCAGCTCGAGGCTCGGAGAGCCGACGTGCCGCAGGCACATCAGGAGTTCATCGCGGCCAGCCGCCGGCTGCGCGGGCGGGAGGTGCGGCGCCTGCGGCTGGTGGCCGCGGCGCTCACCGTTCTGGTGGTCGTGGCCACGTCGATGGCGGTGCTCGCCTACCGGAGCAGTGCGGCTCGCGCGGCGCAGTTGCGGTTGCAGGCGGGGCGCAGCCTCGCGGCGGAATCCATGCGGGTGGCCGACTCCGACCTGGACAAGGCGCTGCAATTCGCGCAGGCCGCGGCGCGGTATGCGCCGGACGACGAGACGGTGCGGACGGCACTGCTGTATCAGCAGGTGCGGTTGTCGTCCGTCACGGATTACCGAACCGACCTGTGGCGCGATGCGACATTCGGGGCGGCAAGTGGCGACGGGTCCGAGGTCGCGGTCGCCGAGGGCCGCGACGTCACAGTCTGGGCCGGTCTGCTCGGCGATGAGCCGATGCCGTGGCGACTTCCACCGACCGCCGGGAAGGTCGCCTCGCTGAACCTGAGCCGGAACGGCGCCGCGCTCGCCGTGGTGACCGACGATGGTGCGGTCGCCGTCTGGGATGTCCGAAACCGCACCGGTCCCGCGGTGGTCCGTCCGCCGGAGCCCGCACCGCTGCTGCCCAATGGCGTGTCGACCGGCTGGGATCAGACCGGGCGCTGGCTCGCGGTGCGACTCAACCGAGCGCAGGTCCAGCGGGCGGAGCCGCAGCAGGCCCAGCACACCGACCTGCTGGAGGTGTACGACATGGCGAGTGGCGGTCCCGTGCTGGCTTCGTCCCCGCCTCCACTGGGAGATTTCGCCCAGTTTCCGGACTACGTCGACCCGACCGGCACCATGATCGCGATGCGCGAGTCGAAAATCGGGACCACGCGCAACGTCGTGCGCGACGCCAGGACTGGACAGCAGATTCGGGAATTGCCGGCCGGTAAGATCACCTCGACCGGTCTGATCGCCGGATGTTCCGACGACCAGCTGGTCGTCTCGGACGCGCTGACGGGCGCCGAACGTCTGCGGGCGCCGCGCGGCTCGGGCTCGACGACAGAGGACTGCAAGTGGGCCGTCGATAGCAGTGGACGGTACGCGTGGTCGACGAGCATCCTCGCCGGCGATACGCTCGGCCAGACTCACCTCATCGACCTGCGAACCGGCCGGGCCTTCGTCGTCCAAACAGCCAGCCCTCGGGATATGTCGGCCACGGTACTGGTCGTCCCCGCCGACGACGGCCCGCGGCTGGCACAGTTCACGCCGAGCGGCCTGCTCCGCTTCGCGCCTGCCGTGGCGATCTCGGATATGCACGTGTTCGCCGGACCGGCCACCGAACAGCGGATTGTCCAGTGGAGTCCCGACGGCTCGTTCGTTGTGGAAATCGCATGCGGCCCAGAAGATGCGAACGCGACGGTGCGCGTCGTCGAAATATCGCCCGCCATAAGGGAAGTCGCGCGTATCACGGTGACCCTCGCCGTGCCCGGGTCGATTCCGCCCGAATCTGCCTACCGGATCACTGCCGACGGGAAGCACTTCGTCGTGGCCGGTGCGACGGGTGGCTTCACCCTCTTCTCGCTGCCCGGACTCGCTGTCGAGCAACGTATTTCGTTGCCCGTCCCGCCCGAACTCGGACCTGGACTGCGGCGACCGACATCCATCATGCAGCCCGGCGACGACGAGTTGGCCTTCTTCCATGCGGGCTCGGTCACCCGGTGGCGGATCAGCGATGGGAAACAGCTCGGCCACACCGTGCGGACTTGGCGCGACATCGACGAACTGGTGTGGATGGTACGGGCCGGCGCGCAGGCGGCCCTCGTCCCGACGCACAACGACCAGTACTTCACCGAGAACATCGACGGCGATACCGTCCGCGCCCTTGATGACGGACGAGTACTCCGTTCGGTACCCGTCAAGCCGATCGATCGCGGCAAGAGGCAGGATGCCTTCGTCAGCCCTGTCGCTCCACAGATATACATCAGGTACGCGTCCGGGGAAGGCACCGTGGAGAACTTCGACAGCGGTGTGGAATCTCCTTCTGCACAACCATTTCCGTCGGGCAATGGGGTCGGCATGACCGACGATGGTCTGCTGGTGGTCGATCACCTCGGGACACTGGAGATCTGGGACTTCGATCGCAGCGCGAAGCTCTTCGATGTGAAGATCTCGGACCAGCGGTACGGGGATCTCTCCGGAGATGCCCTGTACGCGCTGAATCCCGGCAGGTACTCCGGCAGCGGAGGTGTCGGACGGTACTCGATCAATCTCGACCGCGATGACGTACTGGGACGGCTCTGCGCGATCAGTGACCGCGAGTACACCCGGGCCGAACGGGAGGAGCTACCGGTGGGCGCTGACGACACCCCACCCTGCCGCGGGATCTGACGATCAAGCGACCTGCTCTTCGAGGCGCTTTCGGACCCGCGACAGCCCGTCGTGGACGTATCCCTTGACGGTGCCCTCCGCCACGCCCATGACCCGAGCGGTCTCTTTATAGGTGTTTCCCTCGTAGGTGTAGATGATGACCGCCTGGCGTTCCCGCGGCGGCAGTGCGTCCAAGAGCCGGATCAGCATGTCCCGCAGGGCGATCATGTCGTCGAACGGCAGCCCGGCCTGGTCGGCGAGAGTCGAGAGGCGTTCGTGCCCATCGGAATCCAGCCGTTCCCGATCCTTCGCGGTCCGGACCATGGCATCCTTCGCCAGGTTTTCCGCCGTGGTCCACAGGTACTTCCGCAGCCCTTCGACGTCGGTGATGTGGTCCGGCCAGCGCGCGTACACCCGCATGAACGCGGTCTGCACTATATCGTCGGCATCGGCGCGGCTGCGCGTCGATTTGGTGATGCGGGCCAGCAGCATCTCGCTCGCCGACTCGTATGCCTCCACCAGCATTTCGGCGAATGCCTGCTCCCGCTGCTCACCACCGCGTGCGATCCGGATGACGGCCGGTTCGGTATCGGCGGTGAGCAGCGTGAGTGGAGCCTGCGCACATTCGTGCAACACCACACGCAGCAGGGCGGCAAAGGAAATATCACGGGCCTGGGCGGGATCGAGTGGCGCGTTCATGTGGTCTGGCCCCCTGTCGTCTCTCGGTATCCTATGCCCGATACTCGAGCCATCGCGTGGTCGATGTCGCCGAGGTCAGGGTGATCGTGGCGATCGGGAACACGGTTACGAGCAAGGCGAACAGCGGGCTGCCGATCACACCGTACTCATCGGAGGCTCCGGCAACGGCAAGCACGACCATTGCCTCGATGACGCAGTAGGCGATGTCGACCGCACAGCCGATGACGATCAGCCGACGGGCCGAGGCACGCTTGCGAAACATCTGGATGCCGCCGGCGAGCAACAGCGAACCGGCGAGTAAGAAGACCGGGATCGAGACCGCGAAAAGCAACCGCGGCGCATTGGTCTCGCCCTCCGAGTCGAGGTCGCTCAGCATCACTATCCCGGCGATGAGCACAAGAACGCTCAGCAGCCGGTGCGTACCGCCGAGGCAGGCGAGCACCCCGGCCGTGATGGCGGTCCCGCCGCTGGGCGGCGGCGTCGGGTGTGAATGGGCAAAGTCGTCAGCGGCGGTGGGGCTCTGCATCATGGCGGATTCCTTCCCTATCGAACCGGGTGTTCGTAGGGATCAACCGCCGTGGGTCACGAAACGTTGGGTCCGGACCCGAAGTTGCTTGCGTCGGCCGTGTGGCACCACGATGATCAGACTCCCTCAGGCCGAGTTGAGGGTGTTCGCAGGAGCGTGGACGCGATCTCGGCCGCACCGATGAATTCCGTGCGGATCCTCCGTCGATACCTCTGGATACACCGACAGCGGTGAGCCTGCGCCGGGACCGTCGAGCGCGGGCAGAAACACACGGAGGCAATGATGAGCGTCGACGACCCTGCACAGCGGCAAATGATCCGGACGGGTGAGCAGGTGGCGCGGTGAGCGGTGCCAGGGTGTTGGTGGCGGGGGCGAGCATCGCGGGGCCCGCGCTGGCCCACTGGCTGCGCCGGCGGGGGGCCGAGGTGACCGTGGTGGAGCGGGCCCCCGAGCTGCGGCCCGGTGGGCAGGCGGTGGATGCGCGCGGGGTGACCAAGGAGGTCATCCGGCGGATGGGGCTGGACGCGGCGGTGCGCGCGGCCCGCACCGAAACCGCCGGAGCGCACACCGTGGACGTGGACGGGAACGTGCTGGAAACCTTCCGCGCAGCCGACGACGGCGGCGACGGGTACATCGCGGAGATCGAGATCCTGCGCGGTGACCTGTCCCGGGTGCTCTACGACGACACCCGCGACGGTGTCGAGTACATCTTCGGCGACCGGATCGCCGAGCTCACCCAGGACGCCGACGGGGTCGACGTGGTCTTCGCGGGCGGCGTCCGGCGGCGCTTCGACCTGGTGGTCGGGGCGGACGGGTTGCACTCGGCGCTGCGCGCGATGGTCTTCGGGCCGCGCGAGCGATTCGTCCGCCACCTCGGTCTCGTGCTGGCCTTCTACAGCGTGCCCAACGAGTTCGGGCTGGACCGCTGGCTGATCGACTACCAGGAGTCCGGTCGCTCGGCCGGACTGCGGCCCATCCAGGACGCCACCCGGGCGATGGCCATGTTCTCCTTCCCCTCGGGGGACTTCGACGTCGACTACCGCGACGTCGCGGCCCAGAAGCACCTGCTGCGCGAGCGGATGGCCGGGATGGGTTGGCTGACCCCGCGCATCCTCGCGCACCTCGACGACACCCCGGACTTCTACCTCGACCAGGTCGCCCAGGTGGTGATGGACCGCTGGTCGAGCGGACGGGTCGGGCTGCTCGGGGACGCGGCGTTCAGCTCGTCGCCGATGTCCGGGCAGGGCACCGGGCTGGCCCTGGTCGGCGCCTACCTGCTGGCCGGAGAGCTGGCCGCCGCCGGGTGGGACCCGGAGGCCGGGTTCGCCGGATACGAGCGGCGGATGCGCTCGTTCGTCGAGGCCAACCAGGAGATCGGCCGGTTGCACGCGCGTAGCCTCGCCGTCCCCGGGCAGGACGCCGAGCCGAGCCCCGATTTCTCCGGCGAATGGTTCACCGAGCTGATCGAACGCGCACTCAACGGCGTCGAGCTGCCCGACTACGCGGGAGTGCCGGACTCCGGGGCCCCGGCCGGACCGCCGATCACCTCGTCGGCCGAGCCGTAGTCGTCACCTGACGTATCGAGAGGGGCGACGCTGCGGTAGGCCACCGCCGAACGACGTCCGGTCATGCCGCATACCGCGCGGATCTGCACTGGTCGGCTCAGCACCTGTTGCCCAGCTTTTGTTCAAGGATTGCCTTGTGGCACTTCGGTATCCGGGTGTCGATCGGGAGTGCGCAGTGGAGCGCCGACGTGGTGCAGGTGTCGCAGCGCCTCGCGGTAAGAGGAGATCAGCCCGGTTTCGTGGTAGGGCACCCCGATTTCGGTGCAGTAGTCGCGCACGATCACCTGCGCGTGACGCAGGTTCGGCGTCGGCATGCTCGGGAACAAATGGTGCTCGATCTGATAGTTGAGCCCGCCGAGGGCGAGGTCGGTCAACGCGCCACCTCGCACGTTGCGGGAGGTCAGCACCTGGCGGCGGAGGTAGTCGGGGCGGTCGTCGCCGGTCAAGGTCGGCATGCCCTTGTGGTTCGGGGCGAAGATGCAGCCCATGTACAGGCCGAAGAGGCCCTGGTGGACAGCGAGGAACGCGAAGGCCTTGTCGGCGGGCAAAACCGCGAACAGCGCGGCCAGGTAGGTGGCGAAGTGGACGAACAGCAGTGCGCCCTCCAATCCACGCTGTTTGATCGATCGATTTTTGAGCGCACGTACACCCGCCACATGGAGGTTCAGGCCCTCCAGCAGCAGGAACGGGAAGAAGAGGAACGCCTGCGCCCTCCCGATGAGACGAGGCAGACCGCGGCTGGACCGTGCTTGCTGTTGCGACCAGACCAGGAGGTCGGGCGCGACATCGGGGTCGAGTTCCTCGTGGTTCGGGTTGGCGTGATGCCGGGTGTGCTTGTCCTGCCACCAGCCGTAGCCCAGGCCGATGCCGGCGTTGCCGACGAGTCGTCCGACGAGCTCCGTCGGCCGCCGTAGCCGGAAGACTTGGCGGTGCGCGACATCGTGCATGACGAGGGCGATTTGAGCGAACGTCACGGCCATGAACCCCGCGACCAGCAGCGTCCACCACGAATCGCCGATGAGGACGAACGCCGCCCAGCCTGCCGCGAACGCGACCCCGACGAGGCTGAGCCGGACGGCGTAGTAGACGGGACGCCGGTTCATCAGCCCCGCCTCGGAGATCCGGCGCAACAGACGGGCGTAGTCACCGTCGGCGCCGCGCCGCGGTGACCGTGGAGATGACTCGGGGACCAAGGCAGATGTCGTCATAGATCTTCCTGAGAGTTGAGTCGCCAGACGCCACCCCCGTGCGTCGACGATGTCGACCGGTCGTCTCGGAGTGGGGGCGCCGATTTCGATACCTCGAAGCTATCGGCAGGATTCTCGTTACCCGTAACCCTCTGGTATGAGATGGAATCGGACTGCGGTGTGATATTCGAGGTCTACCGCGAACCCAGGCGGCTGGCCGGTTATCGGCGAACGCCGCCATCGCCTCGGCAATCAACTGCCTGCGCGGATTCTGCGCGTTCTCCGGCGGCCGAATCTGTTTCCCGCCGCACTCTTTCGACATTCGCCTCCTTACCCCGCGGCCGCGCACAGATCGTGCGACCGTGCGGTACCGGCACACATCCCTGGCCTGTGAGGGCCCAACGGTGCTCGGCCGATCGACCCGCCCGGGCGGACGGCCAGGGCGAGCGATCGCTGCCCGCTGAATCGGATTCGTACGCTGCATGCTCGCCCGAGATCTGACCGGTCGTACCCGTCAGTCGCCGACGAACAGGAGATATCCGTTGGCACGAAGCGCGATCGACGCCGCCCGCCTCAGCAGGTCGACAGCCTGCCGCTCGGCATCGGTCCGTACCTCGATCCCCTCGATCTGGTCAAGGATCAAGCCGAGCTGGTACCGGTTGAACATGGTGTCGCCGTATCGGTAGATACCTCGTACCAGACTGGTGACGGGCTGCACGGCGCACAGTTTGAACAGCGTTTCGTCCGCATCGTCACCGAAGCGGTGTATCACGGCATGGTTGATATCCTGCACGACGATGTCTAAAGCCATCTGATTCCGCTTGACCTCTTGCGCGTCAGTCCGGCAGCCAGTGCAGCTCCTGCGCCAGGGTTTTGGCGACGGCATGGATGCGGCGGTGTACTGGTGACTGCTCGCGCGGGAGGACCAGGTGGAGCGTCAGGCAGGGCGCGCCCCGCAGCGGTCGCCAGGTGAGGCCGACCGGTTGTGTCGTGACCGCGGCTTCTCCGGCCGGGGCGAGGGTGAGCCCGTCGCGTAGGTCGCGCTGAGACATGTCGAAAGAGACTGCGGGCGTGCGGAATCGGGGGGATGGTCGGGTGTCTCGGAACAGTGCGGACAGCTGATCGTGGATCGCGGGGTTGGCCGTACGGTCGGGGAGTCGCAGCGGATACGCGGCCGCGTCGGCGATCTCGATCTCCGGGTGTCCGGCCAGCGGATGGTGCTGCGCCAGCTGGACCCCGACGCGCTGACGCCGCAGCAGGAACCGGCGCACGCCACGACCCGGCTGTTCACCGCGGGTGATCCCCGCATCGATGCGGCCGTCGGCGACCGCGGGCGAGATCTCCGGTGTCGCCATCGGGACCGCGCCGACCTCGAGTCCCGGGCTGCTGCGAATGAGCCTGTCCACCAGGGCCGGTGCCGTCTCGGCCCCCGCGCTGAGGCTGTATCCGATGCGCAGCGTGCCCAGTTCACCAGCCGCCGCGTTGCGGGCGATGTCCCATGCCCGGTCCAGCGCCGCCAGCGCGGGCGGCGCGGACTCCGCCAAAGCCGCACCGGCCGTGGTCAACACGACGTTACGGGTGTCGCGGACCAGCAGGGCCGTACCGAGTTCCGCCTCCAATCGGCGCATCCGGGCACTGAGTGCGGGCTGTGCGATCCCGATCCGTGTGGCCGCGCGAGTGAAGTTCAACTCCTGCGCCAGCACCAGGAAGTACCGCAGGCTCACCGTATCCGGCGTCACGTGCCTCCCTGCCGATTGATAACGATCGGTTCTGAGTCTATCGCGTACCGGTCTTTCCCTCGACCGCGCATCAAGCCATAACCTGCGCATATGACGATTCAACTGACCGCAGTACCCGTCGCCGGGATCGATCGATCCGAGTGTCGATTCGAAGCCGGACGTGTCCGGCCGAACACAGGAGGTTTCCATGGCTAAGGGTTACTGGGTCAGTGTCTACCCCGCCATTTCCGACCCTGAGAGGCTGACTGCCTACAACAAGCTGGCCCGTCCGGCTGTCCAGGCTGGGGGCGGGCGCGTCCTGTCCCGCGGCGGTCGAGTCGTCGCCCACGAGGCCGGAATCACGCAACGAGTCGTTCTGATCGAGTTCGACAGCTTTGAACAGGCCGTCGCGGCATACGAGAGCGAGGCATACCAGAAGGCGCTGGTGGCCCTCCCCGACGGCATCGAGCGCGACTTCCGCATCATCGAAGGCATCGACTGACCGGCGGGCCCAGCCATCGCTGAGGTCAAGACCTCTTTGGAGGGGCTTCGATCTGCGGTTCTCGCACTGCACTGCATTGCGCTGCCGGTGACCGGATGCCAGCTCCGTCTTCCAGATCGCTGACGGCCGGTTGCTAAAGGCCGATTTTCAGCAGCAGTTCGCTGAGTTCGGCTGGCATGGTGATCATGCAGTCGTGGCCGGTCGGCAACTCCCACACCTGCGCAGCGGAACCGTTGGGCTGTATCGCGGGAATGGCTCGCCGGGTGATGCCCGCCGGAGTGGCACCGACGCAGTGGATGTGCGTGCGAGGGATCGCGTTCACGGCCGGATTGTCCAAGCGGACCGGTTGCTGCAGGCAACGCACCGGTTGATCCGAGAGCATCGTGCGCAGCCAGGCGATGTCCGCCGGGTCGGTGACTCCGAACAGGCCGAAAGGCGCCGGCTGCTCGGGCATCGGGGGAATACGCCAGCCGCTTCCCGACTGTGCGGCGAAGTCGATCAGGCGCTGGCTGATGGGCTGGACGTCGACCGCGGTCTCGCCGTCCTCCGGGACCATCGCGTCGAGGTACACCAGGTGCGCGATGCGGTCCGGAATCTCGTTGGCCGCCGAGGAGATGACCAATCCCGCGTAGCTGTGCCCCACGAGGACCACGTTCGTGAGGTCCTTGTCTTTGATCAGCTCGATGACGTCGGCGACGTGGGTGTCGAGCCCCGCGTCGGGGCCGAGAAGATGCGCCTTGTCGCCGTAGCCGGTCAGCGATGGCGCGTGCACCTGATGCCCGGCCGATTCCAGTAGCGGTACCACTCGCTGCCAGCAGCGGCCACTGTGCCAGGCGCCGTGGACCAGCAGAAAAATTGACACGATCGTTCCTTTTCGACGCGCGGTACTGCACCGACGCGGTTGGTTACTTTTCATACCTCGGTACACTTTGGGAACCACGATCAGTGTGGTGCGCTCGACATGGATCGGGCAATAAGGCACATTTCGGTGCCCCGGTTCCCTGGAGATAACCATGACCGCCACAGAGGGCAGGCCGCCGCAGAGCCACGGCGACGCGTGCCGGACACGAGAAGTGCTCGACATCGTCGGGGACAAGTGGTCACTGCTGGTCGTGCGACACCTCAGCCAGGGGCCACGCCGGTTCAGCGAACTCAAGCGCGGCATCGATGGCATAAGCCAGCGCATGCTCACCGTCACCCTGCGCGCGCTGGAACGCGACGGCATCCTGACCCGGACCGTGCGCAACGTCATGCCACCCCACGTCAGCTACGAACTCACCCCGATGGGCACGAGTCTGCGCGCAGCGGCCCTACCCCTGCTGGAGTGGAGCATCACGCACCTGGCGCACATCGACGCCGCCCGCGCCGAATACGACAAAAGCGCCGACGCCACGTCCACCTAGTGCGGAATCCGCCCCGAGTGTTCCGATGCCTGTGCTGACGGACAATTCGTCCACGTCACCGCAGGCCGAACATCCGCTATTGCCGCTGGGCGCGTGATCGGTGGCTCATGTCGGTCGGCTTGGTCGTCTGGCGCGGATGGTCGCATTTGCTCGGTGTGCGTTCCCATATTCGATGTGTCCTACAAGAGCCGCGCCTGACCTGGGGTTTCTCGATGCGGCTATTCCGGGATTGTCCGGAAAATCCTGTGGCCTGCGGAAACGCTGTCGGAGGTTGGTGCCCTCGGTAGGGGACGCGAAACATGGGCAACTGCAAAACACCTGGTCATAGTGGGTGCATATCCGGTCTGACGATTTGCGGTGCGTCCGCGCAGATCGGTTCACCGTTCCCATGTTCGTCGTGCCCATAGCGGGGCACATCGAACATGGGAACGGGGACGACCTGCGGTTTCGGATGGTCGGCTGGTGATCGAAGTCGACTACCAACTGTAGGCCGGACACAACCCGAATCAGAGAATCATCACCGATAAAGTCGTGTGGCGGCTACGGCCATGCAAGTCGTCGACGCAGCCATTCTCCCGACACTTGCGCCGAACATGCTTGGTGACGGCGCAGTTTCGGCGAATGTGGAGGCGGGGGCACCCGGCTGCTGTGCACCCAGTAGCCGACCAGTGCACAGAGAAAGGCATCGACGGCGGCGCAGTCGGTTGTGCGGGTCACCGGATGGGTAGCAAGGATCGGATCGGGGTCTATCCCGCTGGCGGCGATCGAGGGTGCCAGCGACACGAGGTCGAGCCAGGCGGCGCCGACGCAGGGCCAGGCCCAGTCGATCACCACGACTGTGCCGTCGGGACGAAGGAGCATGTTGTCCGGCCGCAGATCTGTGTGCAGCAGGGTTGTACCGTCGGTGGCTTCGGGCCAGGTCGATTCCAACTCGGCCAGCCGATCCAGATTGCGCAGTGACCAACTGTCCAAGTCGACGGGCGGCCCGTGCTCGGCGAAGTGCCGCCAGCAGTTCAGCTCCGGCCCGTAGCTGTCGGTCATCGCGGGCACATCGCGGATCGGGCTGGGCGTCAGCATGTTCGCCAACTGCTCCACCGCCGTGAGCACCGCATCCAGCTCGGCCGGCTTATCGAGACGCGGATGGCAGGCCGCTACGTCGTCGAACACCATGACGAACCACCCGGCGAGCTCGGCGGTGAACTGGACCGCCGGTGTCGGGACCGTGGGCGGTAGCCGCGCTGCGGTGCGTGCCTCGGTCTGGTACATCCCACACAGTTGGTCATCACAGTTGATCACCTTGGCGAAAGCTCTGCGGCCGTCGTTCAACAGCAGCCGCACGGCCGCGCCGTGGCTGTACCCGCCCGTCTGCGTGACCGCCGACCGCACCGGCGCGCCGAGGCGGGCCTCGATCCCGGTTCGTACTGGCTGCGGCAACTCATGCCACTCGATCCGACTCGCGGTGCCTTCACTACCGGACATTGCACGATCATCGGTCGGAGCGCCGCGGACCTCCAGTCATTTATTCGAGACAGGCGCCTGGACTATGTCCAGGGCCCGCCGGTTCGCGAGGGGCGCTCGCTCTGACCACCGGCAGAGGCAGCTTGGTCCCGACGGGCGACAATTGACTCGTGAGTACATGGGTAACTCCATGTACTCACATCGCACTGGCCTGCGATTGGCATCGTTGTCAAGAGCGGACCGCATTGGCGGTAGAGGGTTTCATTGGGTCGCTGAGCTGCGGATACTTCGATGACTTCATTCCGACGTGACATCGATTGCCAGCGTTGGCGAGTGCGAGCCTCGTTGGTTGACGTCAGCCACTAACGGGTTTGATGACCAGTAGCGACGGCTGACCAGCGACCACGCCAGGCACGTGCGATTCCCAGCTTTAGATCGCGGTTCCGGTCGGTGGATTGCGGTGATGGTGTCTCGGAATTTGTCGGGTAGTGGGTCCGCGGCTCAGCCGCACCGGCACGCATGCCTCAGACCGGAACTTCAAAGCGTCTCACCACTGGAACCGGCGGACGGCGATCCATGTGAATTGAGATTGAGCGAACACAAGAAGCAGAACGGGTAGCCATGAGGAAGCCCGAGCCGCCGAGCCGTGGAAACGCGATATGGCTACGCCGCCCGCCGTCGGCGCAATCATAGAGATCAAGCGATGGAAGCCGGTCGAGCCCCCGGCATGGGAACGGGTTCCCGATGTCCCCGAACGTGTCACTGTTGAGCGAACTTATGCCCACCGTACGGTTGGTGGCACTGCTGAGAGCGGCGCACAAGTGTTTCTGGCGCGCAACGAGGTTACCGGTGGTTGGTCCATAATCTGTGGTCAGCCGACATCGATGCGCTTGCCGTGCAGGAACGGCGTCGCCGGGGTGCAGTGTCGGACTCGCCATAAGGTAGGACTGCGTCTACGCGAGGACACGCCGTGGGATCGAAGCGTCGATTATGCATAGCGACGCGGGAACATGGAGACGAGAACCTACACCTGCGCTCCGCTGTCATACTGTCGTCTGCCAGCGTGAAGGGACCATCACGTTGCCAGTCGTGGGACCACCGGCAACAGGTGATGCTCGCGGGGAACATGTTCCAGATTTGCTGTGCGAGCCGAGCATGGCGACAGCAGCCGGACATCCTGTAATGCCGAGGACCGTACTGGAACTAGATCAAGGCTGGGTACAGGCATGTTCGCGATTGAACGAGCCGACGCTTCCGGTGCCGGTGGGGAGGTTGCGCGTGGCGTCTGCGTATGCCTCCCCCGGGGTCGCCCCTTTACCGAAGCCCACGATCGGGAACCCTGCGACGATCGCGAGCGGACTCGTCACGACTGCACCGCAGCCGTTCGCGAACGTCACCATCATCCGGCAGTCGATGATGCCTTGCCCCTTGCACGCTCGGTCGGCGGCTCGAATGGCGTCGGCTTCCGTCGGGTGGTTGACCGAAAACGCGTAGACGTTGCCCCACACGCTGAGGGAAACGGCGCCCCAGTTGACCGGGTCGGCAGCGGCAGGCGGTGCCGCAAGAACGGCAGCGGCGCTCACCGAGAGGGCGGCGGCCGCAAAGTATTTGTTGAACAAGTGGCGTGCTTCCTCTGCGCGCCGACCAGGGTGCGGCGATCGCATGGAAAATACCGCAGCGCATGGACTCGAGATAGCCCAAGTCTTGGGGGCACGGCAAAGACCATCACGAACTGCGGTGTTCGTGACAGATCTGCTGAAACCGATCTAGTCGCCCTTGGCTGCGGGAGCGCCCTCGTCAGGGGCCATCGCCTCGCGCAGCGACGGACGCGGTCAACTATGACGACGTGTGGCCCGGGCGAGAGTCGTGGCTGCGGCGGATTCGGTCCTCCCTCGACGAGGTCGCCTTGCCGAACACACTCTTCTGCCGCATACCGGTCGTTCAGTAACGCGGCGTCGACCGACCGACAGTGTGATAACCCGTTCCACTTCTGCGCTGTCGTCGGTGGTCCCACAACTGGCGGACGTGGCGGTCCCTCGGCGGTGGCAATCGACAGTCATACCTGATGAAACATTCGATCGCCGCCGAGGAGCCGTCGTCGAGGTGAAGTGTTGTTTCACCGCACGTGAATGCCCGCCGCCGCTCGGGCACGCCGCCTGGCATGAGTGGCGCATGCAGTGGCGTGAGGTCGCCCGCCAGTTCCCCGACGGTGTGGAACACGTCCGCAAGGCGGTGACCATCCGAGGAATCGCGGGCGGTGATGCACTCGTCGATGTTCGTCACCGAGCCCATCCTCATCGGACTCCTACGGATCGCACCACCGCGGCGCAGTCCCTACTGCGTGTCCCCGTACGGCTCCGTCGTCTTCCACCAGTGACCCAGCCCGGAAGCGTAGCGCTCCAGTGAAGACGACCGATCCCGGCCAGGGAATAGCGACGAGGAGAAGCGACATCGCTCAGCAGCTGCCCTCGATGAGTAGCAGGTAGGCCACCTCCGAATGCGCCACACGTTCAGCGAGAGTCGCCGGTACCGGCACTGGGCAGGACACGCGAAACATGGGCGACTAGGAAACGCTTGGTCATCGTGGGTACGTATCCATCTGAGGGACTTATCAGTACGACACCGTGTGGTTGAGCGAGCGGTGTCGGACGTGGTGTTGCGTTGCACGACGCAGCGGGATTGACACCCCTGGAGGTGATCGCTACGGTCCAGCCATGACTGATGGGGGAGCTTCAGCCTCCGGCGCAAGCATTTCGGTTGTGCCAGAGGAGGTTAGAGAGGTTGGGCAATACACCTACGAGCTAGCGGAATCCTTGCAGTCCGCCTTGCGGTCCGTAGCTCAGGACGTCGCGGCCTTGCTCGACGGGGGCTGGTCTGGCGGCGCAGCGACCGACTTCTCCGCAGGGTGGTCCGAGGTCCGCGATGGGGGAGGCCAGATCATCACGGCGTTGAGGGAGATGGCTGAAAAGCTTGGTGTTTCCGCGCAAACCTACGAAAGCCGCGACTGCACCAACGCATCAGCGTTGAACACCTCGGCATCCAGCCTGGAACTTCCGTGAGCGAGTTCACCGTCGATGTCGATCAACTGGACCAGATCGTCGCCAGGTTGTCCGGCCTGGCCGGATTCATCAGTGATCACCTCGACGACATCGACGACAAGGTAGCAGGACTCACCGGTACCGGGTGGGAAAGTGTCGCAGGCCGGGCCTATTTCGAAGCGCACACGAAATGGGTCACAGCCGCGCGGGAGTTCGCGGAGGGCGTCCGCGACATGAGCGACGCCGCCCGCAAGGCACACACGAAGTACATCAACGCTGCCGAGGTCAACAAGCAGATGCTCAACGGCGGATAACGCCCATGGGATGGACCATCGATTCCGGCATCTACTTCGATGCGGCCAAGAAATGCCAGCTGCTCGCCAGCGACATCTCTCTCGCGTTGGGTCCATTGCTGTTCAAGTTGGTCCACGAGTGCGGCGGAATGGCAGGCAACCACGAGAAGTCCGAGGCATGGATCACCGCCTACGACCAGTACGCCAGCGATATAGTCGAACTGACCGCGGCCCTGGCGAACGCACTGCAGCGATACGGCGATGTGCTTGCCGCCACCGGCTACAACTGGTGGCAGGCTAACCGCTCCACCACCAGCGGCACCGAACCGACACGTCCAACAGAGTCCCAACTGCTGTACGACACCGGGATGGACCTCCCCGCTACCGCTAAGGGGGACAACGGATCCGGAATCGACAGCCCGATCACGGGCCTACTGGAGAAGGTCGGCAAGATCCCCAACGGGGACGTCACCAAGTTGCACACTGCCGCAGAGGCGTGGAAAACGTTTTCCGAGCACGCGAACATCACCGGGGCCGCAGAGCGCATCAAGGGCATCAATGCCAAGTTCGCCGGCAGCACCGACCCGAACATCATCGCGATCGAAGAGAAACTGTCAACGCTGCAGAAAGCCGCGGAACTGTTGGCTCAGGCCGCGAAAGCGTTATACGGGCCGGTCCAGGGACACTACGAGGCTCTCGACAAAATGCGCTCCGACATCCAGAAGGCTGTCTCCGACGCCAACAAGGAGCTCGCCGCATCGATAGCTGTCACGATCGCGGTCGTCGGGGTCCTAGCCGTCGTAACTGGCGGTGTCGCCGCTGGGCCTGCCGCCGCTGGTGGCGCTGCGGTGACCACAGAAGTCGTCACGGCGGCAGCAGCGGTTATCCGCACTGCTGTTCATGCCAGTGACCTCATCCACATCTACGAGGCGGTCACCTCCGTTGGTTCTGCTGGCTCGGGCGTGTTCTCGGCTATCCCCGACCTCTCTCAGGGCGGCACCAAAGCAGCCCTCGACGGTATCGCGGCAATGACCGTCAAGCTGACCGATGGTGGCAGTAGCGGGAACCAGTGGGACAAGGTGGAGGGGGCGAAGCCCAACCCGGCGAACATTACTATTTCTCAGAAACGACGGATCCATATCCTCGACGGCGACGGGAGTGACGACATCAACGGTGGTGGGCACGCGCCCGGGACTGGAATGCCCAACAAGACCGAGTTCCCCGACACCGATGATTGGGAAGACGACAAAATCATCGACCGAATAGTCGACGTCGCGAAGAACCCGGACCAGCCGCCAGTCCTCCAGGACAACGGCAACTGGAAGGTCAACGGCACTCGCAACGGCGTCCAAATCGAAGTCATCGTTGCTCCCGACGGCTCAGTCGTGACCGGCTACCCCATCGGCGGCGAGGGCGTAGTCAGGAACGATGCGAATGGCGACCCGATCAAATAGGCTAGGAGAGCGATGAATCCGGACAGGGCGGCACGAGAAGCGCGAAAGCGTCAGCGAGACCCGCAAGCTATCGAAGCCCGTAACCGTCGGCTCAACAAGATGAGCAAGGACTCGCGAGACCTTCTCGAGAGCGTCGCCGACCGTCTGCCTTCTGACCTGGTCGAAAGCTACCGGACCTATAGCAACGTTGGTGAGTGGGCGATGCTTGTCGACGTGCTGTGCGCCAGTCTCATCAAGCGACAGATCCCGGTCACTGAAGCGGAACGCGATGCCGTAGCGAACGTGCTCGGCCAGTTCAATCCCCCAGTGGAGGGATACCGCTACCTCAACGACCCCCAAGGCGTGCTGTCTGAGCTCAACGTGGTCACTGCGTAAATCCGCGTGATCCGATCGGGGCAGACGGCCGAGTTGTCTCTGGCCGCGACGAGCCAGTAGTGGACACTGGAAACCAAGGCATCCCTGATCGGACGGTCAACCACACCTGAGGCAGTCCCATTCCCATCTTCGATGTGCCCTACAGGCACACAGGACGAACGCATCTGACCTGGGGATTTGATATCGGTCTTGTCGGGATAATCCGAGAAAACGCGTTGAACTGCGGAAACGCTGTCGGAGGTTGGTGCCCTCGGCAGGATTCGAACCTGCGACACCCGCTTTAGGAGAGCGGTGCTCTATCCCCTGAGCTACGAAGGCGTGGGTGGGCTGGGCCCGCCCGGGACGTTCGCAGTCTACCGGGTGAGGGGCTCGGAAGCCGCATCGCTGTCGCCGGGATATCTCGAGCGATCAGAAGCCTCCGTCGAAGCCTCCGCCTCCGTCGAAGCCTCCGCCGTAGTCGCCACCCGAGTCGTACCCCCCGTCGTAGTCGCCACCGGCGTCATAGTCCCCGTCCGCGGCCATCCCGTCTTGGAAACCTTCGCCGTAGCCGCTCTCGAAGCCGGACGCTCCGTAGCCCACTCCGGACATTCCGGCGAATAGGGATGTGAACAGCAGGGTGGAGCCGAGCCCCCACGCGCCGGCGATCAACGCGGGTTTCCACCAGGGCTCGGAGTACCACCCCGCGGGCACCGGCCGCCCGGCCACTCGGCCACCGGGGTAGTAGTTGGGCGTCGATGGCGAGGGAGCGGGGGCGGCCGCGATCTGCCTGCCTTCGTATTCGACTACGCGCTTCTCCGTGACCTGACCGGCGGTGTTCTGGCCGTCGAGGGCGGGGATCGCGGGGCCTGGGTCCATGTTCATCGCGGTCCGCGCGGCCCTGATGTAGTAGAGCCCTTCCAGGGCGGTCTGCTTCGCCAGTCGTGCTTGTGTGGGGGTGCGGGCCTGGTCGAGTTGTGCGCCTGCCGCGAGATGCCGTTCGGAGGCGTCGGCGAGTGCCTGAACGGCGGCGTCGTTGCCGCCGGAGAGGCTGTAGACCTGGCCGCCCAGTCGTTCGTTCACTTGCCGGGCGTCGGCGAGAGCGTCGGCGAGTTCAATGGCTTCGCGCTGTTTGCCCTGCTGTGTCTGCCATGCCAGGAAGGCGATCAGCGCTATCAGCACCAGAACGATCAGTAGCCACCACATGGCACCTCTTCCGCTGGACCTCGGACCAGTTCAGTTTACTGACCAATAGCTGAGGTCGGGCTCGGTGTGCAGGGTCAGCGGGCTGCCGCTTGCGCCTCGTCGTAGTCGGCGGGGTCGAAAGTGCGGGTCTTCCAGCGGTAGAGGACGGTGGCGCCGGGCCAGTTGTTGGTGATCCGGCCGGAGGTGTTGCGGTACCAGCTGGAGCAGAAGTTCCAAGGCGTGTCTTTCAGGCGGCGCTGTAGCCAGTCGTCCCAGTGCTGGTCGGCGGTGGGGCGGGCGGCGAGGTAGCGGCCGGGGCGGTCGGTGAGGTAGCGCACGACTTGGCGGATGTAGCGGGCTTGGGATTCGAGCATGTAGATGATGGAGCCCGCGCCGACGTTGGTGTTCGGGCCGTACATCAGGAACAGGTTGGGGAACTGCGGCACGGACAGGCCGAGGTAGGCGCGGGCGCCTTCGTCGCCCCAGACGTCGGCCAGTTTGCGGCCGCCGAGGCCGTAGATGTTCATCGGCGCCAGGAACTCGGTGCCCTTGAAGCCGGTGCCGAAGATGATGACGTCCACTTCGTGCTCGACGCCGTCGGCGGTGCGGATTCCGGTCGGCGTGATCGACTCGATGGCGGTGGTCTCGACGGTGACGTTCGGCTGCGCGAGCGCCGGGAAGTACTCGTTGGAGAACAGTCCGCGCTTGCATCCCGCCGCGTAGTCGGGCGTCAGTTTCGCGCGCAGTTCGGCGTCGGGAACCTGCTTTTCGCGGTGGCGGTCGGCCAGGGCGATCACGGGGGTCTTGATCGCCGGGATGTCGGTGAGTCCGAGGGCGAGCAGTTCGAAGACGGACCAGATGGCGAAGCGCTCGGCGAGACGGCTGGGTGGGAAGTACTTGAACAGCGCGTGGTGCAGGGCGCTGTACTCGACGTCGGCTTTCGGCAGCACCCAGGCCGCCGAGCGCTGGAACAGCGTGAGGTGGGCGGCGTTCGGCTGGATGCGCGGGATGTACTGGATCGCGCTGGCTCCGGTGCCGATGCAGGCGATGCGCTTGCCGGTCAGGTCGACGTCGTGGTCCCACTCGGCGGAGTGGAAGGCGGCGCCGGTGAAGGTGTCGATGCCGGGAATGTTCGGCAGGGCGGGACGCGAGAGCTGGCCGACCGCAGGGATGAGGATGTCGGCGGTCAGTTGCGCTCCGTCGGCCGTGCGGACGGTCCACCGGCCGGTGCGCTCGTCGAATTCCGCGGCGGTCACCTCGGTGCCGAAGCGGATGAAGCGCCGCAGGCCGTGCTTGTCGGCGACGCCCCGCATGTACGCGTGGATGTCGCGCTGTTCGGAGAAACGCCGTGGCCAATCGGATTTCGGCTCGTAGGACCAGGAGTACAGCGGGGAGGGCACGTCGCAGGCGGCGCCGGGGTAGGTGTTCTCCCGCCAGACGCCGCCGAGGTCGGTGGCGCGCTCCAGGATGGTGAAAGTGTCCAACCCGGCCCGCCGCAGTTCCAGTGCCATGCCGAGCCCGCCGAATCCGGCTCCGATGATGATGATGGACGGCGTCGTCATGTTTCGAGGGTACGAAACAGTATTCGCAGGTCCGAAGACATCCGCGGTCAATCAATCGGCATTTTCGGCCACGGGTGGTCGCGGTGCGGCGGTCGCCCGAACATGGACCGCTCGATCGTGCGCGATTTATTCGCGCGGGCGCCCCGGCATCAGTTGCCCGCGAGCTGGCGTGCGATGACCAAACGCTGAATCTGGTTGGTGCCCTCGAAGATCTGCATCACCTTGGCCTCGCGCATGTAGCGCTCGACGGGGAAGTCCTGGGTGTAGCCGTAGCCGCCGAACACCTGGACCGCGTCGGTGGTGACCTTCATGGCGGCGTCGGTGGCGACGAGTTTGGCCACGCTGGCCTGGCGCGAGTACGGCAGCCCCGCGTCCCGGCGGCGGGCGGCGTCGAGGTAGGTGGCGCGGGCGGAGTCCACCGCCGCGGCCATGTCGGCGAGTACGAAGCCGAGCCCCTGGTGGTCGATGATGTGGCGGCCGAACGCCTCGCGTTCCTTGGCGTAGGCGACGGCCTCGTCGAGGGCGCGCTGCGCCAGGCCGGTGGCGACAGCGGCGATGCCGAGGCGGCCGGAGTCCAAGGCGCTGAAGGCGATGGAGAGGCCCTGGCCCTCCGCGCCGACGCGGCGTTCGGCGGGCAGGAACGCGTCGTCGTAGGCCGCGGTGGTGGTGGGCACGGCGCGCAAGCCCATCTTCTCCTCGGGTTTGCCGAAACTCAGTCCCTCGGTATCGCCGGGGACGAGGAAGCAGGAGATACCGCGGGAGCCTTCGCCGGTGCGGGCGAACAGGGTGTAGAAGTCGGCGCGGCCACCGTTGGTGATCCAGGCTTTGGCACCGGTGATCCGGTAGCCGCCCTCGACCGGGGTGGCGCGGCAGCGCAGCGCGGCCGCGTCGGAACCGGCGTGCGGCTCGGAGAGGCTGTAGGCGCCGATGGTCTCGCCGGAAAGCATGCCGGCAAGCCAGCGCTGCTTCTGCTCCTCGGTGCCGAACGCGAACAGCGGATGGCAGCTGAGACTGTGCACACTGACGGCGACGGCGACCGCGGCCCAGCGGGCGGCGAGTTCCTCGAGCACCTGGAGGTACACCTCGTAGGGTTGCGCGCCGCCGCCGTATTCCTCCGGATACGGCAGGCTGAGCAGTCCGGCGGCGCCCAGCGCGGGGAAGGCGCCATCGGGGAAGATCCCGGTCTTCTCGCACTCGGCCACGCGCGGCTCGAGCACCTTGTCGGCGATGTCGCGGGTCAGTTCCAGCAGGTCCCTGGCTTCGGGGGTGGGCAGCATTCGGTCCACTGGCATGTCGTCTACTCCGCGGTCGCTCGATTCTCGTGATTCACAGTAACCGGGCGTCGGCGGGGATCGGTCCGCTCGTCCGGGGGCGGTGATCGGCAACCGTCGTCGCGGGTGGATGAAGCGGTGGGCGCGGGCGGAGATCACGGTATGGACAGGACTCGCGCGAGTACGCCCGGTTTCGGTGCAGAATGTCCGGATTGCCGGTGGCGCAGCCGGTGCGGCCGACGTGCCGGAACGCTCACGAGGCCGGTGCTGCACGTGCAGCTGTGCGCGCAGGTGCGCGTGCAGCTTTCGGTCGCCGCCGGATCATTCGTGCTGGTCATCGCCGTTTCATCGGGTGCGGTCCGAAATGGAGTGCGCAGCTGCGCGATTGGTTCGTCTCATTCGGGTGATATCCCTTCGACCGTCTGGCGCAGTGACGCCACACTCGACTAAGACAGAAAGCTGTTGGGATTCGGGGTCGACCGGTGCGTCGGCGGCAACGCAGGGGGTGCCGCCGCCGCATCGGCCCGGAGACCTGGCTCTGTGCCGCAATCCGTTTTAATATCTGCGTATGAATGCAGATAGCCAGGAATGGCGGCCGCGTCTCGCCGAGGATCAGGTCGGACTGGTTGTCGAGGTGTTCCGCATGCTCGCCGATCCGACGCGTGTGCAGGTGCTCTGGGCGCTGGTGGATCGCGAACTGTCGGTGAACGATCTGGCCGCGCGAGTCGGCAAGCCTGCGCCTTCGGTGTCGCAGCATCTGGCCAAGCTGCGGATGGCGCGGTTGGTGAGCCCCCGCCGATCGGGGACGACGATCTTCTACCGGCTGGAGAACGAGCACGTCCGGCAGTTGGTGGTGGACGCGGTGTACAACGCCGAGCATGCGGGGCCCGGTGTTCCCGCGCACCATCGCGGCGCGGGCGCGGTGCGCGACCTCCCCGGCCGCGACGAGGCGAGTGCGTCATGACCCATCGGCATCAGCATCATCACCACCATGCCGGGCATCAGCACCGCCATCGGTCGAGCGCGATCGGCGCGTTGCGGGAAGTCTTCGTCCCGCACAGCCACGACGCGGCCGACAGCATCGATGACGCGCTGGAGGCGAGCGCGGTCGGCATCCGGGCGGTCGCGATCAGCCTGGTCGTGCTCGGGTGCACCGCGGTGCTGCAACTGGTGATCGTCGTCGCGTCCGGCTCGGTGGCGCTGGCCGCGGACACCGTGCACAACTTCTCCGACGCGCTGACCGCGGTTCCCCTGTGGATCGCGTTCGCCCTCGGCCGCAAGGCCGCGACCAGGCGCTACACCTACGGCTTCGGCCGGGCCGAGGACCTGGCCGGGCTCTTCGTCGTCGCGATGATCGCCCTGTCCGCGCTGATCGCCGGCTACGAGGCGGTGCGCAGGCTGCTCGATCCGGTACCACTCGACCACTTGGGCTGGGTCGCCGCGGCCGGGTTGGTCGGATTCCTCGGCAACGAGACGGTGGCGCTGTACCGGATCCGGGTGGGGCGGCGAATCGGCTCGGCTGCACTGGTCGCCGACGGTCTGCACGCGCGCACCGACGGGTTCACCTCACTGGCGGTCCTGCTCGGGGCGGGGGGAGTGGCGCTGGGGTTTCCGCTCGCCGACCCGATCGTCGGCCTGCTCATCACCGTCGCGATTCTCGCGGTGCTGCGGACCGCGGCGCGCGACGTCCTGCGCCGGTTGATGGACGCCGTCGAGCCCGAGTTGGTCACCGCGGCCGAGCGGGCGTTGTCCGCGGAGCCGGGCGTGCAGGGCGTACGCAGCCTGCGGATGCGATGGATCGGCCATCGGCTGCACGCCGACGTCGAACTGGACGTCGCCCCGACGATCACGCTCGCGGACGCCCATCACCTCGCGCACGAGGCCCAGCACACCCTCACCCACGTGGTGCCCAAGCTGGACACGGCTGTGGTGCACGCCTATCCGGCGCATGCCGAGGTCGCGCTGCCGGGCACAGCGTGAAGCCGGGCGGTTGCTATCGGGGTTGCGGTGCCGGGTGCGGCCGGGGCCTGGCATCCGCTACCGAAGTCGCGGTCCCCGGAGGGGTAGGGAGCCGAGCATGTGCCCACCGAGGTCGAAGTGCCGAGCTGACCAGCGGAAACTGAGGGCGTATGCCATCGGATAGGGGCCGGTGGGAATGCCCCGTCGGCCTTGCCCGAGGCCGCCTACCGTTGGGTAGCATCGCCGGTGTGATGTGGCTCATGGTCGGTGCGTGCTGAACCATGCCGCCGCGTGTACCGACTTTTGCTGAGCTTCCCGACCTGGTCTTACGCAGCCGCATCCCGGAAAGTCCCGACGCCGCCGTGATCGGCGTGGCGGTGGGTTTCGCGGTACCGACTCCGAGTCCGAGGGCGTCACGGCACTCGTCGTGCACCTGCTCATCGAACACGGACAGCTCGGTGCCACACGTACCGATCGGCCCGCCGCATTCCCGGATCCGTTCATCACCAAGCGGGATTCAGGATGAGTGGACAGGTGCTCGCGCGTCGGTCCGGCGTGGTGACGTGCCCGGAAATCCTCGCTACAGCGCCGGCCCCGCGATCCCGGATCGAACCGGACCCGGCGTCGCTGGTGAATCGTGTCTTCGGTCGCGGCTCGATGCTCGTCGGCCGGGTGTTCAGCCTGTTCCGCCCCGATGCCCGCCCGCCTCGGCAGGACCGGCGATGCGGCGCTGTCGTATGCGGTGCTCACCCGCGGCGAACCGATTCCGTATCCCGGACAGATCCGCTGGGTCGGGTGCTCGCCGGGAGCGCGTCGCAGGTGGCCGCAATCGACTTGGCTTTCTGACGGGAAGTCACCGAAGAAAAAAGGAGTTCCGATGTTGAGCACCATGCAGGACGAGCCGTTGTCGCTGGCCACGTTGCTGCGCTACGCATCGACGTTCGCCGGCGATTCCACCGTGTCCACCTGGACCGGTACCGGCGTGCGCACCATGACCTACCGTGAGGTCGGCGCCGAATCGGCGCGGTTGGCGAACGCGCTGCGCTCGTTGGGCATCGGGGTCGGCGATCGGGTCGGCACGTTCATGTGGAACAACAACGAGCACCTGGTCGCCTACATCGCGGTGCCCGCGATGGGCGCGGTGCTGCACGCGCTGAACATCCGGTTGTTCCCCGACCAGGTCGTCTACGTGGCCAATCACGCCGAGGACCAGGTGGTGCTGGTGGACGGCACGCTGGTGCCGCTGTTCAGCCAGATCCTGCCGCACCTGACGACGGTCCGCCACGTCATCGTGGTCAACGGTGACGCGGCGACGCTCACCGCGCCCGAGGGCGTGCAGGTGCACTCCTACCCCGAGTTGCTCGGCGCGCAGCCGGACACCTACGACTTCCCGGTGATCGACGAGCGTTCCGCCGCGGCGATGTGCTACACCTCCGGCACCACGGGCGACCCGAAGGGCGTGGTGTATTCGCACCGCTCGAACTGGCTGCACGCCATGCAGGTGGCCGCGAACAACGGGATGGGCCTGTTCGAAACCGACACCATCCTGGCGATCGTCCCGCTGTTCCACGCGAACGCCTGGGGTCTGCCGTACGCGGCGCTGATGTCGGGGTCGAATCTGTTGATGCCGGACCGGTTCCTGCAGCCGGGCCCGTTGCTGGAGATGATGGCCGCGCAGAAGCCGTCGTTCGCCGCCGCGGTGCCGACGATCTGGGGTGGGGTGCTGGCGGCGCTGGCGGCGAATCCGCAGGACATCACGCACCTGCGCTCGGTGGTGGTGGGCGGCTCGGCGGTGCCGCCGTCGATGATGCGCACCTTCGAGGACTCCCACGGCGTGCGGGTGCTGCACGCGTGGGGCATGACCGAGACCTCGCCGCTGGGCAGCGTCGCGCATCCACCCGCCACCGCGGTCACCGACGAGGAGAAGTGGGCCTACCGGGTGACCCAGGGCCGCTTCCCGGCCGGTGTGCGCGCGCGTCTGGTCGGTGACGACGGCGTGGTGCCCAACGACGGTGTGTCGCTTGGCGAGCTGGAAGTGCGCGGGCCGTGGATCACCGGCTCGTACTATTCGCCGGACGGCGCGGTGGTCGATCCGGAGAAGTTCGACGAGGGCTGGCTGCGCACCGGCGATGTCGGCAAGATCAGCCCCGACGGCTACCTCACGCTGGTGGACCGATCCAAGGACGTGATCAAGTCCGGTGGCGAGTGGATCTCGTCGGTGGATCTGGAGAACGCCGTGATCGGCCATCCCGCGGTGGCCGAGGCCGCGGTGATCGGCGTGCCGGACGAGAAGTGGGACGAGCGCCCGCTGGTGGCGGTCGTCCTCGCCGAGGGCGCCGAGGTGAAACCCGAGGATCTGCGCGATTTCCTGGCCGACAAGTTCGCCAAGTGGCAGTTGCCGGAACGCTGGGCGTTCATCGCCGAGGTCCCCAAGACCAGTGTGGGCAAGTTCGACAAGAAGCGGCTGCGCAGCCAGTACGCCGACGGCGACCTGGAAGTCACCACGCTCGGCTGACCGCGCCGCCCCGCGTCACCACTTCAGCATCGGCAGTGGTGACGTGGGGTGGGTCCGCAGCCGCCGCGCGGCCAGCGAGACGAGCCTGCGGTGGAAACCGTGGTTCGGGTAGCGCTTCGCCAGGTCGCGGTAGGTTCCGCGGGAGATGCCGAACCGGCCGAGCAACCCCCGTTCGACGTCGATGGCGTCGGCGCGCCGGAAGATCTCGACCGGGTCGTGCGGCGGCCCCGCCGGGCGCAGCTTGTGATGCTGATCGATCATCGACACCACCAGCCCGGTCGAGTCGTCGCGGTCGATGCTGGCCAGCCACGCGCGTGCCTGGTCGCACGAGGGGGCGAGGTAGTCGAAGCTGCCCGCCGACCAGATGCCGATGTCGTGCAGGACGGCGGCGGTCAAGAACTCCTCGCGCGTGCTCGGTCGAGGTTGCTGGTCGGCGGCCAAGAGGTCGCACAGCGTCAGGACGCGCAGCACATGATTGGTGTAGGCGGCACGGTCCGACCCGAGCTGTTGCGCCCACGGCGCGAGCCGGGCTTCGACCTCATCGCGAAGATCGTTGCTGCTCATGGCGGTTGACCTTACGCGCAACCGACCGCCGTCGACGGCGGCGACGCGCGGGCGCAGCGCCGGATGGACGTAAAACACCCGGCGCGGGCGAATCAGTTTGCCGCGCCGGGTGTTCAGCTCGTGGATCAGCAGTTGCGCAGTTCCGGGCTCTGGTTGAGCAACTGGGCCCGGGTGCTGATGAACGTGCTGTAGGTATCGCCGCCGACCGCCGCGAGCGGGAAGGCGGCGACCCGGTGGCAGTTCTGGAAGGCGAGCTTCACGCCGAAGTGCCGCTCCAGTCCACCGCGAATCGCGTCGGAAGCCATGGCGCGCAGCAGTTGTCCGCGTGCCACGTCGTCGGGCGGCGCGATCGTGTTGTCGGCGTATTCCTCCGTGCCGGAACGCAGGTCGGCGGCCACGCGACTGACCACTTCCCAGGCGTACGGCAGCGAGTTGCGGACGACCTCGACGAAGTCGGCGTCGTCGACCTCGCCGCGCTCGGCGCGTTCCAGTATTGCGGTGGGGACATCAAGGGACATGGCGCTCTCCTCCAGTGCTGGACGTCGATGCGATGCCCGAGTCTAATCGAAAGTCGTTGTCAATAATGCTGGATTCGGCGTGAAAGAGCTTTTTCCAGTGCGGCTTTCGTGTCGGCTGCCAGGTGGGCGACCAGTTCTCCCGCGGGTAGCTCGGGGGTCAGCGTATGGGTTTGACCGGCCCAGAGATTGACCTCGTCCGGGTTGCCCGCCGCGCGCGCTGCGGCCCGCAGCGGGGCGGTGGCGTAGTGGATCTCCGGGTATCCCACCGGCGCGGTCGCGCTGTGCCGCAGCAGGAATCGGTTGCGCAACCCGCGTGCCCTGCGTCCGGTGAACGCTCGCGTGAGCATCGTCGGGGTGTCGGCGGTCAAGGCGGCGCGATGCACCTGGTTGGTGCCTGCTTCGGGGCAGCGCAGGAATACCGTGCCCAGCTGCGCGGCCACCGCGCCCGCCGCGAGGGCGGCGGCGATGCCCGCGCCGGTCGCGAGGCCGCCGGTGGCCACCAAGGGCCGGTCCGTGGCGGCGGTGAGCAGTTGCAAGAGCGCCAGCAGTCCGAGCGGGTCGGCGGTGTCGTCCGCGGGGCGGTCCACGAAGGTCGCGCGGTGCCCGCCCGCCTCCGCGCCCTGGGCGATGAGCACGTCGGCGCCCGCCTCGACCGCGACGCGCGCCTCGTCGACCGAGGTGACGGTCACCCAGATTTCGGAACCGGCGGCGTGCAGCCGCTCTATCTCCGCGGCGCTCGGGCAGCCGAAAGTGAACGACACGGCGGCGACCGGGTCGGCGACGAGCAGGTCGAGCTTGGCGTCCCAGTCGTCGGTGTCGTAGCGCGGATCCCCGAGAGTGTGGTCGGCGCCGAGTTCGGCGAGATAGTCGGCCAGGTCCGCGGCGGGGGTCGGTGGGCCGGGTACGAAGAGGTTCACGCCGAACGGCTTGCCGGTGGCCGCGCGCGTCGCCGCGATCCGCGCCGCGGTGTCGGCCGCGCTCAGATAGCCGGCGGCAAGCTGAGCGAACCCGCCCGCCTCGGCCACCGCGGCGGTCAGCTCGGGAGTGGATGGGCCGCCCGCCATCGGGGCCAGCACGATCGGAACGTCCGCCTGGTCGAGGATCACGCTCCGATTGTCGCGCATCTGGACATGTGACCCGGGCCTCACCAGCGATTTTCCGCTGGAAGGTTGCGGAATGGTCACGACGCGGTAGAGTTCCCGTCACGACGGATGCCAAACCGTTATCCGCTCGGCTTCACCGGATCGTTATCGAACCCGGTTCGGCTCGGGCTCCGGCATCCCGGACCCTGTTCTACGACCGAGGACTCAGCTTTGTCGCAGCACCGTGTAGGCCCCAGTTCCATTACCGTCCAGAGCCTCCTCGGCGACGGCGGCGAAACGGGCCGGCCGACGCGGCACCGCGCCGAGCCGTCCGCCACCGAGCGCGTGAAGGCCGCCGCGACCGCAGCGGTCGCCGCGGGCGCTTTGATCGGCGCCGCCAGCCAAGTCGCTCCCGCGATCGCCTACGCGTCGCCGTTGCTGCCCGGCTCCCACGATGCCGACGAGGAGACCCACGCCGCGCCTTCCACCGTGAAGGGTACGAGCATCCTGCCGATCGCCGAGGCGAAGGTCGCCGAGCCGGTCGCGCAGGCCGCGCCGGAGCCCGCCGCGGTCGCCGGGCAGATCGCGGCTCCGGTCGCCGCTCCGTTCGGCATTCCCAATCTTCCCCCGGAGATCGCGGCCCCCTTGGCTCAGGCCGAAGAGGTCCTCAAGGGCGTGCAGCAGCAGGTCGCTCCGGCGCCCGCGGTGCGCCCCGTGGCCGGTGAGATCAGCTCCGGCTTCGGCAGCCGCTGGGGCGCCATGCACTACGGCCTCGACTTCGCCGACGCGCTGGGCGCGCCGATCCACTCGGTCAGCAACGGCACCGTGATCGAGGCGGGACCGGCTTCCGGTTTCGGCCTGTGGGTGCGCGTGCTGCAGGACGACGGCACCACCGCGGTCTACGGCCACGTGAACGAGATGTTCGTGCACGCCGGGCAGCGCGTGAACGCGGGCGACGTGATCGCCACCGTCGGTAACCGGGGGCAGTCCACCGGTCCGCACCTGCACCTGGAGATCTGGGACCAGTCGGGCACCAAGATCGACCCGATGCCGTACCTGGCAGCCAAGGGCGTGCCGTTGCAGTGGGGCCCGTCCGCGCACTGACTTCTCCTGTCCAGCTTGATATTCCGGTCGGCGCACGGTTGCGCGCAGCGGAGCTTCCCGCGACGAGGTAATGCGGGAAGCGGTTGGCGCGCGGGTCTTTCAGAGCCGCCCCATGGGCACCGGTCGGTCGCTAGGCTCGGGCCGTGATCGAGCTGGGCGACATCTTCGAGCCTGGGTCACCGCACGGCCGCGTCTACGCCGTGCTGGTGCACCATCCGCGGTCGAGTCTCTCCGATATCGCGCAGTACCTGGGCGTTTCGGAAGACCTCGCCGCGGACTCGTTGGATGTGTTGTGTGAATTGCGCGCCGCGGTCCGCGTCGAGTCGCCCGAGGGCGAACCGCTGTGGGACGCGCACGCACCGGAATCGTTGTCCGAAGCCGAGGCGCGGCGCAGACAGCAGGAGATCAACCAGATGCACGCGGCCGCGGCGCGCTTGAGCGAGACGTTCCGTTCGGTGCGCCGCTCGCCCCGCGGCAACGGCGCGGTGGTGCCGGTGTACGAGCGGCTGGAGATGCTGGCGGATTTCGAGGAGATGCAGACCGGCGCGCGCAGCTGCGTCAAGCTGGTCGAGCGCGGCCCCTATCTCAGCGATCCGGAACGCGAACGCCAGCTGTTCGAGCTGAAGCGGACCAGGCTCGGCGAAGGAATCCGTTATCAGACCTTGTATCAGGACACCGTCTACCAGGATCCGGAGCGCTTGCGGCACGCGCTGTCCACCAACGCCAGCGGCGCACAGGCCAGAACGCTGCCGGAGCCGCCGTTCAAGCTGATCATCAGCGACGACGAGCGCGCCAGCCTGGTGCTGCACGCCGACGAACGCAGGCCCGATCCGATGGGTCTGCGCATCACGGGGTCCCCCACGCTCGAGCTGTTGGTCAAGACCTTCGACGTACTGTGGACGATGGCCGCGCCCATATCGGTGAATCCTGCCGCCGAGGCGCTGGACGAACGTGACCGGGCGATCCTGACCTTGATGGGACTGGGCGCCACCGACGACACCATCGCGCGCAGGCTCGGGATGTCCCGGCGCACGGTGGTCCGCCGGACCGCCCGGCTGCTGGAGCGTCTCGGCGCGAGCACGAGATTCCAGGCGGGGGTGCAGGCAACCCGGCGCGGGTGGCTGTGAGCAAGCTCACCGATCGAACGAGTCCTGCAACATGAGGGACTCGGCGCCGATATAACGGCAGGCATCACGCAAGACACCGATTCCATGGGGGAGTGGGCGGCGCTCGACGAGAGGACAGCACCGAAAGGGGGACGCGGACCGCCACCGACGGCAGCCGCGGCAATCCGATACAGCGCGCGGGTTGGGCAGTCAAGCCCCTATATGATTGCTCGGTCCGCGCTGGCCCCGGATAACGAACCCTGCGCAGGGTACGGCCCGGGTCCTGGCTCGATGCGAGAGGTGAATGCACTCGAATGGAAACCGCCCGTCGCTCTGCTCGCGGTAGCCGTCGCCGCAGGTCGGGCAGTCCGCTGTTCGCGCAGCTGCTCACCGCCGCCGTCGAGTCCGCCGCTACCGAGGTCGCGATCCGGTTCAACCCCACGGGAGATCCGGCCGACGATCGGGAACTCACCTACGCCGAGCTGGACGCGGCCTCCTCGCGGCTGGCCAGGGAGCTGATCGAGCGCGGTGTGGGGCCGGGCGACGTGGTCGCCATCGGAATCTCGCGCAGCGTGGAGTCGGTGCTCGCCGTCTGGGCCATCGCCAAGACCGGCGCGGCGTACGTGCCGGTGGATCCGACGTACCCCACCGATCGCATCAACCACATCCTCGCCGACTCCGGCGCCACGGTCGGCCTGACCACCTCGGCGCACCGCCCGGTGCTGGGCACCGGCGTGTACTGGATCGAGCTGGACGACCCTGTGCAGGCCGCGCGCATCGCCGCGCGCCCGGAGCACCCCATCTCCTACACCGACCGGGTCCGTCCGCTGGACGAGCGGCACCCGGCCTATGTCATCTACACCTCCGGGTCCACCGGCAAGCCCAAGGGCGTCGTGGTCTCGCACAGTGGTCTCGCGGGACTCGTGACCGCGGAGCGCGAGCACTACGGTGTGACGGAGGATTCGCGCGTTCTGCACGTCTGCTCGCCGAACTTCGACGTCTCGGTGCTCGAACTGCTGCTGGCCTTCTCCACCGGCGCGACGCTGGTGATCGCGCCGCCGTCGGTGTTCGGCGGTTTCGAGTTGGCGGATCTGCTGCGGCGCGAGCACGTCACGCACATGCTCATCACGCCGGGGGCCCTGGAATCGGTGGATCCGGCGGGGCTGGACGATTTGCAGGCCGTCGTGGTGGCCGGCGACAAGTTCGGACCCGAACTGGTCGCTCGCTGGGCGGCCGAGCGCGAGTTCTACAACGGCTACGGGCCCACCGAGGCGACGATCCTGGCCACCAGTACGCCACCGATGACGCCGGGCGAACCCATCACGATCGGCACGGCCATCCCTGGAGTCGGGGCGTTCGTGCTGGACTCGCGGCTGCGGCCGGTGCCCGCCGGGGTGGTCGGCGAGCTGTATCTGACCGGTCCCGCGCTGGCGCAGGGCTATCTCAACCGGCCGGGCCTGACCGCGGAGCGATTCGTCGCCAGTCCGTTCGGCGCCGACACCGGCAACCCCGGAGCGCGGCTCTACCGCACCGGCGACTTGGTGCGCCGCACCGAATCCGCGGGCCAGGACGGCGTCATCGAATACCTGGGCCGCTCGGACTTCCAGGTGAAGATCCGCGGCTTCCGCATCGAACTCGGCGAGATCGACAACGCGCTCACCGGCCACCCGGACATCGACTTCGCGGCCACTCTCGGCAAGACGCTGCCCTCCGGCGCGACCGCGCTGGTTTCCTATGTGCTGCCGCGGCCCGGGGCCGACGTGGACACCGGCGCGCTCGCCGAGTTCATCGGTGAGTCGTTGCCCGCCTACATGATTCCGGCGTCGATCATGGTGTTGGAAGAGATTCCGTTGACGCCGGTGGGGAAGTTGGATCGGGCGGCGTTGCCGGAGCCGGTGTTCGCCGCGCGGGCGTTCCGTGCGCCGTCGACGCCGGTGGAGGAGATCGTCGCGGGGGTGTTCGCGGCGTTGCTGGTGCCCGAGGAGGACGGGCGCGTGGGTGCGGACGACGATTTCTTCGAGTTGGGTGGTAATTCGCTGCTGGCAGCGCAGGCGGCCGCGCGGATCGGTTCCGCGCTGGATGTGCGGGTGCCGGTGCAGTTGTTGTTCGAGGCGACGACGGTGGCGGGTTTGGCGGCGCGGGTCGAGCAGCATGCGGGGTCGGTGGCGGGGCAGGCGTTGCGGGCGTGGCCGCGTCCGGAGCGGGTGCCGTTGTCGTATGCCCAGCAACGGATGTGGTTTTTGAACCGGTTCGATCCCGCGAGCGGGGTGAACAATATCCCGGTCGCGGTGCGGTTGTCGGGACGGTTGGATGTGGCGGCGTTGCGGGCGGCGGTGGGGGATCTGGCCGAGCGGCACGAGGTGCTGCGCACGGTGTATCCGGATGTGGATGGTGAGGGTTTCCAGTTGGTGTTGCCGGTGGGGGATGCGCGGGCGGTGCCGGATGTGCTGGTGCGGCGGGCGCATGAGTCGGAGGTGGCGGCGTTGGTGGCCGCGGCGGTGGGTGAGGGGTTCGATGTGACCGCCGCGCCGCCGGTGCGGGTGCGGTTGATCGAGTTGAGCGACACCGAGCATGTGCTGGTGTGCGTGGTGCATCACATCGCGGGGGACGGGTTCTCGATGGGGCCGTTGACGCGGGATCTGATGAGCGCGTATGTGCAGCGTTCGCGGGGTGGGGCGCCGCAGTGGCCGGCGTTGGAGGTGCAGTACGCCGATTACGCGTTGTGGCAGCGGGAGATCCTGGGGACCGAGGATGATCCGGAGTCGTTGCTGGCCGCGCAGATCGGGTTCTGGCGCGAGCGGTTGGCGGCGCTTCCCGATCAGTTGGAGTTGCCTGCCGATCGGGCGCGTCCGGCGGTGGCGTCGCATCGCGGCGCCACGCTGGGTTTCGAGATCGACGCCGAGGTGCACGCGGGGTTGAGCCGGGTGGCCGCGCAGCACAACGCGACGTTGTTCATGGTGGTGCACGCGGCGTTGGCGGTGTTGCTGGCGCGGTTGTCGAATACGCGCGATATCGCGATCGGTACGCCGGTGGCCGGTCGTGGTGAGGCGGCGCTGGATGATCT
>NZ_JBVJAP010000023.1:0-73875 GCF_055590505.1 Nocardia sp. NPDC041819 | reverse complement strand
CCCCAAAACCCGCAGCGGCAAAATCATGCGCCGCCTCCTACGCGACATCGCCGAAGGACGCGAACTCGGCGACACCTCCACCCTCGTCGACCCGAAGGTGTTCGAATCGATCGCCCGCGGGTAACCACAGAGCGGCGGACCCGGCCACAAGGCAGATGAGGGGGTCCGGGTCCGCCGCTCGCCCTCCTGGGCCCGCCGTCCCGCCGCGACACGCCGGGCAGCGACCTCTGAGCACACCGGATTGAACCGCAGCGCCGCCCTATTCCGTTGACGAGGCGAAAGCGGCACCGGCGCGACGCCGTGCCGCGCCTTCGGAACGGAACCCGACATGACATTCGACGAACAACTCCGCACCCGGCGCAGTGTGGTCGCCGCCGGGGCGGGCATCGCCGCCGCGGCGGCGGTCACCGCCTGCGCCTCCTCCGGCAAGAGCGAGCCCCCACCCGCGCCCGGCGACCGGCCCGCCGATGCGGAGCGGCAGGCGAATACGCTGGCCGAGACGGCCGACATCCCCGTCGGCGGCGGCGTGATCGCCGGTGACACCGTGGTGACCCAGCCCAGCGCGGGCACCTTCGTCGGGCTGTCGGCGGTGTGCACGCACGCGGGATGCAAGGTCGCGGCGGTGTCCGGCGGCACCATCAACTGCGCCTGCCACGGCAGCAAGTTCGCGTTGGACGGCTCGGTGGTCAACGGCCCGGCCACCAAACCTCTCGCACCGCGCGCCGTCCGGGTCTCGGGTGATTCGGTGGTCGCCGGGTGAGCCGGTCGGCCGGGTTCAGGAACCGCCGAACATCTCCGCGATCCGACGGTCCATCTCGTCGGGCGGCACATCCTCCACATGGGTGGCCACGGTCCACCGATGCCCCCACGGGTCTTCGAAGGCGCCACTGCGGTCCCCATAGAACTGGCTGGTCATCGGCGTGAGTTCCGTGGCGCCCGCCGCCAGCGCGGCGGCGAAGGCGGCGTCGGCGTCCTCGACGTACACGTACAGGTTCACGGGGGTGCCGCCGACCGTCTTCGGGTCGAGGAAGTCCATATCGGGCGCCGGATCGCCGAGCATGACGACGGAATCGCCGAACATCAGCTCGCAATGGGCGATCTTGCCGTCCGGACCGGGCATCCGCATACGTTCGGTGGCGCCGAAAATGTTCTTGTAGAAATCGATCGCCGCCGCCGCGCCGTCGATGGCCAGCCCGGGCGAGACCACCGGATAACCATCGGGAACGGGTTTGACATCAGACATGGAGAACCTCCGGTCGAGGCGTTGTGTCGGACCATGTCGAGCCTATTCCGGCGATCCGCGCAATTGGCCGGATCGTCGGAAATCAGGGACCCGCGGAGCCTTGCAGCCGACGCACCTGGGCCGCGGTGAGCGCGCTGAGCACGGCGGGGTCCACCGCCTCGGGCGCGGTCACCGCCACCTGTAGCAACGTGCTTCCCACCTGGACGATCGCGACCGACGAGCCGAGGGCGAGCCCCTCGCTGGTGGCGCGCACCTGGAAGGCGCCCGCGGCGTCGCCGACCGGTGGCTGGGCGAGCCCGCCGATCCGGTATTCCACCGCGATATCGGTGGCGTCGTCGCCGGAATAACGCGTGCACCGGCGCAGCGTCTCCTGCACGGCCGAAAACGCGACCGGGAGCGAATCGGCCGGATAACTCGCCGCGTCGATATCGATGCTGGAGAAATTCGGCCCGGCGTATTGCGTGGAGGCCTGGGCCAGTGCGCCGGAGTATTGCGCGCCGAGCGGAGTGAGTACTCTCGCGCATTCCGCCGGATTCGTCGCCGAGGTACCGGTCGAGGCGGTCCCGGTGGCAGCGCGCGGCGGCAACGCGGTGAAACCGGACGGCAGGTCGGCCTCGCCGAGGAGCCGGGCGCCCAGCCGTGCGGAATCGGTCTCGGGCGCGGCGGTCACCGGGACCGCGGCCACCGCCGGCCCCAGCGGCGGCAGCTCGTGCGCCTTCGGCTCGGCGGGCTCGGCGGACCCGCAGCCCACGACGAGCGCGACGGACGCCACCGCGAACGGCAGGGCGCACGCACGGGTCATTCGGTCCACGACACCTGCGTATCGATCGTCTGGCGCAGCGTGCTGTCGCTGTGCGGATCGCGGTAGGCCTGGTGCCCGCCGACGGTGATGGATCCGGCCACCGGCAGCGGCAATCCGAGATCCACCGTGATGGTGCCCGCGCCCTCCATGACGTAGTCCCGGATGTCCAACGTGCCCGCGTTGTTCGGCAGGTTCCACATCGGCGACTTGGGCTTCTGGGTGACGTGCAGTTCGATGGTGAGCCGATCCCCGTCGCGTTTGCTCAGCGTCGCGGTGGTCACCTGGTCGAGCAGGACGCCGCTGCTCACTTCCTGGCGCACCGTCCACACCGCGCCCTCGCCGACAGGCTCGTCGGGGAACGCGATCGACCGGTACACGGCCTGGTAGAACGCCTGCTCGAGGGCGGCGCGCGCGGTGTTCGACGCGTCGGGGGCCGGCTCGAGCCGCAGGGCGGTGATCGTGCCCAGATCGCTGAGGTCGAAGCCCGCGTGCGAGCCACCGATCTTGGTGAGCGCCTTGGCCATCGTCGGGTCCGGTGAGGTGACCGTACCGAGGGTCAGATCGATGCCGTCCGCGGTGGTCTGCGCGGTCATCGGAATGGTCAGCGCCGGGGTGGAGAAGTCGCGCCTGGGCTGTTCATCGATCTGCTGTTCGATGTGGTGGGCGGTATAGAGCGTGACCCGCTGCACGGTGCCTGCCGGATACTCCGGCCGCAGCAGCGAACGCGGTTCCGCACCGGCCGATTCGACCGTGGCCACCGCGGCCGCGATCGGCACGGTCACTTCCTTGCCGATTCCCAGCGGCTCCGTTCCGTCGGCCTCACCGCTCGACTCCGCGCCGTCGCCGCAACCGACGCCGAAGGCCGAAAGCCCGACCGCGAGCACCATGAGCAGCACGCCCGAGCGCGCGCTCCGGGCGGAGCCCGGGCTCCGATGAAGGCGGGGGGAAGACAACACCGTCACGAGCAACAGCGTACGACCGCTTCCTGAGTGTCAGCTGGGACATCCGAGTGTGCGCCGGTCGGCGTGCCACGCGCGTCCGCCGGGCGCGGGCCGGGCAATCGGACGCGCGCACCGGCCCCGATCGGGCTCGAGAGATGATGGTCGGCGTGAGTGACGACGGGCCGCCCGAGGAAAACCCAGCAAACACCGCCGATCCGACGACCGAGCCTGCTCCACCGCAGCGTCTGCGGACGCTGCTCGTTCTCGCCGCGGTGGTGCTGGGCCTGGATCTGCTCACCAAGACCATCGCGGTCGCGAAACTGACGCCGGGCGACCCGGTGTCGATCGTCGGTGACGTCGCGCGCCTGAGCCTGGTGCGCAATCCGGGCGCGGCGTTCTCCATGGCCACCGGCATGACCTGGCTGCTCACCCTGGTCGCCGCCGCCGTCGTCGTCGGAGTGGTGCGCATCGGCCGCACCTTGCGCTCGCTGGGGTGGGCGATCGGTCTGGGCATGGTGCTCGGCGGGGCGCTCGGCAACCTGATGGACCGGCTGTTCCGCGCGCCGGGCCCGCTGCAGGGCCACGTGGTGGACTTCGTCGCGATCGGCTGGTGGCCGGTGTTCAACGTCGCGGACTCGGCCATCGTCTGCGGAGCGATCCTGCTGGTCGCGCTCACCGTGTTCGGCTTCGAACCCAACGGCACCCGGGTCGGCCACGGCAAGCCCGGCGACGCGAGCGAGGGCAGCGCGGCATGAGGGAGACCAGGACCATGCCCGTCCCCGACGGGCTCGACGGCATGCGCGTCGACGCGGGCCTGGCCCGCCTGCTCGGCCTGTCCCGCACCGCGGTGGCCGCGCTCGCCGAGGAGGGCTCGGTGCAGCTCGACGGCGTCGCCGCGGGCAAGTCCGATCGGCTCACCGCGGGCGCCTGGCTCGAGGTGATCTTCCCCGAGCCGAAGCGAGAATTGACCATCGAGGCCGAACCGGTGGAGGGGATGAAGATCCTCTACGCCGACGACGACATCGTCGCGGTGGACAAGCCGGTCGGCGTGGCCGCGCACACCGGTGTCGGCTGGAGCGGGCCGACCGTCGTGGGCGGCCTCGCCGCGGCCGGATACCGCATCTCCACCTCGGGCGCGCACGAACGGCAGGGCATCGTGCACCGCTTGGATGTCGGCACCTCCGGAGTGATGGTGGTCGCGCAATCCGAGCACGCGTACACGATGCTCAAGCGCGCGTTCAAGCAGCGCACGGTCGACAAGCGCTACCACGCCGTGGTGCAGGGCCATCCGGACCCGAGCAGCGGCACGATCGACGCCCCGATCGGCCGGGCCCGCGGCAACGACTGGAAGTTCGCCGTCACCGCCGACGGACGGCCAAGCGTCACCCACTACGACACCGTCGAGGCGTTCCATTCGGCCAGCCTGCTGGACATCCATCTGGAGACCGGCCGCACCCACCAGATCCGGGTGCACTTCTCCGCGATCCGCCACCCGTGCTGCGGCGATCTCACCTACGGCGCGGACCCGCGCCTGGCCGAGCGGCTCGGCCTGCAACGCCAGTGGCTGCACGCCCGGTCGCTGGGCTTCCAGCATCCCGCCGACGGCCGCTACCTGGAGATCACCAGCGAGTACCCGGACGACCTGAAACACGCCCTGGACGTCCTGCGCGATGTCTGACCGCCGGCCACCGCCGCGGCGCGGTATCTTCCTCGCCGCGGCGGTGGTCGCGCTGATGGCGCTGATCTACGCGCTGGGCGCGCTGCATCCGCCGTATCGCACCGCGCCGGCCACCGATCGGCTCGGGCCCGACCGGGGCGAGCAGGTCACGGATTACCTCGACCGGTCCCGTGCTTCGCTGGCGGCGGGCGGCGACGAACCGCGCTGGGCACTGGTGTCGTTCACCGAACCGCTGGCCCCCGAGCAGATTCCGGCGCACAGCGGCGGATTGCGGATCTCCCAGGTGCTCTACCGGGTGCCGGTCCCCCGCGTGCAGACGCCCTTGGTAACCGTGCCCGTCCCGGAAGGTGCGGCCGCGGCGGTGGATTCGGCACGGGATGCGGCCTGGCTGCTCCCCCGCCCCGCCGACGACCGTTCCGCCCGCGTGGTGGAGTACTCCGCCGCCCGGCTCCGGGACGGCTGCGGCTGCGTCGTCGGACTCGTCGTCCGAGGATCCTCGGCACAGTTGCGGAACCTGGCCGGGCGCAACGGCATTCGCGCGGTCCAGGCGCTTCCCGCCGACGCGGTGGCGGGCAGCTTCGCGGTGGTTCCGCTGCTGCCCGATTACCGCGATGTCGTCGCGCCCGGCCCCGACGACGGACCGGTTCCGCAACCGTGAGCGGCCGGACGCTCAGTCCGGCAATGTGACGACGCCGTCGAGGTAGCGGCGGCAGCGCCCGAACAGCAGCACCCGGTCGCCCGCCAGCTCGCAGCGCAGGCTTCCGCCGCGGCGGGAGAGCTGCCTGGCGTGCAGTTCGGTGCGGCCGAACCGCTCGCTCCACAGCGGCACCAGCTGGGCGTGCGCGGATCCGGTCACCGGATCCTCCGGAACGCCCACGCCGGGGCCGAAGAAACGCGAGACGAAATCGACCGAGTCGCCGGGCGCGGTGACGATCGCGCCGCGCGGCAGGGCGGGGAACGCCGACAGCACGGGCGCGGCATCGCGCACCTCCTGTTCGGTCGCCACGACGATCACCTCGTCGGCGCCGGAATACGCGGTCACCGGACGCACCCCGAGCGCCGCGACGAGCGCCGGATCCGGCCGCACCGGGATGCTCGGCACCACCGGCAGGTCGAGGACGTACTCGTCGTCGTCTGTGCGGTCGACGTGCAGCCAGCCGCTGCGCGTGTAGAAACTCACCCGGTCCTCGCCGGGATGCAGGTCGGCAAGGATCTGCGCGGCGCTGGCCAGGGTGGCGTGCCCGCACAGCGCGACCTCCACCCTCGGGGTGAACCACCGCAGGTGGAAAGCGGGCCACTCACCCGGCGGCATGCCCGCCTCGGGAGGTAATTGCGATGTGTAGAACGCGGTCTCGGCGAGATTGTTCTCCTCGGCCAGCTGTTGCAGCAACGCATCCGGGAGCCACGACGGGAGCGGCATCACCGCGGCCGGGTTGCCCGAGAACGGTGCGTCGGCGAACGCGTCGATCTGGTGCAGCAGTACCTCCATAGTCTCCAGAAGGTACTCCAACTCTGAATGGCCGCTTCGCACAAGGCTTCTCGTGGCGCGGCTAGTCAGGCGTCCAGTCTGTCAGGCGGCTCCGCCGGGCGGGCTCGGCAGCAGTTGCCGCTTGTCGCCGAGCAGCACCGCGCTCACCCACCACGCGGCCTCGACCAGCACGATGCCCACCACGCCGCAGGCCACCGCCGCACCGGTGAGCGCGAGGTTGGAGGGGTCGAGTTTGAAGAACTCGCGGGTGAACGGAACGGTGAACAAGAAGACGTACGCCGCCACCGACGCCGCGATCAGGACCACCTTCCACCAGACGTACGGGCGCGCGACGATGGCCAGCACCCACACCGCGATCATGATCAGGGTGATGAGGGCGGTGGTGCTCGCCTGGACCTTCTGCTCCTCGCCCGCGTCCGGCCCGGCATAGGCGATCAGGTACGCCACGAAGGTGGCCGCGCCGATCACCACGCCCGACGGGATGGCCAGTCGCATGACCCGTCCGACGAAGCCCGTGCGGGCACGCTCGTTGTTGGGCGCGAGCGAGAGGATGAATGCCGGGATGCCGATGGTGAACCAGGCCGCGATCGTGACGTGGCGCGGCAGGAACGGGTAGCCGATGGGATCGTAGTCGAAGATCTGGGAACCGGCACCGGCGATCCCGACCAAGAAGGCGAGCAGGACGGAATAGACGGTCTTGGTGAGGAACAGATTCGAGACGCGCTCGATGTTGCCGATCACCCGGCGTCCCTCCCCGACCACATAGGGCAAGGTGGCGAACTTGTTGTCCAGCAGGACGATCTGCGCCACCGCCCTGGTCGCGGGGCTGCCCGATCCCATGGCCACGCCGATATCCGAATCCTTCAACGCCAGAACGTCGTTGACGCCGTCGCCGGTCATCGCCACGGTGTGCCCGCGCGACTGCAAGGCGGACACCATGGCGCGCTTCTGGTCCGGACGGACCCGGCCGAAGGTGGTGTTGCGGTCCAGCACGCCGGCCAGCCCGTCGCGATCCTCCGGCAGTTCCCGCGCATCGATCGGGTGATCCCCACCGGGCAGGTCGAGCGAGGAAGCCACCGCGCCGACCGACACGGCGTTGTCGCCGGAGATGACCTTGATCGAGACGTCCTGGCTCGCGAAGTACTCGAGTGTGTCGCGGGCGTCGGGCCGGACCTTCTGTTCCAGCACGACCAGCGCGGCGGGCCGCACGACGCCGGGAGCGTCCGCCGCGTCCACCGCACGGTCGCCGCGGGCCAGCAACAGCACGCGCAGACCGGAGGCGCCCAGTTCCTCGGCCACCCGCGCGTCCGCGGAGTCCGGGTCCAGCAGCACGTCCGGCGCGCCGAGCAGCCAGTCGCCGTGCCCGCCGTAGGAGCAGCCGCTCCACTTCTTGGCCGAGGAGAACGGCGCGACGGCGGTGCGCTGCCAGCCGGGACCGTCCGGCAAGGCCTCGACGATGGCCTGGACGCTCGCGTTCGGGCGCGGATCGTCGGCGGCGAGCGCGGCCAGCGCGGCGCGTACCTCGGCGTCGTCGAAGGTGTCCAGGGTCTTCAGATCCGACAGCCGCATGCCGTTCTCGGTCAGCGTGCCGGTCTTGTCCGCGCACACCACGTCCACGCGGGCCAGGCCCTCGATCGCGGGCAACTCCTGGACCAGGCACTGGCGCCTGCCCAGCCGCACCACGCCGACCGCGAACGCTATCGAGGTCATCAGCACCAGCCCCTCGGGCACCATCGGCACCAGCGCGGCCACCATCCCGGTGACCGCCGGACGCCAGGACTCCTTGCTCGAGACGAGCTGGTTGTAGATGCTCAGCAGGCCCGCCGGGATCAGCAGGTAGGTGATGAACTTCAAGATCTTGTCGATACCGCTGCGCAACTCGGAGTGCACCAGGGTGAACTTGCTCGCCTCCTCCGCCAGCCGCGCCGCGTAGGCGTCCCGGCCGACCTTGGTGGCGCGGTACGCGCCGGACCCGGACACCACATAGCTGCCCGACATCACCGTGGCGCCGACCGCCTTGTCGACCGGATCGGCCTCGCCGGTGAGCAACGACTCGTCCACCTCGAGCTGCGCGGACTCCTCGACCGTGCCGTCCACCACGATCTGGTCGCCCGGCCCGAGCTCGATCAGGTCGTCGAGCACCACCTCGTGCGGCGCGATCTCGACCGCCGTGCCGTCCCGGCGGACGGTCGGCTTGGCCTGGCTGACGATGGCCAGCTCGTCGAGCGTGCGCTTGGCGCGGATCTCCTGGATGATGCCGACCGCGCTGTTGGCGACGATCAGCAGGCCGAACATGCCGTCGATGACCGATCCCGTGGCCAGCACCAGGACGAAAAGGACCCCGAGGATGGCGTTGATCCGGGTGAAGACGTTCGCGCGCACGATGTCGCGGACCGAGCGGCTCGCCCGATCGGGGACGTCGTTGGTCAGCCCGTCGCGGCGACGTTGCTCGACTTCGGCCGCGGTCAGTCCGGTGGCGCCCGAAGCCTGCACGGTAATCGACATGACCGCAAGGCTACGGGACAACTACGTTCGTCCTCGTGCGGCGAAACAGGTCCATCCCCGGTGCAGCGTTCGGAGCGAGCGCGTACTTCTTGTGGGGACTTTTCCCCGCGTTCTTCGGATTGCTGGCGTTCGCCAGTCCGGGCGAGGTGGTGGCGCAGCGGATCGTGTGGACGCTGGTCGTCGTGCTCGCGGTGCTCGCCCTGAGCGGCCGGATACGCGAGTTGCGCGGCATCGGCGGCCGCGTCTGGCGCCTGGCCGCCGTCGCGTCCGCCGCGATCGCGCTCAACTGGGGCGTGTACGTCTACGGCGTCACCTCGGGGCACGTCGTGGAATGCGCGCTCGGCTACTTCATCAACCCGCTGGTGACCGTCGCGTTCGGGGTGGTGATCTTCCGGGAACGGCTGACCGGCGCCCAGTGGGCCGCCCTGGCACTCGGCGCGGGCGCGGTGGCCGTGCTCACCGTCGACTACGGCAGGCCGCCGGTCATCGCGCTGGCCCTGGCCTGTTCGTTCGCCACCTACGGCCTGGTGAAGAAGGTGATCCCGCTGGACGCGCTGCACGGCATCGCCGCCGAGGGCATCGTCGCCGCGCCCTTCGCGCTGGCGTTCGCCGTCGCCCTGGCGATCACCGGGCACAGCGAATTCGCCTCCGGCCCCGCCCACACCGCGCTGATGGCGGCCACCGGACCGGTCACCCTGGTCCCGCTGCTGCTGTTCGCCGTCGCGGCTCAGCGCGTCGCGCTGTCCACCATGGGCCTGCTGCAATACCTGACCCCGGCGCTCCAGATGGCCTGGGGCGTCGCCGTCGCGCACGAGCCGATGCCCGCCTCGCGATGGGCCGGTTTCGCGCTGATCTGGGCCGCCCTGGCGATCTTCACCACCGAAGCGCTGCTACGAGCCCGGCGTGCGCGGCGCACATCGCGTGATCTCACAGGCGCAGCACCACGTCCGTGACCCGAGGCAGCGGTCAGACCCGACCGCCGACCGCCGACCGCCGACCGCCGACCGCCGACCGCCGACCGCCGACCGCCGAGAAGTGAGTATTCGTCGGAAACGGTCGCAAAAGTGTCGGATCCGACACTTTCCTGGGTTCCGTCCGCTTTGTAGCGTCGACACATGACCGCGCCCGACCCCCTTCGCTCCCGCACCCGTATCTGGCGGACACCCGCCGGGACGGCACCCGACCTGCTGGGCATGACCGGCCGAGAAATCTTGCAGGGAGCGCTCGACGGGCGAATTCCGAACGCGCCGATCCTGAACGCACTCGGCTGCCGACTGGTCCAGGTCGGTGACGGGATCGTGGTCTTCGAGGGCGAGCCGGGCGATCACCTGCTCGACCCCATCGGCGGGGCGCACGGCGGCTTTGTGACGGCGCTGCTCGAATCGGCCCTCGAATCGGCGGTGATGACGAGATTGCCGGGCGGATCGCGGTCCACCTCGGTTCAGATCGGCATCCACGTGCACCGGCACGTGCGCACCGACACCCAGCCGCTGCGCTGCGAAGGCACCGCTATCCACGTCGGCCCCACCACCGCGAGCGCGGAGGCCCGCCTGATCGGGGCCGCGGACGGCGAACTGTACGCGCACGGCGCCGCGACCTGCGCGATCCTGCGGATGATCTAGCGACGGTGCCGCACCGGCCCGGCAGGGCAGCTCGAACCGCCCGGTGCGCAGCACATTTCACGCAACGACGACGGGCCGGTCGCGGGGACGAATCCCGGCGACCGGCCCGGCCGGTGGTGCGAACTCAGCTGCAGGCCGCCGACTGCTGACCGAGGTTGGTCAGCATGGTGCAGGCCCATGCCTTCTGGATCTTCCACTTGCCGTTGTCGGCGACGAACGGCACGTCGACGATGTTCTCCTGGCCGTTGAGGATGAACTTGGCCTTCGCGTTCACGCTGTCGCCGAACGAGGTGACGTCGGTGACCTCGATCTTCACGTCGGCGCCCGCCGCGGCCTGGGACAGGCGATCCGGCAGCGTCGGATCGGCTTCGGCGCCCTGGACGTTGTCCAGCTTCTCGGAGGCGGGCACCGACGGGTCCAGCGCACGGGAGAGGGCGGTGTTCAGCTCCGCGGGAGTCGGGACCGGCGGCAGGTTCGCGCTCGCGGTCGCCGACGCCTTGGCGCTGGTCGACGTCTTGGCGGCGGGCTTGCTGTCCTTGTCGTCGCCACCGCAGGCGGTCAGGCCAAGCGCGGCGACGATGGCCAGGCCGGCGATCGCGATGCGTCCAGTCTTACGAAGCTTCAACTGCTCGTCCTTTGCGTTCGAGAGGTCCGTGTCGTGTTCCACCTTGACAGCCGCCACCCGAACCGGCGGCGCTGCACGAGGTCCCAGGCTACCGGCACCGGGCGGCGCCGCCGAAGATCCACACGGACCGACGATGGTCGTCGGCAGCGAACGTACGCGCCCGGCCGGGCGATGTCGAGCCGCGGGCCCGGCCGTCAGAGCAGGCTGCGCAGCGGATCGGCCCGGGTGAGCGCGGCGTCGGCGGCGGCGAAGGTGCGCGCGGGACCCGGACCGGTGGAACGGGTTTCGAAGCGAACGGTCACCACGCCGAGCCCCGCGCCCTGCACCCAGCCGTGGCCGTGCTCGGGATGGGTCACGTCCATGCCGGGATGCCAGACGGCCACGGGCAAGGTGGGCGCGCTGATCTGCGGGGCAGCGCCGAGGCCGGCGGAGTGCGCGGGCTCGGCTTCCGGCCGCGCCGTGACGATCTCGGCGGCCGTGCCGCGATCCAGTTCGGGGAACAGCGACTCCTGGCGGATCGTCGACAGGCCGCCGTAACCGACCCCGACGAGACGGATCGGGCCCAGTTCCCGCGGGTCGAGCGCCGAACGTTGCGCGGCGGCGGCGAGGGTGGCCAGGTCCTCGGTGGCGTAGGGCAGGGTGAAGGAGCGGGTGACGATGCTCATATCGGACTTCTTCAGTTTGAGCACCACCGTGCGCGCCGCGCGCCCGTCGCCGGTGAGGCGCCGGTGCGCCGCCGCGGCCATGTCCTCGATGGCCGGGCGCAACTGCTCGAGGCTGACGATGTCGGTCTCGTAGGTGGTCTCGGCGCTGATCTGCTTGGCCTCGGTGCGTTCGGCGACCGGACGGTCATCGATGCCGCGCGCCAGCCGATGCAGCGCCGCGCCCACACTGCCGCCGAGGATCGACATCGCCTCCGACTCCGGCAGGGCGGCGAAAGCGCCCACCGTCTCGATGCCCAGCGAACGCAATCTGCCCTCCGCGACCGGCCCGATGCCCCACAACTTGCGCACCGGCAGCCCCGCCAGCAGTCGCGGCTGCTCGACCGGCGAGATCACGCGCACCCCATCGGGTTTGGCCAAGCCGGAGGCGATCTTGGCCAGCTGCTTACCGGTGCCCGCGCCCACCGAGGCGGTCAGCCCGGTTCGCTCGCGCACCGCCGCGCGCAACTCCTCGCAGAACGCGTGCACCCGCGCGACCGTCGCGCCCGCCAGCTCGGCGGGCTCGCCGAACGCCTCGTCGTACGACAGCGTCTCCAGCACCGGGATCCGGCTGCGCAGCGCGTCGAAGACCTGGCCGCTGACCACGCCGTAGACCGCCCCGCGCGGCGGCACCACCACCGCGGTGACACCGACCAGCCTGCGCGCCTGATGCATCGGCATCGCCGACCTGGCACCGAACACCCGCGCCTCGTAACTGGCTCCGGCCACCACCCCGCGCCCACCGGTTCCGCCGACCAGCACCGGCCTGCCGCGCAACGTCGGCCGGGTCAGCTGTTCGACCGAGGCGAAGAACGCGTCCATATCTATATGCAGAACCCAGCGCCGGGCGACGCTGTCCGCGTCGGCGAACGCCGGGAGAGGCCGCGGGCTCACCGAGCCGTCCCCGCGCGTCGTCCCGATCCCGGTCGACGGCGCGGCCGCGCGCTCGACGCTCGGTTTCTCGGTACGCACGGGTGCAATGTACGCCCGCCCACCGACAGCTCGGGGCAGGCGGTGACGCTGTCAGGTGGCTGTGCGCTAGCTACCGGTTACCTGCCGGTATCGCGGCTCGCCTCCCCTCGCCTCCGGGCGCCCCTCCGTCTCGCCGCACCGGCCTTGATCTGCCCTTTTCCGCGCCGGCCCCGGTACTCGACAGTCCTGAAATAACCGCCGACGTGCCGCGGGGAGGGAGCTAGGCGCCCGGTCCGATATGTGATGATCGGACGCATGAATATCCGCAAGGCCGTCATCCCGGCCGCAGGTATCGGCTCCCGTCTGCTTCCGCTGACCAAGGCCATCCCCAAGGAGATGCTGCCGGTCGGCGACAAGCCGGTGATCGAGCACACCGTCCGCGAGCTGGTCGCTTCGGGCATCACCGACATCACCATCGTGGTCAGCGGCGGGAAATCGTTGATCCAGGACCACTTCCGCCCCAACCCGGCGCTGGTGGCCCAGCTGCGCGCGGACGGCAAGACCGCCTTCGCCGACGCGGTCGAGGAGGTCGGCGAGCTGTCCCGGCTCGGCCACATCACCTACCTCGACCAGCACGGGCCGTACGGCAACGGCACCCCGGTGCTCAACGCCGCCCGCAATCTCGGCGACGAGCCGATGCTGGTGCTGTGGCCGGACGACGTGTTCGTCGCCGAGGTGCCGCGCGCCCAGCAACTCATCGACGCCTACGAGGCCACCGGGGCGCCCGTCCTGGCGTTGATGCCGATGGATCCCGCCGAGTCGCAGCGCTACGGCGTGCCGGTGGTCGCCGACGACCAGGGCAACGGCCTGCTGCGCATCACCGGGCTGCGGGAGAAGCCGAAGCCGAAGGACGCGCCGTCGTCGTTCGCCGCGATCGGCGGCTACGTCGTCACCCCCGGCATCATCGACGAACTGCGCAGGCAGACCGAAGCGTGGTATGAGCACCGCACCGGCGAGGTGTACCTCACCGACGCGATCAACGTGCACGCGGCGAACAATCCGGTCTTCGGCCAGGTGATCCGCGGCCGGTGGTACGACACCGGCAACCCGGCCGACTACCTGGTGGCGCAATTCGCCTCGGCGCTGGCGCACCCGCAGTACGGTCCGTCGCTGCGCGATCTCGCCGACGGCCTCGACGGCTGACCTCCCGGCCTCGACCACGGCGAGCGACTCGCCGACACGGCCCCGACCACACCGGTGGTCGGGGCCGTGTCATCCCGGGAACAACCGCGATCGGCGTCGCGTGCGCTCGCCGGGTGCGCGCTCAGAAGCGGCGGATGGCGTAGATGTCGAATTCGTCGAGCGGGGTGTAGCCCACCGGCACACCCCAGTCATAGGCGTTGAGTACCAGTCCGTTACCCGCGTAGATGCCGACGTGCGAACCGTCCTGGTTCAGCACCACCACGTCGCCGAGCGAGAGCGAGCCCCGCGGCACCGGCGCGCCCGCCTTCGCCTGCTGCCAGGTGGTCCGCGGAATGCTCACGCCGACCTGGCGATACGCCCACTGCACGAGACCCGAGCAGTCCCAGCTGGAGGGGCCGGTCCCGCCCCATTCGTAGGGCTTGCCGATCTGTGTGGTCGCCGCGGCCAACGCGCCGACGCCGAACACACTGGGCACCGGTAGGAAGCCCGAGCCGCTGGCGCTGCCGGAGTCACCGCCGGGACCGCTGCCCGACGCCGAACCGGAGGAGGCGCTGCCCGGCCCGCTGCCGGAGGCGCTGCCGGTGTCGGCCCAGACGGGTCCGGCGAGCAGGAGGATCGTGATGGTGGAGAGCAGAAATCCGAGTGCGATGCGGTGCGTCGATTTTCTCGGCACGTACTCGCCCCTTCCATGGGCGCGGATGACTGGCCGCCGATCGGCGGCCTGGCTAATACATGGCATCAGCAGCGGCCACCGATGCGGAGCCACCGCCACCCGCGCCGGGCGTGTTACCGACGCGGCCGAATTCCAAGTAAGACAAGCCAGAAAGAGAAACTGCCGCCCCGGATACGAGCCGGTCAACAGCAGCGACACCGCAGATTGTGCCTGGGATATCGGCGAATTGTCGGGAATCAGCAAACTCTCAGCATGTGATCTACATCACTAACTTGACCGCTGATCCGCAGCGATCGGGCCCGGAATGACGGGCATGAGAACCGCTCCGCACAGCAGCCGGGGCGGGACCCGATAGGTCCCGCCCCGGCTCGCTCGGTACTCGGCGCGCTATGCCTTGGCGAGCTTCGCGCGCACGCCGCCGACCAGATCGGCGGCCTCCGGACCCGCGTCGCCGAAGGTCAGCGTGGTGGCGAGGATCTCGCCCGCGATCAGGTCACGGTGCGTCTCGGCCCACGCGGCCCGCTCCGCCGGGACCTCCAGCACCACGGTGATGCGGTCGGAGACGTCCAGTCCGGACGACTTCCTGGTCTCCTGCAGATCGCGGATCAGGTCCCGCGCCCAGCCCTCGGCCTCCAGCTCCTCGGTGACCACCGAGTTCAGCACCACCAGGCCCGCGTTCCCGGGCAGCGCCGCGGTCGACTCGGGTTCGGCCGCGACAAGGCGCTGGGTGTACTCCTCGGGCAGCAGGGCGATTCCGGCCGCGCGAACCGTGCCGTCCGCGTCCTCGGACCACTCCCCGGCCTTGACCGCCTTGATCACCGTCTGCACGTCCTTGCCGAGCCGCGGACCCGCGGCGCGGGCGTTGACCACCAGCTCGAAGCGGCCGTGCGAGTCCACATCGGTGGTCAGGTCCACCTTCTTGACGTTCACCTCGTCGGCGACGATGTCGGCGAACGGCGCCAGCCGCTCGGCGTCGGCCGCGGCGATGGTGACCTCGGCCAGCGGCAGCCGCACCCGCAGGTTCTGTGCTTTGCGCAGGCTCAGCACCGTCGAGCACACCACCCGCACCTCGTCCATCGCGGCGACCAGCTCCGGGTCGTCCGGCAGTTCGCCCTCCTTCGGCCAGTCGGCCAGGTGCACCGAGTCGCCGCCGGTCAGTCCGCGCCAGATCACCTCGGTGATCAGCGGCAGCAACGGCGCCGCCAGCCGGGTGACCACCTCGAGCACCGTGTGCAGGGTGTCCACCGCGTCGCGGTCCTCGCTCCAGAACCGCGACCGCGACCGCCGCACGTACCAGTTGGTCAGCGCGTCGGCGAACGAGCGCAGTTCATCGCAGGCGCCCGCGATGTCGTAGGCCTCCAGCGCCTCGGTGATGACGTCCCGGGTTCGCGCGAGCTTCGCCAGGATGTAGCGATCGAGCACGTGCGGCGAATCCGTGCGCCACACCCCGGGCTTCGAGGCGTACAGCTGCAGGAAGGTCCACGCGTTCCACAGCGGTCGCAGCGCGTGACTCACGCCCTCGCGGATGCCGCGCTCGGTGACGATGAGGTTGCCTCCGCGCAGGATCGGCGAACTCATCAGGAACCAGCGCATCGCGTCCGAGCCGTCCCGGTCGAACACCTCGTTGACGTCCGGGTAGTTGCCCTTGGACTTGCTCATCTTCAGGCCGTCGTCACCGAGCACGATGCCGTGCGCGGCAACGGTCTTGAACGCCGGGGAATCGAACAGAGCCGTCGCCAGTACGTGCAACGTGTAGAACCAGCCGCGGGTCTGCCCGTTGTACTCGACGATGAAATCGCCCGGGAAGTGGCTGTCGAACCACTCCTTGTTCTCGAACGGGTAGTGCACCTGGGCATACGGCATCGAGCCGGACTCGAACCAGCAGTCCAGCACTTCCGGCACCCGGCGCATGGTCGACTCGCCGGTCGGGTCATCGGGATTCGGCCGGGTGAGTTCGTCGATCATCGGGCGGTGCAGATCGGCCGGGCGCACGCCGAAGTCGCGCTCCAGCTCGTCCAGCGATCCGTACACGTCGACGCGCGGGTAGGCCGGATCGTCGGACACCCACACCGGGATCGGACTGCCCCAGTAGCGGTTGCGGCTGATGTTCCAGTCGCGCGCGCCTTCCAGCCACTTGCCGAACTGGCCGTCGCGGATGTGCTCGGGCACCCAGGTGATCTGCTTGTTGAGCTCGACCATCCGTTCGCGGAACTTGGTGACCGCCACGAACCAGGACGGCACGGCCATGTAGATCAGCGGCTGCCCGGAGCGCCAGCTGTGCGGGTAGGAGTGCTCGATCGTCTCGTGCCGCAACAGCTTTCCCGCGGACTTGAGGTCCTTGATGATCACCGGGTTGGCGTCGAACACCATGAGGCCCTCGTACGGCGGGACCATCGAGGTGAACTTGCCGCCGGCGTCCAGCGGCTGCACCAGCTCGATGCCGTGCGCGGTGGCGACGTCCATGTCCTCCTCACCGAAGGCGGGCGCCAGATGCACGATGCCGGTGCCGGAGTCGGTGGTCACGTAGTCGGCGGTGAGCACCCGGTGGGCGTTGGGGTGGCCCAGGAAGAAGTCGAACGGCGGCGCGTAGGAAAGCTCGGCCAGCGCGGCGCCGTCGTACTCGGCGAGCACCTCCGGGTTCTCGCCGAACTCCCGCGCGTAGTGCGAAACCCGTTCGGCCGCGAGCACATAGCGTTTGCCGTCGGCGCCGCGCAGGTGCACGTAGCGGACATCGGGGTGCACCGCGATCGCCAGGTTGGACGGCAGCGTCCACGGCGTCGTGGTCCAGATCAGCGCGTTGGCGCCGTCGAGTTCGTGCAGCGGATGCTCCGGGGGCACGCGCAACGCCATATCGACCGTGACCGCCGGGTCCTGGCGCATTTTGTAGGCGTCGTCGAGGCGGGTTTCCTGATTCGACAGCGGCGTCTGCTCGTACCAGCTGTAGGGCAGCACCCGGAAGCCCTGATAGATCAAACCTTTGTCGTACAGCGACTTGAACGCCCACATCACCGACTCCATGAAGTCGGTGTCCAACGTCTTGTAGTCGTTGTCGAAGTCGACCCAGCGGGCCTGGCGGGTCACGTAGTCGCGCCATTCCCCGGTGTAGCGCAGTACCGACGTTTTGCAGGCCGCGTTGAATTCCGCGAGGCCCATCGCATCGATCTGTGATTTGTCCGTGATACCGAGCTGCTTTTCGGCTTCGATTTCGGCGGGCAGTCCGTGGCAGTCCCATCCGAATCGCCGATCGACCCGCTTGCCGCGCATGGTCTGGAAACGCGGGACGAGGTCTTTGACGTATCCGGTGAGCAAATGTCCGTAATGCGGCAGACCGTTGGCAAAGGGCGGGCCGTCGTAGAAGACGAATTCGGCTGCGCCGGAACGGTTTTCAATGCTCGCGCGGAAGGTGTCGGCGGCCGCCCACGCGTCGAGCACGCGGCGCTCCATCTCGGGGAACGACGCCCCGTTGCCGACGCCGAGGTCGACGCGCGGGTACGCGCTGTTGCTGGAAGTGTGGTCCGCCATGGCGGATACGTCTCCTCGTGCCGTGTGTCATGGGCACGGGGACGATGACGGCGCCCGGTGCGCCGAAACCGCGGTACCACCCCGCTTGTCCGGCGTGACGAACTCCGGACCTCTCATTCGCGAGCTGTGACGGGCTCACCCGTTCGGTTCTACTGAGCGCCCGGCCCGCGGGCCGCGCCACCGTTCTTCCGAAGGCTCCCCGGTGATAGCCGGATCGACGCCGTATTCATGTTTGATTCTAGCCGCAGCGGTCAACTCATATCGGAGTGCAGGTCAGCGTTTGGCATGTCGGCCAGGAGGCGGTGGGGAATCACCATCCGGACTCCGCATGGACAAAGCGCTCACCAGCAGGAGCATCGCACCGATGACGCACACCACGATGCAACCCCACGCCCAGATCACCGATCCGGTGGTGAGCGCGGCCACGAGCAGAGCGAAGCCGATCGCGGCAAGGACGAGTGTCAAGACGAGCATGGTGACCCCCAAGGCATGCCGGGCGGCTCGACAGTTCCTCTAACGGTATGCGAACTGCTGTGCTCGTGCGCGGCGTGCTACTTGCCGCCCTTGGCGAAGGACGCCGGCGCGAGGTTGTTCGCCGTGTTGGCGTCCGCGAACGCTTCTCCGCCGTCGACCGGAACCGCCGAGCCACGGTTCTCCAGCTCCTCGAGCTGCGACTCCAGGTACGACTTCAACCGCACCCGGTACTCCCGCTCGAAGGTCTTGAGCTGCTCGATCCGGCTCTCCAGCACGCTGCGCTGCTGAGTGATGGTCGCCATGATCTCGGTGTGCTTGCGCTCCGCGTCCGCCTGCAACGCGTCGGCCTTCTCCTTGGCCTGGCGCAGCTGGCTGTCCGAGCGGGTCTGCGCGTCCGACAGCATCGCGTCCGACTTCTGGCGGGCGTCGGCGATCATCGCCTCCGACCGCGTCCTGGCGTCTCCGACCAGTCGCTCGGAATTCGCTCGGGCATTCGACAGCAAGCTCTCCGCCTCGGCCTTGGCATCGCTGGTCAGCCGATCCGCCATCTCCTGGGCGAGGCTGAGCACCTTGGCGGCCTGCAGGTTCGCGTCCGCGCCCGGAGCGTCCTTGGCCACCGGCGCGGCGGGCATCGGAGCGGGCGGCGCGGCGGGAACCGGGGGCTTGATCGGTTCCGGCGGGGGCGGCGGGGCCTGCGGAATCGGCGCTTTCACGGTGTTCGCGACGGCCGGGCCGCGGTTCTTCTTCGCGTCGGCCAGTTCCGCGTCCAGTTCGGCGACCCGCTGGCGCAGATCCGCGTTCTCCTCGATCAGGCGTGAGAGCTCCTGCTCGACGAGATCCAGGAACGCGTCGACTTCATCCTCGTTGTAGCCGCGCTTCCCGATCGGCGGTTTGCTGAACGCGACGTTGTGCACATCGGCTGGGGTCAGCGGCATGGAAGGATCCCTTCACGCGTCTTTTGGAGATCTAGCAGATCTAGCAAGCTGTCTTCTCGGCCCATTCTGTCACACCGGAGCTACCGGTTGCCCGAGCCTGCCCACGATCGACATCAGGATGAAGACGATGAAAAGCAGGACCATAATCGACAGATCCAGGCGAATTCCGCCCAGCGACACCGGGGGTATCAACCGCCTCAGCAGTTTCACCGGCGGGTCGGTGATCGTGAAGATCACCTCCAGGACGACGACCACGACACCGGTAGGACGCCAGTCTCGGGCAAAGCTACGGATGAACTCGACGATCACCCGGCTGATCAGCAACAGCCAGAAGATGAACAGTACGAAGTACAGCACCGCGAACAAGGCCACGCAGTTCACTCTGCCGTAAAAATCGCTTCGCGCAAAATGACCGCGCCGCACAACGGGCGACCGGTCCGCTTCACCCCCCAGATCACGACCTTATTTCTGGTTGTAGAAGCCGGTTTCCGCGATGCGCCTGCGTTCTTCCGCTGATACGTCGACATCGGCCGGTGAGAGCAGGAACACTTTCGTCGCCACCTTGTCGAACGACCCGCGCAGCGCGAAGGCCAGACCCGCGGCGAAGTCGACCAGCCGCTTGGCATCGGCGTTGCTCAGATCGACCAGATCCATGATCACCGGATTGCCCTCGCGGAAGCGCTCGCCGATGATCCGAGCCTCGCTGTAGTCGCGCGGGCGCAGCGTGGTGATCTTGGACAAGGGGCCTCCGTCCTCGAAGATCCCGGGCCGCCGCACGGGGGCGGGCTCGGGACGCACGCGCTCCTCCAGCCTGCGCTCCTCGGCGTCGGGATCGACGGCGAGCGCGCCACGGGTGGTGCCACGCAGCGGTGGCGCGCTCCCACCCGCCCGGAAGCGGCCGGACGGTGCGGCATCGATCCGGGTGGGACGCCTGGGCGCGTCGTAGCGGTCGTCACCGTAGGGCTCGTCGGCGTAGTCGTCGCGCCGCGACACCGAGTAACCCGCCTTGTAGGGCGACTTGTAGGCGGGCTCGGGGTAGTCGACGTCGTCGAAACGGCCCGCGCCGTAGCGGTCGTCGCCGTAGCGGTCGACGTAGCCGTCGCGGTCGGAGTAGTCACGGGGCCGGGGCCGACGAGCACCGCGCTCGTCCACGCCTCGGGGAGCGCGATCGTCGACGTAGTCGTCTTCGTAATCCTCGAGCGGAACCATGCCGAAGTACGCCTTGAACTTGTGCAGCGTGCTCATTGGTCGACCTTCCTTCGGCCCCGGTGGCGGCCGGGTGTTGAAGTCTTGCTCAGCCCTCGTCAGATCCCAGCATATGTGTCGAATGTGACTGATGAGGTTTCTTTGCTAGCCCGAGGTTATCGGTCGCATACCCATCAAGGCGGTACCGACACGCACAACCGTCGAACCGTGTTCGATCGCGCATTCCAGATCGCCGGACATTCCCGCGGAAAGCTCCGTCGCCCCCGGATGATCGGCGAGCAACAACGTGTGCAACATCGCAAGTCGCGCAAATGCGGCATCAGACTCCGCCCCCAGGGGCGGAATGGCCATCAGACCCGACAAACGTAATCCCGGCGCGTTCGCAATCCGTTCGGCGAGCACGGGGAGATCCGCGGCCGCGACACCCCCACGGGTGGGGTCGTCATCCAGGCTCACCTGGAGCAACACCCGAAGCGGTTCGGTGCGCTCTCCCGCCTCCAACGCAGCTTGGGCACCAGCGTCGAGAGCGGTTGCCAGACGTTCGCTGTCGACCGAGTGAACGGTGTGCGCCCAGCGGGCGACAGCCCGGGCTTTGTTCCGCTGCAACCGCCCGATCATGTGCCAGCGAATGCCGGAGAGGTCTTCCTCACGTAGCGCCGCCACCTTCGCCGCGGCCTCCTGCTCCCGCGACTCGCCGAACTCGCGCCTGCCGAGCCGGTGCAGGATCGCCACGTCGGCGGCCGGGAAGAATTTCGTCACCGGCAGCAGCCGCACCGAATCCGGCGCCCGGCCCGCCGCGCGGCAGGCGGAGTCGATGCGGGCGAGCAGACCCGCGAGGTTGGCCGACAGCTCGGCGGTCCGGGTCGTGAGCGCGCCGTCCACCGCGGCCTTCGCCTCGGCGTTCATGCCCGCACCCCACCGACGCTCGGCTCCGGGACCGCGCGGGCGTCACGCGCGCTCATGCGCCGGTCTCCATCCAGATCACACCAGCGATCCGGCCGGTCGGCGCGCCACGGCGATGACTGAACAAGGTGCGGTCCTCGATGGTGCAGCGCGGGTCGACCGCGATCGCGCCCACGCCCGCCTCGGTGAGCTGCCGGGAGATACCCGCGCGCAGATCCAGGCCGGGGGTACCGCGGACCGTGGTGGTCGCGCTGCCGGGCAGATGCGCTTCGACGTCGGCGCGCATGGCGGCGGGAACCTCGTACTGACGGCCGGAGGCCGCGGGCCCGAGAAAAGCTCCCACCCGGTCCAGGCGCGCACCGGCCGACACCATCGCCTCGAGCACGCGCGGCACGATGCCGATGCGAGCGCCGATCCGCCCCGCGTGCACCGCGGCGATCACGCCCGCCTCGTCGTCGGACAACAGAACGGGCACGCAGTCGGCGGTGAGCACGACCAGCGCGAGTCCGGGCACGGTGGTCACGAGCGCGTCGGTGGCGGGGACCGGTTCGGGGCGGGGGCCGTCGACGATCTCCACGGTGCGGCCGTGGATCTGTTCCATCCAGACCAGGCGCTCCGGCGGCAGGCCGATGCCATCGGCCAGCCGATCGCGATTGCGCCGCACGGCCGCCGGATCGTCGCCGACGTGGTCGCCCAGATTGAACGAGTCGTAAGGTGGCGCCGAGAAGCCTCCGGCCCTGGTCGTGGTGACCCGTCGGACAGTGATGGTCGGCGCGATAGTCATGGCGACGAGCGTAGTTGCGCTCGGCGACGGGCGTCGAAATGTCCAGGTAGAGAGCGAATATTCCCCCGGGCGGTGGCAATCGCGTCGCATCGGGCGCCCCGGCGCCCGGTCCCGCCCGGCCGGCCCCCACGCCGGCCTTCCCCCGAAAGCACTGATCGACAGTCGAACTCCGGGACACCACCCCCGGTGTCCCGCCGAGACGTCCCGGCCCGGGCCGGGATCGCTCCGCGCGGTCGGTCCCGGCCTGCGCCGGAACCACACTCCAGCGCTCAGCCCCTCCGCATGAACGACGGCACATCCACGTCGTCGTCATCGTCGCCGGCATCCGGCGGCGTGATGTGCGAGCGCGTGTTGCTCGTCACCGTCGGCTCACCCAGCGTGCGCTGCCGTTCGGTGTCCCGGTAGCTCGGCAGCGTGCCGCGGCCCGCGGCGGTCGCGCCGGAGGTAGTCGGTGTGCTGTCGCTGCTGCGCGCCGCGATCTCACTGGTGCGGCTCTGCCCGATCTCGCCCGAGCGCGCCGTGCCGATCGTGCTGCGGCCGGGATTCTCGAAGGTGCGCCGGGCCGGCCCGCCCCCGTCGAAGCCCGCCGCGATCACGGTGACTCGCACCTCGTCTCCGAGCGAATCGTCGATCACCGTGCCGAAGATGATGTTGGCCTCGATGTGCGCGGCCTCCTGCACGAGCGACGCCGCCTCGTTGATCTCGAACAGACCGAGGTCGGATCCGCCCGCGATCGACAGCAGCACGCCGTGCGCACCGTCCATGGACGCTTCCAGCAGCGGCGAATTGATCGCTGATTCGGCCGCTTTCACCGAGCGGCCCTCGCCACGCGCCGAACCGATTCCCATCAGCGCGCTGCCCGCGCCGGACATCACGCTCTTGACGTCGGCGAAGTCGACGTTGATCAGACCGGGGGTGGTGATCAGGTCGGTGATGCCCTGCACACCGTTGAGTAGCACCTCGTCCGCGGAACGGAACGCGTCCATCAGGCTCACCGCCGCGTCGCCGAGCTGGAGCAGCCGGTCGTTCGGGATGACGATCAACGTGTCGCACGACTCGCGCAGCAGGTTGATGCCGACCTCGGCCTGGTTTCCGCGCCGCTTGCCCTCGAAGGAGAACGGACGGGTGACCACGCCGATGGTCAGCGCGCCGAGCTTACGGGCGATCTGCGCGACGACCGGGGCGCCACCGGTGCCGGTGCCACCGCCCTCGCCCGCGGTCACGAAGACCATGTCGGCGCCCTTGAGCACCTCTTCGATCTCGTCCTTGTGGTCCTCGGCGGCCTTGCGGCCGACCTCGGGGTCCGCGCCCGCGCCGAGGCCGCGGGTCAGTTCACGGCCGACGTCGAGCTTGACGTCGGCATCACTCATCAGCAGGGCCTGGGCGTCGGTGTTGACCGCGATGAACTCGACACCTTTGAGTCCTTGCTCGATCATCCGGTTGACGGCATTCACACCGCCGCCGCCGATACCGACGACCTTGATCACCGCAAGGTAGTTGTGCGGGGGCGTCATGGGCTCTCGCCTTCCTTCGATCTAAAGCCTGTCGTTTCCGGATTCTCGGCACACCGCTTTGTGGGCCCGGTCCGGAGGTCGGGTCGCTCCGAAGAACGAACCGCGGCTCGGGCAAACTCTAAAGCTCAACCATAGGGTTAGCGTTATGTCAAGTATCCGACTGTTGCGGAACGCTATTCGCAGCCGACGCGATACGCGCGCAGGCGCGCCGAAACGAGAGCCAGAATCTTGCGTGATCCCACTCGTCTCGCCGCTCCACACGTCGTATGGTGAACGGTTGCCCCCCGGCCCCCTTCTCGGCGCCGGAACCACTTCCGGACCGCTGAAAATTACCTGGGCGCAATGGGTGTGGATCACTTTACCGTGACCAGATTGGGACTCGACACATCGAACACCGTTCCGGGGCGCGTCAACAACGGCAACACCACCGCCGCCTTTCGCTCGGCGTCGTTGCTCCCGCCCCAGAGTACCGTGCGGCCGTCCTTCAGATTCAGCGAAATATCCGAAATGGACCGGGCCGCAACCTCGCTCACCTGAACTGCCAGCGCAGGCGGCACGATGGCGAGTATCGCGACCGCCACCCCGGTCACCGGGTCGGCGCCGCCGGGATGACCGGTGACCAACTTCGGCACGCCGATCGGCGCGGGCTCGACCGCGAATTCGACGCCGTCGGCGTCCAGTAGGTGCGCGCCTTGCGGGCTGTCGTAGTACAACACCGCGGCGCGCTCGACCACGGTCACTCGGACGGTGGACGGAAATATCCGTTGCACCCGTGCCGAGCGCACCTTCGGAATGCTCACCACCCGCCGGGCGACGGCATTGGTGTCGATTCGCAGCATCGAGCGGCCGGAGGGAATTTCGAGCAGATCCCGCACCTGTTGCTCGGGGACCGCCACCGCCCCCTCGATCCGCACGGTGCGTACCGAGAGCGCCGGGGTGAACCAGGCGATGACACAGAGCACTGCAAGAACGCACACGCTCAGCAATCCCCACAGGCGAATTCGGCGCCATTCGATCTCGCCGAACCGATCACCCGCGCGGCGCCCGGCCGCGCGCGCCGAGTCGACCCCGCGCACGCCGGGTCACCGTCCGTGCTGGGGACGCGCCCGTAATCCGTCGAGAATCTGGCTGCCCAGCATCGTGACGTCACCGGCGCCCATGGTGATCACCACGTCGCCCGGCAACGCCAGCCCCGCGACTTGGCGCCCGACCCGCGACATATCCGGCTGGTAGTGCACCGGCTTCGTCACCGACTGCGCGACCAGCGCACCGTTCACGCCGGGCAGCGGCTTCTCCCGCGCGCCGTAGACGTCGAGCACGACGACCTCGTCGGCCAGGCTGAGCGCGGCGCCGAAGTCCTGCGCGAAGGTCGCGGTCCGGCTGTAGAGATGCGGCTGGAAGACCACGATCACCCGGCCCTGCCTGGACCGGGCGCCGTCGCGCGCCTCCTGCTGGACCAGTTCGGCGGCGGCGCCGAGCACCGCGCGCACCTCGGTGGGGTGATGGGCGTAGTCGTCGAACACCCGCACGCCCTTCTCCCGCCCGGCGAACTGGAACCGTCGATGCACACCCCCGAACCCCTCCAGTCCCTGGATGATCTCCCCCACCTCGGCGCCGGCGGCCCGGGCGCCGAGCAGGGCGCCGAGCGCGTTGAGCGCCATGTGCCTGCCCGGCACCGCCAGGCGCAGCGCGCGCGGCGCGGCCTCGTCGGCGAGCTGGAACTGCGCGACGCCGCCGACGTCGCGCGGCTCCCAGCTGTGCAGCCGGGCGCCCACCGCGACCGGCGCGTCCGCGAGGTCGCCGGAGCCGTAGCCGAGGACCTGGACGTTCCGCTCGGCCAAGCGCTCGCCGACCCGCTCGGCCAGCGCCCGCGAGCCGGGATCGTCCAGGCACACCACCAGCAGGCCGCCCGCGGCGAGCCGGTCGGCGAAGTCGTCGAAGACCTGAACGTAGGCCTCGTCGGAGCCGAAGAAGTCCAGGTGATCGGACTCGATGTTGGTGACCACGGCGACGTCCGGGTCGTATTGCAGCAGCGAGCCGTCGCTCTCGTCGGCCTCGGCCACGAAGATGTCGCCGGTGCCGTGGTGGGCGTTGGTGCCCGCCTCGTTCAGCTCACCGCCCACCGCGAACGACGGGTCGACCCCGCAGTGCTGCAACGACACGATGAGCATCGAGGTGGTGGAGGTCTTGCCGTGCGTGCCGGAGACGAGCAGGGTGCGATGCCCTCGCATCAGCGACGCCAGCACGGTCGGGCGCAGCAGCACCGGGATCTCGCGCCGGTTGGCCTCGACCAGTTCCGGATTGGTCTTGGGAATGGCCGCGTACGTGGTGACCACGGCGGTCGGGCCGCCGGGTAGCAGGTCCAAGGCGGTGGCGTCGTGCCCGATCCGCACCTGCGCGCCCCGCGCGCGTAGCGCGAGCACGCCACGGCTCTCCTTGGCGTCCGATCCCGACACCGCGCCGCCGCGGGCGAGCAGGATCCGCGCGATGCCGGACATCCCGGCCCCGCCGATGCCGACCATGTGCACGCGTTCCAGCTCCGGGGGCAGCCCTGTGCGTTCGGTGACGGCGTCCGGCGCGGCATGGTCGGCGGTGGTGTCGCTCATCGGCGCGCCACCTCCATCGCGATCCGCGCCACCTCGTCGGCGGCGTCGCGGTGCCCGGCGCCTGCGGCGGCCCGGCCCATCTCGATCAGCCGTGCGGGGTCCATGAGCAGCGGTATCACCTCATCGATCACGTACTTCGGCGTCAACTCGGAATCGGGGACAATTCTGCCACCGCCCTGGCGCACCACGGGCCGAGCGTTGAGTTCCTGCTCCCCGTTGCCATGCGGCAGCGGCACGTAGAACGCGGGCAGCCCCACCGCGGAGACCTCCGCGACGGTCATCGCGCCCGATCGGCAGACCACCGCGTCGGCGGCGGCATAGGCGAGGTCCATCCGGGACAGGTATGGCACCGCCGCGTACCGGACACCGTCCGCACCGGCGGAATCGTCCACCTCGAGCGTGTTCTTGGGGCCGTGCGCGTGCAGCACCGAGATACCCGCGGCGGCCAGTTGGGGCGCGGCGCCGGAGACCGCCTCGTTCAGGGTTCGCGCGCCCTGCGAACCGCCGAAGACCAGCAGCACCGGTCCTTCGGCCGGCAGGCCGAAGTGCGCCCGCGCCTCGGCTCGCAATGCGGCGCGGTCCAATCCGGTGATCGATTCCCGCACGGGGATGCCCACCACGCGCGCGTTCGGCAGACCCGAGTCCGGGACCGCCGCCAGCACCCGCGCGGCGCGGCGGGCGCCGACCTTGTTCGCGATACCGGCCTTGGCGTTCGCCTCGTGCACCACCACCGGAACCGGCCGCCTGCGGCGCAGCACGCCCGCGCCAGCGGCGAGATACGCCGGCAGCGCCACGTAGCCGCCGAATCCGATGATCACGTCGGCCTCGACCGCGTCGATGACCGCCCGGGTCGCGGCCACCGAGGCGCGTACCCGGCCGGGCAACCGCAGCAGATCGGCGGTGGGCTTACGCGGCAGCGGGACCGGAGGGATGAGCTCGAGCGGATAGCCGCGCTCGGGGACCAAGCGGGTCTCCAAACCGCGTTCGGTGCCCAGTGCCGTCACCCGGATCGAATCGTCGAGCCGCCGCAACGCGTCCGCCACCGCCAGTGCCGGTTCGATGTGGCCCGCCGTGCCGCCGCCCGCGACGATTACCGAGATCACCTAGATCTTCCCCGTTCTCTTGCGTGATTGACCGGATAACTGGGTTCCCAAGCCCTGGTGGCGCGCGCCGAGCTGGTGCCGCGGCTCTCCGGCGAGCGGCGCCGCGGCGGTTCCGCGCTGTACCGCCCGCCCCGCCCCCGCGGAAGCGCGGACGGTCCGCGGTCGGCCTGCCTTGGCGCCCGGCCGCGGCGGGCCGAACTCGCCCGGGCCGGTGCGTACACCTCGGGTTTGGGCAACCGCAACAGCCTACTGAAACGACCGTCCTGTCCGGCGTGCAGCGCCGCGACGGCCTCCGGCTCGTGTCGAGCGGCGTTGGCGATGAGCCCGAACATGAGCAGGGTGATCGCGAGCGATGAGCCACCGGCCGACACCAGCGGCAGCTGCAGTCCGGTGACCGGCAGCAGACCCACCACGTACCCGATGTTGATCATGGCTTGCCCGGCGATCCACGTCGTCGCGGCGGCGGTCAGCAGTTGCAGGAATGGATCCGCCGACCGGCTGGCGATGCGCAGGCCCGTGTAGACGAACAAGGCGAACAGTCCGAGCACCAGCGCGCAGCCGAGGAAGCCCAGTTCTTCGCCGATGATCGCGAAGATGAAGTCGTTGTGCGCGTTCGGCAAGTAGCTCCACTTGGCCCGGCTCTGCCCAAGCCCTCTGCCCCAGATCCCCCCGTCGGCCAGGGAATACAGCGCTTGCCGGGCTTGGTAATTGTCGCCTTGCGGATCGGAACCCGGGTTGAAGAAGGACCGGACCCGATTCGACCGGTATCCGGCGGACATCGCGAGCACGCCCGCGGCCACGACGCCGGAGACCGCGATCGTCACGAACAACCGGACCGGTAGGCCGCCGAACCACAGCAGGGCGCCGAGGATGATCCCGACCGCGACCGTGGTGCTGAGGTTCGGCTGGACCACGATCAGCAGACACACCAGCACACCCGCCGGGACGAGCGGAACCAGGAGGTCGCGCAGACCCGAACCGATCGCGCGCCGGGAGACCAGCAGGTGAGCGCCCCAGACGATCAGCGTCACCTTCACGACTTCGGACGGCTGCACCGAGACCGGGCCGAGGATCAGCCACCGGCGGGCGCCCTGCACGCGGGTGCCGATACCGGGAACGAGGACGAGCACCAGCGCCAGCACCGACATCGCGAACAGCGGGAACGACGCTTGGCGTAACAGGCGCAGCGGAACCCGCAGGGCCAGATAGAACAGGACGGCGCCGATCGCCGCGAACAGGGTCTGCTGGATGAACAGCGAGTACGCCGACCCGCCTTCCGCGTATTCCACGACTCCGGACGCCGACAGGACCATGACGAGTCCCAGGGCCGTCAGCAGTGTCGCGATGGTAACGACGAGATGGAACGACGCGAGCGGGCGTGCCAGCCACGCCGCGGGCCCCATACCCGACGCCCGGCTCCGTTGTGGCTGCGCGCCGGTCTTCTGGGTACCCGCTTTCGCTGTCGACCGCGTGCCGCTACCTCTACCCACCATGCGCCCCCTGGTTCACCCTCGGTCGTAACCGGAGCGGCGTCGGGATATCTCGGCGCCGAAAGCGATGCGGCGGTGGGCCCGCCGGTCCGCGAAGGTGTTTCGACCGACCGGAGTGGGCGTCCGGATCACACCCGCCCCGGTCGGCGGTCACCGCAAACCTCCGATGTCGGTGGTGCCCAGGTCACGTTCTTCCAGGGTGTGCACCGCCGCGGCGAAGCTGCGACCCCGATGCGTGTAGTCGGCGAACATGTCCAGCGACGCGGCGGCCGGAGCCAGCAGCACGGTGTCGCCGCGGCGGGCGAACCCGGCGGCCGCTCGCACGGCGCGCGCCATGACGGCGTCGGCCGCGGCGGTTCTCGACGCTTCGTCACCCATCCCTGCATCGTCTCCCGCGATCAGCTCGACCACCGGGACCTCGGGGGCGTGTCGCGCCAACGCGGCCGCGATCACCGGCGCGTCGGCGCCGATCAGCACGGCCGCGACCAGGCGGTCGGCGACCTCCTCGACGAGATCATCGACGTGCGCGCCCTTCAGCTGGCCGCCTGCCACCCAGACCACCTGCGGATGCGCCAGGACCGAGCAGCGCGCGGCATGCGGATTGGTGGCCTTCGAGTCGTCGACGAACTCGACGCCACCCAGCTCGCGCACGAACGCGGCACGGTGCGGGCCGACCTTGTGCTCGATCAAGCCTTCCCGGACGAATTGCGGCGCGACGTCGATCGCCCGGGTCAGCGCGGAGGCGGCGAGTGCGTCGGCGACGCCGGCGGGACCGGGCGGGCTGATGTCGCCCACCTCGGCCAGGATCGCGGCCTTGGTGAACGCGCGGTCGAGCAGCTTGCCGTCCACCACGCCGAGTTCGCCGTCGGCGGGCACCCCGACCCGGAAACCGACGGTCCGGCGCGCCTTGGACTTGCGAGCCAGCGAGGCCGCGACCGGATCGTCCAGGCCGACCACACCGACCCGGCCGACCAGCGCCCTGGCCTTGGCGGCGGCGTAGGCGTCCAGGCCGCCGTGCCAATCCAGGTGATCCTCGGCCACGTTGAGCACCACGCCCGCCTCCGGGCGCACCGACGGCGCCCAGTGCAGCTGGAACGACGAAAGCTCGACCGCGAGCACCTGCGGACCGGGGTTGCGCCGCAACGCGTCCAGGATGGGAAGGCCGATGTTGCCGCAGGCGACGCTGGCGATACCGGCGGCGCGCAGGATGGCGTGGGTCATCTGGGTCGTGGTGGTCTTGCCGTTGGTGCCGGTGACGACCAGCCATTTGCGCACCGGGCCGTAGATCCTGGCCTGGTCGACCCACCAGGCGAACTCCACGTCACCCCACACCGGCGTGCCCTCGGACACGGCGGAGGCCAGCACCGGCGAGTCCGGCCGCCAGCCCGGGCTGGTGATCACCAGCGCGAACCGGCTCCAGTCGGTGTTCTCCAGCTCCGCGGCGGTGGCCACGTCCAGCCCGAGCCCGGCCGCCTCGTCCAAGGCGGCGGCGCCGGCGTCGGTGACCACCGGGCGCGCGCCGATGTCGCGCAGCGGTTCGACCAGCGAGCGTCCCGAGACTCCCCAGCCCGCGACCAGGACGTCACGGCCGCGTAGGAATTCCAGCATGGGCCCGGGTGAGCGCAGGGCCCGCGGAGAATGTTCGACCATCTCGTTCACCCGACCGCGGAGAGGTATTCGCTGTAGAACAGCCCGAGCCCGACCGCGGAGGCCATCGCGGCCAGCAGCCAGAACCTGATGATCACCGTCGTCTCGGCCCATTTGCTGAGCTCGAAGTGATGGTGGAACGGCGCCATCTTGAACAACCGGTTGCGCGTCGTGCGGAAGACCGCGACCTGCAACACCACCGAGGCGGTCTCGGCGACGAACAGCGCGCCGATCACGATCATCAGCAGCTCGGTGCGGGTGGTGATGGACAGGCCCGCCAGCAGGCCGCCGAGCGCGAGCGAACCGGTGTCGCCCATGAAGATCTTGGCGGGGGCGGCGTTCCACCACAGGAAGCCGACGCACGCCGCCGCGCCCGCGGCGCAGACCAGGGCGAGGTCCAGCGGATCGCGCACGTTGTAGCAGCCGGTCTCGGGCTTGGTCTCGCAGGCGTGGTAGTACTGCCAGAACGTGATGATCACGTAGCCGCCCAGCACCAGGCTCATCGATCCGGCGGCCAGCCCGTCGAGTCCGTCGGTGAGGTTCACCGCGTTCGACCAGGCGACGACCACGAAGCAGACGAAGACCAGGAACACGACCACGCCCATGGTCACCGTGCTGATGTCGCGCACGTAGGACAGGTGCCTGCTGGCGGGGGTCAGCCCGCTCCCGCCGCGGAACTGCAAGGCGAGAATACCGAAGATCACGGCCGCGGACAGCTGGCCGAGATACTTGCCCGCCGCGGTCAGACCAAGGTTGCGTTGCTTGCGGATCTTGATGAAGTCGTCGACGAAACCCACCGCGCCGAGCGCCGTGGCCAGGCCGAGCACCAGCAACGCCGACGCCGACGGCCCATCGGCGTCGTAGCCGATGCCGATCAGATGGGAGCCGAGGTAGCCGGCCCACATGCCGACCAGGATGGCGACGCCGCCCATCGTCGGGGTGCCGCGCTTGGCCTGGTGGCTGGCGGGACCGTCGACCCGGATCTCCTGCCCGAAGCCCTGCTTGGCGAACAAGCGGATGAGCAGCGGCGTCAGCAGGATCGAGACCGTCAGCGCGATCGCCGCGGCGAAGAGAATCTGTCTCATCCTGCTGCCTCCGTGTCCTGTCCCGCCCCGTTGTTCGCCGTGCCGCCGCGTGCGGTCACAGCGCCCGGGTCGGTCAGATGCTCGGCGACCTCCCAGAGGCCGACCGACTTCGATGCCTTGACCAGCACCACGTCGCCGGGGGCGACTTCCTTGTCCAGCAGTGCGATCGCCGCCTCGATGTCGGGTACGAGGATCGATTCCTCACCCCAGGACCCTTCCATCACCGCGCCTTGGTGCAGCGCGCGGGCGGGCCTTCCGGTGCCGACGACGACCACCCGGCTGACGTCCAGCCGCACCGCGAGCCGTCCGATGGCGTCGTGCTCGATGACGGATTCCTCGCCGAGCTCGGCCATCTCGCCGAGCACCGCCCAGCTGCGCCGCGGCGTGCCTGCCGCGCGGGCCATGCTCACCAGCGCTTTGAGCGCGGCGCGGACCGAATCCGGATTGGCGTTGTAGGAGTCGTTGACCACCGTGATCCCGTCCGCGGTGGTCCGCACGTCCATCCGGCGGGCGGACGCGGCGCGCGCACCGGACAGCGCCGCGGTGACGGTGTCGAGGTCCGCGCCGCATTCCAGCGCGACCGCGATCGCCGACAGCGCGTTGCCCACCTGGTGCTCGCCGTGCACGGCCAGGCGCACCGGGGCGCTGCCCACGGGCGTGTGCACGGTGAACTCGGCCCTAGCCTGGTCGTCGAGCCGGATGCCGGTGGCCCGCACCTGGGCGTTCGCGGCCTGGCCGACGGTCACCACCCGCGCCGACGTGCGCGAGGCCATCGCGGCGACCTGCGGATCGTCGGCGTTGAGCACTGCCAGCCCGGTCGGCGGCAACGCCTCGACCAGCTCGCCCTTGGTCTTCGCGATCGCCTCGCGGCTGCCGAACTCGCCCAGATGCGCGGTGCCGACGTTGAGCACCACCCCGATGCTCGGTGGCGCCACCTCGGCCAGCGCGGCGATGTGCCCCGGCCCGCGCGCGGACAGCTCGAGCACCAGGAAACGGGTGCCCGCGTCGGCACGCAACGCGGTCCACGGGTGGCCGAGTTCGTTGTTGAACGAACCCGGCGGCGCCACCACCGTGCCCAGCGGCGCCAGGACGGCGGCCAGCAGGTCCTTGGTGGAGGTCTTGCCGGACGAGCCGGTGACGCCCACGACGGTGAGTCCGCCCTCGGCGGCCAGACGCGACACGCTGGCGCGGGCCAGCGCGGCGAGGGCGGTCAGCACGGCGGCACCGGAACCATCCGAATCATGGCTGAGCGCAACCGAACTCGACGGCACGGCGCCGCGGGCGGGAGTGACGACGATGGCCGGCACGCCCACCGGCCGCGCCGCAAGCACCGCCACCGCGCCCGCGGCGATCGCCGCCTCCGCGTAGTCGTGGCCGTCGGAGCGCTCGCCCGGCAGCGCCAGGAACAGATCCCCGGAACCGATTCGACGCGAATCGAATTCGACCGCACCGGTCACTCGCACCTCCGGGTCTGCGACGTCGTGCAGCGTGCCGCCGACGACGTCCGCGATGTCCCGCAGTGTCATCTCGATCATGAAACCGTCAAGTCCTCCGCGTGGTTTCCTTGCGGACTGCGTCTTTCCAAGACGGCCGCGAGTACATCGCGGTCGTCGAACGGGTGCTTCACGCCCTGGATCTCCTGCCCTGCCTCATGTCCCTTGCCCGCGATCAGCACCGCGTCACCGGGGCGCGCCCATGCCACCGCGGCCGCGATGGCTTCCGCCCGGTCACCGATCTCCCGCACCTCGCCGCGTTCGGCCGCCGGGACCTCCAGCGCACCGGAGCGCACGGCGGCGCGGATGGCCGCCGGGTCCTCGGTGCGCGGGTTGTCGTCGGTGACGATCAGCAGGTCGGCGCCGCGCGCGCCCGCGGCGCCCATCAGCGGCCGCTTCGCCGCGTCCCGATCGCCGCCCGCGCCGACCACCACCGCGAGCCGTCCCGCGGTATCCGCCGCGAGATGCCCGCGCAGCGTGGCGATCACGGACTCCAGCGCCGCGGGCTTGTGCGCGTAGTCGACGATCGCCAGGAAGTCCTGCCCGCGCTCCACCCGCTGCATCCGGCCGGGCACGTCCACGGTCGCCAACGCGGGCGCCGCGACCGACGGCTCGACGCCCGCCGCGGCGCACACCGCCACCGCGAGCAGGCCGTTGGCGACGTTGTAGTGGCCGGGAAGCCGCAGGCGCACGGGAATTTCCCCCTGCGGACCCGCCGCGGTGAAGTCTTGTTCGCCGCCGTGCGCCGACACCGCCCCGGTGACGCTCCAGGCTGCGGTGCGGGTGGTCGAGACGGTGACGGGGTTCGCCAGACCGGCGGCCAGCCGCCGCCCCCACTCGTCGTCCACGCAGACCACGGCGGTGCGCGCCGCGACCGGCGAATCCGGTTCGAACAGCTTACGTTTGGCGGCGAAGTAGTCCTCGAAGTCGGCGTGGAAGTCGAGGTGGTCCTGGGACAGGTTGGTGAACGCGCCCACCGCGAAACGCACCCCGTCCACCCGGCCCAGCGTCAGCGCGTGGCTGGACACCTCCATCACCACCGCGTCCACGCCCTGCTCGACCATCAGTGCGAACATCGCGTGCAACTGCGGCGCCTCGGGGGTGGTCAGCGCGCTTGGCACCCGCCTGCCGCCGATCCTGGTCTCGATGGTGCCGATCAGCGCGGTGGACAGCCCCGCGGCGGCCAGACCCGCCTCCACCAGATAGGAGGTGGTGGTCTTGCCCGAGGTCCCGGTGATCCCGACGATGCGCAACCGCTCGGACGGATTGCCGTAGATCGTCGCCGACAGCTCGCCGAGTACGGCCCTGGGGTTCTCCCGCACCAGCACCGGCACCCCGAGCGGCCCCGCCAGCTCCGCGCCCGCCGCGTCGGTCAGCACCGCGACCGCGCCCTGGGCGACCGCATCCCGCGCGAAACGCGCGCCGTGCGCGCGGGCGCCGGGCAGCGCGGCGAACAGGTCACCGGGGAGCACCGCATCCGAGCGCTGCTCGATGCCGGTGACCGACACACCGTGTACAGCCGATTCGGGGCTCGTCGCGGCCCCGATGACGGCGGCCAGCGACGCCAGCGGCGTTGACGGCGAATGCTCTGGCCGCAATGCGCGCGGTTGACCGGACTGCACAGAAACCAGGCTCCTTTCGGGGGCGGTGATCGACGTGTCAGGTTACCGGCGACCGGTCACGGCGGGACCATGCGCCCCATCGCAAACCCGGGGAGGTCGCCCACCGCACCCTACGGGCTCGCCCACCCGGTCCGGACCGCGCCACGCGGCGCCCGGACGCCACCGGGTGAGGACGCGGCGCACACGGCGGTCCGCCGCGTGCCCTCGCTCCTCGAACACCGCACTCACCTGCTGTTTCCTCCGCACGGATCCGATCTCTTCGCTACCGCTCGCACACCCCGGTCACACCGGCCCGGAAAGCTCGATCACCCCGCCTGCAGGACGAATTGCCTGGACGGCTGCGCGGACGGCGGAATACGGTCGCGCTGCAACGCCCAGGAGGCGATGTTGTGGAACAGCGGAGCGACCGAACCGCCGCCGGAGCCGTCGGAACTGCGGACGGGCGCGTCGAGCATGAGCCCGATCACGTACCGCGGATTGTCCGCGGGGACCATGCCCGCGAACGTGATCCAGAACGACGACGTGGAGTAGCACCGGCAATTCCGGTCCACCTTCTGCGCGGTCCCGGTCTTGCCCGCCACCTGGTAGCCGGTGATGGCCGCGGGCCATCCGGTGCCGTTCTGGTTGGCGTTCATCGGGTCACGCTGCACCACCGCCTGGAACATCGTCCGCAACGTGGCGGCGGTCTGCTTGCTCACCACCCGCACGCCGTCCGGCTGGGTCTCCTCGCTCCGGGTGCCGTCCGGCGCGATCTTCGCGCGCACGATCCGGGGCGGGATGCGGACGCCGTCGTTGGCTATCGCCTGGTACATGCCGGCCATCTGCAGCGTTGTCATCGAAAGGCCCTGCCCGATCGGGAGATTCGCGAAGGTACCACCGGACCACTGATCGCGGTCGGGCATCAGGCCCGCGCTCTCGCCCGGCAGGCCGATGCCGGTGCGCTGGCCGAGCCCGAACCGATGCGCCATGTCGGCGAAGTGGTCCTCGCCCACGCGCTGCGCGAGCATCAGCGTGCCCACATTGGAAGACCTGCCGAAAATGCCCGTGGTCGTATAGGGCTCGACGCCGTGCGCCCAGGCGTCGTGCACGGTGACGCCCGCCATCTGGATGGCGCCGGGCACCTGATGCACCTCGTCCGGATCGGTCAGGCCGTATTCGATGGCCGCGGCGGCCGTGACGATCTTGTTCACCGAGCCCGGCTCGAACACGTCCGTCACCGACGGGTTGCTCAGCTGGGCATTTGCCCACTTCTGCGGGCCGAGGCCGGGGTTGAAGGTGTTGTCGTTGGCCATCGCCAGGACCTGCCCGGTCTTGGCGTCCAAGACGACGGCCGAAGCGGAACCCGCGCCGGACACGTCCTTGGCCTGCTGCACCTGCTGCTGCACGTAGTACTGCAGATCCGAGTCCAGGGTGAGTTCGACGGCGGACCCGTTGACCGCGGGCTGTTCGTCACGCCAGCTGCCGGGGATGACCGCGCCGTCGGAACCGCGATCGTAGGTGTGTGATCCGTCCGTGCCGGCCAGCGCCGAGTCCAGCGAGGACTCGAGCCCGACCTGCCCGTGACCGTCCCAGCCGACGGCGCCGACGACGTTCGCCGCCAGCGACCCGCCGGGATACACCCGCGGGCTCTGCTGGTCGGCGCCCACTTGCGGGAACTTCTCGGTGATCTCGTCCGCGATCCGGGGATCCACGTTCTGGGCGAGGAATACGAATTGCTCGTCGCTGTTCAGCTTCGCGAGCAGGTCCGCTTCCGCGGGCGCGTCTTTGCCGAGTTTCTCGTGGATGGTGCGCGCGATGTCGCGCAACCGCTGGGCCGGATCGGGCGCCTTGTCGCTTTTGGCCTTGGCGTCCGCCAGCTCCTTGCGGACGGCGACCGGCCGGAAGTGCAGGGCTTTGGCCGAGACGGTGAAGGCCAGCGCCTTGCCGTTGCGGTCGTTGATCGGCCCGCGGATCGCCGGGTCGGGCTGATGGGTGGTGCGCTGGCTGGCCGCCTGGGCGGACAGTCCAGGCGCGGCGATGCTCTGCACCCACAGCAATTGCATCGTGACCACCGCGAGCGCGACGAGCATGACCACCCGGCCGACGCCGAGACGCAACCGGAGCGGACCGTCCGGGACAGCTTTGGTCGAGGGCCGCTGCCTGCCCGCGGCGCGCGGCGCCGCAGGCCCACGTCGCCGGCGCGGCGCGGGCCTGGGATGCGTCACTGCGGCACTCCGTCGGGCGCCGGCTCCGGCGCGGGCGCTGCTTCCGGCTGCGGCGAAGCCGCTTCCGCGGGCGGCTGGGGCGCAGCGGCCTGCGGCGCCGCGGTCGGTTCGGGCTGCGGCGTGACGGCCGCCGCGGACGACGTCGGGACCGGGCCTGCCGGCGCGGGCGCCGCGTTCACCTGAGCGTTGTTCTGCGGCCCGCTGTTCGGACGGCCCGGCACCGGGGCACCGGGCGTGGTGGTGACCGGTACCACCCGCTCCCCCTGCGGCGAGCGCGCCGAAGGCCCGGCGTTCAGCGGCGGCACCGGAGTGCCCTCGGCCGGGGTGGGCTTGCCGATCACCGTGACCGAGCCGTCCGGCCCGATCAACAGGCGGGCCGGGTCCTTGGCGGGGATCATCCCCAGCTCCCGCGCGCGCAGCGCCAGTTCCGGGGCCGAATCGGCGACCTCGACCTCGCGCTGCAGCGCCGCGCGCTCGTCGGCCAGCCGCCGATTCGTCGCCCGCGCGTCACCGAGCTGATAGCTGTCCTCGGCGGCACGGGTGGTCAGCAGCAAGGTGAGCGCGAGGCCGCAGCCGAGCAGAACGAGGATGGCCGTGACGAACGGAATGCGCGCGGCCATCGCCGAGCGCCGCACGGTGGGCAGAAACGTGGTGTCCGAACCGGTTTCGGCGCGCATGCGCCGCTTCGCGTAGGCGCGCTGCGCCGCGCCGGATTTCACCCGCTCGGCATCCTGAACCCGCCGGGCGACCCGGCTCGGCGCTTCGACGGTCCGCGTCCGCACGCTCATCGATTCCCCTCCTGTGTCCTCCCGGGACGCCGGATCAGCACAGCGCGCCGCTGTCTCATCCGGCCTCCGACATCGCTGCGGGACATCCGCACCCGACCGGCGCGACGCGGCGCCGGGCACTGCTCGATCACCGCGCCTCCTGGATCCGCTCGGCGGCGCGCATGCGTACCGGCGCCGCCCGCGGGTTGTCTTCGATCTCCTGCTCGGTCGCCTTCTCCGCTCCGCGGGTCAGCATCCGGAACTCCGGTCCCATGCCGGGGAGCTCGACCGGCAGGTCCACCGGTGTCCTCGACGCGGTGTGCGCGACGAACTCGTGCTTGACCACCTTGTCCTCCAGTGACTGGTAGGACATGACGACGATGCGGCCGCCCACGCGCAGCGCGGCGAGTGCGGCGGGCAGCGCGGCTCGCAACGAGTCGAGTTCCCCGTTGACCTCCACCCGCAGCGCTTGGAATGTGCGCTTGGCAGGATGCCCGCCGGTGCGGCGTGTCGCGGCGGGGATCGTGGCGTACAGCAGCTCCACCAGCTCCGCGCTTGTACTGAACGGTTTGATCCGGCGGCGGCGGATCACCTCGGAGGCGATCCGGCCTGCGAAGCGTTCCTCGCCGTAGGTCTTCAGCACCCGGGCCAGGTCGCCGTGGCTGTAGGTGTTCAGCACGTCGGCGGCGGTGAGTCCGCTGGTCGGGTCCATCCGCATGTCCAGCGGGGCGTCCACGGAGTAGGCGAAGCCGCGATCGGCCTCGTCCAGCTGCATCGAGGAGACCCCGAGGTCCATCAGGATCGCCGAGACCGAACCAGTGGCGGACAGGCCTGCCTCGGACAGCGCGTCGGAGATACCGTCATAGCGGGTGTGCACCAGCGTGATTCGATCCGCGAACGGCGCGAGCCGCTCACCGGCCAGCTTCAAGGCAGTGGTGTCGCGGTCGAGACCGACCAGGTGGATGTCCGGGTAGGTGCTCAGGAAGTGCTCGGCGTGACCACCGAGACCGAGCGTCGCGTCGACGTAGACCGCGCCGGGCTCGGCCAAGGCCGGACCGAGCAGCGCGTCGGCTCGCTCGAGCAGAACCGGAACATGGCGGGGACCGCGCTGTTCACGGTTCACCTCGACCTCCCGGAGTCCTGCCTCGCGTCGTCGCGCACCGCCACACGGGTCGCCTTGATACAGAGTGCTTTCGATACGGATTACGAATGCCCCGGGGTCTCTGACCGAACTCCGGCACCTGGCGTCGGGGAAGTACGTCAGGGTCCGCGTCCGGGCAGAGACCGCGTGGCACTCGTGCGCCCGCGGCTAGAAGATTCCGCCCAGCGACTCGTCTCTGGCTTGCGAAAAGTCCTCCTCGTGCTCGGCGAGGTAGGACTCCCACGCCTGCTTGTCCCAAATCTCCAGGAAGTCGACCGAACCGATCACCACGCAATCCCTTTGCAGGTTGGCGTAGCGACGATGATCGGCGGACAACACGATCCGGCCCTGCGCGTCCGGACGTTGCTCGTCCGTTCCGGCCGCGAGTGCCCGGACGAAAGCACGGGCCTGCGGGTTGCTTCGAGACGCGGCCGCGGCACGCCGGGCGAGCGCGGTGAACTCCTCTTTCGGGTACACGGCAAGGCTGTGGTCCTGCCCCTTCGTGACCATCAACCCTCCCGCCAGATCGTCTCGAAACTTCGCAGGCAACGTGAGTCGCCCTTTGTCGTCCAAGCGAGGTGTATAGGTACCGAGAAACAACTCGATACCTCCCTAACGATCACCTCGATGGTCGGCCCTTCAGTACTGCGCGCTCCACATTACCCCACTTTCCCCCACTTTCAATCGAAACAGGCGGTGATCTGGCTCCCGACCCAGACGATTACGCAGGTCACCCCAGCTATCACCGCCGTGGAGAACTTTCGCGAGTTCTGCCGACACGCGCCACCCCCCGGGACAAACGCCCGAAAACACCCAGCAAACGCTCTGATGCACCCGGAGAGGGGGCGCGGTGGGGGAAGTCTGTGGGGAGGTGTGGGGGAAAGGGGAAGTCCGGTTCGAAGATCATCCGTGCGGCGATCGGACACACACGCGAACCGGCGACGCCGCACCATCGCGGTGCGGCGTCGCCGGTTCTACTGAAGTTGTCAGGCTACGGGCGAGCTATTCCTGCTCGAACCGCCGCCGGAAGCGATCCTCCATGCGCTCGGAGAAACCGCCCGATTTCCGCTGCCGGCCCCGCCCGCCCGAACCGGAGGGCGCTTGAGCGCCGGACCGATCGTTCTTGGCGGTGTTCTTCGAGGTGCCGAGCAACAGGAGTACACCGGCGCCGAACATCACGATGAATCCGATCAGGCTGATGATCGGGAAGCCGCCGGGCTTCACGGGCGCGGCGATGCCCGCGACGAGGAGAAAGAGGCCGAGGACGAACAACGCCGCGGCCTGGAGTCTGCGACGACTCGAGGTCGAACGTAGCCGTCCGCCGCGGACGGATGAGGCGAACTTGGGATCCTCAGCATAGAGAGCGCTCTCGATCTGTTCGAGCATGCGCTGCTCGTGCTCGGAGAGTGGCACGGTACCTCCCCCGGCACTAGGACGTGGCTGTCGCCTCCGGGTAGGCGACAGATAGCCGACCTTGGCGGCCATCTGTCACCAATGATACGAGTTCGATCAGGGCCAGACCACCTTATGTGCGCAGTCGGACGTAGTCCGTCCTCAGAACGCGCACGGCCGCAGCGAAGGCGGAGGTACGCCTTATGTGCGCAGTCGGACGTAGTCCGTCTTCAGGCCGATAATCAAGCGGTCATGCCGCCGGTCACTCCCGGGGCGGGCCGCAACCGAGCCGACGCCGCGAGGAGGTCTTCCACGTCATGGAGGAATGCCGCCACCCGCGAAGAGAACTCGTCCGCCTCGTGTTCGTCGACATTCCGGTCCAGCCCCGCCTCCAGCGCCGCCCGGGTCTCCGAGCGGGCGCTGAAGTAGTCGGCCCACATCACGAATTCCGGCGCGGCGCGCTGCATCAGCACCCACGCGTTGCGCGAGCGCGCCCGGGGGGCGGCATCGGCGCCCGTGAGCGCGATCACCGCGCCCGCGCCGCGCAGCGCGGCGAGGTAGGCGGTGCGGAACCGCTCCCGCGGATCCCGCTCCCCCGCCGCCTGCATGAGCAACCCGTCCGCGCGCTCCAGCAACTTGCCGGCCCGGCCGGGCCGGCCCGGATGTTCCACTCGACCAGACATCACATCGCCGTCCCTCCACCATCGCGTACCTTGGCCCGTATCCCGTACTGGAGGCGGGGTCCCCCACCGCTTTCCAGCACCACCCGGACCGAACAGGTATTCGAACGTTTGAATTGAGCTTCAATATAGAGACGCCCACCGACAAACTTCCGCGTCCGCGCGACCGACGAGAGCCATGACCGCCGTCAAGCCCAATCACACTCCCGCACCCGCCGTCATCGATCTCTCGGTGGCGGCTCTGCGCTCCCGGCTGCACGACGCGCTGGCGGTCTACGTGGCCGCCATGGACTATCCGCGCGGGACCGAGAACCATCGCGCGCCGATGTGGACCGAGCACACCACCCGGCCCGGCTGGCAGGCGGTCGCCGCGGTGCTGCCCGACGACTCCGGCCGGATCGATCTGCGCCACGCGCCGATCGTGGCGATCGCCTACGGCTATCGCGGCGCCGCCCACCAGTGGTGGCACCAGCAGGTGCACAGCGGGATGCGGCGCTCGGGCTGGCCGGAACACTCCGCGCGCGAATTGCTGTCGGACTACTTCGAGCTCACCGAGCTGCATGTGCATCCCGCCGCGCAGGGTCGCGGCATCGGCGGCACACTGCTGGAACGGCTGCTGCGCGACCGCACCGAGCGCGCCGTGCTGCTGTCGACGCCCGAGGTCACCGGCGAGGACAATCGCGCATGGCGGCTGTACCGCAGGCAGGGATTCACCGACGTGGTCCGGAATTTCGTGTTCGCGGGCGACAACCGTCCGTTCGCGATTCTCGGCAGGCGGCTGCCGCTGTGAGGGTCACGTGACAGTGGTCGTCGTCGGCTCGGGCCACAACGCCTTGGTCGCCGCGTGCTATCTCGCCCGCGCCGGACACGAGGTGGAGGTGCTCGAACGCGACGACGTCCTCGGCGGCGCGGTGTCGACGGTCGAGCGGTTCCCCGGCCATCGGGTCGATCGCGGCTCGTCGGCGCACATCATGATCCGCCACACCGGCATCGTCGAGGAACTCGAACTCGACCGCTTCGGTCTGCGATACATCGACTGCGACCCATGGGGTTTCACGCCCGCGCACGCGGGCCGCTCCGCGATCGTGTTCCATCGCGACCTGGAAGCGACCTGCGCGTCGATCGCGGCGGCTTGCGGCCCGCGGGACGCGGCCGCCTACCGCCGGTTCGTGCGGACGTGGGGTCCGCGCAGCGCCCGGGTGATGCGGGCCTTCGGCGGCGGACCGACGCCGGGACGGCTGGTGCGGTCGTTCTGGGGACTGGACGCGAAGGACGGCGGCAGCGCTCTGTCGCGGGAATTCCTGCAATCCGGTGACGCGCTGCTGGACGCCTGCTTCGACGACGAACGGTTGAAGGCGTCGCTGGCGTGGTTCGGCGCCCAATCCGGGCCGCCGATGTCCGAGCCGGGCACCGCGCCGATGGTGGGCTTCGCCGCGCTCATGCACACCCTGCCGCCGGGGCGCGCGGTCGGCGGCAGCGGGGCGCTGACCACGGCCCTGGTCGCGCGGCTGCGCTCCGACGGCGGGGTGGTGACCGCGGGCGACGCGGCGTCCGCGCTGCGCCGCGACGGAGACCGCTGGCGGGTGCGCACCGCCTCGGGCCGAGACCTGCGCGCGGACATCGTGATCGCGGGCTGCCATGTGCAGACGACGCTGGAGCTGCTGCGCGACGGTGGCTTCGACGGCGCGGTGCTCGACGACTGGCGCAGGCGCATCCGCGTCGGTCCCGGCATCGGGATGGTGGTGCGCGCCGCCACGTCGGCGCTGCCCCGCTACCCCGGCAGCCCGATCGAGCATTCCGCCCACGGCCTGCAATTCCTGGTGTCCGACCGCGCGCAGTTGCGCCGTGCGCACGGTGCGGCGCTGGCCGGGGACCTGCCGCCGCGACCGGTCGTCCTGGCGATGAGCTTCAGCGCACTGGACCCGACCATCGCGCCGCCCGGTGAGCATCAGTTGTCGCTGTGGGCGCAGTGGCACCCGTACCGCCTGGCCTCCGGCGCCGACTGGTCCGATCTCGCGCGGCAGGAAGGCGACCGGATCATCGCCGAAGTGGAGTCCTACGCACCCGGTTTCGCGGAGACGGTGTTGCGCGGGCATGTGCAGACGCCGGTGGATCTGGAGCGCGAACTCGGGCTCGTCGGCGGCAACGTCATGCACGTGGAGATGTCGCTGGACCAGATGATGCTGTGGCGACCGCTGCCCGAGCTGGCGGGGCAGCGGGTGCCCGGCGCGCGAGGGCTGTATCTGACGGGCGCGTCCACCCATCCCGGCGGCGGTGTCTCCGGCGCGAGCGGCCGCACGGCCGCCGCCCTCGCACTGCGCGACCTGCACCGGCGCGGGCTGTCCCGGTGGCTTCGACGATGACGGACTCGGGCGACCCGCCTGCCCCGGCGGTACCCACCGCGCCCGATCACTCCACAGGCCTGCTGTCCGGCTATCGCTCGGCGAGCTTTCTGCTGCCCCTCGTCCTCGTGGCGCTGACGATCGTCGCGCAGATCGGGTATCCGCTGACCACGGGCGGTGGGCGCGACCGCATCACCGTCGCGGTCGTACTGCTGTGCACCGGCGCCGCGCTGGCGCACGCGACGGCGACCAGGGGATTGCGCTACGCCGTCGGTTTTCTGACCATCGTCTCCGGCATCGGGCTCGCGGCGGAGGTGATCGGCACCGCGACCGGCATCCCGTTCGGCTGCTACGAGTACGCGACCGACCGGCTCGGACCGGCCTTGCTCGAGGTGCCGTTGATCGTCCCGCTGGCCTGGACCGGCGGGATGTATCCGGTGTGGGTGGTGGCCGGGATGCTGTCGCGGCGCACGATCACCCGACTCGGGTGGACGGCGGTCGGCGCGGTGGGCTGGGACCTGTTCCTCGATCCGCAGATGGTGGCCGACGGGCAGTGGACCTGGTGTGACCTCCATTCCGGACTGCCCGGCCTCGACTGGATTCCGCTGACGAATTACCTGGGCTGGTTCGGCGTGGCGCTCGTGATGGCCGCGGTGCTCGCGGTCTGGGAGCGGGCGGCGCCGGATCCCGTGCGGACGCCGCGATCGCACCACCGCGCGATCGCGCTCACCGTTCCGGTGGCCTTGTTCCTGTGGACCTGGCTCGGATCGGCGCTGGCCCACGCGGTGTTCCTCGACCTTCCCTCCTCGGCGGGATACGGCTTCGCCGGTATGGGTCTGCTGGGCGCTCCCCTGCTGGTCGCCCTGGCTCGCGCGCGCCGCTGACCCGCCGCCGCGTCCCGCGCCCGGCGCGCCGACGCGCGCTGCGACTGGCGCGTTTCATTCCGGGCGGCAGGCCTGGCACGATGTCACCCGTGCAGCCGAGTCCCGTCATCACGAAGCCCGATGCCCCGGACCTCCCGCAGCGGCGGGCCCCACGCCGCGGCGCGCGTGTCGCGTCGGTGGTCCTGCTCGCGGCGATGCTGGTGCCGATGCTCGCGGGCTGCCTGCGGGTGCAGGTCTCGATGGGGGTCTCGTCCAACGACCGGGTGTCCGGCCGGATCGTCGCCGCCGTGGTGCCCGCCGACGCCGGGGACAAGGGTCCACAGCTGAAGGCGCCCGAGACGCTGGCGGCCAAGTTGCGAGTGGAGCCGTACGCCCAGGACGGCTACACCGGCAGCCAGGTGTTCTTCGAGGACCTGTCCTTCGGTGATGTGCAGCAGCTCGGCCAGCTGTCCGAGCAGACCCAGGGCATGTTCCAGTTGCAGTTCCAGCGCACCGGCGACCTGGTCAGCCTGAGCGGGCGGGTCGATCTGAAATCGCTGCCGCCGCACGGCTCCGACGTGCAGTTGACCATCGCATTCCCGGCCCGCGTCGCCAAGACCAACGGCAGCCGCGAGGGCGACAACGTCGTCTCCTGGAAACTGCCGCCCGGCGAAGTCTCCAGGCCGCAGGCCGAGGTCAGCTACGCCGACCCGAACACCCGCTCGTTCGCGGGCTGGGCGGGCATCGCGGGCGGCATCACGCTCGCGGTGGCCGCCATCGTCGCGGCGATGGCGTACATGGACCGCAACCCCGCCGCGCCCGGCGCGCCGGAAGTCGGCTTCTCCCTGAGCCGCTGGTGGCGCTCGGTGACGCAGAATCGCTGAGCGGCAGGTCGGTGCGCCGGGATAGCGTGGCCCACATGGTGAGTGCCGACCTGCCGAAGACGTTGCGCGCGAACTCGATCCTGCCGACCTTCGCCACCGCGGTGGCGGCGCTCGGCGCGGGCATCGCGCTATACAACCGCATCACCGTGCAGAGGCTGACGAATGCCCCGACGACGGTGATCGAACCCGTCACCGTCTGCGTTCCGGCGCGCAACGAGGCCGACCGGCTGCCCGCCCTGATCGGTGACCTGCGCGCGCAGGTGGGCGTACCGCGCCTCGCGGTGCGCATCCTCGACGACGCGTCCACCGACGACACCGGCGCCGCGGCACGAGCGGCGATCGGCGACGACGCGCGTTTCACCCTGCTGCGCACCGAGTCCGATCCGGTCGCCGGCTGGACCGGAAAGGCCGCCGCCTGCGTCCGGCTGGCGGAGGAGGTGTCGACGCCGGTGCTGATCTTCCTGGACGCCGACGTGCGGCTGGCCCCCACGGCGCTCGCCGCGGCGGTCGGCGCGCTGCGTACGCGCTCAGCCGCGCTGGTCTCGCCCTGGCCCCTGCAAGTGGCCGATTCCGTGGCGGAAGCCGTGGTGCAGCCTCTGCTGTGCTGGTCGTGGGCCTCGACGCTGCCGATCGCCGTGGCCGACCGGAGCCTGCGACCCGCCACGGCGGTGGCCTGCGGCCAGTTCCTCGTGTTCGACAACGCCGCCTACCGCGCGGTCGGCGGCCACACGGCCGTGGCCGGGAGCGTCACCGAGGACCTCGACATCGCCCGTACGCTGCGGCGAGCCGGTCACGCCACCGCTCTGGTGGCCGCCGGCGAGTTGGCCCGCACCAGGATGTATCGCGGCGCCGCCGACCTGGACGCGGGCTACACCCGCTGGCTCTGGTCGGCCTACGACGGCACGATCGCGGGCGGAGCGGCGGTGGGACTTGTTGCGGCCCTTGCCTATTGGGTACCGCCCGCGGCTGCCGTGCTCGGCAGGGGCGCAATCCGCCGGACGGGCGCGATCGGCTGGCTCGCCGCCGTCGCCGGGCGCCTGCTGGCCCGCTCGACCGAGACCGGCGGCCCGCTGGGACGCGCGGACGTGCCCGCCGCCCTCGCGCATCCGGTATCGGTGGCGGCGTATCTGCTGCTGTGGGGGCGTTCGCACCGGGCCCGCCGACGCGGCACGGCGCACTGGAAGGGGCGTTCGCTCCCAGGAGCGGCGCCGCGCCGCGACAGCTGAATCTCACGGGACCGCGGTGATTCCGACCGTCGGCAGGAAGAAGCAGGACTTGGCGCCGTTCTGCACCGTGCCGAACACCGCGGCGAGAACGGTGCCCTTGCCGGTGTCCACCGGGACCGCCCGCACCCCGCCCATGGGGAGGGCCGCGATGAGGAAGTCCCGGATCGCCTGCTCGGCCACCGGCCGCTGGTCCGCGGGAACGGCAGCGGGGATCATCGTGCGGGCGATGTCGGCCAGCGGTCCCATGGCGGCCGTTCCGCTGCGTCCGTTGCTCAGATTGAGCCAGGCCACCTGCATTCCCGCGGTGTTCGCGCCGTCCGGCCCGAGGCCGTAGGGCACGAAGGTGAACATGGCTTGCCCGGCCTTGACGGCGCTGAGGTCCAGTCCGGGAAGCTGCACGGTGTTCTTCGGCCACGGCCCGGGTATGGCTCCGGCCACCGCGGGCGCCAGCCCGGCCGTGGTGTTGTCGAGGCAGAACGCCGACGCGCTCGGGTACGCGAACGGCTGGATACCGAGCGCGCGCAGCGCGTCGAGCGCGGTTTGATAGGCGCCGAACAGGTCACCGGGGGCGGCGATCGGCGCGGAGAGATCGGAGAACGCGGGAATCGTGGCATCCGGAGCCGCGAACGCGGCACCCGGCCCGGCAAACGCGAGGGCGACCGAACAGGTCGCGACAGCGGACAATTGGGTCAGACGACGCAAAATGATCACGAAACCTCCTCATCGGCGGAACGATCGAGGGGCACAGTACTCCGGCAAACGGCTCCAACAGCACGGATTGGGTACAGCAATTTCGCGGCGAGTCTCGTTTGCCCGAAAACAGGCTTCCGCGTGGCCGACCCGCGTTCCCCAGCCCTGGCGATACCCGTATGCTGCATCGGACCGCCGTCATCCGGCGCTGGATGCCCGTCCGCGAGGACGCGACAGGCTCGCACCGCCCCCGACGCAGCAGCGCACATCTGGTTACTACAAAGACCCGATCGACTGGCGTGGACAAGGTCTACGCTCACGCTGATTACTTCTCTTGTTCCAGCCTTCCCTTGCTGGGCATCATGATTCGGCTCGCCCCTGACATCGGTTGACAGGGGGTCGGCGCCAACCATCCAGAGCGACCGAGAGACCTGGCTCGTCGACGTCGCAGCAACCCCCCGGTCACCGGGTGCGGGTGCTTCCGCCGGGACCGATGGAGGAACCGAAGTGATCATCGAGGACCCGTCATGAGTGCGTCCACCGCACCCGCGACCGCCCCGGCGCGCGAACCGGGCCCGACCGGCACACCCCTCCGCGCGCCGGACGCCGCCGAGTACGGCACGCCGCCGACCGTGGCCAAGACCCGGCATCCCTGGCGCTGGGTGGTCAGTGCCGTCGCGCTGATCCTGCTCGCCCAGTTCGTGCACGGGCTGGCCACCAATCCCGGATGGGACTGGCCGACGTTCGCGCAGTACATCACCGCGAAGTCGGTGCTGTCGGCGTTGCGGGTCACCGTGGAGCTGACCGTATGGGGCACGGCGCTGGGCTTTCTGCTCGGCACCGCGCTCGCGGTCGCCCGGCTGTCGAACAATCCGGTGCTGCGGGTGATCTCGTGGGTCTACATCTGGGCGTTCCGTTCGATCCCGCTGATCGTGCAGCTGCTGTTCTGGTTCAACATCGCCTACCTGTACCGGACCGTCTCGATCGGCATCCCGTTCGGGCCCGCGCTGTTCACCTTCGAGGTGAACGGTGTGATCAGCGGTTTCACCGCCGCTGTGATCGGGTTGGCCCTGCATCAGGCGGCGTATTCGGCCGAGATCATCCGGGCCGGGTTCATCGCGGTGGACGCCGGTCAGCTGGAAGCCGCCGCCGCGCTGGGGATCCCGCGGCTGCGGCAGTTCCGCACGGTGGTGGCGCCGCAGGCCATGCGCTCGATCCTGCCGAACGCGACCAACGAGGTGATCAGCCTGTTCAAGGGCACCTCGATCGTGTCGGTGATGGCGATCGCCGAGCTGTTCTACCAGGTCCAGGTCATCTACGGGCGCAACGGGCGGGTGGTGCCGCTGCTGATGGTCGCGACGGTCTGGTACATCGTGCTCACCACCGTGCTGTCGGTGGCGCAGTACTACATCGAACGCCACTACGCCAAGGGCGCGCACCGCACGCCGCCGCCGACACCGCTGCGACGCGCGTGGCAGAAGCTGCGCGAGGTCGCCGAGGCCGGTCCCGCCGCACCGCGCGGAGCGACCCGATGAGCGCGGCCCCCGCCGTGGAGGTCCGCGGCGTCCGGAAATCCTTCGGCGCGCATCCGGTGCTGCGCGGCATCGATCTCACCGTGCGCTCCGGCGAAGTAGTCACCGTGATCGGTCCGTCCGGTTCGGGCAAGTCGACCCTGCTGCGCGTGGTGAACCACCTGGAGTCGCTGGACGCGGGCACCGTGCGCATCGGCGGCGAGCTGATCGGCTATCGGCTGCGCCGCGACCGCCTGCACGCGCTGCCCGATCGCGAAGTGCGCAAGCAGCGCTCGCGAATCGGCTTCGTCTTCCAGCAGTTCAATCTGTTCCCCCACCTGACCGTGCTCGAGAACGTCACGCTCGCACCGCTTTCCGCGCAGCGGCGCGACCGGGCCGAGGTGGAGCGCGAGGCGCACCGGCTGCTGGAGCGGGTCGGTATCGGACAGTTGGCCGACGCGTATCCGCGCCGGTTGTCGGGCGGGCAGCAGCAGCGGGTGGCCATCGCGCGGGCGCTGGCGCTGCGGCCGCGCGTGATCCTGTTCGACGAACCCACCTCCGCGCTGGACCCGGAACTGGTCGGCGAGGTGCTCGACGTGATCCGCGATCTCGCGCACGGCGGCACCGCACTGGTGATCGTCACGCACGAAATCGGTTTCGCCCGTGAGGTGGCCGACACCGTGGTGTTCCTCGACGAAGGCGTCATCGTCGAGCAGGGCTCGCCCTCGGCCGTGCTCGACCATCCCGAACACCCGCGCACCCGCGCCTTCCTTTCCCGAGTCCGCTGATGAACAGGTATCCGATGAAGTTCTCCGCCATGGTCACCGCCGCCGCGACCGCGGTCGCGCTGCTGGCCACCGGCTGCACCGAACCCGAGGCGGATACCGCCGCGCAGCCCGCCGGTTCGATCACCTTCGACCTCTCCCCCGCCCAGTCCGGACGCGTCCGGACCGCGAAGGTCGATGCCATCGCCGCCGAGGTGCCGCAGGCGATTCGCGAGCGCGGCACGCTGGTGGTGACCGGCGCGTCCGGCGCCGCGCCGCCGCTGCGGTTCTACGCCACCGATGACAAGACGGTGGTCGGCTCCGAAGTCGACTTCGCCGCACTGATCGCCGACATCCTCGGCCTGAAACTCGACGCGCAGGTGGCGGACTGGTCGCAGAACTTCGTGCGGGTGGACTCCGGTGAGGTGGACGCGTTCATCTCCAATGTCACCGTCACCGAGGAGCGCAAGGAGAAGTACGACTTCGCGACCTATCGCAAGGACAACGTCGCGCTGGAGGTGCCGATCCAGAGCAAGCTCGAATACACCGACCGCACAAGCCTGGCGGGCAAGCGGATCGGCGTCGGCAGCGGAACCAACCAGGAGCAGCTGCTGGTCAAGTGGAACGAGCAGAACCGGGCCGAGGGTCTGCCGCCGATCGATATCGCCTACTTCCAGCAGGTCACCGACTACTACCTGGCGCTGGCCTCGCAGCGGCTGGACGGCTACCTCGGACCCAACCCCACTGCGATCTACCACGCGGCCACCGCGAAGCAGACCAGGATCGCGGGCACCTTCTCGGGTGCGGGCGAGGCGCTGCAAGGCGAGATCGCGGTGCTCACCAAGAAGGACAGCGGGCTGATCACCGCCGTGCAGCACGCGCTGGCCTACGCCATCGAGCACGGCGCCTACCAGCAGGTGATCGACCGCTGGGGGCTGCGCGGCGAGGCGGTCACCGAATCGCGAATCAACCCACCCGGCCTGCCGAAGAAGCGCTGAGCAGATGACGCAGCGCCGCCGTATGCCCGGCCGACCGTCGGCGACCGGTGTCGCCGACGCCTTTCCCCAGCAGGGCGAGCAGCTCGCCCGCATCGAAGTATCTGGAGTCGCCTCGTGATCCGAACCCGTCACCGAATCGCCGCGTTGGCCGGCGCGCTCGCCGCGGCCACCACCGTGGCCGCCTGCGGCAGTGATTCGGCCGCGCCCGGCGGCGACGCGGGCCCGCCCCGGCCGGGCGGCACCCTGCGCTACGGCCTGTCCCAGACGCCGACCTGCTCGGACCCGGCTCAGGCGGGCACCAACCAGACGCTGTACGTCACCCGGCAGATCGTGGATTCGCTGACCGACCAGGATCCGGCCACCGGCGAGCTGAAGCCGTGGCTGGCGCAGAGCTGGGAAGCGAGCCCCGACGCGAAGGTCTTCACCTTCCGCCTCACCGACGGCGTCACCTTCAGCGACGGCACGCCGCTCACCGCCGACTCGGTACGCAACACGTTCGATTCGGTCGTGCGGCTCGGCTCGGGCAAGGCACCGCTGGGCAGCAGCTACCTCACGGGCTACGTGGGGACCACGGCGGTCGACCGGCTCACCGCCCGCGTCGAGTTCAGCAAGCCCAACGCCCAATTCCTGCAGGCGGCCTCGACCGCCCAGCTCGGCATCCTGGCCGACGTGACCACGGCCAAGCCCGCCGAGCAGCGCTGCCTCGGCGACAACGTCGGCAGCGGGCCGTTCACCTACACGGCCTACCGCCAGGACGCCGCGGTGACGCTGGCCAAGCGCAGCGGCTACCGCTGGGGTTCGGCGGTGTTCGCCCATCGCGGTGAGGCCTATCTGGACAAGATCGAGTTCACCGTGGTGCCCGAATCCGGCGTGCGCACCGGCAGTCTCGCCTCCGGACAGCTGGACGCGATCAGCGACGCGCTGCCGCAGGACGCGCCGCAGATCGAGGCGGCGGGCGGCCGGGTGCTCAGCACCGCCAACCCGGGTGTGCCGTTCGGCCTGCAGCCCAACGTCACACGCGGACCGCTGCGCGATCCGGCGGTGCGCCAGGCGTTGCTGCCCGCGATCGATCGCAGGCAATTGGTGGACACCGTGCTCGGCCCGCAGTTCAAACCCGCGACCAGCCCGCTGGCGAGCACCACACCCGGCTACACCGACCTCTCGGCACGGCTGGCCTTCGACCCGGCGAAGGCGCGCACCATCCTCGACCAGGCCGGGTGGTTGCCCGGCGCGGACGGCATCCGGGCGAAGAACGGTGAGCGGTTGACGTTCTCGGTGCTCTTCAGCCAGGTGTTCGCGGGCAACCAGGCGATCCTCGAACTGGTGCAGCAGCAACTGCGGCAGGTCGGCGTCGAACTGAAGCTGGACCTGGTGTCGGTGGCGGAGACCACGGCGCGGCAGAACAGCAAGGACTTCGACACCTTCTACGGCAACACCACCCGCGCCGATGGCGACATCCTGCGCACCTCCTTCGGTCTCGACGGGCGCAACCTCAATGCGCGCGGCCCCATCCCGCCGCTGGACGACGCGCTGAACGGTCAGGTCGCCACCGTGGACACCACGGTGCGCAACGGGCTCATCCACACCGCGCAGCAGCAGGTGCTCGAGGCGGGCCTACTGATCCCGACGGTCGAGCTGTCCCAGGCGATCGGAGCGGGGGCGAACACGCAGGACCTGAAGTTCGAAGCCTCGGCGCGATTGCAGTTCTTCGACACCTGGCTGAGCGGGCGATAGTCATGGCGCGCTATCTGACCCTGCGGGTGTTGCAGGCGATCTGGGTGCTGTGGGCGGCGTTCACGCTGTCGTTCGTGGTGTTGTACCTGCTGCCCGCCGACCCGGTCTCGATCGCGGCCGACGCGGGCGGGTCGGGCACCCCGGTGGACAAGGCGGCCATCGCCGAGTTGCAGGCCCGCTACGGGCTGGATCGACCGCTGTGGGAACAGTATTGGACCGCGCTCGGGCACGCCGTGACCGGCGATCTCGGGCATTCCATCGCCACCGGGCAGCCGGTCACCGGCGCGATCGGTGACGCGCTGCCCGCCACGCTCGCGTTGACCGGCGCCGCCCTGCTCTTCGCGGTCATCGGTGGCGTCGCGCTGGCGTTCGCGGCGACTCACAGCCGTCGGCCGTGGCTGCGCAACGCCTTGGCCGCGCTGCCGTCGCTGGGCGTCTCGGTGCCGACCTTCTGGACCGGGCTGCTCCTGCTGCAGGTGTTCTCGTTCCAGTTGCGGCTGGCGCCCGCGTTCGGCGGGCACGGGTTCGCGGGCACGGTGCTGCCCGCGCTCACCCTGGCGCTGCCGATCGGCGCGGTCATCGCGCAGGTGCTCACCGCCGGGCTGGAGACGACCTGGCGTCAGCCGTTCGTCGACGTGGCCCTGGCCAGGGGCGGATCGCGCTGGTGGGTGCAGCGCACGCACGTGCTGCGCCCGGCCAGTGTGCCCGCGTTCACCATCGCGGGGGTGCTGGTGGGCAACATGCTCGCCGGATCGGTGGTGGTGGAGACGGTCTTCGCCCGCCAGGGCGTCGGGCGGCTGACCCAGACCGCGGTGCTGGCGCAGGACATCCCCGTGGTGCAGGGCATCGTGCTGCTCACCTCGGCGGTGTTCGTGAGCGTGAATCTCGCGGTGGATCTGGTGTATCCGCTGCTCGACCCGCGCATCGCCGCCCGCTCCCGCGCCGTGGGCGGCGAATCCGAGCGGAACGCCGTCGACGCCGCCGAGGAGGCGATCATCCGTGCCTGACGCCGCTTCCGTCATTCGTACCGCCGCCGGACTCGCGCTCGGCGCGCCGCCGGCCGAGGAGGTGAGGACTCATGGTTGACGTCATCGAGGAAAGGCGCGCGGCCGTGCTACCCGGCCTGCGGCGCCCGGCCGTGCGCTGGAAGAGGCTGCGCGGCAACGCCGGACTGCTGATCGCGGGCGCTGTCGCGCTGCTCGCCGTGGGATGGGCGCTGGCGCCGTCGGTCTTCGCGGGCGGCGACCCGCTGACCGGCGTGCCCGCGCAGAAGTTCCAGGGCCCCAGCGCCGAACACTGGTTCGGCACCGACAATCTCGGACGCGACCTCTACACCCGGATGGTGCACGGCGCCGGGCTCTCGTTGACCGCCACGCTGGCCGCCGTCGGCATCGCGCTCGTCGCCGGGTCGCTGCTCGGGCTGCTGTCGGGCGCGATCGGCGGCGTGGTCGACGCCGTGGTCATGCGTTCGGTCGATGTGCTGCTGTCGGTACCCGCGCTGCTGCTGTCGCTCGCATTGGTCACCGCGCTCGGCTTCGGCACCGGCAATGTGGCGATCGCGGTGGGCGTTTCGCTGGTGGCCAATTTCGCGCGCGTGATGCGATCGGAAGTGCTGCGGGTCCGGCAAGCGGTGTACGTGGAGGCGGCCCACGCCGCGGGGGTGCGCTGGTACACGGTGCTGGCCAGGCACGTGCTGCCCAATGCCTACCAGCCCGTACTCGCTTTGGCCGCAGTCGAATTCGGCATGGCGGTGCTGGCGGTGTCGGCGCTGAGCTTCCTCGGTTACGGGGCGAAGCCGCCCACCCCCGAGTGGGGCACGCTGATCTCGGAGGGCCGCAATTACCTCGCGACCGCTTGGTGGATGACCACCCTGCCCGGGTTCGTCATCATCGCCGTCGTGCTCGCCGCACAGCGCCTCGGACGCGCGATCGGGAAGGGAGAACACCCGTGAGCGCCCCGGCATCTTCGCTGCTGCACGTCCAGGACCTGCGGGTTCGGTACCGGTCCGGAACCGGCGCGGCCACCGCGCTGAACGGGGTGTCGCTCACGGTGGCCCGCGGCGAGGTGGTGGCGCTGGTCGGCGAATCCGGCTCCGGCAAGTCCACGCTGGCCCACGCCGTGATCGGCCTGCTCGGGTCGAACGCCGAGACCACCGGGGGGACCGTGACCTTCGACGGCGCCGTGGTCGACACCGGCTCCGAACGCGCGCTGCGGCGGCTGCGCGGAGTTCGCATCGGGTTCGTCCCCCAGGACCCGGGGCTGTCGCTGAACCCCGTCCGGCGGGTGGGTGATCAGGTGGCCGAAGCACTGCTCGTGCACGGGCTTGCCGACCGCAAGGCGGCGCGGGCGCGGGCGATCGAACTGCTGGCCGACGCGGGACTGGATCGGCCGGAGCTGCGGGCCGGTCAGTACCCGCACGAGCTGTCCGGCGGGCAGCGCCAGCGGGTGCTGATCGCCGCGGCGCTGGCCTGCGCACCGGACCTGGTCATCGCCGACGAGCCGACCAGCGCGCTCGACGTGACCGTCGCGCGCCGGGTGCTCGACCGGCTCGCCGAGCAGATCGCGGCACGCGGCACGGCGGTGCTGCTGATCACCCACGATCTGGCCGTCGCCGCCGAACGCGCCGATCGGCTCGTCGTGCTCAACGGCGGCGAGGTGGTGGAGAGCGGCCCGACCGCCGAATTGCTGGCCACACCGCGCCACCCGTACACCAAGCGCCTGCTCGCCGCCTCGCCCAGCCTCGCTCCCGCGGGCGGCTACCGCGAGCCCAAGCCACGCGGCGGTAAGCCGCTACTGGTCTTGCGCGAAGTGCACAAGACCTTCCGGGCGCACGGGGGCGACAGCGTGACCGCGGTGGCCGGGGTCGGCTTCGAACTGGGCCGCGGCGAGACCCTCTCGCTGGTCGGCGAATCCGGGTCGGGCAAATCCACCACCGCGCGGATCGCGTTGCGGCTCACCGAACCCGATCGGGGCGAGGTCACCTTCGACGGGCAACCGCTGTCGAAGGCCCGTGGGTCGCGGCTGCGCGCGCTGCGCAAACGCTTCCAGGTGGTGTACCAGAACCCCTACGCCTCGTTGGATCCGCGCTGGCGGGTGGGCGCGATCATCGAAGAACCGTTGCGCGCGTATGGAGTCGGCAGTCGCGCGCAGCGGCGCGACCGGGTGGCGGAGTTGCTGGCGCAAGTCGCGCTGCCCTCCGGGTTCGCCCAGCGCAAGCCCGCCGAGCTGTCGGGCGGGCAGCGTCAGCGCGTCGCCATCGCCAGGGCGCTGGCGCTGCATCCCGAGCTGCTGGTGCTCGACGAACCGGTCTCCGCGCTGGACGCCTCTGTGCAGGCGCAGATCCTCGAATTGCTGGACGGCCTGCAGGCCGAACTGGCGCTGAGCTATCTGTTCATCTCGCACGATCTGGCGGTGGTGCGTCGCATCAGCGACCACGTCGCGGTGTTGCGGCGCGGCCGCATCGTCGAATCCGGCCGCACCGCCGAGATCTTCGGCAACCCGCGGCACGAGTACACCCGCGAGCTTTTGTCGGCCATCCCGGCGCCGGCAGTCCCGAAAGGCGTGTCGTAATGCCCCGTCCGACCTACCGCCACAGCCGGGTGCTGAACCGGCAGCAGCCCTGGGCCCCGTGCCGCAGCCGCCCGGAACCCGCCGTCGCGCCCTGCGCGATCACCCCTCCCCCCGCACCGGAGCCCACCACCGGCCACGAGCCGTGGTGGCACCGACCGAAAAGGATCGCCCTGATGGTGTACTCCGCCTTCAACCGGAAACCGGCCGCCACCGACGCCGAACCGTCTCCCGCGCCGGACATCCCGGCCGCCCCCGCCGTCTTCGCACCCGATCCCGCGCGCTGGTGGCGCACCCGTCTGCGCGCCCCGCGTGCCGCCGACACCTCCGGCAACCCGCGGGTGCACGCCGTCGCCCCGGTCCGCGCCGAGCGCGACCGCCGCGCCGTCCGGTCCGCGCGCGGCATGCGCGCCGCACTGTGGCAGCAGGCGCTGCTGCTGGGACCCGATGTCGCCGGATCCGGGACCCATCCGGCGCTGCGGCAGCAGATCGAGGCGGAGGGCACGGCCTGATGGCACACTCCGGCTTCTTCCTCGCCGTCGAAGCGGCGGGCACCGGCGCGCACCCCGCGTCCTGGCGGCGTGCCGACTCGCGCGCGGAGGACCTGTTCACCGGACGGTACTGGACCGAGGTTATCGTCGCGGCCGAGCAAGCGGGCATCGACGCGGTGTTCCTGCCCGACTCGTTCGGCGTGCAACCCGGCGGCCCCGGCGTCACCCGCGGCAGGCTCGACGCGGTCGCGATCGCCGCCCGCGTCACCGCCGTCACCCACCGCGTCGGTCTGATTCCCCAGGCGCCGGTCACCCACACCGAACCGTTCCATCTGGCGAAGGCGATCCAGAGCTTGGACTTCGCCACGCTCGGCCGGGCGGGCTGGGAGGTCACCGTCTCCGAAGGAGACGAGCAGGCGCGGGCGTTCGGGCGCAAACCGGCGCAGGACGCGGCCGCGCTGTGGCACGAGGCCGACGAGGCGATCGAGGTCGCCACCCGGCTGTGGGACAGCTGGGAGGACGACGCGGAGATCCGCGACGCCTCGACCGGCCGCTTCGTCGACCGGGACAAGCTGCACTACATCGACTTCACCGGCGACAACTTCGCCGTGAAGGGGCCCTCCATCACACCGCGCTCGCCACAGGGCCAACCGATCGTCGCGGTGCGCGCCGATGGCGCGGCCGCCACCGCGGTCGCGCTGCGCCGCGCCGACCTGATCCGGATCGGCGCGGATGACCTCGACGCGGCGCGGGCACGGCGCACCGCGTTGCGCACTGCGCTCGCGGACGCGGGACGCGACCCCGACAGCGTGCACGTGCTGCTGGATCTCGACATCCACCTGGCCGGCTCCGCGGACGCGGCACGGGCGGAAGCGCACACCTTGGACGGCTGGGCAGGCCCGGTCCGCACCGCAGCGCCCAGCGCCCTGCGCCACCTCGGGACCGCAGAGACACTGCGCGAAGTGCTCGCGGCCGTGGACAGCGCCGAGGCCGCCGACGGCGTCGTCCTCCGGCCGCTCGCGCTTCCGGCCGCCGTGCGGCTGCTGCCCGGGATCGACCGGAAGCCGCTGTCGAACAGCACATTACGTGCGCGCCTCGGACTGCCCCGTCCGGAGAGCCGCTACGCCATCAGCGCGAAAGGTACCCCGTCGTGACCGACAAGCCTCGCAAGCCGGTCCACCTCGCCGCCCACTTCCCCGGCGTGAACAACACCACCGTCTGGAGCGACCCCGAGTCGGGCAGCCAGATCGATTTCGCGTCGTTCGAGCATCTGGCGCGTACCGCCGAGCGCGGCCTGTTCGACTTCTTCTTCCTCGCCGAAGGGCTGCGGCTGCGCGAACATCGCGGCCGCATCCACGACCTCGACGTCGTGGGCAGGCCGGACACCTTCACCGTGCTCAACGCGCTGGCCGGGGTCACCGAGAAGCTGGGATTGGCCGGCACCATCAACAGCACCTACAACGAGCCGTTCGAGCTGGCCAAGCAATTCGCCTCGCTCGACCATCTCTCCGGCGGCCGCGCGGCCTGGAACGTCGTGACCTCCTCCGACGCGTTCACCGGCGAGAACTTCCGGCGCGGCGGCTATCTCGAGCACGGCGAGCGCTACCACCGCGCGGCCGAGACCGTCGAGGTGACCCGCGCGCTGTGGGACAGCTGGGCCGCGGACGCACTCGTCGTCGACCGGCAGGCCGGGGTGTTCGCCCGGGAGATTCCCGAAACCCGCCATCGCGGAAGACAGTTCGACATCACCGCCCGATTCGTGCTGCCGCCGAGCCCGCAGGGCCACCCGGTGCTGTTGCAGGCGGGCGATTCCGAGGACGGCCGGGAATTCGGCGCGGCCACGGCCGACGCGATCTTCACCGGCCACGGCACCCTCGAGGACGGGCAGCGCTTCTACGCCGACCTGAAAGGCCGCCTGGCCAAGTACGGGCGCACCCCCGACGAGCTGAAGATCTTCCCCGCCGCCACTTTCGTCCTCGGCGACACCGAGGCCGAGGCGCAGGAACGCGCCAGGCACATCCGCCTCCAACAGGTCGGCCCGCAGACCGCGATCGCCTTCCTCGAACAGGTCTGGGGCCGGGATCTGTCCGGATACGACCCGGACGGACCGCTGCCCGACGTCGAGCCCGTCGACGACGTGAACATCACCCGCGGCCGCGTGCGGCACGCCAAAGATCCCCGCGCGGTCGCCGAATCCTGGCGGGCCAGAGCCGAAGCCGAAGGGCTCAGCATCCGGGAGCTGATCATCGAGGTCACCGCACGCCAGCAGTTCATCGGCACGCCCGCGGCGGTCGCCGAGCGGATCGACGCGTACGTGCAGTCCGACGCCGCGGACGGATTCATCCTCGTCCCGCACCTCACCCCGCACGGGCTGGACGAATTCGTCGACCGGGTCGTCCCGGAACTGCAGGAGCGCGGCAGCTTCCGCACCGAGTACGCCGGAACCACCTTGCGCGACCACCTCGGCCTGCGCCATCCCCACCGTCGCACCACCGCCCACGAAGGAGCCGAAGCGTCATGACCACGAGCATCACCACCGTTTTCGAGACCGAGTGGGCGCGCTGGCACCACACGCGGGCAGACCAACTGCGCGACCCGCTCGGCTTCCTCGGCCTGACCGCCCTGCACTGGCTCACCGACCGCCCCGAACGGCTGCCGGACCTGCCCGGCACCTGGTGGGTCACCGACGAGAAGGTGTTCATCACCGCCCAGCCCGCCGACCGGCTGGAATACGACGGGCTCGGCATCGCGGGCGTACAGATCGTCACCCCTGCCGAAGGGGCGCCCGGCCTGCACGTCCGGCAGGAGCGCCGGGTACTCGAGGTGATCCGCCGCACGGGCCGCTACGCCGTCCGGGTGCACGACCCCGCTTCGCCCGCCCTGCTGAGCTTCGACGGCATCCCGGCCTACCGGCCCGACCCCCGCTGGGTGGTCCCGGGGCGCTTCACGCCGTTCGCGCAGCAGCGGACCGTGGTCACCGGCGCCGTGGTCGAGGGGCTCGAGCACCGCCACAGCGCCGCGGGCACCATCGAATTCCGCATCGGCGAGGTGACCGAACGCGTGGTCGCGTTCGGCGACCGGGACAACCTGCGGGTGCTGTTCACCGACGCCACCAGCGGTGTGACGACCTACCCGGCGGCACGGTCGCTGACCGTGGGCACGCCGGAGGCGGACGGCACGGTGCTGCTGGACTTCAACCGCGCCGCGAATCTGCCGTGCGCCTTCACCGATTTCGCGACCTGCCCGGTGGCGCCCGCGCAGAACCGGCTGCGCGTGGCCATCGAAGCGGGCGAGCAGGACCCGCGGCGGGGACGTGCCGCATGAGCGGCCGGTTCGTTCCCCTCTCGATCCTGGACCTGTCCCCGATCAGCGCGGGCTCGACCGCGCAGCAGGCCCTGCGCAACACCGTCGATCTGGCCCAGCACGCCGAACAGTGGGGCTACCACCGGTACTGGCTGGCCGAACACCACTTCGTCTCGGTGGCCAGCTCCTCCTCGATCACCCTGATCGGGTTGGTCGCGGCGGCCACCGAGCGGATCCGGGTGGGTTCGGCGGCGGTGCAGGTGGGTCATCACACCTCGGCCTCGATCGTGGAGGCGTTCGGCACGATCGACGCGCTGTACCCGGGCCGGCTCGACCTGGGCCTCGGCCGGTCGGGTCATCGGCGCGGCCAGTTCGGGGCGGAGGCCGCGCGACCCGCGCGCGGCAAGCCCGTGGTCTCCACGGTGACCGGACGCACCGAGATCCGTGACGGCGTTGTCGTTCCGCCGCCGTTCGACCCGGGCCGCATCCTGGACCGGTCCAAGTTCATCGCCTCGGTGGGCGCGCTCCAGCAGCGCGGCGCGCAGCCGCTGGAGTTCGCCGAGCAGGTCGGCGAGGTGCGCGCTCTGCTGGCGGGCACCTTCGTCAGCCCGGAAGGCGTTGCGTTGCACGCGGTTCCCGGTGAGGGCGCGCAAGTGCGGCTGTGGCTGTTCGGCAGCACCGCGGGCGAGAGCGCGGAGCTGGCCGGGCGGCTGGGGCTGCCGTTCGCCGCGGCCTATCACGTCTCGCCGGGCACCGCGCTGGACGCGATCGAGGCGTATCGCGCGGCGTTCCGCCCGTCCGCCGAGCTGGCCGAGCCGTACGTGGTGATCTCCGCGGACGTGGTCGTGGCCGAGGACGACGCCACCGCGCGGCGGCTGGCCGCGAGCTACGGCCACTGGGTGCACAGCATCCGCAGCGGCGCGGGCGCGGCCGACTACCCCGATCCGGCGACCATCGCCCCGCTCACCGCGGAGCAGCGGCGCCTGGTCGACGATCGCCTCGCCACCCAGTTCGTGGGGTCACCGGGCACCGTCGTGGAGCGGCTGTCCGCGCTGCAACGCGTCAGCGGAGCGGACGAACTGCTGGTGACCACGATCACCCATCGGCACGCCGATCGGCTGGAATCGCATCGGCTGCTCGCCGAGGCATGGGGGCTGCGCGCGGTCCGCGCGGCCTGACCCGGGGTCTTTCCGGTGCGCTCTCGAGCGCACCGGTCGGTCACGGAGGCCGCCACAGTGCATGCCGGAGTGGATCGAACGCACCATCCGAAGTACGAGCGGCCGCCGGTCACGGCATCGAAGCGGCCGGTGACGCGCACGTAGCCCCCATCCGAGGCGGGAGCCTCAGACGCTGACCGGGGCGGCCGTGACGCCGTAACCGAGGTTGGTCAGCACCTCGCTGGTCGCCTTGGCGAAATTGAGCGTGATGAAGTGCAGGCACGGCGCGCCCTCGTCGATCAGCCGCTGGGCGATCTCGGTGGCGATCTCGATGCCCGCCGCGCGCACCGCCGCGGCGTTCTCCTCCCCGCCGTCGCCCGCCGCCGTGCGCAGCCGCCGCATGACCGAGTCCGGCAGCGGCCTGCCGCACAGCTCCTCGGCGCGCTGCACCGTGCGCAGCGACGTGATCGGCATCAGCTCCGGAATGATCGGCTTGGCGCCCTCGATCGGGTCCAGCGCCACCAGCCGATCGCGCAAGCGCAGGTAGTGCTCGACGTCGAAGAACATCTGGGTGATCGAATACTCCGCTCCCGCACGCAGTTTCGCGGCCAGGAACGCGGTATCGGTCGCCAGGTCCGGCGAGCGGTGGTGGCCCTGCGGGAACGAGGCCACGCCGACGTGGAAGTCACCGAGGTCGCGCACGATACGCACCAACTCCTCGGCGTAGGAGACGCCCTGCGGATGCTTGTGCCACTCCCCCAGCGGGTCGCCCGGCGGATCGCCGCGCAGCACCAGGATGTTGCGGATACCGGAGTCGGCGTACGCGCCGACCAGCGAGCGCAGCTCCGCGACGCTGTGTTCCACCGCGGTCAGGTGCGCGACCGGCAGCAGCGTCGTCTGCTGCGCCAGTTCCCCGGTCACCCGGACGGTGCGGTCGCGAGTGGAACCACCCGCGCCGTAGGTCATCGACACGAACGCGGGATGCATGCACTCGAACTGCCGCACGGCGCGCCACAGCCGCGCCTCGGCGGCGGCGTCGCGGGGCGGATTGAACTCCACGGAGAACGGCACCGCGTGCCCCGCGTGAGCCCGCAGACTCTGCACGACCGAAGGTGTTCCAGAGACGTTCGGGTGCGTCCGGGACGGCCGGCCAGGGGTCGAGCTTCCCCGCACGTTGTCGAAAGTCACCGGTTCAGTGTAGAGGTGGCCGGTGGCGGCCCCGTCGGGTCGCTCGGACGTCCCGCGTATTCTTCGCTTCGAGCGACATGTTCGCCACGCCGAGCGACACGCGCGACCGCCCCCCGCTCGGCCCCGAATCACCCGCAGCGCCCGGGCACCCTTCGCGACCCCGTGCGTCCATCATCCGCACGACCTTGGAGGCTCCTCTGTCCGCCGCAACCGGTACTCAGACGCCGCGTCCCGCGGTGCCGCAGCCGGGCACCCCCGCCTTCGTCACCGCCGTGGAAAACGCCCTGACCAGTTTCTTCGCCACCCGCCGCCCGACGACCGAGCGCCTCGGCCCGGTCTTCGTCGAGGCCACCGACGCGCTCGAGCAGTTCGTGCTGCGCGGCGGGAAACGCACCAGGCCAGCGTTCGCGTGGACCGGGTGGCTCGGAGCGGGCGGCGATCCGCACGCCCCCGAGGCCACCGCGGTGCTCACTGCCTGCTCCGCGCTCGAACTCGTCCAGGCCTGCGCGCTGATCCACGACGACATCATCGATTCCTCCCGCACCCGCCGCCGCTTCCCCACCGTGCACGTCGACTTCGAGCAGCGCCACCGCGACCGCGGCTGGGCGGGCGACTCGGCGCACTTCGGCGCCAGCGTGGCCATCCTGGTCGGCGACCTGGCGCTGTCCTGGGCCGACGACATGGTGCACGCGTCCGGGCTGGCGCCCGCGGCCATCGCCCGGTTCGCCCCCGTGTGGGCCGACATGCGCACCGAGGTGCTCGGCGGTCAACTGCTCGACATCAACGGCGAGGCGGGCGGCGACGAATCGGTCGAGGCCGCGCTGCGGATCAACCGCTACAAGACCGCCGCCTACACCGTCGAACGCCCGCTGCACCTCGGCGCCGCCATCGCCGCCGCCGATCAGCAGCTGATCGAGGCCTACCGCCGGTTCGGCACCGCCATCGGGATCGCCTTCCAGCTGCGCGACGACCTGCTCGGCGTATTCGGCGATCCGGCCGTCACCGGCAAGCCCTCCGGCGACGACCTGCGCGAGGGCAAGCGCACCGTGCTGCTGGCCGAGGCACTGCGCCGCGCGGACGAGACCGACGCCGCCGCGGCCGCGCTGCTGCGTTCGAGTATCGGCACCGACCTGAGCGCCGAGCAGGTGCAGCGGCTGCGCGCGCTGCTCGCCGAACTGGGCGCGGTCGACGAGGTGGAACGCCGGATCGCCGAACTCACCGACAGCGGTCTGGTCGCGATCGAGGCCAGCTCGGCGACGCCGGTGGCCAAGGAACGGCTGCGCGCGATGGCGCTGGCCGCGACCGAGCGCGCGGCGTGAGCCGGGTATCGGTCGCCACGGTAAGGAGACGAACCGGATGAGAACCGTTGCGGGACCGACCGATCGCGTCGTAGTGGTCGGCGCGGGCCTGGCCGGCCTGTCGGCCGCCCTCTACCTGACCGGCGCGGGTCACACGGTCACGCTGCTCGAGCGGGCCGACCACCCCGGCGGCCGGGTGGGCCGGTACCAGGGCGCCGATTACGAGATCGATTCCGGGGCCACCGTGCTCACCCTGCCCGAACTGATCACCGACGCGCTCGCCGCCGTCGGCCGCGCCCCGGAGACCTGCGAACCCCCGCTGCGCATCCACCGGCTGGCGCCGGGCTATCACGCCCGGTTCGCCGACGGCGCGCAGATCAGGGTCTTCGCCGACCCGGATGCCATGGCCGCGGAGGTCGAGCGGACCTGCGGCCCGGCCGAGGCACGCGGATACCGGCGCCTGCGCGCATGGCTGGCGCGGGTCTACGCGGCGGAGTTCACCGAGTTCATGGACACCAACTTCGACTCGCCGCTGGATATGGTGCGCCTCCCCGAAAAGCGCCGCGCGCTGGTCGAATTGGCACGTCTCGGCGGGTTCGGCAGGCTCGGCCCGCGGGTGCGCCGGTTCCTGCGGGATCCGCGCCTGGCGCGCCTGTTCACCTTCCAAGCCCTCTACGCGGGCATGCCGCCCGCGCAGGCGCTCGCCGTCTACGGCGCGATCCCGCATATGGACACCTCGCTGGGCGTCTACTTCCCCGAGGGCGGTATGCGCGCGATCGCCGCGGCGCTGGCGCACGCGTTCGCCGAGGCAGGCGGCACGCTGGAACTGAATGCCGAGGTGGTCGGCATCGACTACGCGGGCAGGCGAGCCCGGCGCGCCCGCACCGCCGACGGGCGCTCGTTCGACTGCGACGCGCTCGTGCTCACCGCCGACCTCGGCTCGCTGGATCGTTTCGGTGTGCGACCACGGCGCGGGCTGCGCGCCTCGCCGTCGGCGCTCGTCGCGCACGGCACCGTCCCCGCCGCGGTCGCGGCGCGGTGGCCGGTGCAGGCGCACCACACCATCGAGTTCGGGGAGGCCTGGGACCGCACGTTCACCGAGATCACCGCTCGCCGCGGCCGCGGCAAGCTGATGAGCGACCCCTCGCTGCTGCTGACCCGGCCCGCTCTGACCGATCCGAGTCTGTTCGTCGAACGCGGCGACGGACGCCATGAGCCGTTCTCCTTGCTCGCGCCGTGCCCGAATCTCGCGGCGGCACCGCTGGACTGGCCGCGCCTCGGCCCCGCCTACCTCCGCGAGTTGCTCACCGTACTGGAATCGCGCGGCTACCGGGGCATCGCCGAGCACTTCACCGTCGACCGGCTCGACACACCTCGGACGTGGCTCGACTACGGCATGCTTGCGGGCACGCCGTTCTCCGCCGCACACCTCTTCCGTCAGACCGGCCCTTTCAGGCCGGGCAATTTCCCGCGCTCTAGCGACAATGTGGTTATCGCCGGTTGCGGCACCACTCCGGGCGTGGGCGTGCCGACCGCCCTGTTATCCGGAAAACTGGCGGCAAACCGCATCGCGGGCGAGGTCGGGCGCACTTCGCGTGCGACCCCGCGCACCAGCCGGATAGTGTTCGAGACGACGCCGTAAACTAAGCGCCGACCTATTCGCTCGCGGTTGCGACCGCCGACCACTCGGGGGGACCGACACCAGATGGCATCCCCCGAAACGCGCACCGCAGAGGCCGCCTCCGCCGGTGACACCCGTCCCTCGTCGCCCGCCTCCGCACGTCGCGAATCGGCCACCGACCGTGGTTTCCTGTGGTGGATGCGCACCTGCGCCGACTTCGCCAGAAGCCAGGAGGGCCATGCCGCCCTGCTCGGTTTCTTCGGCGCGATCATGATCATGTTCGGTGGTTTCGGCGCGGGCAGCGTGCGCAAGCGCGACCCGCTGCTCGAGGCCATGCATCTGTCCTGGCTGCGGTTCGGGCACGGTTACGCGCTGTCGACCATCTGCATCTGGATCGGCGTGCTGCTCATGATCACCGCTTGGGTCCGCCTCGGGCGCGCCACGATCGGCACCGGCGACCGGACCGGCGCCGAGGTGACGCTCAACGAGCTTCGCGCCATCGTCGGCATCTGGATCGCGCCGCTGCTGTTCGCGGTGCCGATGTTCAGCCGCGACGCCTACTCCTACCTGGCCCAGGGCGCGCTGCTGCGCGACGGCTTCGACCCCTACCAGGTCGGCCCGGTCGCGAATCCCGGTGTGCTGCTGGACAACGTCAGTCCGGTGTGGACCACCACCACCGCGCCCTACGGTCCGGTCTTCCTGCTGCTCGGTCGCGCGATCACCGCCGTGACCGGCGACAACGTGGTGGCGGGCACCATCGCGATGCGGCTGGTCATGCTGCCCGGCCTGGTGCTGATGATGTGGGCGGTGCCGTATCTGACCAAGCACCTCGGCGGCAAGCCGACCGTCGCGCTGTGGCTGGCCGTGCTCAACCCGCTGGTGCTGATCCACCTGATCGGCGGCGTGCACAACGAGATGCTGATGGTCGGGCTGATGTGCGCGGGCATCGCGCTGGTGCTGGAGCGCCACCACGTGGCGGGCATCGTGGTGGTCGCGATCGGCGTGGCCATCAAGGCGACCGCGGGCGTCGCGCTGCCGTTCCTGGTCTGGATCTGGATGCTGCACGAACGCGAACGCCGCGCGGCGCAGCGGGTCGGGCGCGATCCGGCACACCTGCCCGCCAGCGAGCAGCCCGGCGACGCCGCGGAGCCGACGGAGGACATGCCGCATCCCGCGCTGATGTTCGGCAAGATCGCCGGGCTCGGGCTCAGCGTGTTCGCGGTCGTGTTCGTCGCCGCCTCGGCCATCGCGGGCGTCGGCATCGGCTGGCTGACCGCGTTGTCCGGGTCGAAGAAGATCATCAACTGGCTCTCGCTGCCGACCGTGATGGCGCACGCGATCACCTGGATAACCCCGCTGCGGCTGGAATCGGTGCTCGAGGTGACCCGCGCGATGTGCGCGCTGGCCTTGGTCGCCGTGCTCGCCCTGACCTGGTGGCGGTTCCGGCACAGCGAGCGCGAGGCGGTGCTGGGCATCCTGATCGCGTTCGTCGCGATCGTCATCCTCTCGCCGGCCGCGCTGCCCTGGTACTACTCGTGGCCGCTGGCGCTGGCCGCCGGGTTCGCGCTGTCCACCACGACGCTGATGGCGCTGGTCGGCGTATGCACCTGGTTGATGCTGGTCTTCCAGCCGGACGGTTCGATCGGCCTGTACAACTTCTGGCATGTCGTCGCCGCCACCTTCGCCGCGAGTATCGCGGCGTTGTCGCTGCGCACGGTGGACCCGCTGCGCCTGCGCACCACGCCACCGAGCACTGTCACGGCCACGCCCGGCAAGGCCACCGCTTCGCCCGCCGCCCGATGACCGAAAGCCGGCTACCCGGTTCCGCCCTGCTCCCGCTCGCCTACCGCGAGTGCAGGCAGATCGCCGCCACGCACGGCCGCACCTACTTCCTTGCCACCCGGCTGCTCTCGGCCGAGCGACGGCCCGCAGTGCACGCGCTCTACGCGTTCGCGCGCATGGTGGACGACGTCGTCGACCGCACGGGCCGTCCTAACGCCGCGACCGACAGCGACCCGGTCACCGAACTCGACCGAATCGAGCGGGACCTGCGGGCCGCGCTGGGATCGCACACCGGCGAGGCCCGCGGCGACGCGCTGCTGCCCTCCGGCCCGAATCCGGAACACGAACGAAGCCGGGAAGCGGGACTACGGCCGCGCGCCCTCGTGCTCGCCGCCGTCACCCACACCATCCACCGCTACGGCATCGCGGCACAGCACTTCTGGACGTTCCTGGACTCCATGCGCATGGACGCGCCCGGCGCCCCATCCTTCCGTAACCGCTACGCCACCATGGCCGAGTTGCGCGACTACATGCGCGGCTCCGCGGCCGCGATCGGATTGCAGCTGCTCCCCGTGCTCGGCACGGTCGTCCCGGTGCACGAGGCCGAACCCGCCGCCGCCGCTCTGGGCGAGGCGTTCCAGCTCACCAACTTCCTGCGCGACGTCGCAGAGGATCTCGACCGCGACCGGGTCTACCTGCCCGCCGATGCCCTCACCGCGTTCGGCGTCGACGAGGACCTGCTGTTCGAATGCCGGCGCACCGGCCGCACCGATCCACGCGTTCGCCGTGCCCTCGCCCATCTCATCGCGGTCAACCGGGATCTCTACCGCCGCGCCGAATCAGGCATCGACCTGCTCGAACCCCGGGTGCGCCCCGCCATCCGCACCGCGGCCACCCTCTACTCCGACATCCTGCACCACATCGAACGCAGCGACTACGCCGTCTTCGACCACCGCGCCGCGGTGCCCCGCCACCACCGCCTGCGCGTAGCCGCCGCCGAATTCACCACCGCCACCCTGCGCAGCCGCCTAGACCGCTGACGACCGTCCAGCCCACCTGAATCGACGGCGAGTGCTGGGCCACGGTAGCGGCAAGCTGCCCCCGCATGGTGAGCAGCGCGCGGAAGTAAGCCGAGCCGAGCCCAAACGCGATTAGCGCAGCGGCGCAGATTCGTGCAAGGCGCGAGCAGGAAGAACGGCTCGTGCCCTCCGTCGCCGCATTCGACAAACAGGCTCGGATCGGCCGAGTAGGCCGCATCAGAACTCCCCGCCACTGCCGACGGCGAACTCGAATCGGCGCCACTACGGCCGGCGCAACAAGGCCCGAGCGAAGCGACACCGCGCGGGGCCCGGTAGCCCAAGGCACCAGCATCCACTTGATCCTGCGTTGACCACCCCACGCGACCACAACAGCTCAACCACCGGTTTCGAGCGCAGCGAGACCGAGCATGTTCCGTTCGCGGCCCGGCTCGCGTCCGAGCGGCCGCCGCGTCCGCGACGAAGTCGCCAGCGGCGGCCGCTCGGACGCGAGCCATCAAGGGGCCGCGAACACGCCGCGCCCGCGCGGCCAATAATTCAGAACGGGTCCGCGGCCGCCCGGCGCAGGACTTCGCGGGCCAGGGGGCCGTGCAGGGCGTCGATCGGTTTGCCGGGCAGGGTCTCGTCTTCGGTGAAGATCCACTCCAGGATCTCCTCGTCGGTGTACTTGGCGTCGCGCATCACGGTGATCAGGCCGGGCAGCGGCTTCACGACCGCGCCGGTGTCGTCGAAGAACCGTTCTGGGACGCCCGCGACGCCGTTTCTGCGGAGGGCGAGCAACTGGTGATCGCGCAGCATCTGGTGCACCCGGGTCACCACCAGCCCGAGTCGGTCGGCCACCTCCGGCAGCGGCACGAGGGCCACCGACTGCGGAAGGACGTCGTCACTGCAGGGAAATGCACTCACCCGGATAACGGTAGACGGTGACCTGCCGCACGTCGTGAGACACCCGGGGTGGTGGGAGTCGATACCATCGTGGAGGCCGCACGGAGCGGCAAACTTTGTGAAAGCCGGAGGACTTCTCTTGATCGGCCAGATGCTGGAAGGGCGCTATCGGATCGATGCGCCGATCGCCCGCGGCGGAATGTCGATGGTCTTCCGCGGGGTCGACACCCGCCTGGACCGGCCGGTCGCCATCAAGGTGATGGACCCGAAGTTCGCGGGCGACCCGCAGTTCCTGTCCCGATTCGAGTTCGAGGCGCGCGCGGTCGCCAAGCTCAAGCATCCTTCGCTGGTCGCGGTTTACGACCAGGGCATCGACGGCGACCATCCCTTCTTGATCATGGAGCTGGTCGAGGGCGGCACGCTGCGCGAGCTGCTGCGCGAACGCGGCCCGATGCCACCGCACGCGGTGCGCGCCGTCGCCGAACCGGTACTGGCGGCGATCGGCGTCGCGCATTCCGCTGGGCTGGTGCACCGCGACATCAAGCCGGAGAACGTGCTGATCTCCGACGCGGGCGAGGTGAAGATCGCCGACTTCGGCTTGGTGCGCGCGGTGGCCGCGGCGAACACCACGTCGGCCAGCGTCATCCTCGGCACCGCCGCTTACCTGTCGCCCGAGCAGGTCACCAGCGGCTCCGCCGACTCCCGCAGCGACGTCTACTCCTTCGGCCTGCTGATCTTCGAAATGCTCACCGGCCGTGTCCCGTTCACCGGTGACACCTCGATCTCGGTGGCCTATCAGCGCATCGAGAACGATGTGCCGAGCCCGAGCGGATTCATCTCCGGGGTGCCGCCGGAGTTCGACGAGCTGGTGACCAAGGCCACCGCGCGCGACCCCGCGCACCGGTTCGCCGACGCGAACGAGATGGCGGCAGCACTGCGGCAGATCGGCACCGCGCTGCGCCTGCCTCCCTATCGGGTGCCCGCGCCCCAGGAGTCCGCCGAGCATCTCAGTGCCGGCTACCGCGTCGTCGCGCCGGATCACGACGACCGGCCGGATTTCGCGGGCGCGTCGGCCCACGACCCCCATGCGCCGCAACCGGTGCAGCACACCAAAGTGGTCACCGCCCAGCGGCCCCGCGTCGACTACAGCCCCCCGGCGGACTACGACCGGCCCCAACCGGCGCGTCAAGCCCACCCCGCGCCGCCGTACGCGCCGCCCTACGCCGACGAGCTCAACCGCTCCCGGCGCACCGTGTGGATATGGGTGGCCATCGTCGCGACGCTCACGCTGCTGGTCGGCATCGGGGGCTGGTGGCTGGGCGTCGGCCGGTATTCGGCGGTGCCGCCGATCGCCGGGCTGGACACCGACAAGGCGGTCGCCACGCTGCAGAACGCCGGGTTCGAGACCGAGATCCGGCAGAAGGCGTCGGACACGATCCCGGTGGGCGGCGTGGTCGGCAGTGACCCGTCGGCCGGGTCCAAGATCACCAAGGGTTCCACGGTCGCCGTCCTGGTCTCCAATGGCAAGCCCAAGGTGCCCGACGTCAAAGCGGGTGACCAGGTGTCGAAGGTCAATCAGTTGATCCGGGACTACGGGCTGCAACCGGTCGACGCGGGCGAAGAGTCCAACGCCGCCCCCAAGGGAACGGTCGCCCGGGTGGAACCGCGGCCCGGCACCGTGCTGCCCCTGGGCGCGCAGGTGAAGGTCTACCGCAGCAAGGGATCGCAGCCGGTCAAGGTCCCGGACGTGCGCGGCAAGTCGACCGACGAGGCCACCAAGATCCTCAGTGCCGCCGGAATCGCGATCCGCGAGACCAAACCCCAGTTCGACCGCAGCATCGAGGCGGACAAGGCCATCGGCACCCAGCCGGGCGCAGGCGCCACCATTCAATCCGGCGACGGCGTCGTCCTGCTGATCTCCAATGCCCTGAAGATGCCCGACGTCCGCGGATGGACCGTGGCCAACGCCCGCGCCAAGCTGGAAAGCCTCGGCTTGCAGGTCGAGGTCAAACAATTGGCCCGAGCCGATAGCTCGCTGGTGGTCTCGCAAACTCCGGCCATCGGAGTCAACCTCGAGGCGGGCGACACCGTCACCATCGTGGCGCTTCCCTGACCGGAAGCGAGCGTGCGAAGTCCGGCCGCTGACGCGGCTCGGATCTCAGCGCAGCATCTCGGCGACGAGGAACGCCAGCTCCAGCGACTGCTGGGTGTTCAGCCGGGGGTCGCAGGCGGTCTCGTAGCGGCCGGACAGATCGAGGTCGGAGATGTCCTGGGCGCCGCCGAGGCATTCGGTGACGTCCTCGCCGGTGAGTTCGATATGCATGCCGCCGGGGTGCGTGCCGAGCGCGTGGTGCACTTCGAAGAAGCCCTGCACCTCGTCGACGATGCGGTCGAAGTGACGGGTCTTGAAGCCGGTGGACGCCTCGTGCGTATTGCCGTGCATCGGGTCGCACTGCCAGATCACCTGGTGACCGGTGGCCTGGACCTTTTCGATGATGGGCGGCAGCACGTCGCGGACCTTGCTGTGGCCCATGCGCGAGACGATGGTCAGGCGGCCCGGCTCGTTGTTCGGGTCCAGCCGCTCCACGTATTCCACGGCCTGCTCGGGCGTGGTGGACGGGCCGATCTTCAGGCCGATCGGGTTGGCCACCAGTTCCGCGAACGCGATGTGCGCGCCATCGAGCTGGCGGGTGCGCTCACCGATCCAGAGGAAGTGCGCCGACAGGTCGTAGAGCACCGGCTCGCCGATCGCGTTGTGACTCAGGCGCAGCATGGCGCGCTCGTAGTCCAGCACGAGCGCCTCGTGGCTGGCGTAGATGCGCGCCGCTTTCAGGCTCGGATCGTTGACCCGGCACGCGGTCATGAACGCCAGGCCGCGATCGATCTCCTCGGCGAGTGCCTCGTAGCGCGCACCGGCGGGCGATTTGGCCACGAAGTCGCGGTTCCAGTCGTGCACCTTGTGCAGATCGGCCATGCCCGCGCCGGTGAGCGCGCGCACGAGGTTCATCGCCGCGCTGGCGTTGGCGTAGGCCCGGACCAGGCGGGAGGGGTCGTGCTCGCGCAGCGCCGCGTCGGCGGCCAGCGCGTTCACCATGTCGCCACGGTAGGACTTGAGGCCGAGCGCATCGGTGTCCGACGAGCGCGGTTTGGCGTATTGGCCCGCGATCCGCGCGACCTTCACCACCGGCAGGCTCGCACCGTAGGTGAGCACGACCGCCATCTGCAGCAGGGTGCGGATGTTGCCGCGAATATGCGGCTCGGTGTTGTCGGCGAACGTCTCCGCGCAGTCGCCTCCCTGCATGAGGAACGCCTCACCGCGGGCGACTTCGGCCAGCTGAGCGCGCAGCTCCTCCACCTCGGCGGGCACGCAGATCGGCGGCACGCTCTCGAGCACGGTGCGCATCTCGGCCGCCTGCTCCGGATCCCAGGACGGCTGCTGCAGCGCAGGTCGCGCCAGCGCGTCGTCCAGCCGCCTGCGCAGCTCGGCGGGCAGCGGCGGCAGTTCCGGCAGGCGATCGATGGGTACGTCGACGGTCCAGTTCACCAGTCCAGAATACGGACCGCCACCCCCTCGCAGGAACCCAGTCCCAGGGCTGGAATCGCCCCACCTGAGGTGAATGGCTTATACCCCGGCGGGTGCGATCACCGGGGTAACCACGCGGATATTGCGCCATCTCACGATCGATGGGACACCATGTCCAGGGACCGCATCGCATTATCGTCTTCGGCAGTTCCGTAGAGTTCGAGGATTCTTTCGCCCAGCCGACCAGATCTCGCACTCTCCGGACTGTCGGTCGACATCTGAGCCACAACTCGAGGTTCTCGGGCCGGTTTCCGACTTATCGCCGTTGATTCGGTGAACATTCCCTCTCGGACGGAGCTTCCTACCCGGTTGAACCTCCATGACAAGACGGCGCTCTAATTCCCGGCCCGTAGTCGGAGCATCGAATAACCATACGAAGATATCCGCCGCCGTCGTGAGCTTTTGTGACGCCGCCCTGGCGGCCCTGGCCCCAGGGCGGGATCGACACTCCCCATCGTCGAACCTCATGGAGGTGCGCTCGGCAGACTCCATACTTCATTACTGCTGGCCTGGAACAGCTTTCGCCGGCGCAGCGCGGAAGTACCCCGTACGGGTCCTGCGCATAATGTGTGCCACACACCTCGCGCTCGTACCTGACGCGCGCAACCTTCTACACTGCATACGAGAACACTGGCCATTCCACCCCCGTGTTGCCGAATTTACCGCCAGCGAAGATATCAGAGAGGCTTGGTGCTTGAAGTATTTTTATGACTGCGAATTCATCGAGGACGGTGTGACCATCGATTTGGTCTCCATCGGCGTCGTCTGCGAAGACGGCAGGGAGTACTACGCGGTGTCCACCGAATTCGATGCCGGACGTGCGGGACCCTGGGTGCGCAAATTCGTTTTGCCCCAGCTGCCGTCGCCTTCCTCTCCGTTGTGGCGCAGCCGCGCCCGGATCCGGGACGAGCTGTACGCGTTCCTGGTGCCGCGGCCGACCGTGCAACCGGAGCTGTGGGCCTGGGTATCCGCCTACGACCACGTCGCCCTGTGCCAGCTGTGGGGCTCCATGGTCGACCTGCCCAACACCCTGCCGCGCTACACCAACGAATTGCGCCAGCACTGGGAGGCGCACGGCCGTCCCGAACTCCCGCCGATCCCGCCGGACGCGCACGACGCGCTGGCCGACGCCCGGCACAACCTCGCCAAGTTCGAAGCCATCGAGGCCGCACGCCGCGCGGCGCCACGCCTATGACACCCGCGGTATGACGCAGAACGGCCCCCGAGTCGCATTCGACTCGGGGGCCGTCCGGTGGGGCGGGCGTCAGTGGCCGTGCTTGCCGTTCGCCGCCTCCTGAGCGCGCTGCAGCACCTTCAGCTGCCTGTGCTCTTCCTCGTGCTCGATCTCGAAGTTCCGAGCGCTCTCCTCCTGCGGATCGGGCCGCAGGAAGCTACCGGTGCCCGGCTTGCCCGCCGAACCCAGCTTGCTCATCTTCTTCGGGACCGGTGCGCCCTGGTACTCCAGCGGAATCGGGTGGCCGTGCGCGTCGACCGGGCCGAGCGGCTGGTGCACCTCGATGTACTCGCCGTGCGGCAGACGCTTGATCACACCGGTCTCGATGCCGTGCTCGAGCACCGCGCGGTCGCTGCGCTGCAAGCCGAGGCAGAACCGGTACGCGATGTAGTACGCCGCGGGCGGGGCGACGAGCAGGCCGATGCGGCCGATCCACGTGGTCGCGTTCAGCGAGATGTCGAACTTCAGGGCGATGATGTCGTTGACGCACGACAGCGTCAGCACCACGTAGAACGCGATCGCCATCGCGCCGATCGCCGTCCGGACCGGAACGTCACGCGGCCGCTGCAGCAGGTTGTGATGGGCACTGTTGTCGCCGGTGAGCCGCTTCTCGATCCACGGGTAGGCGATCAGCACGGTGAACACCAAGCCCATGATCAGCGCGACCCAGAACACCGCGGGCACGGTGTAGCGGCCCAGATACAGCTCCCATGGCGGCATCAACCGGGCCAGGCCGTCGGTCCACATCATGTAGA
>NZ_JBVJAP010000022.1:0-74024 GCF_055590505.1 Nocardia sp. NPDC041819 | reverse complement strand
GTCAACTCATGCCTGCGCACCACAACGCGACATCAAAACAGAACACCACCGGCCACAAAACAGATTCGCTGCAAGAACTTTGAGGACACTCCCTAGCTCCGCGGCGTAGCCGGGACGGGTGTTGCCTGCCTCGTTGGTCCAGTGGGTGGCGGCGTGGATGCTGATGCCGAGTAGGTGGCTGAGGACAGCGGCGGGCAGGTCGGCGGCGAGGTCCATGAGGGCGCTGTTGCGGCTGATTCGGGGTGGAATTCCGAGTGCTCTGAGCCGAGCCATGAGCCAACCGGGTGTCAGTGGTTGGCCGGGCAGTCCTCCGGGGAAGAGCCAAGGGTGACCGTCGGTGTGTCCGATGACGGCTTTGCCCTGGCGGTTGTTCACGAGTTCGACGATGAGGTCATCGAGCGGCTCAGGAAGATCTAGTGGGTTGGTGCCGATCAACAGTTGGACGCCGTGGTCGGTTTGAAGGACGTGTTCGGTCGTGAGACGGGCGATCCGCGTCGGTTGCTGGGCGAAGAGAAGCACTAGGAGGCCAGCCGCTCGATCGGTGGTGTGGATCGTTTTGTCGTGAAGGAGGCGGGCAGCGAGAGTCCAGCGGCGATCATCGATCGGGAACACGTCGCCAACTCGATCGGGTCGGCGGGAAGGGATCGTGATGCGGCCGGCGTAGCGGTGAGAGCTGGCCCATTTGACGAATAGCCGGGCTGGGGCTCCGTCTTCGTCGGTCAGCCAGGCATCGATGTCGGTTTGGGTGCAGGTCGCCAGTGTGCGGCCGCGGGCGTGGAGCCAGTTCAGCAGAACGACATCTTTGCTCAATTCGCCGCGAACGGATCCTGTTTGCGTCGGGGTGAGGGGGGCGCGGGTTGACGCTTCGCGCAGCCGCCGAAGGTGATGCCAGGTTGCGAAGCTGCGCAATGCTTTGCGTCCATCAAGGTCAACGACGGTGGCCAATTTGTTTGTGATCCAGCGTTCGAGGTCGGCCAGGTATTCATCTCGGGGCGGCAGTTGACCGGAGTTGACGAGGACGGCTCGCAGTCGCCGTGTCGGCTTCGTGTTCGGCTCGAGCTTGTCGAGCATTTCGTGTGTGACTGGACCGGTCGTGGTCGCCAAGCCCGCCAGCAGCCGTCGAACGTATGAGATCGAGGTCCAACTCAGAATGTTTCGAGGTTGCGAGGCCACCAGTGCCTCGAGGACGGGTTCGAGGTCTGGCCGCATGACACCGTCCGGACCGGCGAGCAGTGACCGGACCACGCCGGGGCATGCGCAGCGTTCGCAAAGGCCGAAGTGGTAGAGCCGTTCGACGATGCCGCAGTGCTTGCATGCCTGGAACGATGAAGGATTCGCGCGGTAACAGGTCGTGCAGAGGGGTTCGTGTTCTGCCGTTCGTCCTCGAATCTGACGGATTCGGTCGCACTGGGCGCATTTTCGCTTCTTGCGATTGCAGTAGTCGCAGATCGGTTCGCCGGACTCGGCGCGGGTGGAGACGATGCCATCTCGGTGGCAGCGCGAGCATTTTTCGGTGTTCAGCAGGCGGCGCGAGCAGTGCTGGCATCGAGGTTTGTCGCTGGTGGACAGGTAACAGTCCTTGTGTTGGCCGCAGATGGAGCAGATCGCTGGGTAACCGCGGCCGCAGGCGGTGCAGACCGGTTTGCCGGCTTCGATCCGGGAGACTCCGCGAATCTGTCCGCAGCGTGAGCATTGTTGCTGGTATGCGCGATCTTTCCGGACGCAGCTGATGCAGAGAGGTTGGCCGTCGATGGTGCGGCGGCCGACTGGGCGGCGGTGTCCGCAGATGGTGCAGGGCTGCGCGCGGTGTTTTGAGTAGCAGGCCGGGCAACACCGCTGGCCGTCGTAGGTGTTGGACAGTGTGACGACTTGCTGGCAGAACGGACACGCGGGTGCAGTGATGTTCTGGATGCCGTGGGTGATCAGCGCATCGATCAGCGTGATGAGTCGTCGCGATCCAGCCGCGCCCGCGCCGGTGAGCAGGTCTGGTCGATCATCGAGGGCCCACGCCAGCTTGAGCCGCTGAAAGGGTTGAGGGACAACGGTCTCAATTAGCTTCTGCAGGTCTTCAGGTAATGCTGTGGGGTCAAGGCGTCGGATGTGGTTGCTGATGATCTCGGTGTGGTCGACATCCTTGTCGGGTCGGCACTGGACGCAGAGCGGGTGTCCGGCTCGATCCTGGAATGCAAGGCGGCGGTTGTTGCCGCAGCGAGTGCAGGTTCCGAAGATTTCGTTTGCCTTGTTGAAGCAAGAGCCGCAGATCCTTCGGCCTTGCTCATCGCGTTGGGCCAGTGGTTTCTGGGTGCCGCAGTGCGGGCAGGCCGGGTTGACCACGTTAACTGCGCCGAGTTCCTGCAGCCGCCGGATCAGGGCCCCGATCGTCTTCGGCCCCTCGGAGCGGGCGCTGGTCAGCAGCGCAGGTTCACCAACGAGTGCGGCTGCCAGGTGCTGTTGGCGGGCTCGTTGAGGCGCGGTTCGCTCGACGGCGTCTCGAACGGCTTCGACGGCGAGGCCGGGTTCGATCTCGATGATCAGCTCGGTGATCACCTCGACCGGGTCGGTCATGAAGCGGGGCGGGTTGGTCACTGCTCGGTGACGATCCTGGCCCGTTTTGGCCGGAACGCGCCGACGCTGGGCTCACCGGTAGAAACGGTGTCGCCCGCCGCCTTTCGGCGTCGCGGTGTGGCGGTGGTGACGGGCTCGATGAGTTCGTCCATCCGGCAGTCCAGGATGTCCATCAATGCGACCAAAACCTTGAGGTTGAGCCGTTCGGGTTTTTCCGCGGCCAGGCGCCAGATCTGAGTTGGGGACAGAGTGATTCCCCGCTCGACCAGACCGGGCCGCAGATCGGTCGTGCTGAACATGCCTCGCGTGGCCATGAGCTCGCGCAGGTTCCATTTGTAGTCGAGTTTGGCGGTCATCGAGATCCTTCCGGCTGTTGCTTCAGTCCGAAGTCCAGGTGCTTGCGCATCATTGTGTTCATGAAATCGCCGCTCACCGCGGTGTAGATCGCGGTCGTGGACGCGAACCGATGCCCAGCCTGCTCCTGGACAAATTTCGGGTCGGCGCCGTCCTCAACACAATGCGTGATGTGGCTGTGCCTGAGGCAATGTGGGGTTAGAGCGGGGTCCATGCCGAGATCGTCCCGGTAGGTGGCGAAGCGTTCTTCGATTTCTCTGGGCCGCAGTCGACCGCCGCGTTCGGTCAACCACAGAGCCGGGTGATCGTCGAAGCCAAACCTCGGGCGGATGTTGGTCATATAGTCCTCGACCGACTCGACCGCCCAGGGCATGACGCTGGCAACCATGCGCCTTTTGTATCCGGATCCCTTGGAACGCTTGCCATATCGGACGTGCAGCTTCCCGAACTTGCCGAGCTCGGGAGCTTTGGGGTTGCGATACCAGTCGAACACGTCGAGTCGGCTCGTCTCAGTGGCGCGCAGCCCCACCCGTAGATCACCTTGAACACCGTCGCGTCCCTGTATGCCGTCAAGGCGCCCTTGCGACGCAACCTCACCGCCCGTTCGACCTGTTCATCGGCGTAATCGAACAGCTTTTGACACTCCTCGCGAGTCATCGGCCGCCGACCCGGACCGCCTTCGTAGTCGACCAGATGCGCCGAGGTGTTCCATTCGTGGCAGATCTGCACCGGGTGTGTGCCGAACCGCTTCTCGCACTGCTGAATCCAGGCATAGTGCGGCGAGGTGATGTAGTCACAGAACAGTCGAATAATGCCGTGAAGGTTGCGGATTGTCGATTTGGCTCGCCCCAGATCGGCGACCAAATACGCCGAGAACTCATCCATGTGCGCCGCCGACCAGTTCCACGGGTACTCATCGGCGAAAATTACGAAGCGCCGCACAACCTTCAGTCGCTCGGCAATCGTCTTTCGCGTCAGCGTGCGACCACCCAGCTGCTGCTTGGCCCAGCCGTCCAGCATGGCCTCCAACACCGCTTCTTCAGGGTGTAGCAGCGCAACGCCGTCGACCAGCTCCAACCCTGCAGAACCCAGCGGTGAACCATCCGAATCGGCCACAAGACCCCTTCCGTCAACCGGAAAGATCTTTCACTAGACGTAAGACGATGTGCAAACGTCGAGGTCACAGCTCTAGAATTAGCGAAGACGGTGCTCCAGCGTTCTCCCATATAGCACCACAACTCCTCCAACTATCCTGCGTCAGATGCAATTCCGCGCGGAGCGATGTAGAGGTCGACGTCGGTGCCGGCGTCGGGATCGCGGAACACCACCAGTTCGATCCGCTGACCCTGATCGGCGCCGGCTGTGGTCGCCGGTACGGTGTCCGCCCCGAGGACCAGGCGCACCAGGCGCAGGTCATCGTTGAGGCGGCGAAACAGGTCGTGGAGAAAGCCGGTGACGGCTTCGGCACCGGTGGTGGTGTCTGCCGTGTAGTGCGAGCCGTGTTCGTAGTCGACGGTGGCCACGCGCACGCCCCACAGCGAGTCGTCGGGCCCGGTTTGCGCCCACACCTGAACTCCGACTGGATCGGTCCGGTTGTCGTAGCGCAGGGTGACCGGCAGCCCGCTGGGTCGGTCGGCCGAGAAGATCCCGCCGTAGGCGACGAGTTCGTCGATGATGCGACGAATGCTGCTATGCCAGAGCAGATTCCAGCCGCTTGTGGTGGTCGGAACCGTTGGCAGCCAGGCAGCGTCGCGCAGGCAGTCAGCCAGCGCGGCGTCGTCGACGGTGAGTAGCACAGGCTCCGCCGGCACGGGCTGCGGTGGTTGCGGCGCCGGCGGCGGTAGACCTATCGCGGGCATCGGGTGTGCGGACGCCGGGTCCGGTGCAGGACTGCCTGGTGCGGCTCCTGCCGCAGGATCGGTGCCGCGGCAGATTTTCGCGTTTGTTGTGGTGTTGGTTCGCGGGGCCGGGGCATCCCAGAGTTGTGCTGCATGGTCGATGAGTGCGGTGAGATGCTCAGGGCGCAGATTCATGCCGGCGGCCAGTGCTGCGACGGTGTCGCCGGTGAAGGTGCCTGCAGCGTGCAGGTGGGCGATGAGTCGCGTGAACTGTGCCAGGCGATCTGTCGACATCAGCAGTGTCCTTCGAAGAGGGGGTTCAGGGCGGCCGGGCTGGTCGCGCGGAATGTCCGCGCGGCAGCCGGCTGCGCGAAAGGGGAGCGGAGAATGCGCGGTTGTCCTGGGATGCGCCCGCGGAATGGGGCGACTACCTAGAATCCGGGCTCGCGGCTGCCGGGATAACACGGCTCGGGCGGTCCCGCGCCGGAGCGGGGTGTCGGTGGCCATGTCGGATCCGCCTGTTCATGCGGCGGACCGGCAGGTCAGCGGTGATCGTGTCGCCAGCAGCCCAACCCGCTGGCGAGTGCGGGTGTAGCCTGTCGAGTTGGCGGCCGTAGCGCGGAGTATCGCGGCGCGCTGCTGGGGGTAATGCGCTTGGAATAAGCCTGCGAGGAAGCGACACTGAAGGATCGCCGATGTTTCCTGCCGATGTACCCGACATTCAGAACGCGCGCATGATCGACCTGTTCGGAGGGCCTGCGGCCAATCTGACACTGGATTGGGATGTCGTGGTGTGCAACCGATGGTGGAGCCAGGTGTTCACCGGACTGCTTCCCGGCAGCAACCTCATCGAGTGGTTGTTCCTGGATCCGGCGGCTCAACGCATGCCGGATTGGACACGCGCCGCGCGGCATTTCTTGCTCTGGTACCTCGACGCGCAAGAACGCGACGGCGGCAGCAAACGCGCGTTGCAGTTGTTGCTCTTATGCGCTGCGGAAAACTCTGCCCTGAAGCCGCTGCTGGTGGACGCAGACTCCGCTGAGGTGACCAAGGTATGGACCCAGCCGGCGCCGGTTGTGGCTACCGATCCGGTAACGGGAGTGGAATCCACCTTCCAATTCCATATGAACTCCCCAGTTGGCTTCGATCCCCGGACACTGCAGAAACTTCCGACCGCCTACTACACGATGTTGGGTCTCTGTGACCAGTAACGTCCGAATCTTCAGGATGTCGCGGAGATCAGATCAGTCTGATAATTACTGCTGCTAACGCTTTCCGGCGATCCACGTCCTGCAGGTTCTCCAAGCCGTCGACGAGGTGGGTGAAGAAGTACGCCGGGTCCGGCGAAGCGGGGTTCAGTCGCATGCCGTGCTCGGCTGCTTTGATCAGCTGATCGACCAGTTCGCTGCCTTGTGCGTAGGCGATGTCGTTGTAGTGGCGGTACTTCACGTCTGCGGCGTCGGTCACTATCGGTTCCTCTGTGTTCGGATCGATGGGTGATTGGCTGCCCGTCAGACTTCGCGTTCGACGTCGACCACCTATCCTCCAGCTCGGTTGTCACCGGTCAGCGCAGCGCGATCGCGGGCGGCATCGCACCGGATGGGGGCTGGGGCTGCGGGACTTGCCTCCAGCGGCCGCCCGGGACGGTCCGCGTCCGCGCCTATCGGCCGTCGTGGGAGTGGTAGCGCCTACCGCAGATCCGCAGGCGAAGTCGTGGATGGGTCATGCGGGTTGGTTGCGCCCGGCGGACACTGTTGACGATGGTGTCGTCTTGTTCGTCGTTGTTGCGAGAGTCGGTGCCGTACAGGGTAAACATGCGGTTCAGCTACAACCGTTGCGCCGACCGCAGCCAGAACGGTGTGCTTCCACCGCCATCAGCCACCGGAAGACGCGGGGCAGACATGAGCAGCGAGAACCTACCGATCGTCATCCCCGTCTGCTGGGAATGAGCATCGGAATGGTCCCAGCACTGCTTGCCACGGTCCGAGGTACCTACGCGCTGGCACGATCCGCGACGCCGGAGGGGGCTCGTCGGCACCGTTACCGTCACCGTGCACTTCATCGACCACCTCGACCTACTTGCCCCCTCCGGGCCGTTCAGCCTCTCCCAAGGCTGCACCAGATCCGAGTAGATCATCGTCGACCAGAGTCGCCCAAGTTGCAATCGCGCTGGTCTCCGATTCCGGGTACCACGACCACGCCTTGCGAAGCTTCGGAAGAGTGAGGTCCGGTGCGAGGCTGGAGCCAGCGAATCCGATGCCTGGACCGTGGTCGGTGGGTCGGGACGCACCGTATCCGCACACCCCGTTGCCGTCCTTGGCTTTGCGTACGGTCAGGACCAGGCCGGCCGAGAGACAGTTCCGCACAAACCCGGCCTCGTTGTGAGCCTCGATCGCGGCGGTCCGGACCAGCCGTTCCACGGTGATCCGTTCGGGTTCGTCCCAGCCGTGCCGTCGGGCGATATCGAGTTCGGCGCGTTTCGGCCACACCCGTTTCGGCGTCGAGTTGTCGGCACGGGGGGCTACCGGGATGATGTCGTCGGGCCGATAGTCCTGCACGACATTCAGGTAGGCGTCGAGGACCGAGTGGGCGATCGGAAGTGAGTCCGCGTCCGGGCCGCTGCTGTGCACCATGACGAACGTGGTGAGCGCCATCATGATCAGCTCGCGTATCTCCTGCCAGTGTTCGCCGTCGGCGTCGATGCCGTGTTCGTACTCGGCGGCTAATAGCTCGGGCCCGAGATCAGCGAACAGCTCTGCGGCACCTGGATAGTCGCGAGACCACAGAGCGACGGTCGCCACCCATGTCTCGACTTGTTCGCGCATCGACATCGACAGGCAGCCGGTCATGTCGGCGCGTTCGATACAACACAACGCTGCCATTGAGCACTCTGGGCACATCAACGGATCGTCTGGTTCACGATGTCGGCAGAGAGTCCCTGTGGCCACGATAAGGAACTTGCCGATGAACTCATCGACACACTCTATGTTCGACGGGTAGCAGTTCCCGCAGCGACAACCCCACTGCCAGATATTCCGATGCGGCGATTCTTCGCCGAGTTCGCCTACGGCAACACGCAACTCAGTTGATTGCATGCTCGAATACTGGCAGGCGCCACCGACATGTCGGCTGCGCCACTGTGAGCCGATGTCAGTACCTTGGAGCATGATGGATTCCGTGAGCGAGCATCCTTGGCCGTCATCGTCGTTGGTGTCCGTCGATATCGAACCTGGTGGTCGAACAAGCCCGTTCGGATACATCGGGGTAGCCGAGGTCATCGGCAACCAGGTCGGGGCAACGTGGATGGTCAAGTTCAGGTCCCCGCACTATCGCTGGCCTGCCACCAGCGTCGATCCTGCACCGCCGTTCGGCATGGTATGGCCGTTCATCGATGCGTTCATCGCCGACCGACTGGTCGCCGCCTTCGGATTCCACTACGACATCAGAAGCCTCGCGACACTGATCGCCAGATCCCTGTGCCCTGGTCACGTCGGATCGTTGCAGGCCCTCGTCCTCGCGCTCAACCTAGTCACCAGAGAAGAGCTCGCTGATCTGCATCGCCGACGGGGACCGAACCGGCCGGTCAACAAATGGCTTCTCCACGACGCCGAAGACGACGCGCTGGCCAACGCTCGACTATTCCTTCACGCAGCCAACGGAAACTTTGACGTGAACAGAATCCTTACCTCGCACAATCTCACGATCCGAATGCTGACGCCAGAATAGATCACAGGCCGAATTTCCACAGGCGAGCCGATTCTTGAGGAAATACACACTCGTCGCAAAGGCTACCGGTGTCGACTCGTGTGAGCGGCTGATTATGGCTGTGTGGAGAACTTTCAAGTCGCAGAATGCGGGATCGGCGATGTCGGCGAAGCGCCGCACCGTGATCTCTTCTTCGCCGCAGTGACCATCTGCGCCGACGTCGTACGGCCCATGGACGGTCGATGCCGTCGGCGTCGATCGCCGCAGTAGTGTTTCCCGGCTCGCCGAGATGGCCCAGCCATCAAGAGGCACCGCGCCGCGGCTGTCGGCTCTTGTTGGGGTGGTAGCGCTAGCGCAATACGGCGACGTCTCCGAGTTGGGTGAGTTCGATCAGCCGCATCCGGTGAGTCGGCCCGCGGTCTGGTCGCTGCGGTCAGCTCCGGACCGCCCTACCCGACGGCAAGGTGTTGCCCCTCGTCGCGACCCGGCTCCTGAGATCCCGGTCCCCAGCAGCCAGCCAGTGTCAGGCAGCCTGCTCGCCGGACAACTCGGTGATGTGTCGTTTCAACGGAATCCGGCGATGTGCCACAGCCGATGCTGGTAGTCCCGAGGCGCCATGAGGTGGCGGGCGGGCAGTGTGTCGGGCCACTTCGTGTCGGGCACGAAGCAGCCTCCGCAGCGACCGCAGTACCAGCTGTTGTGCCAGATTTGGAGCGCTGTCGGTGTGCCGCGTGTGATACGCCGGTTGACCCGGCCACGCATCGCGGTCACCGCGAAACCCACGATCACCGGTGAACCAAAGACAGCTGCGGCGATGACCGCCTGACCACCGACGTCGCCGTTTTGCCGAGCGCCCTCAGCCAGGGCGAGGCCGAGCAGTGGGAGCGCCAGCATGAACACGATCACGCCGACCAACGCGACAGCCAGCGGACCGGCGGTCGACCGCAGCGGCGGCGTCGGCGCGGTTTGCGCCGCCAACGCGGTGGTGTGCACCGCGACTGTCGACGTCGTGCCCGCCACCGGCAGCAAGCCACCAGTGGAGGTGACAGCGATACCGGAGTCGGTGCTGTAGGTTTCGACGGTGCCGGTGCCTTGCTGGTGCACAGCCCGCAGGCTGACAACGGCGTGCTGGGTGTCGCAGGCCGGGCAGGAAATGGCGGGCTGCATTGATACTCCCGGAGGTTGAAGATCCGGGAACCAAGACTACGCGCGCAATGGTGTGGCGCCGAGCCGGTTTTCTCACCGCAGCTCAACACCACGTCCGAGTGGGTCCAGAGGGTCAGACATGAGGGCCTGCGAATGACGGCCGCAGGCACCGCTGCGACGGAGCGTGCGTAAGGCGAACCTCGAAGGCCACCGTGCCGTCAGGGCGCGACCGGTCGATGAAGTGGGGCTTGGCGGCAGGTTGTGCCCGCACTCACCGCGGCGACGGTGCAGCGACGCGGGGGAGTGGGTCGGTAACGGTCCATTCGATCAGCGGCACACCGCTTCTGCGGTAATGGCTCAGCTTCGCAACTTTCCGCGCCTCATAGTCGACCCGGCCCGGTAGGCCCCAGACCTCGACAACGGTGACTGGTTGTGTGTCGGTCAGGACGAAATCCGGGAACACCACCGACTCGTCGGCGTCGTAGCGCAAGGGTTTGACCAGGGATCGTTTCGCGTCGATGAGAGCAGCAGCCATCATCAGCTCGTGGGAGGAATCCGCGGGCAGGTACTGACGTGATGTCAGCAAAACCGCCAGATCGACGACCGTCGCGTGCCCACCGCGCGAGCGTTCGACCACCGCGAGCACGACACGACGATGTTCGCTGCGTTCCACCGCCTTGGAGAACGCGGAGCGATACGACCGCCGTGCACGCTCATCCAGGCGCTGACCGACGTAGACGGGTCGGCGATTGTGCGCGAGCTTGTAGCGGACACTGCCCGGGTTCGCGGCAGCGCCTCGGCTGGTAGCCGTGGTCTCGACGAGTTCCGCCAGGACCATGCCGCGGCGCCCGCCGGTCAGCCCGGCCAAGAATCGATCGAAGGCATCGGCGTTGGTTTCCGCGGTGTCCGGGCGAAATGGCGGGACCACATAGAGAGCCTCGGCCAGCTCGACCCTGTTGACCGTGGTATCGGCGATGCGATCAGCCAGCGCGCCGTGGCAGTCGGCCCAACTACGGCGCCGCAACCCTGGATGCCAGGCGTTGAGACGCGAGGACTCCCACAACCAGCACAACATCCCGTACAAACTGACACTGCGCCGCAGGCGAGCGGGCTCCGACGGTGACGTGACGTCCCGCGGCGGCGCCGCGCGGGAGCTAGTGGTCAGCGGGATGTCCAGACGGATCGACACACCGTGCACGCTCTCGCGAATAGCGCTCTCACCGTAGGTCTCGCGGCCCGACAGCCCCTTGTCGACCTCGTGGAAAGAGCACGTCGGAGCATGCCGTGGACCTTCACCTGGCCACCGGGCCAGGTGAAGGCGTCCGGCACGTGAACACCGGATCACCAACCGCAAGCCCGAAGGGCTACACAAACACACTGCGTGCCCGTCCTCGGCCCGGGCCCGCAGAAAGAACCTGCTGTAGCGTTCGGGGTCCTCACGCAGATCCGCCAAGGCGAACCGTCGACCCGCCAAACGAACGTCCTCTCGACAATCCAACAATCCGCGCTCCGAAATACTGCCCAGTGACTGGCGAACCTTCTACCGTAGCGCGTATCCCCATGCAGCCGGGCGCACCACGGAACGACCTCCCACACGCCCTCATCTCGGCACCAACAACCTGAACCAAGCTGGGACGCCCCGTGGCGCGACGAAAGGGACGTCCTGACTGGCCAGAAGCCGGCGCGCCTTGAGGTCATGGATGCCGATGACCGCGATGGGGTAGTCGGCGAGGTAGCCTTCGCCGATGCTGCGGGCAAAACTGTATCGGTCCAGCACCGGCCCGAACACCGACTCGTCGGTCATCGACACGACGTGGTCACAATAAGCGGTGCCGACCGGCATCGGCGGTGTCCCCGTCAATACAGCTGGCGAGCCGCCGGAAGCCAGTCAGGGTCAGGAACCCGCGCGCTGGCCTTTGTGCGATCCGCTGCGATCGATTCGCTTCGAGGATGAGCAACGACAGTTCGAGGCCGCTGACCCGCTCGGCCTCGGCCAGCTGCGCGATGGAGGCGTACGTGCCGACCACGAGCCGGAAGCCAGGGTTGTGGTCAGCCAGTACGCGATCGGGTCGGAATGGTGGTCACCGGGACCCGCCCGATCGTCCACGTGCATTGGGCCGTCGGTGACCCGTGTCGTCTGAGTAAATCGTCAGTGCTCCCAGCGTCCCATCATGGTCGATGCGCAATGAGCGCAGCGTTTGCGCCACCAGCCGCAGCGAGGGAGTCACCACGGCTACCACGCCGAGCCCGGCCAGCCGCTACGCTCCCCACTGCGCGACTAGAATTTTCCCGTATCCATATGCCAAGTGCAGCTCCGCGGTGCGGTCCAGAGTGCTGCCCACCTGCTCGACGGCGGCAGCAAGGTGTCAGGCAGCACGTAGTCCCGGGGGCCGCAGTTGACCAATTGGTCGCGGGTGAGGTCGCTGATCGCGGATCCGATCCAATCGACGGTAGGGCCTGGTGCGGCGCTATAACCGTTGAGCCAGGCTTCGAACGTTGCATCGAGCTGGAACAACCGCCCCGTTGCGCGGTCATCTACGCACAGCCGGGCTTCGTCGCCGCAGCGGATCCGCACCAAGGCCAGTCCGGTCGCGGTCTCGATTTCGGTGAGAAGCGAGGTGATTCGCTCAGGGGGCACCGACGCCAGCGGCTGAGCTCCTAGGCGCCCGGCGTAGGCTGATGCGTCCGGGAACGCGCGCACAGCGTCGGTGAGTTCATGGCGGCGTGTCTCGGTCACGGCGAAGACCACATCACAAAGTGATTCGGTGATGGTCGAGCGTTTGATAGCCGCACGGACGTGCTCAAGTTCGGTGCGGGTGAGCCTGCCCCCGCCCATCTCCTGCAGGTCAGAGACCGTGACGACCGCGGCGTCGGGCAAGGCGCTCACCCGGGCAGGGTGGGCAGGGACGCCGGTCGGGGTCGTGTCCTCGGCAGAGTGGTCGCCTCCGCCGACCTCGATGCGAGCGCCACCGCTGCCGCTGCCCAGGTGTGTCTCGACCAGCGAGAGTCCGTACTTGTCTACACCGACGTAGTTGCTGGGGTCGAGGCTTGACAGCCAACGCATCAGAACGGGCACTGCAATCATCGTCGACTTCTTTCCTGCGGCGATTTCGGTTTGCGGGTCGGGGGTTTTTCGTGTCCAGACCCGGGGGAACGGCGGGTCGCTGAGAGGCCCTCCTCGACGACTCACCGCTGTAGTGGTCGGCCGGGTAGTGATCAGCCTCTTCGGCACGGCCGACAACGCCATGGATGCTCTCGTCGTCGCCAGCCTGCTGCCGAAGTGCAACAACCGATCTCCTCCGGTGTGCGTTCAGCGCAATCCACCGCCTGATCAGGATGTGCCGATTTGTTGAGGGCGGCGCTGAGGGCGCGCAGGCTCATTCCTGCATTCCGCAGGTCCAGCACCAACTCGAAGGGCAGGGGAGCAGGCCGGGCAATGCAGAAGCCGGGAGCCGGGAGCGAGCGGCGCAGCGCGGCTGTGTCAGGGCAGGGGCTCGAGATCGAGGGGGAATGGCAGGCTGCTGTAGGCCGAAGGTTCGGCGGTGACGATCGGGTAGAAGCCGGTCTCGCGGGATTCGTAGGCCACGTGGGCGATGTGTTGATCGACTGGCGTGGTGGCACTAAGCATGATCGCGGCGATGTCATCGATAATGGTGTCAGTGAGCGCGACAATAGTGATTCCGCGGTGGTGGAGTTCTCTTGTGGTGATGCGTCCGGTGGCGGACGCCTGCAGAAGTGCGGTGGCGGGGATGACGATGCGGCGATCCTGTGCAAGGTTCGTCCGAATGAGCGTTTGAAGGAAGATGCTTGAGCGGGCCTGAGCGATGGCGGTCGCATCGATGATGAACCCGGCCGCCGAGGTGCTGGCGTAGGTCACGCGGCGTGGCTGGCTTCGCGGCTGGCTTGGCGCTTCATGAATGCCTCGACAAGAGCCTCGGCTTCGGTGATCTGGTCAGGGGTGGGCGCGCCGTTGTCGCGGTGCCATTGCTGCACCTGCTTGTCCCAGCCCGCGACCGCCTGCTCGCTCATGCTGGTCATGATACGAGGTCTACCGCCGCTGTGTGCAGTGGTGGCGGTGCTGGCCAAGCCATGGCTCGACGGTTCTTCGCCCGGCTGCGCCGTTTCTCACCGGCGCACGATACTCTGGCGAACTCCAGCACCGTTGCTGCCTCGACATCGGTCCAGGCCGGTGGGGTCTGCACCGCTGCCGCGGACGGCGCCGCGTCTTCGAGGTGGCGGCGACGCTCGGAATAGGCCGTGTTGTGATCATCTGACCATCAATACCGAGCAAATCGAACGCAAAGTGTCGGGTGGGTACCGCGCGCATCAACACTGCCGAAGGCCTCGCCACATGCGTCTCCGCTGGAGGCGACCGAAGTGAGGTGCACCTGAAGCAGGATCGGGCGCGACGATCTCTCCGTCGATGATCAACTCACGTCCTCGGGCCAGTCCGTCGAGAGTGGCGGCAACCTCAGGGAACGTCGCGGTGACGTCACGACCGGTGCGGCTGGACAATCGGCAGTCCCGGCTGCTCCGAGCGAGAGCGCGCATGCCGTCCCCTTCATCTCGATCGACCGGAGGTGGGCACATCCGGAGGCCGTCCTGCGACGGCCAGCATCGGCACCAGCGCCCTGGCCACGAGATCAGCATATTCATGGCTATCGATCAGGGGTGTCGTATCGACAACCAATCCGAGGTGTGCCATCATTCGCACAAATGTTCGATGACACGCCCTCGGTCGCCAGCGATGAACCGCCCAGCAGCGGGCGCATCGCCGATCAGTCGTTGGTCGGGCTGTCCAGATCGGAGAAGTTGGCGGCTCTTCGCGCTCGTATGGCGGCGGTCGAGGGCCGCATCGGCGCAACAGAGCCTTCAATGACGGCAATCGTCGACTCCAGCAAGATGTTGCCGATCACTGGTGGACTCGGCGATGCACTTCCGGGCGGTGGCTTGCCCCGCGGCGCCGTGGTCGCCTGTACCGGCCGCAGAGGTCCCTTGCTGGGGATGTTGGCGGCGGCCACCGCGGCGGGGGAATGGACGGCCGTGGTCGGGTGGCCCGAGTTGGGGCTGCTGGCTGTGGCCGAGATGGGTGGCGACCTCAGCCGTGTGGCGCATATCGCGGCCCCGGGCCCGGACCCATTGGAGGTCGCCGCCGTTGTGCTGGACGGCGTGCCCGTCATTGTGCTCGACGCCTCCGGAAGTGCGCCGCCGAGCCGGATGCGGCCGCTGCTGGCGCGAGTTCGCAGCCACGACGCTGTGCTCGTGGTGACCAGCACGACATGGGCGCGACCCGACCTGGAAATCCGAAGTGAACTGGCTGGCTATGAAGGGCTCGGCCGCGGCCGCGGGAGGCTACGCGCAGTCAACTATGACATCAGCGTTCATGGACGCTCGCTCCACCGGTCACGCACTACTCGCGTGCAGCTGAGCGGAGTCGGGCACAGCGAGCGCGTTGGGCCACGCAACACGCGACAGCTGCGGCCGCATCGATCGTCAGGACAGGGTGAGGCTGCATCGATGACGGACAATCGATACGAGACCACTCGAATGCTCACTCCTCCACGGAAGGTTCTCGTCGTTCTCTGAACTACACGGCCGGGACTGTCGGCACCACCGTTCGGCGTGGTGTCGGTGACACGACCACCGGCTGCTCGCATGGTTGGTTCAGTGGCGACCCGCCGTCATCGTGCACGTTGGAGTCGTTCGATCGGGGCGGCGGTAGCCGACGAGGGCGCCGCCTCCGCCTATCGGATCGAGGGCGTCATCGAGGGGCAGCGGTGCAGGGGTGCCGAGATCGAGGGTCGGTGTGGCGGATACGGCCGGAATGTATGAGAAAGGGCCGCCAAGAATCAATGGGCGCCAACACTTTCCGACACGTTCTATCGCCACATGTCCAGTTCGGTCGACCCGGGCTTCCGGACCGCACCGCCTACGGGTGGCGGGGTATCGGAGAACCGATCGTTTTACAACACCCCGGGATCCGTTCGTCCGGCGGCCAAGGAGCCCGGGACCCCCGATCGGGGCAGCGTGACGCTTGTCAGGTTTCGATCCATCCGGTCGGCAATGGTTTGCTCATTGTCATGACGGCGATGTTCGGGACTATCTCACCCGGCCAGGCCTGGCCGGGTGATACTGCCGTGGGTGCGTATCTCGACCAACCGGTCGAGTGCGCCGTTGACGGCGGCTTCGCTGAGTTGGCTGTCCAGTAGGGCGGCGCGGAGCCGTTGGAGGTCGACGGCGTTGACCTGTGCCATCACCTCCTCGCTCAGGGGGATGTGGTGGAATTCCTTGACGAAGTCGGAGCGGATGCCGATACGCGAATCAGGTGATTCCGGGAACGACAGGCCGTGGTCGATGGGCACGATGTCGCCGTTGCGGCCGGCGTTGTCTAGGGAGGATCTGGAGCGCTACTGCTATCTCGGAATCCGGGTCTCGCGTGCCGTCCTGGAGATTGGTCGGATACCGGCAAGGTCGACCGTTGCGTCGGGTGCATGCGGAGACGGTGACGCACGCAGACGTGTGGTGGGTTCCGTTCGCTTCGGCGATTCGGGCTTTCCGTAATGGGGGTCGCTGGAAGAATATACGCGCATGAAACTCCTCGTGTGCGCGCTCACTTTCGCCGCCACTATGGCCACCCTGACGGTGACGGCCGCGCCCGCCGTCGCGGCCGTCACCGGCACCGTGCAGGTCGACGGCCTGAAATACCGTCGCTGTCCCAAAATCGCGTGCGACTCGATCGGTTTCTACGCTAAGGGCACCAGAATCAGCATGGAGTGCTACACCCGCACCGACACCAGTGTCATCAATGGAGACGCCGCGTGGGCCAGGCTGACGAGTGGCTGGTGGGTGGCGCTGGCGGGCGGGGCGTACGTTTATTCGACGGACCCTCTGCCCCACTGCTAGTCGCTGTCCGCGGCTGCCCAGAGGCGCTGATGCCCGGAGGCCTTCGGTCAGATCCCATCTGCATTCCGCCCGGCTCACGATGTCCAGACGTCGTCACCCGGGATCCGTCACCGGCCTGGCTCTGAGCCTGGCAGTAGGCGGATGAGCCTCTACCCCCGGCCCCAGGGGCGGCGGTTGCAGAATCCAGGTTCGAATGAGGTGTCGTAAAACGATCGGTTCTCGACATCCCTCGGGTTTTCATCCGTTGGAGGTGATCCATGTCCCGGGCAGGCGCTCATAGCCTGTTTGTGCATGGAGCAGATGTGGGGAGCCACCGTGCGGGACTGCCGCGGGCGGTGACCGTTCGACCGGCTCAGCCCGACACGGCTCGAGGAGTTCGCGTGATCTGGCCGGGTTCGTGTCGTCGATGGCAAACGCCCAGTGCATGATCTTGTTGGAGGGGCAATGACCAGGACTGATTCACAGAACTTCACCACCCTGCTCGACACCATCGCCCAGCGCCGCAGCGCCGGCGACGGCACAGTTTCGGCGGAGTCCTCCACTCACATCCCCGAGATCGCAGCGGCGGATGTTCCGCAGGAGGTCAAAGACGCCCTTCAACCCGCCGAGACCGGCATGCTGGATCAGCTCAGCCACACCGGCGCCACCGCGGCCTTGGATGCTCAGCGCGTCCTCGCCGGTGACATCTCCGTCGATGAGTTCGACGACCTGATCAGTCAACTGATGGACAGCGCTGAAACCCAGTTCAATCAGCTGCAGGACTCGACCGTGGCAAAGCTCAAAAGCCTCGGCAACCAGCACCCCGACTGGCAGCAGACGATCCTCTCCGTATTCCAGGCGGTCGATGACCTTCTTATCGAGGTGCTGGGCAAGGAATTCGGCTTCCTCGAATCGCTGATGTCGAACACGCCCCAGCAGGCAGGTCAGGTGAACGGATTCTTCAGCGGCCTCGCGCGCCACCTCGAGGACGCGTGGAGCCAGATCGTGGGGTGATACCGGCAGCTCGGCGCGTCGTGCGTGCCTGTGCGGGTTCGCGCCACCCGCTTCGTTATGTGACGAACATGCGATCGAAGGAGGAGACAATGACCAAAGCGGAACAACAGTTCGAGGTGAAGCAGGATGCCGTGTCGGAAGCATCGAAGTCGGCCGAACGTGCCTCGGTCGGCTGGTACAAGCTGCACAACGATTTGGACGTCCCCGTCGAGGTTGTGCGAGCAGCCGGCCCCAGCGGGACCCGCCTGGGGGTGGTCTCCGTAGCCCCGGGCGCCACCAGCGAGCAGTTCGATGACGGAAGCACCATCTATTGCTGGTTCGGGGACAGCACGCGCCAGATATACGACTGCTCCTCCGGCACCATCTGGTACCACTTCAGCGGGGATCTGCGAGGCAACCAGGTGAACAACCTCAGTTGGTTCCAGTAGCCGTGAGCCAGGGGTCCCGGACCGGCCGGGACCCCTGGTGCGGCTGGGTCGTCAGCGGGCACCCGCGGGCGTATCCACGACCCGTGAGGTCCGAGTCCGCCCGAATCCGGCGGTAAGACGCCACCGCAGATAGTTTCGCGATCGGTACCACCTGCCGGGTGCATATGCCCAGATCGCTGTTCGAGTTACCCACATAGCCTGCGGCTGTGCGGCAACTCCTTCTCGTCAATGTTCCGGGCGCCCAAGAGAAAGCGAGGCCAGACCATGGACCCAGTCGAAGCGAAAGGCGCAGACGGAGACCGTCAAACGATGGCAGCCAGCCCGAGCCTCTTCGGGCAGCCTCCGGTCAAGACCATCGGCAAGCTCATCGAGCAGTTGCAGTACTACACGAGCAACTACGGTGCCGACACCCTTGTCGAGTTCTTCTGGCCAGGCACCCCACCCGTTCCGGTCGATGATCCTAGTTGGGACCCGACCGGTGATGACCCGGTCGTCCACCTGCTGCCTTATCTGCAGGTGGAGGGGCAGCCTCCGGTCAAGACCATCGGCAAGCTCACCGAACAGTTGCAGTACTACACGAGCAGGTACGGTGCCGACACCCTTGTCGATTTCTTCCGGCCAGGCACCCCACCCGTTCCGGTCGGCGATTCTAGTATCTACCTGCTCGGTGATGCCCCGGTCGTCTACTTGCTGCCCGATCTGCAGGTGGAGTGAGCCCGGAAGCTTATCCAGGCCCGGCGCGTCTCGTGCTGATTTCGACGTCCGCAGCGACAGCGGCACGCTCGACAGCCTCGGACTCGCCGTAACCCAGTTCGGCCAGGGCACGCTCGATCCGGAGCTCGTCTATCGCGAGGGCACCCATGCAAGCCATCAGCCAGCGCCACTCCGCGCCATCAGCGGGTGCCTGCTTGCCTCGGACCTCCTCACCCCGTTCGAGCATCAGGACGTGGCCGGCCTCATGTGCGAGCAGGCGCTCGATCATGTCGTTGTCGCGGCTACGGATCGCCGAGGCGTTGAGAGCGATAACCACGCCGTTGTCGGTCGACATCGTCTTCGCCGCAACCAACGCCCGCCCCGCGTTCGATGCGGCACTCGGGGTTTCCGGTGAGATCACGGACAGTGTCGACGAAATTGTCGGTGACGATGATGGTGGCCTCCGGGGCGCCCATCGCGGCAACGCCGGTCTCGGCCGCCTCCACCCCAGCGGGTCGGTCGGGCACCGCAGACGCCTTCCACGATGCCCCAGGCCTCCCTCACGAATTCCACTTCGTCGTCGTAGGCGATGCCGTGGGAGACATTTACCGACAGCAGCACGATCTGTCGCGGATCAGATTTCGCGGCAACGACCGTGGCGACACCGGCTCTGGGCCCTTCCGGATACCAGCCCAGCTCCCAATGAATGACTTGCTCGGTCCGCCGCGCCGGATCAACCGGTCGAGCCGGAACCACCGGTCGCAGCTTCCATCCCAGCGACGACAGCGCGGACTCGACCTCAGGAAAGCTCTATCCGCCCATTCGCAGACCAGCGAGCTGTTCCACCAGATCCCGGAAACGTCGCTCCGCCGACCAGTACCGGTACTCGTCCCGCTTCACACACGCAGGGTATCGGTCTCTGCGCACCATGCAGCGCCGCGTTCGCCTCTCGTCGCGCCGAGGTCGAATGCTGGATCGGTTGTTGGGAATGCTGGGGCAGACACCGCCTGTGGATCCTTCGGCACCGTGCGGTTACAGAGCCGCGCGTGTCGGGGCGCGACCGGGTGCGCGCGGTGCAGCTGAGCGTGCACGTCGTGCGCGGTGGACTGGAATCGACGGGCGGCTGGCGCATGGTCGTGCGCAATTGGTGCGTGTGCTGCGGCCAAACCGTGGGCGAGAAGAGAGCGGGGCGCTGTCGAGCGCACAATGCCGATATTCAGAGGGACGGGACGTGAGCTGGCGGCTTCTCTCCCTGGCAGGTGGAAAGTGGGTGGTGGAGTGGCACCGCGCGCGGTGCGCACGCTCCTCGCGCGCTGTGCGCGGGGGAGTGATCAGGGTGGGAGCTGCTGGCTGGCCGACAGGTCGGCCCCGGCGCCGCTCGTTGCTGGCGCGGTGAGATGGTCGAAGCGTGAGCGAGGATCTCCGCATCGAGGTGGTGCACGACGTATCCGAAAACGAGCTGCCGCTGCATGGGCTACTGGAACAGCTGGATCGTCGGCATCACCTGCGTGACAGCTCGTTCCTGCGATCAGCTCACCATGCCAGCACGCCGGTGCTGGCTGTTGTGGCGGCGCGGCGAGGAAAGCTGGTCGGCTGGCTGGCCGGAAACCCGTCCACTGGGCACATCGCTCTGGTGGGAGTTCTCGAAACCCGGCAAGGCGTCGGTTCCGCTCTGGTGGGCGATTTCGCCGTGCGCGCACGCCGCGCGGGCGCCGCCGAGCTGACCGTCACGGTGGACACCGAGCCTGCCGGCCGCTGGGACCGGCGGCGATTTTTCATCAGACACGGGTTCAGGCCCGTCGGTCGCAGCGCTCTGCACTTCGCGCGCCCTCTCGATAGCACTCCGTTTCGGTGACGTCTGCCGCGCCGGCGGCGGAGCCGTAGCTCGCTTACTACGGAACCGCAGCAGGTTCGGTCACCGCCACTGGCCTTGGATGTTCAGCAGAATCGCGGCGACGAGTATGCCGCTGATGACAATCGGGATAGATATCTCAGTTCTGTCCAGAATCCCCACCAGTGCCGATGCCACGACCGCCTCAGTGATACCAACAGCACCAACAGCGGCAGGTTGGAAATGACGAGCCGCGCGGACTGATACCCGACAACATCGCCATCCAGCCAAATGACGTCCTAGGCGCCGTCGAAGCGCTGTGTGCAGAGACCGACGGTCCGGTGGGTCAGGTGCGGGCCTCTTCGAGGCAGCCGACGCAGCTCTCGCTGTCTACCTCACCCGCCCGGTGTGGACAGCCGGGCAGCCTTCGTCCACGCATGGCCTGCCGTCCAAGGCTGTCTGGCGCTCCGGCGAAGCTCACGGCGCGTAGAGCCGGTGGGGGGCACGCAGGACAGATCCCCATGCCGGGAATCGGTGAGCGCCGGGGCATGGCGTCGGCCGGTCACCTCGGCATTTGCCTCAGCGCTGTTGACAGCCCAGTCGCGGGGGTGGTGCCGGTGGAAGGCGCTCGATATGGACCCGCTGGTGACCCGTCGGCACACGAGCCGCGGTAACCATCCATGGCAGCGAAACAGCGCCGCTTCGACGGAGTCGACATGGCGCTGTTTGGCGATGACTGAGGACGGCCGGGCGCCGCGATTCCGGACGGCACGCGTAACTAATAGCGCTTCGGGCGAAGTTCCTAACGGCGTAGATTCCGTCGTGTCACGAATTACGATATGCAGCAACAGCATTTGAGTGTAGGAGTGCTTACGTGAGACCAGTTGGGGTGGACACCGAGTTCGGCCAGCTGCGATCGGTGCTGATGCGCCATGCTGGACCCGTAGTGCCAGACCTGTCGGGCTCGCTGGATCCGGTGCTCACACGGCAGCTCGCGACCAGCCGGTGGGAGACCTACTCGGTCGAGCGAGTGCGCGCACAGCAATGCCGGTTCATCGACTTAATGCGCGGCCGGGGTGTAGAAGTGGTGCTCGCCGCTCAGGTGCCAGGGTGCTATGCCCAGCACTACACCCGTGACCTGGGATTCGTCGTCGATGACGTGTTCGTGGTGTCGCGGTTGAACTCGCCGCGGCGGCAGGGAGAGTTCGCAGGGTTGCGGCGGCTGTGTGAGCAGATCGATCGGGTCGCCTATCTCGATGCCGGGACAATTGAGGGTGGTGACGTGATGCTTCACGACGGGCACGTTTTGGTCGGCTTGAGCGAAGAGACCTCGCCGGCCGGGGTGGAAGCGCTGCGGTACCGGCTGGACCAGCTCGGCGTTGAGCGAGTGGTGACGCCGATCGAGTTCGTCTGCGACGGGATCGTGCACTTGGACGACCACTTCAATATCGTCGCGCCCGAGGTAGCGTTGGTTCATCGATCGGTATTCGACGAAGCCCAGATGCGCTGGTTCGGTGAGCACTTCGACCTGATTCCCGTCACCGACGAGGAAGCCCTGGCGGTAGAGGTGAATGCCTTCGCGCTCGCGCCGGGGGTGGTGGTCGTCGCTGAGCGCAGCGAGCGAATCGCGACCGAGCTTCAGGTGCGCGGGATCGAGGTGATTCCCATCGACTACTCCGAGGTGACGAAGATACCGGGGTCTTTCCGCTGCTCTACGTTGCCGCTCGCCCGCTCGAGCGCGGCGCGGTCAGGAGTCAGCCGCGGACAGCAGTTCGAAGGCGGTCTCGGCCACGCGGGTGCCGTTGATCTGGATGTGTAACCGGCTGGGACCGGGGACGAGTTTGCGGCTGGCTGTTGAGCGCAGGGACTGAGACCGGGTCATGTGGCGGATTTCGCCGGGCGACAGCTCAAGGGTGGTCCATTTGAACACTGCTTCGCCGTGCCTGCTGCGGGCGCGTGGGTATTGCAGGACGTAATCGATGATGACGCTTTCGGTGTGGGCGCCGGTCGACTGGATGATGAGGTTAAAGCCCAGGTTGTCGCCGATCGTAACGGTGTGGGCGTCCACTTGCAGGTTGGTGACCTTGACCATGGGTGTGGTGGACAGGCCGAGGAATTCGAAAGCGCCGGGATGGCCCTTTTTTACCAGTGTTCGCAGTGATTGGTTGATAATGAATGCAATCTCAGCTGGGCGCTGATTGTTCGACGTCCGCCACTGGTCCAATATGGACAGCGCGAGGCCGGGGTCGGTGCGGGTGATGTCGTTGACGTGGTTGGCCACCGATTGTGTGACGAATCGCGAGGTGTCGCGGTAGAGGTTGTCCAGTACTGGTATCGCGGCGTCGATGGGCAGAGTGATGCGTGGTGACCAGGGCAGGACCGGGCGTGTTCCTTCGCTGGCCAGCCTCCGTACGTGGTAATCGGGGTCATGGCTCCATGACCTGACAGTGTCCATCGTTTCGTCGGGGAATGCGTTGATGAAATACCGCAGCGCGTCTTCGGCGGTGAAGTGTTTTGTCAGTTCTTTCAGGGCATTCAGTGATGATTCGAGGTTTCGGCGTGTGCAGCCGTAGCGGGCGATGAAATCTGAGTACGGTGCGTAGGTGTAGAGGCCGAAGTCGCTTCCGGTAAAGGTGGCATCGTCGTGCGGAGGCAGTGCAGCGAGGATGATCGCGGTTGCGGCACCGATGTCGGCGGGCAGGTGGGTCGCCAAAGCTTCTGCTACGCAAGTGATTCGAGCCTTTAGCTCCAGGTGTGGAAGTTGCGCCATGACGTCCGCGATGAACCTTCTGGTGTCGAAGCTGGGCTCGACGCGGGACAGATCGGCGGCCAATGATTCGACGCGTGATCGGTTCATGGCAGATTCTTTCAGCGGAATCCCCTGGCTCATGCCGGAATGATAGCTCACGCACTGGATGGACAGGTGCTAGTTCATCTGGCCAGCGCTACAGCGAAGTCGGTTGTGGCGCTTCGTATCTGGGTAATTGACACATGCGAATTGTGTCAAGCACTGGGCGCGGCGGGGCTAGAATTTGATGGTGAGCCGCTATCGAACCGACCCGCTGAATAGCTCCTTTGGAGCGCATGTTTCTGGCATCGATCTCTCCCAGCCGCTGGACGCATCCGAGGCGAACCGCCTTGTCGAGGATCTATTGAACTTCCGGGTCCTCGTCGTCCGGGACCAGGACCTTTCCCACGATGATCATGTCCGTGTGAGTCGGTTGTTCGGTGAACCCGAAATCCATGTGCAGGATCAGTATACGGTTGCCGGGTCTCCGCAGATCGTGACAATCAGCAATATTCATCGCGGTGGTGTGCCGATCGGGCTGTACGACGGCGACAACGAAGTGGAGTGGCACACCGATCTGTCGTGGAAGCCGCAGATGAGCGCGGTGTCGTTGCTGTACTCGGTGATTACACCTGAGGTAGGCGGTGAAACACGGTTTGCCGACACAACCGCCGCCTACGACGATCTACCGGCCGAGCTGCGCACTCTGGTCGACGGGCTCAAGGCGGTGCATTCGATGGTGCACTTGTTCGAGCGGCAGGCTGCGGACAATCCGGCGAAGGTGCCGTTGACCGACGCTCAGCGTGCGCAGGTGCCGGATGTGGTGCATCCGCTGGTGCGGGTGCATCCACTGACCGGTCGTCGGTCGCTGCTGCTGGGCGACATGATCATTCGCGGAGTCGTCGGCGTCGATGAAACCCGGTCTCAGCAATTGCTGGATCAGCTGCACGTCCACGCCACCGCCGACCGGTATGTGTACTCGCACCGCTGGGCGGTGGGTGATCTGGTGATCTGGGACAATCGGGCCACGATGCACACCGCCTCACCGTGCGATCACACTCGTCACCAGCGCCTGCTCTACCGCACCACAGTGATGTGATTCGGGATCGCCGCGCCGGGCGGTGTGCTCGGCGCGGCGATCGGGGGTCAGGCGCCGGCGTCTGTCGTTTCGATCACCGGCAACCACGGCACGGCGTTGTCTTTACTGCCCTGGTGCACCGGGGTCAGCGCGCTGTGGTCGTCGAGGGCCATCATCGTGATGCCCATCGCGGTGCCGCCGTCGTCGAACGCGGCGACGAGCGAGCCACAGTTGGGACAGAATCCGCGCTTGGTGGTCGGCCAGGTGTTGAACCAGGTCGGCTCTCCGCCGACGCCAGTCCAGGCGAATGTGTCGAGGGAGAAATCGACCCAGGCCACGACTGGGGCTCCGCCGAGTTTCTGGCAGTGCGGACACGAGCACAGATGCGGCCAGATGGCCTCACCGTCGGTGCGGAAGCGGATCTGCCCGCACAGACAGCCACCCTCATACATCGGATTCCCCTCTCATTCGGAATTAGCTGTGACAGAAGCTGATTAGTGCGCGACGCGGACGTCTTGACGCCAGTCCCGGTGAGCGTAATGCAACGCGACGGGCCGAGCCGGGACTTGCTGGGCGTGCCGTTGCGTGCGAGTCAGAACACCGCGGACTGCTGAAACAGTCTGATGTCGAGGGCCCCGGTGGCGGCCATGCAGAGGCGTTCGATGCCGATGCCGAGGCCGACACTGCGGGCGGGCACGACACCGTCGTTGATCACCTTCTGCACCAGCGATTGCTCGCGGTTGTAGAGGCCGATTGCGCTGGCGCGGGCGATGAATGCTTCGGCGTCGGTTTCATCCTCGTAGCCGTGCACGACCTCGACACCGTCGATGAACACTTCGAACCGGTTGAGGACTGCGGCGGTGCCGTCACGCAGTTTGGCGCATGGTTCGTTGCCGCCCAGCGGCATATCGACCAGGAACGTCGCAGCTCCGGCGCTGGTCGGCTCGAGTTCGGTGGTGATGTAGGTGTCGAGTAGGTCGTGCAGTGGGGTGTCGGCCGGTTGATCGAGGTGGCGGGCCAGCGCGCCGATGTAGGGGTCGAGGGTTTCGCGGGTCAGGTCCACGCCGAGTGTGGCGCCCAGATGCTCGGCGACCGAGATTCGGCGGGGTGTACCGACGTGGGCAAGTCGCACCAGGTGCTCAGCGAGTTCCAGCAGGTAGTCGTAGCTGGATTCGGCGGCGTAGAGATCCAGCATCGTGAACTCGGGTATGTGGGTGGCGTCGGCAGGGTCGTTGCGGAAGCAGGCGCCGATCTCGAACACCTTCGGTGTGTGCGCGAGTTGGTAACGCAGGGCGGGGCCGATCATGCTGCGCAGCCAGCCGTCGCGGCCGCCGACGGCGGCGGTGGCGCGTTTGCCGGTGAGGTCGTCGGCCTGCCGGAACGTCGGTGTGACGATCTCGGCGAAGCCTCGGCTTCGCAGCAGGCTTCGGATACCGAAGAGAAGTTCGGATTTGACCTCGATGGCCTCGCGTGCGCTCAATGCCGACTGTGCGGTCGTGGCGGCGCTCATGCGAGGTAGTCCTCGCAGGAGCCATCGCGCACGGTGTCGAGGGTGAAGCAGTGGAACCCTCCGCCGAACAGGCGGCGGTGGCGGTGCTGGACCGGGATGACAGTGAGGCCCTTCTTTTCCAGGGTGCGCATCAGGTCCGGGCACAGGCTGTTGACCACGACGGTGTCCTCGTCGACCGACAGGACGTTGATGTCGATGTAGCGGCTGGCCAGATTGAAACCGAAGCTGCTGTAGTCGGGGAAGGCGTCTTCGTCCTGTTCGGGCGGGATGACGATGTCCCAGCTGTGCAGCGGTTCGGGCAGCGCCTCGAGGTAGTGCATCGAGCGCAGCATCAGCAGGCCTGGCCGCAGCGGCACCACGATGCTGTCGATGTGGCTGTCGGCAATGGCGTCGAGCCGGTGGAACCGCAGCTCGGGGAAGGTGCGTCGCAGCCAGGTGAAGCCCAGTTCGTGGTTGGCGTTGGCGACGTTGACGAGGATGTCGCGGCCGAAGCGCATGCATTGGGCGCCGTCGAAGATCAGCTCGTGTCCCAGCCCCGGCAGTTCGCGGGTGTCGGTGTCGCCGGTGACTGCCGACAGGTCGAAGGGCTGGCCGTCGAAGAAGCTCGGATCCAGGGACCGGAGCGCCAGCGCGGGCCGCGGCATCGCCATCCATCCGGATCCGACCTGCAGGTAGCGGTAGAAGTGTGGTTTGAGGTAGTCGTTTTCGAAGACGCGACCGCGGATGTGGGGCGCGGTCTCGATGATGGTGTCCCCGAGGATGATCGTTTGATCGCGCACGTTCAGCGGCGGCGTTTCCCGCGCCGACCACCAGGGCGAGCCGATCATGGTTCGCTCGGTGACCGGTGCGGGACGCAGAACCCGCACTCCGGCTTCGGCGAGAGCTCCGCAGAGCCCTTCGACGTCTTCTTCGAGCTCCTCGACCAGCGCGTGCGGAATCGCCAGTTCCCGACTGCCCTCGGCGGCGGTGGGGGTGACGTTGTCGAGGTAGAACAGCCGGAAGCTGGCATCGATGTCGTGGGAGCTGTAGCCGTGTGGCTCGCCGACGATGACTTCACGCAGCCGCGTCCATTCATCGAAGCTGTTGACGGGCAGAGACATTCGGATCGGTTCCTGTTCAGGTATGGAGCTGTCGGCGCGGGCGATGTGCCCGAAGGTCAGGTGTTGGGCTGATGTTCGGCGAGCTGGTGGTGCAGCCGGGTCACGATGTCGTCGAGCACCGAGGGGATGTGCGGGGTGGCGCGGCGGCGGAAGAAGAACCCGCTGCACCAGGGCACGTCATCCCAGCGGGGATAGTGCTCGCGCAGGATCGCGGCCGCTTCGGGAAGCTCACGCCAGCCGATGTTGGGGAACCAGTGGTGGATCGGGTGGAACATGTCGTCGTTGTGGCCACCGAGCAGGTGCCGGGTCAGCGGCTGCGAGTTCCAGCCGCGGGTCTGCCGGATGACGTCGGCGTTGTGGATCAGGCCGGCGTGGTTGCCCAGGTCGGTCAGCCAGGTGACGATGGGGCGGACCACGATCAGCGGCAGTGCCCAATAGAGCGCGAAGTCGACACCGTGCCCGAGCATGGCTGCCGCGGCCGCGGCGGCGGTCCATACCGCCCACCGGGTTATGGCGGCTTTCCAGCTCTCGTCACCGGCTTTTGCCGCCAGGGTGAGTAATCCGTATTTGGGCAGCTGCCACAGCGAGTTGCGGAGGATCACCTGGGTGACGAAGGCCCGCTTGTCCGGCCAGGGAGCGTGCGCGCGGCGGGAGATGTAGGAGCGCAGCATCGGGTCTTCAGGGCTGCCGAGTTTGGCGTGATGAATCCGGTGGCCGCGCCGGTACGGGGTGAACGGCTCCCCGAGTGCGAGGCAGTTGAGATGCCCGAGAATCGTATTCGCGCGGCGGGAGCGAGTGAGCTTGGTGTGAATCGCCTCGTGCGTCAGATTCGACAAATGCCGCTGGCGGATGCCGATGTAGACCACGCACACCACGGTCAGGACCGGGTGCCCAACAGCGCCCCCTACCGTGGCGGTGACGATGGCCGCGAGATAGTCGCGTGCCAGATCGAGTGGGCCTTCGGTGCGACCGCGCGCGCACAGCGCGTCCATGCGCGCGATCAGGTCGGGGCCGAAGGCGCGCCGCACTGGGCCGGATGCTCCTGCCGAGGGGCGCCGGTGGGTGGACTCGCGCGCCGCGATGGTCATGCTCACTCTCCACGCTGAGGTCGGACGAGGGACGAGGGACGAGGGCTCGGTGGCGCGAGCCGGAGCTCGCCGCGAGCAGACGCCTCGATCGGGTCGGATCGGGGGGGCGGGGCCACAGGACGAGCACAAAGGTGCCGTCGCGTGGCCCCACCAGGGTTTGCGGTGTTGGGCCCAGACCTCAGGAGGCGTCCGGGCGCGCACCCGCCTTGAGGGCGTCGGGCCGGACACCGGACTTGAGCGCGTCGGGCCGGACACCTGCCTTGAGGGCGTCGGGCCGGACACCGGCCTTCAGCGCGTCGGGGCGGACGCCGTTCTTGAGCATCGGCGACATAGTGATCTCCTTCTTCTTGATGGGTTACTGCGGGACAGGGTGCTCAGGGGAGGGTGGCGGCACGGGTGGCCAGCTGCGACCACCAGAACGTCATGCCCTCGAGGATTTGGAGCCAGCCGTCGACGATCTGCGGCAGGTCCAGGCCGAAGGTGCGGTATTCGCGGATGAACCGGGCGATGCCTTCGATGTGGGCGGCCTCCACGCTGAGGCCTTCGACGGCCGCGGCTTCGTGGCCTTCGTCCAGGTGCAGCGAGTAGTAGTAGTCCAGGTTCGGCAGTTTCGCTTCGGCGCCGACGGTGAGGGCGGCGTAGCGGTCGGTGATTTTGCGCAGCAGTTCGGTCTCGTCGATCGCGACGCCTTCGGTGGCGTAGTAGCCGCCGCAGATGCGGCTCACCGACGAGCCGATGACCAGCCAGTCGTGCAGCGACACCAGCGTGGCGGTCTCCGGCGCGGGGATGTGCCCGTTGACCAGCAGCCCGAGATCGGCCAGCAGCGCCCCGGAGTAGAGGGTGTAGTGCGCGGGTACCTTGCCTCGCTCACCGCCCTCCTCGAGGTGGTTGCGACGGAACTCGTGTGCCAGCTCCATGCATCCGCCCTGCACGGTGTCAGCGGCCTGGCGCAGGAAGTCGGAGTTGTAGCGGGCGAACACGCTCAGCTCCTGGATGTAGAGCCCGGCTTGGTCTTTCGTCAGCGTCTCGGGCGACACCTCGGCGGTGATTTGCTCGAACAGCGCGGCGACCATCGGTGTCATGTGCTTGTCGACCAGGTCGTCACCGCTGACTGCGGGCTGGTTGAGCAGAATGCTGGTGATCGCGGCTTTGGTGTCGGGGTGCCCGTCGAGGTACCGCTGGACCTTCGATGTGCTCATTCCGTCTCCTCGGTTTCGTCGTTGGTGAGGACCTGGAGGCCGCCGGTGTTGAGCAACAGCGCCAACGTGTCCCCTCCGAGCTCGTCGGTGATGCGCACGGTCTGACCGTCGGCCAGCGCCGCCAGGGCACGGCCCCAGGCGGGGGTCTCCGGCACATGGAGCACCAGGCCGCGGACGGTGACACCGATGCGCAGGCTGTCGTCGATACCGGGATCGGTGTGCAGCGCGAACGGCGGCGCGACCCGCAGGTAAGTGCCTCCGGCGGTGAGGGCGGCCACGGCGGCGCGGGCGGCATCGTTGCGCGCGAGGTCGTGTTCGGCGAACTCCCAACCGCCATTGCTGAGCAGGGTGCGCCACCGCGCGCTGACCTGCTGGGCCACCTTCTCTTTCAGCTGCGCCGACACTGCGGTGAGCATGTCGGTCGCCGCCTCTGTCAGCGCCGCCGCGATCGGGCCCGGACCGGCGGTGAGGGAATGCATCGGCGACGGCGTCGCGTCGGCGTCGGCTGCGGATTCCAGGAGTTCGGGCAGGACCGACAGGGCCAGCATTCGCGTGTCGGGGTAGGTGTAGAGCGGGACAGCCACCGAGATGGAGAACTCGTCCTGAACGCCGACATGGAACACCCGCCGCGGCAAAAACAGAACGTCCCCGGGTTCGAGGTCGAAACGCTCGCCACGCTTGAGCAGCGCGGCGTAGTCGCCGAAAGTCGGAGCATCGCCACCGGTCAACTCCCGGTAAAGATCACCGGACCAGCAGTAGAAGTGCTTGACGCCCGGTCCCAGGTGCACCAAGAAGGCGTCCTCGTAGCCCTCGTGCACACCGAACGCGGTTCCGGCGTAGTTCCCCGCGAACGCGACCTGCTCGCTGCCGCCGATCGGCACGCCCCACCCGGCGAACGCGGAACCGATCAGCTCGCCCAGCACCGACGACAGCCGCGACGAGGTGGTCTCCAGGTTGTTGATCACCAGCGAGAACCGCTCAACGCCGATCCGATTCTGCATCCAGGCCACGAAGTCCTCATCCGGCCGCCAAGGCGCCAACAGCACAGTGTCGACGACCTCGTCGCGGCGTTCCTCACCGACGTACACGCGGGTGCGGGCGCTGGTGGGCTCTCCGTCTGAGGCGGCGCGACGCAGTCGTCGCAGCCCGTCGAGAACATCCGTCGGGCCGAGCTGATCGGCCGGCACGATGCTCTTGAACAGGTACGGCGCGACCACGCCAGCTGTCTTCTCAGGGAACTGGCTCGACCAGAACTCCGGTGATGGCGGCCAGGTGATGACCGAGTCCGCGGCGGTGGTCATGATGTCGGTCCCGCCGCCGGTGCGGACATGTAAGTGTTCAAGGTTCTCTCCTCTCCGCTGCGCAGCCGCGCGGTCGGCCGGCCGACAGCCTGCGGAATGGGTGGCTGCGGCTGACGACGTCTTCGGTGCCACGCAGCATGCGAAGTCGCTGCCCGATGCGACGTACGAGAAGTGTTGTCAGGCAACGGGTCTAATCGCATCGCCATAGCGGTCCGATCTAGTCCACTTCGGTCTGATTTCGTCCACGGGACCGATAGGATCGGGCGCTAACTCGCTAGCTCGACACCTGGAAATGGGGAAGTGGTTGGGGACCGTTCTCAAGATGCTGCTGCACGAACGGCATCTGACAAGTCACCCGGATTTCTGCGCCGAATACCGCAAGTGCGCTGCACAGCTCGACACCGCGGCGCGAAGCGAAGCGCCATCGAAAGCGCAGTTCTACAACTGGATGTCCGGGGAGATGAAGGGTCTACCGCAGAACACTCATCGCCGTGTCTTGGCACGGATGTTCCCCGGCTGGTCGGTGACCACACTGTTCTCGATGGCCGACGCCACAGCCTTAGCTCCGAATGCGCCCGCAGACGACACCGCCGACCACGGGATCGCAGCGTTCCTGGGAATGGAAATGGTCGAAGTCGGCGCCACGCTGGTCGTACCCACCTTCGAGCTGGCCAACCGCTCGGTCGAAGTTCTCGAATCGGCGGGCATCCCCAGACAGCACATCTTCAGCAAGCGGGCGAGCGTGTTCAACGCTGCCCACCGCATCGACGTTCCCACTGCGCTGGCAGAAAACGATGTGCGGGGAATGCTGTACGTCATGTCCATGTTGCAGCGCCACGACGGGATCGCCGTAGAAATCCAAAGTGACCGCGAAGTCGTGCTGGCCTGCGACCGGCCCTACATCAGCTTCGGGCTCTCCAGCAACGACTGCACCCACATGTACCTACAAAGCACCGACAAGCCCCTCTTCGCCATCCAGGACAACCCGCCCTCCAACGGACCGTATCTCGAACACCTCGAACTCGCCGACGGTCAGCACTACAGCTCCGACGACAGCCGCAACATCGGCATCATCGCCCGGATCCGCCCAGACCCAGAACTACATCCGGATCGCTACTGGTTCTTCTGCGCCGGCCTCGGCGCCCGCGGCACGACCGGCGCCAGCTGGTATCTGGCCAAACACTGGCGAGCCCTGCAGGAACGCGCAACCGAGCGGGAATTCGTGGCCGTCATCAGCGTGCGCACATTCTCCGACCAGACCGCCACCCTCGAACACATGCTGACCAACTGACCCGAAGGAGACGTCCAGTGACCGCAGCACTGTTCGTGGGGCTGGCCACCCTCGACATCGCCTACGCCGTTGACCATTACCCCGATGAGGACACCAAGATCCAGGCCTGGGACCAATTCCTCGGCGCCGGCGGGCCCGCCGCCAACGCCGCGGTCGCCTGCGCGATCGTATCCGGCCAGCCTACGACGCTGATTACCGCGCTCGGCCGCCACCCGCTCGCCGACCTGGTGCGCCACGATCTCACCAGCCACCACGTCACGGTCATCGACGCGACATCCGAGCGGACCGACAAGCCGCCGGTGTCCTCAATCGTGGTCGCGCTCGACGCACAATCCCGCACGATCGTTGGCCTCGACGCAGCGCAGATCCAGGCCGCGTTCACCACCGAACTCGCCGGACACGTCGACCAGGCGTCGATCGTGCTCGTCGACGGTCACCACCCCGAGCTCGCGGTCGCAATCGCCGGTCGCGCCAACCAGCTCGGAGTTCCGGTCGTACTCGATGCAGGCCGCTGGAAGCCGATCCACGACCAGCTGCTGCCACTGGTCGATGTCGCGATCTGCTCCTCGGCCTTCACCCCGCCCGGATTCGACGGCGACAGCCACGCGATGCTGGACTACCTGCGCTCGGCCGGGCCAAAGTATGCAGCCGTCACGCGAGGTGCGGCCCCCATCCTCTACACCCTGGAAGGTCGATCCGGATCGATCGACATCGCGCCGGTCGCTCGTGCGGACACGCTCGGCGCTGGCGACATTCTCCACGGTGCGTTCTGCGCCTACTACGGGTCCAACCCCGACTTCGTCGACGCACTGTCGCGCGCCTCCACGGTGGCCACACTGTCGTGCCGCTCATTCGGCACACGCAGTTGGGCCAGCTTCCTCAGCGAACTCGGCAGATGAGATAGTTCCCGGCGGCTTCGCGCAGCACCAGGTCGGCGCGGTCGCGAGTGCCCGCAATCAAGCGTGCGTTGGGCATATCACTGTCGGCGATCTTGATCCGGGCCTGTTTGGCGGTCTTGCCTCCGAGCAGGTGCCGATCGGTCAGGCGGCGCTCGATGACGCTGCCCTCAGCGTCGAGGTACCACACCTCGTCCAGGTGGCTGCGTACCTCTGACCACCCGGGCTGGTCGAGCAGAAGGTAATTGCCTTCGACCACGGCAATCCGATGATGATCGAAGGTGATCGCATCGGATACCGGATCGTGCAGCGCGCGGTCATAGATCGGCCAACACACAGGTTCACCGAGCGGTGCTTCGCGTAGCTGCTTCAACCGAGCGACGAACCCGACCACATCGAATGTGTCGGGCTGGCCTTTACGGTGACGCGCCCCAACGGCATCCAGCTCCGCCGATGTCATGTGGAAGCCGTCCATCGGCGCAATCTCCGCTGGGATTGCCTGTGCCGCGGTGATCGCGGCGGCAAGATTCTGTGCCAGCGTCGACTTCCCAGCGGCTGGCGGACCGGCGATGCCCAGCACGTACCGGCGCTTCATGGAGACTCGGGTAGATACCCACGCCGCGAGGTCATCGACACGGACTTCGCTGCCTGAACGCATCCGGAATCCTCTGCAGGTGAAACGAATCAGTGGGCTCACCGTACCAATGCATTGCATTGCCACCGGCCAAGGACATGGAATCATCGTCGGCCGTGGCTGAGAACGACGCGCTTCGCCCCGCGCAGCGCATCGGCACGTTCACCGGCGACATTGCGGGCACGTTCGAACTCCGCCTACTCGCGCCGCTGGGTGAGGTCAACATGGTCCACCGGGCGAAGTCGAACTTCGGCACGGTGCCTCACGTGCGAACGACGGTGTTGGCAGACTCTCCAGGCCGACCGGCGCGCCTCTCCCCCCGGAGGCAACGGCAACTGCAGAAGCAGCGCGTTCAAGGCGGCGGTGTCGGACGCCATCGACCTGCCGTTGCGGAGGCTCGTCGAGGCCAGGTAGCGCGGTGGTGGCCAGACACCTCTGATATTCCGGCACGGTCGGTTTCGGCCGTGGTGTTCGGCCAGCTTGCGCTGTGTAGCGGATCGCGGATCGACTGCGCGGCTTATGCGGCGTTTGTGTATTTAGGGAGGTCGAACTCGTGGTTGCGGATGCCGGTCACGAATGCGCGGTATTCGGCATGGTCGAAGTGGAGTTCGAGGGCGCTCATGGGTTGATCGGGGGCGGCCGAGCGGAAGACATATGTGCCGTCGTTGCGGAGTGTGATTTCCAAGCAGTGGCCAGTCGGGTTGCCGGACCGAATGGCTTCTTGGAAAGCATCGAACTGGCTGTGGCTGAAATAGAGGCATTCATCTCGAGGAACGACAGCGTCGGTTGTGCTGTCGTGATGACGGAGTTTGTCGTCCCACACCACCGTCCAGTTTTCGTCACGGCTGATCATCACGCATGCCTGTTGTGGTGAACTGGCAGCAGCTTTGCGGAACTGACCTACGGTGAAGGTCGGCAACATGTCGGTTTCCTTTCTTCCTGCTGCGGCCAGCGCAGAGAGCCGGCGGCAGAGGTCGGCGATCATTCGATTACTACAGGTGGCCGAGGGCAGCGAAGTTGCACAGGCGGGAGGGGTCCTCATTGTCGACCGGTCGGTCGGGACGCCAGTCGGTCGCATATGTAACGCCCGGGTCGACCAACGACCATCCTTCGAAGAAGCCTTGGAACTGGCTGCGCGTACGAAGGGTGACAGGGTCGAGTGCGTCCACGAAAAGCGCGGCGGCGGAAGCTACCCGGTCCTTGGTGTCCGCATCGGCGTCTTCGAGAGAGACGTGGGTCATCGCGATGTGGCTGCCTGGAGTGAGGGCCTCTCGCAGTTGCGAGACCAACTCGGCCGGGCGATCAGTGTCAGGCAGCCAGGGCAGAACTGATACCAGTAGCACACCCACCGGTTCGGAGTAGTCGAGAAGCCGGAGGGTGTCTGGGTGTTCGAGGATGCCGACGGGGTCACGAAGGTCGCCAGCGACCATCGCGGTGCGGTCGAGTGCAGCCTGTTCGGTCAGAAGATCGTGCGCGCGTGTGATGGCTTCCTCGTCGCTGTCGACGTACACGACCCGAGCATCGGGTGCGGCTCGACGCGCGACTTCGTGGGTGTTGCCGCCGGTCGGTAGCCCGGATCCGATATCCAGGAATTGGCGGATACCTGCCCCGACCATGTACTGCACGGCGCGGGTGAGGAAGGCGCGGTTGTGGCGCGCCCAGATGGGGTAGAAAGGGATTTCGGCGTATAAGCGGTCGAGGAACGGCCGGTCGCTCTCGAATATCACTTCCCCGGTGACCATGTAATGGTAGATACGCGCCGAACTCGGCTTCCTGGTGTCGAGCCCGCGCGGTTGGAAGTAGTGATCGGAGGCCATGGGTCGTCCCTTCGAGTGGTGTGCATCGTCATGGGCGGATGGTCGGCCGGCCACGCAGACTCCGGGCGATGTGGTGCATGAACTGCCGGGAGTCCGCTTCGCCCAGCGCGGTCGCCGAGAGCCGGGTGAAGATTTTCTCTCTGGTCGCGATGGCGGGTTTGTCGTCGATGTAGCGGATCTCGCCCTGTGCCTCGACGACTGCCATTTCGAGGTCGCCTGCCGCTCCGGGAGAGGGCACGCGGATGAGGGTGTAGCGGTCCTCCATGCCTGCGCCGGGTGCTTGGTGCGTGAACGGCATGACCTGCAGGATGATATTCGGCCGCCACGACACCTCTATCAGATGATTGATCTGCTCGAGCATCACGCCATCCCCGCCGTAGCTGCGGCGCAGACACGATTCGGACAGGATCGCGTGGAACTCCGGCGGGCGGGGCTTGGTCAAATTCTGCTGCCTGGCCAGCCGTGCCTGGACATAGTCTTCGACGGTCACCGCGTCCGGATCGGTGATGTCGAGCTGCAGAGGCTCGTGCAAAGCACGGATGTAGTTGGGGTGCTGCAACAAACCGGGAACGATCTCGGCGCCGGTTTCTCGCAGCCGATCGGCCTGGTTCTCGAGGTCGACCAGCAGGCGCAGTTCATCCATGTAGGCGCGCCGATGTCCGGTGGTCCAGAAACCACGCTTGTGATTGTCGCGGTGGAGCTCGAGCAGAGTGGCGATATAGTCCGAATCCGTCACGCCGAGGCCATGAGCGAGGGTTTCGAGGGCATCAGGCGTGAGGTTCCCGGTCCCCGCGATGACCGAGGCGATGCGTGACTGGCTGACTTCGATCAGCTTGCCGGCGTCGGCTTGTGTCATCCGGGCGCGACGGATCATCGCGTCGATTTCGCGCCCCAGCAGCACTTTCCGTGCAGTCCTAGCCATAGCTCCCCACCGTATCGGGTCGGACTCCTCCGTTCCGCCACCCGAAACCTGATTATCAGGTTAGATTATCATGCAAAGTTATCACGCCTACCAGCTGCGAGCGCCGAATAACGGGTTACGCGCGCTGGCAGGCGCGGGCGAGCCTGGGACCCAGGACGAGTCCCGTCGGTCAGTAGTCCTGGGTGCGGTGAGCCGAGACGATCCTCGCCATCGGGCCAGCCACCCAGTCGGCAGCGCAGCAACTCGAGTTGCCTCACGGGCAGCTCACCGGATTCGGTTAGGAGCAGGGGGAGCGAAGATGAACGCAGCCGACGTCATCCGCACCGCTCGACCAGGCGGCGCGGCCGCCGGAGTCGCCGGCGTCGACGCGAACGACTGGGGCCCTCGCCTGCGGGAGTACCGGAGAAACAAGCTCGACCTCAGCCGCAAACACTTCGCCGAACTCCTCAACGCCGCAGGCGCCAAACGTAACCTTAACGTCGCGTGCGATCAACGACACGTCGCTCGCTGGGAGACCGGCGCGGTGCGCAGACCAACTGACACATACATACAACTACTTCGGGACGTCGGCGCACCCGACCCGGACAGCCCTGCCCACTCGGATGACAAGTCCGCTGCCCACCCGGATGACACTGCGATGTCATATCTTTCGGGCTCCCCACTCGATACTGTTGACGATGTGGGAGGTCTGACTCTTCTCCAAGCGCTCGCCACGGCTGTAGTCGGATCGCCCGAGCTACTCGCGCCCTGGCTGCCCCGGTACAATGGTCACGTGCGCGGGCCGATCACCGGCAATGTGGGTGAGGCCGATCTCGAGCTCATTCGTACAGTGACGGCCGGACTGCGGCAGCTCGATCAGCGACACGGCGGATTCGCAATCATCGACCCGGCACAAGGGCTGCTTAGATCGGCAGTTGGACTGCTGGCAGGCTGCCGCGACGAACACACCGAGCGGGCGATGACCGTTGCCGTCGCCGACCTCGCCCGACTCGTGGGGTGGGCCTATCACGATATCGGTGATCAAGACCAGGCTCGTCAGCACACAACCCTCGCGCTGGTGTTCGCGCGACGAGCAGATGTGCCCAGTCTCGTCGCCTCGACGTTGTATGTGTTGGGGCGCATCAGTTTGATCGAGCGACAACCTCAGCAGGCGTTACGCGCGTTCCAACTCGGCCAGCTGCCCGCACAAGACGCGTCGAACTGTGGGGAGTCCGCACGGCTGTACGCGAACGAAGCATGGGCCCACGCCATGATGGGTGCCGAGACGCAGATGAAGGTGGCCCTGTCACGTGCAGAGGAGGAGAGCAGCAGGGTCGGCGAAACAGTCGATCCGTGGACAGCGGTGTTCTACACCCCTGGTGAGTTCACCGGGATGCGCTCAGTCGTCTACAACGAGCTGGCACTGACTGTTGATTCGAGCACGAAGGCCGAGCGATACACCATCGCGGCGGTCGAAGGCGCTCAAACGTCGCTACGGGTAGGCGCGCCTCATCGTCCCGCGCGCAGTGTCCTGTTCGACCAAACCACGCTGGCGACAGGTGCTTTCCGCCTCAACCATCTTCCGGCAGCCATCGACTCGGCGGTCCATGCCCTCCAGATGGCCGAAGCGGTGCGAAGCGCACGAGCGGTCGACCGGCTGGTGCGAATGACCGAGGCTGCCGAACCATTTCTGTCACAGTCCGGAGTGAAGGACATCTGCCATGAGGTACAGCGGTTAGCAGAGAATGTATCGAGTACAAGTGCTGCTGCGCGCTCGTTGATGGCCGACCTCAAACTAGGATGACTCTTTGGCGACCGACCTTTCGCCCTGCCGCGCTGCGGAGCTACGCGCAGCTGTGGACCAGGCATGCGACCACATCGCTCTCGATTCCACCGACGCCGAACTCATCAAGTACACCGTCAACGCAGTCTTCCGTTTGAAGACATCGCCGGTGATCGTGCGAGTAGGCACAGGCGAAGCGGGCGAGATCCGCGGAGCACGGATCGTCAACGTGGCACGGTGGCTGGCCAGTCACGGCGCTCCCACCGCACCGCTGCTCGATGTACCTCAGCCATTGCACCTGCCCGGACGTTTCACAGTCACGTTCTGGCGTGAACTGGACAACAGCTCGCCCTGGACGGCGACCGAGTTGGCTAGTCCGCTCAGAGAACTTCACCAGATCCACCCAGGTGACGCGTTTGACACACTGCCGGTGTGGAACCCGTTCGAGAACGCGCGTGGACGACTGGCCGAGGCCGACGGAGCTGTGACGTGCACAGATCTCGATTGGCTTCACGACGCTTGGGCGGCGGCCGAGACCGAGTACAAGCGGTGGGAACCAGAACTTCCCTTGGGGATCATTCACGGTGACCCACACACCGGTAATCTGCTGCGGGATCATTCCGGCGAGGTCGTACTGTGCGACCTCGATGAAGCCGGTATAGGGCCGCTCGTATGGGATCTCGTTCCCCAAGCTGTGGGTGCCGTGCGATTCAACCGTGCCGATTTCTACCAGCAATTCGTGGCAGCCTACGGTGCCGATGTCCGCGACGATCCCTTCTGGCCTGTGTTGGCACGCGTGCGCGAACTGATCATGGTGACCAGTGTTCTACCTGATCTCGGGCAGCGTCCCGCTGTCGCCGCCCAGCACGCACATCGCCTGAGGACTTTGCAAACCGAGCAGGCCGACGCGACCTGGAGCCTCTACAGATAACGGCCCTCAACCGAGCACGGCATAGGGAACAGCACCATCGGCCTCCACGCGCCCTGCACCCGTACCACGCGGTCGTCGTTCCACCGTAACGCAAGTCGCTCGTGTCAGAGCATCGGCGCCGAGGACGTATCGGGGCTGGCCCCCGGTTCTCCCGCGTCGGCCGCCCGAAGTGGCGTAGTCATGCCAACAGTCTCGGCCGAATTACCCACGCACGCGACTGTTTTTGATTCGTGACTTCAACAACAGATGGCGATGTCACCCTGGCGTGTCCGGTTGTCCGACCAGTTCCTGCCCGGTCAAATGCCCATTTCTGCCCTAGGGGATGTCATTGTGCCGCAACGCCTTCAGCGATTGACTCGGTGCATGAATGCAGGCGAAGTACCTTTCGCCGGCGACGTGATGGCGGTCTCGCCGAGTGAGGACACGCCTGCGCTCGACGATCAGTAGGGGATGAATCTGATGTGGTTCGGATACGCGCAAGAAGAACTGCTGCCCACTGCGCAGGCGCGCAATGCAGTCGTACGGGCCATGCATGACTATGCGGCGGCCTTCGCGTTCGGCCCGGGTCTGGTTGTCATCGAGCCGACTGCTCCGGAGCGGCTGTTGCGGGCGATCGTGGAGGATGTCGATCGCGCTGAGCCTGCGCTCGCGGTGATGCGGCGGTTGGAGTATGCGGCTGCGGCTCGGAACCTGCCTTTGGAGCAGCTGTTGGATGTGGGTTCGCCTCGCACGCAGTTGCTGTGGCAGGTGATGGAGGAGATCGAAGGCTGCGGTGGCGGTCATCTGATTGTGCCGTCACGCGAGCACTTGTCCGGTCTCGGACCGTCCGGCAAGGCGGTAATTCGGCGGCTGACGTACATGCCGCGAGCGCGCATCTACTACCTGCAGACCGCTGTCTCCCGCGACCGCGCCAGCGGGGAGGCACCCGATGCCGTTGTTCCCGGAGAGCCATCTCGGATGGGCGATCGGGTGCTGGCGGAGTCGACCGTTGGGGCGATACCGACGGTGACACGGTTCGACATCATCGAGGAGCTGACTCGGCGGGGCTGGCCGGAGTTGATGGATCCGGTGGACAAGCTCTATATGGCGTTGGCTGATGACGCCAACGCTGCGGCGAAGGCCGCTGGTGAGCTCGGCATCAGCCCCTTCGGCCACCAGGGCACCATTCGGCTGCTGCACCGCGAGGACGGTCGGTTGGTGGTCGAACTCCAGGAATCCCGCCACCGCGACGACCCGCCAGCCGAAACGCTGGCCGCGCTGTGCGCGCGTATCGAACGGTTCACCCACCGTGGTCGCACCGTCACCCGCTGCACGCTGTCTTCGGAGTACGCCCGACCAGTGACAGTGCCCGCCGCAAGCTCAGAGGGCCGATTGTGAACGGCGCGACGCGGCCGGGGCAGGCGGTGGTGTCATCGCACGCTGGCGGGCACGGTGTATCAGGCCCGGCGATGTTGTTGGCGCCGGAGCAGCTGCTCGCCGCGATCGCGGGACACCTCGAGGATGAAGCGCCGTTGATCGGGTGGGCGCGAGAGCTCGGTGATCTGCATGCCGTGCTGCTCCCCGGAGGTGCGGATTCACCGCGGCCGCCGGCTGATGCCGATGAAGCGACCGTGCGCACGGAGATCGCGGACATAGTCGAGCAGATCAATTCGTGGGCGGTGTTTCACCTGCCGCGTCCGAGCGGGTCGCGTAGATACACCCATTCTCTCGGCGAGGTGATCAGTCATGTCGCCGCGACGTACGCCGCCGCGTGGTGGACGGTCCGCCAGACCGATGACGAGCAGCTGCGTCACGAGGCGTGGTTCCACCTCGCTCAGGTGCGGGAAGGCTACGCCGATCTGCTGGCCGATATCCATGCCCGTCGTGTGGAGCTGCCCTTGGGTTGGCGCGGCATCCACCCAACACCATGACCTTGAGAACAGGAGCGACACGACCGGTGGACGCGCATGTCCCGAGCCTGGCTGGGCTGCCGCCCGCGAGCGAGTGGATCACCCACTTCGCCGCGCAGCTGCCCGTGCGGCACAAACCCCACCATCTGCGGGCCGTCCTCGCTGCGGCGGGGCTGCGCGCGAGAGCGTGGTTACGCGATCGAGGGTTCAGGAACGGTACTGCCGCTGCGGGCAGCCGAAGGCTGGAGTGGGTGGCGATGCTGTCCGCCTCGATGGTGGACGCGCATCAGCGCCGGGTCCAGGCCACCGAGCCGGACACACATGTGATCGACCGCGAGATCGCCTGGTGTGTCAGGACCCTGGACGCGAAGATCGCTGCGCTCCTCGACGTGCCCGCCGGACAGGTCGATGTCGGGCGACTGGTTTCCGCGATGGCTGCGCGGTGGGTGACCTACGCACGACACCCGCAAGACGGGACCGCCATAACGGGTGTGCTCGCCGCGCAGCGCGCCTACAGCGCCCGGGTATTCGCCGTCAGCCTCGCCGCCGCACTGACGGTATGCCGCCGGTCGGGCGACCTCGACGCATCGAACTGAGAGCCATTCCCCGCCGCGATGGCAGCGGACGGTCCTCGCTCCGTGTTCGCCCCGGTCTGACTCACCCTGATCGGCCACCTCACAACCCATCACCGACCTCAGCGGCGCCTGCGCAGGCGCCGCCAGCAAGTCACGCCCTCAGCACATTCGAAAGGATTCTCTTTGCGCACGTCACCTCACCACGGCTGTCTGGATGCACCATCGTCTCGGTCCGCCGCGCAGCCAACTGGTCCTGCGGTGTTCGATCGCCACACGGTCGTGTTCGACACCGATATCGGTCACGACCTCGATGACGCGCTGGCGCTGTGGGTCGCGGCCGAACTCGTCGCGAACCTGATCGTGGTCACCAACGACGAAACCCCCAACCACGACCGCGCCCGCTACGCCCGCGCATTCCTCGACCGGATCGGCCGCACCGACGTCCCCGTCGTCGCCGGCAGCACACTCGACGGCTCCGAAGACCGGTTCGTCATGCACGGCCACCTCCCCGAAGCGCGGCCGGTGCCCACCGACGTCGTGAACTTCCTCTCCCACGTGTGCGAAACCTCCACCGACACCATCATCTGGGTCGGGTGTGGGCCTGTCTCCAACGTCGCCGAGTTCTTCCTCACCTGCCCACACCACATCGAGCAGATCGAGTTCACCATGCAGGGCGGCTGGCTCGACCACTACCGCAACCCCAGCCGCGCCAGCCACAACCCGCGCATGGACCCCGCAGCCTTCGGGCTCGTCCTGCGCGCCGCGCACCGGCCCCGCTGCGTGCTGTCCACCCACACCAACACCCCCGAACTCGCCGTCGGCCCCGACTCCCACCTCTACACATGGCTGACCGCTCCCGACGCACCGCCGTGGGCCGGGCTCGTCGCCGCCAACGCCACCGAATGGTTCGCCCACCGGCCCTCGAGTTGGATGAACGACCCGGTCACCCTCGCCGCCGCCCTCGGCGTTCCTGTCGCCGAATTCGGCACCGAGACCGTGCGGATCGCCGCCGACGGCCGCATCTCCCGCCACCCGGATGGGCGCGTCATCGAGGTCTCCACCGGCATCGACTACCCCGCCGCCCGCGCCTGGCTGTCCGAAGTCCTGCCCCTCAACCCGCCACCGCAGTAATCCGGCCACCGGAAAACAGCGACGACTGCCCGGAAAGGAATCCCGAGACCATGCCCCTCCGCTCCGCCCTCACGACCCTGTTCTACTCCCTCACCGCGCTTTTCCTCTACCACGCCATCACCAGCCTTGCTCGTCGACGCACTGCCGCCGCGACCCACGACGTGCTCACCCACTACGGCACCGACCACCACGACACCACCCCCGGCGTCCCCCACAACTGAAACCCCAGGCCGTCGCGGCGTCGCCGGCCATACACCTGGGCTGGATCAAAACAACCACCCACCCGCCAAAGACCTTCAACGTCAAGGAATCCGATGATGGAACACGGAACCGTGAAATGGTTCGACAACACCAAGGGCTACGGGTTCATCGCCCGCGACAACGGCGGTGATGACGTCTTCGTCCACCACTGCGACATCATCGCCGACGGCTTCCGCAGCCTCGACGCCGAGCAGCGCGTCCAGTTCTCGATCGGACAAGGCCGCAAAGGACCCACCGCGCAGCAGGTTCGACCGCTGTGACCACCACCAGCACACCCCATCCCAGCACCGAGACCATCACGCCGCCACGCGAGGTGCGCAAGCACCGCACGCGCCACCGCTTGCTGCAGTCAGCCACGAAGCTGTTGCTCACCGACGGCTACCCCGCCACCTCGATCGACCGCATCGCCGAGAACGCCGGATACACCAAGGGCGAGTTCTTCACCCACTTCGATCACCTGCAGCAGATCGCCCACGACGTCGCTGACACGCTGACCCGCCATGCCATCCGAAGGATCGGCTACTTCCAGCCCCGTGACAGCGACCAGCTCATCGCCACCCTGGCCAGGTGGGCGTCCATCCTCATCACCCGGCCCGGCTGGATCCGGCTGGAACTCGACCTCGCGGCACTCGACCCATCCAGTCGCACCCAAGTCATCTGGCGGCGCAACCAGCTGCGCGATGAGGTCCGTGATCTGCTCACCAGCGGCACCGGCCCACAGGATCCGAGTATCGATCTCGACCTCACGATCTCGCTTCTGCTCTCGATGATCGTCGGCATGGCCACCCCACACACCGGCGACCTCCTCGCATCCCGGGCCACCACCCGCGACAAGGTCGACCTCGTCCTGCGCAGCGCCGGAATCGCCTGAAACCACCCCTGCGTCCGGCCGTTCACCCGCGGGCACGAGATCCCGATCACGGCTGCGCCGCTGCCCAGCCAGCGGCAGTCGCCGGCCGGAAAGCACCAACCGTCCGTGACCCGGGCCTCGGGGAAGCCGGCTTCGAGAACACGCGGGCCGCCCTCATAAGCGGGGGGCAGGGGGCAGGGCGATGCCGCCCCAGATTTCTTGGAAGGCCACGGGCCGGTCGATCTCCGCAGCGGGTATCCCGTGCTCGAGCCATACGTCCCGATAGGGGCGGAGATCCTGGCAGGGCAGATGCATCGCGTGCGTTTCAACGAAGTCCCGGGCCCGGCTGCTCAGGCTTTCCGGCGTTCGAGGGGCAGCGGCGCTCGCGCGACACTCATGAGCCGATAGCGAAGGCCGAGTAGCACGAACAGAGGAATCCGAGACCAGCGATCATGATGCGAGCCTAGATCGTGAATCACGGCGACCTGCAGCAGTCGGTGTTCGAACCTGCTGTGCATTGATCGGCAGACACGTCCGGGGAGAGTCGCCCACCTGCGGGTGTGGTGGCGTAGTGTTCCGCGCGACTACCGAGCACCCGAGGAGTTGCATGCGATGGCGGATCGCCACTTGATCGATGTCCATGTCTTGCTTGTCGAGGATGATCGGCTGTTGCTGACTCAGCGCGCCGGCCAGGATGCGTTCGCGGGCCGCTGGCATTTGCCGTCGGGCAAGCTTGATGGGGGAGAGCCGATCACGGCGGCTGCGGCGCGTGAGGCGTTCGAGGAGGTCGGTGTGGTCATCGACCCGGCGGATCTGCGTCCGGTTCACATCGTGCATGTAGCTGGTTCGGGCCCGGAACCGCGGCTGGGTGTGTTTCTGCGGGCGGTGCGCTGGTCAGGGCAGCCGGTGAATCGTGAACCGGAGAAGTGCGCGGCGGTGGCATGGTTTCGGCTCGATGAACTGCCTGATGACATCATCGAGTATCCGGAGATCGGGATCCGGGCCTTCCTGGACGGGGCGAAGGCGTCGTTCAGTGAGCACGGCTGGCCAGCGCTGACCACCGTGTAGCTCACCGGTAAGTACGGGCGTACTGCGCGCGGCTGAGCTCGGTGAGTTTGTCGCGGACGTAGTCGATCGGTGCGTTCGACAGTTGGATTCCGACGGAGAAGTTGAATTCGTCGCGGCCGTACATGGTTTCGTCGACGCCGCCTGAGGTGAGGTCGACGGGGGTGTAGTCGAGGAGTTGCTCGGGGGTGTAGCGGCCGGTCGCCATGAGCCGGGACCATTCCGGGGTGCCGGGGTAGGGCCGGAACTCGAACACACTGGCACGGAACTGTCCGGGTAGATCGTCGGTGGCGTCCCAGAGTTGGTGTATGAGGGTTTCGGTGTCGGTGATTTCTTGTGTTGTTTCGCCGGGGAAGCCGAGGATGAAGTAGCCCTTGACGTTGATGCCGCGCTCGAGCAGCCGCCGCACGACGCGGGAGGCCATGTCGGGGGTGATGCGTTTGTCGATGTAGCTCAGTACGCGTTCGTTGCCGCTTTCGATGCCGAGCGCGACTTCTCGTAGTCCGTTGGCGGCCAACACGTCGAGCATCTCGTCGGAGGTGTGGTCGAGGACGTTGATGCGGCCGGTGGCGTCCCAGCGTGCCCAGTCCCCGACCCGCTCGTGGGTGAAGGCGTCCATCATTGTCTCGATGACCTTTTTCCAGCCGAGGAACAGGTCGTCGACGAACCGGAACGCCTGCACGTCGAGCTGGTCACGCAGCAGGGTCATTTCCTCGATGATGTCGTGGGGTTTGCGGACTCGGATGGTGATGTCGGGGTTGGCGCTGACCGCGGCGCCGCAGAACGAGCAGTTGTAGGGGCAGCCGCGGGCGCCGACCATGTTCGCTTCCCAGCACCCGGCCTCGAAGTGCGGGTCCTGGCACAGGTAGGTGCGGTCGACGAACGGCAGCGTGTCGATGTTCGGCGCGAGGTGATGGTGCATACCCGGGATACCACCGGTCACCGGGGTTTTCATAATCGGGTCCAGCCACATCACCCCGGGCAGCCGTGCTCGGTTGCGGTGATCATCGAGCAGTTCGACTACCCGGGTTTCGGCTTCCCCGATCACCAGGGCAGCGCAGCGGCTCATCCGAGGGTCGGTGAGGATCGGTGTCGGCATCGCCTTGGCTTGGTGACCGCCGAGCATGAGAAGTATTTCCGGGTCCAGCCCTGCGGCGATGGTCGCGGAGATCGCGTAGGTCGGCGCGAGCAAGTTGAACCCGACCCAGCGCGGTCGTGCGGTGTTGACGAGCGCGATCGTGTCCGCGATGCCGAGGCCGTGGGCTTCTGCGTCGAGAACTCCGACGTTGTAGCCGTGGTGGGCGGCGTAGGTGGCGATGTAGCCCATGCCGAGCACGGGCAAGGTGAAGTCGTTGACTCGGGGCCGCAGCGCGTAGTCGCGTAAGGGCGCGTTCACCAGCAGCAGATCGAACCGGTGTCGCGGGTCGCCCCCCGCGATCAGGTCAGGAGACGCCTGCGGGTTGGAGTGTTTTTCCATTGTTGATCCCCCATGCCAGTGTGAGAAGAGTCCACGCGGACAGCTGATCTCCGGCCAGCTCCTCCCACGCGGCTTTGAAGGCCCGTGCGTCTTGGGGCCATTGCCGGTCGGGATTGAGCCGTCGGGCGGCGGGCTGGACGGCGATGTCGGAGTAGTCGTAGAAGGCGAAGTCGTTGGTGTAGTCGGCGACCGCGGTCCGCGCGGTCCACGGACCGACTCGGTCGATGGCTTGCAGCGTGGTGACCAACTCGGCAGGCGGCAGCTTCTCCCACTGCGATCCGTGGGTGAGGAAAGCGCGGGCGGCCGCGCGCAGAGCGCACTTGGGAAACGCTGCACCGACCTGCCGGAACTGTTCATCGGACAGGTCGAGGATCCGCTCGGGCGAGGGGAACAGCGACGCTGTCAGCCCGTCCCGGCCGACCGGCTCACCGTAGGCGGTGCAGAACCGTACGTAGCGTGTGCGGGCATGACCTGCCTGGATCACCTGCCGCATGATCGCCGCTGACAGCGCGTCCCACAGCGACGGATTCGCCACCCGCGCCACGGGGCCGGCGGCTTTGAGCGGCTCGACGAGGTCGGCGGGCCCGGCCAAGCACAGGGCAGGAACGACATTGACCATGCGGTATTCCCCGCCGCCCACACTGATCATGTAGTCGCCGGCGTCATCGCAGGCGACAGTGATCAACGCAGCTGATCCTCGGGCGGCGAGGGCCCGGTAGGCGATCCCGTCGTCGGTTCGCAGCCATCCAGGGTGGTCTGTCATGATCATGCAGTTGTCCCTTCGTTCGTCTGTTCATCCAGCAGGGGTACGACCAGGTCGGCGACGATAGCCGCGGTCTGGTGCGGCCCGAGATCGGTGCAGTCGATGACATGCACCGGCCATCCACGTGCGCGTAAGTGCTGCGCGAGGTCATCGAACATCTTCACCTGCTCGGCGGTACTACGCGCGGGATCGCGTTCGAACCGGTCGTGCGCGCCGCGCGCAGTCAGACGGCGGGCGATGGTGTCCGGATGCGCGCGCAGGAACACCGCCACGTCCGGCACCCGCACACCTTCATTGAGCTGCCACACCTTCTCAGCGGGCACACCATCGAGGACTTGCAGCACCAGACTCGAAGGCAGATGCCGGTCGCACACCACCACCTTCCCGGCTGCCAGTGCGGGGTCGATCTCCGTGGCCTGCTGGTGATGCCGGTCCGCGGCGACCAGGCAAGCCAGCACCATTCCGGTGTAGGTGTCGGCATGAGCACGCACGTAGGAGCCGAGCGCGGTGGCGCTCGGTTGGCGGGTGGAGTAAACCGAGATACCCGAGCGTTGCAGGTAATCGACGGTGGCGTTCACCGCGGTGGACTTGCCGACTCCGCCGGCTCCATCGAAGGTCACCAATCGTCCCGAAATCAGCTGTTTCATCGCTGCGCCCCCGCCCCCTCGTTGTGGAAGTGGCTCGTTCCGCCTACACCAGTGTGTAGCGCACACCGTTGACGTTTGTCTGTACCGCGACATCCGAGGTTGGAGTGCGGCAGCGAGGCTGGGAGGTAGATGCTGTTCGGGAGCCGGGTCAAGTGTGCCTTTGCGCCGGTCACGACCGCGGCCTTCCACGGTGTTGGCAGATGCGCCAATTGCTTTCCCAGCCAAACGGCCACATTGCTGATTTCTGTTGTGGCCCACCGTCGGTAGCCGCTGGCCGGATCGACGATGATCTGTCCGGACTCGCTCACGACCACATGCCTTTGCGTGAATTCGAACGGCATCAGGAGTCCTGCGGCTGTTGTCGCGATGGGCAGCACAGAACACACCGGGTGGGCAGGCCAGCGGTCCAGATGTGCCCCGAGCGCGGGGTCGGCCGGTAGGCCACATGCTGCCAACAGCCCGTCGTGCACGGTGATCTCCGCAGCCGACACCGTCTGCGATCGTACGAGCACCAGATCTTCCACGTACTCGACAACCATCGCCGCGTCAGCAGGGAAGTGAGGAAACTCGGCGGCGGACAGCGTGACCGCAAGAAGCCCCCGCAGCTGCGCGTCATGCCGAAGCACGCCGGCGATCGTGGTCGGTGAGCCGGTGGCGATCCAGCGCACGGCCGGAGAGGTAGTGGCGCATACCTTCCGGACCACAGCGAGAACATCCGCACTCGGATCCTCGACATCGGCAGCAGATGAGCCGTCGCTGTCGTGCTCGTGGTGTTGTTGCGGCGGTTGCGCCTGCGCGACGACGGGGACGTCGTCGCGCCCGACCGAGTCCAGGACGTAGCGGGCGCTTTGCAGTGCGTGGCTGCCGGCGTCACGGCTGATGACGAGTGCGAGATCCTTCGAGGCTGCGGCGCTCAGCAGTGCCAACAGGTAGCCGGGATCACTGCTGATCGGCGCCTCGAAAATGACCGGAGTGCGGGCGAGATCGCGCGGCGGCGGTCCGGCCTCGCGAAGCTTCTTGGCCAGGCTGTCCCAACCGTAGATCTCGGCGCGCCACAACTCGTGGTAGTACCACGCGACGGGGTCGCAGCAATCGTCATCGTCGATATCACCCACAGCGAGGATCCCTTCACACCAGGCGGGAGGTAGGCCGTCGGGTCATCGCCGGATCACCAGCGAGCATCCCGGCGGGGTTCGGCGCTCCAGTGAACGACCACAGCCCCGTCTCCAAAGGCGGCGCCGCAGGGAAGACGACCGGCAGCGCGGACAGCGCCCGGTGAAAAGGTCCCGGTCGCCAGGTGAGTTCGTTCGCGGGCACCGCCAGTTTCATCTCGGGCAGGGCATCGAGCACTTGATCGACAGCATGCTCCACGACGAGATAGGCAACGGACTTCGCTGGGCAGACGTGCGGTCCCGCGCCCCATGCCAGATGCGACCGATTGCCGGTGCGATCTTGGCCACTGATCGCCGGGTCGTTGTTGCAGCCTGCGAGGCTGATCACCACGGGGTGGTGCACCGGGAGCCACACCCCGTCGACCAGCGTCGGCTGACGGGTGTACCTGATGCAGAAATTGGCCATCGGCGGGTCGGCGAACAACACCTCATCGAGCGCATCCCGTGTCGAGAGGCTCCCACCGAGAACATCGCCGTGAAACCGGGAGTCGGTCAGCGTCAGCAGCACAGTGTTGGTGATCAGATTGCGCTGGGCTTCGAAACCGGCACCATACAGGCTCGCCAGCTGGGCGGACATCTCCTCGTCATCGAGGTCGCTCGGGTGTCGCACCAGCCGTGAGGTGATGTCGTCGCCTGGGTGGGCGCGCTCGAGGTTGATCAGCGCCGTCAACGCATCCCGCAGCATGGCCATGCCTCGGGCCGCATCGCCGCCGGAATCGAAACGCGCCGCCATACCTGCCGCGATACGGTCACCGATCTGCGGTGGGCAGCCGATCATCTCGTTGAGGACCCCGAGCACGAGCTTGGAGGCGTATTGCTCGAGCAGGTCGGCGTGACCGCTGTGGCAGAACTCGTTGATCAGCGGAACAGCCATTCGCTCGACGACGGCGGGAATGTCGAACAGATCCACCCCCTCGATGGCGTCGGCGGACGCCTTTCGAAGGCGCTTGTGGGCGTCCCCGTCGTTGAAGCGGGCGGCTTCCAGGTACCGCATCATGCCCAGAACGGGCGAGCCCGCCGGCACGGTCTGCTGCCAGCTGCGGGGGTCGGATCCGAAGTGTTCGGTGTCGTGCAGGATTTTCACCGCGGTCTCGTACCCCAGGACGAGCGTTGCGCGGACTCCACGCGCCAGCTCGACCGGCGCCAGCGAGCCGTACTGTTTACGCAGACTGCGGTAGAGGCCATGCGGGTCGGCGGCAAAGTCCAAGCCGTACAGGGGAACGCGCGGATCATCCGTCGGGAATGGAGACCCGTGCGAGACGGGGCACACTCCAGTCGTCGTGGCGGTCGGTCCCGGCGGTGGCGGTGATGGGGGTGTAGTCATTCGAGGTCGTACTCCACATGAGATCGAGGATGAAAGGAACGGACGAAACGGCGATGCGCGTCGCTCGGACAGACGCCTCCGGCCGCTCGGGCCGCTGGTTGCCATGACGACGGTTTGAGGAGATCCGGCAGGCGCGAGATCGTCGCGCGACCGGTGTGACGAGCTGGGTGCGTCACGGCTACCGCTGTCAGGTCAAGACAGCGCCGAGCTTGTTGAGAAGCGCGCCCTGCTCGCCTTGTAGACAGCGCATGTCGACATGACGGTCGGAGCGCAGCAGGCACAGAGAGTTCCGGCCGCGCACCCCGTAGACCTCGTGAAAATCGGTCGATTCGGCCATCAGTGTGTTGACCGGTGCGCGCGTGCGTACTCCTGGAGGAGTGACGAGTGTGAACCGAACCCGTTGTCCGAAACGTTCTTCGACCTCGCGTGCGAGCGTTGTCCATGCCGCGGCCGAGTCCGGTTCGTCTTGGACGCCGAGCACGGTGTAGTAGTGGTCTATCTGGTCGTGCACGCGTTGATTGCCTGTGATAGCTATGTTGGGGGCGCGGTCACCGGCAGCCAGTCCGTCCAGTGCCGTGAGCCCTGGGATCGGCCGAGCGGTGCCTCGATAGTTGATGCGATGTCCCGAAATCAGTCCCACCGCGTCGTCGTTGAGTTCGGCTGCTGTGGCGACCCGCTGCTCAAGCGGTGTGCGAGGGTCCATGATCACGCCATGGATGCGGCGGGCGATGTCGCCGGCCTGGACCGCGGCCTGGCGCCGTTCGGACTCGTAAGCCTGCAGGAGCGAGGGATCGGCGAGTCCCTGCACGACCATCGACAGTTTCGCTGCGAGGTTGATCGCGTCCTGCAGGGCAAGATTCAAGCCCATGCCACCAGCGATGGTCTGGGTGTGCGCGGCGTCGCCGCACAGGATGACGTTCCCGCTGGGGTGGATGAAACGAGACGCCAGCCGCTGCCCGAGTGTGAACTCGGTCGGCGCCGACGCTGGCTCACCGACGATGACCGCACCGTTGAAGTGCACGTCGAAGGCCGACTGAAACAGCGCATGCGTGGTTTCGGTCCGGGGACCGCCGCTGCCGAGCTCGCCCACAATGACTCGAAAGAGCGGAGTCTTCGGATCCCCAGGCAGTGCGGCGAGGAATATCAGACGCTGATCGCTAATCAGGTAGTGCAGACGGTCGCGGGGCAGGGGAAGCCCCCACAGCACGGTGTCGGTCATGCGCAGATCGTTGTCGTAGGACATGCCGACGAACTCGATGCCCAATTGGCGGCGCACGGTGCTGTATACGCCATCGCAGCCCACCAGCCGCTCAGGACGGATCACTTCCACCTCACCGCCAGGCTTGACCAACGTCGCGGTGATGCGACCGTCCTCATCACAGACGAGGTTCTGCAGTTCGGTGCCCCAGAGGATTTCGCAGCCGAGTGATTCGAGGCGCTCGCGAAGGATCCGTTCGGTTTCGCACTGGGGGATGTTGAGGATCTCCGCGTAGTCGGTCGGGTATGTAGGCGGTTTCAACCGAGTGAAGTCCAGCCGCGGACCGGCTTGCCCGCCACCGGCGGCCTTCGCGTGCTTGAAGTGATAGTCCATCGAGTAGCTCGGAATCCCGGCCGCATCGAAGTCACTGCCAAGGCCGACCGCGTCGAGGTCTTCACGCGTGGCCGAATGCAGCGTGATGGCACCCGAAAACGGTGCCGGGCCGCGCCTCTTGTCGATCACCACACAGGGGACGCCCCATCGCCACAGCTCCCAGGCAGCCATCAATCCAGCAGCACCAGCACCCACAACGACAACCGGATAGTCCGACACAGAAATGGCAGACATGAATAACTCCTGATCCAGCCTTGACGACCACCGAACAAGCCTCGAAATCGGCGGCTCCAGCAACAACATGGAATATGCACCTGGCTGCGCAACTACGGCGCGAAACAGAAACTATGTGAAAGGTGCCCACCATTGCGGGGGCAAGGTGGCAGCGCCGGAACGGACGGTAGAGCTGGCGGTCTGAAGCTCTAGTTTCCGGACTGCGTCAACGACCGCGAACAAAACATTCGGCGCAACCCTTTTCGAAATGGTCGCTCGCGATCACAGCGGTGGTTCGAATGACCCGACTCGATAACAGTGGTGGCAACGCATTCCTGCAACTGTTCGCACCACGCAGGGTGCCCGAGAAAGTCTTGGATCATCGGCGGCAGTCGATCACGCTACGGTTTGCGTGCCACTGCGCCGTAGGCGGAGATCGGCCGGACCTCGCCCACCTCCGTGTCGCCCGCGCGCCACTGCGTGATGGACACGAAGCCCGGCTCCACCAGCTCCAGGCCGTCGAAGACCGCCTTGATCTGCGCTTGCGGGCGGGGGACATAAGGAGTGCCGCCGGTGCCGGTGTAGTTCTCGCACAGCGTGGCGTACGCCTTGCTGTCGTCGGTGCCGTCCCACAACGCCAGGTAGCTGCCCGCGGGCACGGCGTCGAGCACCGTGTGCACGATCCGCAGCAGTTCGTCGTAGCTCTTGGCGTGACCGAGCACGCCCATGAACATCACGCCGATGGGCTCGTTGAAATTCAGGACGTGCTTGGCATCGGAGATGATCCGCTCGGGATCGTGGTAATCGGCGTCGATGTAAGTGGTGACACCCTCGGCCGTGGTTGAGGTAAGCAGCGCTCGCGCGTGCGTGAGCACCAGCGGGTCGTTGTCCACGTAGACGATCCGCGACTCCGGCGCCACGCTCTGCGCAACCTCGTGAGTGTTTTGCATCGTCGGCAAACCCGTCCCCACATCGAGGAACTGCCGCACTCCGGCCTCGCCGGCGAGGTAGCCCACCGCGCGGATGAGGAACTGGCGCGACTGCACCGCCATGGTGGTGATGTCCGGATCGACCTCGATGCCGGCGTCGCCTGCGATGCGGTCGATCTCGTAATAATCCTTGCCGCCCATCCAGTAGTTCCAGATCCGCGCGGAGTGGGGAATGTCGGTCCGGATGAGGGGGCTGTGGTCTTCGGGCATAGAGGTGGTCTCCTGAACAGATGTTGCGAAAAGGGGGTCGCGCTGGCGGCAGTGCCTCGCAGCAGGGGAGTCAGCGACGTAGAAGGGGTGTCACGTTGCCGTTTCGGAAGGATTTGCGGCCGACTCCGCCAAGCAGGAGACGTTCCTCGGTCATGCGCGGGCGTATCGCGGGGCCCATCGGCCACCAGTCGTCGAGTTCGACCAGGCCGGGCTCGATCAGTTCCAGATCACCGAAGTACGAGGCGATCTGCTCGCAGGTGCGGTACCAGCCCGAACCCAGACCCATTTCGGTGAAACGCCGTTCCAGCTCACGCGCCATCTCGTGGGCTTCATCGCCGTCATCGGGGTCGTAGAAGTGTGTGATGGCGACGTAGGAGCCCGCGGGCAGCGCCTCGATGTACTGACGCATGATCCCGGCCGGATCGAGGTCGTCGTCGGCGTGATGCAGGATGCCGCACAGGATCAGCGCCAGCGGGCGGGTGAGGTCGAGATGCTGGACGATCTCGTCGTGCGTCAGCAGGGTCTTCGGCATGGTGAGATTCGCGGGCACGAAGCGGGTGTGTTGATCGCGCTCGAGCAGGACGCGGCCGTGGATGTTGCACACCGGGTCGTTGTCCACGTACACCACGCGCGCCTGGGGATTCTGCTGTTGGGCGATCTCATGGGTATTGCCGACGGTCGGCAGCCCCGCGCCGATGTCGAGGAACTGGTCGATGCCGACGGTCCCGGCCAGATAGCGCACCACGCGGTGCAGCCAGCGGCGATTCATGCGCGCCACATCGCTCTGCCGCGGCGCGACTTCGGCGACTTTGTCGCGCACGTAGCGGTCGACTTCGTAATTGTCCTTGCCACCGAGGGTGGCGTCGTAGACGCGGGCGATGCTCGCGCGTGTCGTGTCCACGCCTACCGGCGCGCGAACACCGGTTTGACGAGGCGGATCGATCGTCAAAGCTGCTCCTGAACGAGAATCGCGTGCAGTGCGACGGCTAATCGGCGGCATTGCGAAATCAATGGGGACACAACATGCTGCGTGGGCACGTCTCGGGGTGCGCCGCACGGCCTCGCGTGGTCGGGGTAGGGCACTCGGCCAGCAGTATGCTGCGCGGGGTGACGAGCGAATTCGGTAGATGTGCGAGGCTGTTGTGGCGTAACACCGTGCCTTGCCATCTCTGCAGCCCGGGCTTGGAGTCGCTTTGCGGTGTCAGCATCCACTCGGTGAGGCCGGTGTTTGCAGTCCGCCGTGTCTGTGCGATGAAAGGCGAGTCGCCGCAGTAGAGCTGGAAGCTGGCGGCAATTGTGTCCTCGTCACAAACGACAAGCACAGTGTCGCCTAGGTGTCGGCCCAGGATACCGCCGAGTTCGCGGCCTACGGCGGCGGTCAGCGTCGTCCACGAGTCCGCTCCCAGGGCAAGGGGGCGGTCGGGCGTCTGTTCGAGGGGCGGATCGAATGCCGCCAGAACGTCGTCGACCAGAGCACCGTCGGCAGCTCCATAGTTGCGGCATCGGAGGCCGGGCATTGTCGGTGGCCGCCCGAGGCGAGCCGCCACTATGTTGGCTGTGTCTTCGGCCCGAGCGATATCGGTGTGGTAGATCGCCACAGGAACGAGCTGCTCGTCTGCGAGTCGCTCACCCAGCAATCGGGTCTGCTGATGGCCCGTACTGTCCAGACCGCGGCATCGCTGTGGGCCCATGTACTCGTTGCGGCCGTCGGCAGGTGAATGGCCGGCGCGAACGAGGAGCATCCGCACAGCGGGCGTGTGTGTGCCGTTGTGTGCCAACGTGACTCACTTCCTTCTACCTGTCGCGGTTCTGGTGTCTCGACGGTATGGGGCGTGGGTGAGCGGCCACCATGAAAGTGCCAGAAAGTGCCAGACTGGTTGACCTTCAACTTGTTAGGCTGCAACGATTCGATCGCCCCCACACTCAACTGCAAAGGTGGTGCCCTGCATGAAAGTACGGTTCATTGGTGGCGAGTCCGGTGGTGACGGCTCGCCTCGGCTGTATGCCAGCGACCGCGAAACGCTGGTGGTGCAAGGATGGAAGACCGACAGCGATGATCGAATCGAGATCCCTCATCGCCTGCTCGCCTACAGCGAGCCTGGCACCTGTCTGGTCGGACTGACCGATACCGGCCATGGAACCTTCATCCTGTCCGGCAAGCCGGTCGTCGACCCCGAGGCATTGGAGCAGATGAAAATCCCCGCTCACGAGACCGCAGTAGAGATTCCCATCGGACAGGAGGTGCGCCCGGATGCGGCTACTGCTGGGTGCTGAACCATTCCGCGCGGTCCTGGCGACGGCAAAGCAACGCGCGTTCCATCTGGAAACCAGGGACGACTACCTGACAGAGAACGAGGAACCGTCCCTGGCGGCGTTCCGTGAGGACGAGACGACCGACCCGGGCGGCGAGTGGTTCACCGGATGGCAAGAGCAGGTCACCGCCGCGGTCGCCCGTGGGGTGGTGATGCAACGAGCCCGGATCGTGTCCGAACCACACACCCTTTACACGAGGTATCTGCTGGCGCTGACGCGTCACAATGTCGCGGCAGGCGAAGACGTACGGTACTTGCCGCGGCAGGATGCAGATCCTGCCGACGCCGCGGCCGACGACTTCTGGCTCATCGATGACGACCTCGTCGCCTACAGCCTGTTCGACGAACGCGACTACTGGGTTGGTGCAGCGTCTACCGACGATCCCGTCATTGTCTCCTACGCCGCCGAGGTTCGAGACCGCGTGTGGTCGGCCTCCACTCCCTACGTCGAGTATCTGCAACGCCGGTGAACGACGTCGCCCGTGGCAGGCAGGCGCTCGGAGCGCGACTGCGTGAACTTCGCAAAGACGCAGGCCTGAACGGGCGGCAACTCAGCGCGGCCGCTGGCTGGCACTGGTCGAAGGTCTCTCGGTTCGAGACAGGCGAACGGACTCCCAGCGAGTCCGACCTCGCGACCTGGTGCCGGATCTGCGACGCAGAATATGCACTCCCAGACCTCGTGGCGTCACTGCGCAATCTTCGGGCGCAGTGGTTGGAATGGAAACGCGTGACCGCCGGCGGACATGCCCGCCGACAACGCCGCGGCGTGAAACTGGACACCGACGCGCATGCGGTGCGCCTCTATTCCGCCGTGCTGGTGTCGGGCTTACTGCAGACCGAGGCATACGCACGCGCAGTTCTATCCACCTGTATCGGGTTTCTCGGCACATTCGACGATCTGGACGCGGCCGTCGCCGCACGGATGGAGCGAGGCAGAGCATTGCGCCGGGGCCGCACGAAGTTCTCGGTCTTGCTCCACGAACCGGTTCTCTACACCCAAGTCGGCGACGACGAGACCCGCGACGGGCAACTGCGGCATCTGCTCGAGATCGGATTCGGCAACCCGCGCCTCGTGGTCGGCATCGTTCCCACCAACTACCGATTCGTCTACACCACGACAAGTTTCGCGCTATACGATGCTCGACTTGCGCTCGTAGAGACATTGAGCGCCGAGCTTTCGGTGACCACACCCTCTGAGCTCGTATTGTACGAGAAAGCCTGGGACGGCCTTCGCCACCAAGCCGCATATGGAGACGACGCGCGGGAGCTCATCAGCCGAGCACGGCGGCGCGGAATGACTCAATGATGAGTCGAGCCCGCCGAACAGCCGACGAAGAGTGCACCACCGACACAGCCGACCTCGGTCGACAAGTACTCGCGAGTTAGAAGTCGAGGGACACGCCGTCTCACCTACCCGAGCACCAGAAGGCGCGCCCCGCCGAGTCATGGTTCGGCGACCACGCTTGGAGGAGGCGGGTAGGACACCTACCCGATGATCATGAAGGAGAGCTGGTCGTCGTGGACGAGTTGCTGCCACTCTCGGGTTGGGCTGGGGGAGCGGCCGAGGATATCGAGTCCGTCTATTCCGGCGTTGAGAACTCGATTCATTGTTTCCTCGGCGGTGAAATAATTGCCTTGCATGGTGCGGCACTGCGGGCAGTGGACGGCGATGGTGGTCGCTTGCAGGGTTCGGCTGTAGACGGGGCGGATGGTGGCAGCGATGTCGCGGCGGCCGATGGTGGCGAGCAGGCGGGCTGCGGCGGTCATCGCTGTCCCTGGTTCGTCTTGGGTGGTGATCAGTTTTCGGTAGCCGATGCCGGGCCGGTAGGGAAACAGCCCGGCGACGCAGATCACTTCGATACCGCAACGCCAGCATTCGCGGGGAAAGCCGAGAACGGCGATCGTGATCACCTGCGCCGCGAAAGGGGTGGATGGTCGAATCCCGGCGTGCGGATTGTACTCCAGCGCCAGGCAGGTCATACACCACACGATGGGGCCGTCGAGCGGGTCGTTGCGCAGGATGCGGCCGTCAGGGAGGACAAGCACCGAACATTGTGAGCATTCGGCGGCGTAGCGGTTGCGGATCGCGAACCGACCGGTCATCGCGTCTTGTTCACTCATCGCCGCCGACCCCTCCCGGCGTTGCCGCTGTACGTCCACAAGTGCCCCCGTGCGCGCTGCGACTCGGTCAAGATCGGCCGCCTCTACCGGCGGCGAGGTCCGGCCGGGCGTCTGCGGTAGCGGTCCGGTCTCGTGTCGGCGGCGCAACCGGTGCAGCGGGAGGAGAGCCGTGAGGTCGACGTCGCGGATCCCACGTCATCGCTGCCGCAGCGCCCGCCAGCAGAGCAAACACGATGACGACGATCAGGCACCAGATCAGCATGGTTCGCCTCGTTCCCCCTTGCACTGGTCCACCCTTGACATCCGCTCTGACATCCACAGGGAGACAGTCGTTTTCGAGTCACAAAAATCGTAGTCTCGGATGGCCGCCAGCGTGATACCGCCACGCCGATACCGGAGGGCTCCCGCGAGGCGGCTCCGGAAGAGATTCGTGGCCGCGGAGCCGAAGGTGTGGTTCGAGTCGGTTGCTTGCAGGTGAGCTCAGTTACTCGGGGAACGGAGCAGTGCGGACCATGAGGTCGAATCCGAACCTGTGCAGCAGAGCGGTCCGCCCGTCGGGGACAGCGGCGACCTCGCCGGCGACGGCGTCGATGACGACGCGCTTGAAGTCCAACCGCGGATGACGTGTGATGACCTCTGCGACCCATCGCGGGTCGAGTTCTTGCAAGCGATTGCCGAACAGATCGGCGCCCGCGCCGGCGGACAGGGCCCCGGCCAGGTCGGAGAGTTCGGAGTCGACTCCCAGCGTCATGTGCCCGGCGATGCCGTCGCGGACGAGGGCGACGCGATCGTCCGGCATGTCGAGTTCGGTGAGAAGTTCGGTGGCGTGCTCGGCGCCGCGGACCGCGAAGCAGCGGTTCGGTTGTGGATGTTCCAGCTCGATGTCGTGCAACATCGAGGCAGTGAAGAACAGTTCGTCGTCGAGTTCGGCGTGGTGTGCCTGCGCCAGCGCCTTGCCGAACGCCCAGACCCTATAAGAGTGTTCGAGCATGCTGGGGCTGAGCACGCTGCGGGCTTCTCGCTCGACCGCCACCGCTACGGCTGTGTCGGGCAGCCGCAGCGCCGCCTCATCGAGCCTGGTCGTGGGTACCCGGGCCCCGAAGAACGACGCGACGCGGCCGCCCAGCAGTGTCGGCATCGTGAACAACAGAATTCCGATCAATTGATTCATCTGCCGCCGAGTCAAATTGCCTCCACTGGTGACAGCCCAGCTCCAGTCGAATCCCTGCGGCGGTGCCATCGCACACCTCGATTTCGTGATAGCAGCGGAAACGTGGGCGTGCTTGAACATTACGCTCGACCGGTCCGCTGAATGTGACATGCCTCCCTCTCAAAATTGATATCGACGGCGTTTAATGTCAAGAGACGACGCCGACCCTCTTTGTACGAACGAGAGAACGCAGACACCCATGGTGGGTGCAATTCGGGCGATGCCGCGAGACCGCTCTGGTGGATGACTGTTGTTGTTCGGTTGAAATATTTTCCTAGAGTGAATCGTTGCCGCCCTGACCGAGGTCCGCCGGCACGCGGCAGGTTCTGCTTTTGCGATATGGCAGCGCTCGCAGGCAGTAGGAAATTCTGGTTGTGATCGGTCCGGAGTCGAACAGTCGTGCGCCGCTCGGGTCGCTTGCGGGTACGCCCGGGAATTATGTGCTTGACGCCGTGCTTGATCCGGCTCTGGCCCTTCGCGGCGCTCATTACAATTCTATCCATAATTAGTGCCCGTCGGGTGCGCCCGGTTGGGCACTAATTGTCTTCAGTGGCGCGTTGTCGGTGGCGGGTGGGATCCTCGACGGGCGGATCGTGCCAGGAGGTGAGTATGGGAAGCGCCGTCACCGCGGTGGTAAAGAAGGCGTCGACGAGGAAGTCGGCGCCGCGGTCGCTATGGGCGCGTGAGCAGTTGGATCGGTTCGAGACGTATTTGGCAGGTCGAGACGATCTGTCACAGCGGACTCGGGAGACCTACTGTGAGCGTGTCGCGGACCTGTTGAGATGGCTGGAGACTCGGGCGGATCGTCAAGAGGCGCTTGATGCTCCGGCCGCTCGTGATCGAGTCGTGCTGGCGTACCACGACCATCTGATCACGGAGCGGCGGGTGCTGCCATCGACCGCCAACCTCGCCCGGGCAGCGATCAACACCTTTTACAGGTGGCGCGGCGTAGGGCCGACCACGCTCGCGCGGGTCAAACACTCCTCGCGCACATCGCGCACTCTGACCGCAGGCCAGCTGAGTGCACTACTGCGCGCCGCCGCGGCACACAGCCACCGCGACCACGCAATCGTCGGGCTGCTGCTCAACAACGGCTTGTCGCTGTCGGAAGTTCGCCTGTTGGATGTGGCTGGGCTGGAGCTTCGCGCTGAGTCCGGTCATCTCGAGGTACGTGCGCTTTCTGGGACGACGCGGACGGTTGTGCTGGCGGCGAGCACTCGTCGGCTGCTGGAGCTGTGGCTGGCCGAACGGCGCGCCATGCTCGGCGCGCTGCGCCCGCGCGCACTGTTCGTCTCCGAGCGCCGGCGACGCATCTCCTCGAGCTCGATCGACCGCATCGTGCGCACCATCGGTCGCGAAGCCGGGCTCGAACTCTCACCCGGCACCCTGCGCTACACCTTCGATACCCGCATGCTGGAATCCGGCATCGAACCATGGATCGTCGCGCAGACCATGGGACTGACCCGCCCGAACCCGCAGCGCCTGCATGCACTGCAAATGCCCCTCGAGCCCCGCCTGGCCAGCAAGATCGCCGAAGCAATGGCCGTACCGCACACCGTTCCGCCTGGCCGTAACCAGATTCGCTTGGAAGCAGCCCGCGTGACCGCCCACCAGTTGGCCTTCGACCTGTGACGCTGACTACCGGTGCGCACGGTGGGTCGGTGGTCGGGGCGGGCAGTCCGGACTCGCGGATGGCGCGGGCGATCACCGCGCACCGCACGGTGATAGTGCTTGTGGCGACGTCGTCGCGCTCGGCCGCGAGCAACAGGTAACGCTTGACGGTGGCTGAGTCGGCGGGCAGGGTGGACAACCCGCTCGGGACATAGAACATCAGCAGAGCCCGGTCACGATGCGTTTCGCATCGAGGCGAACAGCTCGTGCCAGAGACTGTCCGGGATCGAACGGGGTTGCACCTTGGGGACTCGCTGACGCAAATGTGCTCGGCGGACGATCGGTCGGCTCGAGTGGGTTGCAGTGTGCCAGTGCCTGGCGACGTTCGGGCGATTCTGGGACTGGGTTGATCATGGGCCCGCGGCCGAAGTGGCCGTGGTAGGCGTAGAGGCCCCAGATCACGGAGAGGCAGTGGTTGATCGTGCGGGGCGCGTACCCCTTCTTCGACACCTGCTTTCCAGTCCGGATGTTGACGGTCCCGGCGGCCGCGGAGCCCGGTCGGTGCCGTCGGCGCTGCGGGTTCGATGCACTGCGTAGCCAGCCGAGCATCAGCGAGACACCCGCGTCGGTCGCGCGATTCCACTCGATCTCGAGCAGCCACGACATCCTTCTCTGCACTTGTCAAGCGAGCGGCTGTGAATCCGTTAGATCTTGCTGGCTGAGCGTGACCGCCTTCGCGCCAGCGATAAGTCAGGCCACGTCGGTGGTGATCCCCGCGATAATGGCCGTGGAGGAGATCGAGGTCGTCGTAGCCCATCACGAGCGCGCGACCCTGCGTGTTGGCGCCGTGTTCCTGAAGATCGACACTGACCAGAGGCGCACCGACGTTGAGGTCGAGGCGATGGCACTGGCGCCAATCCCGACGCCGGAGGTCCTGTGGCGGAAGCCGCCTGTGCTCGCGCTCGCCGCCCTCGGGACAGCACTCGGCCGCCTCGGCGAGCCCTCGGCCGCGTCGTCGGCGGCGTGGGCAGCGGCGGGTGCCGCCGCACGGATGCCGCACGGATGCTGCACGATGCGCCGCTGCCGCCGTGGCCCGGCCGGAGCCTCGACGAAATCGCCTTGGAGCTCGACGGCGAATGCGAGTGGCTTGTCACAAATGGCGTCCTTCCCACCGACGTGGTCACGCGCAACCGCAGGCTTGCCGAGGCTGCGCTGCGGCCATCGGCACCGGTGTTCATGCACGGCGACCTGCAGGTAACCCACGTGTTCGTCGCCGGTCACGAGATCGTCGGCGTGATCGACTGGTCCGAGGCGGCCCAGGGCGATGCCTTATACGACCTCGCCACCTTGACGCTCGGGCATGAGGAGCGCTTGGACGACGTCGTAGCTGGCTACGGCACCGACGTCGACCTTGACATGATCCGCGCGGGGTGGTCGTTGCGAAGCTTGCTGGGAGTCCGCTGGTTGGTCGAGCACGGCTTCGACCCGTCCTCGCCAGGCTGTGAGGTCGACGTGCTGAGATCCCGGCTGTGAGGCTGCCCCGAGTTCTGCGACAGCTGTTCTGGCCGTGCCTAGTTCGGTTTCGGGGGCGGCGGTTCGAGGGCGAGCATCGTCGGGCTGTCCGGGGTGAATCGTGCAAGTCGCTCGGTTTGGTCTCGCTTCTGTCGTAGGAAGCCCAGTGTCAGATCGATGCCTTCGATCTGGCCGAGCCAGTCTTCGCGTTCGGCGCGATCCCGGCGGTCCAGAAGGTCTTTCTCGATTTCGTCGAGCCGGAACAGCATTTTCGGATTGATGTTCAGCATCGGGCAGCGGATACAAGCTTCTCTGAACTAACCTGGCCACGCCCAACCCGGTGACCCCGACCGCACGCTCATGCCGATGAGCGCGCGTTCGCTCGAGCAAGCTTGAGACTTGCTGTCGCGGTATCCAGGGTGCCTTAGAGCATGTCTCATGTCGCTGATTTTGCGAGTTTCTTGAAGCAGGTGAGTGCCGCAGCGAGGGTGAGGAAGCCGAGGAAGTGTGTGGCTTTGCGGTCGTAGCGGATGTTGAGCCGGTGGTAGCCGGTCAGCCACGATATTGTGCGTTCGATGACCCAGCGATGGCGGCCGAGTCGTTCAGACGATTCGATGCCTTTGCGGGCAATCCGTACCGCTATGCACCGATCGCGCACCCATTGTCGCAGCTCGATGGAGTCGTAGGCCTTGTCTGCATGCAGTTTGGCGGGCTTGCGGCGGCGCGGACCGCGCCGCGACCGCACGGCAGGCACTGCTTTCACCAGGGGTTTGAGTGCTTCGGCATCGTTGGTGTTTGCTGCCGAGATACCAACGGACAGTGGGATTCCCGCGCGATCGGAGAAGACATGGATCTTCGATCCGGACTTGCCCCGGTCGACCGGGCTGGGCCCGGTCATAGCGCCCCCTTTTTTCGCTCGCACCGAGGCCGCGTCGATCACCGCCCGGGACCAGTCGATCAAGCCCCGGCTACCCAGTTCGTCGAGCACCGCACGATGTAGACGACGCCACAGGCCGGCCTCGGTCCATGCGGAAAACCGGCGATGCGCCGTAGGCACGCTGACACCGAACGACGGCGGCAGCATTCGCCATACAACCGCTGGTCAACACGAACACGACCGCGGTGAACACCGCACGCGGGTCGGACGGGGCCGTTCCGCCGCCCTGCGGGCGCGCGGCGAAGCGCGGCAGTAGCGGCTCAACCAGTTCCCACAGCTTGTCGGGCACAAGACGTTTTGAGAATTCGCCGGTCACGAATCGAATATCATGCGGCACAGTGGTTCATTCACCACGTCGGGCGTCGGTTTACCACCAATATCGAGCGCATCCGATGTGTCGGGAAAGGGTGATTCGCCAATCCTGAGACCACCAACTCCTGACGGTAGGGTTGTCGAATGGAGGCGAAGAGCCCGAGCGAGTGTCCCCTACACGGAGCGGGCGTACATCCCACGTACCTGATCGGCCGACGCCTCGAGCGCGTGGTTGCATCGTGGCACCTCTATGATGCGCAGGCTCCGTCAGGCCCACTGGATGTGTGGCTGATCGACAACGAGGACTGGTCCACACACGTCACGACCGGGTCGGACTGGTGTCTGATCGTCGACACCTCGGTCCCCTACATGGGATACGACATGCAGGAGTACGGACGAGTTGAAGTGGCGCCGATCATCGACGAGACACCATTTGCAGATCACCTCGGCGAGACAGTTCTCGAGATACAGGAACAGACACACCCGCTCACAGGACGAGTCGCGCTGGAGATCATGTTCGGCTCCGGCGTCGTGCGATGCGAGAGCCGGTCCGGAGACCTCCGCCTCTATACCTGCCTCACCTGCTAGTGCGGTGTACAAGGGCCGGACTCCACTCGTTCCGATGCACCCACGTAAGACACCGTCTTAAGCGACTAATGCCTATGAGTACGTCTAGCGCAATGCCAACCAGGGCAGGGCGAGGCATGATCCAGCGCGGGTGCGCCATGCGCGAGCCTGCCTCTAATTCCGTCAGTTCGCGATTGTTAGCCGCCGATCCGGTCTCACCTCAGAGGAAGGTGTATGGCCCTGGATCTGCTGCGTTGAGGCGGCTGAGGTCCATCACGATGACGTAATTGGTCGGTATGTCCGAACTCTGGAAGTAGTCGTTCTGCTCGTCTAGAGTCTGGTTCTGGAATTCGAGCATCACCTCTACATAGTGGGGGAGTCTGGTAATGCGCTGACGCTCAAGCGCCGCAGAGTCGAAGTTGGGAAAATCAGGTGCCATCGTGTCGGCAGCCGGTTCCAATCTGGACGGCGCATCGACGTGACAGGAGTCTTCCAGCAGGCGCCAGTGCACGACGTCGATGAAGTCGCTGATCCCATCGGGGACCTCGCCGCCGATTGGGCGTGAGAACAGCATCGACCACGGCATTGCGTGCCGCAGATAACGGGGCGCGTAGTACTTTCGGTACCGCACGTCGTCCATCAGTCTCGCCACACGGTAACTCGATAACGCTGCGCATCCCCACCACCGCGAGTTCTTTGCACCCAACCGCACCACTTCCAACGACAAGCGGTTACCAAGGTTTTGGGCCAGAAGAGGTGGCCACGAGTGGTGTGGGAAATACGGGTTGTCGCACAACGCTTTCTGGTCGTAGTACACGCCGGAGCGGAGGAACGCTTCCTCGTCCCACCCGTTGTAGAAGATGTGGTACGGGAGGTAGCCAGGCCTATTGCATCCATTGAGAAGGAGGTCGATTTGACGGGCTTGAGTGCTCTCGACCTTGTGTGACAGTTCGGGGTAGGTGTGATGATAGATCCGTTTGGCCTGCACTCTCAGGCACAGCCAGCCTGTTGCGCGAGAGCCCACCCACCATTCCCAGTCAGCCCCTGCTGTTGACTCCTCATGCCCGTTTGGTTTACGAACGAGGATCGCTGGAAAGCGTTGATTGAGTTCGAACAGCACGTGATCGGTGATCGACTCTTCCTGTGGCGCTAGGCCGCTTGGTCGTCCGAGCTCGATGCGCCGCCATGTGTCGACCGCCAGAGCGTCCATCGTCGCTGCCAGATCCGAAGCCGGTTCCATGTACGGATCATGGTTTGTCGGCTCAGTACCGTTACAGCCCCATCTCATGCTTCACGGTACTGTGCGGTCCAGCATCGGCGTGCGCGACCACGGTTTCCAGCCAGTTTTGAACTTCAGGACCAACCAGCAGTGCCGCGATACCATACGAGACAACCCGGGTGATCTTTCCACGCGAGATCATCCCGTCGCGTTCCTCCTCTTCGTAAGAGTCGATGACGAGCGACGAATCGTGGTTCGCTGTCACGATTGCATCCAGAACCTGCGGCCGGTGTGCATCTGAAACGGGTCCGCCGCTCAGTCCGGCTGGTGCCGGGATGCTCAACTCTGCTGCAAAGTAGGACTGGCCGTTGGGCGCTTGATATGGAAAATGCCGCTGGTAGTGCCCCTTGAACAATCGCGGGACGCTGGTACTAGTTTCGGCGGGATACCCGAACGCGATGAAGTCGCCTCCGTCAACGAGCTGATCACGGACCTCTGAGTAGACGCCTGTCTGGGGCATTTTGGCGTCCTTCGATATAACGAGGGCGGCAAGGTCGATTGTCGAATGGCGGATGACCTGCTCCACTACGCGGGCGTCCTGTTCTATCGGTGAGCGGAACGCGAACGTGGCGTTGGCGACCTCGGGTACGCAGTGCGCCGCAGTCAGGATTACATACGGGCGCATGTACATTGCGCCCGTCCCGCTGAACTCCCATATCCCATTGGGAGGCGTGAAGTAGACCATCCCAGTTGCGAATCGTGGGAAGAAGTCGAGCGACATGGCACAACGCTACTCTTATCTCGGCTGAGACCCTCAGACAGTCGCGGTCATATGGGTGTTTGTACCCAGCAGCTGCTCAAGGCCGCGGAACCGACGCCGTTGCCCCGCCTACCACCGGGCACTGGATCCCTCGGCCGCCGCAGCGGGCGAACGCGCACTTATGTTGTACACCGATCGCTTCGGCCCTTTCAGAGAGTGTTCCCGGTGAACGGATCTGATCTCACCAGCGAGGTGCGTGTCCGCGGGCGTCGGCACCTTCTCGGCGTTTGTGCTGCGCTGGTGAGGATGCATCTCGGCGAGAGCCGTATTGGCGTCGGCGAGACCTGCGTAGCCACCACCGCGGCACGCAGACTCGCACAGTGATCTGCGGTAGACAGGGGTAGAGAGCGGGAGACTCCAACTATGCGACGAGTGGACGTGGACAACATGGCGGCGCTGAACGAGATCCAAGCCACGCCCGTCGGCGGAATCTTGGGTGATGAGGACCTGGCCGACCGGCTGCGCGAGGCGGGCTGCTGGGAAGTCGCGCGCGTCGTCGACGAGGTGCGGCGGTGATCACCGCACCCGATCTGGATAGCCTGCTGGCGCAGTGGGTCCGCGACCGACGCGGACCTCTGCTCGCGCATGTCGACGGGGCGCGGGCCGCGGTCGCTTCGGCACCGAGACTGCCCGGCGCCCCGGGCAGGCCGGTCGCGGTCTGCACCGACCGGTGGTTGAACTCGCTACCGGCACATACGCCCGAGGCGCCGGCCCCCTACGCTGTGTCGCGCGACGGCGACCGGCGTCTCGTGCACGTCACGGCCCCGACCGGCGAGTGGACCTATGTCGTCGACCCCGAACATGTCATCGATCCCGGATTTCTGCGGCAGGCAGACCTCTGCGGCTGGACGCTGCGGCGGCTGGACTGGGCCGTGCGAGGATGAGCGCGAGCAAGGCTGCGGTGGGGTGGGCAGAGCTGAATTTCCGTCATCGGCTCTATCTGTCGACGATCTACGACTTCGACCGGGCCGTTGAGGCTGAGGTCGAGCGGCAGTCGGCGCGCTCGGCTACGTTCTCGATGCAGCAATCCGACCATCCGTGACGCGGCGAGCAGCGGGCATGGTGCGGGCGCGATCGCCACGTGCCGCCGCGTCGACGCGGCGGCGGCACGTTTCGTTCCCGCACCGTAAACACCCTCTACTCTTCGGTTTTAGATAGGGCTCAATTTCTCCGATCACCCACTACAAACGCTGCGATGCAACACGTGTCCACGACGGTTCATTCCGAAGAAAGGGCGGCCGGGAAGCCACCTTCACGCCGGTGGGGCGCTCGTAGATGACGATCGAGTCTGCTTCGATCAGCCAGCGGCCACCAGCGATCGGCGCATCGGATGTCTCCATGTAGATCTCGATAGCGGCGCGCGGGTAGGTGGCGTCGGACGTCGTTTGTGCGGCTTCGCCGACGGTGCCGGTCGACGATCGCGGGCCCTGTACGGACGGGTCGGGCCATCCGCTGTGCTCGTGGTCGCCGGTCTTGCGCGCGGTGCGCACGCCGCGCGCGGATCTGCCCAGTGCGGTGAGCGCGGCCACGTTGCCGCTGACCTCCTCGGCATGCGGAAGCACCGCCAGGCGCCGGTTCGCGCGCCGGACCAGATCCTGCTCACTTCATACACGTTCGGGGACGGGACTCCTTCGTATCAGGAGCCCGCAGTGTCAACAACCTCCGTCAGGTTTAGAGCTAGCGGCGCTCATAGTCGACCCCCGCATCGCTGATATGAGACCAGTGCAAGACCCGGCTGCGACGCGATCATTTTCTCGCGACTGAATCCGGATCGCGATTGTTGTAGTACAGCGTGTCGTGCACTCGCAGGGCTTGTCGCAGGGAGGGGCATGTCTGTGCTTTCCCAGCCACAGGACAGGCGGTAAGTGCTCGGTCATGGCCGAGCAGCCGCATCCAGCCGCAGTCCGCTCCGTACTACCCGACAGTCTTATCGTCTCCCGATTATGCCCATGTAGTTGCCGTACTCGGAGCAGCCGTTGTTCGTTGCGGCTGCTGTTCGCGGTTGAATCAGGGGGGGTGGTGGATTCTGCGGTGGTAGCCGTGCTCGCGCCGTTCCAGGCTTCTGGGCGGATCGATTTTGCGGCATTGACCGATTACTTGCAATTGATCGCGTCTGCGGGGGTGGGCACGATGACCGGTCGGCGCGTGCCGCCCCCGGGATACACCGGTTCGATGTGGCCGTTCGGCACGGCCGAGCAATGGGAATGGGCGAAGCCGTAGCCTACGCACTGCGCGAGCAACCCACCGACACCGCGCCCAAGCCGGGTCCCGGCGTGGCACTGACCATCCGCCCACACCGTGCGCGCCTTGGACCGCCTCGAACGCGTCCACGTCGACCAGGACGTGCTCGGCTGGGTGTTCGCCAAGATGTCGGGCCGCAGCAGCTGATGCCTTTGGTATGACTAGCCCCGCGGCGATATCGCGCAGGCTGTCGTTGTTGCTGCGCAGGTGCAGCGCCATGGGTGGCGTCGTCGACGACGACGACGGCGCCGCCGCCGCCGCCGATTTTTGCTGGCGCACTCAATAGCCCATAAAATTAGACAGCATCGCGAGATTGTCATCGCTGGAGGTACGGTTCGTTCTGCAGCACAGTCTGATTCGATGAAAAGGTGTTCGATGGCAGATGGTAAGTTCTCGGCAGCAACTAAAGCGTTGGTAGCGGCGTGCGCTGGCTACATGTGTACCAACCCCGACTGCAACCGGCTACTCGTGGGCCCGGAAGTCAAGACCGGAGACACGCTGCTCAAGAGCAACATCGGGAAGTTCGCGCATATCCAGGGCAGAGAGCTCGGAAGCGCTCGACACAACGAGGAAATGACGGACGGACAGCGATGTGATCCGGCCAACGCGATCTTCCTGTGCGGTGTCTGCCACGATCTTATCGACAACAACGGCGGCCCTGGATACTCGGTGGCGCTGCTAACTCAATGGCGCGACGAGCACACTGCCAAGGTTCGACGGCTCCTTGCCAGTCCCCGCCTCCCCCTTTTGCCCGAACTGATGAGACTTGAGCACAACGCGAAAGTTGTTCAGCAGGTGTTCGATATCCTTGCCGACAAGCGATCGCTGCACTACTCGGTCGACATGGAATTCTGGGCCCACGTGATCAAGTCCCTGCGAGACTTGCGATCCGAGATGAACCGGGCTCTGCGCGAGACCGCCGACGACGATCGGTTGCGAAAAGATCTGGAAGCCATCCGTGCCGCAGCACGAAACGTCATGAAGAACGTGATCGTCGAAGACAACGGATGGCCGTGCAAAGGCGAGATTCACGCGAATCAGCACCTGGACGTCATGCGCGAAGAAATCGGCTCCATTGTGCACCGCCTCGCAAAGACCTACAACGTCCCGGTCCCCCATGAACTACAGCATCCAACCTGGACGCTCGGCGTCGGACTCGGCCGTCCCTGAGCTGCAGGCATTCCCGCGCGCGGCTGGGTCGTGGCTACGATCTCACTCGTACCAGTGAGGAAGGCTAGGCCGCCACGTCCGGCTTCGGTGCCTCAGACGGACGCTGGACACATAAAAATTCGGCGGCATAACTCGGAGCTGTAGCCGACCACAAGCACCTACGGCGCGGAACCCAGATGGGTGGCCCGCCACGCGTCGAGGGGTACGCCTTTCGCCTTGGCCGAACTTCTTTGCACTTTGCAAGTCGAAACGAGAAGTTCACTCCAACTACAGGTGGTTCCGGGTGGGGAGCACATCGACATCCACGCCAGCACCCGTCCAGCCTCGCAGGGGAGGGCCTCGTGCGGTCCATCCTGTGCTATGCGGCTACCGGATGGTCGGTTGTTCGTCGGTTTGCTGGTGTCTAGGGTCCGGTGTTGACCTGACCCCGTGAGGTCGGTCCGTCGTGAGCGGTCCCCGATGACGAGCCCACCCGGGAATCGAACACTACGTCGGCACGCTCTGACTCAGTGCCAGCCGAAGCTGAATGGCGAGTGCAGGGTTACTCGTCTTCGCCGTCGATCGGTTCAGTGATCCACTCGGGAGGCACGAGGGCCTGATTGTTGCTGTAGCGCCAGCGTTCGACGACGTGGTCACGGAAAAGCGGGTCGGCCAGGTCGGCGTGTTCGACGACGATGACCTGAAGGGCACCGTCGAGGGCCCGGGTGGTGTCGACGATGATCTGGTAGACCTTCAGCAGGTGGCTGAGGTCGCGCGTGGGCTCGCCGTAGTCGGGCGGGAAGTACACCTGGGACGGCTGGTCGAGGATGAGCATCCGCGGGACGGGGCTGCGGTGCTCGCTGAACCACTCGTGCAGGCTCAGTAGCGTGGCGACGTGGTAGCCGAGGTGGTTCTCGGCGCTGCCCATGTCAGCGAGCCGGACGGGGCCGTCGTTGGTGTCGGCGACGACGGTCAGCCGGTTGATGTCGAGACGGATGGGCGCGTCCGCGTGGTCGAGTTCCAGCGCGGCCGCCTTGGTGCGGATGTTCTGGCTGATCAGTGACAGATAGCTGGTGAGCCGGTCATCCTGGGAGTCGTCGCTGAGCAGGCCCTCCAGTTCAGCGATCTGCCGCTGGAGGTCCCCGCGCCGGTCCTCGACCTGTGGGACGCTAACGTGTTCGGCGGTGGTGTCGAGGTAGAAACTGATCCGGCCACGCACATGAGCGGCGCGCTGCGCGTCGTCCGGCTCCTGCTGCAGCGCGCGCAGCCCGGCGCTGATCTCGTTGATTTCGTCCTGGTTGCGGGAGAGAGCTGCGCGCAACCGCTGCAGTTGCTCCTCTTCCTGCGCGAGCTGCCGTTGCAGGGCTGGAGTGTCGCTGCCGATGACCTGGAGGTCGCCGTCGAGGCGCTCAAGGTCGTGCATGATGGCGGCCACCGTGCTGTTGGCCGAGGTGATCGGGCTCTCGCACACCGGGCAGTGGCCGGCCTGGGAGGCGTCCCGGTCCACCCGCATCAGCCCAAGGGACGCGAGGCGGGTGCGCTGCTCGCGTGCTTGTCCGGTGAAGTCGTCGTTCTCCTCGAGCGCGCGTTTGAGGTCGGCGATGCGAGCCCGGGACTGTCCCATGGCACGGCGCAATTGAGCACGGCGGCCAGTGGCGGCGGCCAGCGGATCGCCGTCGCTGTCGTTGCCCGCTCCGGGCTCGAGCTGGATCCTGCCTTCGAGGGCGAGGCGGAGCAGGCTGGGAACTTCCTCGGCGGTCGGCTCGCTGTCGCGACGTGGAATCAGCCCTGCCTCGAGCGCCTCGGTCAGCAGGGCTCGGGCCTGGCCTGAAGCCGGGCCGAGGGCGCGGCCTTGGGCGAGTTTGGCCTCGAGGTCGGAGAGGTCTCGGTGCAGCAGTCGCCACCGGTTGCGCAGCGCAGCCTGTTCGGGGTCGACGGCACCGAGGAAGTACGGGATCACACCGCGAATGGTGTTCGGGCGCCACTCCTCGCCCTGGGAGTGGAACAGCAGATCGGGGTTGGCGACCTCGTTCTGTGCCTGGAAGCAAAAGTACAACGCATGGCGGATCGAGGGGGCGGTGGTCTGGGCGCGGGCGACCGCGGGAACCCTGACGGTCCGGTCGATCCCGGAGAAGTCGCTGAGGAGGTCCTTGGCGACGTCCAGCGGCGTCGTGAAGGACAACTCCTCGAGCGGGGGAGGCGGGGTGCCGGGGGCTTGGGACAGGATGCACAGCACCGTGCTGACAGCTACTCCGCGCTCGGGAGCACGCCGAGCCACAAAGAGCTGCTGGCCCGGTTTGACTAGGGTGACGGCGTAAGTGCCCACATACTTGCGGACTTCGCCGGCCTTGACGGGGTAGTCGGAGCTGGCCAGGCAGTAGTCGATGATCGTCAGCACCGCGCTCTTCCCACGCCGGGAGTCGCCCGTGACGATGTTGAGGGTGCCGACGTGGAAGGGGACCGTGCGGACCTGTCCGGGCTGCTTGCCGTAGACGGTGACCGCCCGGATCTGAAAGGTCACGCTCGAACTCCCAGGAGCGTCAGAACAGTGCTGATGCTGCCGGTGCTGGGCAGCCAGCGGCCGAGTTGTTGAGCAGCCTTCTGAATCGCGGTGTGCTGTTCGGGGCCGTCCTCAACGGCCTTCACGGCCCGCCGTGGCACGGTCAGCCCGGAGCCTTGCAGCCTGAGCACCCCGCTCTGCAGGGCAAACAGCAGCCCCGGCCGTACGACGGTGGCGAGGGTGGTGGCGTTGAAGCCCATTGCTACGCGTACGGCCTCGTTCTCATCGAGCCAGCCCATCAGTCCCGTTCTAGTGGTGGCCGGTAGGACCGCTCGGATGGACGGCTGGAAGGCCATGACCGCAGCGGTGATGGCGACCGGAAGCGGGCAGGGGACGCGGTACTTCGTCTCGTAGCCCTGCACGGCCCGGACGCACACGAGTGCGGTGAAAGCCGGGTTGAACAGGGCGCGCTCCTCGCGACTGAGGTCAAGCTCGGCCATCAGCGGCTCCGGTCGGCTCCAGCAGAGTTGCCAGGCGGGCAGTGAAGTCCGGGTGCCAGCCGACCTGCAGCTCATCGGCGAGCATCTGGTATGAACCCTTGGTGATGAACACCTCTTCACAGCCGGGCCGTATCCGCATCCGGGCGTCGCGGTCGACCCACCGGTAGATCAGCTTGGCTTGACGCTTCATCTCTTCTTCGGTGGCCTCGTCGCCAAGGTCCTCGCGCATCTCCGCGAACCGTGACTGCCATTCCTCCACGAGCCTGCGTTCATAGGCGCCGATCTCCCCGGTACGCACCAGGTTCTCGTTCGCCCAACGGGAGCGCTGGGCAAAGGCCCGCACCCAGTCGCGCACCGCGTAACCGATCCGCTCCGCGCCCACGTCGATCAGCCGCAGCTGGTGGACGAAAACCTTGTCGGCAGCATCGACGGCAGCCGGGTCCGCATCTGTTAGCGCGAAGATGTCGGGGTCGATGGGCAAGTTGTGTTCACCTATCTGGTTCCGCAGATCGGTGAACAGCTCATCGAACTCGGCGCCGGTCACGGGATCCGATCCCGGGGAACTCATCTGGACGGACGCCCGCTCGAAAAACCAGCCCTCCAGGCGCTGAAGAAAGGACTCGGCGAAGCGCCGCTCGACAGCCAGACTCGCATAGCCCAGCAGATCGTCCCTGATCTCGTCCATGCCCGGCGCATCACCGATAACTTCTATACGGCTGATGAGCTCCGCCCGGCGTCGCTCGTCGAGAGCGTCGAATGCGTCGAACGCCTTGGCGAGAACCTGGCTCTTCGATGACCGCCGGGCCTGGAGGAGGAGGTCGTTGGCGGCCTGTTCGTCGCGGTGCCCGCTGGTCTCAGGCTGCAAAAAGAACCCCGCGCTGCTGTCAGGCAGCTCTGCGGTGGTCATCAGGTAGAGGCTTGTCTCGGCAAGGTCGATGCGCTTCTCGGTGACGGCCTGCGACCAGACCCTGATCGTCTTCCAGAGGTCCGGCGACAGGTCGGTCAGCCTCACGCTGTCGGCCCGCTTCTTCAGCTGGGTCAGCTCGGTGCGCGACCTGATGAGGGCCTGGACATCGTCCGTCGCCTCAATCGCCACACTCCACTCGATCCCGCCCCTGGAGAGCTCCACACACCGCTGGAGAGCCACACGCAGTTGGTAGAGGTAGCCAAGCGCTGACGCCGATGCCTCGAAGGGATTCCCAGGGCTGCTCATGCCACCACCGCCTCCCTCTGGTTACCGAATACAGCGATCATTCCATGAGCGCGCCACTGGTAGAACACGGATCGCCGAACTCGTCTCCTGTTGCGGGTGCTGGCCAGCCGCCCGTAATAGCGGCGCTGGCTGCGATGACGGCCCGCGAATCAGCGTGAGGCGGTAGCGGATCGGTGTTCAGATGTTCTCGATGCGATGATCACGCACCGACCATCGACACCACCTTCCCACCCGTCGAGGCCGGAAGCTACGCATCAGAATGGCTACGACATGCGAGGAAGCCCGACTCGCAACCCCATCCGGGATTCAAACGCCTCGCCGACCGCCGGAATGCCGTCATCCATTCGGGGGCGCGCGTTGAGCCCACGCAGGCGTGTGAGGCCGTCGAGGTGGCATATAGCATCGGACATCTTGCCATCGCATCGAACCAACGCGAGCGGTGCAGTTAGCCTGCCGCGCACGGTGATTCGCCAGGACGCGGGGACCAGACCCTGACTGAAGGCCCCGCACGGAACGATGCAGCCGCCGCACCGTAAGGGACCCGGGGGTAGGGCGGCATCGGTCGGACGCTCTCGCGCCTAGGTACATCTTCGTCGGGTGACGAATCGACCGCGCGGCCGGGGGTGTCCGGCCACTGCTGCCGGGATTGACACCGGCAACCGCTCGGGGCTGTCGACCAGCGATGGGTCCTCGAGGGACAGCGCCGCGGTCTCGCTGCGGCGCAGTGAGGCGGCGAAGGTCATCGCAAGCGCGCCGATGTCGCGGCGCGGCGGCGGTCCTGCTCGCACTACTGTGGGCCGCGCTGTGGCTGCGCACCCACACCTACCGCAGCGGCGGAACCCTCTACTACACCCACGCCCTCGCCGAAGG
>NZ_JBVJAP010000021.1:0-94238 GCF_055590505.1 Nocardia sp. NPDC041819 | reverse complement strand
ACCGAAGGCACCGTCGGCACATCCGCCAACCGATACAAATGCGCCTTCTCCGCCGCATCCAACGACAACGTCCGCGCCACCGCATTCAAAACTTGGACACTGACATTGATTTCGCGCCCTTGTTCAAGCCAGGACAACCACGGAAAGATATATCAATGAGCCGGGGACAGCCGACTCCGCTCGAGACGCGCGAATATGCAGGTCAGAGCACCATTCTGGCGTCTACCACACAACCCCAGCAGGCGTATAGATCACTTGACGCCTGCGAGACATCGTCGAACGATGTTTTGGACTTCACCACAGTTCAGGTAGCCGGGCATGCGCCTACGCTCCAGGAGCATTACCAAGCCGCAGCAGGAACAGTGCGTGCAGAGCCGTCTCAACTGCCCAACGCAATGCGAAGGCTCCGCGACCAGTACAGCCACTTCGAACCGTGCGCCTGGCAACTGACAGCCCTGGATGTGCAACGATCTGTCGGTGCCTCAGCATTTCCGCATCTTTGTCGCCTCGCCGTCCGATGTGCGAGATGAACGCCAAGCGATCTTCGAAATAGCGGCCCGAGTTCCATACGACCCGGCGCTACGCGGCAAGGTCACGCTCGAGATCGTGGCGTGGGACGGCCCATACGGCTCGATACCCTTGCTAGCGACCGTCGACCCCCAGACCGCAGTCTCGGCAGGATTGCCACTGCCATCGGAATGTGACGTCGTGGTCGTCGTCATCCACAGTCGACTCGGCACCCCCCTGCCATCGAAATACGCGAAAGACGATGGGAACCGTCCTGTCACAGGAACCGAATGGGAGTATGAGGACGCAATCCGCGCCCATCACACATCAGGAACACCCGAGGTCTTGGTATACCGACGGGAGGGCCCGGTTTCTTTTGATCTCGATCCCACGACGGACACCTCCGTTGTGATACAGGCACACCGCCAGATCCAGGCAGTCGAGGAATTCTTTTCCCGGCTCGAAGCCGAGCGGCGCGGATTCAACAGCTACAACTCAGTGGCCGATTTCGCCGCGTCATTCGCCGACCACCTGAAAACAATCGTGCGTGCACGCTTGGACGACCCCACGCCGGTTCGCTCGAGGGTTCTCGCTGCGCTGGCCGATGGGAATGACGATGTCCCCACCAGCGAGCTCATCGGTTTTGCGGCGACCATACTGGAGGAGCCGCACCTTCGAATCATGGCGGTTGACCGACTCTCGGAGCGAGTCGTATCCGCCGAGCAAGCCGATGCCGCGCAACTCAGAGAGTTGGCGCAGCAACTCATGACCACTCGGCACGACGAACTCGGCGAAGCAGGCATCAAGCTCGCCAAACGCCTTGTCACCGATGGCAAGGCACCGATCGCGTTCCTGCGGTCGGGAGCGACGAACCCCAAGTGGCGGGTCAAGTCGGCAACAGTCGCCATCACGAGGGGGTTCGACGACACCGCTGTCATCGATGTGTACGAGGGCATCGGCAAGGCACTGAGCTACTGGCGGCCGGTGCAGACAATCTCAGAGCATCTCTGCGAGATGACGGAACGGTTGGGCGACACCGACCGAGCACGAGCAATTCATATCCTCCGAACGTTGTTGTCCAACCCTCGGCAATCGGCGAATCAGCAGACACGTCTACGACAGGCCATCACTCAACTCGGCGGTCAACCGACTTCCGACACTGCTTTCGACTAGGTCGAACTCCCACAGACGGACAGTGCCGTCGGCACCGACGCTCGCCAACCGTCTCGGGCCTCCAACGGCAAGACATCAGCTGTCCGGGCACCATGCCACCAAAAGCGCGGAGTAGGGATTCGCATTCCACGCGACCCCGCCATCAGCGGTCACCGAGCACAATCCGGCGTCGGAACTCGACAGACCGTTGCCGTCGCACACCGCCCAAAGCGACACCGACGAAGGAGGCCACAAAGCGCCCCGCCAAAGAACACCCCTACGGCGCCCACCGAGACCCTGACCGCCAGATAGGTCACCGACGCACTCGGCACCGCCCGAAGGCGCTGCGCGTGGTAGTCCTTCATGCGTCGGACGCCTACGTAGCCGTGGGCACCGGGTCGCGCTACTCGGTCACCGCGAAGGAGGTCGATCCGACGCACACTCGCTGATGACGTGTATCAACGAGCGCGAAGCCGCGAAGAATCTGCATGCCAACACCTGCGCCTGGAGGGTCACTACAGCTTCCACCTGCCCGACCTCGGCGGCAGCCACCGGCCGCTCAGGCCCGCGGCCAGGAAGGCGACGGCGTCGACCGCATCGACGAGCACGTCGAGTGTGACGAAAGTTCTGCCGTGCCCTTCTCAGCGGTGGCGCGGGCGAGGCAACAATGCGAATGCGCTTTCCGCAATCGAGGTCAGGCGGGCGGGACTGTGGCCGTGCGCGCCTACGACATCGATCCCGCGGACGATGGTCAGCAGAAGGTACGCGAGGTCGTCGGGATCCGCGTCGGGGTCGATGTCGCCGCTGCGCTGCGCGGCTCGCACACACTCGGCCACCGCCGTCGCGACCACGGAGAAGCAGTCGTTGGCCAAGCGTTCCACCTCGGGGTCGGAGGCGCCGAGCTCCAGGGCCATCTTGGCGGCGAAGCAGGCCGCCGCCGCCCGGTCCGGGGCGGGGGGTACGTCGGCGGCGAGTGGCACCCCGTCGACGGCGCGGAGCAAGAACCCGCGCAGTCGTTCCAGGGCGCCCTCGTCCGGTCCGGCGAGCGCCTTCGGCACAAACTGCCCCAGCCGGGCGGAGTACCCGGCCATCGCCTGCAGCAGCACGCCTTGCTTGCCGTCGAACGCGGCATACAGGCTGCCGCGGCCCAGGCCGGTGGCAGCGCTGATGTCGTCGACGCTCGTGCCGTTGTAGCCCGAGGTGCGGAACTGCCGCTCGGCGGCATGCAGGACGTGGTCACGGTCGAAGCTTCGTGGTCTCGCCATACACAGAAGGTAGCGCCGATCCGCCTTCTTGACAACTCAGTACAGAACCATCTAGATTTCTGACTGTTCAGTACACAACCACCCTGAGCCTGCCGGAACCGGCTGGTCGGGGCTTGCAGGACCGGCGCGGACCGTGTCGACCTGAGCACAGGCGACCCCGCACAGCGCACGACAAAGTCATGCCCACAACCGAAGGAACCAACATGCAGACAGCTCCCCCAGTGGCGCTCGTGACGGGCGCCTCCTCCGGGATCGGACGGGCGGCAGCGCTCGCCCTCGTGGAGGCCGGCTTCGCGGTGGTCGGCACGAGCCGCAACGCGGCGAACGCCGAACCGCTCGCCGGGGTGACGTTCCTCGATCTCGACGTGGCCAGCGACGAGTCGGTCCGCTCCCTGGTCGATGAGGTGATCGAGCAGTTCGGTCGGATCGACGTCCTGGTCAACAACGCAGGCGTGGGCGCGGTCGGCGCCGGCGAGGAGAGCTCGATCAACCAGACCAAAAAGGTCTTCGACATCAACGTCTTCGGCCTGATTCGGATGACAAACGCAGTGCTGCCCCACATGCGCGCCCAGGGCAGTGGCCGCGTGGTCAACGTCTCCTCGGTACTCGGTCTGATCCCAGCCCCCTTCATGGCCATCTACGCCGCCACCAAGCATGCGATCGAGGGCTACTCCGAGTCCGTCGACCACGAGCTTCGCGAGCACGGCGTCCGGATGCTGCTGATCGAGCCGGCCTACACAAGCACAAGTTTCGAGGCGAGCAGCCTGGCGCCCGACTCGCCCCTGCCGGTCTACGCCGCACAGCGGGAGGTCTCCCGAGACGTGCTGGCCACGGCCTTGCGCAACGCCGACAGCCCGGACGTTGTCGCGAAAGTGATCGTCGCGGCCTCCACCGATTCCAAACCCAAGCTCCGGTACACCGCCGGCTCGATAGCCGGACGCGTCAGCGCCCTGCGCCGGATCGCGCCCGCACGCGCCTTCGACAAACAAATCCGCAAGCTCAACCGACTGGCGTGACCCCTCATCGAATGGGCTTCGTGGCGGTGGGTGATGTACGTGAACGGCACCCCCGGCCTCGCCATACGTAGGAGGTAGGGCCGACCCGCCCTTCTTGACAACTCAGTACAGAACCGTCTGTTCAGTACGCAACCATCCTGAGCTGACCGGACAAGCTGCGTGCACGCCTGGCGCGATTGAGAGCAACCCATGATCGATGACAACCGCATGTCCGTGAAGTTGAGCGACGGCAAGGACGACCTGTTGACGAACGGCCTCGAACGCATCGTCATACCCGGCGCAGGGCACTTCCTGCACCTGGAGCAGCCCAAGACGGTCGCCGACCACATCCTGGGCTTTCCGAACAGCTGACCCCTCCAACCACCCAGAACCCGAGTTGACCGAACCATGACCGACAAGGAAAGGCAGGAAACCATGACTGTGACGACTCCTCCGTACGCGAGCGACGCACTGACCGAGGGGACCGTCGACGCGGTGGTGATCGGCGGGGGCGCCGCGGGACTGAACGGTGCACTGATCCTCGCCCGCTCCCGCCGCTCGGTCGTCGTGATCGACAGCGGCTCCCCGCGCAACGCGCCCGCGGAGGCAGTGCACGGCCTCCTCGCCCTGGACGGCACCCCGCCGTCCGAGCTCCTTCGACGGGGCCGGGAGCAGGTGCGCCAGTACGGCGGACGCGTCGTCCACGGCGAGGTCGCCTCGGCCGAGTCTGCCGCCCCGTCGCCGGACGGGGACCTGCGGTTCACCGTCACCCTGGCCGACGGCCGCAGCATCACCGCCCGCCGCATCCTGGTGGCCACCGGCCTCACGGATGTGCTGCCGGAGGTGCCCGGGCTCGCCGAGCACTGGGGCCACAGCGTGGTGAACTGCCCGTACTGCCACGGCTGGGAGGTGCGCGATGAGCCCATCGGCATCCTCGCCACCAGCCCGGCCTCCATCGGCCACGCGTTTCTGTTCCGTCAGCTGACCGAGGACCTGACCTACTTCACCCACGGCACTGACCTGGACGAGGACAGCCGCGCCCGCTTCGCCGCCCGCGGCATCCGCATCATCGACACCCCGGTCACCGAGGTCGTCAACGACGAGGACGGTGCCCTCGCCGGGGTGCGCCTGGCCGACGGCCAGGTCGTGGCCCGCCGCGTCCTCGCGGTTGTCCCGCAGATGCAGGCCCGCACCCAAGGCCTGGAAGGTCTGCACCTGCCGGTGCAGGACCTGCCGAACATGGGCCGCGGTTTCGCCTCCGGCATCGCCGGCACCACCGAGGTGCCGGGTGTGTGGGTGGCCGGCAACGCCACCGATCCGGTCGCCCAGGTCGGGGCCTCCGCAGCGGCCGGCGCACTGGCCGGCGACTACATCAACAGGATGCTGGCCACCGCGGACACCGACGCGGCCCTCCAAGGATCGCCGAGGTAAGCCCGGAAGGGGCCACAGGACGATCTCGAAGCCCTGAACTCTCAGCCCGTCACCCACTCGCCTCACCTTCATCGGCGAGGAAATCGATCAGTTTTCCCGTCTGGAAACCAATCAGTTCAGACGGTTCACAGCCATGCCCAGCAACCGAGGAGAAAATGAGTACCAGCATCGACCGCGGGGCGCCCGCCTCCGGAAAGACAGACCCGGGCCTTCGCGGCTCACATGCCGTGCGCTGGTGGGTGCTGGTCGTGCTAGGCCTGGCACAGCTCATGGTCATGCTCGATGCGACCGTCGTGAACATCGCGCTGCCCGAGGCGCAGCAAGACCTCGGCTTCAGTGACGGCAGTCGGCAGTGGGTCATCACCGGTTACGCGCTGACGTTCGGCAGCCTGCTGCTGCTCGGCGGCCGACTCGGTGACCTGTTGGGCCGACGTACGCTCTTCGTGATCGGGTTGGCAGGTTTCGGGGCCGCGTCCGTCGTCGGCGGCGCGTCTGGCAGCTTTGAGATCCTCGTCGCGGCACGCGTGGCCCAAGGCCTCTTCGCCGCACTGCTCGCGCCCGCGGCACTCTCACTGCTCAGCGTGACCTTCACCGAACCGTCTGAAAGGGCGAAGGCCTTCGGCATCTTCAGTGCGTTGGGTGGTGCGGGCGGCGCGATCGGGCTGCTGCTCGGCGGCATGCTCACCGAATGGGCGTCGTGGCGCTGGGTGATGTACGTGAACGTCGCCTTCGCGGCCCCCGCCCTGATCGGTGCATTGCTGCTGCTGGCCAAGCCCGTGATCACCAACAAGCCCAAACTCGACATTCCGGGCATCGTCGTGGTGAGCGCCGCGCTGTTCGCCATCGTCTACGGGTTCGCGCACGTCGAGTCCACCAGTTGGACCAACCCGGTCGCCCTCGGCTCCATGATCGTGGGCGCGGTGCTGCTCGTGGTGTTCGTATGGCTGGAGTCCGATGTCGCGCATCCGCTGCTGCCGCTGCGCGTTGTGCTGGACCGGACCCGCGGTGGTTCGTTCGTGGCGGTGTTCGTCCTCGGTATGGGGATGTTCTCGATCTTCCTGTTCCTGACCTACTACTTTGCGGCCAGCCTCGGCTACTCGCCGATCGAGACCGGTCTGGCGTTCCTGCCGATGGTCGCGGCCATCGTCGCTACGTCGACCACGATGCCTTCGCTGGTGCTGCCCAAGGTCGGCCCGAAGATCGTCGTCAGCGCCAGCTTCCTGGTCGCCGCAGCCGGTATGGCCCTGCTGACCCGGCTCGAGTTGGACAGCACCTACGCCACCCACATCATGCCCGGCATGATCCTGCTGGGTCTCGGCATCGGCGGGGCGATGACCACCGCGTTCCAGGGGGCGACCTCAGGCCTGCACCGCGATGACGCGGGCGTCGCCTCGGCGCTGATCAACACCGGTCAGCAAATCGGCGGCTCCATCAGTACGGCGCTACTGACCACCGTTGCCACGACGGCCACGACCGACTACCTGACTTCGCACACGCCCAGCGCGCTGGCCGCGGCGCAGGCCGGGGTCGAGGGCTACACGGCCACCCTGGCGTGGGGCTCCGGGTTCTTCGTGGTCGGTGCGGTGATCGCGGCGTTCCTGATTCCGAATCGGGCTCTGGAGCCGTCCGAGGGCGAGCCCGTGATGGCCCACTGAGCCTGGATCCACCCTAGAGATGCCCTGCTACCTGCGATGACTGTTGTTCTCAGGACACACTTCAACGCAGGAAGCAGGGCATTTTCAGTGTGGTGGCCGGCCTCTACCGAACGGACGCCTCCTGCCCGCCTTTGCCGTGTGCGACAGCCCGGCCCCACCCTGGAAACCGATCGCACGATGAGCGTCACGTTCGACGTGGTTACGCTGCACGTCACCGTTCACTGACCCTTTCACCCCCTCGGCGCTGACCGTCGGGCGGCGGGATCGGTCTGCGCCTGCCAGCGCATCAGCGCCTCCGCCGACGGGCGCGCATACCGGGCCAGCGACCGCACCGAGGTGTGCCCGCTCATCCGCATCAGCATCGGTGTCGAGGTCCCATCCTCGGCGGCATGGGTCAACCGGCTGTGCCGCAATTGATGCAGGGTGAAAGGCCCGCGCGCGAAGTCGGCAGAGTGGTGTTCGAAGACCTCGAGCGCACGTCGATACGACAACCGCCCCCGCAGAGTCGAAGGATCGATATCGTCGCAGCGTCTTGTCGACGTCGGTGGGTATCTGGACGCGCGTCGTTCGCAGCGCCGACGGGCCGTTCAGTGCCGAAACCTGCACGGCCCGCATGAGCGCCTGGCGCTCAGACACCTAGACCCACAGGAAGTTCATCGATGATCTGGTCCAGATACTCGCTCATGCCGAACAGTTCGGTGCCGTCATCGGCGATCCACCGCGTCTGGCCTTCGAGGATTCGGGTCACCTGATCGGCTCCCACGAAATCCCGTTTGCGATGCCGCAGCGGCACTGTGACACCGACATTCCCGACGAAGCGCCAGCTCTTGTCGCCGTCAGCGACAAGTTCCACCGAAATTCGCCGTGGCAGATAGTCGTCACTTCTTTCGGTGCTGACCCGGACCTCGACGCAATGATGCACCTCCTCGCCGTCCCAGACGAAGCCTCCGGTCAGTGGGGCGCCGTGCTGAGTGCCGAAGTACGCGCCCATGAATCCGAAGGTCGCGTTCGACCCGTGCAACCACCGATAGAACCAGGGCGCCTGCCACGACCGCGGGCCCCACGAGTGATCGCGCAACCCGGTGCCGGTCACTTCGAACGAGTCGCCTGCCACGGTAATCGAGCCGGTTACGGCCATGAACTGCTCGTAGTGGTTCGGCGCGAACGCGGGCCCATCTCCGTCGAAGCTGTGCGCGAATGGTTCGGAGAGCCGCGCGAAGGTCAGTTCCACGTCACATACGACGCGCAAGGTGGCCGCGAGGTTGCGCGGTTCCGAGAGAACTTCCGGATCGTCGAGAAGATTGACCTCCCCGGCAAAGCTGGCCAGAAGTGTCGTGAAGGGCTCCTCGACACGAAACTCCAGGCCCTCTCCCACCATCTTTTCGTTCGTTGTCGTCTCGGGCCGCGCGAATCCGAACGCCACCCTCCCATCAGGCAAGTAGAGGCAGACCGTGCGTTCGCCCTTGCCCTCGTTCGGCCGGTTGGCCAGTCGTACGAAGCCGCTGATTCGATTTTTCGGATCGTGGAAGTGGAAGTACATGGACTCGTTGAAATCGAGCTCTGTGCCTACGGGGTGGGTGTAATCGTCCTCGGGCCCCATGCGTTCTCCTCGGCGTATTCGATGTCGTCCTGGCCGCCGCCGTCGAGGAATACGGCCGCTGCCTCGAGCAGATTGCCGATGGTCGCGTCCAGCTCGGAGAGATCCAGCGAACCGTGGTCACCCATGGAACCGGACCGGCGCCGTAAGAGAACGCCCTGCAGCAGTGTCGCCGCGCGCCAATGGGTGAACGCGCGGTAGTAACCGATCCGTCCGGCATCCAAACCGGTTGCCGCGCAATACGTGTCGATCAGCTCTGCTCGGTTCGGGAATCCTCCGGCACGGGTCGGACTCGGCAGGACCGTCCGGGGCTCATTCGGCCCGCGCCAGTCGTTGAGGAGCCAGGCGAGGTCGGCCAGCGGATCGCCCAAGGTCGCGAGTTCCCAATCGAGCACCGCGGTGATCCGACTCGAGTCGACCAGCAGATTCGACAGTCGGTAGTCACCGTGCGTGATCACAAGGCGCTGCTGAAGCGGAATGTCGTCCTCGAGCGATGACCGGACGTGATGCCAAACGCGGTCGTGGGCCGACAGCTCTCCCCATTGCGACCAGCTCTTGACCGCCCGCCGTATCTGCCGCGGCAGATACTCGGTAGCGGGGCCGAGGTCGTCGAGCCCCACCGCCGCCGGTTCGATCGAGTGCAGACGAGCGAATACCTCGATCACCTGTCGTCCCAGCGCGGAACGTTGCCGTGGGCTCAGCGCCGCCGCGTCCTCCTCCGATTCAAATGGCGCCCCGGGCATCCGGGTCATGACATAGAACGGCGCTTCCTCGTTCACGCCGATCACGGACGGGAGCGGAACTCCGGTCTCCGCCAACGCATCGAGAATCCGGGCCTCACGCAGCACGTTGTGCGCCGTCGGGTCGTGCCTCCCGGCGGTGGCTCGCGTAGCACCCAGCGAGCCCCGGATTCGTCACTGATCGAACTGGTGATGCTGGACTGGCCGATTCCGATTCGCTCGATACGCAGGGCGCCGCACACGTCGGTCCGGTCCGAAAGCCAGCGCTGGAGCTGCTTCGCCCGTTCTACTTCCGCGCTGGTCACAGAAGTCACCGGCCTTCGAAGATGGGGGCGGATTTGGTGATGAAGCTGCGTACGGCTCGTGCCGCGTCGACCGTGCCGCCGGTGCGCGCCAGCGCGTCTATCTCGGCGCTCAACTGCTCGGGCAAGGTCGAGGACAGGGAATTCCGTAACAGGGTTCGGATTTCGGCATAGGCCGCGGTCGGTCCGGCCGCCAACCTCTCGGCGTGATCAAGTGCTATCCGCTCGAGCTGATCCGGCGCGACGACCTCGGAGACCAATCCCCACTCCCGGGCTTCGCGGGCATCGAGGACACGGCCGAAGTACAGCGCCTGCGCCCGACGCAATCCGACCAAACGCGGCAGAAACCACGAAGTTCCGCCGTCACCCGACAGACCGAGCGTGGTGAAGCCGGTCGCGAACTTCGTTCCTTCGGCGGCGAGGGCCACATCGGCGCAGTACATCATCCCGAGTCCACCGCCGCCCACCGACCCATGTACCGCGGTGATGACAGGCACTGGCAACTCGGCGAAGAGCCGCAGAGCTTCATGGTATGGCGTCGCCATACGGCGCAGAGTCGACGACAGTTCCCCGGGCTCCGTGTCGGCGAAAACAGTGATATCTCCTCCGACCGTGAAGGCCGGACCATTGCCCATGATCGCCAATGCCCGCAGATCCGATCGCGCCGCACAACGTTGCGCGACCTCGTACAGATCGTCGGCCATCGTTTGGTCTATCGCGTTGCGTCGAGATGGCCGGTTCAGACGAATGACGCCGATTCCATCGGTCACCGAGAACTCGAGTGTGCGCAGACCGCTGTCCGGGGTCAACGCCTTGCGCCATCGCTCGCTGTCCGTCAGCTGCACCAGTCCGCTGATCCGGCCCTGCGAGAAGGTCAGAATATGCACGAACTCGGCGTCCAGCACTCCGTGACCGATCCGGGCGGTACCGGTGTACCGGCCGATCACCGCGAGCCGGCCGTCATCGAGCCAGTTGAACTCCGCCGGCACCGCGCGCGCCGTGTAGTGCTGGGCGATGCGACCCCAGAAGTCGCGTCGCATCGCATCGGGTCCGCGGTACGCGCCGCCGAGATCGAATGGCATCCCCGCTGTTGTCCGCCCCTCGAAATGAGGGTGCAGTAGGGCATCGAGCCGAGTTCGATCCCCCGCCGCCAGCGCGTCGTACAGCTCGGATGCCAACCTTTGGCCCGTACCCCGCTCCGTCGGGTCACTCTTACGATTCATCGTCGAATCCAGCTTTCTCGCATACTTCGCCGCAAATTCGCTTCTAATATATATTAGAAATCTAGCGCACGAATGGCGCGCGGTCAAAGCCGCTCCGCTCAGCGGCCCCGGAGAGCGTCGAGCGTCTCCAGATCAGCAACGTGCCGCGCGATTCTGCGGATAGCCCACAGCGTGCAGTCCCGCGGTTGCAACTCCGGTTCGAAGCGACTGCCACCGAGGGTGAAAAGCCCGAAAACCAACGCGTGTAGCGGCTGTTGCCGGTAGGCGAGCCAGGCCTCGTCGAAGGTCGGGGGCTGCGCCACGCCGGCGGACCGCAACCGCTCGAGGTACAACTCCAGCAACTCCTTCTCCCACAGCCGCCGGTCGTTCGTGTCGAGGCAGCAGGCCATGGCGTAGGAATAGTCCAGAGCCCAGTTGCCGACCGCAACGCACTGCCAGTCGTACAACCCCATCCTTCCCTCGGGGTCGCGCAGCCAGTTGCCGAGGTGAACGTCTTGGTGCAGCAGGGTTCGGGGCCCCTGGTCGTGCAGTTCGAGCGAACGCATGAAGGCGGGATAGACCTCACGGGCGCGAGACAGCAGTTCCGCGGGGACGACCGCGGATGCCCGACAAAGTCCCGTCAGGGTGCGCTTTTCGAAGCCCACCTTGCGGTTGAGATTCGCCTGCCATTCGTGCGCGCCTTTCCGCCGATTCAGGTCCCGATCGAATCGGGGGCTGTTCCAGAACGCTCCGTGGTAGGCCGCCAGCTCGCACACGATGTCCTCGGCATCGGATCGGTTGACGCGATGCTCCAGCGGGTTGGGGAACGTCCAGCCCTGTGCCGCCAGATCCTCCAGCACCACGAACGATCGGTAGGTCCTCGGGTCGTATTGCGCGTAATACGCACGCGGGCTACGCAATTCGACCTGATGGCGGGCATTGGTATAGAACTGGGATTCACCCTCGCCGATCTCGGTCAGCCCGAGAAGCAGGCGGGACGCGAAAGTCGCGGTCGACTTCGTGAAGAAGGCCTCCGGGAGAGGCGCCGATCGCCCGGCCTAATTGTAGGTAACCGTCAGGCCCCGTCTGGAGCTCGTGCCGTCGCTGCCACCTACCACGTCGAATTCCACGACCTTGGCGGCGGATTCTCCGACACAGAGCACACGGGTGAGCCATTCCGGCGTTAGCGCGTTCGCGGAGGGCGGCACCTGTCCGGGATCGGTCACCGTGGCGCCGCCCGGCGCGCTTTTCTCACGAAGAATGTGCCACGCCACGCGGGCAGCCAAACCCACGGAACTGAGTTTGCTTCCATTGCCCATGTCTTTACCTGTCGATTACTTGCTGTCAGTACCTACGCGAGGTCACTAGCGGGCCAACGGTAGTGGGGTTTCCCCGTTGACCTCTGGATTCTTTGCCGTCCCCAGCACTGTGGCCGGCCAGTCGCCGATCTGCGCCAGTTCCTCGACGATGGCAACCTGCGCGGCGTGCGGCAGCGTGTGCATGATCTCCTGCACGCGCGCCTTGCGGCGGTGCACCGCCTGGCGCACCGGCCTGCCCGGGGTGGCCTTCATCTGCGGGATGATGCCCTCGACCTCTTCGGCGCCACCGTGATGGTGGCCCGCGTCGACCATCGCCTGCTCGCGCGCCATCTGCGCCTCGTCCTTCTCCTCGGACATGCCGATCGGGCCGATCATGCGGCCGTTGAGGAACTGCTTGACCACCGGCTCCTCTGAGGTGAGCAGCACCTCGCGCGGACCGAACATGACCAGCTGGCGGCGGAACAGCATGCCGATGTTGTCCGGCACCGTGCGCGCCAGGTTGATGTTGTGCGTGACGATCAGGATGGTGGCGTCGATCTGAGCGTTGATGTCGATCAGCAACTGCGACAGGTACGAGGTGCGCACCGGGTCCAGGCCGGAGTCGGGCTCGTCGACCAGGATGATCTGTGGGTCGAGCACCAGGGCGCGGGCCAGACCGGCGCGCTTGCGCATACCGCCGGAGATCTCACCGGGCAGCTTGCTTTCCGCACCGAGCAGACCGGTCAGCTCGAGCTTCTCCATCACGATCTTGCGGATCTCGGACTCGCTCTTCTTCGTGTGCTCCCGAAGCGGGAACGCCACGTTGTCGAAGAGGTTCATCGAGCCGAACAGCGCGCCGTCCTGGAACAGCACGCCGAAGAGCTTGCGGATCTCGTAGAGCTCTTTGTTGGAGCAGGTGGTGATGTCGGTGCCGTCGATGTAGATCGAGCCGCGCTCGGGGCGCAGCAGGCCGATCAGCGACTTCAGGAACACCGACTTACCGGTACCCGAGGGACCGAGTAGCGCGCTCACCTCGCCGGAGGGCAAGGTCAGACTGACATCCTGCCAAATTCGCTGCGAACCGAAGGACTTGGTTACACCCTCGGTCTTGACTTCGACGCCCATGGCGAACTCCTTTCTGGGTGAATGTCAGGCGGGTCTGATGCCGGAGATCAGCCAGGTTCCCGCGGCGTCGGCCATGTCACCCGGACGCGGCTTCCGTCCAGCCGCGGCCCCTTGTACGTGCTCATTGAACAGAAGTCTCATCTACATTTGATTAGATTCCATGATCACAAACCCCTCGAACGCGGAACACGGGGAGCTTTCAGGGATGTCACACGACCCGACCGGACGTGCGTGACATGTGCGGCGGATCACACACGAAGCGTAACATAAGTCGGCTTATCCACAAGTGTCGCAGGCCACTTGGCCTCCAGCGTGTTTTTAATCTAAAGTAGATAAGTATGACAAGTCTCATAGCGAGGAAGAGAGGGTGGTTCGCATGCTGCTGATTGCCGATCAACCCGAGGACTGGACAGCACCCGGCGCCCATCAGGTCGCGCGTGGAGTGCACCGCGTTCCACTTCCCCTCCCCCTCGACGGACTCGGGACAGTCAACGCGTACGTCCTGGAGACGGCCGCCGGGCTCGTCGTCATCGATCCCGGCTGGTCCGGGGCGGAGACCGAAAAGGCCATGACCGCGGCGCTACAGGGACTCGGCTTCCAACTCGACGACATTGTCACGTGCCTGGCCACACATCACCACTGGGATCACTATTCTCAGGCGTACGCTTGGCGCACCACTCTCGGCTGCGAACTGCTGGTCGGCAGGCAAGAACAGCACAGCATCTTGGGATTCCGTACCGACGCCGGTCGATACCCCAACCATGCCACGCTGCTTACCCGCTGTGGCGCATCCGAACTCGCCCGAGAACTCGCCCGCACTCCCGTACCAGAGGAGGAAATGGGCGTTGCCTTCGGCCCGCCGGACCGCTGGCTCGAGCACGGCGACCGAATCGAGATCGCCAACGGCGAGATCGAGGTGATCGCGACGCCCGGACATACACGGGGGCATGTCGTCTTCTACCACGCCAGAAGTCGATTGCTGTTCTCCGGCGACCACATCCTTCCGCACATCACGCCGTCGGTCGGTTTCGAGTGGACTCCCGAAGCTCATCCACTCCGCTCTTACATCACCTCGCTCGAACTGGTGCGCGGCCTGCCCGACGCGGCCGTGCTGCCATCTCACGGCCCGACGACCACCAGTAGCCACAGCCGCATCGATGAGCTCCTCGGCCATCACCAACAGCGGTTGGACGAGATCTGCGACGAGGTCGCCGCCGGCTCGTCGACCGCTTACGAGGTCGCCCGCGCCCTGCGCTGGACTCGACGAGGTCGGCGACTCGATGAATTGCCGATCGACCACCAACTATCCGCGGTCACGGAAATTCACGCGCATCTGGACGTGCTGTGCATGCTCGGACGAGTCGGTTACACCGACCAACGCAACGTGCGCAGCTACGCTCTCAGTGCGTAGTCCGCGTGCCCCGCCGGATCCCCTGTTCGGCGGGCACGCGGATGTGTCCGCCGAATCGCCACGTCAAGCGCTCACCCATGCCGCGGCGGTGATGCTGTCCACAGCCTGTTCGTACTCGACCCGCATGCGTTCCACGATCGCCGCGGTGCTCTCGACCTTGTCGATCACGCCGATACCCTGACCCGCTCCCCAGATCTTGCTCCACGCCTTCGGTTTCGACTCGTCGGACACCGAATCGAGTCCCTGCCCGTTGGTGGTAGGCAAGTTGTCAGGGTCCAGCCCGGCATCGGCAATGCTGCTGCGCAGGAAGTTGGCGCGCACCCCGGTGAAATAGTTCGAGTACACGATGTCGGATGCGGAACTGTCGACAACGCTCTGCTTGTACTCCGGAGATGCATTTGCCTCTCTGGCGGCGATGAACGCCGAACCGACATATGCCAGGTCGGCGCCTGCCGCCTGCGCGGCCAGCACTGAACGCCCGTGCGCGATCGCTCCGGACAGCAGCAGCGGACCATCGAACCACTGCCGAATCTCCTGCACGAGCGCGAACGGAGACAACGCGCCCGCATGCCCGCCCGCCCCGGCCGCGACGGCAACAAGACCGTCGGCGCCCCTCTCGACCGCCTTGCGCGCGAAGCGGTCATCGGTCACGTCGTGTAGCACGATTCCCCCGTAGGAGTGCACGGCTTCGTTCACGTCCTCTCGCGCACCGAGCGAGGTGATCACCAGCGGCACCCGGTGCCGCACACACACCTCGAGGTCGTCCTCGATGCGCGCATTACTCCTGTGCACGATCAAGTTGACGGCGAACGGCGCTGCCTTGCGCAGGCCGTCGACCGCCGCATCATGGTCGGCCAACCGCTCGGTAATCTCCGCCAGCCAGTCCTCCAGCATGCTCACCGGTCTGGCGTTGAGCGCGGGAAACGATCCAATCACTCCCGAAACGCACTGTGCGACTACGAGATCCGGGCAAGAAACGATGAACATCGGGGCGCCGACGACGGGCAGCACAAGTCGCGAGCAGAGGATTTCAGGAAGCATCGGCTACCACCGTTCGAGGTTCGGCCGACACGAATCAAGTCGGCAAGTTGTTTTTATCATATATTAAAATCGTTCGCCCGGTGGTCAACTGCCGCAATGCTGATCCGCCTGGTTACCGAGACGTAGTCTAATTTATAGTCAAAACTCTTGCTTTGAAAGCGGTACGGTGAGGCGGTGTCAAAGGCCAAGATCGGCATTCGATGCCGGATCCTCTCCATCGCACTGGTGCCCAGCCTCGCCCTCGTAGTCACGGGAGCGATCGTCGCTGGGCTTCTGCTGGTACGGCGACATCGGTAAAGATCCTCGTCGCGGGCGGCTTCGGGTCGGCAAGACAACGATGGTGGCTGCCGTCAGTGAGATCACGCCGCTCCGAACCGAGGAGTTACTCACCGAAGTCGGTCGCGCCGTCGACGATCTATCCGGTGTCGAGTCGAAGCAAACGACCCCCGTGGCCATGGACTTCGCCCGCATCACCATCGACCCCGACCTCGTGCTCTATGTATTCGGCACTCCAGGCCAGGACCGGTTCGGGTTCATGTGGGACGAGCCCGGCGCGTTGGGCGCAGTCGTCTTGGCCGACACCCGGCGACGCGAAGGTTCTTTTCCACCAGTCGATTTCTTCCAGCGTCGCCGATTGCCCTTCGTCGTCGGCGTCAACTGCTTCGACGGTGCCCCGGAGTACAGCGTCGTGGAGGTCCGGGAGGCTTTGGATCTCGACGAGCATGTACCGGTCCGGCTGCGCGACGTCCGCAGGCGAGATTCTGCCAAGGAAGTTCTGGTTCACCTGTGGGAGCACCTGATCTCGACACATGCAACTCGGTGAGAACGCCCCGCCGGAGCAGCTATGCGGAGCGAACCGCTCGGTCCTTTGCCGAATCGATGACCTTCCTGATCTCGCCCCGACCAACAGAGGAGCTTCCAACATCGGCACATGCCCGACCTCCGGCAGCGTTATCGCCGTGATCGTCGGTATCTCGGCGACGGTCCGCCGGCCGTATCGCGCCGGTGGGATGACCCGATCTCGGTCGCAGAACAGGACACTTGTCGGCACTTCGAGGCGCCGCATGGCCGCCACCGCGGTGGCGGCAATCGTCGACGATGCTGTCGAAACAGCGACAGTGCGCAGGGGCCTCGATTGTCACGGCGGCCAGATCCTGGGGCACCCGGCCAGGCCGTTGTGTGAACGATCGCAACAGCACGCGGCGCGCCAGATGAGGGACCAGGGGATGCGCCACGAACCATAGAGTCGGCGCCACTCGGGAGAACCTGCGGAACTTCCGCAGGAATGCATCGGAGGCCGGGCTGTTCGGCTACCAGATCCCGGCCGGTGCCACCGCGGTCACCGACCGCGCCCGACCGCGGGCCGCCAGTTCCAGCGCCAGCCAACCACCGAGCGAATTCCCCGCCACGTGGGGGTCGGGCCACCCGGCCGTGTCCATCTGACGCTCCAGAAATCCCGCGAGTCCGGCTATGGTGAGCGGCCCATCCGGTTCCGGACCACCTCGGTGGCCGGGCAACGTCGGCGCGAGCACATCGAAATCCCCGCTCAGCTCATCAATGACCGCGCCCCAGGACTGCCAGGTGAGGGTGAACCCGTGGATCAAGAGCACAGGATCTCCCGAGCCTCCGCGGTACGCTGCGGAGGCAATCGCAGCTGAACGCTTCCTTGCGCCGCCCATAATGCATCCTGCGGGTCAGTGCCCGTTTCGGCAGACAGGCCGATGCAATATCTTATAACATAGATTCGAAAATCGACAGCGAAGGGGGGAACCGCCTGTATCGTGGGTATGTCGCCGAGACGAGAGATAGAGAGCTGTCCTATAGTTGAACCGTGGCTAGAAAACCGAAGGCGCAGCAGACCGCGGACGAGGACCGCTCGGCCGAGCCGAAGTCGGCCAGGACCCGTCAGCGCATTCTGGACGCTGCCGCCCATGTGCTGAGCATCAAGGGGTACGCGGGGACACGACTGAGCGATGTCGCCGAGTACGCCGAACTTCAGGCGCCAGCTATCTACTACTACTTCCCCTCGCGCGAGGAGCTCATCGAGGAAGTCATGTGGAGCGGGATCGCGGAGATGGTCCGGCACATGCAAGGCGTTCTCGACGAGATACCCAGCGAAGTCTCGCCGATCGACAGAATCATGATCGCGATCGACGCCCATCTACGCCATGAACTCGAACTATCCGACTATGCGACAGCGGCGATCCGCAACAGCGGCCAGGTCCCGGAACACCTGCGCGCTCGCCAGCTGGCCGAAGAAGCCAACTACGGCACGATCTGGCGCAAGCTCATCAAGGACGCGGCCGCCGAGGGACAGATCCGGAAAGAGCTGGATCTACACATCACACAGATGTTGATCATGGGTTCGCTGAACTGGGCAGCCGAGTGGTGGACCCCGCGACGAGGATCGCTGGAAACCGTTATCCGCACGGCACAATCGCTGATCCGCAACGGAATCGCCACCGATTCGCCCGGCAAGCCGGCATTGCCCCCGATTATCCAAGCAGACGCCGAGTCCGCCTGACCGCGGAGCCGATCAGCGCACGATTCGGAGCTCCTCGGTCGAGCACTCTTGCACCGCCTCCTCGACAGCGGCGAACTCGTCGTCGGCGATGTCCCCTCGAGCTGGACGAGATCGCCGCTGTCGTCACTTTCGAAGTACGTCCAAGCGAGAGCTCGCAGATCCCCAGACCCGTGCACTTGCTGCGATCGACGACGACCTTCGGGGCTCCTATGTCAGGATCGACCGCGATAACGCCGGTTGGCAAGGTCTGCCATGGCCGCCATCCCGGTGCTATATTTTGAATTGAACTTAAATTAGTTATGCTCCAGGGTCGACAGTGGATCAACCGCAGGAGGGAGGGCGCGACCTTGTACCTACGATGCTCCGCCACGTGCACACGCGTCACGGGCGACAGCCAGGCGGCGGGACAGGGAACATCACCTCATCTCCACTCGCGTATCCGATGAACGCCACCCGCGAACGCATCCTCGCCGCGGCCGCCCATATTCTCAGTCGACGGGGTGTCGCGGGGACGCGACTTGCCGACATCGCGACACACGCAGGACTGCGCCCGCCCGCCGTCTACTACTACTTCCGATCACGCGATGATCTGATCGCCGAAGTGATGCGCGAAGGGCAGCGACGGGTGCGTGAACATGTCGAGCACGCGCTCACCTCCGCACCACCAGAGGCCTCCGCGATCGAGTTGATCGACGCAGCGGTCGAGGCGCACCTGCGCATCGAACTAGAACTTTCCGACTTCGCCTCCGCGGTGACCCGGAACGCCGGTCAGTTGCCGCTGTCGATCGCGGAGTCACTGCGCCAGGAGAGCGTCGCGTATCACGCGATTTGGCGTGCCCTGCTCGAACGCCTCGCCGAGTCAGGAGATCTACGCCCCGGACTCGACATCGGAATAGCCCGCATGCTCGTCGTCGGCGCACTCAACTGGACAGCGGAATGGTGGAATCCGGACCACGATTCACTGGACAACCTGATCGCGACCGCACAGTTGATCGTGCGCAACAGTCTTGCCACAGACAGCCGCGGCCGCCCGCGCCCGGATCAAGACGCCGTTGCCCTGCGGCACCCTTGAAATCGGTACAGATTTTAGTTTATATTAAAATAAATAGCACTCACCGTAGGAGTACCCATGCCTGAGGCGTACCTCATCGATGCCGTTCGCACAGCGGTCGGCAAGCGCGGAGGCGGATTCGCTCAATCGCATCCGGCGGATATGGCCGCGCATACCATCAAGACAGTGGTCGGCCGCAATGAATTCGATCCCGCCGACATCGACGACGTGATCCTGGGCTGTCTCGACAACATCGGTTCACAGGCGGGCGACATCGCGCGTACCGCGGCGTTGGCGGCGGGACTGCCGGAATCGGTCCCCGGGGTCACGATCGACCGCCAGTGCGGATCGGCGCAGCAGGCCGTGCATTTCGCAGCGCAGGCGGTCATGAGCGGTACAAGTGACCTGATCGTGGCGGGCGGCGTGCAGAAAATGAGCCAGTTCCCCATCCTGAGCGCGTTTCAGGCCGGCGAACCATACGGCGCGACCGATCCATGGACCGGGTGCGAAGGCTGGCAGGCCCGCTACGGCGCCGAGGAGATCTCCCAGTTCCGGGGCGCGGAGATGATGGCGGAGCAATGGAACCTGAGCCGGGAAACCATGGAGGCCTTCGCCTTCGAAAGCCACCGCCGTGCGCTGAACGCCATCACCGAGGGCTACTTCACGCGTGAGATCACCGAATTCGCCGGTGTGTCCGTCGACGAAGGGCCGCGCGCCGACACTTCGGTCGCAAAGATGGCGACACTGAAGACCCTGATCGAAGGGGGCCGCCTCACCGCCGCGGTCGCCAGCCAGATCTCCGATGGTGCGGCGGCTCTGCTGGTCGCCTCCGAATCAGCCGTCGAGCGTTACGGGTTCAAGCCCCGCGCGCGGATTCACCACATCTCGGTGCGCGGCGCGGATCCGGTAATGATGTTGAGCGCGCCGATCCCCGCCACCCAGCACGCACTCAAACGAGCGGGTCTGTCCATCGACGACATCGACGTCGTGGAGATCAACGAGGCGTTCGCGCCCGTCGTCCTCGCCTGGATTGCCGAGACCGGCGCCAACCCGGCCATCGTGAATCCCAATGGTGGCGCGATCGCGCTCGGGCATCCGATCGGCTGCACGGGGGCCCGGCTCATGACCAGCATGCTGTACGAACTCGAGCGTATCGGGGGCCGTTACGGTCTGCAAACCATGTGCGAGGGCGGCGGTCAGGCCAACGTCACCATCATCGAAAGGCTCTGAGATGCGCCGGGCCCTTTACGAGCCTGACCACGAGGCGTACCGCGCGACGGTTCGCGCCTTCCTCGAACGAGAGGTTGCCCCTTACAAGGACAAGTGGGACGAGGACCGTTGGATCGACCGCGCGGTTTACCAGAAGGCCGCGGCGGCCGGACTGTACGGACTCGAGATCGGGGAGGAATACGGTGGCTCCGGAGTGCGCGACTACCGATATCGGATGATCGTCTGTGAGGAAGTGTCGCGTATCAACGCACTGTCGTTCAACCTCACGATCAGCCTGCAGGACGACCTCGTCCTGCACTATCTTCTCGATCTCACCACCGATGAGCAGAAACGACGCTGGCTGCCCGGCTTCGCCGCGGGCGAGATCATCGGCGCCCTCGCCATGACCGAGCCTGGCGCGGGCAGCGACCTGCGTGGCATTCGCACCAGCGCGGTCCGGGACGGCGACCATTGGATCGTCAACGGGCAGAAGACCTTCATCTCCAGCGGCATCATGGCCGATCTGGTGGTGCTTGCCGCACGCACCGACCCCGACGCGGGCTCGCGCGGATTCAGTCTGTTCGCCGTCGAACGCGATACTCCAGGATTCGAACGCGGACGCAAGCTCGACAAGATCGGGTTACCAGGGCAGGACACTTCAGAACTGTTCTTCGAGAATGCTCGTGTGCCGCATGCGAACTTGCTCGGCGAAGAGGGCAGGGGCCTGCAGTATCTGATGAGCCATCTGCCCCGGGAACGCCTCGGCGTCACAGCCAAAGCCTTGGCGACCACGCGGGCGATCCTCGATCAGACTATCGAGTACTGCAAGCAACGGGGGGCCTTCGGCCAGCCGATCGCCGGCTTCCAGCATGTCCGATTCGAGCTTGCCGAGATGCAGACGGAAGTCGACCTCGCAGAGGCCTACACCGACAAATCGGTGCTGGCCTACAACGCGGGTGAGCTCGATCCGATCGACGCGGCAAAAGGCAAGTGGTACGTCAGTGAGCTCCAGAAACGAGTGATCGACCGCTGCCTGCAACTGCACGGCGGGTACGGCTATATGACCGAGTACCCGGTCGCCAAGGCCTACACCGATACTCGGATACAAACCATCTATGGCGGTACCACGGAGATCATGAAGGAGCTCATCGGACGGGCGATCGTACGCTGATTTCCCGGGCGGCCGGCTATACCGGCCGTAGACAGTGATAGATGCGAGCGGCCCCGAACCTTCAGAAGGTCCGGGGCCGCTCGTGTAGATGCTCAGCCCGCTATGCCACGCTCGATGAGGTTGTCCACCTCCGCGATTCCCCACTCGGCAAGGACGCTCCTGGTGTGCTGCCCGGGCACCGGAGGCGGAGTCACCGGTGTGGTCCGCGACAACGAGAACCGCGGCGCCGGCGTCGCCTGCACCACACCCTCGCGGTCGACGATCGATCCGCTGCCTGGATATGGCTGTGGGCCGCGGCTTCCCGCAAGCTGACGACAGGTGCGACGCACGCATCCGATTCCTCGAAGACCTCGCACCACTGCGCCATCGTCCGCGTGGCGAACGCCGCGGCGATCTTCGCCCGAACAGCGGGCCACGCGCGGCGATCGTGTTGCCGAGCCGGATCGTCGTCGATACCCAGCCGCACCAGCAACTCGCCGTAGAACTTGCTCTCTATCGCCCCGATGGCCATGTGGCGACCGTCGGCGGTTTCATACGTTGCGTAGAACGGCGCGCCGCCGTCCAGCATGTTTGCGCCTCGCCGATCGTGCCAGGCCCCGGCATTGAGAAAGGCGTGAATGCCCGTCAGCAGATGGGCGCCGCCGTCCACGATCGCCGCGTCCACGACCTGGCCGCGGCCGGTCTGCTCCGCAACGCGCAGTCCGGCCAGGAGGCCCACCACGAGATACAGCCCGCCGCCGCCGAAATCACCGACGAGATTGAGCGGCACCTGCGGTGCGCCCTGCGCGTCGCCGATGGCGTGGAGCGTACCCGTCACCGCGATGTAGTCGATATCGTGTCCAGCCCTTTGCGCGAGCGGACCGGTCTGACCCCATCCCGTCATACGCCCATAGATCAGGCGCGGATTCCGCTCCCAGCAAGTGTCCGGTCCCGGCCCGAGTCGCTCGGCGACTCCCGGCCGGTAGCCTTCCACCACCACGTCCGCCCGCTCGAGCAGTTTCAGAACGACTTCGACAGCCTCCTCCGGTTCGTGTATGCACGGTCGACAGCAGAAACGCACCCTGCGAAACCGTGATGGAGCCGATGGCTGGTTCGCAGAGTGCGTCGCCTTGCCGCCAGTGGGTAGCAGCAAGAGGCCTCTTCTGTACCGACACAAGTCGAGCCGCCGCGCCCTGGGATCGTCGACTATTGGGCGGCTCGGATCCCAGGGCGCAGCTTTCCTTGCTGCACTGGGGGCTTACTGGGCAGCAAGGGGTTTCTCCCGCCCGTCGGATCCGGCTCAGGGGACCGGACGTCCGTCCCCTGAGCCGGAGGGGCGCACCCTGAGACAGGCATCGGGTAATCGAGCGGGAGGCTCGCGCCCCGGGGTGCGCCCAGCCTTGCCGCCACGGGCTGTTCGGCGGCAAGTGGCTTCCATCGAGCGAATTGCGCTAGAAGATCTTCCGCAGGATCTTCATCGCCAAGTCGGTGTAGGGCGGATAGACAAGCCGCAGGTCAGGGCGGAATGTCTTCTTCAAGACGGCTTTGCGGTGGCTCAATGCCTCGAAACCCCAGCGACCGTGATAGGCGCCGATGCCGCTCGCGCCGACTCCGCCGAACGGGAGTTGCGGCACCAGGCAGTGCATGGCGACATGGTTGATCACCGCACCGCCGCATGGGATCTCGTCGACGAGACGCCGCTGCGCAGAGCTCGACCTGGTGAAGTAGTACCCGGCCAGCGGTTTCGGGCGCGCGTTCACGAAGGCGATTGCCTCATCGAGTGTTTCGTAGGAGAGCACAGGCAGGACAGGTCCGAAGATCTCCTCCTGCATCACCGCGTCCTCCGGATGCGGATCGACGATGACGGTCGGCTCGATCGACAACGACGACTCGGTCACTCGCCCGCCGAGCGCGATTCGGCCGTGCGTCTGGTCCAGATAGCCCGCGAGGCGATCGAACTGGCGCTGGTTGACGATGCGTCGTCCAGCGGCACTCGTATCGCGCTCGAACTCGACGATCTGCGCGATAATCTTGTCTACCAGGCAATCTCGAATACGACGATCGGCCAAAACGTAGTCCGGCGCGATGCAGGTCTGGCCGGAGTTCATGAGCTTGACCCACGCGATTCGGCGGGCGACGATATCGAGGTCCGCATCCTCCGCGACAATCACCGGACTCTTACCGCCCAGCTCCAAGGTCACCGGAGTCAAGGTCGGAGCCGCGCCGGCCATGATCTTCTTGCCGATCTCGGTGCCGCCGGTGAACAGCGCATGGTCGAACCCGCAAGACAGCAGATTCTGGGTGACAGACGCGTCACCCTCGATTACCGAAATCGCCTCGGAATCGAGGTATTCCGGCACCAGACGAGCAAGAAGGGCGGAAGTGGCCGGCGCGAGCTCGGATGGCTTGACCACCGCGCAGTTTCCTGCCGCGACGGCCGCGACCAGAGGGCTGAGCGTCAGGTAGACCGGATAGTTCCACGGCCCGATGATCAGGACCACGCCGAGCGGCTCGAACTGGATCCATGCCGAGCCTGGGTACTGGATCGGCGACAGCGGCTGGCGTCGGCGCCGCATCCAGCTACGCACATGCTTGATCGCGTACTCGGCTTCACCGCGCGTCGAGGCGACATCACCGAACCACGCCTCGGCCTTGTTCCGGCCGAGGTCGTCGGCGAGCGCGGCAGCGATCTCCTCCTCCCGATCGTCTAGCAGCTTCACGATGCCCCGCAACTGCTCGAGGCGCCACTCCACGCCACGTGTCCGTCCCGAAGCGAAGCTGCGCCGGGTGCGTTGCACGGCCGCGGAAACAGTCATGTCGGCACTTCCTTCGAAAAGATCGAGCATCATCAGTTCTGGGCCGCGGACGCGGAGCTGTACAGCTTCTCGAGCTCACGCTTGACAAGCTTTCCCGTGGCACTTCGCGGCAACGAGTCGACGAAGTCCACGGTTTTGGGCGCTTTGTAGCGCGCCACCCGAGCGCGCGCGTAATCGATGATCTCGGCGGCTATTTCATCTGTCCGCGCGACTCCCGGGTTCAGCTGAACGACGGCCTTCACCTGCTGGCCCATCTCCGCGTCGGGAACTCCGATCACTGCCACGTCGAAGATCGCGGGATGCAGGGTGAGGACGTTCTCGACCTCTTGCGGATAGATGTTCACTCCGCCGGAGATGATGACGAAGGACTTCCGGTCGGTCAGGAAGAGAAAGCCGTCCTCATCGACGTACCCGAGGTCGCCGACGGCCGTCCAGGTCGGGTGGTCCGGATGCTGGGCGGCAGCGGTCTTCTCCGGATCTTTGTGATAGGTGAACGGCAGTGTCTCGCGCTCGAAGTACACCGTGCCGACCTCACCGTTGGCCAACAGCGCGCCATCATCGTCGCAGATGTGCACCGGCCCCAGAATGCTGCGGCCGACCGAGCCCGGCTTCTTCTCCCACTCCGGGCTCGTGATCACAGCCAACCCATTGCCTTCGGTCGATCCGTAGTACTCGACGAGAATCGGCCCCCACCAATCGATCATCGCGCGCTTGACCTCCGGCGGGCACGGCGCGGCCGCATGAATAACCAGCCGCAGACTCGAAAGGTCGTATCGTTCCCGCACCTCGGTGGGCAGCTGCAACAGCCGCACGAACATGGTCGGGACCACCTGGGTGACCGTCACCCGGTACTGCTCGATGGCCTGCAGCATGTCCTCGGCACCGAACTTCTCCATCATGACCACGGTCCCGCCGTAGGCATGAACGGCTCCGGACCACCGCAACGGTGCCGCGTGGTAGATCGGGGCGGGCGATAGGTAGATGTCGGATTGGTTGACGCCGAAAAGCTTTCCGACCACCATGGTCAGTGGTTCTCCCGGCTGATCGACGGTGAGTGGCAGCAGTGGCGACTTGATGCCCTTGGGCCGCCCCGTGGTACCCGACGAATACAGCATGTCCGCACCGCGTGGCTGCTCCGTGAGTCTCCCGGCGACACCGGCGAGCTCAGCCGTATACGAGCGGTAACCCGCGACTTCGCCGCCGAAGGCCAGCCAATGCTCGACCCGCGGAGCCAGCTCAAGTACCGCCGCGGCAAGTTCGGCGACACCCGCCGAGGCGATCACCGCTTTCGCATCGCAGTCGTCGACGATGTAAGCGGCCTCCACTGGGGTCAGATGCCAATTTATCGCGGTCACGTACAGCCCCGAACGCATCGCCGCCCAATAGATTTCGAAGCATTCCGGCTCATTGTCGGACACCAGCGCGACGACGTCGCCCTTGCGCAGGCCGAGGTCGTGCAACGCTCGGGCGAGTCGTGCCGAATTCTCGTCCAGCTCGCGGTAGGTGATCGTCCTGCCGGAACCGGCCATGATCACGGCCGGCTTGTCCGGTGTCGACAGGGCGTGGATGCCTGGAAACATTGTGCGGTTCCTCTTCGTTAGATCTGTTGCGGTCGGTCTCAGACCAGAAGGTCCGCGCGACCGTTCTGCTTCAGGCTGTCGATGTAGACCGGGTGCAGCTTGCTGCCCAGCGGAGCCAACTTGAGCATGCTCGCGACATTCCCCCCGATCTTGATCTTGCCCTTCGCCATCGCGAGCGGCAGGTTGACCTTTCCTTGCCAGTAGGCGTTACCCGTGTCGGCAGTCATCCGCATGGTCGCGGTCGACTTTCCGAAATGCTCCCGGCCCAGTTCCACGACACCCGCGGGTGCGTCGATGACCAAGAAAGCTTCCGGATCGGAGAACTCGAACCCGAGCACGACACCGGTGGCCGCCAGCTTCGGACCGATCTCCGGATCGGCGAACGCCTGCTCGAAGATGCCGCCGATGTACTTGCGTACTTCACCCGCGTCCTTGAAGGCCATGTCGGTTCCTCTCCCGCAGGGGCGCAGCCCTGCACTACAGAATCTAGGTTCGATTAAATTTCAGTCCGGCTATTCACCGGATTCCTCGATGGGAATCTGGGCGAACCCCAACGGAGCATGCCATGTGGTATGCCTCACAGGCGATGCGAGTATCGTAAGCATAAGTCGACTTATGCACAACCCTCGGGACTAACTTGCTGCCTTGAAGCGGTCGACCACCCACGAGGGAGATCCATGGCCATCAAGCAGGACTACTTCGACACCGCGCTCGAGCTGCTGTCCGAGCAGGGTTACAGCGCTCTGAAACAGGCGCCGTTGTGCAAGCGGCTCCGCGGGACGACCGGGTCCTTCTATCACTCCCCCATCGCGCCGAGGCCGCGATCCGGGTCTGGAGCAAAGTCGACCCGCAGGTTCAGGCGGTCCAGGATGCCGTCGACACTCAGCGATGGAAGTGCTGCTGCAGGCCACACGAGCGATCTTCGGGGACGAAGACAAAGCGCTGAATCATGCCCGCTGGGGTTTGTACCTACTCGCCGGATATCAGGAACTGGACTCCAGTCGAGACCCGGCGGCGCTCGAATAGTTTTAGGCCGCCTGCTCAGCGAACTGAAGGAAAAGTCACGCGAGAAGGGCCATGTAGCGCCAATCTAGAACCGGCCGGTCGCGATCGACCGCCGGGCCGCCGGCGAAAACCTCCGATCGAAGATGTACCAGGTGAGCGCCGACGCTGGTCGGAACCACCTCTTCGACGGTGATCAGACTGTGCAGTGTATCGCCTTCGTGAACCGGACCGACGTGGTCGCAACCGTGCCAGCCGACCACCGTCGCCAGATTCGGGAAGGCCCGCGAGGCCTGCGACAAAGCGATTCCTATGGTGTGGCCGCCGTAGACGAGTCGGCGACCGCCTGCCGCATGTTCGTCGTGGTGCACTCGAGCGATGTTCAGGCTGATTCGGGCGAGCCGCGGGGCCGCATCGACCACGTCACCGCCGATCACCTCGAACTGCTGTCCGGCTTCTGGAACGGGGTCGCCTGCACCCCGCATCTCCGCCAGCGCATTCGAATCCCATTCACGCACCGCCGCAGTCCAATCGAGGTCGGCACCGGAGCCGATACCGTTCAGATCGTCCGCGCGTCCGGTGTCGTGGTCTGCGCGCAGCGGCAGCATGGCGCAGCGCCAGAAATCGAGGACATCGCGGTCGTGCTGGTCGACAGTCCGAATTCGTAAAGCCACCAATCCCGTCGGAGCGCGATCGGGTCGACGCCGATTCTGTCGCAGCCCTTCGACCGCGGTCGTGGTGGTGAGGGTGTCTCCCAGATGCGGCATGCGCCGGAAGACCAACCCCCGATAGAACAGATTGGCTTTGACATGGTGAGTGACCACCGTGGACTGACCGATCGCTACGTCCCACACCAGGGCCGGGTGCGCCAGGCCCGGGGCACCGGTCACAGCCGCCGAAAGGCCGTAGTCGAGCGGAAGCCGTAGCCGATCGCCGACCACCGACTGGTGGACCGCTGCGAGACCATCCGACAAGGTGACCGAGGGCGCAGCGTCGAATACCTGTCCGAGTTCCAGCTCCTCGAAGTAAGGCCCTTCCGCCTTCACAGCGAAACTCCGATCTTCAGCAGGGTTCGACGAGCCGCCACCGCGACCGCTTCATCGATCATCTGACCGTCGAGTTCCACCGCACCGCGGCCGCCGTCGTGGGCCGCTGCCAGTGCATCCACCACGCGCCGCGCGTGCCGCACCTGCTCACTGGAGGGCGCGAACGCACGTTCGATGGTGTCCACTTGTCGGGGATGAATCGCCCACTTGGCGTCGAAACCGATCCGCGCGGCATGACTGACCGCCGCCTCGAAACCGTGGTCGAGCGCGACGCCGAGATATGGGCCGTCCACCGCATCCAGATGATTCGTTCGTGCGGCAGTGATCACCCTGTCCTGCACCGCGAGCCAGAGCGTTGGGTCCAGGCCCGCGGCCCTGCCCAGCGACGCAGCAAGATCCGCGTATCCGGTGATCAGCGCGGATAGCCGGGGGGTAGCCGAGGCGATCTGGTCGATCCGGCTCAGCCCGTCAGCGGTTTCGATGAGCGCTTCCACGGCGAGCGGGGCGGCGCCCCCGCCGTCGGCCTCGACGCCATCGAGTAGACGATCGGCGAACTCGAGATCCCCCGGCGACTCGACCTTGGGCAGCACAATGGAGCTCGCGGGAATCGTGGACCGTACAACCGCGTCGATATCGAGATGGCACCAGCGGCTTCGCGGCGCGTTGACCCGGACCGCGATGGAAGGCACCTGCGCGAAGTCTCCCCAGGTGACCGCACCCAGCAGCGACCGCGCGCGATCCTTGTCCGCGGGCGGCACCGCATCTTCCAGATCGATGACCACCTGGTCGGCGCCGGACACCAAGGCCTTGCGGATCTTGTGCTCGTCGCCCCCTGGCACGCAAAGGACCGACCTCCGCGGTGGACGTACCGTCATCACACAACCACCTTTCACAGTTTTTAATCTATGTTAAAGTATATCGGTAGTTGTCCGAGCCCAACGAGGAGTCAACGGTGAGCGAGCTGTCCGCCGAGGAACAGCAGGTAGTGGCGACGGTGCGCGAATGGGTGGACCGAGAGGTCCGACCCGTTGCTCGCGACCTCGAGCACGCCAACGAGTACCCGGAAAAACTGATCGAGCAGATGAAGCAGCTCGGCATCTACGGCCTGGCCATCCCGGAGCCCTACGGCGACGCGCCGGTATCCATGCCGTGCTACGTAGGGGTGACCGAGGAACTCGCCCGCGGCTGGATGAGCCTGGCGGGCGCGATGGGTGGCCACACGGTCGTTTCCAAGCTGATCCTCGCCTTCGGCACGGAGGAACAAAAGCAGCGGTATCTGCCGAAGATGGCCACCGGCGAGATCCGGGCGACAATGGCTCTCACCGAGCCGGGCGGCGGTTCCGACCTGCAAGCCATGACCACTGTCGCCAAGCGCGACCTGGACGGCTACACGATCAACGGCGCCAAGACCTGGATCAGCAACGCACGCAGGTCGCAATTGATCGCACTGCTGTGCAAGACCGACCCCACTGCCCAGCCGCGCCACGAGGGCATCAGCATCCTGCTCGTCGAACACGGCCCCGGCCTGACCGTTTCGCGCGATCTGCCCAAGCTCGGCTACAAAGGCGTCGAGAGCTGTGAACTCGTCTTCGACGGCTACCACGCACCCGCGGACGCCGTGCTCGGCGGCGTCGAGGGCAAGGGTTTCGCTCAGATGATGAAGGGCCTGGAAACAGGTCGTATTCAGGTGGCATCGCGTGCCCTCGGAGTCGCCCAGGCAGCTTTCGACGACGCATTCGCCTATGCACAGCAGCGTGAGAGCTTCGGCGTGCCGATCTGGCGGCACCAGGCCATCGGCACCTACCTGGCCGAGATGGCCACCAAGCTCACCGCCGCACGACAGCTGGTCTTGCACGCCGCACGCCGCTTCGACGCCGGCGAGCGATGCGATATGGAAGCGGGTATGGCCAAGTACTACGCCTCCGAAGTCGCCATGGAGATCGCGCTCAACGCGGTGCGCATCCACGGCGGCTACGGCTATTCGACCGAATACGACGTCGAACGGTATTTCCGCGACGCGCCGCTGATGATCGTAGGCGAGGGCACGAACGAGATTCAGCGCAACGTCATCACATCGCAGCTCATCGCCCGCGGCGGTCTCAGCCGATAAGGACCGCAAGACTGGAACGGCCGGTGCGGGCGACTCGACTCGCCCGCACCGGCCCTTTCGTTACGGCACACACGCCCAACAACTACTCGGAATCGCCCTGTGGTACAACAGGTTCGGATGAATACTCGAGGCCGAGCGCCTGCTCGATCTCCTCGAGCGCCCCTGCCATGTAGACCGCTAGCCGCTGCACATGCGGCAGCGACCTGCTGCAAGCGGTGAGACTGATAACGGCTTTACCAGCGTAGCTCGACATCGTCACATTCAGCGCCTGCCCGTGAAAGACCACGGACGGGCCGTAGATCTCCTCGACCCTTGCGCCGTTGAAGTACAAGCGTTCGACAGGACCGGGCACATTCGAGATGACCAGATTCGCGGCCGGGCGGCCGTACCCGCCGAGGCCGAGCAGCAGCATCGCCATTTGCGGGCCCAAAAGCAACATCGTGAAAGGCGTCACCGCCGACGGCGGCAGCGCCCGGTGAAAACTTTTGGCTGCCACCGTGGACCGATGCACGGCCCGCAATCGAACGACCGGATCAACAATATCGGTGCGCAGCCGTGCGAAGACGAAGGCCAGCGCGTTCCCCATCGACTCGGCGTTCAGTTCACGCACGTTCACCGGGATCTGACCGACTATCGGGCCGTCGGGCACGGCGTTCAATTCACCGAGGTATCTCTGCAACGCTCCGCCGAAGGCGGTCAGAAAGACATCATTGACGGTGACGTTCGCGGCCTTGGCCACGCGCTGGAACCGCGCCAGCTCGTAGTGCTGGGTAGCGAACCTCCGCTGGCCTCCGATGCGCTGATTGAACAGGGTCCTCGCAGCCTGGAACGGGCGAGTCAGATCGCCGGTCCGGTCCGAGCGCACAGCGACGGCCATCGCACCTATCGCCCGCACCGCCACCGCCAGGGAACTCGTTGCGAGACAGAACCTCCCGACAACACCGAATCTACCCAACGCCGACATTGCGGTCCCGGCCGTTTCGACGGCGACAGGCCGTCGCGCGGGACCATTACCGCGGATGCCCGCGCTCCACGGGGGCAGCAGATCGCGAGCATCCGGATCGGTCGTGAAGATCCGGCCTATGAGGCGCGCGGCCGCGACACCGTCGAGTTGCCCGTGATGGAGCTTGAGGTAGATCGCGAACCGGCCGTGCTCGAGCCCCTCGATCACGTGGCATTCCCACAGCGGCCGACGCCTATCCAGCGGGATGGAGTGCAAATGCGAGATCAGTACGCCCAGCTCCCGCTCCCCACCCGGGGCAGGCAACGCGACGTGGCGCAAATGGTAGTCGAGATCTACGTCTTGATCAGATACCGCTGACCAGCACGGAATCGGCCTCTTACGCAGCACGTAATCGAACGGCGATGCGAAGCTTTTGCTCTCACGCCACTGCGCGACAAGATCTGCCACGTACGTCGGGGCTGCCGCCTGCGGCGGCGACAGGATGATCAGCGGGCCGAAATGAGCAGGCGCGTCACCCCTTTCCGCGAAGAACCACGCGGCGTCAAAGAGGTTCAGGAAGGTTTTCGTCATCTACCTGTTCTCAATCAATTGGAACGGATGGATGGCGTTCGTCGTTGAATGCCCTTGCTGGAGAAGCGCGGACTCGCCCCCGGTCTCCAGTGGAATCTAATATATGTTAAATTGATGCTCTCGTTCGACATCGAGGTACTATGTGGCGCTCTACATAGCAATATCCGCCACCAGCACCTTCGAAATCCCCGAGTGGGCACGAAAATGGGTGACCCCAGGGAGAGACCACCCATGCCGTAACCGGGACCGATCGATTGGCTACTTGCGCGCTGCTCGCACCGGCGCGGATTTCGGCGCCGCAGGCGCACCGTTGATTCGCGCGTCGTATCCGCTCCGAGCCGACTTGTCGACCGTCAGGAACGTCGTGTCCGCCTTCAGCAGATGGTTCATGAAATCCCGCATTCGACGACCGAAGACGGGCTGCAGCCGCGCCACCGGACCAAGGATCCCGGGCAGGTAGACGTCCGGTTTGCGTGCCGCGATCGCGCCGACGATACCCGCGGCGACCTCTTCGGGCTCTAGATTGCGAACGAACTTCGTCCCGGTCGTACCAGCGATCAGATCAGTATTGGTGAACGAAGGCAGGACGCAAGTGAAGGACACACCGGACTTCGCGAACTCCACGCGCGCCGTCTCCGTCATGGAGATCACCGCGGCCTTACTGGCTCCGTAGCTCAGACCGCCGGGAACCGGTGCCGTGCCGGCCATGGAAGCAACGTTGACGATATGGCCCCGGCCGCGCGAAATCATGCCGGGAAGCGCCGCTCGCATGCCGATCATCGGGCCCACCACGTTGATATCGAGCACCCGCTTCGACAACGACGTCGACTCCTCGAGAAAAGGCCCGATCGGCATGATCCCGGCATTGTTGATCAAGATGTCGAGCGGACCGAAGCGCTCCTCCGCCTTGGCGAGGAACGCGCCGAACGACTGCTCATCAGTGATGTCGACCCGTACGGCCTCGACGGTCGGGCCGATCTCGGCGGCCGCCCGCAAGACGGCATCGCCGTCGATATCACCGATCACGACTTTGGCGCCACGGTGATGCAGCTCCTTCGCGGTCGCCAAGCCGATTCCACGCGCCGCACCCGTGATGGCCACGACGCGACCTTCGATCCGGCGGTTCAGTTGCGATTCTTTCATTCCCTACCTACTTCGTTGGAGGTCGTCAGCCGCGAGTTCAACGGCTCGAGTCCCGTCGCGCCGCGACGGCCTGTGTAGTGGCGCTGCCGTGCATCGAGCAGCCGTCGCAACAACTATATTGGAAGATAGATTAAAATCTAGCCCGAACGCGTTACCAGATCCAGGCAGTGGTGCAACATCCCCCATCAGGCGTACTGCCAGAGGTTGCGGCACGGCAATGGCCGCAACCCCCGTCGAACCCTCCCGTCTACCAGCACGCGATAGCCACGCCGGAGCATGGCAGCGGCAAAATGACGGGCTTCCGCGGCCGTGGCCGCGTACTCCAGCCGCATCTCCCCCGCCACAGAGTCGAACCGAATCTCCACGCGAAAGAACGGCTGGCGTATGAGCGACACCGCAGGCGTCCGAAATCCGCCGCCCATCCCGCTGACCTCCGCCCTGTCCCAGGCGCCCGACGCGCTCAATCGACGTGACATCCGATGACGGTCATGAACTCGAAACCGGACTCGTACGCCGGGACGCAGCGAAGGCAAGAGCCTCGTCCCAGCCGGCCTTCTTCATGAGCAGTGCGCGGTACTTCATGATGACGTTCTGACCGTTCAAGGTGAGCGCCCCCGCGAGCCGATCACCCTCACGGTACAGCGCGACCCACCGCTCATCGGCGTCCAGATCACCGTCGACTACCCGAATCTCGTCGGCGGTAGGCACACCGACGAACTGGATCCGACTGTCGTACCAATCGGACCAGAAGTACGGCACCGTCTGATACGGCCTGGCGGACTCCGGGTCCAATGCGTTTCGCGCGGCGAGGGCACCTTGTTCGGCCGCGCTGGTCCAGTGCTCCAGCCTCATCAGCCGGTCGAACAGCGGGTTGTGCCAGCGCGCGACATCGCCGGCGGCGTACACCCCGTCGACGCCGGTCCACAGTGCCGCGTCGCAGACGACACCGTTGTCCAGACGCAGACCCGAGCCCTCGAGCCAACCAGTCGCAGGAATCGCACCGATCCCGACGACCACCAGGTCGGCCTCGATCGCGGTGCCGTCGCTCAGCAGCACGCGCTCGACACGACCATCTCCTTCCAGACCCGTCACACCGACGCCACAGCGCAGGGGGGTGCCGTTTCGCTCATGCAGAGCAGCACACGCCGCACCCATTCGATCGCCGACGGCCCGGACCAGCGGAGTGGGCAGTGCCTCGAGAATGGTGACATCGAGCCCACGCTTGCGCGCACCGGCGGCTACTTCCGAACCGATGAAGCCGGCTCCGACGACGACGGTCCGCGCGCCCGCTTCGAGGGCTTGCCGAATGGCGATCGCGTCATCAAGGGTTCGCAGGGTGTGTACGCCGCTCAAGCCTTCCGCTCCGGGCAGTGTGCGCGCGTCGGCGCCCGTCGCGATCACGAGCGCGTCGTAAGACACCGCACGCCCACCGACCAACACTTGCTTTCGCTCGGCATCCAAGCTGGTAGCGGGCGCGCCGAGTTCGAGTTCGACCCCGAGTTCCTCCCGCAGGACTTCTTCGGTACGGAAGATCGTCGAGGCGGGGCCCGCACCGTCCGGCAGTTGCTCCAAGTACGCCTTCGACAGGGGCGGCCGGTCGTACGGTAGGTGCTTTTCGGCCCCGATCAGCGTGACGGCTCCCTCGAAGCCCGCTTTGCGGGCGGCTTCCACCGCTCGCAAGCCGGCGAGGGACGCTCCGACCACTACGAAGTTCTCCTTGGTCAACTCGCCTACCTTCCACTCCCGACGACTGCTTTAATTGAGATTAAATTAGAATACTGGCGCCGGTCAACAGGTGTGTCCGCTTCAGCGGCTGCCATCCGGTTGCCAGCGGTCGTATCCTTGATCCACGAGAAGACCGTGTCGAGGACGATTCATGAGCACCGTCGACGATCCCGCGAGTACCCAGCGGCACTCGGCAGCCGGAGTCGAAGCGGAACTGGACGCCTAAGGTTTCGAGGGCGCCGAGGTGATCGGGCGTGGCGGCTTCGGCACGGTGTATCGCTGTCTCGAGCGGGCCCTCGATCGGCTGGTGGCCGTCAAGGTGCTCAGAGTTGGCTCAGGCATCAATGACCTGGAGAGATTCCTGCGCGAACAGCGCAGCCTCGGCAAACTGTCCGGCCACCCCAATATCGTTACGGTGTTACATGCCGACGTCACCGCGACCGGCCGGCTGTATCTCGCGATGCCCTATCACGCACGTGGTTCGTTGTCCGAAATCCTCGAAGCTTCCGGGCCACTCTCGCTCTCCGACGGTGTGCGGCTGGTTGTGAAACTCGCAGGTGCGCTGGAGACGGCGCATCGCAACGGCATTCTGCACCGCGACGTGAAGCCCGCGAACATCCTGATCACCGGCTACGGGGAACCGCAGCTCTGCGACTTCGGCATCGCACACGGCGCGGGTGGATTCGAGACGGGCACCGGCGGGGTGACCGATGTCGTCTCGCAGAGAACCGCTACTCGTCGCGAAAGCCGAAGCGTTGGTTCAGACGCTGACCGAGCGCGGCCGGGGCACGCGCACTGATCACAGCGGAGATTTGGCTTGCCCGCTGCCTATGGGCTGCGGGCAAGCACGACCCGGCGCAGAAGATATTGGCCCGGCTCGAGGCGCGGTGCGAAGAACTGGGATTGATCCGGTTGATCCGTGACGAGGACGCGCAGCCGATCCGCATGGCGAGCGCGGCACCGGACTCCGGCACATCGGCCTGACCTGCGTACTTCATGATGGTCTCGATCCCCACGGAACTGCGTCGAGGGGGTAGGCCGAGCGACGTGAATAGGCCGTGGGCGTATGGTTCTCTTTGCCCACGGCCTATTCCGTCGTGCCGCTGCCTGGATCTCGGTGGAATGCCACCGATTGCGGCCGTCTCGGTACGCGCGCCCGCCGGGTCGCGGCGGCCGCACGTCGCGTCGTGTAGTTACGCCGACGCGACCGGGAACTGGTCTCGAATCTTGTCGACGACGATCTTGGCGGTTTCGGCGCACGCGGTGGTGCCGCCGTTCGCGTACTCCTTGACCGCATCGCCAACGTTCCACAGGTTCGGGATCGGCGTGGTGTGCGGCAGGTCGTAACCGGCGACCGCGCGCTGCGGCGGCCAGCCGTCACGAGTGACGTTGATCGACAGGATGCGCGCCTCGTCGAAACCCGGGACTTCGTCCCGCAGATCCTGCAGCAGCAGTTCGGTTTCGGCCTGTTCGTCGAAATCGCCCACGGCCGGCTTCGGGACCGCGGTGCCCTGGTAGAGGTGCCATCCCTCGGGTGCCATCTCGGGGCACAACGCGGTGAAGTTCGCGATGTAGCAGAGGCGGCGGCTCTGCGCGAAGCTGGTGAGCCCCGGCGCCTGCACGAGCGGCCGGCGACTGGCGAAGTTCACCGAGATCATGGCGGACGGCCGGTTGGCCTTGTCGACCTGTGTGACATAGTCGGCGGGCAGGTTGTCGCGACCGACCAAATCCAGGGTGGCGAAGGGACCGATATCGCTGACCGTGAAACGGCTTGTCACTTCGAGGGTTTCACCGCCGCGCTTGATCACTGCGCCCGTGATCCGACCTTCGCTCAGGGTCAGCGAGGTCACCTCGCTGTCCAGCCACACCGCGCCGCCATTGCCCTCGACCACTTCGGCCAGTGACTTCCACACACCGATGGTGCCCTCCGGGCAGAAACCGAACTTCTTGAACGCGCTCTTGCGAGTGAAGTAGGTGAGGAATACCCGAGCGGGCAGTTCCTCGGATCCGACCGCGAACACCGATCCGCACATATTGCGGAAGATGCCGTGCACGGATTCGTTCTTGGTGTATTTGGACACCCAGTCGGCGGTGGACAGTTCGCCCTCCGGCAGGCCGCTGTCGTTGCGCGCCGCGCCCAGGCCCTTGACCAGCTTCGCACCTTGGCGGGTCAGTTTGGACAGCAGGAATCCCCAGCCGCCACCAGTGACGTCGACATCCTTGCCGCCGATGCGATACAGGATCGGGGGTTCCGGTTTGCGGATGTCGAACTTCGCGCCGACCTCGTCGAAGGTCTCCTCGGTGATCCCGCCGAGTTCGATGACGATGGCACCGTTGTTGACCTTGAAGCCGTCGACCTCATCGGTGGAGGCCCGGCCGCCGACCTTGTCCAGACGTTCGACGACGAGGGTCTTGTAGCCCAGGTGCGACAGTCGCGCACCGGCGAGCAGCCCGCCGGCGCCGGCGCCGATGACCAGGGCGTCCCAGTTGTTCTCGCTCATAATTGATCCTCGTTTCAGCCGAGCGGGTTGGCGCCGGGCTCCGCGCCCGACATGTCGGTGATCTGGCTCCATTGCGCCGCGACCTCATCGATGCTCGGCGGGGCGGCGAAGACAGCGCCCTTGCTCTGGAATTGCTGCACCCGGTACACCCGGCCGCCGCCCGCGACGACGACCGTTGCGGTGTCCGCGCATTCATCGCTCATCAGGTACCCGACAACTCCGGCCACATGGGCGGGCGGCAACTTGTCGAGCAGCTCCTTGGGCGCGATGTCCTCGGTCATTCGGGTCGCGGCCAGCGGTGCGATGGCATTGGCGAGGATGTTGTTGCGGGCGCCCTCGATGGCGAGGGTGTTGATCAGGCCGACCAGGCCGAGTTTCGCGGCACCGTAATTGGCCTGGCCGAAGTTGCCGAACAGGCCGCTGGTGGAGGCGGCGACGACGATGCGGCCGTGGTTCTGCTCGCGGAAATACGGCCAGGCGGCGCGGGTGACGTAGTAGCCGCCCCACAGGTGCACCTTCTGCACGGATTCCCAATTGTCGGCGGTCATCTTCGCGAACGAGCCGTCGCGCAGGATGCCCGCGTTGTGGATGACGCCGTGCACGGTGCCGAAGTTGTCGACGGCGGTCTTGATCAGATTGGCCGCGCCTTCCTCGGTGCCGATGTTGTCGTAGTTGGCGACCGCCGTGCCGCCGGCGTCGCGGATTTCCTGGACTACGGCGTCGGCCATCGAGGTGCCGGCGCCGGAGCCGTCTCGCGCGCCGCCGAGGTCGTTCACCACGACCTGGGCGCCCTCTTCGGCCAGCAGCAGCGCGTATTCGCGGCCGAGTCCGCCACCGGCTCCGGTGACGACGATGGCACGATCGGTTACTCCGGGCATTTATTCTGTCTCCCTCGACTTTTCACGGCAGTAGTTCAGTAGGACGCCGGCAGCTTCAAGCTGGTCTGCGCGACGAAATTGAGGACCATCTCCCGACTCACCGGTGCCGTCTTCAGCAGCCGTGCGGAGAACCAGAGCTCGGCCAGGCCGTACTCGAGCGAAAGACCGTTGCCGCCGTGGGTCTGAATGGCCTGGTCCAAGGCCTTCAGCGAGGCGTCGGCAGCGGCGAATTTGGCGATATTGGCGGCCTCGGCGGCGGGCCGACCGGCGTCGAACAGCTCCGCCGCCCGATACGCCGCCAAGCGAGCGAGTTCGACCGCGATGTGCGCCTCGGCGAGCGGGTGGGAAATGCCTTGGTGCGCGCCGATCGGCACCGACCAGACTTTGCGGTTCTGGGCGTAGGACACAGCCTTGGAGACCGCGTAACGGCCGATGCCGGTGCTGATGCCCGACGCGAGGATGCGCTCCGGATTCAGCCCGGCGAACACCTGCCGCAGACCGTTGCCCGCCTCTCCGATCAACGCCTCTGGACCGACGCGGACATCATCGAGGAACACGGTGAATTGATGGTCGGGCGAGACCACCGCGGTCGGCAGCGGTTGCAGCGTCAGCCCGGGGGCGTCGGTGGGCACGACGAACATCGACAGCGGCGATCGCGAGGCGCCGACGAACTCCGGGTCCCGGGTGATCAGCAGGACCGCTTCGCATTCGTCGATGGCCGAGATGAAGTACTTGCCGCCGGAGATCACCCAGCCTCCGCCGTCGCGGCGCGCGGTGGTGCTCACGTTGTGGCTGTTGGAACCGGCGTCGGGTTCGGTCAGCCCGAAGGCCATCTTTCGGGTGCCGTCGGCGAGGCCGGGCAGCCATTCCGACTTCATCGCCGCCGAGCCGTGTGCGGCGAGTATCGAACCGCAGATCGCGGGCGAGACGACCGCGAGCAACAAGGGGAACCCCTGCGCGGCGAGCTCTTCGATGACAATGAGCATTTCTGACAGGCCCGCGCCGCCGCCGCCGTACTCCTCGGGCAGGTGCACACCGAGCAAGCCCGCCTGACCGAGGTCACGCCAGAGTTCGTCGACCTTGGCTCCCGACCGAGAGCGTTCCAGGAAGTACTCCTGACCGTATTTGGCGGTCAGCTTGGCAACGCTTTCGCGCAGCAGTGCGTGCTCGTCGGTATCAGTGATATAGGCAGACAACGGTTGTCTCACTTTCCGGTGAAGGTCGGCTGCCGTTTGGCGAGGAAACTGTCGATGGCGCCGGTCGCATCGGCCGTGTGGGCGATGCGGCGCAGGGCCGCCGTTTCCTCCGACAGCGCGTGGTCGAGGGTCGTGGTCCAGGAGCTGTGCAGCAGGCGGCGCATCTCCGCGTAGCCTCGAGTCGCACCGGCGGCGAGCCTGCGAACTGTCGCCTCCGCGGCGGCCTCGAGTCGATCGGCAGGGACCACACGGTTGATCAGGCCCCACTCCGCGGCGGTGTCGGCATCGATGACCCGGTCTTCGAACAGCATCTCGCTCGCACGCCGAATTCCGACGAATTTCGGCAGATACCAGGTGTTTCCGGAATCCGCGGTGATGCCGATGCGGCCGAAACCGGTCGCGAACTTGGTCCCATCTGCGGCGATCGTGATGTCGGCGGGATACAAGAAGCCCAGCGCGCCTCCCGCGCATGCTCCGTGTACGGCCGTGACGATCGGCACGCCCACCCGGGCCAGCAACCGGATGGCTTCGTGCATGAGCAGCGCCATCCGGGTAAGGGTGTCCGGAAGGTCGGCCGCTCCGTCGGAGAACGCACCGATATCACCGCCGACGCTGAATACCGGACCGTTTCCCGTGATCAACACCGCCCGCAGCCCATCATCGTTGGCGATCCGTGTCGCCACTTCGAGCAGCGCCTCCCCCATCGTCTTGTCGAGGGCATTGCGCGCTTCGGGCCGATCCAGCTTGACGTAGGCGACATCATCGACGACCTCGTACGAAATCAACGCCGCACCTCCTTTTCGAATTTAATGTAAATTAGTAAATGGCTTCAGGTCAAGCCACGACTCCTGGCGGACAGACGGTATCGCCGCTTCCGGGTACCGCTTCAGCCGAGCTCGGAACCCACCACGGCGACGAACGAGACGCATGCGCCCGGGCGACCGCCGAGATTGTGCGTGACAGCCATCCGCGGATTCGCCAGCTGACGTTCACCGGCCTCCCCACGGAACTGCAGCCAGCACTCGTAGAGCATGCGCAGGCCGCTGGCGCCGACGGGATGACCGAACGATTTCAGGCCACCATCGGGGTTTACGGGAAGCCGACCATCCAGGTCGAAATCGCCTGCGACACTGTCCTTCCATGCCTGCCCGCGGTCGGCGAAGCCGAGGTCTTCCATGAGGACGAGCTCGGTCGGGGTGAAGCAGTCGTGGACCTCGGCGAAGGAGATCTCGGCACGAGGGTCGACGATTCCGGCCTGGGCATAGGCATCCTTGGCGCTCGACACCACCTCGGGAAACGTCGTGAAGTCGTAGTCCGAGTCGACGGCTCCCCGGCCGGGTCCGGCGGTGAGCGACAGCCCCTTCACATACAGCGGCGTATCGGTGTAGTTCAGGGCGTCCTCGGCGCGGACGATCACCGCACAGGCCGCGCCGTCGGACACCCCGGAGCAGTCGAAGATACCCAAGCGCCCCGCGACAAGCGGGGCATCCGTGATCTTTTCCTTAGCGACCTCGGATCGGAACTGCGCCTTCGGGTTCAGTGCACCGTTGTGGTGATTCTTCCAGGCGACGTGAGTCATGGCGTCACGCATGAGAGCGGGATCCACACCGTACTTGGCGCAGTAGGCGGGGTCCAGCAGCGAGAAGGCGGCCGGCGCGGTCACGGCCAGCTCCGAGGCCGTGCCATCGCTGGGCGGGTCGCCGCGGAGCAGGCCCGAGAAGCCCGAGTCCTTCAGTTTCTCGACTCCGATGGCCACGACGCGGTCGTAGGCACCCGAAGCGACGGCGTAGCAGGCGTTGCGAAAGGCTTCCGATCCGCTGGCGCAATAATTCTCGACGCGAGTGACCGGTGTGTGTTGCAGGCCGAGCGGCTTGCTGACGGTCAGCCCACTCTGCCCGGTGCCGAGCGTGCCGAGCCAGTAGGCGTCGATGTCGCCGCGGTCGAGTCGTGGGTTGTCGTCGAAGCAGTCGGCCATGGCCTCGACCAACAGGTCGTCGGCGGAGCTTTCCCAGCGCTCGCCGAACCGAGTGCAACCCATGGCGACGATGGCGACCTTGTCACGAATTCCATTGCTGCTCATTGCAGTTGCGCCTTCCAGAAGTAGTTGTGCACGCCTGCGGCACTGTGCAGGCGACGGAAGGTAGTGCGTACTCGGGATCCCACTGCCAGCTGGTCAGCGGCCCCATCGGCTACCTCGAGGGTGTAGCGTCCGCCACCGTCGAAGTCGATGACCGCCTCCACCACGGGCGGGGCCGGTGAGTAGGCGAGCCGGTCGACGGTAAACGTGGTGACCGTCCCCTCGCGATGGGCCATCGACACATCGATCATGGCGTCGATCGCGCCGCAACGCTTACAGATTCGAGCCGGTGGCAGATGCATGAGCGCGCAGGAGCCGCAGGTACTGCCGGTGAACGCGAACTTCCACCGGGTGGCTCGGGCCGACGGCGGGGCGGCCACACGGTCCGGCTCCGGTCGGCGCGGCGGTTCGCGGTCCAGAAGGCCACGCCAGTTCAGGTAGGTCGCGTAAGGCACAGGGGCACCACGCTCGAGTTGTGCTGCGACCGCAACCGGCTGTCGTGCAAGCGATATACGCTCTGTGACCCGGAGCACGAGGGCATCGCAGCCATCGGCAGCCGAGATCACCAGCACCGTCTCGCCCGGTTCCGCCTCGTCCAGGACAGCAGCCAAAGCAAGCCCGACGTCGGCGGTGCCTGCGTGGCCGATGGGTGAGTTCCGGGTGGTCAGCTTCCCTGCCACCGCTTTCACGGCACGTTTGGCGAGTGTGAGATTGGGTGAGACCACTACGACGTGATCCGCATCGGCGAGCCCTGCCCCGGTCAGAGCCATGGCGGCCGCGCGACGGACCAGCGGCATGTACTGCTCGATACCGAAACGTTCCTCCCATTGCACTCCAGTAGCCGAGAAGGGATCGCGCCACCGGTCCAGGAATTCGGCGGTCAGTGAGGATCTGGCGATGATCTGCGCGATCGGGTCGGCACCGAACAGGAATGCCGCGGCAGCGTCTCCCCCGCTGCGCTCGTCAGCTGAGCCGGGACGGCCGATACGCAGGTCCGCCAGCACCGCTAGACCACCGGCGTTCGCGCCCGCGAGCAGCGCCGCGATGCCGCTGCGTGCGGAACCGGCCAGGTCGGCAGCGAAGACTTCGGGAGATAGACCGAGCGCCGCGTGGACCGCTGTCACGTTCGCCTTGTCGGCGTAGGCCGGGGTGGTGGTTGCGAAGTACAGGCCGGCGGGTTCAGCGCCCGGGACGAGCGCGGCCGCGGCAGCCGCGACACCCATCGTGGTGCTGTCCTCGTCGAAGGCGGCGGCGACACGAACACCTCTGCCCGCCCTCATGTTCAGGGTTGCGCCGATATCGGCGAGCGAGACCCGGTGTGCGGGCACATAGGTGCCGTACGAGGTGATTCCATAGTTCGTCATCAGGGTGCCTCGAAAAGTGCCGCCATGCCCTGGCCGCCGCCGACGCACATCGATTCCAGGGCGTACCGTCCACCGCGTCTGCGGAGCTCGTGCAGCATGGTGGTGAGAATGCGAACACCAGTGGCGCCGATCGGGTGACCGAGGGAGATGCCGGAGCCGTTGACATTGAGCCGGTCGTGGTCGTCGAATCCCCAGCCCTTCAGCACCGCGAGCACCTGGACCGCGAAGGCTTCGTTGAGCTCGACGAGATCGACGTCGTCGAAGCTGTGTCCAGTGCGATGGAAGAGTTTCTCGACGGCGGGCACCGGGCCGATGCCCATCTCGGCGGGTTCGCAGCCCGCGGCCGCCCAGCCGACGAGAAATCCGAGAGGTTCGAGCCCGAGCTCGTCGAGCTTGTCCTCGGCGACGACGAGGCACGCCGCCGCGGCATCGTTCTGCTGGCTCGAATTCCCCGCGGTCACGGTGCCGTCGCGCATGATGGCACGCAGCCGCCCGAGCGATTCCGGTGTCGAGTCGGCGCGAATGCCCTCGTCGCGGCCGAACTCGATCGGGTCGCCTTTACGCTGGGGCACCGCGACGGGCACCACCTCGGCGTCGAATTTGCCGGAATCCCGAGCGGCAGCGGCCTTTCGGTGACTACTGGCAGCGAATTCGTCAGCTGCCTCACGGGTGATCGAATACCGCTGCGCGAGATTCTCGGCGGTCTCGATCATGCCGCTGATCCGTCCGAACCGCTCCACCGGCTGGGAACGTTCCCGGCCACGGTCGAGACGGTCATAGAAAGCGACATTGCCGGAACGCGAACCCCACCGCATGTCCTGGGTGTAGTACTCGATATTGCTCATGCTTTCGACACCGCCCGCCAGCACCACGTCGGCCGCTCCGGTTTGCACCATCATGGCGGCGGTGACGACGGCTTGCAGCCCACCACCACAGCGTCGGTCGGTTTGGAAGCCCGGCAGCTCGATCGGTAGACCGGCCGCGAGCGCGGCCCAGCGGCCGATACAGGGTGCTTCGGAATTGGTGTAGGACTGCGCGAACGAGACGTCGTCGATGCGTGCCGGATCGATGCCGGCGCGGTCGACGACCGCTCTGATGATGTGGGCGGCCAGTTCCTCGGCGGGGACGGGCCGCAGTGTGCCGCCGAAGGTTCCGACGGGTGTGCGCAGCGGGCTGACGATAGCCGCTCTCTTCATGATTCCACCTCAATGCTGACTTCTACTGTGCCGCCCCGCTTCGAGAACACAACGGCATCGGCCGGAGTCACCACCGACTCGCCACGACGCGCAGGGCGTCGCGATGGTCGGGGTGCGCGATGGCGAGCATTCGCTCGCGCCGCTCGGACAGCGGCAGTCCGCGTAGGTCGGCGACGCCGAATTCGGTGACCACGATGCCCGCGTCGCTGCGTGCGATGCTCACCGGTCCGGACAGGCGATCCACGATGCGACTGTGCGAGCCCGCTGTGGCGGGCAGCGCGATGATCGGCACTCCGCCGTCCGACCGGGCCGCTGCCCGCAGGAATTCTCCACCTCCGCCGACCGCACCGACATACCGGCCGCCGGCCACTTCGGCGTTGACCTGCCCGGTCAGGTCGACTTCGATGGCCGAGTTGATGGCGACGAATCGATGTTGCGCGGCAAGGCGTTCGGGATCGTGAGTGTAGGCGATCGGCCGCAGCGACACCGCGGGGTTGTGGTGCGCGTGGTCGAACAACCGTCGCGTGCCGATGAGTACCGCGGCGACGGATACGCCGTGATCGGTCGTCTTGCGGGAATTGGTCACCACACCCCTGTCGACGAGCTCGACCGCGGCGTCGGTGAAGATGCCGGAATGGATGCCGAGGTCGTTGCGCTCACCGAGCGCGCCGAGTACGGCTTCCGGCACCGAGCCGATCCCGAATTGCAGCGTGGCGCCGTCGGGTACGAGTCCGGCGACATGTGCACCGATGGACGTCATCGCCGGTGACGGCGCGGCGACGGGGCTGTCGATCACCGGGCGCGAGGTTTGGATCGCGATATCGATGTCGTCCCCGGTCAGGTAACGATCGCCCGACGTGGCGGGCGCACGGTCGTTCACCTCGGCGATCACGATCCGCGCGTTGTCGATGGCGGCGCTGAGGTAGTCGTCGGCCAGACCCAGGCTGTAGCGCCCTTGTGCGTTCGGCGGTGCGCACTGGACCAGCACCACATCGGCGCGCGAGACGAACTCCGGCAGCGTCGAGTAGTGGCCGGGATAGATTTCCAGCGCACCGGCGGCGGCGAGCGCGCGGTTGCTGCCCGTACCGCAGTAGCTGATGAACCGAATATGGTCGGCATGTTCTGTCTTCACCGTGTCGGCCGCCGGAATGCCGAGGAAGCAGGTGATGCCTCCGAGATCCGCGCGCTGCGCGAGCAGCTGCTCGGTGAGCGTGACCGGTTCCGCACAGGACTGCCCCCAGACGACGAAGTCGCCTGGTTCGATCAGCGCACGGAAATCGACGCTCGGCGCGGTCACCGCACCGGACGGCATCACGTTCGGCATATCAGTCCTCACGCCACCGATCGGCGGACGGGTCGAGCAGACGCTCCATGTACCCCTCTGCCAGCCAGACGATCGTCTCCAGTTCGAGGGCGTCCAGGTAGCGAACGCGGCCGGTCTTCAAGTCCTCGAGCCGCAGCCTGGGTCCGTTCGCCGTCTCGTCGACGCCGACGCGCACCTGTGCGAATTCACTATGAATCACGCCGAATTCGCGGCCGCGACTATCGTTCCCGTTGTTCGTCCCTGGAATACCCATCTCATCAATCCTCAGATCAGGAAACCCATACTCGGGATCGCTTCCGCACTGTTGACGAGCACTACGGTCTTCCGGACCAACTTCAGCTCGCCACCCGCTCGCCGCAGCACATAGGTGTAGCGGCCCGCCCACGTGTGAATTCCGCGCGGCTTCGACTCGTAGAGCACGAAATTCGCGCCCGCCGTCACCTCGTCACCCTCGACTCCGAGCAGTTCGACGTTCGAAACAGTGCGGCGCAGATTCGACGGCGGTGACTGCGCGTACCGCTTGCCGGTGCGCAGCTGCTGCAACCGGGTGGAGATACGACGACGGTTGTCGTACATCACCGATACATGCCGTTCGGGGTCGTAGTCGCCGCCGTCGACGGGCACCCAGTACAGGGCGTCGTCGGTCCACAGCGCCTCCCACGCGTCGTAGTCGTGTTCGTCCGCCAGGCGGGCCTCGCGGTAGATGAACTGTTCGATCTCACGCAGATCGATATCGGTCGATGCGGTCATCGCTTCTCCATCAAGGTCTTGTAGTGCTGCCAGAACGCCCGCATGGCGGTCTCGTCGGTCGCGCCGCCAATTTGGAAGCCGTTCTCGTCGACCGATTCCCGGATCACGCCGCGGCGGATGTCGAGCCATTCGGGCAGCAGCTGTGCAACGCCGACCTGGTTGCGCTCGTACATCTCGGTGTCGTCGGCCAGCAGCATGCCGGCGGGACCGACCGAGCCGATGGACTGCGACAGCATCCGCTTGTTGAGCTCGTCCGCGCCGTCGAGCTGAACCGAGGTGGCGAACTGGATGCACTCGTTCGCCGACAGCGGCTGGATGTTGAACACCTGAATCTCGGCGATGAACAGGTTGGGGAAGATCATGACGTGCGGAGCGCCCTCGATCATGATCTCCTCGGCCGCCTCGCCGTGGACCTCCCGCATCGTGGCCGCGTACTCCGGCACCCGATCGGCGGTGGTGCCGAACCAGCGCATGGGCTCGGCGAACTTCCGGAATTCCGGGCGCAAGTCGTTCTCGCTGTGCCCATTGCCCAGCGCGCGGGTGACGGCGGTGGAGGCGTCGCTGTAGAGCGGGCCGATGGTGGAGCCGGTCACCGAGAAGATGGAGCCGTGGACGAACTGCGGATGGTAGCCGTCGGTTTCGTTCTCGGCGAGAAGTTTCCAGTTGGCGTGGGTGCGGTGCCTGAGCCACCCGTTGTCCAGCCGGATCTTGCCGGTAGGCGAGAGTCGTGCGAGCCGGTCGATCTCCCCGGCCGCCGCGCCGAGGTGCTCGAGCAGCGGAGGCACGTCGGCGTTGAAGCTACCGAAGACGAACCCGTGGTAGCTCTCGACCCGTGGCACCACGCCGAGGCCGAGGTCCAGCTTGCCCTTGCCACCGTATCCCTTGTTGTACGGGTAGCCGAGCATGTCACCGGTGTTGCTGTAGGTCCAGCCGTGATAAGGGCAACGGAAGGAACTCGAGTTGCCGCGAGGCTCGTCGCACACGAGATTGCCGCGGTGCGCGCAGCGGTTGGTGACCAGGTGGACCGCACCGGCGCGGTCTCGGGTCATGATGATGTCCTGCGGACCGATGTTCTTGCGCACGTAGTCGTTCGGCTGCGGCACCTCGGACTCGTGGCCGACGAACACCCAGCCGCCGTACCAGATGCGTTCCAGTTCGTCGGCGAAGACGGCCGGATCGGTGTAGAGCGAGCCGTGGACGCGTTCGGGGTGAATGAGCCGCGAATAGTCGACGCGTGGAGCGTGTTCGGCGACCGGACTTTTCCCACACGACGAGTCCGCCTCGCACAGCGAGTTGTGGTCCGGCTCGCGCACAGCGTCCGGCGGTGTCGTAACCGTCATTTCTGTTGCTCCAATCGTGCTTTCGCGTAACTCACGAGACGGAACTTCTGCACCTTCCCGGTCGGGGTGGTGGGAAGCTCCTCTGCGGTGAGAAATAGGACGTATTTGGGGACTTTGAACCGGGCCAGGTTCGCCTTGCAGATCTCGATCACCTGCTCGGCGGATATCTCGGTTCCGGGCGCACGTACGATGCACGCACAACCCGCATCGCCCCACCGCTCGTCCGGAACGCCGATCGAATATGCCTGGCTGATCTCCGGCCGAGCGGTGAGCAGTTCCTCGATCTCCTTGGGCATGACCAGTTCTCCGCCGCTCTTGTAGAGCTCCTTGCTGCGGCCGGTGATTTCCAGATAGCCGTCCGGACGCACCCTGCCCAGGTCGCCGGAGAACACCCAGCCGTCGCGAAGCCCCTTGGCGGTCTCCTCCGGCTTGCCCCAGAACCCGAGCATGCTCGTCGGGCCGCGGGACACCAATTCGCCTTTTTCGCCTTCGGGCAGCAGCCTTCCGGTTTCCGGGTCGGCAGTGCGATAGACCACCAGCGCGCCGCTATCGATTCCCGCCACACCAGCGGCTTTCGGCCGACCGGCAGTCGTGGCGGTCAGCTCCAGCGGATCCTCGGGCCGAGTCAAGGTCATCGCGCCGCCGCATTCGGTCATGCCGTAGCCGGTGACGATCTCGGTGGCGCCGAGTTCGTCACGGACCCGCTCCCACAGCCACACCGGTGCGGGCGCCGCGCCGGACAGCACCGCCGACAGCGAGGACAGGTCGTATTGATGCCGATCCGGATGCTCCAACAGCGCGACAGTCATGGTCGGAACACAAAGGATGTCGTCGGCGCGGTGCCGCTCGATTCCGTCGAGATACTTCGCCGGGTCGAACGACGGCAACATGATCACCGCGCCGCCGACCATCATGGCCGCGATCAAGCCCTCGACGTAGCCGAACATGTGATAACAGGGCAGCGAAAAGAGAATGCGGCGCCCGTCGCCGAACGCGCGGGTGAGCGCCGAGGCGTAGCCGGTCCGCAGCACCGCGTCATGGGTGATGAGCACGCCCTTGGGTGATCCGGTGGTCCCGGACGTGTAGAGGATGTCACCCACGCCGGCAGGATCCACGGGGACCGCGGAAGTATGGCCAGGGTGCAGATCGCCGACCATGGCGAGGTCGTCGACGGTGGCAACACCGGCGCGCTCGCGTCCGTCGGTCGGCAATTGGATGACCGTGTTCAGCTTGGGAAGCCTGGAGAAGTCGCGTTCCTTCGATTCCCACCCCGGCGCGATCTCATCGAGCATGCGCAGGTAGTCGAGTCCCGCGAAACCGGTCATGGTGATGAGAACCCGGCATTCGGACTGCTCGAGCACATAGGCCAGTTCCTCGGTGCGGTACAGGAAGTTCAATGGCACCGAGACGGCGCCCGCCAAGGCAATGGCGAATTTCATCGGCACGAACTCCGGGTAGTTCGCCATCAGCAGCCCGACGTGATCCCCGGGCCGGACACCGAGCGAAGCCAGCCCGTTGGCGAGCCGGGTCGCCAGTTCCGCAGTCTCGCGATAGGTGAGCGTGCGCTCGTCGGTCAGGACCAGTGGACGGTCGCCGAATTCGCCTGCGCAATGCAGCAGCCAGTCTCCCAGAGACCGCGGTTGCCAGCTCGGGAACCGCTCCGCGAGCCGCTTCCGTCGGACGTCTAAATCACTCTGAATCATAACTCTTCACCCGATCTCGTCGACAGCGCCGTCGAGGATCGCCGCACGGAGTAGAAATTTCTGAACCTTGCCCGACGGTGTGACGGGCAGGCTGTCGGCGACGAACCAGCGGCGCGGTGTCTTGAACGGCGCGAGCGTCGTGCTGAGCCGCTCTTTGACCGAGTGCACCAGATCGTCCGGCTGCTCACCACGCACTACGAGGACGGCAGCCACGGCCTCACCCCATTTCGGGTCCGGGAGGCCGACAACGGCTGCCTGCTGGACCGAGTCATGTTCGACCAAGCGAGATTCCACTTCCGCAGGAGCGATGTTCTCACCGCCGCTGATGATCATGTCCTTCAGCCGTCCGGTCACGGTGATGAAGCCACGCTCATCCATCGCCCCGAGATCTCCGGTGTGCAGCCAGCCCTCGGCGTCCACCGCAGCCGTCGTGGCCGCCTGGTCGCGGTAGTACGCGATCATCTGCTGGTAGCCGCGGGCGCAGATCTCACCGGTGACACCCAGCGGAGCCACCCCGGCGCCGCCCGTGCCCGCGATCTTCACCTCGACCTGTGGAATCGGACGTCCCACCGTGCCCAGTTGGTCGGCGAGCGAGTCGTTCCGGCGAGTCAAGGTGATGACCGGGGCGAGTTCGGTCTGGCCGAACAGGTTGTGCACCGCGGCGCCGAAAACCCTCGCCGCACCCTCGATCATCACCTGCGGCACATTGGCCGCACCGCCTACGATGCTTGTGAAATTCGGCGCGGCGCTATCGCTTTCTCGGCTGGTCTCCAGCAAGGCTCCGAGGATCGTGGGTACGAAGAACAGCACGTCCGCGTTCTCTTCGACGGCCCATGCGAGTACCTTTTCGGGCACGAAAGTTTCCACCAGCAGTACCGTGCCCGCCATCCAGACCGGCCCGAGGGCACCGATCACGCATGCGGCGGTGTGGAACATGGGCAGCGGATTCACGAAGACCGATCCCTCGGCGATCTCGGCGGCCGCCATGGTCATCTTCGCGACATTGACGAGTGAGCGGTGCCGGAGCAGAACGCCTTTCGGATTGCCGGTCGTACCCGAGGTGTACTGCAACATCACCGGGTCGTCGGGATCGATCTCGGGCGGGTCGTAGTCCAACGAGCTCGCTTGCCAGCGCGCGGTGTCGGACAGGCTGATCCGCTGGCGGACGCCACGGACACGGTCGACCGCCGCGACGGCGACTGCCGCCATGTCATAGCCCCGGTACTCATCGGCGTGGATGAGCACCGCCGCCCCCGAATGTTCGAGCGCGAAGGCCAGTTCGCCCTCGCGGAAGGCGGGGTTGAGCGCGACCAGCACGCGCCCGGCCAACGCGGCGCCGAATTCGATGATGGGCCACTCGACGACATTCGGCGCCCACAGGGCTACGAATTCGCCGGGTTGGCTGAGCTCGGTCATTGCGGCCGCCACTCGCAGCGCCGCCTGGTGGAGCTCACCGTAGGTGAGGCGGACTGGCTCGGTACCGCGATGCGGTGTGCCGACCAATGCCGGCGTGATGGGATGCCTCCGGGCTCGGTCGGCCAGGAGCGAACCAACGGTGTGGTCCGAGAGCGGCACGCTGTCGTCTGCCGCCCAATAGGACTCACCGAGCGTGCGTTCTGCCATGGCTGTCATAGACATGCGCTTCCGCTAGTTCCCGCGAAACACGGGAGTTCTCTTCTCATGGAACGCCGCGACACCCTCGGCGAAATCTTCGGAGTCGAACAGCTTCACCTGGTTGTCGACTTCGGTGTCCAGTACTGTCATCGGATCGCGCGGCCACCGCACGAACATGTCCTTCAGCGCAGCGATCGCGAGCGGAGGGGCAAGAGCCATGCGCTCGGCGTCGGCAAGTGCCGTCTCCAGGGCGGTGCCCGTAGCCACGACGGCGTCGGCGAGGCCGATCTCGGCTGCTTCGGCACCGGTAAGACGCGTGGGCAGCAGCATGAGTTCGCGGGCCTTGGCCATGCCGACGCGCGCGGGAAGCGAGGCGAAAATGCCCATGTCTCCGGCCAAGCCGACGCCGGTGAACGCGGTGCTGAATACCGCGTCTGTCGCGGCGACGACCCGATCGCAGGCCAGTGCCAGGGACACACCAGCACCGAAGGCCGCGCCCTCCACCGCCGCGATGACCGGTTTGCTGCTTTGCCAGATCGCGCGCACCACCCGCTGCGCCGCCTCGGCGCGCGGCCGAGCCTCTGCCGCGTCCATGCGCCGCATGGTGGAAATATCACCGCCTGCGCAGAAGCCCGCGCCCGCACCAGTCAGCACGATCACCCGCACACTCGAAGCGGCCATGGCCTCCTCGAGCCGCTCGGCCAGTGCATAACGCAGCGGCAGATCGATGGCATTTCGCCGCTGCGGGCGGTTCAGCGTGATGATTCGAATCGGCCCGCGGTCCTCGATGAGCACGGGAGATTCATCGCTGGACATGGCTATTCACCTCGAAACTTCGGTTCGCGTCGTTCGATGACGGCCGCCAGGCCCTCGCGGGAGTCCGCGGTGCCGGACAGGTCGGATACGGTCCGGGCCTCCTCGGGCAGCCGGTCCGCGAGCGTCGCACCCAGCCCGCCCCACAGCAGGCGTTTGGTGGCGCCGATCGCTTTCGGTGCCGTCATAGTGAACTGGCGGGCGTAGGCAAGAGATTCGTCTTCCAAATCCGCGGCGGGCACGACTTTGGTCAGGAGCCCGATCTCGAGCGCTTCGACGGCGTCGAGGATCGGGTTGGTCAGCAGGATGTGCATGGCTCTGCGCAGGCCGACCAACTGGGTCAGAGTCACCGATACGCCAGCGTCAGGGGCCATGCCCACACGTACGGCGCCGGACATGAACTTCGCCGTATCGGCGGCGATCACGAAGTCCGCGGCACACACCAGACCGAAGCCGCCACCACCAGCCGCGAATCCGTGCACCGACGCGACAACGGGGACGTTCAATTGCGTCAGCGCGGCGACGGCGATCTGCAACCAGGCCGTCGCCTCGCGCAGATAGTCCGGGAGCTGTTCGCCCTTGGACGCGAATACCTTTACATTGCCGCCGGCACAGAAGTTCTTGCCAGCGCCGGACAGCAGCACCACTCGCACCCGCGGATCACCATGCACTCGCAGAATGGCGGAATGTAGCGCCTGAAGGAACGGCACGTCCATACCATTCGAGGTGTCCGGGCTGTTCAACAGCACACGGGCGATACCTTCGTCGTCGACGACGACGCTGACCAGGTCGTTCATCGGTTGCTCCCAGTAGTGAACGAGCCGATTCCGTCTCCTGCGGAACGACTGGTGAGGTGGTCGAGGACCGTCTCGAACTCGAGGCTCAGCCCTTCCGCGAGCGACATGCCCAGCCCTTGGTGGACGAGTCGCTTGCTCCTGGCCAGCGCGGCGGGATTCTTCGTTGCCAGCCGTTCGGCGAAAGCGCTTACCCCGGAGTCGAATTCGGCTGCGGAGTACTTCCGGTACGCCAGCCCCCAGAGCACTGCGTCGTCTGCTGTGAGACGGTCTCCGGTGAGGATGTGCGCCAGTGCGCGCTGCCGCCCGACCAAGCGCGGGAGGCGCTGTGTGCTACCGCCGCCCGGGATCTGCCCATACCTGGAGTGGATGTCCGCGAGCACTGCGTTCTCGTGGACGAGCACGATATCGGCGGCCTGAGCGAGTTCGAACCCGCCAGCCGTCGCGTAGCCTTCGACCGCGCAGATCACAGGCACCGGCAGCTCGGAGATCGCATCGCAGGCGGCCCGGAAGTTGGCGAACAAGGGCGCCATGGCGCCGCGGCCTGATTCCCGAAGTCGTTCCAGCTCATGAAAATCACCCCCAGCGCAAAAGTTTCCACCCCTGCCACGGATGACGATCACGTTCGCCCGCGTGGCCGTCTCGATGAGCGCGACGTGCAACCGCGCACCCAATTCGACGGTGATGGCGTTCATCTGTTGCGGCCGATTCAGGGTGATAATTCCGACACCGTCGATCACCTCGGTCAGCACCACGTCCTGCGACGTCATCTCACGGCCGCCTCGTGCACCCGATTCACTCACATCAACCGACCTCCGCCGACCTCGAGCACCGCCCCGGTCATGTAGCTGGACAGGTCAGATGCCAAGAACAGTGCGGCACCGGCCACTTCCCCGGCCTCACCGGCGCGGTTCATCGGGATGGCGGCCTCACGCTCGGCGAACACCTCCGGCGGCATGGCCTCGGTCATGGCCGTGCGAATGAGCCCGGGTTGGATGGCATTGACACGCACGTTCTTGTGCGCCAACTCCTTCGCCCCCGCCTTGGTCATACCGACTATGCCCGCCTTGGCGGCGCTGTAATTGGTCTGCCCGGGATTGCCGGACTTGCCCGACAGCGAGGACATATTGATGATCGACCCGCCGCCGGCATCACGCATGACCGCCGACGCAGTCCGCAGTCCGAGCCACGTACCGCGCAGATGCACCGCCATTACGATGTCGAAGTCGGCGACGGTCATCTTGCGCAACGACGCGTCCCGGGTGACTCCGGCGTTGTTGACGAAAACATCCAAGCCGCCCGTCCAGCGCATCGTCTCGTCCACCAGGCCCTGCACCGAATCCTCGTCGGTCACGTCGCAACCGATGCCGATCGCGCGGCCGCCGATCGATTCCGCCGCCGCCTGAACGCCCTTTTCGTTCAGATCGGCGAGCACGATTGCGGCGCCGTGTTCGTGAAAGAGCTGCGCGATGGCCAGCCCGATACCGCCCGCCGCGCCGGTGACGACTGCGGTCCTCCCACTGAGCAGCGCGCCGGTCATGCGATAAACCGTGCGATCGACTCTGCGACGCAGGCCGGCTTGGCCGAGCCCTCCACCTCGATCGTGGTGGTCATCTTCGCCTGGAGACCCCCGGGGACCTGGTCGACGGAATCGATGGTGGTCGTCGCCCGCACTCGCGAGTTCACCGGTACCGGCGAGATGAAACGCACTTTGTCGAAGCCGTAATTCACCGCCATGGAGAGCGTTTCGATGGTGTAGAGCTGATGGTTCAGCACCGGCAACAGCGAAAGGGTCAACAGCCCGTGCGCGATGGTGCCCCCGAACGGCCCGTCGGCGGCCCGCTCCGGATCCACGTGAATCCACTGGTGATCACCAGTCGCGTCCGCGAAGCTGTCGATCCGCTTCTGGTCCACCTCGAGCCACTCGGTGGTCCCCAGGGACGTCCCCGCAGCGGCGGCGAACTCCTCGATGGTGGCGAAAACTCGCACGTCAACTCTCCTCACTCGGCTTTGAATTTAATATAGATTCGAATGTACGATGGGTCAAGCCTGCGGCACATCCGGCCCACTCCAGGATCCGACCACGGTTTGGCGACACCTCAAGGGGGCGGACCTGTCAACCCGTGACGCGGACGACCAAACGGCGTTCGATGTGCATTCGACGGCGAGAGCCAAGCTGGTTGTTTAATCGAAGATAAATTATGCTCGTATCCGGTCATCGACGAAGGAGTTAGACCGCATGGATCTGCAGCTGCGTAATGCCCGCGTTCTCGTCACCGGCGGTGGCTCCAACATCGGCCGCGGCATCGTGCATGGCTTCGCCCGCGAGGGTGCGCGCATCGTCATCAGCGATATCGACGCCGAGCAAGCGGAGAAGGTGCGCGCCGAGGCCCTCGCGCTCGGTGCCGCAGCGGTCGAGGTCGCGGCCGGAGATCTCACCGTCGACGGCGTCGCAAGGGGGGCAGTGGATCGGGCGCTTCGAAGCTGGGACGGCCTCGACGTGCTGGTCAACAACGCGGGCTGGAGCGTCCCCGGGTTCATCGCGGAGGACACCGACCGGGCCAAATGGCAGCGCACCGTGGAGGTCAATCTCTATACCGCGATCGCGTCCACCCAGGCCGCCATCCCCGTGATGCGGGAGGCCGGCCAGGGCTCGATCGTGTTCATCTCCAGCGATGCCGCGTTCGGGCAGATCCGACAGGGCGTGTATGGAGCCACGAAAGCAGCGTTGATCGCACTGGCTCGCACCACCGCGCGCGAGCACGGCCGTCACGGTATCCGCTCGAACGTGGTCTGCCCGGGGTTGGTCATCCCCGAGGGCCCCGACGCCGTCGGAAAGGACAGCCTGTGGGCCGCCGGCGAGGACGCGGTGTTCAACGAGAAGCAGATCGAGTTCCTGCGCAAAGACATTCCGTTGCGGCGCCTCACCCAGGCCGAGGACATCTCCAACGCCGTCCTGTGGGTCTCCTCCGAGACTGCGGCCCGCCAGGTCACGGGTCAGGTGTTCTCGGTCAGCGGCGGCTACACCATGCCGTAAACCATCCGGCTGCGGCCCGCTAGGTCGCAGTTCGATCCTATTCCATCAGTATCCGGAGGACTTCATGCCAGAGGCATACATCATCGATGCGGTGCGCACACCCGTCGGACGCCGCAAGGGTGGCTTCACCGATGCGCATCCCGCCGATATGGCCGCCCACGTCATCCGCGCGCTCGTCGATGGCGGGGACTTCGATCCCGCCGCCATCGACGACGTCGTGCTCGGCTGTATCGACCAGATCGGTTCACAGGCGGGCGACATCGCGCGCACCGCCGCCCTCGCCGCCGGCCTGCCCGAAACCGTGCCCGGTGTCACCATCGACCGCCAGTGCGGATCATCCCAGCAGGCGGTGCACTTCGCCGCCATGGGCGTGATGAGCGGAGCGCAGGACTTGGTGATCGCTGGTGGGGTGCAGAAGATGACCCAGTACCCGATCCTGTCGGCGTTCGCCGCCGGCGAGCAGGCGTGCGGCGGTCCTGGCGATCCGTGGACCGGCTCCAAAGGCTGGGAAGCGCGGTACACCACCGAGATCTCGCAGTTCAAATCCGCCGAGATGATCGCCGAGAAGTGGGGCATCTCCCGAGAGGAGATGGAGGTCTTCGCGCTCGAAAGCCACGCTCGGGCCATCACGGCGCGCGCCGAGGGCCGATTCGACCGGGAAATCCTGGCGTTTGAAGACGTCACCCAGGACGAGGGTCCGCGCGACACCAGCCTGGAGAAGATGGCGGCGCTCGACACGTTGGTGCCGGGTGGTCGTCTCACCGCCGCGGTGTCCAGTCAGGTCTCCGATGGCGCGTCGGCCATGCTCATTGCCTCCCGGGCTGCGGTGAAAGCCCACGGGCTGACTCCGCGGGCTCGCATCCACCACATCTCGGTGCGCGGCGCGGACCCGGTGATGATGTTGCACGCACCCATTCCCGCCACCCAGTACGCACTGGAGAAGGCCCGCATGAGCCTCGACGACATCGACCTCATCGAGATCAACGAGGCCTTCGCCTCCGTCGTCATCGCTTGGGAACGGGATCTGAAGGCCGATCACGCCAAAGTCAACGTCAACGGCGGCGCCATCGCACTCGGTCACCCCATCGGGGCAACCGGCACGCGCCTCATGACCACCCTGCTGCACGAACTCGAGCGCACCGGCGGCCGGTACGGCCTGCAGACGATGTGCGAAGGCGGCGGACAGGCCAACGTCACCATCATCGAACGGATCTGACATGGACACAACAGCATTCGACCTCTCCCCCGCCCAAGCCGACATCCAAGCGCGAGCACGGGCCTTCGGGGAGAAGTGGGCGCCCCTGGCGACCCAGATAGACCGCGAGGACGCCGCGCCGATCGCCGACATGGTGCGCGACACCGTCGACATGGGTCTGGCCGGGATCACCATCCCCGTCGAGTACGGCGGCAAAGGACTGAGCGCTATCGAATTCGCCTTGGCCATCGAGGCGGCGTGCCGCGCCATGAAGTCTTGGATGGCCGGCGACATCCTGTTCGCGACAACCTGCACCGGCCCCTCGGTAATCATGATGTCGGACAACACAACGGCACACGCGAAATACCTGCCCAGGATATCGGCGGGCGAACTCACCGCCTCGATCGCTCTGTCCGAGCCCAAGTACGGCTCAGCGGTTACCGACATCGAGACGACTGCGATCGTCGACGGCGACGAGATAGTGCTCAACGGCAGCAAGCGCTTCATCACCGGTGCACCCGATTACGACCTCTACATCACCTTCGTGCGGTTGAACGGGACACCCGGCATGAAAGGTATCGGCGCGGTCGTCGTCGAAAAGGGCACGCCCGGCTTCACTCTGGGCGACGGTCCGGAGTACATGGGCTCGCGCGGTTCCAAGCACGGTGACTTGACGTTCACCGACTGCCGCATTTCCAAAGAAAACCTTCTGATGGGTGAGGGCTCCTTTCCGACCCTCATGCAGGCATTCAACATGGAACGTCTCTACATCGCCTCCCTGTGCCTCGGCCTCGCCGAGGGCGCCCTGGACGAGGCGATCACCTACTCCAACGAACGAACGCAGTTCGGCCGCCCGGTCAACGAGTTCCAGGCGATCTACCATCTGATCGCCGAGATGTGGACCCAAATCGAATCGGTCCGCTACCTCACCTACAAGGCGGCGATGACCGCCGAAAAAGGGAAATTCCCCCAGCCCTTGGACGTCTCCGTTGCCAAACTGCATGCCGCTGACATGGGACGCGACGTGTGCTGGAAGGCCATGCAGATCCTCGGCGGCAACGGCCTGGTGACCGGATTCCCACCAGAGCGGTGCTTCCGCGACGTCATCGTCTCGTCCATCGCAGGCGGCACGATGCAGGTGCTGAAGAACACCATCGCAGGCCAAGTCCTCGAAAAGAAACTCGACCAACGGCGTTAGCCACACCCAGAACAGTGAGCGGCCCTCCTGCCGAGTCGATCTGGATCGACAACCGCCACGAGCGGCGCAACTTCGGCTGCCCGGCGTAACTGCGAACATGAAGTGCCACTGTGTTTTTCGGAGTGGCACTTCATACTGTTGCCGCACTGACCCCACTCGGCAAATCACCAGGACCGGACCAGTAGCAGGCTCGATCGCGTGCCGCTCCGGTCTGGAGAAACGCACAGTCGGGCGGCCGTCATGCACTGGAACCCAATCGCGCGAACAGCGCCTGTCGCCAGGTGCCGAGATGGCCGGCCAGGTCGTACCGCTGTGCATCGATCACCCACCGGTAGGCAATGCCGACCCCTGTGTCGACGATGCAGGCTGCCTCGAAGTCGGGATCTGTCCCCGAAACGACGGATCCGTCCTCGACTCCCGCCCGCAGCGCGTCCGCTATCGTGCGGTCGAGCGCGGCCAGCAGTCCGGAGACGCGATCTTTCGGTATCGAAGAGGGCCCTGTCGCTTCGAAACTCACCAGAAGGAACGCCCGTAAGCGTGCGGGTTGCTCGACGGCGAATACTCGCAGTCGATCAATCACCCCGAGCGCACCGTGCAGTCCGTCGGACGCGTCGGACACGTCGAACAGCAATCGGGAAACCCATTCGTCCTGCAGCATCGCCACCAGCAAGCCCTCTTTGCCCCCGTAGCGAGTGTTGACCATCGAGCGCACGTAACCGGCCCTGTCGGCGATGGCGCCGGTCGAAGTCGCTTCGTATCCCCGTTCGGCGAACAAGGAAATGGCGGCCTCCATCAGCCGTTCCCGTGATTCTGCGACACGGTCGGCCTGTCGCCGCCGTGCACGGCGAATCTCCTTGGCGTGCTCGGTGGATGCCACCCACCGAGTGTGCCATGACCGCGCACGGCCGCAGCCCGACAGTGCTGCACCGACGGCGGCCACTACGTCGATATTGACTGCGCAACTTATCGACACTACTGTCATTAAGTGAGTGCTTCCGGTCACACACCGCTGGCTTGTGTGACCGGACGCCCCAGTCCCGGCGCCGCTTAGCGCCGTTCTTCGATGCAAGGAACACACATGAGTGATGTGCTGCAACCACCCCTGCCCACCGTGGTCGAGTTGTCTGATCTGACCACCGAGGCGGTGACGGCGATCCTGCGGCGCACGTGGGATACGCCTGCCGAGGTAAGCGAAGTACGAGCGGAACGGTTCGGGCTGGGTCAGACGGCCGACAGCTACCGGTTGCATCTGTCGTTCGACGGTGACCGGGGCGCGGCGCCGGCCACAGTGGTGGCGAAGTTCGCGTCCGAGGATCCCGCGAGCAGGCAGATCGGGCGAATGGCCGGTCTGTACGAGCGTGAAGCGAAGTTCTACCGGGATCTGTCGCATACGGTCGCGGTGCGCACACCGCAGCTTGTTCATGCCGAGGCGGCCGACGACGGGCGATTCGCGCTCCTCATAGAAGATGTCGCGCCTGCGCAGATGGTCGATCAGATCGACGGTTGCTCAGCAGAACGCGCAGCGGTGGCGATGCAGCAGGCTGCGGCACTACACGGCTCGTCCTGGCGTCGACCCGACCTGGCCGCTCGGCCGTGGCTGCGGAGTTTCATCCCGGTGTTGCAAGCGACCGTGAACAACCTGCCCGACCACCACGCGCAGTTTGCGGCCACTTACGCGGGCCTGGTGGACCGGTCGATCCTGGATATCACCGCAGCGGTCGTGGCGGCGGCGCCGACGTGGTTCCAATCGAAGGTGCACGGATACAGCTTGTGGCACCACGATTTCCGGCCCGACAACATGCTGTTCGATGCGCATAACGGCAGAGACCCTCTGGTGCTGGTGGATTGGCAAACTGTGTCATACGGTCCAGGGATCGCCGACGTGGCCTACTTCCTCGGCTGTGGTCTGACGATCGAGGATCGGCGCGCTCACGAACGTGAGCTGATCGGGATATATCACGACGGGCTCGTCGCCGCAGGGGTCGATGACCTCACCCGCGACGAATGCTGGGCCAGCTACCTCGACCACGCGCTGGCTGGGCTGTTCATGGCGATTCACGCGTCGGTGCGGGTGGTGCGGACCGAACGCGGAGATCAGATGTGGAAGTCCTGGCTCGAACGCGGCGCGACCCTGTTGACGGACCACGACGCGCTCGCACGGTACTGAACGGGGATCCGACCATGCTCATTCCCTTCGACGACTACCCCATCCACCAGACGCCACTACCGCTCGGACAACCCGGCTATGGCAACCCTCATCACTATGACCGCTTCTGGTTCAACGGATTCCGTGACGATCTCATCTTCGGGGTGGCGTTCTGCTCCTACCCCAACCGCCAGATCATGGACGGCGCATTCTCGGTCGTGCACGGTGGCGTGCAGCGCTCGGTGTTCGCCAGCGGACGCATCAACCGCGACCCCGTCGACACCCACATGGGGCCCATCCGAATCGAGATCGTCGAACCGATGCGAGTCAATCGAGTGATTGTCGACGCCCCGGATCACGGCTTGATCGCAGATCTCACCTATACCGCTCACACGGCCGTCGTCGAGGAAAGCCGCCAGATCTGTTACGACGGAGCGCGTCTGTTCATGGACACCACCCGGGCGACCCAATGGGGTACGTGGACCGGCAGCCTCGAAGTCGACGGCTACTCCGTCGACCTCGGCGCGGGCGTGCACGCGACCAAAGATCGATCGTGGGGAGCGCGCACCATTCACAGTTCGACCGGCGGCGCCACGCAGGACCCGCCCGAGGTGCTCTTCTTGTGGTCACCCATTCATTTCGACGACGAGTGCCTTCATTTCCTCGTCTTCGAGAACCCCGACGGGTCCCGTTGGGCACAGGACGGTTTCGTCGTCCCGAAGACCGGGCCGGACGCCCCGGTCTTCGGCCCCGGAACCGAACCAACACAGTTCGCACAGATCGACCACCACATCGATTGGATCCCCGGTCAACGCCGTGCCCGCGCTGCCCGCCTGACCGTCCGCACCCTCGACGGTCAGACCGAGGACATCCGCCTCGAACCGTTGATGACATTCCAGATGAAAGGAATCGGCTACGGGCACCCCGTCTGGGGCCACGGCAACTGGCACGGTGAACATGCCGTCGGCGGCGAGTCCTACCCCGAAGGCACCACCGATCCGATGCGGCCGGAGAACATTCACATCCAGCAGGTCGTTCGAGCATCCTGGCGCGGCAAGCAGGGCCTCGGCGTCCTCGAACAAGTCTTGCTCGGACCTCACTATCGTTACGGCTTCGCCGACTACCTCGACGGCGCCCCGCCAGGGATCCGACCTCACTGACCACTCGAACGATCGGGAGCCGGTCACGGACCGGTCCCGACCACCTCATCCCCGAGCGTGCTCAACGCTGTCGCCGCGAGACTGTCACATGAAGGGTCGTCCGCGCCCTCCCGGATCGGCGGCACACTGCCCGCCCACCTCACCGCTGTCGGCAAGTCCATGCTCCGGCCAGCACGCCTCCGCAGGGTGCACAGGAATCCGCCGGGCCGGAGCGCATCGAGTTCACCCAAGGTCAGCGCAGGCTGAGCCGAGTCCGGTTCCTCGATGATTCGCCTCGTCCACGCTGTAGGACATGGAGCGCATACTTCTGCATGAGACGGTCGACCTAGGACGCCACGGCGTAACATCACCCAGCGAAAACGGGACCTGCGCCCACCGATTTACACCGGACTCCGGGCTCTGTCCCATATTCGGTGGCGACGCCGCCGTGACGGCACAATGTCGCGGCGTGTGAGTTGAATGTGCCTGCCGCCGTGGCATTTTCGTGGTTATCGCCGCTGACCGGAGCACCCGAGCCCACCGGCTACTGGCTACTGGCTTTCGACCCTCCCCGCCACGATCCCGCTACGGAACCTGGTGTGGCTGGCGAAATTCCGCTGGCGCATGGAACACGACTACCGCGAACTCAAAGACGGCCTCGGGTTGGACCACTAAAGGACGGTCCTGGCTGGGCTGGCACCGCCACGTCACCCTCGCCTCCATCGCCCAAGCCATCTGCACCCAGCTGCGCCTCACCCCAAAAGGCCCTGCGCAGGCCTGACCCTCTACGCCGTCCTGCGCCGGCTCCAACACCTCCTCGCCACCTGGACCGGACACTGCCCCACCTGCCACCAACCCCTACCCACCCGAACACAACCACCCCACACCTAACAAAGCACTAATCATGAAACTCTGCGGTTGTGGATCAAGAAGGCCCTCGACTGTTGACTCCTCGTTGAACTCCGACAAGTATCGATGAAGTTTAACAAAAATTAAAAACTATGAAGGACGGATGTATGACGGGACGTCCGCCGCGCAGATCGGTTCTCTGCGTGCCCCGGCGGCGACGAACGTAAGGTCGTCAAGGCGATGACGGCAGGAGCCGACCAGGTGGTCATCGACCCCGAGGAGGCGGTGGCGCCCGCGGACAGGGCCCGAGCCCGCCCGCTGCTGGATACGGTCGCCTGGGGCGAATTCGACTGCCTCCCGGCCATTGCCGTGCGGGTAAACGCGCCCCGCAACGGTGGTGCCACCTCGATATCGAGGCCGTGGTGGGGTCGGCGGTCCCGCGAGCTCCATGTGCGCCGAAGGTCGAGTCCGCCGGTGACCTGAAGTTCGTCGAGCGCCTGCAGGACGGTGTCGAGGCCGATGTCGATGGCGGTTTCCCGATCTCGGTGGAGGCGCTGATCGAAACCGCCGACAACTCGAGCCGGGTGGAGACGATCGCGGCGGCGTCGCCGCGGTTGTCCGCCCTCCTCACCGTACGAAGCGCGTCGGACGGGGGCGGCCAAATTTGAATACATACTAGAAATGTCAGACCACATCGGCCATACTGTCCGATGTGGAACCGACAATGCGAGCGACAAGGGCCGTTGATTCCGACACGGCATTCGAGGCGAAGGTCCAGATCGCGTTTGCGGGAATCGCGCTCGCCGGCATGCTTCTGGTCGCAGCGGGCTTCTTCGTGATCGCGGGCTACATGCCGCCGCCACGGGCCGACTGGTCGCAGGAGAGGATCGCCGAGTTTTACGCCGACAACACGACGGCCATCCGACTCGGCCTGCTGATCTCATTCGTCGGCTGGGCGGGGTGGGGGACGCTGGTGATCGCCGTCAGCGCCCAGATCAAGCGGGCCGACGGCAGCCCGTCATCGCTCTCACGACTAGCTGCGCTCGGCGGCGGCGTGGCATGGACGCTGCTGCTGCTCCCGACGATGCTGCTCGTCGCCGCGACCTTTCGCCCCGAGCGCGACCCGGCACTCACGCAAACCCTGCACGACATCGGCTGGATCACGGCCTTCTATACGACGGTTCCGTTCATCGTTCAAGCCCTCGCCATTTCAGCCGCGACGCTCGCCGGCCGGTCTCCGTATCCCCGGTGGGTCGGCTATTTCTGCGCCTGGTGTGCGCTGACGTTCGCGCCGGGCAGCATGCTCGCGTTCTTCAAGAGCGGGCCGTTCGCCTACCAGGGGATCTTCGTCTTCTGGGTGCCCTTCGCGGTCTTCGGCGCCTACGTCATGGTGCTGATCTGGGCCGTCTGGCGCGCGGCGCGGGCCGAGCTCGAGTGACCTCCTGTAGACCATCAGGCGCGGACGCCCCAGCGTAGCCACTAGGTCTAAAACTGACGGAGGTTGTTGACACTGTGGGCTCCTGATACGAAGGAGTCCCGTGCCCGAACTTGTATGGAGTGAGAAGGATCTGGTCCGGCGAGCGAACCCGCGCCTGGCGGTGCTTCGGCATGCCGAGGAGGTCAGCGGCAACGTGGCCGCGACCTGCCGCTACTACGGCATCAGCCGCAACATCTTCTACCGATGGAAGCGCCGCTACGAGGACGAAGGGCTCGACGGGCTCAAGGATCGCTCCAGCGCTCCGCTGCACTGCCCGACCGTCACAGAACCCGAGGTGGTCACCAAGATCATCCACTTGCGCCAGCACTACCACTTCGGTCCGATGAAGATCACGATGTATCTGCAGCGCTACCACGATGTGTCGATCAGCCAGTCCACGGTATGGCGAATCTGAAGCGGCTGAACATGAACCGGCTGCCGGCCTCGCAGCGCTACAAACGCCACAAGCAGCGCTGGAAGCGCTACGAGAAGCAGCGCCCCGGCCACCATGTGCAGATCGATGTGAAGTTCATCGAACCGATCGCCACCGCGGCCGGGCGGCGCAAGCGCTTCTACCAGTACACCGCCATCGATGATTGCACCCGGCTGCGGGTGCTGCGCGTGTATCCCCGCTCGGACCAGAAGACCGCGATCCAGTTCCTGGACTACGTCCTCTCCCGGCTGCCGTTCCAGGTCGAGAAGATCCAGACCGACAATGGTGCGGAGTTCCAGTCGGCCTTCCACTGGCACGTGATCGACCAGGGCATCGGCCACACCTACATCAAACCGGCAACCCCACGCCTCAACGGCAAGGTGGAGCGCTCCCACCGCATCGACGCCGAAGAGTTCTACCGCCTCCTCGACGGTGTCGTCATCGACGACACCGGGTTGTTCAACGACAAGCTCAAGGAATGGGAGGACTACTACAACTTCCACCGCCCACACGGCGGCCTCGCAGGGCAGACACCCTATGAGAGGCTGCTACAGAAGACCCAGGCCCACACTGTCAACGGCCATCGTCAGTAGCACAGCTAAGGCCCCATTAAGGCAAATGAACCGGTCTTGAAGAAGACGATCAATCCGGCCGGGAAGAACGCGAAACCGACCCAGAAATTGAGCCATGCGGTCCACCGCGGAAAGACAGGGTCGGGATTGTAGTCGAGAAGAATAGCCAGGTCGAGCGCCCAGACCCAGATGGCGACCGGCGCCCAATAGATGAGGAAGATGAACCGGCCGAGGTCGTGCAGCCTACGTATCAAGTCCGGGACCAGCTCGGCAGGGCGGTAGGCGGCGAGAGCCCAGATCATCAGCATCAAAACGCCGAGTGCCGTCGTCGAGATCGCGCAGTCGATCTGGATAAGGGTGAGAATCGAATCGGCTATGCCGTTAGGAACATGCCCACGACAACGGCGCATACCACCAGGCAGTACGCCTCGAACAAGTAGCGCAATACCAATGGCGCATTCCGCAATTCCATGAAGTACAAACCGACGAATCGCACCTTCACAAACGCCATCAGAATGATCACGACGCTCTCAGTTCGATGGCTCCCACCGGCACGATTTCCCACCTCGGTTCCCAGCCACCAGGATGCCACTGTTGCCGAGACCAGCGCCAGCCAGATCAGGGTGGCACGGGTCCGCGCGATTGCTCCCAATGTCGTCATTCCTACCTCACCAGATACAACAGGGGGAACAAGACGATCCACAGTAGATCGACCATGTGCCAGAAACAGGCACCGCCCTCGAAGAATGCATACTGAGAGGCACTCAGTTTCGGCCGTCGGGCCAGGATCAACAATGCCGACAACACTGCCATTCCGATAATCAAGTGGAACCAGTGCAGCCCGGTCATCACGTAGTAGAACGTGAAGAAGTTGTTCGTCGCGGGCGTGATGCCGTGATGAACCTTGCTCACGTACTCCACGATCTTGAGCACAGAGAAGATCAATCCGCACACGAGTGCGGCGGCGACGAGCGGAGGCGCCCAGGCCGATCTCATTCGCACAGCCCGCACTGCGAGCACCAAGAATAGCGAACTAGCAAGCAGCACAACGGTATTAGTCGCACCGAAGTTCTGATTCAACTCGCCCTGCGCATCGGCGAACAAGCGCGGATTCTTGGAACGGTAGTACAGGAAGGTGATAAACAGGACGGCGAACATTATCATGTCACCGAAGATGAAGACCCATATCCCTTCTTCGCCCGGGGTGCGGCGTCTCCCCTCGATGTCGGTCCGCGGCTGCTCGGTTGTCGTCGACATGATGATCAGAAGATTCCGCGGATGCGATGTCCGGCGCCGTTGCCGCAGGCGAAATCACCGAAGGCAGCGCCGGCGTACTTGCGGACTTCGACGGTGGTGATCATCTTCGCCTGAATGCCGCCGGGAACCTGGTCCACCGCATCGGGGGTGGCGGTGGCCCGCACCCGTGAGTTCACCGGAACGGGCGAGATGAACCGCACCTTCCCGAAGCCGTAATTGACTGCCATCGAGAGCTTTTCGATGGAGTAGAGCTGATGGTTCAGGACCGGCAGCAGCGACAGGGTCAGTAGTCCGTGCGCGATCGTGCCCTTGAACGGCCCGTCGGCCGCACGTTCCGGATCGACGTGTATCCACTGGTGATCGCTGGTCGCATCCGCGAAGGTGTCGATCCGATTCTGATCGAGTTCAACCCACTCGGTGGTTCCCAGGGACGTCCCCGCAGCGGCGGCGAACTCCTCGATGTCTGCGAGAACTCGCAAGTCAGCACTCCTCACCACACTTTGAATTTAAAATAGATTTGAATGAGGGATATGTCAATCCCGCAGCACACCGGTCCGCGGTCGCGAAACCGGGAGGCAGCCGAGGATCGGAGACACCGACATGGCACAACCGGTCACCGACGAGAGTGCGGAATCGAAGTCGGCCCGCACTCGCACGCGCATCCTCGACGCAGCGGCACACATACTCAGCCGCAAGGGCTATGCGGGCACGCGCTTGTCCGAGGTAGCCCAGCTCGCCGCCCTGCAGACGCCCGCCATCTACTACCACTCCCCCTCTCGCGACGACCCGATCGAAGAGGTGATGTGGTCGGGGATCGCCGATATGCACGAGCACGTTTCGGCGATCCTGGATAACCTGCCGACATCAACCCCGCCGCTCGATCGGATCACGGTCGCGGCGGAAGCCCATCTTCGGCACGAACTCGAGATCTCGGACTACACAACGGCTTCCATCCGCAATGCCGCACAGGTACCCGAAACGATCCGCGCTCGGCAGCTCGCCGAGGAGAGCGCATACGGCCGCCTGTGGAAGCAGCTGTTCCAGGATGCGGCGGACGCCGGCGACCTTCCGGGCCATCTCGATCTCAGCACCGCCCGCATGCTGATTCTCGGTGCATTGAACTGGGCTGCGGAGTGGTGGACGCCCGAGGCCGGGCCACTCATGTCACCGCCGCGACGCCGGCGGGCGCCGCGGAAGTCGACAACCAAGGCCGTAGCCGAGTCCGCCTGAGTACATCGCCCTGACAGATCAGCGAACGATCCGCAGCGCCTCGGTCGGGCATCCTTGCACGGACTCCTCGACGGCGGCGAGCTCGTCGTCGGCGATATCCTCCTTGAGCTGAATGAGTTCGCCGCTGTCGTCGACCTCGAAGAACAACGGGGCAAGCGACTCACAGATGCCCAGACCTGTGCACTTGCTCCGATCGACGACGACCTTCATCACTGCCTCCTCTGTCGAGATTGGGACCGAGGTTTCCGCCGCGCACCAGGTGCCGGTTCCAACCTCGGGTTTGCCTACCTTTTGAATTGAAGATAAATTAGATTTCCCACTCGGTCAATAGGGGAGGAGCCATCCGCATCACCGCATCACCAATGAGCACGGCGGCGATCACCTCAGCGTGCCCCGAAAGCACGGTGATCACGCTGATCGACGCCGCGGTCGCGGCACACCTGGAGATCTAACTAAGGTTGTCCGACTTCGCTCGACAATCTGGCTACCACCGCGCAATCCATCGTTCACAGCAGCGAGCCCGGGCCACGCGAACCCGCCGCGACCCGACGGCCTACCCTGAGCAGTAGCCCGTTCGACACTGTACAAGTGGGACCAGGATCGGTGGATCGATCGAGCCGTCTACAAGAAGGCGGCAGCGGCCGGGCTGTACGCACTCGAGATCGGTGAGCAGTACGGCGGTTCGGACGTGCACGACTACCGGTATCGAATGGTGGTCTGCGAGGAAGTATCTCGCATCAACGCCTTGTCCTTCAATCTCACGATCAGCCTGCAGGACGATCTTGTCCTGCACTACCTGCTCGATCACGACCGAGCCCGGCGCGGGCAGCGATCTGCGCGGAACGCGCACCATCGCGGTCCGTGACGGCGATGAATGATCTCGCACCACTGCGCCATGGTCCGGGTCGCGACGGCGCCGGAGATCTTGTCACGACCGGCCACGCACTGCGATCTGGATCTTCATCGATACCCAGTCGTGTCAGCAGTTCAGCGTAGAACTTGCCCTCGATCGCTCCTACCGCCATTTGACGGCCGTCGGCGGTCTCGTAGGTGGCATAGTACGGCGCCCCGCCGTCCAGCATTGGCGCCGCGCCGGTCGGACCATACCCCGGCGTTGACGAAGGCATGCGCGAGTCCTGTGGCGCGCTTCATAGGCAATGTCAGTATCGTAAGCATAAGTCGACTTATGCACAAGGGTGGGGCAAACTTGCTGTACACAAGGTCGTCAACGACCGAAGCCACCATGACGGAGATCCATGGCCATCAAGCAGGACTACTTCGACACCGCGTTCGAGCTGCTCTCGGAGCAGGGGTACAGCGCGCTCAAACAGGCGGCGTTGTGCAAGCGGCTGCGAGTGACGACAGGGTCCTTCTATCACTATTTCGACAACTGGCACGACTTCACGTCGCAGCTGCTGGAGCACTGGCGCACGGCCCGGACGACCGAGCTGGTGACGCTGGCGCAACAGCATCAGGATCCGGTCGACCAACTCGATACTCTCCTGCAGTTCGCACTGGAACTCCCCCATCGCGCGGAAGCCGCGATCCGGGTGTGGAGCAAGGTCGACCCGGACGTTCGGGTGGTCCAGGACGCCGTGGACTCCCAGCGCATGGGCGTGGTCGTCCACGCCACCCGAGCGATCCTGAAGGACGAGCAGGATTCGCTGAACCATGCGCGCTGGGGGCTCTATCTCCTCGCCGGATACCAGGAGCTGGACTCCGGCGAGGATCCCGCGGCGCTCGAATGGGTGTTGCGCCGCCTGCTGGACGAACTCAAGGAGAAGTCACGCGAACAGCGCCACGTAGCGCCAATCTAGGACGGCGCGTTCGCGTTCCTATTCACGGCCTCCGCGAACACTTCCGAGCGCCGGTGCGCCAGATGGGCTCCGGTGCCGGTCGGAGCCACCTCTTCAACCGTGTCGCAGTGCGCAGTGTGTCGCCCTCGTGCATGGGCCCGCGATGGTCACAGGCGTGCCATCCCACCACTGTGGCCGGATTAGGGGAAAGGCCCGAGAAGCTTGCGCACGGCGCAGCCCCAGAAGTCCGGCACTTCTCGCCCGTGTTGATCCGCGGTGCGAATCCGCAAGACCACCAGTCCCGTCGGAGCCCAGCGAGGAGTCAACGGTGAGCAAGCTTCGATGGTTCGACGGCACTGCCGCCGACGAGTCGGCGAGAGACCGTCTCGTCGTGGCGCGTCAAGCCGTGCCGCGCAGGATCAGGTCGGCCGCCCGGTGGGCGATCATCATCGTCGGCGCGTTGGTGTTGCCAGACGTCAAGGTCGGCATCACCGAGGCGTCGACGATCCGCAGCCCGTCGACGCCGTGAACTCGCAGTTGCGGGTCGACAACGGCATCATCGTCCATGCCCATGCGACAGGTTCCCACCGCGTGGTAGATGCTGTCCTCTTGCGCGGCCAGCCACGCGGCGCCCGTGGCGCCGTCTTTCTCGCTGAGGTAGCGCCCGGCAACACCGCGCATCGCCGACTGGGAGTCGATCAGATCCCGCGCAAGCCCAGATCCTTCTAGCAGCTTCCGCACGTCGTCGCCGTTGGCCAGGCGTTCGAACTCGACGCGAGGCCGGCCGCCATACAGGCGGACACGCCCGCGCCCCTCGGGATGCATGAGCACGGTGTACACCGTGAACCCGTCAACTCTTTCGAGCTTCGCCCGCCCGGTGATCCTGTCGAGCGAGTAACGCACCGGCGTGACGGCGATCTGGAAGTCGTCGGTGATCAACTGAGCTTCAAAGGGCGTAGTTGTAAGCGGGCCTGTCCCGCGGGCGACCAACGACGCGACCGCCTTGACCGCGCCGACCGGGCCTAGCGTGTTGATGGTCGGAACCTTCGACTCCCAATACTGGGCAGAGACGAGGTGGTCCTGAAAGTTCTCGCCGACACCCGGGAGATCGACAAGCGAGCCACCCGGTCCGACGCCGGACTCGAGCAGCAGTGCGGGTGTCCCGATCGCACCGGCACCGAGCACTACCTCCTGGCGGGCACGCAGCACGCGGCCTCCAGCTTCAACGCCAACGGCACGGCCACCTTCGAAAAGAATCCGGGACACCGACGTCTTGGTGAGGACGGTTGGGCGCCGATCACGCGGAAGGCTACGGAGGAACCCCTTCGCAGACGAGGAACGAAACCCTCGGTGCTGGTTGACCTGGCTGCGTGCGACACCCAATTGAGTACGGCCGTTCTGGTCTGGATTGAGGTAATGGCCGGCGTCGGTCGCGGCCTGAATGAAAGCGTCATCGATCTCATGGTGATGTCCACACCAGGAAACCTGAACAGGTCCGTCCGCACCCCGGTAGTCGTCAGGGCCCCCCACCCAGGTCTCGGTGGCTTTGAAATGCGGCAACACCTCATCGTACGACCACCCATGGTTCCCAGCAGAAGCCCAGCCGTCGTAGTCCGAACGCCGCCCACGTGCGTAGACCATGGCGTTGATCGATCCGCTGCCGCCGACGATTCGGCCGGCCGCGAAGCCGTCTCCTTCACGCCCCTTGCTCGGATCGGGTGCCGTCGGATACTTCCAGTTGGCAGTCGCGTAGAGCGTGACGATTCCGAGGGGTAGAGAAACATCCGGCCGCAGATCGGTACCACCTGCTTCGACCACGATCACGCTCGCACCCGCGGATGCCAGTCGTGCCGCGACGATCGAGCCCGCAGAACCGGCACCGACGACCACGTAGTCCACGAGGTTCTTGTCCGTCATGATGCGCTCACTCCCATGCCGCCGCCGTCCTTCTGTCCGTTCTCCGACTCGACGAGCCAGCGCAGCCAGCCGAGTCGGCGCCGACGACGTAGTCATACTCGGCCGATACTCAAATCACGTTCACCCAGTCGAGGAAGTAGGCTGCGTATTCCGCGTCGCCCGAGATCCGCACATCGCGGTCGCGCCAGCAAGCGCGCCGTGTCGCCCACTCGGGAAAGTCCGTGGCGAGTCCACTGATCGTTGCCGCGGCTCCCCTGACCTGGCCCGGGGCTATCGCAGCTCCGGGAGACACGCTCCGACTGCTGCCCCCCGGCCCTTCGAGTTCGATGACGATCGTCTGCGTCAGCCAGTCCGGCTCGTCCGATCGCAGTTGATTGCCAAGGACAGCGAACATCCATTCGAGAACCGTCGCCATCCGGCCAGCGTCCGTTTTCGGAACCGGTCGAGACAGCGCGGGGGCGATGTCATGTCGTAGGTGCGTGTGGTGATCGAACACCATCGCCCCACCTACCAGGAGCCCGGCGGGGAACCAGCCGAGCTCGGCCAGCGGTAGATGTACGCGGTCTGCGGGCAGGTGGTTCAGTGCCTTCGCCAACGTGACCACCCCCGCGCTCCATCGCTCGTACTCGCGGAAGGTTTGCAACGGACCCCAGCTGCGGCGCTGATCCACGAACCAGTCGTTGGTCCTCTCGATGTCCTTGCTCCGCATGATCCTCAGTAAGCCGGGGCTGAACATGGAGCGACATCCGGACGACAGGTGTGCCATCACATCCTGCACGCGCCAACCGGTCGCACGACTCGCGGTCCGCCACTCGGATTCATCAAGCTCCCGGCAGAATCGCACCATCTCCGCGCGCTCTCGTTGTAGCGCACCTGCCCGGTCCCACCGCATCGCAGCCCTTTCGCTCAGCATGCCGCGAAGATCGCGCATGTCATACGCGTCGTATTTTTGAATATAGATTCGACATTGCAGAGAGTCAACAGAGCAACATCGCCGCGACGCCAAGGACTGGGGGCGTGCAATCAATCAGGAGAGTTGAAGTTGGAATGACCGGGCGGAACGACTCAACGGGCCAGCCCCTATCCACCGCAGCTACAGGCCGCGTAGCTCGCGCCGGCACTGCGCGCACAAGCGTCGAGCCGTAGGCGGCAGGAGCCCCGGCTACTTCCGAATCCCGATGACCCCGCCGACCGCAGGAGCGAGGATCTGACCTGCCGCAGCTCAGGACGCGTGGTGGCCGTAAGTGTCAACAATGGATCCACGTCCGCCAACGGGCAGTATGAGCACCGACGCCACGGTTCACCCTCAGGCGAGTGCCGCGCGGAACGCGCATGCGAGGCTCACCCTGTCGCAGTCAGGACTTCGCGCCGGCAGAGTCCGCCGAGCCCTTTCGAGTCGGCGCCGACGTCCGGAACCGACATCCCGTACCACGCAGGATCAGACCATCGGCACGCCGACGATTGACACCGGCACTGCCAGAAGTTAGCGTGTCGACGCCGCGTGAAGAATCTAAAATAAATTCCTCAATGACATGAGGCCCATGCACACTGCTTCTCACCTCGGCCGGTTTGGTGGCATCGGCCGGTAGACTGGTGCCACTACACCAAATCACCCCGATCTCGGTGGGAACTGCTCCAGCGTGAGATCGAGAAAATCGCCGCACACTTCGCTTTCCAGGCGGCCCGAACGCGACCACCAGTCACGGTGAATTCGGTCGACACAGAATAAAATTTACTTCGGAGGACGTCTGCTGATCGGTCGGCGGCGGAATCGGCATCAGAGACCGGCACTTGCCTGCCACCGAGCTTCTCCGGGCCCACGCGTACGAGCAGAATAGCCTCACGCACGGCGCCCCGCGCCTCGAACCAATCGAGCATCGGAAACCGGCTGACCAGCCATCTTCTTCGAATCGCGTGATGCCCACGTCTCACGGACTTCCCGTCGGCGCGCCCGTCCCACCTATCCCGCATGACCGACCGGTCTGCATCCCAGGATCGGGCCGGCATAGAAGATCTCGACCAGCGGCCTTGCTGGCATAAGTTCGCTTATGTTAGTCTCGTGCGAGATGCAGCACAGATCACACATCGGTCCGTCATGACAGCCGGTTGCGGCCGTGTGAATGCGTGGACATCGACCCTGATCTAGAAGAGGTTCGAATGCGACGACCTGGCCGCCCCCTTGGGGCCCGCCGACTAGACCTCGACACCCGAGGTCTTATCAACATTCGGCACTTTGCGTGGAATGGTAGCCGGATGGCCGGGTCGGGCGTGCGCGCCCGGCTCCAGATGAGTGGGCCGTGGTCGAAAATTCACGGTGACGCCAGCGAGCGGCGGTCGCCCTGGCGAGACTCGCTTCTGTGACATGAGTTCCGAAGCGGAAGCCTAGCAACAGATTTCGATCTTGACCACGAGGGAGTTCGATATCTATTCTAATTTAAACAATATTCTTCCCTTTGGGCATCGCATCGCGGCGAGCAGCGTCGCGCTTCGCTCAGCGTCCACTTCCCCCGGGGCTCGGCAAGCAGCCACTCCCTCCAGTGAACACCCGGAAGGTCGAAGAGTGCGCTGACCTTCTCGTATTACTTCGGAATCAACCACAGGAGAACCACCGATGAGCACACTGCCTGCAGATCGTGAGTACGATCCGATCGAGGTATCCAGCCTCAGTTTCTGGACGATGAGCCCGCGGGAGAGGGATGTCCGACTGGCCGAGTTGCGGCGGAACCGGCCGGTGAGCTGGCAGCCTCCGGCCGAGGGCGGCATGATGGTGCCCGAGAATGACGGGTACTGGGCGGTGACATCGCATGAGCTGATCAGATATGTCAGCAGGCGACCGGATCTTTTCTGCTCCGGCGAGGGAATCCAGATGGAAGAAATTCCCTCGGAAATACAACAGGCCGCCGCAGGCTTCCTTGCGATGGATGGCGAAAAGCATATGACCATGCGCAAGCTCGTCAGTGGTGCATTCACACCGAAACAGGTCAAAAAGCTCGAAGACAGCATTCGTGCTCGTGCTACTGCTATCGTCGACCGCCTGCTCGAAATTGGTGAAGGTGATTTCGTACAGAACGTGTCCAAGCAGATGCCGATGAACACCTTCTATGAGATCGCGGGACTGCCTGAGCAGTACCGAGATCAGGCGGCTCACAATGCCGACGAGATGGCCGCATGGAATGATCCCGATGTCGCCGCCGGACGACCACCTGCTGAGGTTCTCATGGACGGAACGATTGGCAATTTGACAATCGGTTTCGAGTTCGCCGAGTTGACCAGGTCCCGTCCTCGAGACGACGTGTGGTCGAACCTCATCAGTGCCGAAGTCGATGGCAAACGGCTTACCGACGAAGAACTCGCGACAATGTTCGTACTGTTGTCGTTCGCCGGAAACGACACCACTCGAACCTCGATCAGCTTGGGGACCAAGGCTTTTCTCGAGAACCCCGATCAGCTCGCCTACCTGCTCGAAGACTTCGACGGTCGAATCAACAACGCGATCGAGGAAGTCCTGCGATGGGTGACCCCGATCATGACCTTCCGGCGGACCGCTACCCAGGACACCGAACTCGGCGGACGGCAGATCCGCAAGGGGGACTGGGTTGTGATGTTCTATGCCTCCGGCAACCGAGACGAGTCCGTATTCGTCGATCCATGGAAGTTCGATATCAGCCGGGAGCCGCGAGGGCACGTAGCATTCGGAGGCGGAGGCCCACACTTCTGCATCGGAAGTTTTCTGGCCCAGTCGATGCTTCGCCACATGTTCGATCAGCTCTTTCACCGCGTTCCCAGCCTGGCGCTGACTGAACCAGAGCTGCTTGTCGGCAACTTTGCCGGCGCAGTAAAACAGATGCACGCCACGACTGGCTGCCCTGTGGCGCACTGACTGCACCAAAAGTAGCATCTAGTTCCCGGAGTAGACATGGCCACTACTTGCTGAACTTTGAGTCATGCAGTTACCTGGGCCTCGAGATGCACCAGGACGGCGGGGGGACCGTACTCGTGCCCGCCGGCACATGACCGCGGCGATAGATCGATCTCGCGAGGCAATTAGTCACATCCGACCCGCAATGGATACAGGTCAGGCCGGGTTCCGAGGTTCATTTCGGAACGCGGCCTGACCGGGTCGACAGCAGCCATCGAGGATGGTAGCGAGCACACTGCGGATGCTACACAGGGGCTGCTGCGCGGATAGGTGACAACCTGACCTGCCCCACCCTTGGGGTTCCAGAGTGGCGGCGCTGGCGGTTGTAGAGGATTTCGATGTAGTCGAAGATCGCGTTCGCGAGTTCGACGCGGGTCTTCCATTTCTTGCGGTCGAGCAGCTCGGTCTGCGTCGACGACCAGAAGGATTCGATCATGGCGTTGTCGAGCCCGTCACCGACAGTCCCGCACGACGGCAGTGGCCGGCCGATCGGAACGAAAACCCAAGAGTGAACTGGGATCCGTAATCGGCGTGGACGATCCCGCCCGGAGCTGGCCGCCGGTTGCGGCTGGCCATGTCCAGGGCGTTGACCACGAGGGTGGGGCCGCGCGGGAGTCGATGGACCAGCCCACGATCTTGCGGCTGAAGGTGTCCAGGACCGCGGCGCATTAGACCCGTCCTTCCTTCGTGCGGTGCTCGGTGATGTCGGTGACCCACAACTCGTTTGGTTTCAACCGATGGAATTTGCGTTGACCAGGTCATCGGCGGTCGGTCACCACGCCGCGTAGGTTCTTGGCCCGTTCCGAGGCCGCAGCCTGCGGATCCCGGCCACCGTCATGAGTACCGATACGGTGCGTGAGCAGACCTTGATGCCCATCGCCATCGTCAGTTCTGCGTGGATTCTGCGGTAGCCGTAGTTGCCTCGTGATGCGACGTGGACTTCCCGGATCACTCCCGTGAGCCATTGGCGACGCGACTGTGAATCGCCCCTGGCCGGTCCCCGATGACGGGACCGGATCGAGCGGTCCCAATCACCGGGGACGGGCCACCCCGGCATGTCTGGAGACTTCATCTGTTGAGGAAGGGATGAAGTCCGTGAGTTCGAAGAAGTACCCGCTGGAGTTGCGTGAGCGTGCGGTGCGGATGGTCGCGGAGATCCGTGACCAGTACGAGTCGGAGTGGGCGGCGATCGGGGCGGTCGCCGAGTTGCTGGGTATCGGGACGGCTGAGACGGTCCGGAAGTGGATTCGCCAGGAGCAGGTCGATGCCGATGCGGGCCGGGATGAGCAGTGAAGCGTCCGCGGAGTTGAAGCGGCTTCGCCGGGAGCACGCAGAACTGAAGCACGCCAACGCAATTCTTAACGCTGCATCGGCCTTCTTCGCGGCCGAACTGGACCGGCCGCACACTGATCGTCACGTATATCAGCCAGCATCAGGGCCACCGGGTCGACGGTGGGCTGCGATGGGGTGTCGAGTCGATCTGCGCCGCGCTCACCGTCGGCATCAAGATCGCCCCATCAACGTATACGAACAGCGCCAACTGGTGTCGAGTAAACGGTGGTGGCGTGACGAGGCATTGAAAGTGGAATTCACGCGGGTTCACCGGGAGAACTTCAGCGCTTGCGACGCCCGGAAGGTGTGGCTGCAACTCAATCGTGAAGGCATCAGCGTGGCCCGCTGCACGGTGGAACGGCTGCCAGGGGGATTCACCTTGCAGGTGTGGCGAAACAGCCCAGTCGAGTACTCCCACGCCGGCGACGACCTGGCCCGCCTCCACCATAGTGAGATGGAACCCATGACGAAGATCGCCCCATGAATCGATAGCGAAACCGCCGTGTCTGATCGTGCGGGTTCACCCCGATCCTATCGTTCGCCTTGAGCACGACCGGTTGGCGTCTTTGAAGTACGTTGGCCACCCCCTGCACCGGCAACACCGCCACGACGGTCGCAACTCGAACACCAGGCTTCCTCTCAATGTGCTCGTCGCCACGCACTTGTCGCGAGGATCCCCGATGGGACGACTGGTCGTTGTGCCGCTCACTCCGTTGGCTGAACCAACTCTTATGCGGGCGGCAATTGCCCACGGAACAGCAGGTAGGCAATCGCTTTGACGATGTACTCGATCGGATCGACAAGATCGATGATCATTTGAACTCCTTATCAGACCGGCTCGAATTTCGAAACGAGCCATTTGCCGCCTTCGCGGTCGAGGACAATACGAATGGTCGTACTGGTTGTGCTCGGGCGTGGAGCGTCTGCCACGGTCGTGGACTGATTGACGAACAAGAGGACGGATGCGCTGTTCTCACTGAACTCCGAGATAGCCTGGCCGACAACGCTTGCCGATGTCGTGATGTGCTTCTCCTTCGCGGCGGGCGCAACGACATCGCGCGTGAAGGACTTGTAGTAGTCCGCGAATTGCCCAGTGAGAAGACTGTTCGCCCTCGCGAGGTCCGAATCGACCGTGTCCGACTTGTAGGACAAGATCGAAACGGTTGCTTGTGCGGCAGCGTCCACCGCGACCTTCTGCTCACTTGGCGCGAGTGCGCGGTCGTCAGGGCGAAGCACGAGAAAGGCGTAGCCCCAGGTACAGACCGCGATGGCTGCGGCGAGGCCCAAAGCAGCCAGAACGAGTACTGTCTTGCGCTGGAAACGGCTATTCGATTCGGTACGGTCCTCGACCGGAACGGATGCCGGTGTCGACTCCGGCGTCGATAGACTCTCGGGAACGACCGGGTCGTCGCACGATGACGCTTTGGTCAGGTCAATCGTCTCGGCGCTCATGCGACGAACTCCACATTCGACATCTTGTATCGACCTCCGTCATCGGACATTGTCACTCGCAACCGCCATGTCCGTGATTCATTCTGCGCTCCAGCAGCATTCGAAACTTTTGATGTTGCGTACACAAGGACTTCCGCTGAATCGCCATCACGGGATTCGATACCCTGCGCGATGACGTCGCCCGTCGTCACCACCTTTGCCTCCTGGACTACGGAGATAAACGACCGTGCTCGCGACTCGAAGTCCTTATGGAACGCACCTGTCGATTGTTCGAGAACTTTCGCGATGTCGTCGGGGGCGGAGGTATCACGTATGGAAACCATCGCGAGAACGCCCGATCTGGCTGCATCGAGTATCTCGGCATCCGTGCTGCGTTGATGTTCGGCGATCTGATGGTCCCGCAGGGCCACGACAGAGAGGACGGCGAATACTACCGCGAACGTGGCGAGCAGCGCACCGATGACGACGAACTTGCCCGGCCTGACGTGCATCAAACTGCGTAGCCGAGACTCGCTTTTCGCTTCCGGTGACTGTTCAGTTGTCGATTCTTGCTGGGAGAGTTCAGTGCTCATTTCGTACCGTTTTCGTCGAATGGATTCTCGACTGACGTGCAGTCAAGTCGGTCAGTTGCCTCCCTCAATCAATGGCGGGTTATTTCCGAGTGGAACGTAGCCATTTGGATCCCGGCAGTCCTGGACCGTCGGTGCGCGCCGTCCCGGATTCTCCATGCATGGGAGATTTCTCGCTCCACGCACGACGCTGGGGTCGTCCTGGGGAACAGCACAATAATTACGTGGTCCAGGCAGCGGGATCGGTTCGGTCTCGATGGGCGAGCGCCGTTCCGCAGGCGGAGCAAATCCGGTGATGCAGTGCGGTGGCGCACCGACGCCGAGGTTGAAGTCCAGGTTGCCCATGGTCGGCGTAGCAGAGCCTCTAGTGATGCTCTGGAGAGCTGCCACCAGTGCGGGGTAGACGACGAGAATCTGTTCGATACTCGCGTTGTAGATGTGGGCGACGTCTGCCACCGAGTTGAGGTTTGCCAGCGCGACAGGCAGTGTCGACGAAATATCGCCGAACAGCGCCGCGAGTTCGTTCCCCGCCGGTGCGCCGTTGTCGACGAAGCTTCTTACCTGAGAGTCGTGATCGGTGACCGAGCGCGTGATCGAGTCGAGGTAGCCCGACCATGCACGGATCGATCCTCCTGTCACGATCTGAGTGTCCAGCAGGTCTTCTGACTGATCGATGAGCGATCGCGTCACTGCGATGTTGGCCTGCCCCTCGTTGATGAACGCGTTGAGGCCGTCCAGGATTTGTTGCATGTCGCCGCCTGCATTGCGGAATGCGGTGCCACTTTCATCGATCAGCGTCTTCAGATCGGGGCGTGGAACGGCGGACAGCGCAGTATCGAGGGAAGTCACAAGTTCCGTTGTCGAAGTTGGTAGTCGACCACCAACGATCACATCGCCACTGGCAAGGAACGGCCCCGAATCGGTCTGCGGCAACAGCTCGATGTACATCTCACCAATCGCCGAGCGACTATGAACCTCCACCTGCAGGTTTGTCCTTGGAATATCGACACTGCTGTCCAGGTCCATGGACACGATGACTTGGTTGTCCTGGACACGGATGTCGTCGACCACACCCACTTCGACACCGCGGTACTCGACGTTCGATTTCTTGTACAGACCGCCACCTGCCGGCAGGACGAGATCGACTGAAGTTCGCCCTATGCCCACCAACGATGGAAGCCGCAAGTACTGCATGAGGATCCAGCTCACCGCGACAACGGTGATCAACGCGAACGCAATCAGCTGCCGCTTCACGAACCTGGAAAGAAGCATTTAGTTTCCGCCTTCCGAAGGACCTGTGCCACCTTGATTCAGTGGCGTGATCAGCGGATTTCCTTGGATCGGCGGGAGCGGTGGCAACTGGCCGATAATGCCGCCAAGCGAGGCCAGCTGTCCCGCCGCCGGCGTTCCTGTAAGCAGTCCGCGATCAACTCGAGCAGTGGTCAGGTCGAGGTTGAGGAACAGGTTCGCGAAGTCGCCCTGCACTGCGTTGCGATACGAGTTCATCGGGAACGGGACGGTTGCGAGCAGCGAGAGCGATGACGTCAAAGCCGGGCCTGCATCTGCCAGTCCCCGCAGAGTCGGCTCGAGCGCCTGCACATTCGCATCTATATCCGCACGACTTGCCGCAATCACACGGTTGGCCGAATCAGCGAAGTATCCGATAGCCATGATCGCGTTGGTCAGATCATCTCGTTGCGCGTCGAGTGTGCCGAGCGCCGGATCGAGGGTTTGCACAGCCTTGTCCAAGATCACGCGGTCGTTGGCGACGATCGTTGAAAAGCGGTCGAGCCCCTCGAGGGCACGAACAATATCGTCACGCTGGTCGTTGAGTCTGCTCGTGAAGTCACGCACGTTATCCAGGAGGCTACGCACGATGTCCTCTCGGCCGGCCAGTGCCAGACCGACCTCACGGTTGATCTCTTCGAGTTTTCCAACTCCCCCACCGGTGAGCAGGAAGGACAGGGTCGACAGGGTTTGCTCGGTCGTTGGGTAAACCGCGGCCTGTTCCAACGTGATTCGGTCTCCGTCGCCCAATTGACCAGTCGTAGAGTCTGTCTCACCAGCAATTAGCTCGACGTGCGGCGAGCCGAGCAGACTGGTGGCGCCGATCTTCGCGGTGGTGTTCGCCGGAAGAACAACCTCCTTGCCGAGCGTCACCTTGACCAGTGCGTGGTCGCCTTCGACATTGATCTCGCGAACAGTCCCAACGTTCACGTCACCGACCCGAACACGTGCGTTCTTCGTCAGCGTCGACACGTCCGGCATCTCGATGACAAGCGACCATGCGCCTTCCTCGGATCCCTCCGTTCCGGGTAGCGGCAATTGGTTGAGCCCGGTCCAGCCGCAGGCCGAGAGCTGAACTGCTGCAACGGCTCCGACAGCGGCACTGACGATTCGATAGGTCATGGATTTCATCGTGGTCCACCTGGGATCGGGATCTGTGGCAGCATCAGGCCGGGAAGGCCGGGAACGAGTGGTGGCGGGGCGGCCTGGACCCGCAATTGCGAATCAGCCCCGGTCGAGACCGGCCCCTGCTCCAGCCCTGGTTCGCTGTAAACGATTTGTTCGGGCGTCGCGCCAATCGAGTTGCCGATCACAGCGCCGATCGGAATGTAGTTGAAGGCGAGCGTCTTCAACAGCGGCCCCAAATATTGAATGCACAGATCGGCCGCCTCCTTTGCGCCCATCTCACCGGCTCCGGCAATCGCCGAGCATATGAATTGCACAGGATTGGCGAAGTTCGCCAGCGCCGGAGCGCCGGTGAGCGAGTTCTGGGCGGGCTGGTAGATGTTGTAGAAATCGACGAGCGAGTTGGGGCCGACATGGAGCACCTGTTCCAGGTCGCCTCTGCTGTCGACGAGCTGTTGTGTTGCGGCCCCGAGCTTGTCCACCGTGTGGGTCATCGCTGTCCGATTATCGACGACGAACTGCCGGATATCGGTCACCGCGAGGTCGAGGTCAGAGACTGCATCACCGACAGACGTTTCCGCATCCGCGAAAACCTCTGTCACTGATGCAAGGTGATTTTCGAACTGCACGATTTGCTCGTGGCTCTGGGAGAGCGCGTCGACTAGGATGGACAAGTTTCGTACTGCGGCGAACAGATCCGTTCGCCCGTCAGAAAGCGTCGTCGTCGCTCGTGCCAGATTCTGAAGCGTCTCGTTAAAAGTCAGACCGTTGCCGCGCGCATTGTCCGCGGCATTCTCCACGAATTCGGCAAGAGTGCCGGCATCACCTCGGCCGTCTGGATCGGCCTGTGGGCCTAAGGTCTTGGTGATCCGCGTCAGTTGTTCCTTGATCTTGTCCCACTCGACCGGTACCGCGGTGCGGTCTTCAGGGATGGTGCCGCCGTCAGGAAGCGTCGGGCCACCGGTATAGGCGGGAGTGAGTTGGATGAATCTGGCGGTCACGAGCGTTGGGGATACGATGACCGCCTGCACACCTTCCGGAATCTCCCATCTCCGGTCGATCGTCATATGAACCGCTACGCGAGTGCCCTGGGGTTCGATCTTGTCGACCGACCCGATCTTGACGCCGAGAACGCGTACTTCGTCATTCGGATACAGACCGACGGCGGCCGGGAAGTAGGCGATGACAGACCGGCTGGTCAATTTCGGGAGGATGAAGTAGCTCAGGAGCGCGAGCACCGCAAGAATCCCGGTGACCACCGCGACCGTTGTCTTCTTCTTTCCGCTCTTCATCGTGGGCCTTCCGTAGGTACCGAAGGAACGCGTCCGTCGCCGAGCGCGGCATCGATGAACGGTTGAATGAACTGTCCGGGAACGAGGTTGCCAACATAGGCGTCGAAGAACGGACCACTGCCAACAGACTCGCCGAGCGTCGTCGCGTACTGGGCGAGCCCTGGCAGCGCGCCCTCGATCGAGGTCTTGTTTCTCTCCAGCAATTCGAGGACACGGTTGAGCCTGTTCAGTGTCGGCCGCAACTGTTCGCGGTTGTCGGCAACAAGGCCGCTGATTTGCTGTGCGACTGCCGAGACGTCGGCAGCTAGCCGGGCCATGGAATCTCGGCGAGCATTCAACTCCTTCAGCACACGGTTTCCGTCCACGAGCAGCAGGTTGATCTGGCGGCTGCGTTCAGCGAGCACGCCGCTCACTTTGTTGCCGTCAGCGAACAACTGCTTGATCAATGCGTCTCGCGAGCCAAGCGAATCCGAAAGGCGCGCAACGCCGTCCAACGCCTCCTTCAACCCGGGCGAGGTATCGTCGAAAACATCAGAGGTTTCGTGCAGCGCGTCTGACAACTGGTCGGTGTCGATGTCTTCGATGTTCCCGCTGAGCTTGCCCAACTCGGTTGGTAGGTCATAGGGCGATCGTGTGCGCTCAATCGGAATGGGGTTCTCATCGTCGAACGTTCCGCTGTCGTTGCTGGGCAGCAGCACAACTGCCTTCTGTCCGAGCACCGTCCGGCTTCGCGTCTGCGCGCCGGGAAATTCACCCAGTGGCAAGTTGTTCTTGATCGACATCGTGATCTCGACCTGGGCACCGAGCAAGGCCACGTCTCGCACGGTTCCGACGTTGACTCCTGAGAGTTCCACCGCATCGCCCGACTTCAAACCGCCTGCGTCTGCGAAGATCGCGCGAATCTCTCGGTCGGAGTTGAGCAGTGGCAAGCTGTCATAATTCGAGATCGCCGCCACTGCCGCCATCACCAAGGCAGCACCGACGATCCCCGTGCGGGTGGTGTTTCGATTATCGAATCTTCTCATTTCGGCGTCACACACCTGCCCTGCTCTTGTTGAACGAGTTTCGTAATGATCGGCGCTCCACCTGGGCCGTCGATCTTGACGGTCACCGTGCACAGATAAAAGTTGAAGAAGCTGCCGTAGGCTCCGAGTCGGCTCAATCGCGCATAGGTGTCGGGCAGTCGAGTCAACACCGATTCGATCTGAGCACTCCCATCGTCCAGAAGCGTTGCGGTGCGGTTCAATTCGGCGATATCACCCTGAATCGCAGGACGATCTGCGATCAGGAGGTCGGAGACGGATGCTGCCGCGCTGTCTATGTGCACGAGCGCATCACTTATCGGCACGCTTCGCTCGGCGAGTGTGGACACCAGCCGTTGCAGGTGGTCGATCACTCGCGAGAATGCATCGCTGTTGTCACCGACGGTGCGCAGCACCGAACCCAGGTTCGTAATGACTGCTCCGATCAGTTGGTCACGATCGGCCAGTTTGCTCGTCAACACCGCGACTTCCTGCAGGACCCCGGCGATTGTGCCTCCCTGTCCCTGTACGACCCGGATGAGCTCGGATGTCAATCGGTCGACCTGCTCGGGTTCCAGCGACCGAGTCAGCGGGGCGAGCCCACCCACGAGCGCATCGATATCGAGCGCGGGTTTGGTCTGGTCGAAGGAGAACGTGCCATCCGCAGGCATCGGATCGTCGATCCGGTTGCCGTTCTTGATCTCGAGGTATCGGTCCCCGAGCAAGTTGGCATAGCGGACCTGCAGCTGCGCGTCGCTGGTAACGCGAATGTTGTCCGCAACATCGAAGTCGATGTGAACCGTACGTCCATCGAGCTCGACCTCACCAACCCGACCGACATCGACGCCGGCCAACCTCACGATGTCGCCGTCCTGAAGGCCGGAGACGTCGGTGAACTCGGCCTGATAACCAGTTCTGCTATCGAGCCGCAGTTGACCGAGCACCAGGGCCAGCACTGTCAGGAGCATGACCATCACCAGGGCGAAGGCCCCGAACTTGAAGGCGTTTTTCACCGCTGGCCTCCCGGGACGCCGTAGAGCATGAAGTCGAGGACATTGAGTTGGGCAGGCCGATCCGTCGGGGCATACGGGTTGACTCCGGTATCGGTGACCAGGTAGTTCGCGGACCTGCCGTTCGAGTTGTCAACGACGGGAAGGTTGCCGCAGTACGGTCCGCCGCCCGCGCTGATCTTCGGCAGATCCTGGGGGTAGCGGTACGGCATCTCGCCGGCTAGAACCGTTGCGCTGAGATTGAGACCGGGGACCGTGCCGCCGATGACAGGCTCGAGGGAAGCGCGGGCGATGTCGGCGCCCTGGAAAAAGCAAGGAAACCCTGACGAGTACTTCTCCAGCAGACGAGTTGTCGGTACCAACCGTGTCATCAGGTCCTGGATCGACTCGCCGTTGCTGTCGAGGACCTTCCCGGCTGAATTTCCGAAGCTACTTGCAGCGAGGAAGAATTGGTCAAGCCCGTCGGCCTTCTCAACAACCGTCGAGCCGGTGGTCGTCAGCGCGTCGAGTGTCCGGACGATGTCCGGGGCAGCATCGGCGTAGATGTCGGTCACTTCGGCGGTTGCCCTGAGATCACGTTGGAGGTTGTCGAGGCTGGGTCGCAGGTCGTTCAGATAGGTGTTCGCGGCCTCGAGTGTGTGACCGACTTGTTCCCCGCGCCCCCTGAACGCATCCGATATCGCTGTCAGCGTTGCGTTCAGATTCTCAGGTGAGACTGCTCGAAGCACATCGGTCAGGCGCTCGAACAACGTGTTCAATTCCGGCGCGATAGTACGGTTGTCGATGGTGGCACCGCTCGACAGCGACTCCGGCGATGAGTTCGCAGGCAACTGCAGTGCAACGAATTTCGCGCCGAAGACGGTTGTCGAGTCGATCGCCGCCCCGACATTGGCCGGGATGCGCTTGGCGTGATCTGGGAAGATATCCAACTCGACTCGGGCGTACCCGTCGGCTTCGGTGACCTTGCCGACCCGTCCCACTTGAACGTCGAGCAGTTTCACGCGCCCGCCGGGGTCGAGATTGAGACCCGTACGGGAGGTTAGAAGAGTGACCCGAACGCTGTCGACGAAAGCGCCGGTGAACTGACCGGCGACGAACACAGCGACCAGGACCAAGAACCCGATCAACGTCATCCCCGCGGTAGTGTAGTGAGGTTTGCGCGGCCCTCTCCGCCTTTGCGTGCTCATCCGGCGAAGTTGAAGTTGCCGGATACGCCGTAGACGGCGAGGGAGACGGCCAGCGTGACGAACACTACTGCGGCGAGAGACGCGCGCACCGCCCGCCCGACGGCTTCGCCGACGCCTGCAGGTCCGCCGCTTGCGGTATATCCGAAGTAGGTGTGAATAAGCATGACGACAAGCGCCATCAAGATGGCCTGCAGAAAGGACCACAGCAGGTCGGTCGGCACAAGGAACGTGGTGAAGTAGTGGTCGTATACACCCGCAGATTGCCCGTAGATCACCACTGTCGCAGTACGACTGGCCAAGAATGACGCGATGACAGCGACGCCGTAGATCGGGACGATCGCGATCATTCCAGCGAGGATGCGGGAAGAAGCCAGGTACGGAATCGATCTCACACCTATGACTTCCAATGCATCGATCTCCTCTGAGATCCGCATCGCGCCGAGTTGAGCAGTCGCCCCCGCCCCGATTGTCGCCGCAAGGCCGACACCGGCGATCACTGGAGCGGCGATGCGAACATTGACGTAGGCCGCGAAGAACCCCGTCAACGCCTCCACGCCAAGATCGCCGAGGGTGGCGAAGCCTTGCAACGCCACGACAGCACCGGCAGACAAGGTGAGGAACCCGCAGATCACTACCGTACCGCCGATTACCGCAAGAGCGCCGGAGCCCAGCGCTACGTCAGCGACCAGGCGTAGCATCTCCCGCCGATAGTGCCGAAGCGCGATAGGGATCTCGAAGATCGCGTTGCGGTAGAAGATCGCCTGCTGCCCGACTTCGTCGATCACCCGTTTGGCGCCCTTCGCCCGACGGACAGTCGCGCGGGCAGGACGCATCGTGAAACCGGGCGTCACTGTCTCTGTTGTCATCACTTTCCTGCTGTCATTTTGATTCCGATGGCTGTCAGAACGACGTTGACGAGGAACAACGCCATGAACGCGTAGACCACAGTTTCGTTGACAGCCTGCCCCACACTCTTCGGGCCGCCTTTGACGGTCAGCCCGCGATAGCACGCGACCAAGGCAGCGATGAGCCCGAAAGCGCCGGCCTTGATTTCCGAGATCACCAGCTCCGGAAGGCCCGTCAGCAATGGAATGCTGTCCACGAACGCGCCTGGCGTCACGTTCTGGAAGTAGACCGAGAAGAAGAAGCTGCCCGCTATGCCGATCACACACACGAGCGCGTTCAGAAGCAACGCAACCAACGTCGATGCCAAAACACGCGGAGCCACCAGCCGCACGACTGGGTCGATGCCCAGCACTTCCATGGCATCGATCTCTTCGCGAATCGTCCGAGAACCAAGATCGGCGCAGATGGCCGTCGCTCCGGCACCCGCGACGACAAGCACGGTAACAATCGGCCCGACCTGGGTGACCGCACCGAGCGTTGCCCCGGCGCCGGCAACGTCGGTCGCGCCGAACTCTGCCGCCAGAATATTGAAGGTGAAGCTGATCAGCGCGGTGAACGGCAGCGCAACGAGGAGCGTCGGCACGAGCGACACCCGAACAATGAACCAACACTGGTCGATGAATTCCCGGCCCTGAAACGGCCACGTCGCCAGCGCCCGAAATGTGTCGGCCGAGAGGCTGAAGAACTCGCCGAGATAACGCATCGGCCCTGTGAATGTACGGCGCATTCTCGCTCTCCGTCGGTCTGGGTTCGATTCGATGATCATGGCGCCGAACACGCACAAGCTTTGGGCTGGTCTGGTGGGTCTCGCGCCCCTCAGCCGTACGCATCTGTGAGCCACAGCACGTGAGCGGCCAGAATTGACCTGCGTCACATACCGTCGGGGGCATAAGTTAGCTTATGTTTTGGCTGAGGTCAACCGTTCGACATCACTCGACGCTCCGTCCGCGGGCGGGGAACCATACGCCGCGGTCCGCAGACATGCCAGAATCGAGCATGACGATCTTCCGCCGGGCGAGTAGGCGTGGCTCCCGACGAAGAGGGGCGCCTCGGTGCCCTAGATTCTAATCTAATTTCAACAAGAGGGTACCGCGGACCTCCCCCCGGAGCTACGATCTCTCGCTATGCAGCCTTGGATCGCCCGTGGACTAGCACTAGCCCTGCTGATGGTCGTGATTCGTTCCTTGCTCAGCGTCGCCCTGGAAGCGTGGGCTGCGCAGTCGACCGCGCTGCGCCTGTCGGCGCTGGTTGCCTTCGCGCTGGCGGCAGCTGCCTACGGCGCGCGCGACGGTTACCGCGACCCTCTCGCCAATCCCGATCCCGCCCATGGCGAGGATCTGACCATCCGGTGGCTGTCAGCCGGGTTGACCGCTGGCGTTGTAGCCGGGTGTACCGCCTCGCTACTGCGCGCGATGACGCCGGTCGACCTCGGCAACAACTCTTGGTTGTTCGAGATCACGTCCGGTGCCGCATGGACGATGTTGCTCATCTTCGCTTCCTCCACGGTCGGCGTTGCAATCGCCAGGGTGAACGCGACCCGGACTTCACAACAAGCACCACTCGCACAGCCCACATCTACCGTCTAAGCGACTTTCCGCCCGATCGAATCCGCGCCGCGATGTTCTGTTCGAGAGCAACCACAGTTCGAGATTGTCGCCCTGAACTCGGATCCCGCCGGCTTGCCTGCGAACGGAGTAGCGTGCCGCGTGATGAGCTGGCCAGCCGCAGAACATCACCCGTCCGACTGGCCGGACCGAGTCCGCAACCAGCTGCGGCCCACTCCTGTTCATTGCCTCGCGGCGGGAAGAGTCGCAGAGCCCCTCGGGAGCGGGCCCTTGTGCCACCTTATGGCCAGCGAGTCGGGCGCCAGCGAGACTTGGCGTGGGGATCAACACCGTCTCCGCAAGTATCCACCTCGTGCCCGTGGTGTCGGATTCAAATCTATGTTAAAATAGAGTCCAAGCCTGCGCTAGGCGGACCTCGAATTCCTATACCAGCGGCGATCCGTCAACCGAAACGGCTCGACCCCCAACTTTGGACTGATTCGGCTTAGTAGGAAATAGGCCGCCTTCCGAAAGGGCTAGATGCAATGACCGCGACGCCACACCACCGCACACAGAGCCCGGACGTCGATCGGCTTCGGCTCGATTTCCAGACGCTCCGCGTGTCACTGTGGTCCTGCGTCGCATACTGCACGCTCGGCCTTGTCGGATTCGCAGGCTTCGCCGTATTTTGGCCCCCTCCCGCGGAATATCTAAATGCCCCGGAGATCACTGAGTACTTCACACAAAACCAAACGCGCATCACCTTGGGCATGATTTTGATGGCCGCTGGTGCGCCATTCTATTATGTGTGGAGTGTCGTTCTCTCGAAGATAACCACGCGGATCGAAGGGCCGATGGGGCCTCTCTCGCGAACATCGAGCGCCTGGGCGGCCTTCTGACCGCTCTGGTCACAGTGGTCCCCGCCATAATCTGGTTGACAATCGCCTTCCGGTTGGAGGCGCGCTCCCCGGAGTCCGTTCAGCTTTTCTACGACTTCGGCTGGATCTTCTTCGACCTCGCCTTTGCATGTTCGGTTCTGCAGAGCGTGGCGATGGGTGTAGCGATCTTGCGGGATGTCCGACCAGTCCCGCTGTTCCCCAAATGGACGGCTTGGATCTGCTTCGTCACCGCGGCCACCTACGTTCCACTCGTGCTCGTTCCACTCGTCACCGACGGACCGTTCGCCTGGCACGGCCTGATCAGTTTCTGGGCCGTTTTTGTGATGTTTTTCGTGATGATCGCAGTACTCACACCATATGCATGGACAGCGCTCGGCCGAATCTGCGGAGCTCGATCGCGTATTCCCATATCTTTGAAACCGCGAACAACAGTCCGCCAAGCAAGCCTGCGAGGATCCAATGCCGAGCGCGCCGTGGCGAATGGGCTAGCGTGGCACGTACGACACACCATGAGCTGGTCAGCAGGAGGAGTGTGTTGATGCCGCCTCGGTTTGGATCTAAGCTCTCCCGACCGTGTTCGAAGAGAATCGGATCGTCGGCGCGAGCAGAGAGGAACGATGCGAACAGCAGCGTGAACAGCGCAAGATCAGCGCCGATGAACACCCAGAAGCCCTCCAGGCCGGGAAGTCTCCGTGAAAACCTTCCCGGCGCTGAAGCTGATTGGACGACGTTCACTCCGCTGCTTCTGCCAGCATCTCGTCCTCGGACAGTAGCTGCTGCGCAGGATTGGTCGGCACATCTTCGGTCGCCGGGCTCGCGCCCATCGCCATTCACGACGTGGCAGAGGTCTGCGTGAAGATGCTGGTCGACCCCGCACCGCACATCTCGAAGTCCTACGCGCTCACCGGTCCGGAACTGAAAGACATGTGCGGGTTCGCCGAGGACTACGCAGCCGCCCTGGGACGATGCTTCCCCAACCTCAACCACGAAACGGACAAGAGATCACGTTCCGCACTCTCAGGCTGAGGACTCCGGTGTGGCCGTACCGCCCGCCGGCGATCAGCCTGGTCAGGATCCTCATGTGCGCCGCCACGTGCCGGGCCACAGCCGGGTCGCCCAGGGACTCCTGCAGGAAGGTCTCGTCTATGACGGCCTCGTTCCAGGCCTCCACTTCCTCAGGGATGTAGGTGACCTGGCGCGCTGGTCGCGGACGCGAGGCCGACTTCGACTCGGGCAGCGCGGCCACGACGTCGTTCGCCTGGTCCTCGGCCTGTTCGACGACCGTGCCCACCGCGTCGGTAGTGCCGCTTCCGGGCCCGGTGATGTCCACCCGGGTCGGCCGACGCGGGAGGCGCCGTCGGAGACCTGACAACGTCGTCACCGACCAACTGGAAACCCTGCTCGGGCGCCCACCGCGGACCATGCGGTGGGCGCTACAGAACAATGCGCGCCTGCGCGAACTGGCGGTTGCCCCGAGCCACTGAGCGCTCCGGAGCAGAACATGACGGGCGATGATCTCCGGCCCGGCCGGGGCGCCGGCCTCCTCGGCTTCGGCGAGCGCGGTAGACGGAGACGACCGAGGGTCGACGACAGCCGGTACGCGCACTCGACCGTGGTCTTCCCCGACCCGTCCGACACCGGCCTGGCCCTGCTCACCATCGACGAGCAGGCGGTGTTCCGGAACATGGTGATCCGGGAGTTCGCGGTCTGATCCGACGGGGGTGGCCGGTGGGATGGCCGCGACGGACGAGGTCGTCGGCGGCGGCCGCCGGGGCTCTCGTCGAGGAACAAGCGCGAGGGCCGCACCGGGCGCGCTCGGTGGCGCGTCGGCCGAGCTTCGGGGCCACGAGATGGGTCGGGTCCCGAGTGAGGTGCGGCTGGTGGGGCGTGATAGGGGGGCTTCGGCTCGGCGTGACAAAATGGAGGGCCATTCGTCCATCCATTGATGCTGCGAGGTTCTCCGTGAGCAAGCACGTGGCCCGCGAGCCGCTGCGCCGTAATTCGCGGTCCAACCGGGCGCGCATCCTGGCCACGGCCCGTGAGGAGCTAGGGCGCAACCCCGATGTCACGCTGGAGGAGCTGGCGCGGGCCGCCGGGGTCGTCCGGCGCACCCTCTTCGGGCACTTCCCGGGGCGGGCGGCGCTGCTGGAGGCGCTCGCCGAGGAAGCTGCCGAGACGTTGCGGAACACGGTGGAGGCCGGGCCGGAGACGGGGGAGTCGGCCGAGCGGGCGTTGGCGCGGTTCGTACTCCGGATGTGGCCCGTGGGCGACCGCTACCGCATGCTGCTGGCGCTCACCCGGCGGGACCTCGGCTCCGAGCGCGTCACCGAGGTGCTCGCGCCGGCCCGGGAGGCCGCCACCGGGATCCTGGAGCGCGGGCAGCGGGACGGCGTCTTCCACTCCCATCTGCCGCCGGCCGTGCAGAGCACAGGCCTGATGGCGTTGATCGTAGCTCTGGTGGAGTCCGTCAACACCGGCGCGCTGGAGGACGACGGGCACCGGATCACCACGGCCACCCTCATCGCGGCCGGCGTGCCGGAAGATCGGGCGAGCGCGGTGGTCGAGGACGTTGCGTCGGCGATGGCTACGGCTCTTCCGGCCCACGGCACCTGATTTCTCTCCGGCCGACCCGTTCGGTGAGGTGTCCCGGGTGTCGTCGCGGCGGAAGGTGACCGACTTGCCGGAGAAGTGGGCGGTGAGGCCCTGCTCCGTGGTGGTGACCGAGCGCAGTCGGAGGCCGTCGGGGATGTTCCGCGGCGCGATCGGCTCGGCGAAGACGGGCCGAGCAACTTCTCACCGGCCTCGGGCAGGGCGACGCGGCCCGCGGTCTTGGAATCCTTCGAGGTGACGCGGTTGCCGGAGGCCGCCGAGACGGTCGTCGTCGCGGTGACCTCGAAGCCGAGGGTGGTCAGGACGCGAGCGCGGATCCGGGGGCTTCGAGGGACAGGGAGTCGGGAGCGGACATTTGTGTGAGTGCGAGTGGTGTACGGGCACGGGGTTCAGACCGGACTCCGGGGCAACCCGGACTTCCGTACCTGATCGACCTTCGCGGCGGCGGTGTCCGGGGCGACTCCGGCGGCGATGAGGGCGGCGGTGGCGGCGCCGGTGCCGTCGTCGGACCACAGGCCGCAGTCTGCGCAGTCGAGCAGGGCCAGCAGTTGGGCCTCGATGGCTCGGCCCAGCGGGTAGGGCGGGACGGTGGTCTGGAAGACGCCCTGTCGGCGGCCGTGGGCGAAGACCGTCGTGGCCATGTCGCGGGCGGGGGTCAGTAGTTCGTCGACGCGTGCGCGTGCGAGGTCCTGGCCGCGGGCCAGCCGGATGAGGGCGCGGTAGTGGTCGCCGACGGGCCACACCATGAGGACGAATCGCGCCAGGTCCGCGACGGCGTCGGGGGTCGGGGCCGGGGCACCCGCGACGGCACGCCGGATCGCCTCCGCGGCCTCGGCGGCCAAGCCCTCGACGAGCTCGGCCCGGCAGGCGAAGTGGACGTACACAGTGCGCCGGGCCACACCGGCGGCACCGGCGATGTCCTCCAGGCGGCTGTCGGGGTCGCGAGTCAGTTCCCGCCGAGCCGCGTCGAGGATCCGGGCACGGGTGGCCCGCGCGTCCCGACGCTGCGCTGAAGTCGAAGTCGGCGAGGGGGACGAAGTCGAAGTCGGAGCAGGAGGGGGCGGCGTCTCGTGGGGGCGGGCCGGAGACCGTCTCGGCCTCGTTCTCGGTGTTTGTGCTGGTCGGCTGATCACGTCGGTACCTCGAGGGCGGGTGGGAGAAGGGAGTCATCGCGATAGTTGCACAGCAAGGGGCAATAAACTAGTCTGCACATCGATGGGCAATTAAGCGATTCCGCTCGTCTTCCCCGTCCCTCTCAGGAGCTACTGATGCCCTTCCTTGCGAACACCCCCGTGGAGAAAATGACCGGGCCTTACGCGCGGCGCTGGTGGGCACTGCTCGTGCTGTGCCTGAGCCTGCTGATCACGGTGATGGCGAACACGTCACTGATCGTCGCCGCCCCCGACATGACCACCGACCTGGGCCTGAGCAGCAGTGATCTGCAGTGGGTCGTCGACAGCTACACCGTTCCGTACGCGGCGCTGATGCTGGTGCTGGGCTCGATCGGCGACAAGTACAGCCGGCGCGGCGCGCTGGTGCTGGGTCTGCTGATCTTCGCCGGCGGTTCGGTGATGGGGAGCATGGTCGACGAGACCTCGCTGGTCATCGTGGCCCGCGCGATCATGGGTGTCGGTGCCGCGGTCGTGATGCCGGCCACGCTGTCCCTGGTGGTCGCGACCTTCCCCCGGAGCGAGCGGACCAAGGCCATCACCGCCTGGGCCGCGACCTCCGGGCTGGCGGTAGCCGTCGGCCCGCTGGTCTCCGGCTGGCTGCTCGAGGACCACGCCTGGGGCTCGACCTTCCTGATCAACGTGCCGATCGCCGTCCTCGCCGTGTTCGGCGCGCTCGCCCTGGTACCGCCGTCCAAGGCGGAGGGCATGGGCCGGATCGACTACCTCGGTGGTCTGCTGTCGATCGTCTCCGTCGGCTCTTTGATCTACGCCGCCATCGAGGGCCCGCGGTTCGGCTGGGGCGCCGGCCCCGGCACCGCCGCCGTGGTCGCCGGTGTCGGTCTGGTCGCCTTCGCCGCCTGGGAGCTGCGGCACCCGCATCCGATGCTGGACGTCCGAAAGTTCGCGCTGCGGCCCTTCAGCGGCTCGATGCTCGCGGTGCTGTTCTTCTTCTTCGGTATGTTCGCCGTGCTCTACTACGCGACGCAGTTCCTGCAGTTCGTCCTCGGCTACGGCGCCCTGGACACGGGCCTACGGCTGCTGCCGCTGGGCGGTGCGGTGTTCCTCGGGTCCGCGGCGACCGGGACGCTCACCCCGAAGCTGGGGGTGAGGGTGATGGTCGTGACCGGCCTGGCCGTCGGCACGGCGGGCATGTTCCTGCTCACCCAGATCGACAAGGGGTCGACGTACGGGGACTTCCTGGCGCCGCTGATGATGCTGGGCCTCGCGCTCGGACTGGCCATCTCCCCGGCGACCGACACGATCATGGGCTCCTTCCCCGAGTCCGAGCTGGGCGTCGGCGGCGGTGTCAACGACACCGCGCTGGAGCTGGGCGGGGCGCTGGGCATCGCGGTGCTGGGCTCGCTGCTGGGCACGGCCTACCGGGATGAGCTGACCGACCTGGTGGGCAACCGGCTCCCGGCGGAGGCGATGGAGATCGCCAAGGACTCGGTCGGTGGTGGCTTGGCCGTCGCGGAGCGAGTCGCGCAGGATCCCTCCGCCGGGCCCCAGCGTGCCCAGGCCGCCGTGGACGCCGTCCACCAGGCCTTCGCCCACGGCGTCGCCCAGACCAGCCTCATCGGCGGGATCGTCATGGCCACCGGAACACTGATCGTCCTCGCGATCCTGCCGGGCCGGCGCGGGTTCGCGAGGAAGAGCGCCGAGCCGAGGGCCGGGACGGCGGCGAGCGAGGCGGCGACTGTGCCGGAACACGCCGGGTCCACCCGCTAGAACGCCGGCGGGGCATCCACTGGATCGCCGGGGACGCGTCCGCCGGATCACCCGCCGGGAGCCCGGCGGCGCGAGATGCGCAGGGCGTGGTCCACGGTCCACGGTCCACGGCCAGCGGGTCTCCTCTCGGAACACCTCACCGTCCTCGGCCTCCGGGCCGCCCCGGAGCTCTCCTCCAGGGCGGCCCGGAGGCCGGGGGCCGTGAGGTGACAGCGGCGGTCGCCGCAGACGCCGCCCTGCGACTACAGGCGACCGCCGCTACGCCGCACTCCGCTATGCCGCAACCGCGCTGCTCGCCACCCACGCGGCGGCGTCGTGCCACCGCCCTGCGGCCCTGCTCGCGCCCCGCCCCTGAGCCTCGCGCCTTCCTCGACTACGACGTCGAGATAAGGCGGGTCATCTACTCCACCAATGCCATCGAGCCCCTCAACGCCCACTATCGCAGGGCGGTGCGAGCGCGCGGGCATTTCCCGACCGAGCAGGCGGGGTGGATTCAACTGGCCAACGCAACACCGGGCGGATTGCTGTCTGGTTCTGAGAGTAGCTGCTCGAGTGCTTCGGCAGGGCTACGCCAGCCGAGACGTTTGCGGGGCCGGTTGTTGAGTTCGGCGGCGACGAACTCGAGGTAGTCGGGGTGGTAGCCGGAAAGGTCAGTGAACTTCGGAAAATACTGCCGGAGCAGTGGAGTGGTCCCATGAAGTTGGACACCGTAAGTAAGCGTCCATCTTCAGGAGGCAGGCCGATGTACTCGGGAAGCATGTTGAGTCAGGCCGATGC
>NZ_JBVJAP010000020.1:88171-110203 GCF_055590505.1 Nocardia sp. NPDC041819 | reverse complement strand
GCGGCGATCAACGCCAGGATGATGCCTGGGAACAGCAGCACGTGCGCGATGTAGAGCCGCGGGATGATGATCTCGCCGGGGAAGTCACCACCGAACATCAGCCAGTGCAGCCAGGTGCCGATGATCGGGATGCCGATCGTGATACCCGAGAACGCGGCCCGCAGGCCGGTGCCCGACAGCAGGTCGTCGGGCAGCGAGTAGCCGAAGAAGCCCTCGAACATCGCCAGGATCAGCAGCAGCGAACCGATCACCCAGTTCGCCTCACGCGGCTTGCGGAACGCGCCGGTGAAGAAGATCCGGAACAAGTGCACGATGATGGAAATGGCGAACAGCAGCGCCGCCCAGTGATGCACCTGCCGTACGAACAGGCCGCCACGCACTTCGAAGGAGAGATCGAGCGCCGTCTCGTACGCCCGCGACATGGTGACACCGCGAAGCGGCTGGTAGGAGCCGTTGTAGACGACCTCCGTCATGGAGGGGTCGAAGAACAGCGTCAGGTACACGCCCGACAGCAGCAGGATGATGAAGCTGTAGAGCGCGATCTCGCCGAGCAGGAACGACCAGTGGGTCGGGAAGACCTTGTTGATCGACCGCTTCACGAACGCGGCGGCCTTATACCGCTCGTCCGCCTCATCGGCTTGATTGGCGATTTTGCGAGCTAGATCTATTGCCATGGCCGACACCCCGCCCTGGGTGAGTGGTATCCGTTCCTACTACAGACGGTAGCAGAGCTGTCTGCCGGAATCGATGGGGTTCTCCGGAAGAATTGTGGAACAAGATCATTCACATTTGTCCGGCTCGCGGGGCGCCGTTCGATTCGAGTCGATATCGTTTTACTTGTGAGCGCCATGGCACCGCAGGACGCGACGATGTATTGGCTGTCCGAACGGACGCGCAACGACCTTTTTCTGCTGTATTGCTTCGTCGACCGCGGACGGCCCACCGAGGAACTGCGCGCCGCCGTCGCCGAACGGAGCGCGCGGATCGCGGACCTCAGGGTCCGGCTGCGCGAACTGCCCGCCGACATCGATTACCCGTTCTGGACGCGATGCGAATTCGCTGCCGAGCAATTCGTGGAACATGAACTGGCGGAGCGTAATTGGTCGCATCTGCTGCACGTTCTCGGCGAGCTGCTCGGCACCGGCGTCGATGCCGCCGTGCACCCGTGGCGGCTGCACGTCTTCCGCGCGATCACCGACGCGCCGGGGCAGGAAGGCGAGCCCGCGCTGGTGGTGGTGCTCCAGATGTCCCATGCGCTGGCCGATGGGCGGCGGGCCTCGGCGATCGGGCGTGCGCTGTTCGGCGCGGTGGAGAATCGCGCGGTGGGGGACGAAGGCCGAACACGGTTGCCGGCGCCCGGTGGGGTACGGACCGGAGACGACGGTACCGGGGCCGCAGGTGCCGATAGTTCGGTCGGCGAGGCTCGCAGCACGCCGAGTGATCGATCGTTGCTGGAGGTATCCACGCAAAAGGCGCTCGCTGATTCCCAGGGGATCGGCTGGACGGCAGAGGCCCGTGAGCGGACGATCGGTGACGTAGTGTCGGCGAGCGTGTCGTCCGCGGGAGCGCGCGCCGGCTCGGTGGTAGTGCGTGGGCGGACGATCGGTGATGCGGTGTCGGCGAGCGTGTTGCCGATAGGTGTGCTGATCGATTCTGCGGTCGGTCTGCTGCGCGTGCCGGTTCGGATGGCCGCGACGGCGGTGCGTGGCTACCAGGCTTTTCGAGCCCAGCAGCGGCTGGCGGAGTTGACCGAAGCGGGCGAATTGCCACCGCCCGCACAGGATTACCCGCCGAGCGCGCTGAACCGGACCACATTAGAGGGGATCTCGCGGCACGAAGCTCGGATGCTGGTGTTCCCGGCGGAAGCTCTGCGGGTGCCCGGTCGTACCGTCACGGTCGTCGTCTTGACCGCGGTGTCGCTGGCGCTCGCCCGCTACCTGGCCGATCGGGGCGAGCCGGTGGAGCGTCTCGGTGCGCAGGTCCCGATGGCCCTTCCCGAGGTCGACCGCCCCCGCAACAACTATCGCAGCCTCGGCGTCGATCTCTTCATCGACGAACCCGATCTGGGCCTGCGCGCCGACAAGATCGCCGCCGCGCTCGCCGACCGGCGCGTCCGCGCCCGGCACCCGCTGCTGTCGGCGCAGGACCGGGTCGCCGCGACAGTCCCCGCCCCGTTGCTGCGTCGGGACGTGGACCGCTACCCCCTCGACACCGTTCCCGCCTCGATAGCGGGGCACACGGTCGTCTCCAGTGTCGACCGCGGCCCGGCCGACCTGTCCTTCGGCGGCGGGAAGGTGCGCTTCACGGCCGGGTTCCCCGCACTCGGCTCGGTCATGCACCTCACCCACGGAGTACACGGCCTCGGCGACACCATCACCATCTCCCTGCACGCCGACCAGGCGGTTCTACCGGATCTCGACGCCTACGCCGCCCACCTCCGCGCCGCGCTGCTGGAAGTACACCGCACCCGGCTCTACTCCGCCCCGGCGTGACGATCGCACGCCCGCGGGTCAAGATCGGACGAGGGCGGGCTGAGATGCGGACTGGTGGACCTCGGCGGAGATCTTGATCTCCAGTTCCAGCCGGGTGGCGTTGATGACCGAGCGTTCCTCCTCGACGGTGTTCTCGATCGCCCGCGACCACAGCGCCTGGATCTCGGTGATCTCCTCGGCGACGGCCTCGCCGTCGAGTTCGATCCTGCGGCGCTGCAAACTGATGTTCAGCGCCGCCGTGAGCGTACGCATCAGGTCCTCGCAGCGATTGGGGATCTTGCGATGCGCTACGACGCGCAAACTGCTGATGAAACCTCGCGAGCCGGTGATGATCTGCCGGATCTCCTCATCCACCCGATCCAGCTCGTCGGCCTCCCAGCGTTCGCAGCGCAACAACTGCTGGCGCACGTCGCTCGAGATGGCCAGCACCGAGGACACCGCGGTGAGCACCGACTCCCGCCGCCATTTGTCGTGCTCGCGCCGCTCGGCCGCCGCGTTGGTCGACTCCACGCTGCGCTGCGCCGCGTCCAGGGTGACCCGGTTGCGCTCGTCCGCGGCGGTGAGCGCCGCCCGGTTCGTGCGGTTGTTGACCAGCACGCCGACCAATGCCGCCATGGCGACGATGAGGGAACCGAAGAGCGGGAGCCACTGAGTCACGGGGACGATCATTCCATCGGAATGGGAAGTCGCACAGCCCAGATCGGACGAACGGGGCTCGCCCCCTGCCGGACGCCGTGGGTCGGCCCGAGCGTCTCGGCTTCTGGGGACCTGCCGCGCCGCGAACCCGTAGCCATCGAACGGCGAACGCCTCCGGCGAAGCGATTCCCGCGTGGGAGATAGTGGCCCACGTCACAGCCGCGTCCAGTCGCCGAATACCCGGCCACCGAGCTGCCGTATCTCATGCGAAAGGCCGGGTCGCACGCGATCAAGCGTCCGACCCGGCCTTTCGTGGCGGAGGATAGGGGATTTGAACCCCTGAGGGCGTTAACCCAACCCGCGTTCCAGGCGAGCGCCATAGGCCACTAGGCGAATCCTCCGTGGAGCAGCATACCGGTAGCCCCCCGTCGGTCGCCAAACAGGGTGGGGGGAGGGGAGTGAAATACCTGCTCGGGCGGGGTGATGGACCCGGAAGGTGGTGTTACGGACCGGAGGCGCTACACTGGCCGACGGATCCCGCGCGGCGCGCATCCTGTGAACTCCCCCAGGGCCGGAAGGCAGCAAGGGTCAACGGGCTCTGCCGGGTGCGCGGGGTCCCCTATCTTACGGCTCGCGCGGTGTATGCGTGGTTGCCGAGCCTTCGCTCGATAGATGCGGACTGGGCGTGGCCCGGGTTCTGGACGAACCCCGTTTGTCGGTGGATAACGCCTCCAATTCCGGGCACCACGCGGGTAACGTGAACACCGTCCGCGGATGCATGTGCGTCTGCATGGACAACTGTTCGGTCGCCGCCCATCGGTCCGGCCAGACCATCGTCCCCTAGCTGCTTGAAAGGCTGCCCAGGATGCCCCGGCAAACGCAGATCGGTTTGATGAGCCATGAGGAGCTCGTGCTCGAGCACGACACCCAGACCGCGAACTACGCGACGCTCAAGACCGAGAAGCTCACGCTGGACCTGACCCGGGGAAAACCTTCGCCGGAGCAACTCGACCTGTCCGCCGCCCTGCTGCACCTGCCCGGCGAGGGCGATTTCCGCGACGGAGCAGGCACCGACTGCCGCAACTACGGTGGCCTGCACGGTCTCCCGGAGTTGCGCGCGATCTTCGGCGAGCTGCTGAACATCCCGGTGGACAATCTGCTCGCGGGCAACAACGCCAGCCTCGAGCTGATGCACGACGTGATCACCTACGCGATGCTGTACGGCACCAATGATTCCGAGCGTCGCTGGGCCGCCGAGGATACCCTGAAGTTCCTGTGCCCGGCCCCCGGTTACGACCGGCACTTCGCGATCACCGAGGCGCTCGGCTTCGAGATGATCCCGATCCCGATGCGCCACGACGGCCCGGACACCCACGCCATCGCCGAGCTGCTGGCGAAGGACCCGCAGATCAAGGGTCTGTGGGCAGTGCCGAACTACGCCAACCCGACCGGCGTGGTGTTCTCCGAAGACGTTGTCCGCGAATTGGTCTCGATGCCGGCGGCAGCGCCCGACTTCCGGCTGTTCTGGGACAACGCGTACGCGGTGCACCCGCTCACCGACACCGCCGCACCGGTGATCGACGTGCTCGGTCTGGCCGCCGCCGCCGGAAACCCGAACCGCCCGTTGGTGTTCGCCTCCACCTCGAAGATCACCTTCGCCGGCGCGGGCGTGAGCTTCCTCGGCGGTTCCACCGCGAACCTGGAGTGGTACCTGAGCCACGCCTCGAAGAAGAGCATCGGCCCCGACAAGATCAATCAACTGCGTCACCTGCGCTTCTTCGGCGACGCCGACGGCGTGCGCGCGCACATGCAGAAGCACCGCGCCATCCTGGAACCGAAGTTCGCCCTGGTGCTGAAGGTCCTCGAGGACCGCCTCGGCGCGTCCAAGGTGGCGTCCTGGACCGAGCCCAAGGGCGGCTACTTCATCAGCCTGGACGTGCTGGAGGGCACCGCGGCGCGGGTGATCGCGCTCGCGAAGGAGGCGGGTATCGCGCTCACGGCGGCCGGTTCGGCCTTCCCGTACAAGAACGACCCGGAGGACAAGAACATCCGGATCGCCCCGAGCTTCCCGAAGCTGCCCGAGCTGGAGAAGGCGATGGACGGCTTGGCCACCTGCGTGCTGCTGGCGGCCACCGAGAAGCTGCTCGGCAAGTAGCGGCGGATCGAGAGCACATTGATCGCCCGGCACGTATTCGTGCCGGGCGATTCCATCGGGCGCTCGATCCGACGCCGAGGTGGTACCGGCGGGACAGCGAGGCAGCCGCCTACCCGGTCTCCAACAGTTCCTTGAGCCGCGTCAGATCCCCTCGGTTCGCCCGCCGGATCGCCGCTTCCAGTACCGGCGCGGCGAGTTTCCCGAATCCGCTCGGCTCGCCGCGGTTGCGCAGCGTCATACGGGTGCCGCCCTCCGGCGTGTCCGCCCAGGTGTAGGTCGTCTCCATCGGAAACGGCCCCTGCGCGGTGCGCATCACCAGCCGTATGCCGGGCTCGTAGGCGACCACCTCGTAGATGTAGGTCAGTTTGTTGCCGAGGAAGTGCGCGACGAACGCCATGCGCGAGCCGACGCCCAGCGGCGGCTCGGTTTCCCAGGTGACGCCGTGGATGCGCGAATACCAGGCCGGAGCGTGCGCCGGATCGGCCGCGTACGCCGCGACCAGCTCGCGGGAGCGGTCGATCACGACGTCGGTGCGCACGTCGACGGCCATCGGCCGGGTCAGTGCGGCTTGTGCGCGAGGACGGCGAACATGGTGACCGAGAGGTGGATGTCGCCGTTGGCCGCGCCCGCCTCCAGGTCGGTCAGCAGCTGTTCGCGCTGCGCCTCGGTGATCGCGCCGCGCGCGACCGCCATCGCCGAGACCCTGGTCACCAACGATCCCGCGCCCACACTGCGGTCCTGCACCAAGGCATGCGAACCGATGTCGTCGACCACCAGGCCCGCCTTGGTGAGCAGGCCGGGGAGCCGACGGCCGGACAACGGATTGGTGGTGGCCGACACGAGGGTGTCGATCACCTCCCGGACGACCTGCCGGTCACCGGGGTGCATGATCGCCGTTCCCCAATCGCTGTCCACCACGACGACGCGTCCACCCGGGCGGAGCACGCGCGCGATCTCGTTGGCCGCGCGGGCGGGCGCGGTCAGGTGTTGGAAGACTCGTTCGCACAGGACGGCGTCGAAGCTCTCCGCGCCGAACGGCACGCCGTACGCGTCCCCGGAGTGGAATTTGGCGGTCGAGCCGGCCTCGGCGGCGCGGCGCTCGGCGGAGGCGAGCAGATGCGGGTCGGGCTCGATCCCGACCGCGCTGCCGTCCGGGCCCACCGCTTCGGCGAAGTTGACGACCTCCGTGCCGGTGCCGGAGCCGATGTCCAGGGCGTGCTCGCCGGGCCGCAGCGCGAGCGCTTCATGCGCCCAGCCGCGCAAGCGGCGGATACCGGGCAGCGCGGCCTGTAGGTCGCGCACGTCTACGAGTTGATCCTGGCCTGCTCGGTCGAACCGGTCGGGGCGCAATGCGTAGGTGTTCATGGGCCCGTGTCCATCCCTGGCCGTTGCCGTCGTCTTGGTCGGTGTCGCCGTCATCTGAGGCATGGTCTGGAGCCTACGCGGCAGGTCATCTACCCGCGCGTAGGCAGTGTGAGGTGAGTCACTCCCCATCTCGGGTCGGCGACGACCCGCGGCCTCCCGCCCCGTCGGCGCCGGTGAGATGATCGACCCGTCCCCAGCACACCGAGCAGGAGGTAGGCGATGACTCGCACGCTATGCCTGGCGCAGGACGCCGAGGCGGACAAGCTATTGACCGAGGACCACTTCGCCACCCTGCTCGGCATGCTCCTGGACCAGCAGTACCCGATGGAGCACGCTTTCCGCGGCCCGAAGAAGATCGCCGACCGGATGGGTGGCTTCGACATCCAGCGCATCGCGGAGGCCGACCCCCAGGAGTTCGAGGAGCTCGCCGCGACGCCGCCCGCGATCCACCGCTACGGCAGGTCCATGGCCCGGCGCGCGCAGGAATTGGCGCGCTACGTCATCGAGCACTACGACGGCAAGGCGGAGAACATCTGGACGGCGGGCGATCCGGACGGGAGAGAGGTGCTGCGCCGCCTGAAGGATCTCCCCGGCTACGGCGAGCAGAAGGCGAAGATCTTTCTGGCTCTGCTGGGTAAGCAGCGGGGCGTGCAGTTGGAAGGCTGGCGAGCGGCGGCGGGCGCGTACGGCGACGAGGGCTCACGCCGATCGGTTGCCGACGTGACCGACGCCGAATCTCTCGCGCAGGTAAGGGAATTCAAGAAGCAGGCGAAAGCGGCGGCCAAAGCGAAGTAGTACGGCAACTGTAACTCTCCGGTTGCCTATTTGAAATCGTCCTGCGTTTTTTCCTCGTTCTCGCACAGCCGGTGCCTGATGCTTTTGCCTGGAACGGCTCCACCTGAGATGAGGGATTGCAGGACATGAGGATGAGGAAACTCGCCGTGGTGGCGGCGCTGGTGACCATTGCGACCGGAGTGGCCGCGGGGACATCCGGTGCCGCGCCGGCGGAAGAAAGCGCCGAAAGCGCAATAAATTTCACCGCGTACGCGACGGACACCCAGTCGATCATCGAAACCGACGCGGGTTCGCTCGCCGTCGAGGACGAGGTGCTCCAAGTGAAGGCCTCCAACGGTACCGTGCTGGCGGCACAGCCGCTTCGGTTTCAGCTGGAGGACTTCGAATTCCCGATCGCCGCACAGATTTCCGGTCGTAGCGCGACGCTGACGCCACTGTTCGACCGGGAGCACGCGGTCTACAAGCCGGTCGCCCTGCCGTACGAGGACAAGGCGCCGTGGAAGACCGAGTACGACCGTGAGGTCGCCGCCTGGACCCGCCTGACCAGCACGATCGCCGCCGGGGCGACCATCGGCACGCTCGTCGGCGGCATCGCGGGCGGTGCGCTCGGTTGCGTGCTCGGCGGCATCGCCGGCGCCACCGTCGCCTCCGCGGCCATCGTCGGCCTGTTCGGCGCGTTCATCCCGGCCGCCGCCATCGGCTGCCTCGGCGGCATCATCGCCGTCGGCGCGCTGGGCACCCTTGCGGGCCAGCTGCTGGTCACCGCCCCGGTCGCGATCGGCGCGGCGATCCAGTACTTCACGACGATCAATCAGCCGTTCAACGCGCCGAAGTAATCCTTCCGCGCGAAAATACCCCGCCCCCGTGGAGCTCTCCGGGCAGCGGGGTCTTTTCGCGTGCCCACGACCTGCGGAAACAATGTGCCTGTGCACACAACGGCGCGTCGGGGGTTGGTGCGTCGCGGAAATCAGTGTTAATTTTGATGACATGTCTGCTGGCCGATCGAACCTCCTGCGCGTCACTTACGTGACCGCCGCGCTGGGTCTGCGGCTGCCATTGACACGCGAACTGTGTCGCCTCTCTTGCTGCAGCTGAGTGGTTTTTCCTGCTCATTTGCTGCCTCGCCGCCCATGTAGGCATGTCCCGTCGATTACGGGACTTCAGCAAGGATCCGCACAATGTCCCTTCCCACCCTTGAACGATCCGTCTCCAGGGTTGCCAACGGCCGTGCCCGCGTTCAGCGTCCGGTTGTCGCTCCCGAACTGCGCCTCGCCGACAACCCGGCGGCCGCGGTCCTGCGCGCCGCCACCGGAGGTCCCGTTTCCCGCGACAACGCCGCGCGCACAACGGGTTTGAGCATCGCCACGGTCAACCGCCAGGTCTCCGCGCTGCTCGCGGCCGGCCTGCTGCGGGAACGCCCCGACCTGACGGCCTCGGGTGCGGTCGGGCGCCCCCGCGTCCCCTTCGAAATCGACCACGACGCCTACCTCACCATCGGTATCCACATCGGCGCCGCGGTCACCAAGATCGTCGCCGCCGACCTGCGTGGCCGCATCCTCGGTGGGCTGGCCATCGCCACCCCGCAGACCGGTCAGGAATTCGCCACCACCACCGTCGCGCGCAGCGCGAAGGCGTTCCTGCAGCGCTGGCACCGGCGCAAGGCGCTGTGGGCAGGCGTCGCGATCGGCGGCCGGGTCGATCCGCTGACCGGCGTCGTCGATCATCCGAAACTGGAATGGCGTGGGGCGCAAGTCGGTTCGGTCCTCGGCGAGGTGCTGGAGTTGCCCGTCTCGGTGGCGCCGCACGTGGAGGCGATGGCAGGCTCGGAGCTGTTGCTGCCCACCGGCGAGCCCAAGGACCAGGCCCGCCTCGAGCGGGGCAGCAGCCTGTACTTCTACGTGCGTGAGACCGCGGGTGTCGCGGTGACCTTGGATGGCCGCGTGCACACACCGAGCAACGGTCCCGGCTCGATCGCGCATCTGCCCACGGGTTCGGACGTGGAGTGCACCTGCGGACGGCGTGGCTGCTTGGAGGTGACCGTCGGTGATCGGTCACTGCACTCGAGGGCGGTCGGGCGTGGCATCATCCCGGCGCACAACGGCACCGCGGGCTCGACCATCGCCGACCTGTACCGGGCCGCGGAGGCCGGATCGGAGTCCGCGCGCGAACTGCTCGCCGAGCGGGCCACCATCCTCGGCCACACCGTGGCGATGGTGCGCGACATGCTCAACCCCGATCGGGTGATCCTCGGCGGCCAGGCCTTCACCGGCTACCGCCCCGCGGTCGCGCACGTGGCGCGGGCGTTCAACCAGGGTTCGAGCCTGCCGCCCACCGACATCCGGATCAGCGGTTTCGGCGGCAAAGTGCAGGAATACGCCGCGGTGGTGACCTCGCTGAGCGTTCTCTACGCCGATCCGCTTGCCGCGGTCCGGCGAACCGCCCTGCACGACTGAGTGATACGGCGAAGGGCGATCGGCCGCAGTGGCTGATCGCCCTTTTCGCGCGCGTGACGCTAGCGGTGCGGATCGCCCGCGAGGGCGAAAAGCCCCTCCAGGGCGGTGATGAAGAACGGAAAGTGTCCTGCGAAGCGCTGTAGATTGCGGTCGCGTTCGAAGCCGCCGAACCAGTAGAGGCCGGGTTGCGCGTCGGCCGAGGGGTCCAGGTCGCGGAAGGCGCGGATCCAGTTGTCGGCGCGTGCGCCGAGCACCATGAACGGCAGGGCGCGGGAGAACACGGTTTCCTGGTCGATCGGCGGGATCTGTTCGCGCCGAGTGGTTTCCAGGCCGCGTTGCAGCGCGCGGATCTGCCTTGCGAGCTCCAGCCCGCGCGCCGTCCGCACCGGCAGGTACTTCGGCGAGAGCAGAGCCGCGACACCCCCGAGCGCGATAGCGACACCGACCAGGGCATGTCCGGAGGTGAGCGCGAGCGCCACGGTCGTCGCGACACCCGCGACCACCAGCGCCCCACCGAGCCACAGGGCGAGGCCGGGATGGCGGCGATCGAGGAAGTTGCCGCGGGCCACGGCGTCGGCGACCAGTGCGGCGCGTACCGGCTCGGCGGCCACACGCCCCGGCTTGCGCAGCTCGCCCAATGTCACCGCGTCGGCGGCTTCGGGTAGCAGCGCCTGGTAGACGGCCTTCTCGTAGTCGCGCAGTTGGTCGTCGGGGGTGTTCACCCGGTTGATCCGCCAGTCGCTGTCACTGAGCGGCGTGATCCGGATGTAGCGGCGCACCGCGAGATCCACCACGGTGGCGGCGATGTCGACCGGATCGACATGCCCGTCCAGCAGGAGCCCGGCCGCACCGGGCAGCGTGCCCTCGGGTGAGGTGAACTGCACGCGATCACCCTCGCGCACCAGCGGATCGATCGTCGCGGAACCGCCGCCCACCGTCGCGTCCAGGCGGCGAGCGCGCAGCACATAGGCGACCAGGGCGGCCAGCGCGAGCAGCAGCACGCCGAACGCGACGAGCACCGGGGCGGTGATCGCGAAGGGGCCCGCGTCGCCGCTGTCGCGGACATCGGCGTTGCTCGGCACGGTGCCGGGCGGCAATTGCAGCGTCAGATCGATCGCGTCGCCCTTGTGCAGGTCGGTCTGCTCGAGGAAGAGGACTCCGTCGGTCTCGATCTTGACGTCGGCGCACGGCCGGGTGTTACCGGGCGGGCCGAGTTTGCAGTCCACGATGCCCATTTCGAAGCTCGGGCTGATCAGCGAGGCGCTGATGGACGCGATGTCGGTGTTGAGCACACCGAGCCAATGGAAGACCTGGGTGCCCCGCGCGTCGCTGACGGTGTTCTGCACGGAGTACCGGAAGGTGGAGTCGCCGGGGCGGGCCTCGATGGTGAACTGGTCGTTGGCGACCGTCGCGGTGCCCGCGCCCTCGGTGTCCACGTCGGTGACCCGGAAGACGCGCTCGGCGTCGTCACCGACCCGCAGCCGCAGCGGAAGTGACATCCGGAACGAGCCCTCCGGCGGCACCGAGACCTGTTCGACCACTTCGAGGACGCCCTCGCGGCTCAGCTTCAGATCGGCGGTGATGGTCACGCCCTCCGGCGCGGGCTGGGCCTGGGTGACCGGGGCCGTCGCGAACATTCCCGCGATGGCGAGAAGCAGCGCGCCTAGGGCGGCCCCCCGAAAAGTCAGCATGGCTGCCTACTCTAGACAGCTTGCTATCCTGCGTCAGCGGCTGTCGGCGATCACTGAGACGAGGGGGTACGGGGGCGTGACACAACCACCGTACGGACACGGACCGGTCCCGCGCGGGGGGCGTCCGGTGCCTCCGCCGCCCGGCTACGGTGCGCCCTACGGCCCGCGCCCGGGTTACGGCCCGCCGCCTGGGTACGGTCCGCCTCCCGGTTACGGCCCGCCGCCGGGATACGCGCCGCCCGCCTACGGCCCGCCACCGGGTTACGGCCCGCCGGTCCCTCCGCCCATGCCCTATGGTCCGCCCGGGCGGCCGCCCTACCCGCCGCCACGCAAACGCGGAGGCGGCGGATGGGTTGTGCTGCTGGTCGTCGTCGTATTCCTGGCGGCGGCGGGCCTTGTACGCAACGCGATCTCGGTGGGTCGCGACGCGAGCGACGCGTCCGGTCCGCAACCCGGTTTCACGTTCGACACGCAGCCGGACGGCACGGTCGGACCGTCGGAAACCGGCAACAACCCGCTGCTGACCGACCCCAACGCGACGCTGATTCCGGCGCAGTGCGACTACTCGCCGTGGGGCACCCAGGTGGACGCCGCCCGCAAGTTCTTCGAAAGCGCGGCGTCCTGCCTGGAAGCGGCGTGGAAACCCGTGCTGCGCAAGGCGAATCTGCCGTTCCAGCCGCCGTCGCTGAACGTCAGCGCGACCACGTCGGGCATCACCACCCCGTGCACCGGCTCGACCAGCAATTTCGCCGCGTTCTACTGCCCGGCGAACAAGACCGTCTACATGCCGATCAGCCAGTTGCAGACGGACTACTTCAAGGACAACTGGGTGGTCTACCTGTCGGTTTTCGCGCACGAGTACGGACATCACGTGCAGGCGATGTCCGGCATCCTGCGCAAGGCCAACAGCGATCGGGCCGACGTTGGGCCGCGCAGCGCCAAGGGACTGGAGCTGTCGCGCCGAGTCGAATTGCAGGCCAACTGCTTCGACGGCATGTACCTCTCCTCGTCGTCGAAGGGCGGTTCGCTCACCGACCCGCAGCTCACCCTGGCCCGCAAGGACGCCTACGGGCGCGGTGACCAGGCCGGGGACATGCGCGACCACGGGTCGTCCGAGAACGGCGGGCAGTGGTTCGAGGCGGGTTTGGACAACAACCGTGCGGCCCAGTGCAATACGTTCACCGCGTCGGCGACCTCGGTGAGCTGAGGGCACGACGCGGCAGCCAGGGCACGGTTCGCCTCCGGACCACAGCCCACATGGCTATCTCTCGACTCCGTACCTCCGGCGAATGTCGGCGAGCGACCCTGTGCCGCCCGCCGGCTACACGCACCGCGGGGCTACCCTCTGCCCGGCCTTCGCCCTGGGCACTGTGCCGACGCCCCGGCGGTGATCAATCCCCCTCTTCGGCGCGCGGGCGATCGGCATGCGGACGCCCGAGATGCCCCTCGCCGAGGCGGCGCGGCGCATGGCCGTGCACTCCTTCCGCGTACGCCGTCTCGGCGTGCAGGGCGAAGTCGATCCCGGCGGTCTCTTCCTCCTTGCTGACCCGGAATCCGACGAGCCGGTCGATGCCCTTGCCGAGCGCGAACGAGACGCCGAACGCGTAGGCTGCGACGACGAGCACCGCCACCAGCTGTTTGCCGAGCTGCGCGAGCCCCCCACCGAAGAACAGGCCCTCGACGCCGCCGGTCATCACCTCGGTGGCGAGCAAGCCGATCAGCACGGTGCCCACGATGCCGCCGACGAAGTGCACGCCGACCACGTCGAGCGAATCGTCGTAGCCCGCTTTGAACTTCCAGCCCACCGCGAACGAGCACAGCACGCCCGCGGCGAGCCCGACCAGCAGCGCGCCGAGGGTGTTGACCGACCCGCACGAGGGAGTGATGGCGACCAGACCGGCCACCACGCCGGACGCGGCGCCGAAGGTGGTCGGCCTGCCGTCGCGGATCTGCTCGACCGCCAGCCAGCCGAGCATGCCGAGGCAGCCCGCCACCAAGGTGTTGAGGAAGACGGCCGCGGCCAAGCCGTTGGCCGCCAGCGCCGAACCGGCGTTGAAGCCGAACCAGCCGAACCACAGCAGCCCCGCACCGAGCAGCACGAAGGGCAGGTTGTGCGGGCGCATCGCATCGACCTTGAACCCGATGCGCGGGCCGAGCACCAGCGCGAGGGCCAGGGCCGACGCGCCGGAGGCGATCTCCACCACCAGGCCGCCCGCGTAGTCCAGCGCGCCGAACGAGGCCAGCCAGCCGTCCGGGCCCCACACCCAGTGGGCGATCGGCGCGTACACCACCAGCGCCCAGAGCGGCACGAAGATCATCCACGCGCCGAACTTGGCCCGGTCGGCGATGGCGCCGCTGACCAGCGCTGCGGTCAGGACCGCGAAGGTGAGCTGGAACGTCGCGAACAACAGCTCCGGCACCGAGCCGCGCACCGAGGTCGGATCGATGCCCGCCATGCCGAGGTGGGCGAGGCCGCCGATCAGGCCGCCGCCCGCGTCGGCGCCGAACGCCAGGCTGTAGCCGAGCAGTAGCCAGGTCACCGTTACCAGCGGGATGGCGATGAAGTTCATCATCAGCATGTTGAGTACGCCGGTCGAGCGGACCATGCCGCCGTAGAAGATGGCCAGACCCGGGGTCATCAGCAGGACGAGGGCCGTGCTGACCAGCAGCCAGGCGGTAGCCGCGGGGTCGATGGTTGAAGACACGGGTTCACTCCTTCCGCGCGCGTGCGCTGCGAGGAAGTTACCGAATCGTCGCTCGCCGGCCGACAGCCGATCGGTCGAAAGGCGGTCAGGCCGGGGACGCGCCCTTCCTGACGCGGCGCAGCCACGCCGTGACCGTGTCCGGTGTGGGCGGGGCCGCGCCCACCAGGTCGAGCACGCAGTAGCCGAGGCATGCCGCGCCCATCACTCGCGAGGCGACGGCTTCCGCGTCGCCCCACGGCAGGAAGGGCTTGGCGAGCAGCAGGGAGGCGATGCCGTGGGCCACCGACCACAGTTCCAGCACGATCGGCAGCGGGTCGCGCTGCGCCATCGTCCCGTCGTCCATGCACTTGCGTACGGTGGCCGTGAAATGCTGGAAGGCGCCGCTGGTGAGCACTTCGTCCACCACGCCCTCGGTCTCGGTGGGCGCGGTCGCGAGCCGGTATTGCTCGGGGTGCTCGAGCGCGAAGCGGACGTAGGCCATGCCTTGATCGTGCAGTTGGTGTACCGGAGAGGTAGTGGGGTCGGTGGCCGCTCGCATCGCCTCGGCGAGGTCTTCGAAGACCTGGGCGACGACGGCGTCGATGAGCTCGTCCTTGTCCGCGAAGTGCCGGTAGATCGACGGCGCGCTCACCCCGACCAGCTTGCTCACCGCCCGGATCGAGACGGCGTCGGCATGCCCGGTCGTGGTGAGCAGTTCGGCCGTGGCCCGCAGGATCTCCTCGCGCAGCTGGGCGCCGGAGCCGCGCGGCGACCGCGGACGCCTGCCACCGATCACGCGCGCCCCGCGGTTTCCAGCGGGCGCGCGGCGGCGTCCTCCTCGCCTTCGGTCAGCCCGATCTTGGCGTGCAGGCGGGCCAGCGGTGCGGGCGCCCACCAGTTGGCCGGACCGAGCAGGCGCATGAGCGCGGGCGCGAGCAGACCGCGGATGATCGTGGCGTCGGCGAGCACGGTCAGCGTGAGGCCGAGGCCGAGCAGCTGCATGAACGACACCTTCGCGGTGACCAGCGCGCCGAGCACGATGGCCATCAGCACGGCGGCCGCGGTGAAGATCCGGCCCGTGCGGGCCAGGCCGACCGCCACCGCGCGAGTGTTGTCGTGGGTGGCCAGCCACTCCTCCCGCACCCGCGAAAGCAGGAACACCTCGTAGTCCATGGACAGGCCGAAGGCCAGGCAGAACATCAGGATCGGCATGGTCGGCACCAGATAACCGACCGCCGTGAAGCCGAGCAACCCGGACAGATGGCCCTCCTGGAACACCCACACCATCGCGCCGAAGGCGGCGGCCAGCGACAGTGTGTTCAGCACCAGGGCTTTGATCGGCAGCACGACGCTGCCCGTGAACAGGAACAACACGATGAAGGTGGTGAGGGCGATGAGGCCTGCCGCGAGCGGAAGGCGGGCGGCCAGCGCGTGCAGGGAGTCGGCGTTGGCCGCCGCGGCGCCGCCGTAGAGTGCCTCCCCCGGGGGAGGGATCGCCCGGATCGCCGTCAGCTGACGGTCGCCGGCGGGGGAGAAGGGATCGAGCTTGGTCGTGACATTCAGGTAGGTCCCGGTGTCGTTGGCCATCCCGGGCGGAGCAGGCGCGACTCGCGCGCCTGCCGCGTAGACCCCGGCGGCGGACAGGACCGCGGGCACGCCCTCGACCTTCGACAGTTCGGCGGCGTACCCGCCGAGCGCCGCGTTGTCGCCGTGGTAGCCGTCCAGCACGATCGTGGTGCTCGCGACCGGATCGGCCTGCGGGAACTCGGTGCGCAGGGCGTCGCCGACCTGGCGGCTGGTGGCGCTGACCGGCAGCACTCGGTCGTCTGGATAACCGAACTGCACCGACAGGAACGGTGCGCCGAGCGCCAGCAGCAGCGCGATGATCACGATCGCGACCGGCGCCGCGTGCCGCATCACCATGCCGGCCAGCCGATACCAGCCGCTGTCCTCCGGCGCCTTCGGGCCGGGTGCGGGCGCGCCGCGGCGCAACAGGCGGCGCAATGGAGCCCGCAGGTCGAGGGAGTTCACCCGGTGCCCGAGCAGGACCAGCGCCGCGGGCAGCACGACGATCGATGCGGTCGCGGCCGCGGCGACCACCGCGACGCCCGCGTAGGCGAAGCTCTTCAGGAAGTACAGGTCGAAAACGCTCAATACGGCCAGCGAGAGCGCGACGGTGAGTGCGGAGAACAGCACGGTGCGCCCCGCGGTCTGCACCGACCGGATGGTGGCGGCGGCCGGATCCAGGCCGCGCGCCAGTTCCTCCCGGAAGCGGCTGACGATGAACAGGCTGGAATCGATGGCCAGCGCCAGCCCCATCGCCGTCGTCATGTTCAGGGCGTAGATCGAGACGTCGGTGAACAGCGTGCACAGGCGCAGCAGCGCGAGCGTCGCCAGGATGGCGAACATCCCGATGGTCAACGGGAGGGCCGCGGCGACCAAACTGCCGAACACCAGGACCAGCACGATCATCGACAGCGGTACCGCGACGCCCTCGGCCACGGTGAGGTCGCGGGTGGTCTGCTCGGTGACGTCGTGGTAGATCGCGGCGATGCCGCCCTGGCGGACCGTGATGCCGTCGGAGACGCCCGAGAACTGCCGCTTCAATTCACTCGCGATCTGCTGGACCTGCGTCTCGTCTCCGTCGAGATAGGCGACGACCAGGGCGCTCTTGCGATCGGCGCTGCGCAACGCGTTCGACAGCGGCTGCGGCGTGGTCCAGTAGGACTGCACGCCTCGCACGTCGCCGCGGGCTTTCAGCGCGTCGGCCAGCCCGATGCCCGCCGCCTTCGTGGCCGGATCGTCCGCGCCCGCGTCCGAACCGACCAGCAGGACGAAATTGGGCGCGGCACCGGCGAAGTTGTCCGCGATCAGCTCATTGACGAGGGCGGATTCGGCGTCGTTCGAAGTGAACCCGCCGGACTTCAAGTGCGCGGGCGCGGCGGCGCCGAAGACGCCGCACAGCACGGCGACCACGAGCGCCGCGGCCAGCACCGCGCGCGGATATCGGGTGATGAATCGGGCCATCCGGGTCAGCATCGCGGCTCCGCTCGATAGGTTAACGGCGTTAGAGTAACGGCGTTAACCCAAGGGTGTCGAGCCCGCGGGCGGCGCCCGAGTCAGCCGCGGGACTTACGGATGGCCCGCAATCCCCTCCGTCCGGGCACGGGCAGGTCGTCGCGCATCTCCACCCACTCCGCGGTGGTCAACCAGAGTTCCTGGGCGCGGGCATCGGCGGTGTTGTGGAAAATTCGGCGGCCGCGGTCGTCGCGCAGTTCTTGCGCGACCACCGACCAGCGTGGCGCGCGGCCGTGTTCGTCGAGGTAATCGGCCAGGTAGGCCGCGATCGCGGTGCCGATGGTGTTCACCGGGCGCAACGAGACCCGGTTTCCGTACTGGGCCGCGTAGAAACGGCGGGCCGCGCACAGAGACCGGGGATTGGCGTTGGAGGCGATCCATCCCGCGCGCTGGGCCCGCTCGATCAGCCAGAGGTGTTTGACCGCCGATGGGGCGATGTTGCCGACGCGGGTGCGGATCAGCGTCATGATCTGCTCGGTGCACAGCACATCGCGGCGGGTGGGCCCGTAGCCGTGGGCGGTCCAGTGCGCGTCGGCCAGTTTGGCCAGCACCCGGCCGAAGTCATCGATGCTGCGCTGAGCGCGGCGGCCGAGACGTTCGATGCGCTCGGCCTCGCGGCGCATCTCGTTCTGCGCGGTCAGGGTGCGGATCGCGGCCATGGTCGGCACCTGGCCGCGCTCGAGGAGTTCGAGGATGGCGGCCGCGGTGGCCGGATCGGCTGCCGCGGTGACCGGCAGCGAGTCGCGTTTGATCGCGAACTCCTGCGGGCTGATGGCGCGGCTCAAAAGGGCGACGGCGGAGCGGTCGCCTGCGAAATCGGTGCTGGACAGCCAGGCGGCGGCGATGTCGTCACACGACACGGTGGACGGTCCTCCGGTGGAAGTGGGGGAATTGGCGCTGGTCACCCGTGGTGCTCTCGAGGTTGTGCCCCGGTCGGGATGAGGGACCGGCCGGGGTCACCAACCTGATGAAGGTTTGGCTACCGAAGTTGCCGACTGCCACGTTAGCCAGACGATTGCATCGATGTCACCCATGGTTGCGGTTTCGTTATCTCCGAAAAGTCGAGGTAAATCAGGGTGTGAGTCCATATTCTCCGGCCCGGGCAGGGTGTCGTGGCGGCTGTGTCCGGTCTTCGCTCGTGCAGCGTGAGCGATAGCTCTGAGGTTGCTATCGTGTGTGCGAGGGGCGGGCGTCGAAGGAGGCGCGGCGCATGTTGTGACTTGGATCACATTTGTGCGCCGCGTGGGCCCGCGACCGGCGCAGCGGGCGGGCATGTCCTTTGTCGGAGGTCGCCGGTAACCTCTGGCCGTGGCTCTGTACCGGAAGTACCGACCGGCAACGTTCGCTGAGGTGGTGGGTCAGGAGCACGTCACCGACCCGCTGAGTATCGCGCTCGACACGGGGCGGATCAGTCATGCCTATCTGTTCTCCGGTCCACGCGGCTGCGGTAAGACGTCCTCCGCGCGCATCCTGGCCCGATCGCTGAACTGCGTGTCGGGCCCCACTTCGACGCCCTGCGGTACCTGCCCGTCCTGCGTGGCCCTCGGGCCCGGCGGTACCGGCAACCTGGATGTCATCGAACTCGACGCCGCGAGCCACGGCGGCGTCGACGACACCAGGGAATTGCGGGACCGCGCCTTCTACGCGCCCGCCGAGTCCAGGTACCGGGTGTTCATCGTCGACGAGGCGCACATGGTGACCACCGCCGGATTCAACGCGCTGCTCAAAATCGTCGAGGAGCCGCCTGCCCACCTGATCTTCATCTTCGCGACCACCGAGCCGGACAAGGTGCTGCCCACCATCCGCTCGCGCACGCACCACTATCCGTTCCGGCTGCTGCCGCCCGCCACGATGCGCGGACTGCTCGGGCGGATCTGCGAGCAGGAGCATGTGCCGGTCGAAGAAGCGGTGTACCCCTTGGTGATTCGCGCGGGCGGCGGCTCGCCGCGCGACAGCCTGAGCGTGCTCGATCAATTGCTGGCGGGCGCGGGCCCCGAGGGCGTCACGTACGCCCGCGCGGTCTCGCTGCTCGGCGTCACGGACGTGGCGCTGATCGACGACGCGGTCGAGGCGCTGGCCGCCGACGACGGCGCCGCGTTGTTCGGCACCGTCGACCGGGTGATGGAGGCGGGCCACGACCCGCGGCGATTCGCCGCCGACCTGCTCGACCGCTTCCGGGACCTGATCCTCATGCGGGCGGTGCCCGACGCCACCGAACGCGGCCTGGTCACCGGCCCGGGTGACGTGCTCGACCGGATGCGGGACCAAGCCGAGCGCTTGGGTTCGGCCACCCTGACCCGTTACGCCCAGCTGCTGCACGAGGGTCTGGGCGAGATGCGCGGCGCGACGGCGCCGCGACTGCTGCTCGAAGTGGTCTGCGCGCGCATGTTGCTGCCCTCGGCGTCCGATGCGGAATCCGCCACGCTGCAACGCTTGGAACGGCTCGAGCGCGGTATGGCCGGGGGCTCCTTCGCCGCCGCGCCCGCCTCGTCTTCGGCGCCCACTCCCGCCCAGCCCACGGCCGGGGCCGGGTCGCCGTCGGAGTCACCTCGACGCCGGGGTGCCGAGGCGCTGGCCGCGATTCGTCGCGAGAACCGCGGGGGTGGTCGCTCGGAGGACGCTGCCGAAGCCGGCGGAGCCACTCCCGTCGGCGGTTCGGCGCAAACCGAGGGGCCTGGCGCCGGTACCGGAACCGCTGATCGCTCAGTGCCGATCGGTGGCGGGGGAAGTCCGTCTTCCGGTGCGGCGGATTCCACTGTCGCCGCACCGGGCGGCGGGCATCGACCGATGCCCGCCGGTGGCGAGTCGTCCGCGAATGCGTCGGCTCCGGGCACCGAAGTCGGCGCGGATCCTGTTGCGCCGGTTGCCGAACCGGACGCCGCCGTTGTGCCCGACAGCGGGTCGGCGGGAACGAGCCCGGCGGGAGGGCCGAGCGCGACCGCCGCGCCGAGTACTTCGAAGGCCGGGACGGCAGGTGCGTCGGGGCCGAATCCTGAGGCGTCCGGGCCGGTTGGCGGCGCAGCGGCCGCCGGAGCGGGCCGCGTTCCTTCCGGACCGGCTGCCGTGCAGCGCGTTTCCGACGCCGTAGCGCGATCGGGACTTTCTCCGGCGCCGCAGCAGGCGGGTTCTCCGGCATCGGGTGCGCAGGCGGCGTCGCCTACCGTCGATCCGGTCGTCGGGAACGCGCCCGGGGCCGACCCGACTGCCGGGCGGGGTTCCGTGCCCGAGCGCGAGGCCGCCGACTCGACTGCTGCGCGGGATTCTGCCGTGGGGCCTGATCGCGGGGCCGCCGAGTCGACCACGGCGCGGGATCCCGCTGCCGGGCGCGATCGCGGGGCTGCGGATTCGACTGCGGGGCAGCGTTCTGGGCGCGAGCACGGGAGCACGGGCCCGGATGCGGCGGCGAGTTCCGCTGTCGGGCGTGATCCTGGGGCCGGGGACCCGGGTACGGCGCGGCGTTCTGCCGCCGAGCCCGATCGTGGTGCCGCCGACTCGCCCGGCGTGCGGGATTCCGCCGCCGGTCAGGGCGAGCCTGGGCGATCCGAGACAGGGCCGCCCCACACGTCCGCGCAGGAGCCCGCCGGTCCTTCCTCGCCGCCGAGCGGTGATCTGCTGCGCGAGGTGGAAGCCGCGTGGGCGGATATCCGCGCCAAAGTGCGGGAGTTCGGCGCGGCCGTGCAGGCGATGCTCGCCGGTGCGTCGGTCGCCCGGGTGGAGGGCGAGGTGATCGTCTTCGCGCATCAGCACGCGCCGCTGGCCCAGCGCCTGTCCGATCCGCGGAATCTTGAAGCGGTGCGGTCGGCGGTGCGGGCGGTGCTCGGCCGCGACCACGAGGTGCGCTGGGAAGCGGGCGGCGGTGCGCCGCGGCCGGCGGCGGCGCCACGGGCCGGCGGTAGCGGGAACCGTGCTCGCGGACAGGCGGCAGGCCAGCCGGGGCGTGAATCCGGCAACGCGACAGGCCGCGCTCCGGATGCCGCCGCCCCACCGAGGTTCTCCCGCCCCAGCCAGGCGCGCAACGCGGGCGCCGAGAAGCCGGGTAACGCGGGTCGCGCCCGCGCGGGAGGCGCGAATCCGCGCCCGTTTCCCGCGGAGGACGAGATCCCGCCGCCCGACTATCCCGACCTGCCGGACGATCCCGGCCCCGCGGACTATCCGCCGCCCTACGACGCCGAACCAAGCGGAAGCGACGCCGCGAGCAGCCGGGGCTGGAGCGGTGACGGCGCCGTCCCCGCCTCGACGCCGGAAGAGGAGCGGGAGATGATGGCCGCCGCGGCAGATCCGGTGGCCCCCGGCGACCGGCGCGACCCGGACGAGGTCGCCCTCGAATTGCTGAAGAGTGAGCTGGGTGCCACACGGTTGGATGGTTGACAACCACCGCTCTCACGACGTTAAGTTAACCGGAGTTCGCACTCCACGGTAGTATGTACGGGTAGCCGGGAGCTTCGGTACGCCGACGTTCTATGGTATGCCCAGGTGTACGGGCGACCGTGACGTGCGATCGCTCTTGCCTGCCTGGTTTTGTACAGCGTTAGGAACGGTCGGCCGCAAGGCCGGTCGGCGAGGTCAGCCGCAGCCACGCCGCACCCGCGGTGTCGCCGCAAACCAGCGCTCGGACGGACGTATGTCCGGCCCGGTCGCACAGAAGCGCTCGGACGGACGAACGTTCCGGTCGACCGCACAAAA
>NZ_JBVJAP010000020.1:0-88073 GCF_055590505.1 Nocardia sp. NPDC041819 | reverse complement strand
AAGCGCTCGGACGGACGTATGTCCGGCCCGGTCGCACAGAAGCGCTCGGACGGACGAACGTTCCGGTCGACCGCACAAAAGCGCTCGGACGGACGTATGTCCGGCCCGGTCGCACAGAAGCGCTCGGACGGACGAACGTTCCGGTCGACCGCACAAAAGCGCTCGGACGGACGAACGTCCGGCCGCCGCACATTGAGGAAGGAACACTCCGATATGACCACAGAGGCCTACATTTACGAGGCCATCCGCACTCCGCGTGGCCGTGGCAAGAAGAACGGCTCGCTGCACTCGGTCAAGCCGATCGACCTGACTGTTGGTCTGATCCAGGAGCTGCGCGGCCGCTTCCCGAACCTCGACGAGGACCGGATCTCCGACCTGATCCTCGGCGTGGTCGCGCCGGTCGGCGACCAGGGTGCGGACATCGCCCGTACCGCGGTCACCGTGGCCGGCCTGCCCGACACCGTCGGCGGGTTCCAGCTCAACCGCTTCTGCGCGTCCGGCCTCGAGGCGGTCAACCTGGCGGCCCAGAAGGTCCGCTCCGGCTTCGACGACCTGGTCCTCGCCGGTGGCGTCGAGTCCATGTCGCGCGTGCCGATGGGCTCCGACGGCGGCGCCTGGGCGCTGGACCCGGCCACCAACTACGACACCTACTTCGTCCCGCAGGGCGTCTCCGCCGACCTGATCGCCACCATCGAGGGCTTCAGCCGCGACGATGTCGACGCCTACGCGGTGCGCTCGCAGGAGCTGGCCGCCAAGGCCACCACCGGCGGTTACTTCGCCAAGTCGATCGTCCCGGTCAAGGACCAGAACGGCATCGTCGTGCTGGACAAGGACGAGCACATGCGCCCCGGCACCACCGCCGAGGACCTGGCCAAGCTGCAGCCGTCCTTCGCCGTGATCGGTGAGATGGGTGGCTTCGACGCGGTGGCGCTGCAGAAGTACCACTTCGTCGAGAAGATCAACCACGTGCACCACGGCGGCAACAGCTCCGGCATCGTCGACGGCGCCGCGCTCGTGCTGATCGGTTCGGAAGAGGCGGGCAAGGCCTCCGGTCTGACCCCGCGTGCGCGCGTCGTCGCGACCGCCACCAGCGGCGCCGACTCCACCATCATGCTCACCGGACCGACCCCGGCCGCCAAGAAGGTGCTGGCCAAGGCGGGCCTGACCCTCGACGACATCGACCTGGTCGAGATCAACGAGGCGTTCGCCTCCGTGGTGCTGAAGTTCCAGAAGGATCTGAACATCCCGGACGAGAAGCTGAACGTCAACGGCGGCGCGATCGCGATGGGCCACCCGCTGGGCGCGACCGGCGCGATGATCACCGGCACCATGGTCGACGAACTGGAGCGCCGCAACGGCCGTTACGCGCTGGTCACCCTGTGCATCGGTGGCGGCATGGGCGTGGCGACCATCATCGAGCGGGTCTGAGCCCCAACCGACAGCTGAAGATTTGCGGCGGCGTGAGCGTCAGGCCCGGAGGCGGCAGCCTGCGTAACCACGTAGGGCCGCGAACGCCGCTAATTCACCTAGGAGACACAGAGCTGTGAGCGAAACCAACATGATCGGTTGGGAGCAGGATTCGGACGGCATCGTCGTACTGACGATGGACGACCCGAACCAGGGCGCCAACACCATGAACGAGCTGTACAAGAAGTCGATGACCGCCACCGTCGACCGGCTGGAGGCGGAGAAGGACAACATCACCGGTGTCGTCCTGACCTCCGCGAAGAAGACCTTCTTCGCCGGCGGCGACCTGAAGAACATGATGAAGGTCGGCCCGGACGACGCCCAGGCGCTGATGGAGGAGCTCGGCGAGATCAAGAGCGCCCTGCGTCGCCTGGAGCAGCTGGGCAAGCCGGTCGTCGCCGCCATCAACGGCGCGGCGCTGGGCGGCGGCCTGGAGATCGCGCTGGCCACCCACCACCGCATCGCGGCGGACGTGCCGGGTTCGCAGATCGGTCTGCCGGAGGCCACTCTCGGCCTGCTGCCCGCGGGCGGCGGCATCATCCGCACCGTGCGCATGCTGGGCCTGCAGAACGCCCTGATGCAGGTGCTGCTGCAGGGTCAGCGCAACAAGCCGGCCAAGGCCAAGGAGATCGGCCTGGTCGACGAGCTGGTCGGCTCGATCGAGGAGCTGGTCCCCGCCGCCAAGGCGTGGATCAAGGCCAACCCCGAGGGCGGCGTGCAGCCCTGGGACAAGAAGGGCTTCAAGATCCCCGGCGGCACCCCGTCCTCGCCCGCGTTCGCGGCGAACCTGCCCGCCTTTCCGGCGAACCTGCGCAAGCAGATCAAGGGCGCGAACATGCCCGCGCCGCGCGCCATCATGTCGGCCGCGGTCGAGGGCTCGCAGGTCGACATCGACAACGCGTCGCTGATCGAGTCCCGCTACTTCGTGCACCTGCTCACCGGCCCGGTCGCGAAGAACATGATCCAGGCGTTCTTCTTCGACCTGCAGACGATCAACAACGGCGGTTCGCGTCCGAAGGACGTGCCGAAGAAGGAGATCAAGAAGGTCGGCGTGCTCGGCGCGGGCATGATGGGCGCGGGCATCGCGTACGTCTCCGCCAAGGCGGGCTACGAGGTCGTGCTGAAGGACGTCTCGATCGAGGCGGCCGAGCGCGGCAAGAACTACTCCGAGAAGATCGAGGCCAAGGCGCTGTCCCGGGGCAAGACCACCGAGGAGAAGTCCAAGGCGCTGCTGGACCGGATCAAGCCGACCGCGGACCCGGCCGACTTCGCGGGCGTCGACTTCGTCATCGAGGCCGTCTTCGAGAACACCGAGCTCAAGCACAAGGTGTTCCAGGAGATCGAGGACATCGTCACCCCCGACGCGCTGCTCGGCTCGAACACCTCCACCCTGCCGATCACCGGTCTGGCGACCGGCGTGAAGCGCCAGGAGGACTTCATCGGCATCCACTTCTTCTCGCCGGTCGACAAGATGCCGCTGGTGGAGATCATCAAGGGTGAGAAGACCTCGGACGAGGCGCTGGCCCGGGTGTTCGACTACACCCTCGCGATCAAGAAGACCCCGATCGTCGTCAACGACAGCCGCGGCTTCTTCACCTCGCGCGTGATCGGCACCTTCGTCAACGAGGCGATCGCCATGCTCAAGGAGGGCATCGAGCCCGCCACCATCGAGCAGGCCGGTCTGCAGGCGGGCTACCCGGCCGCGCCGCTGCAGCTGTCGGACGAGCTGAACATGAAGCTCATGCAGAAGATCGCCAAGGAGACCCTGGAAGCCGCGCAAGCGGGCGACACCACCCTGGGCGTCAAGCGGCACCCGGCGCAGGATGTCATCGACTACATGGTGTCCGAGGGTCGTCCGGGTCGCCTGGAGAAGGCCGGCTTCTACGAGTACGACGAGAACGGCAAGCGTACCGGTCTGTGGGGCGGCCTGCGCGAGCACTTCAAGACCTCGGCGGGCTTCGACGTCCCGCTGCAGGATCTGATCGACCGCATGCTGTTCGCGGAGGCGATCGAGACCCAGAAGTGCTTCGACGAGGGCGTGCTCACCTCCACCGCCGACGCCAACATCGGCTCGATCTTCGGCATCGGCTTCCCGGCCTGGACCGGTGGTGTGCACCAGTTCATCGTCGGTTACCCGGGTGGCCAGGAGGCCTTCGTGGAACGCGCCGACTACCTCGCCAAGAACTACGGCGAGCGCTTCGAGGTCCCGGCCTCGCTGCGCAAGTAGTCTCGCGGAACGCGGGCGGCGAAGCCCGTCACCGCTTTTCGCGGTGGCGGGCTTCCGTCGTTTCCCAGCCCGTGCACGTTCGCGTCCTTCCGGCCGGATAGGTTGGCAGCCGTGCCGAGACGTAGTCGCCATGTTCTGATCGCCAGTTGTGCCCTCGTCCTCGCATCGGCGCCGGTGGCGGGCGCCGAGCCCGCGCCCTCGGTGCGCTTGCTCGGCGAGCAGGTGATCGCGTCGGGCCTGGACTTCGAGGGCACCACCGTGGGCGGCCTGTCCGGTATCGATTACTCGGCACGCACGGGTGAATTCGTGCTGATCAGCGACGATCGGTCGAGCAAGAACCCCGCGCGGTACTACACCGCGCGCATCGAGGTCGGCGAGCGCGGCGTCGGACCGGTGACGATCACCGGCACCCGGCCGCTGCTGACCGCGACGGGCGCTGCCTACCCGCCGATGTCGGTGGACCCGGAGGAGATCCGGGTCGATCCGTGGACCGGCGACTACTACTGGACGCAAGAAGGCGAACGCGACGGCGACCTACTGGCCGACCCATCGGTGCGGATCGCGCACCAGGACGGCTCCTATGCCGGTGAGCTGCCGATTCCGGAGAACGAACGGATGCGTCCCGGCTCCGGTCCGAGGCAGAACCAGGCGCTGGAGGCAGCGACCTTCCTCGCCGCCGGCGCATTGTTCGCGACCGCGACGGAAGGGCCGCTGCTGCCGGACGGACCGCCGCCGACCACGACCAGTGCGGCGCTGGCGCGCATCACCGTCCAGGCCAGATCCGGATCGCCGCTCGCCCAGTACGCGTATCCGATGGAGCCCGTCTTCGCCGAGTCGCGGCCCGAACCGGGCCGCGGCGGCACCGGGATCGCGTCCGTCCTCGCCGCCGATCCGCTCGACCCCACGAAACTTCTTGTGCTGGAACGGTCTTTCTCCCCGGGCACGGCCAACAAGATCCGCGTCTACGAGGCCGACCTGAGCGGCGCGACCGACATCCTCGACGCTCCGCTCGGCGCCGCGCGCCCGGCGGCCAAGCGGCTGCTGGTGGACCTCGACGACGTCGGACTCACCGCCGTCGACAACGTGGAGGGTATGACGTGGGGTCCCCGGCTGCCTTCCGGCGAACGAACCCTGGTCCTGGTCAGCGACGACAATTTCGACAGCCGCCAGATCACCCAGGTCGTCGTCCTCGCCGTCGCCTAATCCGTGGGACGCAACTCCTCGGCGGCGGCCTGGTACGCGGCGGCGGCCCGCGCGAAGTAGTCGAAGAGCACTTCGCGCTGTTCGGGTGAATAGCCGCCGATGATCTCGCCGATGCGCCGCCGCGCCGGGGCGAGGACCTCGTCCAGATCAGCGGGCTTGCCGACCAGTTCGACGATCACCTTGCGCCGATCGCCCGGGACCGGCGCGCGGCGGACGTAGCCTGCCTCCTCCAGCCGGTCGATCAGCCGGGTGGTCGGGCCGGTGGTCAGGCCGCTGCGAGCGCCGAGTTCGCCCGGCGTCATCGGTCCGGCCAGTCCCAGGATGTTGAGCGCGTAGAGGTCGGTGGCGCCCAGATCGACCGCCCGCGCCCCGGCTTGGCCGTGCAGCATGACCGCGCTCAGATAGCGCCGGTAGACCTCATGGGCGTCCGGTCGAAGGCCATGCGGCGCGGTCTCGGGTGTTGACACGAGATCTCTCCATCCGTTAATTTCTTCTTACACGAAGAGACTTCTTTCACGAAGAAAGCTCTCATAAGAAGTAATCTATCATGGAGGCACCATCATGAGTGGCGACGAGAGCACCGACCGGCGCGGCATCCTGGCCGTTCTCGCCGAGTTGACAGACGCCTGGGGGCGGGGAGACGCCGACGCCTACGGCGAGGTCTTCACCGACGATGCCACCTACACCAGTTACCTCGGCACCCATTACCGTGGGCGCGCGGACATCGTGGCTTCGCACCGGGCCTTGTTCGCGGGCGTCCTGAAGGGCACCCGGCTGGCCGACGAGGTGCTGGACATTCGTCACTACGGTCCGGACGTCGCCGTGGTCACCAGCCGTGGCGACACCTACAAGGGCTCGCCGAAGCAGGCGCCGGCCAAGATCCAGACCTACACCGTGGTCCGCAGGGACGGCCGATGGCGCATCGCCGCTTTTCAGAACACCAAACGCAGGAAGCTCATGGAGCGCATGACCTTCTGGATCACTCCGGCGACACGTCCCGCCGAGCAGCGCTGACCGATCCACGGCGGATAGCTCATGGACCCGGTTGGCCGGCTCATGCTCGGGTATACGTCCGGGTGGACCAGACGTCGCGGCGGTCACGAGCCGAGGCGGCACCTGCAAAGGTGAGCGCGAGAGCCCATTTCGCGCCGGACATCGAGCCCCGACCGGAGCGCTGAGCTGCGCGGAACGCACGGATCGGCGGCACGAGTCGTCCTGTTCGGAAACGTCACCCGCCTGATACCGGGCCGCGCTACGTTGGAGTATGCGCAGACATATCGGACACGGCGTCCGGGGTCGGCGCGGAGTTTGGTCGCCGATTCGATGTGAGTTCGAGGTGATCACATGAATCCACAGACGCGTTCGGGCCGGGTGCGCCCCGAATCGACTGCGGCCGAGACGGACACGCGGCGGGAGGCGCCCATCGACATCGCCGACGAGTTGGAGGCGATGGGCCTGTCCGGTGCGGTGGAGATCGGCCGGGGCGGATTCGGCGTGGTGTATCGCTGCGTGCAGACCGCGCTGGATCGGGTTGTCGCGGTAAAAGTGCTCTCCTCGGAGATCGACCAGGAGAGCCGGGAGCGGTTCCTGCGTGAGGAACAAGCCATGGGCAGGCTGTCCGGCCACCCGAATATCGTCGACATCCTCCAGGTGGACGTGACGGCGACCGGCATGCCGCTCATCGTCATGCCGTACTGCACCCATGGGTCGCTGGAGCAGCTCATCCGCGATCAGGGCCCGCTGACCTGGGCGGACTCGCTGCGAGCCGGGGTCAAGCTGGCGGGCGCCATCGAGAGCGCACACCGCGCCCGGATCCTGCACCGTGACGTGAAACCGGCCAACGTCCTGCTCAGCGGCTACGGCGAACCGCAGCTGACGGATTTCGGCATCGCCCGCATCCCGGGCGGGTTCCGCACGTCCAGCAGCATGATCACCGGCTCGCCCGCGTTCACCGCGCCGGAGGTCCTCAAAGGCGACGAGCCGACCATCCGTTCCGACGTCTACGGCCTCGGCTCGACGCTGTTCGCCTTGCTCACTGGGCACGCGGCCTTCGAGCGGCAGGCGGGGGAGCGGGTGGTGGCGCAGTTCTTGCGCATCACCACCCAGCCCGTGCCGGACCTGCGCGAACAGGACATTCCGCCGGATGTGGCCACCGTCATCGAACACGCGATGGCTCCGAGTCCGCGAGATCGCCCGGCCAGCGCTTACGAGTTCGGCGAGATGCTGCGCGAGGTGCAGCGCGGCCATGGCCAGCTGCCCGACGAGATGGCGCTGCTGGACACCATGCCGGAGCCGGAACCGACGATTCCGACCGCGGTGGGCATACCGACCGTGGCGTGGACCGGTTCCCGACCCGCGGTCACCGCGCGACGCAGCTGGCCGTTGACGTTGCGGCCCGCTGTCTCGCAGCATTCGGCGACCTCGACGACGGCACCGCCGACGGCCGTGACCAAATTCCGTCCGCCCACGCCCACGCGAGACCCGATACCGCGGCCGCGTCTGCTGGACACCCTGCGCGGGGGCGGACGGCGCAGACTCGCGGTGATCCACGCGCCCGCGGGGTTCGGCAAGAGCACACTGGCCGCGCAGTGGCGCGCCGAACTCACCGATGGCTCTGCCGCCGTCGCCTGGATCGGCATCGACCGCGACGACGACAACGAGATCTGGCTGCTCGCCCACCTGATCCAGGCGATCCGCCGGGTGCATCCGGACGTCGGCGCCGGTCTGGACCAGGTGCTCGAGGAGCGGCCCGCCGACGCCGCCGCGTTCGTGATTCCCACGCTCATCGACGAGATCCACGCCGCGGGCAAGACGGTCGTGGTGATCGTCGAGGACTGGCAGCGGATCACCGACGCGGGCGCGCACCGGGCGATGGAAGCCCTACTGGACAACGGCTGCCACCACCTGCGTTTCGTCGTGACCAGCCGAGAGCAATCCGGCCTGCCGACGAGCCGGATGCGGGTGCACGACGAACTGGTCGAGATCGGCTCGGCCGCGTTGCGCCTGACCGAGGCGGAGACCAGGCAGATCCTCGTCGAGCGCAACGGATTCGACCTGACCCCCGAGCAGGTGACCGAGATCCACACCGCCACCGACGGCTGGCCCGCGGCCATCCAACTGGTCGGACTGTCCCTGCGCGGCAACGCCGACCCCGCTCAGCTGATCGCCACACTGTCGGAGGGCAACCACGGCATCCGCGAATACCTCGCCGAGAACGTGCTGGACACCTTGGAACCCAAGATGCTCGAGTTCCTGATGTCGATCGCGGTGACCGAGCGGATCTGCGGCTCGCTCGCCGCGGCGCTGTCCGGTGAACCGGACGCCGAACAGCTGCTCGAGCAGGCCGAGCAACGGGAGCTGTTCCTGCGGCGCATCGAGCACGACCCGGAGTGGTTCCGGATGCAACCGCTGTTCGCCGAGCATCTGCGTACCCGGCTCGATCGCGTTCACCCTGGGAAGTCGAAGTCGCTGCACCGCAAGGCTTCGCGCTGGTACGCCGAGCACCAGCTGCTGCGCAAGTCGGTCGACCACGCATTGGCCGCGACCGATCTGAAGATGGCGCTGGACCTGCTCGAGGGCGGCGGGATGGACCTGATCGACGGATCCCGGCTCGCCACCCTGCTGGGCAGCGTGTCGAAACTGCCGATGCAGCAGGTGGCCTCGCGCTCGAAGTTGCTGATGGCGGTGGCCAGGGCGAATGTCAACTTGCAGCAGTCCGGCGCGGCGCGCAACGCGCTGGGCAGGCTGTCCAACATCCTGGCCCGCGGCTCCACCGGTGACGCGGATGTGCGCGTGCAGCGCTGCCAGGCGGCGGTGCTCGCCGCTTCGGACCAGATCGCGCGCGACCACACCGAGGGCGTGCTGGATCGGGTCGCGGACTGCTTGCAGGAGCCGGACGATCTACCGGCGTGGACGGTGTCGACCGCGGCGAACCTCACGACGTTCGTGCGCCTGTGCGGATTCGACTTCGAGGGCGCCAGGAAGATCCAGGAATGGGCCGAGGACTATCACAGGGACTCGAAAGACCCGCTGGGCCTGGTATTCGGCCGCTGTGGCCAGGGAGCGGCCGCCTACGAGCAACTCGACGTCGCCACCGCCACCCGCTGTTTCCAGCAGGCGTGGGAGTCCGCGCGCGAGCGCTCCGGACCGCGCTCGCACGCGGTGCGCGTGGCCGCCGCTCTGCTCGGCGAAACGAGTTATCGCCGGGGTGATCTGGAGACCGCCGACCGGCTGCTGGACGAAAGCCACGAGCTGGTCACCCGGGTGGGGCCGGTGGACTTCCTGATCTCCACCTTCGTCGTCGGCGCGCGGGTCAAGGCGGTCGGCGGTGATCTGTTCACCGCGGCCACGCGGCTGGACGAGGGCGCGCGCATCGCCGCTGACAACCGCTTGGCGCGCCTGGCCGCGCACATCCGCGCCGAACGGCTGCGCCTCGGGCTGCCGCTGGAGGCGGGGGAGCGCCGCTACACCGATCTCAGCGAGTCCACGCCGCTGCAGATGGGGCATCGGCTGACCGGCGCAGCCCTGCTCACCGCCGAGGCGGAGGAACTCGCCGCGATCCGCGCGCTGCTCGCCGAACACCGGCCCGGCTCCGACGACCGGGCCGTTCGCCGCGCCCGCGCGCTCTACGACCACACTCTGCAAAAGCACCGTCCGCGCGCCCAATTGGACGCGGCGCTGCTCCTGGCCGAATGTCTGGCCACCGCAGGCTGGGTCGGCGAGGCCACCAACCTGCTGCTGCCCGCGGTCACCACCTGCGCAGGCCTCGGCTGGACCAGGCCGCTGCTGGACGCGGGCCCCGGCGTGGTCGGCATCCTGCGCGTGCTGCGCGCCGACCTGCCCGCCTCGGCCCAGGTCGGTGACATCGAACTGCCCGCCCCGTTCCTGGATGAACTCCTGAACGAGGCGGGCAGTCAGGCCTACTGAACTAACCGGACTACGGCTGCCACCACGGGCGCAGCGGCACGGTCCAGTCGCCGTCGGCGGGGAGCTTGACCCCCAGCACCTGGTGCAGCTGAACCACGTTGCGCTGGAAGCCCAGCCGGCAACCCGCCATGTACAGGCCCCACACCTTCGCGGTGCCCTCGCCGACCTCGGCCACGCAGGCGTCCCAGTTGGCGACCAGGTTCTTGCACCATTCGTGCAGGGTCAGCGCGTAGTGCTCGCGCAGGTTCTCCTCGTGCAGCACCTCGAGCCCGATGTTCTGGATCTCCGAGATGATCCGCCCGGAGCCGATCAGCTCGCCGTCCGGGAACACGTAGCGGTCGATGAAATCGCCCGCCTTGGTGGTGCGGGTGTTGTCCGGGCGGGTGATGCAGTGATTCAGGAACAGGCCGCCGTCGCGCAGCTTGCTCTTGATGAAGTCGAAGTAGAACGGGTAGTTGTGCACACCGATGTGCTCGGTGAGGCCGATCGAGGACACCGCGTCGAACTCGCCCTCCGGCACATCGCGGTAGTCGGAATGGCGCACCTCCGCCAGGTCGGCCAGGCCTTCCTCGGCGATCTTCTTCTGCGCCCAGTCCGCCTGCTCGGCCGAGAGCGTCGCGCCGATCACCTTCACGCCGCGCTTGGCGGCATAGCGCACCATGCCGCCCCAGCCGCAGCCGATGTCGAGCAGCCGGTCGCCCTCCTTCAACCGGAGCTTCTCGAACACCAAGCGGTACTTGTTCTCCTGTGCCTGCTCGAGCGTCCAGTTCTCGTCGCCGTAGACCGCGCAGGTGTAGGTCATCGACGGGCCGAGCACGTACTCGTAGAAGGCGTTCGAGACGTCGTAATGGTGGTGGATCGCTTCGGCGTCGCGGGTCTTGGAGTGGCGCAGGCCCTCGAAGGCGATCCGACGCCAGCGCGGCAGGGTCTCCTGCGGCGGCGGGGCGACCGGCTTGAGCCGCTCCCAGCCCAGCGAGCGCGCGATGGTCACCAGTGCCAGCGCGGACGGACGGCGGAACTTCAACCCGTCCAGCGCCTTCAGGATCTCGTACGGATCACCCGGGTGCACGCCGGTCGCGGTCATGTCGCCGGAAATGTAGGCGCGGGCCATGCCCAGGTCGCCCGGGGCCGTCGCCAGATAGTTGATGCCGCGCGGGGTCCGGATGTCCAGGCCGAACTCCGAATCCTGCGGTCCGGTCGCGCTGCCGTCGTAGGCCGTCAGGCGGATCGGGACTTCGCCCTCGACGAGGGTCTCGAAGATCTCGGCAATGCTGAGCTTGGTCCCGAGATCGGCGAAGACATCGGAACGGTCCTTGAATGTCGTCATCTGCGTTGCACCGCCTTCGAATACAAATCCAGCAGGCGCTGGTCCGGGTCGTAGCGTTTCTTCAGTTCGGTATAGGTGTTTCCGCCGTAGAGCGCCGCGAACTCATCCTTGTCGTAGAAGGAATCCGAGTACAGCGACTTATGACCGTCGAACTCGGTCACCGTGCGCTCGATCGCGCGGTTGGCCGCGCCCTCTCGCTGCCCGGGGGTGGTGGGCACGGCCGACCAGAATCCGACATTCACATAGGTCCGGTCCGGCTCCAGCGGGTACAGCGGCCAGGTGCGTCCGCCCGGCCCATCCGGGTCGCCGCTCTCGCGCAAACGCAGTGGGCACAGCCAGATCGGCTCGATCGGGATCTCGCGCAGAAACCATTCCACGAAGTCGGCGGTGCGGTCCACCGGCACCTCGATGTCCTGCACGACCCGCTCGCGTGGGGGATTGCCCTTGCGCGCCTCCAGCTTGTCCGCGATGGCGTACTTGTGATCCAGCGCCACGAGCTTCCAGTAGAAGCTGCTGCGCCGGTAGCGTTTCGGCCAGATTCGGCGGATCCTAGGGTGCTGTGCGCCGAAGGCGCGCGAGCACCAGAACCAGTCGGTGTCCCAGCGCCACAGGTAGTCGTGGATGGTCAGGCGGTCGCGCTTGGGCGTGTCGCCGTCGTGCTGGATGGACCGGTAGTAGATGTCCATACCGGTGTAGTCGCTGACCGGGCCTGGCTCGTCGGTGCGGCGGCCCAGCGTCAGGTAGCTCTCCTCGGCGGAGAAGACGACGCCGTCGAGATAGTCGACGGGCTCACCGTCGAAGGCGCGGTCCGTCACGATCGTCGCGAGGGCCGCCTCCAGTTCGCGCAGGTCCCGGAAACGCACGTGTCGCAGCGCGACGTACGGCCGCACCTCTTCCAGCTCGATCTTCAACCGCACCGTGTAGCCCAGCGTGCCGTAGGAGTTCGGGAATCCGCGGAACAGATCGGCGTGCTCGTTGTGGGGCGTGGCGGTGAGGATCTCGCCCGCGCCGGTGAGCACGTCCATCTCCAGCACCGACTCGTGCGGCAGGCCGCTGCGGAAGGACGTGGACTCGATGCCGAGGCCGGTGACCGCGCCGCCCAGCGTGATCGTCTTGAGCTGGGGAACGACCAGCGGCGCGAGCCCGTACGGGAGGGTGGCGGCGACCAGCTCCTCGTAGGTGGTCATGCCCGCGACATCGGCGGTCTTGGCGACCGGGTCGACGGCGATGACCCGGGTCAGTCCGGAGACGTCGAGACCAGGCGCGGGGTTCTTCGCCCTGGCGCGGAATAGGTTCGACGTTTTCTTCGCCAACCGGACGTTGGCGTGCTCGGGTATCGCGCGGTAGCTCGCCAAAAGACGGTCAACGCCCGCTCGATGCGCGGCAAATCCTGATTCGCGTGCGGCCGGTGCGTGTCCGGCCTTCCCCAACAGACTCACTGCCACCCCTCGACGCTAGTACGGACCAAACGGCGGGGCCACCGCGCGGGCATGGTGGCGGAGAAATGTCACGCATATGTTGCGAAATGGAATACCGAATTGTCTGGAGTAGTTCGCGGCACCCTCGGCGCTTTCCTCCGGCGCCGACAGTGCAGGATGGAGATCGGTCGAGACACCGCATCCGGACAAGGAGCTCATTGTGGGACAGGTCAGCGCCAGTAGTTCGATCGACGTGCAGGCGGATCCGCAGCGCGCGCTGGAGGCCATCGCCGACTACGACACGGTGCGTCCGCGCATTCTCTCGTCGCACTACCGCGACTACAAGGTGGTCGAAGGCGGCAAGGGCGCGGGCACCGTCGCGGAGTGGACGTTGCAGGCCACCGAGAAGCGCTCGCGTAACGTGCACGCGGTCGTCTCGGTATCCGATTCCATTGTCACCGAGCGCGACTCGAATTCGACGCTGGTGAACACCTGGACCGTCACGCCGGAGGGCACGGGAGCGCGGGTCACGCTGCGCACCACCTGGAAAGGCGCGGGCGGTATCGCGGGCATCTTCGAAGGCATCTTCGCGCCGCTCGGCCTGAAGAAGATCCAGGCCGAGGTGCTCGGGAACCTGCAGCGCGAACTGGCCTGATCGGACGGACGCGACGACGGTCCGTCGGGCCGTCGTCGCGATGTCGAGCGGCCTACTCGGCCGCGATGTCGAAGAGGTTCCCCTCGGGATCGGCCAGCGTCGTCCACTTCATGCCCCACTCGTCGAAGTCGCCGACGTGCTTCGCGCCGAGGCCGATCGCGCGTCCGACTTCGTCCCGGTCGGAGGCGAGCAGGTCGAGGTGGATCACGTTCTTTCCGGGGTTCTTGTCGGGCACCCGGAGGAACATCAGCGCGGTCGCGGCGCCCGTGGTCCGGCCGACGGTGGCGAACTCCGGGGTGGGGCCGGGATCGACGGGCGTGTCCAGCAATCGCGACCAGAATTCGGCGAGCGCGCCCGCGTTCTCGCAGTCGATGGTGACATGGGCGATAGAGAGCGTCATGGATGTCTCCTTGTTCACGGTTGGGCGATGGGCCAGCACACTTCGGTGCGGTAGGCGGCGGGATCGTCGGACACATCCGGTCCGAGCAGGTACAACTCGCGGATCGGTTCGGGCAACGCGACATCGTGTTCGGCGACATGACTGCCCAGCGCGCCGTAGGTGCGGTCGAAATCCTCGAACGGGCCCTCGTGCACGGTGACGGCGAATCGGCGCGTGGGTAACTCGATCGCCGAAAGGCCTGGGGGCAAGACGATATCGGCGTCGGCGACCGGGACGAACGCCACGACCGCGCCCTCGTCCTGTTCGAAGAAATCGGTGCCGTAGGTGGCGCCGCCGACCCCCGCGGGTGCGATACCCGCGGCGGCCAGCGCCTCGTACAACGCCGGGAACGTCGACGCGCACCACTGGTCGATGTGTTCGCGCGCCACCGTCGCGCCGATCGCCGCGGCCGGGAACGCCGGAACCACGCGATACTCCACGGTGATCGGGGGTGCGGGCGTCAACAGCGAGCGCAACGACGCCACGACCGCACGGGTACGGATCAGCTCCGCCTCCATGCGCTCCAGATGCGCGCGCAGCGTGGCGTCACGGGCGTCGTCATCCGGCGCGGCGAGGACGGCGCGGATCTCCGGGACCGGCATGTCCAGCTCGCGCAGCCGCCGGATCAACTGTGCCTGCGTGACCTGCGCCGTCGCGTACCGCCGATAGCCCGAACCGGCGTCCACGTCGACCGGAGCCAGTAGGCCGATCTCGTGGTAGTAGCGCAACGTCTTCACGCTGAGATTGCTCAGCCTGGAGAACTCCCCGATGGGGACGGTTGCCGTCATGGCACCAGCCAACACCCTCCACCGACGGGAGGGTCAACGACACCCGGTGTTCAGGCGAGCGCGAAGGTCAGCAGCAGGGTGGTCTGGAACGCGCCGCGCCACCACGAATAGCCGAACCACACACCCGGGGTGACCTCCCGGATCTCGTCGTAGACCGGCGGCGTCGGTGAGGGTGCGTAGTTCAGTGCCCAGGCAGGCTGCCCGTCGGTCAGTGCGGGGGCCGCGTAGACGTCGGCGCGCCAGCCCTCGATGCCCGCACCGGTGAGGCGGTTCATCAGGTAGCCGCCGTCCGGGCCGGTGTAGAAGGTCTTGCCGATCCACAGCGGGGGCGCGACGGCTTGCATGACCGGTGGACGAGTGACCCAGCCCGACTTCACGCCGGAGGGAACGTCGCCGAGCGGCGCGGCGCGGAAGATCGCGTCCTGCTGCTGCGCCGAGCACCGGAAGCGCAGCGAATCGAGTGTCGCGGCCTTGTCGTCGGGATAGAGAACGCAACCGTCACCGTAGTCCGCGACCGCCGGGGTGGTTTCGGCATCGATGACCTCTTGGGCATCGATCACCTCGGTCGCATCGATGATCTCGGTGTCCGCGGACGCCGTTGGCGCCGTAGCGCCGAGAAAGATGCTTGGAACACCAAGCGTGAGCACCAGGGTGCTCAGGAAACGTGCACGAACTGCGATCATCTTTGTCTCCAGATTTGCACACCGACCCCGACTCGGTGTCGATGGTAAGGCGCGCTCGGTCGGTCTCCACCGGAACTACCCAACCTGTTATCCACCATGCGCCGCGACATCGGACCCGTCGGGCCGCGCCGGGGACACGGTGCGGCAGGACTAGGCTGGCCGGTGACACCTTCTCCAGAGAGGACCCTCCCGTGCAGCCAGGTGGCCAGTTCGATATGCAACAGTTGCTCGCCCAGGCGCAGCAGATGCAGCAGGCGGTGATGGAAGCCCAGGAAGAGATCGCGGCGACCGAGGTGGAAGGCGAGGCGGGCGGCGGCCTGGTCCGGGTCACCATCAAGGCCAGCGGCGAGGTGGTGTCGCTGACCATCGACCCGAAGGCCGTGGACCCCGACGACGTCGAGACTTTGCAGGACCTGGTCATCGGCGCGGTCAACGACGCGATGGCCAACGCGCAGCGCGTCGCCGCGGAACGGCTCGGACCGCTGTCCGGCGGGCTCGGCGGCGGTTCGCTGCCCGGTTTCTGAGCCGGGGTAGCAGTTGTACGAGGGTCCGGTCCAGGATCTGATCGACGAATTGGGCAAGCTGCCCGGCGTCGGTCCGAAGAGCGCCCAGCGCATCGCCTTTCACCTGCTCGGGGTGGAGCCGCCGGAGATCGATCGGTTGCAGGCCGCGCTGCAGAAGGTGCGCGACGGTGTGCAGTTCTGCGTGACGTGCGGGACGGTCTCCGACGGCGAGCTGTGCCGTATCTGCGCCGACCCGCGCCGGGACCGGACGATGATCTGCGTGGTCGAGGAACCCAAGGACGTGCAGGCGATCGAGCGCACCCGGGAGTTCCGCGGTCGCTACCACGTGCTCGGCGGCGCGCTCGATCCGCTCAGCGGCATCGGCCCCGACCAGCTGCGCATCCGGGAGTTGCTGGCGCGCATCGGAAACCAGGAGGACGGCGTCGACGTCAGCGAGGTGATCATCGCGACCGATCCGAACACCGAGGGCGAGGCCACGGCCACCTATCTGGTCCGGATGCTGCGCGACTTCCCCGGCCTGAGCGTGACCAGGCTGGCCTCGGGCCTGCCGATGGGCGGCGACCTCGAATTCGCCGACGAACTGACCCTCGGCCGCGCGCTGTCCGGGCGGCGCGCGCTGTAGCAGGCGCGAACGCCTCTCCCGAGCGGGATTGCGCGCCGCCCGGCATGGGTTACCGTGTCGGAGATGAGCATCGAATTCTTGCTGACGACGCTCGTCATCGTCGCCACCCCCGGAACCGGCGTGCTGTTCACGCTCGCGGCCGGACTGTCCAGGGGCGTAAGGGCCGCGGCGATCGCGGCTTTCGGCTGCACGCTCGGCACCGTCCCGCACCTGATCGCGGCGATCACGGGTCTGGCCGCGCTGCTGAACGCCGGCGCGGTCGCGTTCCAGACGCTGAAGTACCTCGGCGTCGCCTATCTGGTGTACATGGCCTGGAGCACCTTCCGGGACAAAGGCGCGCTCGCCGTGCCGGAACGGACCGGGCACACCGCGCCCTCGGCGCGGAAGGTGATCACCTCGGCGGTGCTGCTGAACCTGCTCAACCCCAAGCTGACCATCTTCTTCTTCGCGTTCCTCCCGCAGTTCGTGCCCAGCGGCGCGCCGGACGCGGTCGCGCGCATGCTCGAGCTGAGCGGCATCTTCATGCTCGCGACCTTCGCGGTCTTCGCGGTGTACGGTGCCTGCGCGGCCGCCGTCCGCGACCAGGTCGTGTCCCGGCCCGCCGTCGTCACCTGGACGCGGCGGGTTTTCGGCGTCTCGTTCCTCGCGCTGGCCGGCCGGCTGGCCATCCAGAACCAGTGACGGTGCTAGAGATCGACGCGAGACCAGGGTAGGCCGGGGAAACGGCTGCGGTCGTCGTTGGCCCAGCCCCAGATGAGGGCGGCCACGGTGGCCGGGTCGGAGACGGTTGTGCCGAAATGCCTGTCGGGATCGCCGTCCCGGTATTCCACGGTGTACGCGCCGGAGTTGTCGCGGTAGGTCTGGATGTAGAACTGGTCGCCGCGCTCGACCACGAGGTACGGGTTGGGCGGGCTCAGCTCCGGGATCCACTGCTGGACAAGCGCTTCGGTCAGGTACGGGAACTCGCCCGCGCCACCGTGCGTGACCATGGCGCTGACGTGCCCGGCGGGATCGATCAGCCAGGCCAGCTGGGGGTCGTAGACGGCGTAGTTCAGCGGTGTGGCCAGTTCGAACAGCAGGTGGCGGACGAAACCGATCGCGTCGTAGGGACACGCCACGTGCAGCACCGCGCCGGTGGCCGCGCCGCCGACCGGCGCGGTGCTGAGAAAGCCGTCCTCCTCGGGCAGTTCCGCGTTGCGTCTGTTCAGTTCGGCCGCGATCCGCGCTACCGTCCCCGACTCGGGGGCGCCCTGCTGGGTGCTCAGGTAGGCGTCGACCTCCGCGATCGACGACGCGACACCGGACGGCAGCAACACGTGGTCATAGCTCACCGGGCCAGGGTACGGAACCGTTCAGGCGCGGCGGCGGACCGTGTCGTCGTCGGTGCACCGGCAGCCGCCCGCGAGGTCTCGGCAATCGAGGACGAAGGCGTGCCGGTCATGGCTGAGCTCGAGGCACTGCTCGTCGGTGCATTCCGCGATCCGGCTCGCGTGCACGATCAGGGTTCCATGGCAGTGGTCGAACGCGGATTCGCAAGATGAACAACCTGGTGTACGCATATGACCTCCTGACGAGATCTTTGTCGTGGTTCGGTGATACCACCGGCTCGGCGGTCGCGGTGGGACCCCGGCCCGTGTGTCGCCGTGTCCGGCGCAGGCGCGGCCACGCCGCGCGGGCTGCCGGTTCGCCCGGCGCCGGGGCCGCGACATGCGAAAATAGTCACACAGCCCGCCGGGCGCGGACCGCCCGGAGCGTTCGACGACCGTTGGTACGGATGGCGCGGAAGCGAGGTCGGCGCGGTGACGTTGCGCGATGAGCGGCGGGAGACCGCGACCGGCGCCACGGTGCGCGAGCAGTTCACGCGCTACCGCTCGGAGGGCGCCGAAACCGCCGCCTACGACGAATGCGGCGCGCCGGTCGCGGGTTACTACGACGAACTGGTCGACGCGGACGGCAACGTGCGCCGGATGTGGTCGGAGCTGTCGGCCGACTTCGCCGAACTCGGCGGGGACGGCCTCGGCAGGCTGGACAGCCGGGTGCGCAGGCTGATCGATGACGACGGCATCACCTACCTCGAGGTGGGTGCAGCGGCCGAAACCCCGGCGCCGTGGCGCCTCGATCCGATTCCCCTGCTGGTCGCCGCCGACGATTGGACCCGGCTGGAGGCCGGGTTGGAGCAGCGCTCCCGCGTGTTCGACGAGGTGCTCACCGATATCTACGGGCCGCGCAGGACGCTCGGCTCGGGACTGCTCGCGCCGGAGGCCGTGTTCGGCAACCGCGGCTACGTCCGGGCCGCGCACGGCATCACCGTGCCGGGGCGGCACCAACTCTTCCTGCACGCCTGCGATATCAGCCGTTGGAGCGACGGCCGGTTCCGGGCCCTCGCCGACTGGACGCAGGCGCCGGCGGGCGCCGGATACGCACTGGCGGACCGCAGGGTGGTCTCGACCGCTGTCCCGGAATCGTTCGAGCACGCCAATCCGCGTCCGCTGACGCCATTCGCCAGGGCGATGCGCTTGATGCTGATCGAATCGGCGCCGACCGACGACGACGAGCCGGTGGTCGTGGTGCTCAGCCCCGGCGTGCACTCCGAGACCGCGTTCGATCAGGCGTATCTCGCTTCCACGCTCGGTTTTCCGCTGGTGGAGAGCGCCGATCTGGTGGTGCGCGACGGCGCGCTGTGGATGCGGTCGCTGGGCACGCTGAAGCGGGTGGACGTGGTGTTGCGCCGGGTGGACGCCGAATTCTCCGATCCGCTCGATCTGCGGCCGGATTCGCGGCTGGGCGTGGTGGGACTGGTCGAGGTACTGCGGCGCGGCGCGGTGACGGTGGTGAACACGCTCGGCAGCGGGCTGTTGGAGAATCCCGCGCTGGCCGGTTTCCTGCCCGCCTTGTCCCGCGCGCTGCTGGGCGAGGACCTGCTGCTGGAGAGCGCGCCGTCGTACTGGGGTGGGCACGAGCGGGAACGCAAGCACTTGATCGCGAAGCTGCACGAGCTGATCCTCCGCTCCGCGGTCGACGGGGCCACGGTGTTCGGTCCCGAGCTGAGCCGGGATCAGCGCGCGGAGCTCGAGGCCAGGATCGATGCGCACGGGTGGCAGTGGGTGGGCCAGGAACCGGCGCAGTTCTCCGTCACGCCCGCCATCCGCGATCGCGGCGGCCTCGGCGCGGCTCCCGTCGGCATGCGGTTGTTCTCGCTCGCCCACCGGGGCGGCTACACCGTGATGTCCGGTGGTCTCGGCCAGTTGCGTCAGCGCACGCCCGATCGTGCCGCGCGCAAGGTCGCCGCCAAGGACATCTGGGTACGGGCCGCGCCGCTGCCCGCCGCCGCGATCAGCACCGAGCCGCCCCGCGAGCGCGAACGGCGCACCGCCCCCGCCGTGGCGGCGATCAGCTCACCGCGCGTGCTCAACGACCTGTTCTGGATCGGCCGTTACGGCGAGCGCGCGGAGAACGCCGCCCGTCTGCTGATCGCCACCCACGAGCGCTACCAGGAGTTCCGTTATCGCCCCTGGTTGGAAGGCGCCGCGGCGATGCCGATCCTGCTGGCCGCCCTCGGCCGGGTCACCGCCACCGCGGCCCCGACCGAGGGACTGTTCGGCCCCGAAGTGCGAGCCCTTGCGCCGCAGCAGAGTTCGGCCGATCGCGGCACGCTCGCGCCGGGCGTCGCCGTCGACGGGGGAGTCGCGCGATACGGCGACGAGCGGGCGCACGCCGGGGCCGGATCGGCCGTGCGTGCCGAAGGGCAGCCGAGACCCGTTCCGGCACTGACCGGTGCGGGAGGGACCGCCCGCGAGGAAGCCGTTGCCGGTGCCGATGCGCATCCGGTCGCGGCCGGCGTGGAGGCCGTTGCCCGGCGATCGGACAGCGACGAGACGACGAGCGCGGCGGAGAACAGCGCGCCGCCGGTGCCCGGCGCGTCCCGTGCCGGTCACGACTACCTCGTCGCGCTGACGATCGACCGGGAGCTGCCCGGATCGCTGGCCTTCGCGATCGACCGGTACGGCAACGCCGCGCGCGCCGTGCGCGACCAGTTGTCGGTGGACACGTGGATGATCCTCGGTGCGGTCGACCGCGCGCTGGCCGGTTATCCGGCCGGGGTGGACGACCTGGAGGCGGAGTTGTCGGACGTGCATTCGAGCACCCTGGCCGGGCTGCTCGCGCTGTCCGGGATCGACGGAGAGTCACTGATCCGCGACACCGGATGGCACGTCAGGGACATCGGCAAGCGCATCGAGCGCGGCCTCGCCATGACCGCGTTGCTCTCGGCCGCGCTGACCAAGCGGTATCCGGAGCAGGCCGAGCGAGAAGTGACGGACTGGGTGTTGCGAGCCACCGAGTCCTCGGTGAGTTACCGCAGGCGGCATCAGGATTCGACGCGCCTGTCGAACGTCGCCGAACTCCTGCTGTTCGACACGGCCAACCCGCGCTCACTGGCTTACCAGCTGGAGCGGTTGCACGCCGATTTCCACGCGTTGCCAGGCGCTTCGGCGTCCTCGCGTCCGCAGCGGCTGCTCGCGGACGCACGCCGCATGCTGCGCCGCCTCGACCCCGACGACTTGGAGGTCACCGACTCCGACGACCGGCGCACCGAGCTGGCGGAGTTGCTGGAGGGAGTGCACTTGCGTCTGCGCAAGGTATCCGAATCCTTCGAGACCACGACGCTGTCGCTGCCGGTCGGCATCCAGCCGCTGTGGGGTAGCGCGCAGGTTGTCGAATGACCGGCCCGGGCGGTGCGGTGCGCCGCTATCAAGTGGAGCATCGCACCAAGTACTCGTACTCCGGGGAGGTCACCAATTCGTACGGTCGCGCGTACCTGACGCCGCGTGATTTGCCCGGTCAGCGACTGCTGTCCCACGACATCCGGATCGACCCGGCTCCCTCGGACCGGTCGGTGGGCGCGGACGTGTACGGCAACATCACCTCCTACTTCCACGTCACCACCGAACATCGTGCGCTGACCGTCGTCGGCGAATCGCTGGTCGAACTCGACGCCCCCCTTCGGGATGGCGGCCCGGCCGCCGAACCGTGGGAAAAAGCGCGGCCGACCGGTGCGAACGGACCGTTCGCCGTGGAGTTCGCCCTCGACCTGCACCCGCCGGAGATCACTGCGGAGGTCGCGGCGTACACGGCCGAATCCTTCCCGCCGGGCAGGCCGCTGCTGGACGCGGTGGCCGAGCTGAACACGCGTATCCACGACGACTTCGCCTACCGGTCCGGCGCCACGACGGTGTCCACTCGGGTGGCCGACGTGTTCGCCGCACGCGCAGGCGTCTGTCAGGACTTCGCCCGCCTCGCCGTCGCCTGCCTGCGGTCGCACGGCCTCGCCGCCCGTTACGTGTCCGGCTACCTGGCCACCGATCCGCCGCCGGGCAAGGAGCGGATGGTCGGCGCCGACGCCACGCACGCCTGGGCGGCCGTGTGGACGCCGGCCGCGCAGGGGCCCGACCGCGCCGGCCACTGGCTCGACCTCGACCCCACCAACGACCAGTTCGGCGACGAGCGCTACATCACCGCCGCCTGGGGCCGGGACTACGCGGACGTCCCTCCGCTGCGCGGCATCATCTACACCGACGCCAAGGACAGCACGATCACCGTTTCCGTCGACGTCACCGAGATCGGAATCAGACCGGCACGCGATGTACCGGTACCGCACGACCCTTGATCGCCACCGCGAAGGACCAGTTTTGACAGTCGACCAGAAGGCCGCCGCCCAACGGATGTACGAGGCGTTCAACGCCCGTGACTACACGGCGACCGAGGAGATCTTCACCCACGATTTCTACAGCCACCCGCTCGAAGCCACCGGGCCGAGCAGCGTCGTCCTGGCATGGAAACGTTTCCATCAAGCCTTCCCCGACGTCCGCGTCGTCGTCGAGGACATGATCGTCGACGGCGATCGGGTCGCCGTACGAACCAGCGTGCACGGCATCCCCGACCGGCACCCACCGATGATGCTGGAGATGTTCACGATCCGCGACGGTCGGATAGCCGAACTCTGGGGATTGTCCTCCCTACGGCGCGAGGCCTGAGAGCGTCGCGATTCCGTCGCGTAGGACTCCGGCGGTGATCAGGATCGGAACGGGGTAGCACCCGAGGCGGATCAACGCGCCCACCGGCGCCGTGTCCTCAGCGGTCACCGTCGGTCCCTGTACCGGTGACGTCTCTGTCGGTGGCGGCGAATGGGACCGGGCAGCAGGGGTTCTCACTACAGGCGATCAGGTCGTCACATCCGGCCGCGAGTGCGGTGAGCAGGGTGCCGCGCACTGCGGTCAGCTCGGCGAGTTTCGCGTCGATCTCGGCCAGCTTGGCCGCGGCGCGGGCCTGAAGCCCGGCATCGGTGCGGCGGCGGCCGAACCGGGTGGCGGTGAGCAGCTCGGTGACCTCGTCGAGGGTGAACCCGAGCCGCTGGGCCGCTTTGATCACTCGCAACAGCGTGACCGACTGCTCCGGATACAGTCGATGGCCACCCGAGGACCGCCGCGGTTCGGCGAGCAGCCCGCGCCGCTCGTAATACCGCAACGTCTGGGCGTTCACTCCCGCCGCCGCGGCAAGCTCGCCGGTGCGCAGGCCGGTCACCTCCGGCCGCCGATCGAGGCATCCACCCGGGTGGCGAGCGCGTCGAGGACCTCGATCCCGGTCTCGGGAACCTCGATGTGCATCACCGGCCCGGCATCGGTGGCATCGAATCCGAAGGCGAAGAACGAGCAGCACACCGATTCCCGGGCGGCGAGATCCCGGCCGACCGGTTCGGCGTCGGCGTTCAGCAGCAGATCCAGCCGCGTGCGCGCGGGCCGGCGCGCGCCGCGTACCGACTCGGCGAAGAACCGATCGAACTCCGCGACCCGGACAGGCTGTTCGACAGTGGGCAAGGTGCATGACTCCGGCACCCAATCAGAGGAAGGCGAAATCATCATGTGGCCACGGTAAGCCTGTACCCGGGTACAGGATGCAACCCCGACCAGCGAAATCGGGCCCGATCTCCAGCGCTTCGAGTCACGAGGAGACCACCTTGACGATTCACTGATTTCTGAATACAGATTCTAATGTACTGTGAGTGTGTGGAGACGTTGCCGCACACCGACGCGCTGGCCCGATTCGGACACGCCCTGTCGGACCCGACCCGCGCCCGGATCCTGCTCGCATTGCGTGCGGCCCCGGCCTACCCGTCGGAGATGGCCGAACGGATCGGGGTCACGCGGCAGATCCTGTCCAACCATCTGGCCTGCCTGCGCGGCTGTGGCCTGGTCGTCGCGGTTCCGGAGGGGCGGCGCAGCCGTTATGAACTGGCCGATCCGCGCATAGCCGCGGCCTTGGCGGATCTGCTGGGCTTGGTGCTGGCGGTGGATCCGGCGTGCTGCCCGGAGGCCGATATCGAGGGTTGCTGCTGATGTCCGCGCCCCTGGGCATCCCCTCGTTCCCGGCCGCAGCGAATCAGCCGTCGCGGCGACGGGAGCTGCTGGCCCGGCGAATCCGCTGGTTGGTCGCCGGGACGATCACCTACAACGTGATCGAGGCGGTCATCGCGCTCACCGAAGGGGCGCGGGTGTCATCGACCGCGCTGATCGGGTTCGGACTGGACTCGGTGATCGAGGTGTCCTCGGCCGCCGCGGTCGCCTGGCAGTTCGCCGGCCGCGACCCCGAGGCGCGGGAGAAGATCACGCTGCGGATCATCGCGTTCTCCTTCTTCGCCCTCGCCGCGTACGTGGTCGTCGACTCCGTGCGCGCACTGCTGGGTGTGGGAGCGGCCGTGCATTCCCCGGTCGGCATCATCCTGGCGGCGGTGAGCCTGGTGATCATGCCGGTGCTGTCGGCAGCGCAGCGCCGCGCCGGGCGCGAACTCGGATCCGCATCCGCGGTCGCCGACTCCAAGCAAACTCTGCTGTGCACGTACCTTTCGGCGGTGCTGCTGGCCGGGTTGCTGATCGACAGCGTGCTCGGCCGGTCGTGGGCCGACCCGATCGCCGCCCTGGTCATCGCCGCCATCGCGGTCAAGGAAGGCGTCAACGCCTGGCGCGGTGACACCTGCTGCCCGACCCCGGTCGGCGCCACGGACGCGAGCGGCTGCGACTGCTGCGACCGACGCTCCCACGAGCTCACGGAGCCGGACTCGGACCAGACCACCCGCCGGACTCAGGCGCGCAGGCGCTCCCGGCGGAGCTGATCGACCTCGGGGAGGTCGAGGGGAGCCAGCTCGGTGACGCCGAGGGCGCGCGTCAGCAGCAGGTCGGCGAGTTCGGGGTTGCGGGCCAGCGCGGGGCCGTGCATGTAGGTGCCGATCACCGAACCCTGGACGACGCCCTCCAGCCCGTCGCCGACGCCGTTGCCGACGCCACGGGTGACGCGCGCAAGGCCGTGCGCTTCACCGCCGAGTTTCGTACCGCCACGGTGGTTTTCGAAGCCGGTGAGCGCGGCGGTGAGCCCGTCGAGCAGCGGTGCGGTGGTCACCTCGCCGATCGCGCGTTCGGCCTGCGGCGAGGTGGTGACGTCGATCAGGCCCACGCCGTCCACCCGCTCGCCCACCGAGGTCTCGTACCACTGGCCGAGCACCTGGATGGCCGCGCAGATGGCCAGTACCGGAGCGCCTTTCGCGGCGGCGCGCTGCAAGCCGGGATAGCGTTGCAGGTGCCGGGTGGCCAGCCGCTGGGCGGAATCCTCCGCGCCGCCCAAGGTGTAGATGTCCAGGGAATCCGGCACCGGGTCGGACAGCGTGATCTCCACGATCTCGGCGTCGTAGCCGCGCATGCGCAGTCGCTGGCGCAGCACGAGGGCGTTGCCGCCGTCGCCGTAGGTGCCCATCACGTCCGGCAGCACCAGGCCGATCCGAAAAGTACTCATGATGCCTGCTCCTCGAGGTCACGGTTGAGATCGCGGAACGCGGTGTAGTTCGCCAGCACTTCGACGTGGCCGGCGGGGCACGACGCGATGGCGCGCACCGGATCGGGCACCAAGGTGTGCTCCACGCCCGCGTAGGTCAGCCGCACCGCCAGGTCGGTGGCGCGCTCGCCCGCGGCCACCACCTGCACGCCTTCGAAGTGCTCGAACCGCACGTCCCACAGCCAGGACAGGTCCTCGCCGTCGGGCACCTGGCCGTTCACCGCGATCACCAGGCCCGCGGAGGTCGGCTCGATCATCGACAGCGCCTCCTGCCAGCCTGCCGGATTCTTCGCCAGCAGCAGACGCGCGTCGTGCTCACCGACCTGCACGGTGCGGTAGCGGCCCGCGATCTCGCGGACCGTGCCCGCGGCCGCGACGGCCTGCTCCGCGTCGGCGCCGAGTGCGACGGCGGCGGCCACCGCCTGCGCCGCGTTGCCGCGATTGGCCCGGCCCGGCAGCGCGAGCCGCAGCGGGAACCGCGCGTCCTCGGGCCCGACCAAGTCTTCCCCGTCGAGCCACCAATCCGGTTCGGGACGTCGGAAATCCGCACCGGTACTGCGCCAGTGCGTGCCCTCCCAGACGATCGGCTCACCGCTGCGCGGGCAGCTGGTCGCGTCCATCGCCCAGCCGCTGCCCGCGGACACCCACACCACGTTGGGGTGGTCGTAGGCGATGGAGGTGACCAGGACGTCGTCGCAGTTGGCGACCACGACGGTGGCGGGGTGCCGGGCCAGCCCGGCGCGCAGCTTGCGCTCGATCATGTTGATCTCGCCGACCCGGTCGAGCTGGTCGCGGCTGAGGTTGAGCAGCACCACCGCCGAGGGGTTCAGCGAATCGGTGACGTGCGGCAGGTGCAGTTCGTCCACCTCGATCGCGGCCAGCGGCGCGCGCCGGTGCGCGTTGAGCGCGGCGACGATGCCCGCGTCCATGTTCGCGCCGTCGGCCTGGGTCGCGACCGCGCCGAGGGTGCTGAGCGCGGCGGTGGTCATCCGCGTGGTGGTGGACTTGCCGTTCGTGCCGGTCACCAGCACGGTGCGCCGCTGCCGCCCCAACTGGTCCATGACGGTCGGATCGATCTTCAACGCGATCAGGCCGCCGATCATCGAGCCCTTGCCGCGACCCGCCTTCTGCGAGGCCCAGGACGCCGCTCCCGCCGCCGCCAGCGCGAGCCGTCCGCGCACCGATATGTCTGCCACGTCGCGAGTCTATGTTCGCCCCGCGCTCCGGGCGCGCCGCGGTGGGGTGGCGTGGGCCACGCGGTTCAGTTCCGGTAGAGCTTGGCCGCGTAGTTCTCCGGCGAGTAGTAGCGCTCCAGTTCCTCCACCGTCTCGGTTACGTTCGTCTGCACCTCTTTGACCAGGCACGCAGCGCTCGGCAAGGTGTCCTCCGGCCACTGCTCGGGCTCCCACAGGTGGCTGCGCATGAACGCCTTGGCGCAATGGAAGAAGATCTGGTCGATATCCACCTCCACGGCGAGGATCGGACGGTGCCCGTGCACCACCATGTCGTCGAAGTACGGCGCGTCGCGCACCAGCCGGGCGTGGCCGTTGATCCGCAGCGTCTCGCGGCGGCCGGGGATCACGAACAGCAGGCCGACATGCGGGTTGGCCAGGATGTTGAGATAGCCGTCGGCGCGCCGGTTACCGGGGCGCTCCGGCACGGCGAGGGTGGTGTCGTCGAGCACCCGCACGAACCCGGCCGGATCGCCTTTCGGGGAGGCGTCGCAGTTGCCGTTCGCATCGCTGGTGCTCATCACCAGGAACGGGGAGGCGGCGATCCACTCCCGGTCCCTGGCGTGCAGCGCGGCCCGCTCCTTGGTGGCGGTGCGCGGCGCGACTTCGCCGAGCAACGCCCGTAGATCCGCCGGGTCGGTGATCTCGTCGGAGGCGATGCTCTCACGCATAGTTCGATTCAAGCACCGCAGCCCGGAGGATGGCGCTCGAAATCGGTTCTTGCGAGGGGAGATCGATCACATCCGTTCGCACCGGGATGTCCAGGATGTTGGGACTACCCGGCTGTGTAGCGGTCAGCACAACGACACCGACCCGCAGCACACCCGCCCATTCAGCGGATGTGCGAACTGCTGACCATCAACCCCCCTCGGCATACACGAGGCTGCGTCAGCGTGGGCGCGAGCGCTGTGTGCCGCACTTTTATGCCGGTCGGCCGCTCCGTCGGAGAACTCCGACGAGGCCAGGAGTGCGGCTATCTAGCGATGAAGTCGACAGACGTTTCCACATTGCCCGGCTGCATTCCGGCATCGGTCAACACCTTGAAATCACATCGACTACGTAGCTTGTACCACCGTCCTCGATCGATTTTTATGCTCGAATGGAGGAGGTAGTCGCGCGGGATGTTTTGATGATCGTCGGAGTAGCCGGCAATTCCGCCTATTGTGGTATGGCAGTTCATGCCGCCGTACACAACGTTTTGAGTCGCGGGCAATAGCTTCAATGACCATGCGAACATGTTCGAACTGTAGTTCACCTGGCCGGTGAACTTCGCGATATTGTTCTGGTACTCTCGATACGCAGAACTTGCCGTGAATTCCAGGTCGGCTGGATTCGGTTCAGCGGCAGCAAAGCTCGGCATGCATAAGAGCGCGGCAGTGGCGAGAGCCTGCCGCAAAAGTATATTTCATTATCCCCCCAGTGAAAAGCGCGATCTACAACCAGTCCATTCTTACTGCGCGCAGAGTGTGGGAGTCTTGCTGGGCGAATTCGTACTCGACCTCGACGCTGTCGCCTATCGAGATATCCTCGAAATTCCTCCCGCGTAATGAGTCCAATCCGAACCAGATGTGATCTCCGGTGATGGACTCAACGATTCCTGTCGCGCGCTTGCTGTTCCAACGCCAGATTTTTCCCCGCGTTTTGAGGTCCCCCTCTTCCCCGTGCATAGGCAGAGACTATCGCTTTGCTGACATCAGCGCAATAACTCGAGAACGGTCATCCGGGTGTTCCGTTCAGACCGGCACGTCGAACAGGTTCGGCTGTCCCGCCGCGTAGCGGTCGGCGTCGATCCGGCGCAGCGGTTCCAGTTCGGGCGCGCGGAAGAGGGTGTACGTCCGGCAGCGCTCCGCGTTCGAACCGGCCACGTCCAGCAGCGCGTTCACCGCGGCGCGCGCGGACTCGTTGGCGCCCTCCATGGTCGCGAGGTCGACATTCGTGCGCACGTAGTCGCCTGCCAGGAAGAGGTTTTCCAGGGCGCCGTGCGCCTGCGGACGGTACTCCCACGACCCGGCGGTGTTGATCAGCAGCGGATCGGCGTTGGCATTGCGCCGCTGCCCCTCCTGCCAGGTGATGCCCGGGTCGAGGAACCAGGAGTGCAGGTCGGCGTCGCCAAGCACCTCGCCGCGGTCGTCCAGGTGCGCCCGGATCTGTGCCCACGCCTCGCGCGCGATCTCCTCGTGCGTGCACTCTTTGGCTGGTTTGCCGAACAGGATGCCGGGGGTGTTCCAGTCGGAGATGTCCACCGACAGGCAGTCCCGCACAGCGCCGTCGCCGAACTCGGTCAGCTTGCGGCGCCACAGCTGGTTCTGACTGATCGAGGTGAGCGACCACGGCGCGTCGATATAGGCGGTGTGGCCGCGCGAGATGTCGGCCGACCTGCGCAGATAGAACTGGATGCCGTTCATCCAGTCGGTGACGAGGTTATCCATCCCCGCCAATTCCGGCTGGACGGCGAGCACCTGCGGCGACCATAGGGTGCGCGCTCGTTCGGCGGGCAGCGCGACGACGAAATAGTCCGCCTCGATCGTGCGCTGCGCGCCGGTTTCGTCGACGACGCGGGCCGCGACGATCCTGCGGTCGCGCACCTCCAGCTCGCGCACCTCGGTGCCGAGCGCGAACTCGGCCCCGAGTTCACGGATCCGCCGCATCCACGGCTCGATCCAGACCGCGGTGGTCGGGCCGTTGAGCACGCGGTCCAAGCCGCCGTCGTTGCCGATCCCCATCGGATTGCCGAGGAACTGCTCGCCCATCGTGCCGATGGTGCGCACGCTCGCCACGTTCTCCTTCGCGGCGACCATGATGCTGGTCAGCGTGCGCGAGAGCAGCGCGCGGAACTCGTGCGAACGGGCGTGGCCGCCGACAAAATCGTGCCAGGAGGTGCGCTCCCACTGGCCGACGCGGCGTGCATCGCAGCTGGTGTTGAAGACCAGCAGACGTTCGGCGAAGTAGATGCCCTCGTCGGGGGGCATCTTCAGCGCGGTCGACAGCGCAGCGCCGAGCGTTTCGCGGAAACTGTCCGGAGAGAATTCGGCCCGAGAACGCGGACCGAGCGGGACGCGGAAGTCGTCGCCGCCGTGGCGGGCGAATCGCGCTTCCGGTACAGCGACGAGGTTGTCCCATACGCCGTTCGCATTGCCCGGGAACGGGATTCGGCGCATGGTGTCGGGCACGTGCTGATAGAAGCCCGGGAAGAAGCGGAAGCCGTGTTCACCGGGCAGGTCCGGTCGTCCTTCGACTCCGGTGCCCGGTACGCCGACGCTGCGGGCTTTGCCGCCCCACGCACGCTTTTCGTAGACGGTGACCTGGAATCCGCGTTCGGCCAGCTCGTGCGCGGCGGTGAGACCGGCGACACCGCCGCCCAGCACCGCGACCCGTCTTCCGCCGGGATTCGCCGCGCCCGGCGTCGGTCGCACCGCACCCGCCGCCAGCGCACCCGCTGCCGCTCCCGCCACGACCGTGTTACGAAGCAGTGTTCTTCGCGATACGGTCCATCGATTTTCTGCCATGCGCCGCTCTGTTGCTAGAACCGGGACCAACTTCCACGCCGGGCACTACTGTAAGGCGGCAATTCGAGGATCTCGCACCGACCCCGCGAAGCGATCGGTGCGACGCCGGATCAGGGCGTGACCGCCCGTCAGGCCGGGCGGCCGGAGTCCGCCAGTGCGGGGGCGCTCGGTGCCCCGGTGCGGATGTCGGTCGTCACGGCACGCGGCCTGCTCGACGTCGCGGCGAACGCGCCTGCCAGCACCACCACGCCTCCGACCAGCGACAACGGGGTCGGTGTCTCGCCGAGTGCAATCCAGGCGGCGGCGATCCCGACGATCGGAACGAGCAGTGAGAACGGCGCGACCAGCCCGGCGGGATAGCGCCCGAGCAGGTAGGTCCACAATCCCGTGCCCACGACGGTCGCGAGAACGGCGATATAGGCGAGAGCCAGCAGCGCGGGCAAACCCTCGGCTGTGAACGACTCGGCGATGGCGCGAGCGCCCGTGGTCGGCCCTTCGGCGACCATGGACAACGCGAACAGCGGCACCGGCGGAACGGCGGTGGTCCACAGCATCAGATGCAGCGGGTTGACGCCCGGGCTCTCGGTACCCGCCAGGCGCGCGCCGATGTTGCCGAAGGCCCAGCCGAGCCCGCCCGCCAAGGTGAGCAGCACCGGGAGCAGGGTCGCGTGTTCCAGCCGGTCCCAGCCGATCACCGCCATGCCCGCCACTGCCACGGCGATCCCCGCGACCTGCGCCGGGCGAATCCGCTCACCCAGCAGCAGCGCGCCGAGCAGCACGGTGAACGGCGCCGAGGATTGCAGGACCAGCGAGGCGAGCCCGGTCGGCATGCCCACCCGCATCGCCGTGAACAGGAACGCGAACTGCAGGATGCCGAATCCGGTGCCGTACAGCAGGATCCAGCGCATCCGCACCGGAGGGCGCGGAACGAACAGCAGCGCGGGCACCGCGAGCACCGCGAAGCGCAGTGCCGCGAAGAAGAACGGGGGGAAGTGGTCGAGCCCCACCCGGATGGCGAGGAAGTTCAATCCCCAGAGCAGGACAACGGTCAAGCCGAGCAGGCGGTCGCGGTTGGTCACGCACTACATCGTGCGGCTCGCTAATCATCAGGACAATCGAATAATAATGGATGAATAATGTAGTTTTACTTAATGGATAACCCGGTCACATCCGGTCCGCCCATGGCCCTGGAGCGGCTGCGGGTGCTGCGTGAACTGGCCGATCGAGGCACCGTTGCCGCCGTCGCAGCGGCGCTGTCGATGACGCCTTCCGCCGTCTCCCAGCAGCTCAAGGTGCTGGCAAGGGAAGCGGGCGTGGCCCTGCTCGAACCCGACGGCAGACGGGTCCGGCTCACCGATGCGGGCCGCGCCCTGGTGGTGCGCGCCGACGAAGTGCTCGCGGCCATGGATCGCGCGGTCGCCGAGATGGCGCACTATCGCGGCTCACCGCGCGGCCGGGTCCGCGTCGCGGTGTTCCCCTCCGGCGGCGCCCTGCTGCTGCCGCATGTGCTGCCCGGCATGGTGGACAGCGGTGTCGAGGTGGTCGCGCGGGACGAGGATGTGCCGCCGTCGGAGGTGGCGCGCCTGCTCGCCGACTACGACGTGGTCCTGACCCACCGCGACGAACGCGCCGCGCCCATCGCCGATCCGCGCGTCGCGACCCGGGTGCTCATGCGCGAGCCGATCGATGTCGTCGCGGCGCCGACGCATCGGCTCGCGGGCCGCTCGGCCGTGACGCCGGAGGAGTTGGCCGACGAGACCTGGCTGAGCGTGCGGGGCGGATTCCCCGTCGACGACGTGCTGCGCTCGATCGCCACCGTGACCGGAGTGCAACCGCGCATAGCGCAGCGCCTCAACGATTTCCGCGTCATCGAGACCTTGGTCGCCGTCGGCTACGGTGTCGCGCTCATGCCGCGCTACGCCGTGGGCCACCCCGAGCTGGCGGTGCTGCGGCTGTCCGGTGTGCGTGCCGCCCGGATGTACGAGCTGGCCACCCGGCCCCGGGCCGAGGCACGTCCGGCGATCGCGGCCGTGCTCGCGGCGTTCGAATCGGCCGCCAGGTCGGCGACGGCCGATTCCGGAACGCCGCACGGAAAAGGCACCGCCGCCCGGGCGTAGCTCCGGGCGGCGGCGTCGAGTCGGCCGATGAACCGATCAGAATCCCGGCGGCGGCTGGTGCCGGTAGGGATGCTGGGACTGTGAGCTGACGTAGCCGAAGTCGTCGGCGACCATCGCCGCCAGCTCCAGCAGCGCTCGCCGCGTCGGCTTGCTCACCAGTTCCAGATCGATCTCCGCGCCCTCGGCGAGGTGGTCGTCGAACGGCACCACCTGCACCGCGCGGGTGCGGTCGAGGAACAGCTTGCGCAGCTGGTCCAGATCGACGGTGGACGCGCCGCGCCGGGAAGCGTTCACCACCACGACCGTTCGCTCCACCAGCTTGCCGTAACCGTGGTGGTCGAGCCAGTCCAGCGTGGCCGACGCGCTGCGCGCACCGTCGATGGCGGGCGAGGTGACCAGCACCAGCGAACTCGCCATATCCAGCACGCCCGCCATCGCGGAGTGCATCAAGCCGGTGCCGCAGTCGGTCAGGATGATGTTGTAGAACGACTGCAGAATGCCGATCGCTTTGCGGTAGTCCGCTTCGCTGAACGCCTCGGAGACCGCCGGATCCTGTTCACTGGCAAGCACTTCCAAGCGGCTCGGCGCCTGCGAGGTGTGCGCCCGCACGTCGGAGTACCTGGTGATGTGCTGGTCTTCGAGGAGGTTGCGCACGGTGGAGCGGGTTTGCCGCGGCACCCGGTGCGCGAGCGTGCCCAGGTCGGGATTGGCGTCGATCGCGATGACCCGGTCGCCGCGCTGCGAGGCGAAGGTGGAGCCGAGACCGACCGTGGTGGTGGTCTTCCCGACGCCGCCCTTGAGCGAGAGGATCGCGATCCGGTAGTCCCCGCGTACCGGCTGGTTCACCCGGTCGACGAGGTCCTGGTAGACGATGTCGGCCGCCGACTCGCCCGGGTTGATCATGCCGCCGGACGCCTTGTGCACGGCACGGCGCCAACCGCTGCGCGGCGCCCTGCGGGCCCGCCTGAGCAGGTTGAGGTCGTTCACCGAATGCCCCGGCTGGCCGGGCTGCGGCACATGCTGCGGTTGGAACGGCGGTGCGGACAGATGCGGCGGACCGCCCTGCCAGCTCGGCACCTGCGGGTGCCCGAGCGGCGGCGGAGGCGGCGGTTGGTAAGGGGGCGGCGGAGGCTGATGCGTTACCGGCGGGGGCGGCGGCGCCCAGCTGTAGATCGGGCCGCTGGGTTGATCCTGCTGCGGCGCACCGGATTCGGGCTGCGCGGAATCCACCGGAACCCGCCGGACCAAGCCGTCGCCGCCGATCTCCTGGCGGTACTCCCCGTAACCGGGATGGGGTCCGTCGGGAGGTGGGGCTATCGGGTGGCTACCGCTGTGACTCGGCTGCGGCTGAAATGCGCCGGTAGGGAACGGCTCCCCCGGAAACGGCGACGGAGGGGGATACGGGCCCGGGCTCGGCGGGGCGTACGAACCGTAGGGCTCGGCCGGTCCTGCCTGCGGGGGAGCCCAAGCCTGCGCCGGTGCGGCTGCTTGCGGGTAGACCGTGGTCTGCTCCGTCGAGCCTTGCGGCTCCGGCTGTTCGGGCTGTGCGTCCGGCTGGGCAGGCCCATCCGCCACGTCGGATTCCTTCGCTTCCTCGCCGCCGATCGGTTCGGCCGACGGATCGATGGCCGCTGACTCCGCGTCGCTGACTTCGGCCGTATCCACGGAATGACTCTGCAGCCAGGGCGGTGAGGTCGGATTGTGGTCGTTAGTTGTCACGGTTCCCCCATCTGCTCGGGAATTCGAGCAGAGAGCTCGGCGCTTGGAGTGCGAATCCCACGCTAGCACGGGGTTCGCTACGCCGTGTCGCGGTAGGCGTGCCGGACGTGGGGAGCGGCGCGGCCCACAAGCGGTCTGCGCCAGCGGGATCGGGCGCCGCGCGGTGAAACCGTCGCGACGCCCGTCCGAGTCCTTCCGGAATGCGCTGTCAGTGCGCCCGGTTCACCGCCGACACCACCGCGCGCAGCGACGCGGTCGTGATCGAGGTGGCGATGCCGACGCCCCACACCACCCTGTCGCCGATCGCGCACTCCACGTAGGCGGCGGCCTGCGCGTCGTCGCCCGCGGACATCGCGTGCTCGGAGTAGTCCAGCACCTCGACGTCGAAGCCGACCGCGGCGATCGCGTCGACGAACGCCGCCAGCGGCCCGTTGCCCTTGCCGGTGATCTCCTGCTCGACGCCGTCGACCTTCACCACGGCCACGATGGAGTCGACCCCGCCGTCGGTCTCCGACGCGGTGACCTTCTGGCGCATCCGCTCCAGCGGGCGGATCGGGCGCAGGTACTCCTCGTGGAAGACGTCCCACATCTCCTTGGGCGTCACCTCGCCGCCCTCGCCGTCGGTGATCTTCTGGATCGCCTGGGAGAACTCGATCTGCAACCGCCGGGGCAGCGCCAGCCCGTGGTCGGTCTTCATGATGTAGGCGACGCCGCCCTTGCCGGACTGCGAGTTGACCCGAATCACCGCCTCGTAGGTGCGGCCGACGTCCTTCGGGTCGATCGGCAGGTAGGGCACCTCCCAGACGATGTCGTCGACATCCGCCCCGGCGGCGTCGGCCGTGGCCTTCATCGCGTCCAGGCCCTTGTTGATGGCGTCCTGGTGGCTGCCGGAGAACGCGGTGTAGACCAGGTCGCCGCCGTACGGGTGGCGCTCGTGCACCGGCAGCTGGTTGCAGTACTCGACGGTCCGGCGGATCTCATCGATGTCGGAGAAGTTGATCTGCGGGTCGATGCCGCGGGAGAACATGTTCATCCCCAGGGTGACCAGGCAGACATTGCCGGTGCGCTCGCCGTTGCCGAACAGGCAGCCCTCGATCCGGTCGGCGCCCGCTTGGTAGCCCAGCTCGGCGGCGGCCACCGCGGTGCCGCGGTCGTTGTGCGGGTGCAGCGACAGCACGATCGAGTCGCGGCGGGCCAGGTTGCGGCTCATCCACTCGATCGAGTCGGCGTAGACGTTCGGCGTGGCCATCTCCACGGTGGCGGGCAGGTTGATGATCAGCGGCTTGTCCGGCGTCGGCGCGATGATCGCCGAGACCGCGTCGCAGACGTCCTTCGCGTACTCCAGCTCGGTGCCGGTGTAGGACTCCGGGCTGTACTCGTAGCGCCAAGAGGTGTCCGGGTAGCGCTGCTCGATCTCCAGGCACAGCGCGGCGGCGTCGGTGGCGATCTTCTTCACCGCCGCACGGTCGGCGCGGAACACCACCTTCCGCTGCAGGATCGAGGTGGAGTTGTAGAAGTGCACGATGACGCTCTGCGCGCCCGCGCATGCTTCGAACGTGCGTTCGATCAGCTCCGGGCGGCACTGGGTCAGCACCTGGATGGTCACGTCGTCGGGGATCGCGCCGTCCTCGATGATCTCGCGGACGAAGTCGAAATCGGTCTGGCTCGCCGAAGGGAACCCGACCTCGATCTCCTTGTAGCCCATCCGCACCAGCAGGTCGAACATGCGGCGCTTGCGGGCCGGGCTCATCGGGTCGATCAACGCTTGGTTGCCGTCACGCAGGTCGACCGCGCACCAGCCCGGCGCCCGGTCGATGACCCGGTCCGGCCAGGTGCGGTCGGGCAGCGTGATCGGCTCGACCTCCTCGGCGAACGGCCGGTACCGGAACGTGGGCATCGAGGAGTTCTTCTGTTTGTTCCACCCGGGCTGGTCGGCTGGGGCGGGCTTGCTCGGCGCGGTGATGGTGCGCGCGGCGGATACGAATGCGTCAGCAGGGGACATGGGGGTTTCTCCCGAGGATGTCGTTTTTCCCAATGGGCTGGGTCGACCGGCGCGGCAAAACCCCGCGACGGGAGCCGGTCCGATCAGACCCCGTCGCGGCGGTCGAGAAGAAGTGCCCGCTGCATGATGTCCGCGAGTTTACCGTGCCGCAGTTCGGGCGGGAAGGGAGGTCCGTCGTCGGGTGATCCGACGACCCGGCTACCGTTCGGTCCGGCAGTGGACAACGCTTGTACGGGCCCGTGGTCCGGCGGGACGTCGAAGGATTGGCTATGACCTGGCTGGAGCAACTGGCCGTCTTCGGTGCGGGCATCGCGGCGGGCGGCATCAACACCATCGTCGGCTCCGGCACGCTGCTCACGTTTCCCGTTCTGCTGGCGTTCGGCCTTCCTCCGGTGACCGCGAACGTCTCCAACACCATCGGTCTGGTCCCCGGCTCGATCAGCGGTGTGCACGGATATCGCAGGGAACTCGCAGGCCAGCGCGACCGGCTGGTGCGGCTGGGCACCGCGTCGTTGCTCGGCGGCATCACCGGCGCGGTCCTGCTGCTGGTCTTACCGGCCGGCGCGTTCAAGGCGATCGTGCCCATATTGATCATCCTGGCACTGGTGCTGGTGGTCGTGCAGCCGCGATTGGCAGACTGGGTCAAGCGCCGCAGGGAGAACGACGGCGCCCCGGCTCCCTCGCACGGCGGCCCCGTCCTGTTCGCCGCGATCTTCGCCACAGGTGTCTACGGCGGGTACTTCGGAGCCGCCCAAGGCGTGCTGCTGATCGGTTTGCTGGGCGTTTTCGTACACGACGACATCCAGCGCCTCAACGGAGTGAAGAACGCGCTCGCCCTGATCGTGAACGCGGTGTCCGCGCTGATCTTCATCGTCGTGGCGGACGTCGACTGGCGTGCGGCGGTGCTGATCGCGCTCGGCTCGATCATCGGCGGGCAGCTCGGCGCGCGGCTGGGGAGGCGGATGCCGCCGGTCGCGCTGCGCGCGGTCATCGTCGTCGTCGGCGTCATCGCGGTGATCCGCCTGATAGCGTCCTAGGGCGGGGCAGATGGCAACGACGATGCGTACGAACCGGTAGTGCCGCGGAAAATCTCAGGGTCGGATGTCAATCCTCAGGGTGACGACGCCCGCCCGCGCGGGGCACAGGATGAGTGCCGTGCCTAGCTGGAAGATCGTCATCGCCGCCGCGCTCGCCGCCGCACTGCCCGCGGTGAGCGGCTGCGGCGGACCGCCGAGCCGACACGAGTCGGCCGTCGCGGAACTGGCCGCGCAGGCCGACGCGGCGCCGACGCCGCTGCTCGAGTGGGCGCCGTGCGCGGAGCCGAAGCTGAACAGGTTCCAATGCGCGACCGCGCAGGTGCCGGTGGACTACGCCCATCCGGACGGACCGACCCTTGGGCTGGCGGTAGTGCGTCAGCAGGCCACCGACCCACAGCGGCGGATCGGCACGCTGTTCTCCGCCGTCGGCGGTCCCGGTGGGTCGGGGCTGCGTTGGGCGGAGCAAGGGGAACTGCTCGGCGGCGAGCTCGCGCGCCGCTTCGACGTGATCACCTTCGACCAGCGCGGGATCGGCCGCAGCGGACAGGTGCGGTGCTTCGCGGACACCGGACAGCAGCACCGGTTCTGGTCCGGCGCGGTGTTGGCGCCGGTGAATCCGGAGCAGGAGCGTGCGGCCGACACGGCGAGCCGTGAGCTGGCCGCCGGTTGCGCGGCACACGGCGGCGCGCTGCTCGGCCACCTGACCACCGTGGACGCGGCGCGCGACCTGGACCTGCTGCGCCGAGCCGTCGGCGATCCGCAGCTGACCTATGAAGGCGGTTCCTACGCGAGCTACCTGGGCCAGGTGTACGGCGCGCTGTTCGGCGATCGGGTGCGCGCGCTGCACCTGGCGTCGGTGATCGACCCGGACGCGTACACCAATGACACGCGAAGCGCCATCGAGAACCGCGCGGCCGGAACCGAAGAAGTGCTCGGTGAATTCCTGCGGCTGTGCGCGGACGCGGGACGGGAGCGCTGCGCCTTCGCCGCGCCGGGCGGTCATGGCGACGCCGTCGTGAGCGGAGGTGCGGGCGCTCCCGTCCGCCCCGCAGACCTCCGCACCCGCAATGATGCTGTGCTGCAACGTCTTCGCGAGGGTCCCCTCGTGGTGGGGGCCGGAGAGCGGGCGCGGACGGTCACCTATGCCGAGGTGCTGTCGTCGCACGCGCTGTTGCTGTACGACCCGGAACGGGGCTGGCCCGCCCTGGCCGAACTGCTCGTCGAGCTGGAACGCGGATCAGCGGGCAACCCCGACGCGGTGGGCGAGATCCTGTCGGCGACCGCGCAACCGGACGATTTCCTCGACTCTTTCACCGCGATTTCCTGCGCGGACAACAGCTTTCCGCGTGATCCCGGCCAATGGCCCGGCATGGCAAGAGATCTGGCCGGCGTCAGCCCGACCTACGGCGCGTTCTGGTTGTCGTTGCTCCACGCGTGCGCCTTCTGGCCGTCCCCGCCCGAGGGGTATGCCCAGCGGTATACCGGGCCGTGGATCCTGCGATCGGACACCCCGGCCGTGTTGGTCGCCAACCGATTCGACCCGGCCACTCCGCTCAGCGGCGCGCGGCGCGCGCAGCAGGAATTGGTGAACGCGCGGTTGGTCGTCGTCGAGGACGGGTACGGGCACACCCCGCTGAACGAATGCACCCGGAAGCTGCGCGAGCGTTATCTCATCGACCTACAGCTACCCGCACCCGGAGCGACCTGTCGCCCCGATGAGCTGCCGTTCGACCGATAGCAAAAACGGATATCTGTTCACAAAACGGGAATACCGGTAATCTGCGCACGCTAAGCCTGATGATGGAAGGTGACCGGTGCGTAGACGTGCCTTGTTCAAGGCGGCGGGCACCGCCGCCCTGCTCGGTGCTGTGGGGACCATGACGGGGACGAGCACGGCGTCCGCCGACCCGATGTGGGAATCCTTGTTCCGCGCCTGGGTTCCGGAGATCTTCGCTCCGATTCCCGACCCGGCGGAGCACTCGCCGGCGATCGTCATCGGCTCGGGCTTCGGCGCCGCCGTGACCGCGTTGCGCCTGGCCGAGGCCGGGATCGTCACCACCGTGCTGGAACGCGGTTCGCGCTGGCCGAACGACCCGTGGCGGGAGATCTTCACCGGCGACGACCTGCCCGACGGCCGCGGCTTCTGGCACCGCACCCAGTTCACCGGCGTCACCAAGGTGCCGATGCATTTCGCCAGTTTCGGCGGCGTGCTGGACTGCACCGAGTATCCGGGCATCGACGTCTGGCGCGCGGCGGCGGTCGGCGGCGGCTCGGTGATCTTCAGCGGGGCCATGATCGCCCCGCAGCGCCGCTTCTTCGACCACGTCTTCGGTGGCACCGTCGATTACGGCGAGATGGAGCGCGTCTACTACCCGCGCGTGCGGGACATGCTGCGGCTGAGCCCGATGCCCGCGGACATCTACAACTCCTCGCCGTTCACGCATTCCCGTGCCTGGGACGACCAGGTGCGCAAAGCCGGCTACCAGCCGCAGGCGAACGACTCGATCTTCAACTGGGACATCCTGCGCGCCGAACTCGCGGGTGGCGCGAAGCCTTCGGCCACGGCGGCCAGGAGCAACCTGGGCAACTCCAACGGCGCCAAGTTCGACCTGAACCAGAACTACTTGGCCTACGCGCAGGGCACCGGACGGTGCGGGGTCTTCCCCGGCCATCGGGTGGACGCCATCGCGCAGGAATCCGGCGGCCGCTACGCGGTCACCGTGACGAAGCTGTCGCCGACCGGTGAGGTGCTGTCCACCCGCACCCTCACCTGCGATCGGCTCTTCCTCGGCGCCGGATCGATCGGCACCTCCGAACTGCTGGTCCGCGCCCAGGCCACCGGCGCGCTGCCGAACCTGAACGAACACGTCGGCGACGGCTGGGGCACCAACGGTGATGTGGTGCTCGCCCGCGGAGCCAGCGCGCTCGCCGGTCACGGCCAAGGCGTGCCGAGCGCGAGCCGTATCTTCGACGAATCCGGCGTACCGCTGACCCTGGAGAGCTGGTACATCCCCGGGATCCCGTTCGAGACCGGCGCGCTGGCCTCGCTCGGCATGGTGCTCGACCCGACCCGTACCCGGTTCGGCTACGACCGGGCCGCGAACCGGGTCGGGCTGAGCTGGTCGGCCGAGAACCGGGAGGACACCGTGGCGGCGGCCAGGGCGGTCGACCACCGGATCGCCGAACGAGCGGACGCCCTCGTCGAGTACAGCGCACTCGGCTACGACGCGAACGCGCTGTTCACCGCGCATCCGCTCGGCGGAGCGGTGCTGGGGCGGGCCACCGACGGCTACGGCCGCGTGCACGGTCATCCCGGCCTCTACGTGATGGACGGCGCGGCGATCCCGGGCAGCACGGGGACGGTCAATCCGTCGCTCACCATCGCCGCGCTGGCCGAACGCAATATCGAGGCGATCGTTCGCGCCGGTCGCTGAGCACGCGGCATCCGGGCGGAGCGTCCGTCCGGGTGCTGCTTCCAGGAGTATCGCCAACCGTGCCGAGCATGCTTTCGGCGTACTAATGTCGGCGGCACCGTTCGGCGTCGAAGGGATTCGCAGTGTCCGCTCCCGCTTCCAGCTCGGGCATCGAGAGTTCTTCCGCCGATCGATACGGGCTGCGGGAATCGCCGCAGCCGCAGGACTATCCGCGCAAGCCGCCGATGCTGTGGACCGATTTCGTGATGCTCGCGCTGGCCGTCGTGTCTGTGGCGCTGGTCGCGTGGATCACCTTCTTCCCGGTCTCAGGGCACACCTACCACGCGGTCGTGGTCGCCGACTGGTCCTTGTGCGCGGTGTTCGCGCTCGAGTTCCTGTGGCGCTGGCGCCGCGCGGGCTGGCCGTGGACCTTCCCGCTCGTGTACTGGTACGAGGTCCTCGGCATGATCCCGGTGACCAGCCTGTTCTTCCGCGGCTTCCGGCTGTTGCGGATCGTGGTGATCGTCGTCCGGCTCGCCCGGGTGGCCGATCGCCTGTTCGGCGACCGGGTGACGGCCGCGGTGGTGAACCGGTTCGTGGCGACCATCGTCGACACCATCCGCCGTCCGATGACGATCGCGGTGATGGACGAGGTGGCGCAGGTGCTGCGCACCGGCCACTACACCCGCAACATCGCGGCCGCTCTCGAGGAGAACCGCGCCGAACTGGACGAGATGATCCTCGAGCTGATCAAGAAGGACCCGCAGGCGGGCCGGGTGCGCTACATCCCGTTCCACGACGAGATCATCCGGCTGATCGCCGACACCACCTTCCGCATCGTGTTCCAGGTGCTGGAGGATCCGCGCACCGACGAACTCGTCGCGGACGTGCTGCGGGAGAACATCGATCAGATCCGCGACGCGGTCCGCGACGGTGTGCGGGTGCCGCCGTCCGCGTACGGACCGACACCCGACGAGGACTGCGTGCGGCATCGCGTCACTCGGGCACCGCGTGCCTGATCGCGTCCCGCGGCTGTGCCAAACGCACGGTCTCCCAAGTGATCAGCGCGATCAGGACGACACACAGCAGGGCCAGCGACGCCAGCGCGGGCAGAGCGCAGGCCAACGGGATGAGCGCCAGCAGCACGGCCACGGCGACTACGCGGGGCATCGTGACGGTGCCGGTGGCGAAGTGCTTGAACCCCACCAGCGCGATCAGATACAAAACGACGCCGCCGTAGAGCGCGTACAGCGGGATGCCGTACAGCGCGTCCTTCAGGGTGTGGTGCGAGGAATCCCCGACGTAGTAGAGAACTTTCTTCAGCCCCAGTGACAGCGCGATGATCCCGACGATCATCGGGAAATGCCAGAAGGTGTAGGAACCTTGCGCGATCTTGATCTGCCGCCTGCCCTCGGCGTGGACGAGTTCGTGCTCCACCGCCAGAGCGGCGACGTCGAAGTACGCCCACCACAGCAGACCGGAAATGGCCAGGCCGAGTAGCGAGCCGAGAGCGATCGGCCAAGAGATCGGCAGGCCGGCCACCCCGATGCCGATCGAGACGATCGATTCCCCGAGCGCGACGATGACGATCAGCCCGTAGCGCTCGACGAAATGCCTGGCCGAATTCAACCGCCAATCGGTGCCTGCGAACAACGTCCACAGGTAGTCGCCCGCGATCGCGGCGATCCACAGCGCGATCTGCACCCGGCCGGTGGTCAGCGCGGCGACGACCAGCAGCGTGGTGCCGAGGGTGATCGAACCGAGCGCCCAGCGCAGCAACTGGCCGCGCAATTGCGGATCATCGGCACTGGCCAGCCAGAACATCCCGAGGTGCACCAATCGCACCACCAGGTAGGCGACGGCGAAGACCAGCGGCCCGAACCATCCGCCGGTCTTGTCGTCGAACGCCTCCGGGATGGTGAGCGCGGCGAGGAACGCGCCGCCCATGGCCGCGAACATCGCCACCCGTGCGAGGCCCTCGTCGGCGCGGACCACATTGCCGAGCCAGGAGTAGGCGATCCACAGCCACCACATCACCGCGAGCACCAGCGCCGCGCGCAGCGCGTTCTTCGCGCTGGTGTCGTCCGCGATCAAGCCGGTGACCATGGTGAACGCGAAGACGAGCACCAGGTCGAAGAACAGCTCGAGCTGGGTCACCGAGGCGTCTTCGGCCATCGGCTGGAACCGCACTCGTTTGGAACCGATCATGCCGCTCATCGTCGCACCCCGATCGGTTCGGCGCCGGTTCGCTGCCGCGCCCGCCCGCCGATTTCGCGCAGAGCGCAGCGCGGCTACACGGGTTGATAGGTCTCCGTTTCGGGGAACCGCTCGGCGAAATCGATGAAACACTCCGCGACCACTTCATTGGCCTTGCGGAAAGTGCGTTTCAGCAGAAATCCGGGAACAGGGAGGGGCAGATAGAGCTCGACGTGGTACCAGACGTGCGTGCCGTCGACGCTGTCGGACACTTCGAAAAAGCCGCCACCCCGGACGCCCCGGGTGCTGTCGGCGACAACCCAGGAGGACCGGTCGTCGGTCCAATCATATTCGAGCACTTGCAGATCCGAGCTGCCGAGCAGTTCCGCCTTGAGGAAGACGCGCCGCGGCCTGCGCCGGGCGTCGCGGGTGGCGACCCGCACGTCGCTGTAGGAGGACGACCATTCCGGAAGCGATTCGACGGCTGTCAGGGCATCCATGACCTGTTCGGGATCGGTATCGACGAAGAATCGGATATCCGTTTTGGTGCGCATGGCATACCTCCGACCCCCGGTTGGACAAGTCGGCCGATTGTCTCCGCGATTTGTCCGGTTCGTCAACCTGACTGTGCGAGACCACATCTCGGCTAACCGGATAACGTGCCGTTATCAGGTCGAGATCGGCGATCGGCTACCGATGGAACAACTTCCGGACGGAAGGATGGGGTCGGCCGCAGGTTCGCGCGCCTACGATCGGATCCGAATGGGCGCCGGTCCGCGGCGCCGTCGGTCGGGCGGGAGGATGTCATGAAATACGCCGAACTGCTGGCGCAGGCGCGGGACGCGATCACGGTGCGCCGGGTCTACGGGGACCCCTACGAAGCCGGTGGGGCGATAGTCATTCCCGCCGCCTCGGTCGGCGGCGGTGGTGGCGGCGGCGGAGGCGGCGGGAACAGTCCGGACGGGGAGGGTGCCGGGGAAGGGGCGGCGTTCGGAGTAGGCGCCAAGCCCGTCGGCGCCTATGTGCTCCGCGACGGGCGATTGACCTGGCATCCGGCCGTGGATGTCAACGCGATCATCGAGACGGCGGGCAAGGTGCTGATCGCGGGGGTGCTGGCCTTCGCGCTGACCCGCTACGCCAAACGCCGCGCCTGACCGGCGCGGCGAGCGGCGTCTCCCGTCGGCGAGCACCGGACCGAGCGCGGGCGAGGCCGCCCGGCGCGCGATCCGGCGCGGCGTTCATTCCGATGTGGCGGGCTCGACGATCGCGTCGGGCCCTGGATACACCAGCGACTCGTGACCGTCGGAGAAGCGCACCACGTAGGGCGGCGTCCCCTCCGGCCCGCGGACCTCGATGATCTCGGCCAGGTGATCCACTTCTCCCACCACGTGTCCGTGCACGCAGAGTCGATCTCCTACATGTGCGATCATCGCCCCATTATCGAACGCCAGTGGTGCGCGTCACAACCACTCGGGCGAAGGCAGCGGATCCGATTCAGTCGTCCGCACTGATCACGCGCTCGACCGCGGCTTCGATCAATGCCCGGCTCTGCTCCTCGGTGAACACGTCGGGCAGCGTCATCCGGTCGACGATCAGCCAGTTCAGTGCGAGGTAGAGCAACAGCACCGACTTCTCGTCACCGGGCAGCCCCGCCGCCAAATGGTTGCGCACGTTGTAGTCGATGTCCTCGCGCACCCGCTCGGTCAGCACCGCGCGTAATTCCGGCCGCCGGGTCGCCTCCAGGCGCAATTCGAGCAGCGCGAGGTAGCCGGTGCGGAACGCCTCGATGCGTTCGACCGTCTCCGTCATCAGCTCGACGATATTGGCGCGGGTCTTCGGCCCGTCGGTCAGTTGGGTCATCGTGGCTTCGCTCGGCTGTAGCCGCTCGTAGAACCGTCGGCCCGCCTGGGTGAGCAGGTCGTCGCGGTTGGCGAAGTAGTTCGACGCCGTGCCCGCGGGTACCCCGGCCTCCTTGTCCACCGCGCGGAAGGTCAGTCCGCGCGCCCCATCGCGCGCCAAGACCTCGATCGCGGCATCGACCAGCGTCTGTCGTCGCTCCGGATTGGTCCGCACTTGACACCACTCCATTCGTAGTACTATCTTCCAATCACTACATGCAGAGTACTACAAGTGAGGTGCTGGTATGCGAAAGCTGGTCTACTACGTGGCTGTGTCGCTGGACGGCTACATCGCGGGCCCGGCGGGGGAGTTCGACTTCTATCCGTCCGACGCCGAAATGACCGCGTGGCTCAACGGCCGGTATCCGGAATTCGTGCCGAGTCACTTGCGTCCGCTCGTGGGGATGGCGGTGGACGAACCGAACAAGCGGTGCGACACCGCCGTGATGGGCCGCCGCAGCTACGAACCGGCCCTGTCCGAAGGCGTGACCAGCCCGTATGCGCACCTGAAGCAGTACGTGGTGTCCAGCACGCTCGGGCGCATCGACGATCCGGCCGTCGAACTGGTCGAACGCGACCCGCTCGGCCTGGTGCGGGAGCTGAAGCAAGCCGAAGGCGGGGACATCTGGCTGGTCGGCGGTGGCGAACTCGCCGCCCAACTGCTGGGCGAGCTGGACGAGATGATCATCAAGAGTTACCCGGTGGTCGCGGGCGGCGGAATATCCGCGTTCTCCCGCGCGTTCCGTCCCACTTTGTTCGCCCCGGTACAACGCAAAGAGTTCGACAACGGTGCGCAGGTCACCTGGTTCACGCGGGCCTGAGTTCCCGATCTTCCCTCCGAAAGGTGCTTCATGCGAAAACTCGTCTATTTCGTCGGCCTCTCCCTCGACGGCTACATCGCGGGGCCGAACGGTGAGATCGACTTCTTCCCGGTGGGCGATGAGATGTGGGAGTGGCTGCGCGCGGAGTATCCCGAGACGCTGCCCACCCACGCGCGGCCGCATATCGGACTCCCCGTGGACGCGCCCAATCAGAAGTTCGACACTCTCGTCATGGGGCGCGGTACCTACGATCCCGCGCTGGCCATCGACGTGACCAGCCCGTACGCCCACATGAAGCAGTACGTGGTGTCCAGCACGCTCGGCCGAATCGAGGACCCGGCGGTAGAACTGGTCGAGCACGACCCGGTGGGGCTGGTCCGCGAACTGAAGCGGCAGGACGGTAAGGACATCTGGCTGGCGGGTGGCGGCCTGCTCGCCGCCGCGCTGCTGGAGGAGATCGATGAGCTGGTGATCAAGAGCTATCCGGTCGTCGCGGGCACCGGGGTACCCGGCTTCGCGGGCGAGTTTCGTCCGACGCTGTTCCGGCCGACCGAGCGCAAGGCCATCGGCGACGGTGTCCAGGTCAGCTGGTTCACCCGGGCCTGAGCCTGCGCCCGGCCTCGGGGACGCGGCCGGCTCGGTGGTCGAGTCGGGAGCGATCTGCCCGTTGCCGCCTGCGCTCCGCCCGGAGAGACCCGGGTCAGCTCGCGTCGGTGAGGAACGACAGTCGCACCTGCCGGTCCGGGTTGTCGACATTGAGATCGACCAGCGCGATCGATTGCCAGGTGCCGAGGGCGAGCTTCCCGCCGATCACCGGAACGGTCGCGTACGGCGCGATCAGGGCGGGCACGACGTGGGAGCGTCCGTGTCCGCGCGAGCCGTGCGCGTGCCGCCACCGGTCGTCGGCGGGCAGCAGATCGCGCAGCGCGGCCAGCAGATCGTCGTCGCTGCGCGCGCCGAGTTCCATGACCGCGATCCCCGCGGTGGCGTGCGGCACGAAGACGTGCAGCAGCCCGTCACCGCCGGCTGAACGCGCGAAAGTCGCGCACTGCGGCGTGATGTCCTGTACCACTTCACTGTGGCCTGTTCGCACCTCGAGCAGTGTGCTCTTCATGTGCACATCGTCCCTCATCCGTCGCGGCCTTCGCGGTGCTATCGGGATGGGATGCGGCTGTGGGCTTTTCCACAAGCCGGGTAGGTAGCGGCAAAACCGCTGGCCTCGGCCGGTACCCTGAATGACTGTTACCAGTTTGTTGTCGATCTTGGAGGACCCTGTCGTGGCTCTCGTGGTTCAGAAGTACGGAGGATCCTCGGTGGCGACCGCCGAGCGTATCCGGCGCGTCGCTGAACGGATCGTGGAGACCAAGAAGCAGGGCCACGATGTGGTGGTCGTCTGCTCCGCCATGGGTGACACCACCGACGAGCTGCTCGATCTCGCGCAGCAGGTGGCGCCGTCGCCGCCCGCCCGCGAGATGGACATGCTGCTCACTTCCGGTGAGCGCATCTCCAACGCGCTGGTCGCCATGGCCATCCACTCCCTCGGTGCCGAGGCCCGCTCGTTCACCGGTTCGCAGGCGGGTGTGATCACCACCGGCGCCCACGGCAACGCGAAGATCATCGATGTGACCCCCGGTCGCGTCCGCGCCGCACTGGACGAGGGCCTCGTCGTCCTGGTCGCGGGCTTCCAGGGCGTGAGCCAGGACAGCAGGGACGTCACCACGCTGGGTCGCGGCGGCTCGGACACCACGGCCGTCGCGCTGGCGGCCGCGCTGCAGGCCGATGTGTGCGAGATCTACACCGACGTGGACGGCGTCTTCACCGCCGATCCGCGGATCGTGCCCGACGCGCAGCGGCTCGAGCAGGTCTCCTACGAGGAGATGCTGGAACTGGCGGCCTGCGGGGCAAAGGTGCTGATGCTGCGCTGCGTCGAATACGCCCGCCGCTACAACGTGCCCGTGCATGTGCGCTCGTCCTACACCGACAAGCAGGGCACCTACGTTTACGGATCGATGGAGGACATCCCCTTGGAGCAAGCAATCCTCACCGGCGTCGCGCACGACCGCAGCGAGGCCAAGGTGACCGTGGTCGGGCTGCCGGACGAACCGGGCTACGCCGCCAAGGTGTTCCGCGCCGTCGCCGACTCGGAGATCAACATCGACATGGTCCTGCAGAACATCTCGAAGATCGAGACCGGCAAGACCGACATCACGTTCACGCTGCCGAAGTCCGAGGGCGCCCGCGCGGTCGAGATGCTGACCAAGCGCCAGGCCGAGATCGGCTTCTCCCAGGTGCTCTACGACGATCACATCGGCAAGGTGTCGCTGGTAGGCGCGGGCATGAAGAGCCACCCGGGCGTCACCGCCACCTTCTGCGAGGCGCTGGCCGAGGCGGGGGTGAACATCGACCTGATCTCCACCTCGGAGATCCGGATCTCCGTGCTGGTCAAGGACACCGAACTGGACGAGGCCGTGCAGGTGCTGCACAGGGCCTTCGATCTGGGCGGCGACGAGGTCGCGGTGGTCCACGCGGGAACGGGGCGATAGGTCATGGGAGTTCGAGTAGGAGTCGTCGGCGCGACCGGGCAGGTCGGCGCCGTCATGCGGAAACTGCTGGACGAGCGCGACTTCCCGGCCGACGAGCTGCGGTTCTTCGCCTCCGCCCGTTCGGCGGGCAAGACGCTGCCCTGGCGCGGTCGCGAGATCGTGGTCGAGGACACCGAGACCGCGGATCCGTCCGGTTTGGACATCGCGCTGTTCTCGGCGGGCGCCACCATGTCCCGCGTGCAGGCGCCGCGTTTCGCCGCGGCGGGCGTCACGGTGATCGACAATTCCTCGGCGTGGCGCAAGGACCCCGAGGTCCCGCTGGTGGTCAGCGAGGTCAACCCGGAGCAGACGCGCAACCTGGTCAAGGGCATCATCGCCAATCCGAACTGCACCACGATGGCGGCCATGCCGGTGCTCAAGCCGCTGCACGACATCGCCGGTCTGCGCCGTCTGATCGTGTCCAGCTACCAGGCCGTCTCCGGCAGCGGCCTGGCCGGTGTCGAAGAGCTGGCGAGCCAGGCCCGCGCGGTGATCGGCGACGCCGAGAAGCTGACCCACGACGGCCGCGCCGTGGACTTCCCCGCCCCGAACAAGTACGTCGCCCCGATCGCGTTCAACGTGCTCCCGCTGGCGGGTTCGCTGGTCGACGACGGCTCCGGCGAGACGGACGAGGATCAGAAGCTGCGCAACGAGAGCCGCAAGATCCTCGGCATCCCGGATCTGGCCGTGAGCGGCACCTGCGTTCGCGTGCCGGTCTTCACCGGCCACTCGCTCTCGGTGAACGCCGAATTCGCCGAGCCGCTCTCGGTCGAGCACGCGAAGGAGATCCTGGCCAAGGCGCCCGGCGTGAAGCTGGTCGACGTGCCGACCCCGCTGGCCGCGGCGGGCATCGACGAGTCGCTCGTCGGTCGCATCCGCCAGGACCCGGGCGTTCCGGACGGCCGCGGGCTCGCGTTGTTCATCTCCGGTGACAATCTGCGTAAAGGCGCTGCCCTCAACACCATTCAGATCGCCGAGGTGCTGATCGGCGACCGCTGAGACGGATCGATCGAACGGGCCGCGGACTTTCCGCGGCCCGTTCGTCGTTTCCGGAACCGATCAGCGGGCGCGCAGTCCGTCGAAGACGACGGCGAAGGCGCGGTCGCGCTGCGCGGGCGTGGCCGTGCTGCCGTGGGTGGCGAGGAACGCGCCCTTGACCAGGCGCATCAGGTCATCGACATCGATGTCGGTACGTACGCCGCCCGCCTCCTGCGCGCGGGTGAGCAGCGTGCCGATCACCGTGTTCAGTTCGTGCACCGGCCGCAGATACGCCGGGGCATCCGCGCCGCCCACCGCATCGGCGAGATCGCGTTTGACGCTGCCCTCCGCCACGAGCCGGGCCAGGAAGTCGAAGAACGCGGGCACCGGGTCGGCGGCGTCGGCCAGTTCCCGGGCCGAGGCGATGATCCGGTCGACTCGATCCACGATCGCCGCCTCGAACAGCGCCTCCTTGGTCGGAAAGTGCCGGTAGACGGTGCCCGCGCCGACACCGGCCCGCCGCGCGATCTCGTCCAGCGGCACCGCGAGCCCCTCCGCCGCGAACGCTTCTTGCGCGGCTGCCAGCACCCGCTCGCGGTTGCGGCGGGCGTCGGCGCGCAGCGGTCGGCGCTCGGGCTCGGTCATGAGGGACGAGTTTACTGTTGACAAGCGGGGCGATCGTTCCGGATGATAAGCGGGTCGTTCGTTCCGCTTATTCGGAGGTGTGTGATGACTCTCGACTCGTCCGTCGAAAGCCCGCGTGAGCTGGTCGAGCGGCTGTTCGGTGAGCTACGCTCCCGCGACGCGGCGGCGTTCGTCGCGCGGTTCGCGCCCGACGCCATCTTCGAGATTCCGTTCACCGTTCCCGGGCTCCCGGCCCGCTTGGAAGGCCGCGAGGCGATTCGCGAGCACTTGGCGCAGCGGTGGTCGGGACTTTCCGGAATCGAAGTGCACGCCATCCATCCCCAGGTCTACGAGACCACCGACCCCGAGGTGCTGCTCGTGGAGAACGAGGTCGACATGACCGTCCCTGGATCCGGCCGCGCTCGAGTTCGCACGTCCGTCAACGTCGTCCATGTCCGCGACGGCGAGGTCGTGCTCTTCCGCGACTACATGGACACCACCCGCTTCGCCCGCTCCGCGAACCGGTGAATGAGGCGTTGGCTCCGAACGTCGCTCTTGCGGGACCCTGCAGTTGTCGGATGAGTGCGACTGACCTCGGTCTGCCCGCCGAAAAGGCCTCGCTCGGCGCACGGCGCGGCTGTTAGCCTGCGCCGATGGCGAACCCTCATCCTCATGTGTATCTCGGCGACCGGATCGTCGCGGCCGATGCCGCCACGGTGGGCGTCGCATCGTCGGCGGTGTTGTACGGACTCAGCGTCTACACCGTTTTCCCGGTGCATGTGGATGGAGCAGCGCGTACGGCATTCCGCCTGGACGACCATTTCCGCCGGCTCGAGGAGTCCTGCAAGATCATCGGAATCGATCGGTTCGCGGCGGAGTGGGATTTCGAGCGGTTCCGTGCGACCGTCGTGGAACTGATCGCGGTGAACGCTCCGCGCGAGGACGTTTTCGTCCGGGCGACGGTGCATGTGGTCGAGTCCATTCCGGGCACCCGGGTGCGGGGCTGCGCGATTCAGGTCAGCATGTTCGTCTACGACGCGGTGCCCATCGTCCCGCAGGACGGCATGCGCCTGAAGTCGAGTCCGTGGCGGCGCATTCCGGACAACGCGATTCCCTCCCGCGCGAAAGTCAACGGGGCGTATGTGAATTCCGTGCTTGCCAAGCAGGACGCGATCGACAGCGGTTACGACGACTGTGTCTTCCTCGATGGCAACGGGCACGTCTGCGAACTCAGCGCGGCCAATATCTTCCTGGTCCGCAACGGCACACTGATCACCCCCGATGTCTCCTGCGACATCCTCGACGGCATCAACCGCAGGACCGTACTCACCTTGGCGGCCGAGGACGGCATTCCGGTGGTCGAACGCACCGTCGATCTCACCGAGTTGTACATCGCCGATGAGGTTTTCGTGACCGGAACGTCGGCAGGCGCTGCGCCGGTCGTCGAGGTGGACGGCCGCGTCGTGGCGAACGGCGTGCCCGGTCCGATCTCCCAGGGGCTGCGCAAACGCCACTACGCGGCACTGCGTACCGACAACGTGCACGGCTGGGTCACGGATTTGTCCGCGGCCCGGTAGTCCACCGCGCCGCTCAGCGGATGCCCGGGGTGCGCGGGTCGGGTCCGAGACAGACCAGGATGGCGCACCCCGGAGGGGTGTCCGCGAACGGCGGGTCCAGCGAGTGATTCATGCAAGCGAAGACATTGCAGCCCGGATAGGCGGCGGGACCGAGCCCGAACACTGCGATCAGGATGTCCGTGTCGACGAAGCGGCGGGGGTCCAGCCGCAGCGGCGGCTCGACGTACGGCCCGGGGTCGGGCACCGGCCGGTCGTCGAACGCGTCGAACACCTTACGGAAGAACTCGTAGGGCAGTTCCTGGGTGTTTTGTACGACGCCCGACACGCCCTGGCTGCTGACGTTTCCGAAGACGCCGGTCCACACCACCGTGAGATCGAGGCTCGGAATGACGAAAACGTTCTGCAAGCCGAGCCCGGCCATCGCGTACACGTCACCGGGCAGGAAGTCGGCGATCTCGGCGCAACCGCTGCCGAGCCAGAACAGGTAGCCGTAGCACGCGTTCGTGGGCGACGGCGTGCGTGCCATGGTCAAGTAGTCGGTGGAGACGATCCGCTGCGCGCCCCAGCGCCCGTCGTTGCCGACCAGCAGGCCGAGTTTCGCGAAGTCGTTCGGTGGGATCATCAGGTGCGCGTAGCCGTAGGTGTGCCCGGAGCGGTCGCGCGCCCAGTAGTAATCGCTGCGGAGAATGCCGAGCGGATCGAACAACTCGCGCTGCGCGAACCGTTGCAGAGGCTCGCCGACGGCCAGCTCCAGCACGTAGGCCAGCAGGTCGACATTGCGCTGACTGTAGGTGAAGACGGTGCCCGGCGGATTGTCCAGCGGCACGCCGAGCGCTTGCACCGCGCTGTCCGGATCGACCGGGATCACACCGGTGACGCCCTCGGTCAGCACGCCGACCCGCATGCCCGAGGTCTCGGTGAGCAGGTTCTCGACGGTGATCGACCGGTGCGCCGCATCGCCGAGCCCCGCGGGCAGATAGCGGTCGATCGGTGCTCGGAGATCGAGTTTTCCTTGGTCCCAGGCGATTCCGGCGAGCAAGGAGACGACGCTCTTCGTCGAACTCCAGATGTTCCAGGCCACGTTGCCGGTCTGGTCGTTCGTCGGTCCCTCGCCGATGAGGCAGTTGTGCCGGAACACCTGCACGTTGAACCGGTTTCGACCGGACGCGAAGGTCAGTGCGTCCTGGAGTTTCACGGAATCCAGACCGACCTGTTCCGGCGCCGCCCGCTCCAGATCGCGTCCCGAGCTGACCGCGCACCGCACCTGCTCGCCGGGCGCGGCCACGGCGCTTGCGGCGAACACATTGCACGCCACCAGCGAAACTGCCGCGATTCCCGCCAGGAATCCACCGAAACGCCCCATACGAAAGAGGCTAGCGCCCTTTCGCCTGATCACACGGGCAACAGGCGGGAACTGGACGTCCGATATCCGCGCGGGTCGGGCCGGACTACGGAGCCTCGTCGTTGAAACTCGATCGGCGGACACCCTTATCGCATATCCGCTGCGCAAAGGGGCGAGCGTGCCGAGCGATCGGGGACGCGCGGGCGCTATCGGCCTGCGGAGCACGTGCGGTCTCAGCCGGGGTCTGTGCCGCGACGGCCGGGCGTCATCGGCGGGAGCGCCTGGCCAGGCCATACAACGCGGTGCCGAGTGCCAGCGCACCGAGCCCGGCGAGCACGGAGCCGAGGGGCAGGGAGAACCCGACGACGACGCAGCCCACCGCGCCGACCACGGGGACCCACCAGGGCGGGCGGTTCTCCTCGGTGGTCAGGGTGGCGGCGGAGATGTTGGCGATCAAGTAGTAGAAGAGCACGGTGAACGAGGAGAATCCGATGGCCGCGCGCAGATCGAACAGCGCGGCGACCACGGCGACCATCGCGCCGACCACCAGTTCCGCGCGGTGCGGCACCCCGAACCGCGGATGCACGGCGGCCAGCGCGCCCGGCAGATAACGGTCCCGCGCCATGGCGAGCACCGTGCGTGACACGCCGAGGATCAACGCGAGCAGTGATCCGGTCGCCGCGAGTACCGCGCCGATCCGCACCACCGGAGCGGCCGCGGGGACGCCTGCCGCATCGACCACTCGCGCCAGTGGATCGGTGGCCTGGGCCAGTCCGGCGGAGCCGAGCACGCTCAGCGCCGCGACCGCCACCAGCGCGTAGACCACGAGGGTGAGTCCGAGCGCGATCATGACGGCTCGGGGAATGGTGCGTCGCGGTTCGCGTACCTCCTCGCCGAGCGTGGCGATGCGGGCGTACCCCGCGAACGCGAAGAACAGCAACCCCGCCGCCGTGAGCACCTCGCGCGGGCCGATCCGGTCGGGCAAGGCGGTTGCCGCCGAGTGCGTTCCCGCCAGCCCGATCACGATGACGATGGCCAGCACCGCGAGCACCACCGCGACGAGCACCCGGGTCACGAACGCCGACTTCTGCACCCCGGTGTAGTTGACGGCGGTGATCGCCACCACCGCCCCCACCGCCACGGCATGCGCCTGCTGGGGCCAGGCGTAGCTACCGACGGTCAGCGCCATCGCCGCACACGAGGCGGACTTGCCCGCGACGAATCCCCACCCCGCGAGATATCCCCAGAACGGCCCGAGCCGCTCCCGCCCGTAGACATACGTTCCACCGGACACGGGATACCGCGCCGCGAGCCGTGCCGACGACGTCGCATTGCAGTACGCCAGCACCGCCGCCACCGCGAGCGCCACCGGCAACCAACTCCCTGCCGAAGCAGCCGCGGGCGCCAGCGCCGCGAATATCCCCGCCCCCACCATCGCCCCCAACCCGATGACCACCGAATCGGTTAGTCCGAGCCTGCGGTGCAAGGTCCCGTCCTGCGACGCCATGAAGGGCATCCTCCCGCATCGCCCCCGCCGCCGCAGAGCGAGTACGACTCGGTGAAGAACTCCGTCGGTGGCACATGGCTGCGGCGAAACGCGAGAAGCCTCCCGCTCAGGTGCGACTCGACCGATGTGGTCGGAAATGACAACGCCGCCGGATTCGCGAGGAATCCGGCGGCGCCGCGAGCTCGGACACCATATCGGTGTCACAACCGTCGACGTCCCACAAGCGCCTCTCGGCGGGTGGTCGCTCGTAGCGACAAAAGGGGTGCGGCCCGGGGCTGTCCGGACGCCGGCGGTGGGTGTCGACGTCCCACAAGCGCCTCTCGGCGGGTGGTCGCTCGTAGCGACAAAAGGGGTGCGGCCCGGGGCTGTCCGGACGCCGACAGGGGGTTCAACCACCGGCTCCCGCAAGCTATTCCGGGGCAGATTTGTGACGTCGGCCACTTCGGGGCGGTCGTGTTCGAGGTCGTGCTCGGCGAGTCGCGGCTGGTAGACGCGGTCTTCGGGCCGAAAACCTTTCTTGAATGGTTCCAGATTATTTTCTTGACTTATTCCAGAAAAGAGCCAGAATCGAAGCATGCACACCAACGGCGCCGACCCACGTGAGTGGCTGCGAGCAGCGGGTTTGCGGGTCACCGCCCCGCGGATCGCGGTGCTTGACGCGGTTGCCGCGCGGCCGCATTCGGATGCCGACACGGTGGCCGCCACCGTCCGGGACGCGCTGGGCTCGGTGTCCACGCAGGCTGTCTACGACGTCTTGCGCGCTTGCGTGCGCGCCGGGATCCTGCGGCGGATCGAGCCCGCGGGCTCGTCCGCGCGATACGAGACCCGGATCGGTGACAACCACCACCATCTGGTGTGCCGAAGCTGCGGTGCGGTCGCGGATGTCGACTGCGCCGTGGGCGAAGCCCCATGTCTGGCCCCTTCGGAGGCTCACGGATTCGTGGTCGATGAAGCCGAGGTCGTCTTCTGGGGGCTGTGCCCGACCTGCCGTTCCGAGTAGCGGTCCGCCCCTTGCCACCCTGGGTAGCACTCCCGGGACGATGTTCACCAGCCGAGGAGTCCGATGACCAAGCCGACCACCACGAACACCGGTATCCCGGTAGAGAGCGACGACGAATCGCTCACCGCGGGCGCGCAAGGCCCGATCCTGCTGCACGACCACTACCTCATCGAGAAGCTCGCCCAGTTCAACCGGGAACGGGTGCCGGAACGCATCGTGCACGCCAAAGGCGCCGGTGCTTACGGCGAACTGGTCGTGACCAACGACGTCAGCAGGTACACCAAGGCGAAACTGTTCCAGCCCGGCGCACGCACGGAGTCGCTGGCGCGATTCTCCACCGTGGCCGGTGAACAGGGCAGCCCGGATACCTGGCGTGACCCGCGCGGATTCGCGGTGAAGTTCTACACCGAGGACGGCAACTACGACCTCGTCGGCAACAACACGCCCATCTTCTTCATCAAGGACCCGATCAAGTTCCCCGACTTCATCCGGTCGCAGAAGCGCCTGCCCGGCAACGGTCTTCGCGATCACAACATGCAGTGGGATTTCTGGACCCTGCGCCCGGAGAGCGCGCACCAGGTGACCTGGCTGATGGGCGATCGCGGCATCCCGAAGACCTACCGGCACATGAACGGCTACGGATCGCACACCTATCAGTGGATCAATGCCGCGGGCGAGCGCTTCTGGGTCAAGTACCACTTCAAGACCGATCAGGGCGTCGAATACCTGCCCCAGGCCGACGCCGACCGGATCGCGGGCGAGGACGCCGATTACCACCGCAAGGACCTGTGGGAGGCGATCGAGCGCGGCGACTTCCCGAGCTGGACGGTGTACGTGCAGGTCATGCCGGTCGCGGAGGCGGAAGGCTACCGGTTCAACCCGTTCGACCTGACCAAGGTGTGGTCGCACAAGGACTACCCCTTGCTCGAGGTCGGCAAGTGGACGCTGAACCGCAACCCGCGCAACTACTTCGTCGATATCGAGCAGGCCGCGTTCGAGCCGTCGAATGTGGTTCCCGGCATCGGCTTCTCGCCGGACAAGATGCTGCTCGGCCGCGTCTTCGCCTACGCGGACGCGCACCGCTACCGCATCGGCACGAACTACGCGCAGTTGCCGCCGAACCAGGCCAGGGCGGCGGAGGTGAACTCCTACTCCAAGGAGGGCGCCATGCGGTACCACTACAACGAGCCGAATGTGCCGGTGTACGCGCCGAATTCGTTCGGTGGGCCGCACGCCGCCCCGGAACGGGCGCCCGACGGCGGCATCTGGGACTTCGACCCGGCCATCGTGCGGGCAGGCTACCTCCGGCACGCCGAGGACGGTGACTTCACCCAGGCGGGCACCCTGGTCCGCGAGGTGCTCGACGACGCGCAACGCGAGCGGCTGGTGCGCAACATCGTCGGCCACGTGCTCGGCGGTGTGCGGGAACCGGTGCTCGGCCGGGTTTTCGAGTACTGGAAGAACGTGGACGCCGACCTCGGCAAGCGGGTCGAGGAGGGCGTGCGCGCCGGGCTCGACGACAGCTCGCAGGGCTGAGCGCCCGCATCGAAGGCAGGTGTGCGTCATCGCGCGCACCTGCCTTCGGCGTGTCCGGCCGATCCTGTTTGCCCGGTAGGTGCCCGGGTGCCAGAGTGATGGCATGTCTCGGCTGACACGCGGCCACCGGGTGGCGCTCGCCGCCGCATTGGCCCTGCTGGCCGGATGCGGTACGGGAACGGATGCGGCGCAGCCGGGTTCGATCACATCCAGCGTCCGAGTGAGTCCCGCCGCGAGCACGAGCGTGGCGGACCTGGAGGCTCGTTACGGCGCGCAGATCGGGCTGTTCGCGGTGGACACCGGCACCGGCAGGACGGTGACCCACCGCGCCGACGAGCGTTTCCCGTTCCTGTCCACCTTCAAGGCGCTCGCGGCGGCCGCCCTGCTGCGCTCGCATCCGCTCGACACGGGATATTTCGATCGAGTGATCCGGTTCAACGAAGCGGAGCTGGTCGAGCACTCGCCGGTGACCAGTGCGGGAGTGGTCGACGGGATGACCCTGGCGCGAGTGGCCGAGGCCGCGATCACCCGGAGCGACAACACCGCGGGCAACCTGTTGCTGCGCGAGATCGGCGGGCCTGAGGGGCTCACGGCATTCCTTCGCACGCTCGGCGATCCGGCGAGCAGGCTCGACCGCTGGGAAACGGAACTCAACACCGCGATCCCCGGTGACGAGCGGGACACCACCACGCCCGCCGCGCTGGCGGCGGACTACCGCGCTTCGGCGCTGGGCGGCGCGCTCGGCGCGCCCGAACGCGATCAGCTGGTGGCCTGGCTGAAGGCGAACACCACCGGCGGCGAACGCATCCGCGCGGGGTTGCCCGCGAACTGGGTGACCGGCGACAAGACGGGTACCGGCTCCTACGGCTCGGCCAACGACGTCGCGATCGTCTGGCCGGAGGGTGGCCGGGCGCCGATCGTGATCGCGATCATGAGCCGCAAGTCCGACGCGGACGCCGAGGCGAACAACGACTTGCTGGTGGAAGTGACGAAGGTAGCCGTAGAACGTCTACGGTGACCCACGGCGCCCGCCTCATCGAACCGATCGGCGTCGCAGGCTGCGCGCTTCCGTCGCCGCGGTGCGCCGGACCTAGCGGGGACTGTAGTGGACCTGGCCGGGTTCGGGCGGCCAGGTTCGTACACCTACAGCAGGCCCCACCAGTACAGCAGGCTGGCCAGAATCCAGACCACCACGGTTTCCATCGTCGCTCCCAATCGTTCGGCGCACTCGTCACCATCATCCCGCGATCCGGGTCCGCGCGGTAGGAGCTTGCCGGGCACCGCTTGGTAAAGGTGCGCTCACCTGCGGTTTCGATCTTGCAAGGTGTTCTTAAGTGCGTGCCAAGCGCCGGCCTGCATTGTTTGTCTCGCGGGAGGAACAAGCCCAGCACCGAAGGTGCGAACCGGGGAACGACCTGTCTCGAGGGGTGACAGGCCGGACCTCGGGGGTGGTGTCCGCCGGGCCGGTCTACGAGGGGTGGCCGGCCCGGTGGACGCGGATGCGGAGCGGACGCTCGCACCGGCTCTTCCTGGAGCTGACCGGCAACGACACGGTGGGTTGCCGCTGCCGAAGGTAACCGATGAGTGCGCGGCACCGGGTCCGCGGCGGGAAGGTGCGGCTGGGCTGGTCGCGACGGTGATCGGCCCGCCTTCTGGAACCTGTTCTAGACAGATGTGCGATTCTGTCTTACGGTCGATACATGGTGAACGTTGCGTATCGGTCGGCCCCGGTGTTCGAACTCCGTTCCGGCCCCACTTGGGCATCGCCTTGGGAGATGTACGGGGCGCTGCGTGAGCACGATCCGGTGCAGCACGTCGTACCGGCATCGCGCCCGGAGAACGACTACTACGTGCTCACCCGGCACGAGCACGTGTACGCGGCGGCACGCGACAGCGAAACGTATTCCTCTCGCGACGGGCTGACGGTGGAATACGGCGAACTCGACGAACTCGGCCTGACCGACAACCCCCCGCTCGTGATGCAGGACCCGCCGCAGCACACCGACTTCCGCAAACTGGTCGCTCGCGGGTTCACCCCGCGTCAGGTCGGGGAAGTCGAGCCGGTGGTCCGCCGGTTCGTGCGCGACCGGCTCGACCACCTCGGGGCACAGGGCGGCGGTGACATCGTCGAGCAGCTGTTCAAGCCGCTGCCGAGCATGGTGGTGGCGTACTACCTCGGGGTGCCCGAACAGGACCGGGCGAGGTTCGACGGGTGGACCGACGCCGTCGTCGCGGGCAGCATCGACCGGACGAACACCAAGGCGCAGGCGGCGTCGGCGGAGATGATGGGTTACTTCGCCGGGCTGATCGAACGCAGGCGCTCCGATCCCGGCGACGACACGGTGTCACTGCTGGTCCAGGCGGGAATGGCGGCCGACGACACGGACGTGCGCGGGCTGATCCAAATCCTCGCCTACGCCTGGACCATGGTCGCGGGCGGCAACGACACCACCACGGGCCTGCTCGGCGGCGCCGTGCAACTGCTGCAACAGCACCCGGACCAGCGCGCCGCGCTCGCCGCGGAGCCGGACCGGATTCGCGTCGCGATCGAGGAGTTCGCCCGGCTCACCTCGCCGGTGCAAGGGTTGGCGCGAACCGCGACGCGCGATGTCGAACTGGCCGGGAAAACGGTGCGAGCGGGGCGGAAAGTACTGCTGGTGTTCGGGTCCGCCAACCGCGACGAGCGGGCGTTCGGCGCGGACGCCGCCGAACTGGACATCGACCGGAACCCGCAGCGCATCCTCACCTTCGGGCACGGGCCGCACCACTGTCTCGGTGCGGCGGCGGCGCGGATGCAGGCCAGGGTCGCGCTCGAGGAGCTGCTCGATCGGTTCCCCGAGTACGTGGTCGACATCGACGCGGTCGAGTACGCGAGCGGTCCGTACGTTCGCAGGCCGACTACTGTGCCGTTCCGGTGCAGGGGCTGAGCGGCGAGGTGGCGCGACCCGGACCGTAGGAGAGGACACGGCATGAGTGGCGATTGGCTGGCCGACGGCCGCACCGAGCTGGCTGGTGAGCGCATTCTCGACGCGGTGCGCGCGCTGTTCATCGACAAGGGCGTCAGCGGGGTCGGCATGGCCGAAGTCGCCGACGCCGCAGGCTGTTCCAGGGCGACGCTGTATCGCTACTTCGAGAATCGGCAGGCGCTGTATGTGGCCTTCGCGGGGCGGGAGGCGCGGCAGCTGATCGAGCGAGTCTGGCGCGACCGCGCGGTGCCCGCGAGCGCGGAGCCGGGGGAGCAGTTGCTCGACACGTTGACCGCGCTGCTCGCCGAGGTACGGAAAACGCCGCATCTGGCGGTCTGGTTCGAACCGTCCAACGCGGGCATCGTTGCCCAGCTGGCGAATTCGGCGGGGGTGGTGGACGCGCTGGCCACGAACTTCGTCGCCGGATTCCGCCCCGGGCTGCCGGCCATCGCCGCCGAGCGCGTCGGTCGGTGGGTGGTGCGTGCGATGGTGTCGTTGCTGACGCTGCCCGGTGCGGGGGAAGACGAGGAACGGGCGATGCTGCGCGACTTCGTGCTGCCGTTCCTGCTCGACGACCGGACGGTGATCGCCTGATCCGGCACGTCGTCGACCGGAGCCGCGCGGGACTCCGGTCGAAGCGCGATCCCGCCGCGCGTGGGCTCAGACCGTCGCGGTCGAGTAGTCGGGCAGGTCGTAGCTCTCGGTCTTGCTCAACATCCGCATCATCACCGGGCGCATCGCCTTCGACATCATCAGCTTGCTGAGGGCGTGGCCCGCGCGAATGCCGAAGCGAGACTTGGGCGTCATGGCGTTCAGGCCGCCCGGCTGCAACTGCTGGGCCGTCTTCACGAAGGGGCGCAGCACTTCCTGGTAGCGGGCCAGGCCCCGGCCGGGGTTGTCGGCGTGCGCGGCCAGCTCACCGGCGAGGACGTACGCGCCCACCAGCGCCATCGCGGTTCCCTGGCCGGTGAGCGGTGAACCGCAGTAGCCCGCGTCGCCGAGCAGGACCACTCGGCCCTCGACCCAGCTCGGCATGTCGATCCGGGCCAGCTCGTCGAAGTAGAAGTCCGGCGCCTCGGACACGGCCGCCGCGATGCGAGCCGATTCCCAGCCGCCGCCGGCCAGGCGGTCGCGGATGAACTGCTGCTGTGCGGCGACATCCCGGCGCAGCGCGGGATCGGCGGCCGCGCGGATCACGACGAGCGCCTTGCAGGTGGCCGGGTCGGCGTCGGGGCGCATGCCCAGCCCGGTGGCGCCAACCAGCGAATGCATCGTGAACCAGTGCGGCTCCAGGTCTTCCGGGCGCGGCAGCGTGAAGAACGACATGTATCCGCCCAGGTACGTCGCGAACTGTTCCTCGGGGCCGAAGACCATCCGGCGGGTGGCGGAGTGCAGCCCGTCGGCGCCGATCACGATGTCGAACCGCTCGGTCGCGCCGGAGGCGAACGTGGCGTCGACGCCCGCGTCGTCCTGCCGGATCTCGGTGATCCACTCGCCGTACCGGTAATCGACGCCGCTCTCCGCGGCGAGCAGGTCGAGCAGCACCTGGTTGAGATCCCCCCGGGTGATCTCGATTTCGGCGACCGCGCCCTTGCCGTCGAAGAGTTCGGCGGACATGCGGAGGATCTCGCGGCCCGCGTCGTCGACGTACTTCATGCCCCGCTCGTCGAGCTGGTAGTCGCGGATGCCCGGCATCATGCCCATCCGCTCGGCCACCTCGCGACTGGGCCCGCGCAGGTCGACGGCCTGCCCGCCGGGCCGAGGCGCCGCGGCGCGCTCCACGACGGTGGCCCGGATGCCGGACCGGAGCAGTTGCAGCGCAACGGCATTGCCGCCGATGCCGCCGCCGGCGACGAGCACGCGGAGCTGGCTTACGGATTTGGCGCTCATGATTTTCCTCGACTCCCACTGGATTGACCAAATGTCTTAGACATATGTCTAACACAGACTGACACAACTGTCTAGCACAAATGTCTAACCACTGGACAGAGCGATGGCCCATGGCGGCGAGGAGCCCTCGCGGCCATGGGCCAGCGGTGAAAAGCGCGACCTAGGAACGACGTTGGAGGTAGGTGCGCCAGCTCGCCAGATGGGTGATGTCGCTAGCGGCGCTCGCGGCATCGTAGGTGCAGGTGAAACCGACGACCTCGCGGCCGTCGGCGAGTTCGATGCTGGTCAGGGCCATGGGAGCGGGAAGCTCGGCGAGGAACGCACCCAATCCGGCGGCGGAGACGCGGAACAGTTCTCCCTCGATCGGGGCGCCGCGGCCCGGTCCGTGCCGCACCAGTCCCGGCTTGGGCGGCGTGGTGTCGAGAGCGGTCAGCCGGTAGGCGTCGGTGGTCCGGATCTCGCCGAGAAAGCGGGCGCCGAGTTGCTCGAGCTGGAAGTGCAGCGGCTGCCCACGCAGGTGTGCTCCGAAGACGGCAAGGTCGACACCGCGATCGACCAGCAGCGGCGAGCTCTTCGAACCGAGCAGGCGGGCGGCGAGGTCGACGGCCACCTGATCGGCGAAGGCGAGGGTGACCAGCATGACTCCGAACGGCGCGCCGTCGGCGGTGGACGCGCCGGGGACGGCGACGGCGGCCATGTCCAGCAGATTGCAGAAATTGGTGTATGTGCCCATCCGCCGGTTGATTCCGATCGGATCGGCTCGCACCGCCGCGATGCTGGGGTGTTCGGTGGTCGTCGGCAGCAGCAGTGCGTCGAAGCCGTGCAGCAGTCCGGCGGCCGTCGCCTTCGCCCGGGCCAGCCGCTCGAGATCGGCGGCGAACGCCGTGCCGGTCTTCTCCCGCGCCGCGCCGATGATCGCGGTGACCGTGGGGTCGGCGCCCGCGGGAGCGGTGTCCAGGAACGCGCCCACCGCGGCATAACGCTCGGCGACGAGCGCACCGTCGTAGAGCAAGAGCGCGGCGTCGATCAGGACGGAGATGTCGATTTCCTCGGTCTTCGCGCCGATATCGGCGACGTCGGCGACGGTGCGGGCGAACGCTTCCCGATACGGCTCGCCGAGGGCGGTCAGGTCCTCCGGGCGCGGCACGGCGATGCGCGGCGCGAGCGGGGCGGCCAGCCGGACGTCGGCGGGCCAGGTCCGGCTGCGCGGGTCGCGCGGCTCGGGGCCCGCCATCACCGCGGCCGCGGACACCGCCGAGTCGAGGTCGGCGGCGAAGACCGTGACGGCGTCGTAATCGGCGCAGGCGGGCACGGTCCCATGCGCCGGGATCACCCCCAAGGTGGGCTTGATGCCGACGATCCCGTGCAGTGCCGCGGGCACGCGGCCGGACCCGGCTGTGTCGGTGCCGATGCCGATATCCGCGATGCCGAGTGCCACCGCGGCGGCGGAACCGGAACTGGAGCCGCCCGCCACCAGCTCCGGATAACGGGCGTTGCGCACCGCGCCGTACGGGCTGCGCGTCCCGACCAGCCCGGTCGCGAACTGATCCAGGTTCGTCTTTCCCAGCACCAGCGCCCCGGCCGCGAGCAAGCGCTCGATCGCCGCCGCGGTCACCTCCGGCAGGTAGGCGAACTCCGGGCAGGCCGCGGTGGTCGGCAGGCCCGCCACATCGATGTTGTCCTTCACCGCCACCAGAACTCCGGCCAGCGGCAAGGACTCTCCGGCGGCGAGCCGCCGCGCGAGGGTGGCCGCTTCGGCGGCGACCTCGGATTCCGGTCGCAGGGTGATCCACACCTCCGGCCGATCGACCTCGGCGATCCGCCGATAGGCGGCCGCGACGCGTTCGACGGGGTCGGCCGCCGTATTGCCTAGGACGCCTGCGGGCATTCAGTCGACTCCGATCACTACCAGTGGCGTGCCCGGCTCCACCTTGGCGCCGGGTGTGGTCAGTACCTTCAGCACGGTGCCCGCGCTCGGGCTGTGCACGGGTAATTCGAGTTTCATCGCCTCCAGGACGGCCACCGGCGCACCGGCCGCGACCTGCTGACCCGGTTCGACTTCCACTCGCCAGACATTGCCGATCATCGGTGCCGCCACCACGGTCGCGTCGGCGGGCAGCCCGGCGAGCGGGTCGTCGATCGGCGCGGCGACGGGCGCGACGGCGCTGCGCTCGAATTCGCCCGCCGCGCGCCACGCCTCCTTCTCCGCCTCGAACGCGGCGGCCTGCCCGGCCTCGAACTCGGCGATGGCGTCGGCCTCGGTGCGCAACAGGCGCAGGTGGTCGGCGAGCGCGAAACTGCCCTCGCTCACCTCGGCGTCGAATCTGCCCGCCTCGGCCGCGCGGCGGTACTCGAGCAACTGTTGCGCGCCGACCGGTTCCCACACGATGCGATCGAAGAACCGGAACAGCCAGGGCGTCCCCGGTTCGAACGGCGCGGACTGCCGGTAGCTGGACCAGATCGGCACGGTGCGGCCGATCAGTTGATAGCCGCCCGGGGAGGCCATTCCGTAGACGCACAGGTACTTGCCGCCGATGCCGACGGCATCCGACGGGGTCCAGGTGCGCGCCGGGTTGTATTTGGTGGTGACCAGGCGGTGCCGCGGATCCAGCGGAACCGCCAGCGGCGCACCGAGGTATACGTCCCCGAGTCCGAGCACCAGATACTCGGCGTCGAAGACGGTGGTGCGTACATCGTCCACGTCGGCGAGCCCGTTGATACGGCGGATGAACTCGATGTTCGACGGCAGCCATGGCGCGGTGTCGCGCACACCGCTGCGGTAACGGTCGATGGCTTCGGCGATGGACGGGTCGTCGAACGACAGCGGTAACCGGATGGTGCGGCTCGGCACCACCAGGTCGGTCGTGGCGGGCAGCTCGAGTTCGAGTTCGGTCAACGTGCCGAGCAGCCGATACAGCGGCAGCACCGCGGGGTCGAAGTGGATGTGCAGGGACCGGACGCCGGGCGTCACGTCGAGAATGCCGGGCAGCCGGACGCCCGCGAGGCTTTCGGCCAGCGCGTGCACCCGCATGCGCAGCCCGAGATCGAGCACCATCTCGCCGTATTCGACCAGGACGTTGTCGTCCCCGGCGCGCAGGTAACGCACCCGCGGACGGTCCCCCGCCGCCTCGAGTCCGCCGAGAACACCGCGATCACGCAGGGCCGCGGCAGCATCGGGGATCAGCTCCGGCACGCGACCGCCACCGGACGAACGCAACGCGGCCGCCTTGTCGTCGTCGACCGGCACGAACCGCACCGAGTCGCCGGGACGCAACTGTCCCATCCGCCAGCGATGCGCGGACACCACCGTCAGCGGACAGGCGAATCCGCCGAGGCTCGGGCCGTCGGGCCCGAGCAGGATGGGCGTGTCACCGGAGACGTTCAGCGCGCCCACGCTGTAGGGGTTGTCGTGCAGGTTGGACGGGTGCAGCCCGGCCTCGCCGCCATCGGTGCGCGACCAGGCCGGTTTCGGGCCCTCCAAGCGGATGCCGGTGCGATTGGCGTGGCTGCCGACCCGCCACGGGTGCGTGCAGAACTGGATCATGTCGGCGTCGGTGAAGTACGCGGAGGTCTGCGGGCCGACGCCTACCGCGAGCTGCCACTCGTGGGTGAAACCGGGCCGCTCATCCGGCGGCACCGCGGCGGGTGGGCCGAGTGCGCTCGCGTCGGCCGGGGCGATGCCGAGCACGTCGCCGGTGGTTACGGCGCTACCGGTCACCCCGCCGAATCCGCCGAGGGTGAAGGTGGCCGCGCTGCCGTGATAGAGCGGCGCGTCGATGCCGCCGCGCACCGCCAGATAGGTGCGCAGGCCGGTGTCGGTGGGTGCGCCGATGTCCAGCACCGCGCCCGCGGCCACCGTGACGGGCTCCCACATGGACACCGAGTGGCCGTCCACCGTCACCGGAGCAGGCGCACCGGTCACGCACACGACGGTGATATCGGAGAAGCGCAATCGCGGGCCCTCCAGGGTGCATTCGAGCGCGGGGGCCCCGGCCGGGTTGCCGACCGCGGTGTTGGCGAGGGTGAAGGAGAGGTCGTCCATCGGGCCGGACGGCGGAATGCCGACGTTCCACAGGCCGATCCGACCGGGGTGGTCCTGCACCGTGGTCATGGTCCCGCCGCGCAGTACGTCGATGCGTCGGCCGGCCGGCCGGATCTCGGCCAGCGTTGTGGTGGTGTGCTCGGTGCGCAGGACCCGGCCTTCGGCCGTGGCCTGGCGCAGCTGCGGCAGGTTCGTCTGCACGCCGTAGATCCGCGTGGCGGCGAGCGCGGTGCGCAGTGCGGCGAAGGCGTCCGCTCGGGTCTCGCCCGCGCTGATCACCTTCGCCAGCAACGGGTCGTAATACGGGCTGACCTCCGAACCGGTATCGACCCACGTGTCCACCCGTACGTCGTCCGGGAAGCACGCGGCCGTGATCAGGCCCGCGCTGGGGCGGTAATCGTGGCCGGGATCTTCCGCGTAGACGCGGGCCTCCACCGCGTGACCGATGATCGCAGGACCGCTCTCGGGCAGTTCGTCCACCATCGAGGTGTCCCCGCCGGCCAGGCGCAGCATCCACTCCACCAGATCGACGCCGGTGACCGCCTCGGTGACCGGATGTTCCACCTGCAAGCGGGTGTTCATCTCCAGGAACGACGCGGCGCCGTTGTCGGCGTCGTAGACGAATTCCACCGTCCCGGCCGAGCGGTACCCGACCGAGCGGGCGAGTTCCCGGGACGCGGCGAGCAGGCGCTCCGACAGTCGCGCGGTGAGTCCCGGCGCGGGCGCCTCCTCGATCACCTTCTGGTTGCGGCGTTGCAGCGAGCAGTCCCTGGTGCCGAGGCTGACGACGCGGCCGTGGCCGTCACCGAACAACTGCACTTCGACGTGCCTGGCCCGCGCGACGAAACGTTCCAGGAAGACCCCCGCCGAACCGAAGTTCGCCGCCGCGATGCGCTGCACGCGCTCGTAGGCCGCGCGCACCTCGTCCGGGCCGAAGCAAGCCTGCATGCCGATGCCGCCACCGCCGCCGACCGCCTTGAGCATCACGGGAAAGCCGATCCGCTCCGCCTCCGCCACCGCGTGATCGGCCGCTTCGAGCAGGCCACTGCCCGGAATGAGCGGTACGCCGACCGCACGCGCCGCCGTACGGGCGGTGTGCTTGTCGCCGAAGACGCGCAGCTGCTCGGCAGTGGGGCCGACGAACGCGATGCCCGCCTCCTCCACCACGGTGGCGAACTCCGCGTTCTCCGAGAGGAATCCGTAGCCGGGATGAATGGCCCCGGCCCCGGTCGCCAGCGCCGCGTCGACCACCAGGTCGGCGCGCAAGTAGGACTCCGCGGCCGGGCCCGGACCCAGACGAACGGCGACGTCGGCCATCTCGACGTGCGCCGCGCCGATATCCGCGTCGGAGTACACCGCGACCGTCTTCAGCCCGAGTGCCCGGGCGGTACGCATGATGCGGCACGCGATCTCGCCGCGGTTCGCGACGAGCACCGCATCGAATTCCAGTCCCACTATCGCTCCCCGCTAATCCGTGGCCAGCGACATCGCCGCGATCGCGCGGGTGACCCGTTCGAGCACCACGTCCAGCGATTCACCGATGTGCGTGTGCAACAGCCGATACGCGAGCGGGAGATCGTCCGCCAGCACGGCGTCGAGGATGCCCAGATGCTCGGCGATGGTGGTCTCGATCCGGTTGTTGACCATGAAGTCGTACATGCGCACGTGGCGGATGCGGGAATTCACCGCTTTGAGCGCCCGCACCAACTCGGTGTTGCCCGCCGCGGTGAGCAGCGTGACGTGGAATTCCTCGTCGCGCACCACGAAACCGGGCTCCTGTTCCGGAGGGTCGGCGCGCAGTTCCAGCCAGGCGGCGCGCTCGGATTCCAGCAGCTCACGGTCGTGCGCGACCGCGGGGTTGGTCATCGCGCGCTGAAGACCGCCCAGTTCCAGGGTGATTCGCAACTCGTACAGGTCCCGGATCAGCGGGATGCTCGGCCGGACCGGACTGAAGCCGTATTCTTCGCGTTGCAGCAGTCCGTCCGAGCACAGGACGGTCAGCGCTTCGCGGATCGGAGTGCGCGAAATGCCGAATCGCGCGGAGAGTTTCGGCTCGGTCAGACGTTCGCCGAACTTGATGTCTCCGTTCATGAGCTCGCTGCGCAGTGCCGCGTACACCACGTCGCGTAGGGATTTGCCCGCCGCGTCCGCCAAGGTCGCTATCCGTGTCGACATGGCTGTATACGCTATTGACCTCGCATGTCGATGGGGTGTCCGTAAGTTATCGCCGCGTTAGCGTCTGCTCACCGCGCCGCGCGGGGGGATGTGTCCGGACGACCGGCCGGTGGCGGCCCGGCGAAACGGAATCCCGTCCCCGGCCGACAGACTCAGCAGAGTCATCGGGCCGGTTGTCCATCAGCGAAGCAACAAGGAGACGATATGAAGCGCAGCACGAAGTTCGCCGGAGCACTCGCCGCGGTGGCGGCGGCGCCGATCCTCGCGGCCGGTAACGCCCAAGCGGACCCGGGCACGGTCTACTTTTCGGTGGGCAGCATGAACTGCGCGATTTTCGCGAACGGCTCGCTCGGATGCGATCTCGCCTCCCCCATGTATATGAGCTACTACATCGGCGACACGTATGTGCCGGTGCCGGTGCCGGTGAACGAAATAGCGATCGACCAGCCTTGGCTGCCCGCGCATCCCACCTTCGACCCGGGCACGCCGTATACCCTGCCGGGTGGCAATCCCCGCATCGACGACGTGAAGACCGGCTCGGGACCGTGGGGTCCGATCATCGAACACGCCGGTGCGTCGTGCCAGGTCGGTTTCCACGGCAGCTTCACCTGCCAGGCGCTTGGCCGGGGGTTCAGTACCTACGGCAGCACGATCGTCGCGTGATCGTGCGGCGGCGCGCCCGCGGACGAGGGGGTGCGCCGCCGGGCTACCGGCCGCCGGTGCCCTTGAGCCGGATCACTTGCGCGTTCACCGTGCTCGCCGCGTCACCGGCCAGATAGGCGACCACCGCGCCCGGCTCGGCCGGCTCGAGCGCGGCGAGGGCGGTCTCGAGTTCCACGTTGTCGGTGGTGCCGACGCCGTAGCTGACCGTGTTGACGGTGATCCGCCGCGGCACGAAGTCCGGGGCCACCGCCTGGCCGAGCTGCTCGACCGCGCCGCGCGTCGCGTCGTGCACCGCGCTGCCCGGGTCGGCGGGATCGCAGACGGTGATGATCCGGCCCTCGTCGGCCAAATGCTGCAAGGCCAGCTGCAGGCCGTGGAACACGCCCTTCACCGTCGCCGCGAAAGCGCTGTCGAACGCCTCCGAGCTGAGCTTCGGGAACGGCTCGGACTCCGGTACCGCCGCGGTGTTGACCAGCACGTGCCAGCCGCCACATTCGTCGAGCAGCGCCTGCACCAGTTCCTCGTACTCGCCGCGATCGGCGATGTCCGCCGCCAGTGCCAGCGCCGAGCCGCCTGCCTCGGTGATCTCCTTCACCACCTCCGCGGCGGGCTCGGGAAAGTGCGGATGGTGCACCACGACCTGTGCACCCTGCGCGGCAAGCGTTTTCGCGATCGACCGGCCGATTCCGGTGTAGGCCGCCGTAACCAGGGCGGTCTTCCCGGACAGCGGTTTGTCCGCGGGCACGCTATCGACGGGCTTGCTCATCTGCCCACCTTTCGTCGATTGCGGAAATAAGGCTCCAGCGATGATATTCCCGCATACCAGCCGTCCAACCTACGACGGACCGCCGACCGTCATCGTGTCGGGTTCGTCGGCAATGGCGGGCGGCGCAATGCCCGCGGGACGGGCAGCCCCAAGTTCGGTCGCGCGCAGGCGTGCATAGTGCCGAGCCTACGCATCCGGATCGGGCCACTTCACGAAAGCTGCTGGTGCACTGACGCATTCGGGCCAATGCGGATAGCTGTGCGGCGGTGAACGGGTCGTCGGCCATTACGGGCGTCGGATCGACGCGGTGTCGGCGCAGGTAGGAGGGTCGTCACGGCGAACCCCATGCGGTCGCGGCCTGCGTTCGACCCTGCTTTCGCTGCCCTCCGGTATCGGCGTCGCCACCGCTGTCCTCGATAACGAGGAAGGCCCCCGACCGTGAACCGGTCAGGGGCCTTCCCGTCGTCTCAACCACGAGTCGGGGTGACAGGATTTGAACCTGCGACCTCTTCGTCCCGAACGAAGCGCGCTACCAAGCTGCGCCACACCCCGTGAAGTGGACCTGGAGTAGCTTACAACAGGGCGGCCCGAGACGTTAAACCGGCAGGTCAGTCAGCCTGCGAGGGGACGGATGCTGGTGAAGATGCGCTTGGCGGTGTCGGCGTCGAGTGCGTGCGGGACGCCGGTGTCGGCGGCGATCACCATGACGAAGTTCCCGTTGTCGTTGGGGAACGCCGCGGTGTACACGGAGTACGCCTTCGCGCAGCCGGGCTTGGCGTCGGTGACGGTGCCCTTGGTCTCCACGAACATGCCGTGCTGCGAGCCGTCCAGCGAAGCCAGCGGCATGGGCAGAGCGGGTGTGCCGCCGGGCGTCGCCTTATAGGCGAGTGTGGCGGTCTTGACGCCGAGTTCGGTGGCTGCCTTTCCCGGGTCGGAGGTCCCCGAGCCGGTGAGGAAAGCGACGGTGCGGGTCGATCCGGGGCAGTAGCCCTTGCCCTCGCTGGCCAGGCCTTTACCCGCGACGGCGTTCGGGGGCTCGCCGAAGCCGCCGATGGTGCCTTGCGGCGCGATCGTCCAGTCGCCGGGCACGTCGTATGCGGCGCCGCTGTCGGGTGCTTTGACGACCTGGTATCCGGGGATCACCGGTGTCTTGTCACCGGAGCCCCGCGCGGTCGTCGTGGGGGCCGCTTTGGTCGTGGTCCGGGCAGGCGCGTCCACCGTCGTGGTGGTGAGGGCGTTCACCATCGAAGGAGCGGTGTCCCGAGCGGAGTCATCGTCCGTCTTCATCGTGCTCAGGGCTACTACCCCGGCCACGAGACCGGCCACCAGCAGCACCGCCAGGCCGGCGGACAGCACGAGCTTTCCTCGGCCGCTCCCCTTCGGAGGGTTCGGTGGTGGTCCTCCGAATCCGCCTTGCGGGCCGTAGCCGGGCTGATACCGGCCATCCGGCGGGGTGCCGTACTGCACCGGGCCGCCTGCGGGTTGCCACTGCGAAGCCTGGACCGGCTGACCGAACGGATCGGCGCCCGGATAGCCGAGCTGGGGCGGCGCCTGGCCACCGGGGCCCGGCATCCGGTTGCCGAAGGGGGCGGGCTGGTCGAGTGCGCCGAGCGGCTGTCCGAGCATCGTCGGATCGTTGCGCCCGTGGACGAGATCCGGCGAGGTCTGCGGGGGCCACTGGTCGGAGGGCGTCTGCCCGAGGGATGGGGCGGACCTGGTGGGATCGTCGCGGCCCGGGGTCCCCGGCCGTCGGCTGACCCACTCGGCGAGCACGGTCGGCTCGGCCGGTGTGGGCGGGTGCGAGCCCGAGTCGCCGTCCGACAGCCGAGATGTCGGTGGGTCGCTCTGGCCGCCGGGTTGCCATTGGAGGGTCGGGGCGGGCTCTCGGTTCGGCTGCCACTGCGTGGCGGGGTCGGCCTGCCCCGGATTCAGCGGCTCGCCGCCGTCACCTGTCGCGGCTCCCGGTTGCCACGGGGACATCTGGGCGGGCCCGTTCGAGGTCGGCTGCTCCGGTGCGCCCCGCTGCCAAGGTGTGACAGGCGGGCGTGCGGGTTCGTCGTATCCGCCCGGTTGCCAGGGGGACCACTCTTGGGGGCTATCGGCTCCTGCCTCCGCTGGCCGGGCGCCGGCATCGTCTCCCGCCGGAGGAAACACGGAATGCGGTGCGCGGAAGGGCTGTTGCCGAGGATCCGGCGGCCCGGCGGGCCGTCCCATGATCGTCGGGTCGTCGCGCCGGTCGTCGAATCCACTCACAGTTGTCCCCTACCTGCCACACGTCTCGGCAGGGGACCTTAGCGGGCGACGGCCTCCGATGCCGACACTCCGTGGCCCGTGTCGGCTCCCGGTCGCTTCGGCGGCGCGGCGACCAGCGTCAACAAGGTCGCCTCCGGACGGCAGCAGAAGCGGTACGGCGCCCACGGGGAGGTGCCGACACCCGCGGAGACGTGCAACCGGGTGTGCTCGCCCCACTTCGAGGAACCCTTCACCCGGGACCGGTCGATTCCGCAGTTGGTGACCAGCGCGCCGTAGCCGGGCAGGCACAACTGGCCGCCATGGGTGTGCCCGGCCAGCACCAGGTCGTACCCGTCCTCGGCGAAGCGGTCCAGCACTCGGGGCTCGGGGGAGTGGGTGAGGCCGAGCCGCAGATCGGCCAGCGGGTTCGGGGCGCCCGCGACGGTGTCGTACCGGTCGCGCTGCAGGTGCGGGTCGTCGACGCCGGCGGTGGCGATGCGGATACCGGCCACCTCGAGGTCGCGGCGCACGTGCGTCAGGTCGAGCCAGCCGCGCTCGGTGAAGGCCGCGCGCAGGTCTTTCCACGGCAGCGGAGCGCCGTAGGTGCGGCGGTGGTCCTTCTTGAAGTACTTCAGCGGGTTCTTCGCCACCGGCGCGAAATAGTCGTTGCTGCCGAAAACGAAAAGCCCCGGGCGGGAGAGCAATCCGCCGAGGGCCTGGACCACCGCGGGCACCGACTTCTGGTGCGAGAGATTGTCGCCGGTGTTGATCACCAGGTCCGGCTCCAGCCGGTCCAGTTCCCGCAGCCACTGCTGCTTGAGCTTCTGCCCGGGCGTCATGTGCAGGTCACTGAGGTGGAGCACCCGCAGCGACGACGACCCCGGCGCCAGCACAGGCATGGTCGCCTCCCGTAGGACGAAGGCGTTGCGTTCGACCAGCGAGGCGTAGCCGATTCCGGCCACCGCGGCCCCGGCGGCTCCCAGCGCGGTCGTGCGTACAGCAGAGGTCGAGATCACGGGCATTTGCCCAGCATAGGTGACCTCGCTCAGGAGCGCCGAGTGTGTTTCCGCACAAGCGCCCTTTTCTCGGCGGGAAATCGGGCCGCGCGGCAAATGTAGTGGGACCACCGCCCCGGAGCCGCTACCGTGATCGGCATGTCGGAACTCAAATCGCAGCTGCGAGCGGATCTCACCGCCGCGATGAAAGCCAAGGACACGCTGCGCCTTTCCACGTTGCGGATGTTGCTGTCGGCGATCCAGACCGCCGAGGTCGCCGGCACCCAGGCGCGTGAGCTCACCGACGCCGAGGTCGTCTCCGTGCTGCAGAAGGAGTCGAAGAAGCGCAGCGAATCCGCCGAGGTATACACGCAGGCCGGGCGCGGCGAATTGGCGGCGAACGAGCACGCCGAGGCGCGCGTCATCGACGAGTATCTGCCGACCCAGTTGACCGACGCCGAAGTCGCCGACCTCGCCGACACCGCCATCGCACAGGTCGCCGAGGAGATCGGCGAGCGTCCCGGCATGCGCCAGATGGGGCAGGTCATGAAGATCGCCACCGGGCTCGCCGCGGGCAAGGCCGACGGCTCGCGCATTTCGGCCGCAGTGAAGGCGCGGCTGTAGGACCGCGACGAGAAAAGGGGCCGCGAACCGTGTGGTTCGCGGCCCCTTTCTCCTGTCAGCGCGGGATCGGGATCGGAATCGGGATCGGTGGCAGCTGCGGCGGTAGCGGCAGTCCCGGGATGCCCGGCGGCGGGGCGGGCGGCCCGGGCGGCGGCGCGGCCCGGACGGTGCCGTCGCTGATGTACAGCGTGATCACCGAGCCGGGGATCGCCGACCCGTTCGGCGCGGTGCCCATCACGGTGCCCTTGGGGCGATCGCCTGCCCCGGTCACCGGCGACACCTGGAAGCCGGCGGCCACCAGCGCCGCGGTGGCCTCGCCCTGGGTCTTGCCGACGACATCGGGCACCTGCGCGTTGTTCGCGCCGCGCACGTACTTGTCGTCCAGCGGGGGCAACCCGGGCGGCGGGAACAGCGGTATCACCGGTTTGATCGCGTTGAACCAGGTGCGGGCTGGCTCGTTACCGCCGAACAGGTTGCCGTCGCCGCAGTTGCGCAGCGGGAACGAGCAGATCTCGCCGGGGGTGGGGCTGTCGCCGTAGGCGTAGACCGCGGCGGCCAGTGCGTTCGTGAAGCCGAGGAAGGCCGAGGAGCGGTGGCTCTCGGTCGTACCGGTCTTGCCCGACATCGGGAAATTCCAACCCACCGACTGGGCCGCGGCCGCCGCCGTGCCCGAAGTGTCGTCTTTGCTCATCGCGTTGGCCAGCGTGTTCGCCAGACCGGGCTCGACCACCTGCTCGCAGGCCTGCTGGGTCAGCGGCACCTGCTTGCCCTCGCGGTCGATGACCTCCTTGATCGGGTTCGGCGGGCACCACCGGCCGCCGGAACCCAGCGTCGCGGCCACGTTGGACAGCTCCAGCGGGTTGATCGCGACGGGGCCGAGGGTGAACGAGCCGAGGTTCTGGTCCTTGATCATGTCCGCCAGGCTCTGGTTGCCGTGGCCCGAGGTGCCCGCTTCGGTGAACGAGCGCATGCCGAGCCGGACGGCCATGTCGACGGTGGGGGTGACCCCGACGGCCTGGATCAACTTGACGAACGCGGTGTTCGGCGAGGTGGCCAGCGCCTCGGTCACCGACATGGGCGACTTGTACCGGCCCGCGTTCTCCACGCAGTAGGTGGCGGCCGGGCACCCGCGGGCGCCACCGTTACCCATGCCCTTGGCCTCGAACCGCCCAGGCACCTCCAGCTGGGCATCGATGCCGAGGCCCTTCTCCATGGCCGCGGCGGTGGTGAAGATCTTGAAGATGGAGCCCGCGCCGTCGCCGACCATGGAGTACGGCTGCGGCTGCACGGTCTCGTTGGCGTCCCGGTTCAGGCCGTAGGTGCGGCTGCTGGCCATCGCGAGCACCGGATGCGTGTCCTGGCCCGGCGCGACCACGGACATGACCTCCGCGATGTTGTCCAGGTTCGGGTTCGCCGCGTCGGTCACCGCTCGTTTCACCGAGTCCTGCACGGCGGGATCGAGGGTGGTCCTGATCAGGTAGCCACCCTTCTCGATCTGTTCGCGGCTGATGCCGGCGTTGGCCAGGTACTGCAGCGCGTAGTCGCAGAAGAAGCCGCGGTCGTTGGCCGCGATGCAGCCGCGCGGCAGGCCCTTGGGCTCCGGCAGCACGCCCAGCGGCTTGGTCTTCGCCTCGCGGAACTCCTCGGCGCGGCTGGGAATGTTCTGGATCATCGTGTCCAGCACCGTGTTGCGCCTGGCCAGCACGCCGTCCGGGTTGGTGTAGGGATTCAGCTTGGACGAGCTCTGCACCATGCCCGCCAGCATCGCGGCCTGTGAGACGTTCAGATCGGCCGCGTCGACGCCGAAGTAGGTCTTCGCGGCGTCCTGGATGCCGTAGGACGAGTTACCGAACGGGACGAGGTTGAGGTACCTGGTGAGGATCTCGTCCTTGGTCAGCTCCCGGTCCAGCGTGAGCGCCATCCGGATCTCCCGGATCTTGCGGGCCGGAGTGGTCTCGATGGCGGCGCGGCGCTCGGCGTCGGTCTTGGCCACCACCAGTAGCTGGAAGTTCTTCACGTACTGCTGATCCAGTGTCGAGGCGCCCTGCTGGACCTCGCCGCTGGCGCTGTTGGTGAGGAACGCGCGCAGCGTGCCCTGCCAGTCGACGCCCTCGTGGTCGGCGAAGCGACGGTCCTCGATGGACACGATCGCGAGTTTCATGTCGTTGGAGATCCGGTCGCTGGGGACCTCGAATCTGCGCTGCTCGTACAGCCAGGCGATCGGATTGCCCGCCGCGTCGACCATGGTCGAGACCGCGGGCGCCGTGCCCTCGACCAGCTCCGAGGAGACGTTGTCGACGGCGTCGGCGGCACGGTTGGAGACGAACCCGAAGCCGCCGGCGAGCGGGAACAACAACCCGGCGACGAGCACGGAGGCCAGCACGCAACTGCCGGCCAGCCGCGCGAGCGTATGTGTGATCGGCACGAAACAAGACTACGGGTTGCCGTTCGAGCCTTCTTGGCGGCATTTGTCCGGAGGTCGTAACTGGTTGTTCGCGAACCGGAATGGGCGTGTCGCGCGATCGGGGGCGGCGTGTCGCATGAGGGCGCGTACGCAATCTGCCTGCCCGTCCAGTGCGCGCCCCGCTTTGCAGGGACGGACGTACCAAAAAATCTCGAGGTGGTCTTGCGCAAGCGCCATACCTTTACCTAGATTGAGAACCCAGTGTGATAGAGCTAACACTCAAAGTGGAATGTGGTGCACTTCGCAGCGGGGTTTGGGTGCTGCGCGGTGGCAACGCGATTCTGGAGCGCCGTTGACCCGGTGTTCGGACTGCAAAGGGGCACACCAAATGCACATGACAACCCCCATCGCTCGATTGGACGTGGAGCAGGCCGAAGCAAGGATCGCCTGGGTAGCCCAGGCCCGATGCAAGGAAGTGGATCCCGATCAGTTGTTCGTCCGCGGCGCGGCGCAGCGCAAAGCGGCGACGATCTGCAGGCACTGTCCCGTGCTCATGCAGTGTGGTGCCGACGCGCTGGACAACCGCGTCGAGTTCGGTGTGTGGGGCGGCATGACGGAACGGCAGCGTCGCGCCCTGTTGAAGCAGCATCCGGAAGTGACCTCGTGGGCCGATTTCTTCCAGGCCCAGCGCCAGCATCAAGTGGCGATGTAATCCGGCCACATCGAAACGGAGCCCGCGCGAGCGGGCTCAGTTTCGTTTCAGGAGCAATATTTCCGTTCGGAGCAATAGCGGATACGCCTAAGTATCAAGCGGTCGCGCGCGCCGTGCCGGTGAGCTGATCGCCGACGACGCGCAGCGCGTCGAGATCGGACACCTCGAACGGGAGCGCGGTGACCGAGACGATCGGCACCCGCGGATGCGCGCCGGTGAAGCGGTGCAGCAGATGCTGCTCGCGTTTATCGGTGACGACCCGGCGGGCGTGCACCCGCAACACGGCCGCGGTGAGCGGATCGGAATCCGCCACCTGGTCGGCGGCGGTGAGCGCGTGATCGGCGGGCAGCGAACTCAGCACCGGATGGGTGCGGTTGAGCACCAGCCCCGCCAGCGGCATCCGCTCGGTGGAGAGCCGGTCGACGAAGAACGAGGCCTCCCGCAGCGCGTCCGGTTCCGGCGCCGCCACCACGAGGAAGTGCGTACCCGGCTTCGACAGCATGGCGAAGGTCCGCTCGGCCCGCTCCTGGAAGCCGCCGAACAGCGACTCCAGGGATTGCAGGAAGTTCGACGCGTCCTTGAGCATCTGCCCACCGACGACGGTGGACACACCCCGCACCGCCAGGCTCATCGCGCCGGTCACGAGACGGGTCACGCCCCGGCCGGGCGCCATGATCACCCGGATCATGCGGCCGTTGAGGAAGTTGCCCAGCCGCTTGGGAGCATCCAGGAAGTCGAGGGCGTTGCGCGAAGGCGGGGTGTCGACCACGATCAGGTCCCACTGGCCCCGGTGGGCCAGCTGCCCCAGCTTCTCCATCGCCATGTATTCCTGTGTGCCGCCGAAGGAGGAGGCGACCGTCTGATAGAAGGGGTTGGCGAAGATCTGCTCCGCTTTCTCCCCGCTGGTGTGCTCGAGCACCATGTCGTCGAAGGTGCGGCGCATGTTGAGCATCATCGCGTGCAGTTCGCCCTTGGCCTCGGGGCCGAGCGCCACTCGCTGCGGGTTGTTGCCGAGGTCGGCGACGCCCAGTGACTGGGCCAGCCTGCGCGCGGGGTCGATGGTGAGCACCACGACCTTGCGGCCTTCCTCGGCGGCGCGCAGCGCGAGGGCGGCGGCGGTGGTGGTTTTGCCGACGCCACCGGAGCCGCAGCAGACCACAACCCGGGCGGACGGGTCGGCGATGATCCGCGAAATATCCAGCGGGGCAGCCGTGGGATGGGTCGGCGTGCTCATCGGACTCCCTGTGCGGTGAGGTGTTCGGCTAGTTCGTACAGTCCGCCCAGGTCCATCCCGTCCGGGAGGGCGGGCAGGTAGAGCCGGGAGATGTCGACCTTGGCCAGTTCCTCGGCGCTGTCGTCCTGTGCTTGCAGCGTGGCGGAGTGCTCGATCGTTTCGGTGAGCAGCCCCTGGAAGTCACCGTCGGTGAGGGTGATGCCCGCGGAGGTGAGGCCGGCGCGGATGGCGTCGGCGTCCAGTTCGCCGCGAGCGGCCCGGGGGCCCAGCTCGGGCGGGAGCTGGCCTTCGGTCGCGCGGTTCACGATGACGGTGCCGATGCGCAGGTCGGCGGCGGTGAGTTCGGCGACCGCGTCGGCGGTCTCCTGCACCGGCAGCGCCTCCAGCAGCGTGACCAGGTGAATCATGGTCTGATCGGAGTGCAGCAGCTGCGACACGCCCTCGGCCTGCGAAGCGATCGGCCCGCCCTTGGCCACCTCGGCCATGGCCTTGGTGACGTCGAGGAAGCCGGCGATCCGGCCGGTGGGCGGTGCGTCGACCACGATTTCGTCGTAGACCCGCTTACCGGACTTGTCCACGCGAACCGCGCATTCCTTGATCTTGCCGGTCAGGATGACGTCGCGCAGACCGGGCGCGATCGTGGTGACGAACTCGATGGCCCCCATCCGGCGCATGGCGCGGCCCGCGAAGCCGAGGTTGTAGAACATGTCGAGGTATTCGAGGAAGGCGTGCTCGATGTCGAGCGCCAGCGCGACCACTTCGCCGCCGCCGTCGGCGGTGGCGATCCGTGTCTCGGTCGGCGGCAGCGGCGGCAGGTCGAACAGCTGCGCGATCGATTGTCTGCTCTCCACCTCGACCAACAGCACCCGGCGCCCGCCCGCGGCGAGCGCCAGGGCCAGCGCTGCGGCAACCGTCGACTTGCCCGTGCCTCCCTTGCCGGAGACGTAGTGCAAGCGGGCCTGCTCAGCGCGCTTCGGCCACCTTGTGTCCAGTCCCGGCTCCGCCGAAAGCGGCCCTGCAGTTGGTACTCCCACGATCGCGAGCCTATAACTGGTCCGCCACAGCGGGGCACCGGCCGTACCAGACGGGTGGGTCGCGCGGGCCGGTCTCAGCTCCTACCCCCGCCGCCGCTCGAGTCCCGGCACACCCGGGTTTCCCTTACGAATCGCCGTCGCGCCACGCGAAGCCACTGGGATGACCCGGATCCGTTTCCCACTCCACCGTCCCCAGTCTTCGCAGCTAGGCCACACCGAGCAGCGTTCGTACGCGGGCCGGGTGCCGAGCTGCCATGCCTGCGACGAATGACGAACGGCCCGGCCGACCGCCGCCCGCCCCCACGCGGCGCACCCACCGGTCTCGGGTGACGCGTACAACAACGCCTATCCGCCGTTAGCGGTCGCGGGTCGGCTGCGGCGAACTCGGCGGCTGCACCGGCGCAGTGCCGTGAAGCCAGGTCTTTCGAGCGAAGCGAGCCCGTGCATCCCCGCTGACGTCGGCAAATCAACACAGCCCTCGCATGCGAGAGCGGCCGCACTTCCAGAACAAACCATCCCGCACCGGTCGGGATGATGATCCACTCGCTCCAGCCGCATGCCCCGTGTCCGGCACCCGAATACCGACGCGCCCAGCGCACCTCAACTCTCGGTTTCGAGCGAAGCGAGACCGAGCATGCGCCGTTCGCGGCCCGGCTCGCGTTTGCGCGGCCGTCGCGTCCGCGACGAAGTCGCCAGCGGCGGTCGCGCACACGCGAGCCACAAAGGGGCCGCGAACACGCCGCGACGCAGTCGCGGCAATCAGACAGAGCTACGCTTCTCGCTCATGAGTGATACGACCCTGTGGGAGTACGCGACCGTGCCGCTGCTGACGCATGCGACCAAGCAGATTCTCGATCAGTGGGGAGCCGACGGCTGGGAGCTGGTCACCGTGCTGCCCGGTCCGACCGGTGAGCAGCACGTCGCCTACCTCAAGCGGCCCAAGTAGCGAAGGACGGTGACGCGATGACCCAGTGGGAGAAGAACCTCGCCGAGCTCGGAATCACCCTTCCTCCGGTCGCGGCCCCGGTCGCGGCCTACATTCCCGCGATCCGTACCGGGTCGCTGGTCTACACCTCCGGTCAGTTGCCGTTCGTGAACGGCCAGTTGTCCGCGGTCGGCAAGGTCGGCGCCGAGGTCTCGATCGAGGAGGCCGTGGAGGCTGCCCGGCTGTGCGCGCTGAACGCGCTGGCGGCGGTGCACGACCTGGTCGGTCTCGACGCGGTGGTGCGGATCGTGAAGGTGGTCGGATTCGTCGCCTCGGCACCCGGATTCGGCGATCAGCCGGTTGTGATCAACGGCGCGTCGGAGTTCCTCGGCCAGGTCTTCGGTGACGCGGGTAAGCACGCGCGCTCGGCCGTGGGAGTCTCCGAACTTCCCCGCAACACTCCGGTCGAAGTCGAACTGATCGCCGAGGTGCGCTAGACCGGAACTGTCGGCTCCGTTTCTATCCGAGGTTTTGCGATGACGTTGACTCACCCCGCCTACGGGCAGCTCCGGCAGGTCACCGAGACGGCGGCGGTGCTGCTCGCCGCCAATCCGGGGCAGATGACCTTGGACGGAACCAATACCTGGGTCCTGCGCGCGCCGGGACGGTCGGACTGTGTGGTGGTGGACCCGGGGCCGAAGGACAAGTCGCACACGGCCGCGATCGCCGAGGCCACCGGTGGCCGGATCGCGCTGACGCTGATCACCCACCGCCATCACGACCACACCGGCGGTATCGATCGGCTGGTCGAGGTGACCGGGACGCCGGTGCGCGCCAAGGACTCCGGCTTCCTGCGCGGCTCGTCCGCTCCCCTCGTCGACGGCGAGGTCATCGAGGCGGCTGGCCTGCGGATCACCGTGCTGGCCACGCCGGGTCATACCGGTGACTCGGTGAGCTTCGTCCTCGACGACGCGGTGCTGACCGGCGACACCATCCTCGGCGCGGGCACCACCGTGCTGGACTCCAGCGACGGCACGCTGGCCGACTATCTGTCCTCGCTGGACCGGTTGGTCGAGGCGGGCCGGGGCAAGGCGTTGCTGCCGGCGCACGGCCCGGATCACCCGGATCTGGAGCCGGTCGCCCGGTATTACATCGCCCATCGGCACGAGCGCCTCGGTCAGGTGCGGGAGGCACTGCGGGCGCTCGGCGCGGACGCGGGCGCGATGGCGGTCGTGCGGCGCGTGTACGCCGACGTGGACAAGCGGCTGTGGCCCGCGGCGCGCAGTTCGGTGCAGGCGCAGCTGGAATACCTGCGCGTGCACGGCTAGCCGGAACGACAGAACGCCGGGTTCAGTGGAGCGCTGAACCCGGCGTTCGGCGTGGAGTCCGTGCGTTACCGGGCGCGACGGGCCAGGCGCTCGGAATCGGAGATGAGCACGCTCTTGCCCTCCAGCCGCAGCCAGCCGCGATGCGCGAAGTCGGCGAGCGCCTTGTTCACGGTCTCGCGGGAGGCGCCGACCAGCTGGGCGATCTCCTCCTGGGTCAGGTCGTGGGTGACCCGCAGCGCGCCCGCCTCCTGAGTGCCGAAGCGCTGTGCGAGCTGCAGCAGCGCCTTGGCGACCCGGCCGGGGACGTCGGTGAAGATCAGGTCGGCCAGGTTGTTGTTGGTCCGGCGCAGGCGGCGGGCGAGAACGCGCAGCAACTGCTCGGCGATCTCGGGCCGCTGGTCGATCCAGGTCTTGAGGGCGTCGCGGTCCATCGTCACCGCACGCACCTCGGTCACCGTGGTGGCGGTGGAGGTGCGCGGGCCCGGATCGAAGATCGACAGCTCGCCGAACATGTCGGACGGGCCCATGATGGTCAACAGGTTCTCGCGGCCGTCGGGCGAGCGGCGTCCGATCTTCACCTTGCCGGACGTGATGATGTACAGCCGGTCGCCCGGCTCACCCTCGTTGAAGATGACATGACCGCGCGGGAAATCCACCGGCTGAAGTTGCTTGGCGAGGGCGGCCACCGCAGTGGGCTCGACGCCCTGGAAGATGCCTGCTCTGGCGAGGGCCTCGTCCACGAATGTGCTCCTTAGGGAAATGGCTCTGTACTGGACCGAAGCGACTCGGCCAACAGCGCAGTCTACGCGGCGTCACCACAGCGTAGTGACGGACACCACGTAACGAGTGGATTGCGCGGCGCGCACGCCGGGTCAGCTCGCGCGGGCCACGTCCATCTCGTCACCGCGGGAGCGACGCCTGCGCATCCGGGCCACGGCGGCGGGCAGACCGAGCTTCGTCAGCTCTTTCACCTCGGCGTTACTGGCCTTGTCCAGGTACTGCTGAACCTCTTCGTCGGGTTCGAGAAGCTTGCGGAGCCGGTTCTCGACCCGCTCCATACCCAGTGCGAACAGCATCAGCACCACTGGGAAGAGCACCACAGCGAGTCCTTGCATGACGAGCAGTAAACACCGTCGAGGTCTCAGATGGAACACGGCAACTGAACTGGAAGGGCAACGTTGTCTGCCGATTCCGTATGGTGGACACGTGCGCGTCTCCCCCTCCACCGCCGCCGGGAACGGGCTTGCCCCCGGCTCCGATCCCAACGGAACGCCGCCGGTCGCCGCCGCGGCTCCACAACGGAAAACCAGGGCGCGACAGGCGGAAACCCGACTCGGGCTGGTCCGCCGCGCGCGCCGGATGAACCGCGAACTGGCGACCGCTTTCCCCCACGCGCATTGTGAGCTGGATTTCACCACGCCGCTCGAACTGGCGGTCGCGACAATACTTTCGGCGCAGTGCACCGACGAGCGGGTGAATCTCACCACGCCCGCGCTGTTCGCCCGGTACCCCGACGCCCGCGCCTACGCCGAGGCAAACCGCGCGGAGCTGGAGGAATACATCCGGCCGACCGGCTTCTTCCGGAACAAGGCCGCCTCGCTGATCGGACTCGGCCAGGCGCTACTGGAACGATACGACGGTGAATTGCCTCACACCCTGACCGAACTCGTCCAGCTGCCCGGCATCGGGCGCAAGACCGCCAACGTCATCCTCGGCAACGCGTTCGGGGTGCCGGGCATCACGGTCGACACCCATTTCGGCCGTCTGGTGCGCCGCTGGGGATGGACCGACGAGGAGGACCCGGTCAAGGTCGAGCACATCGTCGGCGCGCTGATCGAGCGCAAGGAATGGACGATGCTCTCGCACCGGGTGATCTTCCACGGACGGCGGGTCTGCCATTCCCGCAAGCCGGCGTGCGGCGCTTGTGTCCTGGTCAAGGACTGTCCGTCGTTCGGTATCGGGCCGACCGATCCGGAGGCCGCGGCCAAGCTGGTGAAAGGGCCGGAGCGCGAGCATCTGCTGGAGCTGGTGGGCCGGTGAGCTCGGAGCCCTCGGGCCGAAGGAGGAGGGGGCATGCGTGGCGCTGGGCATTGGCAGGTCTGATCGTGGTGGTGGCGCTGGCGGTCGCGGTGTGGCCGCGCGGCGACGACGCGGCGGAGGAGCCGCAGTCGCCCCCCGCCGCCTCCGGCGTCTCCGATGACCTGCGCGCTGCCGCCCATTTGCCCGACTGCCCCAGCGGCGCCGCCACCGGCAGCGGGCCGCTGGCCGGGATCACGCTGGATTGCCTGGCGAACGGCAGGCCGGTGGACCTGGCCGCCGCGCTGGCGGGCAAGCCCGCTCTGCTGAACCTGTGGGCCTACTGGTGCGCACCGTGCGCCCAGGAGTTGCCGTATTTGCAGCAATACGCCCAACGCGCCGGGAACGCGATTACCGTGCTGACCGTGCACAGCGACCCTGATGAGGCCAAGGCACTGTCCCGGCTGCGTGGGCTGGAGGTGCGGTTGCCCGGCGTTTCGGACGCCGATGCGCGAGTGCGTACGGCCGTCGGGGCCCCCGCGGTGTTGCCGATCTCGGTGCTGGTGCGTGCCGACGGCTCCGTCGCCGACGTCGTTGTGCGGGCTTTCGGCGGGGTGGATGACATCGCGAATACGGTCGCGGGCAAGCTCGGAGTGGCCGCGTGACAATGCGGGTGGACGAATCAATGGTGGAGGTGACGGTGCGGGCGTGCACGCGGGCCGGTGAGCGAATGCGCGGGGGAGGTGTGTGTTGAGCATCGAAATGCCGCCCGGCATCCCGGAATGGCTGACCCGCTCGGCCGAACCGGCTACGGAGAACGCCGACACCCTGACCAGGGAGCGTGTGCTGCGCCGCGCCCTGACCCTGACTTCGAAGCCGCGGCAAGCGGCGGTGCTCGTGCTGTTCGGCGGCTCGCCCGAGCCGGACCCGGCCGCGCCCGGCGGACTGCCCGCCGACGCGGAGGTGCTGCTCACCCAGCGCGCCTCCACCATGCGCCAGCACCGAGGCCAAGTGGCTTTCCCCGGCGGTGCGGTCGACCCGGGCGACGCCGGGCCGATCGATACCGCGCTGCGCGAAGCGTGCGAGGAGACCGGCCTCGACCGTTCCGGTGTCGAGCCGTTCGCGGTGCTGCCGAAACTGTTCGTGCCGCCGTCTCGCTTCGACGTCACGCCGGTGGTCGCGTACTGGCGCACGCCGGGCGCGGTCGGGGTGGTCGACCAGAGCGAGACCGAGCGCGTCGTGCGCGTCCCGCTCGCGCAGCTGCTGGATCCGGCCAACCGCTTCCTGGTCCGCAGCCCCATGGGTTATCAGAGCCCGGCGTTCCAGGTCGACGGGATGCTGGTCTGGGGTCTGACCGGCGGCATCCTCGCCGGGATCAGCAAGGCCTGCGGCTGGGACCGAGCGTGGGACCACGGGGACGTTCGTGATCTGGAGACCGCACTCGCCGCCGTGGGGATGACGTTATGAGTTCGTCGGCCTGGCTCGACATCGCCGTCGTGCTGCTGGCGCTGCTGGCCGCCTCCTCGGGATGGCGCCAGGGCGCGGTGGCCTCCGCGCTCGCCTTCCTCGGTGTGGTGCTCGGCGCGGTCGCGGGCATCCTGATCGCGCCGCACATCCTGGTGCACGTCGACGAGGGCCGCACCAGAGTGCTCACCGGTGTGCTGCTGATCGTGGTGCTGGTGATCGTCGGTGAGGTCGCGGGCATGGTGCTGGGCCGCGCCGCGCGCAGCGGCATGCGTCATCCGTTCACGCGCAGCGTGGACAGCGCGGTCGGCGCGGTGTTGCAGGCGGTCGCCGTGCTGGTCACCGCGTGGCTGCTGGCGCTGCCGCTGGCCACGTCGTCGCAGCCGGCCATCGCGACGGCGATCAACGGCTCGCGGGTGCTCGCCGATGTCAACGACGTCGCGCCGAACTGGCTGCGCAGGCTGCCCAACGAGTTCTCCAAGCTGCTCAACACCTCCGGCCTGCCGGACGTGATCGGGCCGTTCGGGCGGGCGCCGATCGCGGCTGTGGAACCCCCCGATCCGAGCGTGCTGGCCAGCCCCGTCGCCGCCTCGCTCCAGCAGAGCGTGCTGCGCATCCGCGGGGTCGCGCCGAGTTGCCAGCGGGCGCTGGAGGGCTCGGGTTTCGTCATCGCGCCCGAGCGCGTGATGACCAACGCCCACGTCGTCGCGGGCACCACGAGCGTCGCGGTGGACACCCCGCGCGGCCCACTGGACGCGAACGTGGTCCTGTTCGACCCGTCCAAGGATGTCGCGGTGCTCGCCGTCCCCGGTCTCACCGCCCCGGTGGTCCCGCGCGCGCCTGCGCCCGCGCGGTCGGGCGACAGCGCGATCGTGCTCGGCTACCCCGGCGGCGGCCCGTACACCGCGAGCGCCGCCCGGGTGCGCGAGACCCTGGATCTGACCGGTCCGACCATCTACCGCAACGGCACCGTCGAACGCGAGGTCTACACCGTCCGCGGCCAGGTCAGGGCGGGCAATTCCGGCGGGCCGCTGGTGGATACCGACGGGCAGGTGCTCGGCGTGGTCTTCGGCGCCGCCGTCACCGACGACGACACCGGTTACGTGCTCACGCTCGCGGAGGTCCGCGCGCAGCTCGACGCGGCCGAACGGGTCAGCGCCGCGGTGGACACCGGCGCCTGCGTACTCAGCTGAATCGGCGTCCCCGGCCACGGGCAATCCGTGGCCGGGGCGGCATTCCCCGCGGCTCAGGCCAGAAGTTTGGCCAGTTCCGTCGTCACGGCGTCCGGGTTCTCCTGGTGGGTGAAGTGCCCCGCCGCCGGGATGGTGACCAGTCGCCGCTCCGGTGCGAGATGAGGATCGCGGCGGAAGGTTCCCGCCAGCACGTACGGGTCCAGATCGCCGCGCATGGCCAGGACCGGGATATGGATGGGTTCGCGCATGGTCGCCATGAACCGGCGGCCGTCCGGACGCCACTGACTGCGGAAGGCCCAGCGCTGGTACTCCAGCGCACAATGCGCGGCGCCGGGAATCCGGATCGCCGAACGCATCCGCTGGGCGGTGTCGACGAATTCGGCGGTGCCGGTCCATCCCACGCTCACCCGCTGACGCAGCAGCCGCTCGACCTCGAAGCCGTCGGCGGTGGTCAGCAAGTGCTCGCCGTACCGGGGCAGCTGGTAGCGAAGGAAGTTCGGCAGCCAGGCCGCGCGCTGGCGGCGGTTGCGCAGCACGGAACTCTTCAGCGCCGACGGATGCGGCGAGCCGACCAGCGCGATCGAGCGAACCAGTCGCGGATGCAGCACCGCGGTGGTCCAGCAGACCAGTCCACCGTCGGCGTGCCCGACCAGCGTCGCCTCGGTGTAGCCGAGCGCCCGGATGAGGCCGGCGACGTCACCGGCGAGCGTCCAGCCGTCGTAGCCGCGCGGCGGCTTGTCGCTGTCGCCGTAGCCGCGCAGGTCGACGGCGACAACGCGGTAACCGAGCTCGGCCAGGCCGGTCAATTGGTGACGCCAGGACCACCAGAAGTCCGCGAAGCCGTGCAGCAGCACGACCAGCGGAGCGTCGGCCCGCTCGGGCGCCGCGTCCACGACGTGGAATCGAATGCCGTTGGCGTGCACGTCCCGATGCGTCCACGGTCCGTCGTAACGGACGCTGGACGGATCCGGAAGCAAGTTCGCCGACACGGCGACCGAGCCTAGTAGCCGTCGTACCGGCTCGCGCACGCGCGCCTAGGAAGCGGGCTTCTCCAGGGCGAGACGGTCGTCGTGCGCGGACGCGCCCAAGCTGTGCGGCAGCACCGTGCGCGCCTGCTTGAGCGAATCGATCGTCTTCTCCGGCGCGCGCAGTTTCTTCACCCGCCGGTATCCGAGGAACGCCAGTGCCGCGGTGGCCACGACCATCAGCAGGAAGACGATCAGGAAGGCCGCCCAGCGCGCCAGCCACACGTCGAGCAGTTCGCCCAGGAAGAAGAAAAAGAAGAAGGTGCTGAACAACAGCACGGTGAGCGCGAGGATGAAGTAGACGCTGCCCTGCAGGCCCTTCTTGATCTCACCGGTGACCTCGGCCTTGGCCAGTTCGACCTCGGCGCGGACCAGGGTCGACATCTGCTCGGCGGCGTCGCGGACCAGGCTCCCGAAGCTCGCGGAGCCGAGCGGATCGGCGTCCGTGAGGGGAATGGAGGTGACCGTACGACCGCGCTCCGCGCCGCTCCCGTTACCGCCGTGGTTGAAACTCACTTGGTCGACCCTTCTCCCTGTCCCGGCACTGCTTCAACTCCCGTTCGATCGGCGGCGCTCCCGGTGCCCTCCGTGGTCACGCAGGCTACCGCCTCCGGGCGGATCGCTCGTGCCGCCGTACTGTTCACGTTCTAGCGCACGGGCGTCCCGCCGAGCCTGGTGGACACGCCCACGCCGCAACAGTAGCGCCGAACCGGCGAGCGACGCCGCCATTGATGTGACCAACACAGCGGCTTTCGCCAACTCGACGTCCGCGACATCGGCGAGCGCGAGTTCCGCCACGAGAAGGCTAACCGTGAAGCCGATCGCGCCGAGCACCGACAGGGCGAACATGTCCCGCCAGCCGAGCCCGCTGGGGCGCTTCGCGACGCCCAACCGAATTGCCACCCAGCTCATCCCGAAGATCCCGAGGGGCTTGCCCACGAGGAGCCCGAGAATCACGGCGAGCGCGAGCCGATTGGTGTACAACTCGCCGAACACCGTGGGATTCAACGGAACCCCGGCGGCGAACAGGGCGAACAGCGGAACGCAGAACCCGGCGGAGACCGGCTGGAAGAGGTGCTCGAGCCGGGCGGCGGGCGCTCGACGTTCCCCGGGATCCGGGCGCACCCGGGTGAGCAGGCCGAGCGCGACGCCCGCCAACGTGGGATGGATGCCCGCCTCGTGCAGCGCGTACCAGGACACCAACGCCAGCGGGACATAGAGCCAGGGCGCGCCGATCCGCGCGCGTTGCCCCATCGACCATCCGGCGAAGCATCCGGCCGCGACGAGCAACCACAGCAGCGACACCGCGGTGGTGAACAGCACCGCGATCACGACGATCGCCATCAGATCGTCGACCACCGCGAGACTGAGCAGGAACACCCGCGCGCCCGCCGGGATGCGCGAACCGGTCAGCGCCAGCACGGCGAGCGCGAACGCGATGTCGGTGGCGACCGGGATGGCCCAGCCGCGCTCCATGCCGGGGATGCCGAACCCGACGACCGCCGCGATCAGCGCGGGGGTGACCACGCCGCCGATCGCCGCGATGACCGGCAGGGTGGCGCGTCTGCGGTCGGCGAGTTCGCCGACGACCAGTTCGCGTTTGAGTTCCAGTCCGGCGACGAAGAAGAACACCGCCAGCAGGCCGTCCTCGGCCCAGCCTGCCAAGGTCAGGTCCAGGTGCAGCGGCGGGATCGCGACGACCGTCTCGGTCATCGACACATAACTCGCTGCCCAGGGCGAGTTCACCCACAGCAATGCGATCGCGGCCGCGATCAGAAGCAGTGCGCCGCCGAAGGTTTCCGTGCGGAGGTAGCGGGACAATTCCGAGTGCACTCGCGTGATCACGGGAAACCTTTCGGGCGGCGATCGGGCAGCACTGCGGCGGCACCCACCGGAACCGGCTCAACGGGTGCGCGACCGCTCGCCGACCAGACTTCCCGGCACACCTCACGCAATCTTAACGGGTGCGGCCGGTGACAGGTCCGCCACCGGCCGCACTCAGCGCTGCTCGGTCAGTCCTTGCCTGCCCGGATCGCCTCGAAGACGCTCGGGTCGACGAGGGTGGAGGTGTCGCCGAGTTCGCGTCCTTCGGCGATGTCGCGTAGGAGGCGGCGCATGATTTTGCCGCTGCGGGTTTTGGGG
>NZ_JBVJAP010000019.1:0-111979 GCF_055590505.1 Nocardia sp. NPDC041819 | reverse complement strand
CCCGAGAACGCCACGGCGACAGGAACATTCACTTCACCCACCGTGACATCGTGACGTCACCGCGACAGACTCACCACCGAAAGTGCGACAGAGCCGAAAGTGCGACAGAGCCGTTGTCTTTACAGTCCCTCGCGGCGAGCGACGGGGCGTTGACGAGATCGAACGCTCGCAACGAAAAGCCCGACTGGCAGGACATGGAGTCGTAGTGATGCTCCAAGTTCTGCTCTGTCAGGATTGCTCGTATTAGAGTGCCTGACTGGCTGACATGGAACCGCCGCAGCCGGTGTCGATCGTTCGCCACGCGAAGATCGGTCGATTTATGAGAAATCTGGGATATGTTCCCGGTGTTGTCTCAGTGCGGTAGTCTCGGCGTCGGATCGACTCGGGATCGATAGATTCTCGCAGGTTCGGCGTGTGCTTCGCACCGCTGACGGTTCTTTCTGGATGGTGGGCTCTGGGTATGGGTGAGCTGTTCGCGCGGGCGTTCACGCAGCAGGCTCTGCTGGACGCGTGGCAGATCGTCCGAGACAACGCGCTGGCCGATGGTCGTTTCGATCCGGCGGTGGAGCGATTCGAAGCCGACGCCGCCCGGCGGGTCGCAGACATCGCGTCGGAGTTGGCGCTGGGTGAATGGCGTCCGGGGTCGTTGTACAGGGTGGAAATTCCGAAAGCCACTGGCGGCGTGCGGAAATTGAGTGTCCCCAGGCTCGAGGATCGGGTGGTCGAGCGGGCATTGCTCGCGGTCTTGGACCCGGTCATCGATCCGCGACTGTTGCCGTGGAGTTTCGCCTACCGCAAGGGTCTGGGTACGAAAGAAGCAGTGGCCGAACTGGTTTCTGCGCGCGACAGTGGACTGGATTGGTGCGCGCGTGGCGATGTCGCGAATTGCTTCGACAGCATCCCGCGGTGGGAGGTGATGCGGCGGCTGAAGGACCTCATCACCGATGACCGGGTGGTGCACCTGGTCGGGGCATTGCTGGATCGCCGAGTCGCTGACGGCCGGTCCGGCGCGGGCGATCGGGGGCGTGGCCTGCACCAGGGCAGTGTGCTGGCTCCTCTATTGAGCAACTTGTACTTGGATGTCTTCGACCGGGCGATGCTGAACGCGGGGTGGCGGGTCATCCGCTACGGGGACGATTTCGCGATTCCGGTCACCGACCGGCGAGATGGTGAACGTGCACTGCAATCCGCGGCCACCGAGCTGTCGGATATCCGGCTGGAACTCAATTCCGGGAAGTGCCGGGTGATCTCGTTCGAGGAAGGAGTTCGGTTCCTGGGCGAGACGGTCACGGCTTCGACGTTGGCGGCGGCCGAGATGCTGTCACATCCACTGGAAACCGTGGTCTACGTCGAACGTCAGGGCGCGGTGGTCCGCACCCGCGGTGACCGACTGGTGGTCACCGATGGTGAGCAGTCGCTGCTGCGGCTGTCGTTGCGCCGCGTGCGCCAGGTCGTCGGCTTCGGGGCAGTGGGATTCACCACGCCTTTCCTACGCCGGGCGGTGGACACCGGTATCGATGTGGTGTTGCTCAGTGAGAACGGCACCCTCGGCGGCCGGATCTCGGCGCCGATGACCTCCGATCCCACCGCGCGGGCGCGCGCAATACCGCGCCGCCGACGACGAGCGCAGGGCCAAAACGCTGGCCACCGCGTCCGTCGCGGGCAAACTCGACAATCTGCGAGTGTCGCTGCTGCGCATCGCGCGCCGCGCCGACGACCCGGTCGCCGCGACAGCCGCCCAACGGCTCACCGACGCCGCCGAAAGACTCGCCGCTACCACCAGCCTGCCCGAAGTCCTCGGCATCGAGGGCAGCGCGAGTCGTGACTACTTCCAATCGGTGGCACGAATGGCCGACCCGCTCTGGGAATTCACCGGCCGCGCCCGACGGCCACCGCCGGACCCTGTCAATGCCATGCTGTCCTATGGCTACACCCTGCTCTGTCACGAAGCCATCGCCGGCCTCGAAGCCGCAGGCCTGGACCCCATGGTCGGATACCTGCACCAGCACCGCTGGGGCAGGCCCGCACTCGCGCTGGACCTGATGGAAGAGTTCCGGCCGATGACCGTCGATGTCGCGGTACTGCGATGTGTTGCCACCCGCCAGGTCCGCCCCGAACAATTCAGCACCGAACCCGACACCGGATGCCGCATGGGCGACGACGCCAAACACACCTTCCTGGCCGCCTACGAACGACGCATGCTCACCCTCGTCACCCACCGCACCCTCGGAAGGCGGGTATCGCTACGCGTCGCGGTTCACCTGCAAGCCAAAGCTCTCGCCCGCCACCTACTCGACCCGGGCGAGCCCTATGAAGCCATGCGCTGGAAGTGATCCCGTGATCGTTCTCATCACCTACGACATCACCGACGACCAACGCCGAGAAGACGTCGCGGTCCTGCTCTCAGGCTACGGCACACGAGTACAGCTGTCGGTGTTCGAATGCGAATGCCGCACCACCGACGAACTCCGCGATCTACGCGCCCGCCTGCGTAACCTCATCGACCCACTCGAAGACCAGATCCGCCTCTACCCCACCACGACCACCACCTTCGCCCAGCGCTACATCCTCGGAGCCAGAACCGTCGAAGAACGCGCCGACTACTGGATCGTCAGATGACAACGCCGACGCACTCTCGACATAGGCAACCGCAGCGCGCGCCGGCCCGAGCCGCCGCAATGATCACCCCGTACAGTACTCCCGGCTCGGCAGCCGAAACGGCCTCGGTGCTCGCAGTGACGACAGCCCAGGTCACAGACGTGCGCAGGCATCAAAAAGCAGGAACAAGATCGACGTCCAGCCAACCACGGTCACGGCGCTCGCAAGCTCCTATATTGACCCAAGTCGCAGGCCACCCGAAACGGTAGCTCTCGCAACGGACAGCCCGATCAATAGGGCGTAGAAACATCGACTGCGATACGAGAACAGTGGCAATCCAACCTCGCAACGGAACGAGAGTTATCCGAAGCGAAAGAATCGGGAGACCTTCCAGGGCCATGTCAGTGAGTCCAGCAGGTTGCGTTTCACCCCGGTCAACGTCACCAGGCGGAAGTCGACAGCAGCCACTTTGCCTCGGTCAGCTCGGCGCGGCGAAGGCGATCTTGTCGGGGATCCGGCCTCCGTCCGCGACAGAGTAGAGTCTGTATACGGGATCGTCATCGGCGGGACGGACCACGCGGTTCGGCGGTCCGCGAACAAGTTCCTGCAACGGCGACCGCGGCGGGATGACCGGAGCGATCACTGCTGACCACCCCTCCCGGGAGCAGTGCCAGCAAACTTTCCGAGGAGGTCACCACTGTCGCAAAGTGGCAGAGCTACCACGAATCGATCCAGGTCAAGGCGCGTTTCCGCTGTGATGCAGTCGCCCGCGCTCCCGACTGGACGACGCGCTCGGCTCCGATCTCGACTGCCGCGGACTCGAATACGTTCTCGATGCAGCATTGCCGACCATCCGTGACGCTCGTCGACCTGACGTGGCGAGGAGCTGGCATGCTGCCGCTGGATTGCCGATGACCCGCCTGTCGACGCTGCGGCCGGACGGATACATTCCCGCGCACCGTAAACACTCTTCACTCTTCGGCTCAGGTAGGGCTCTATCTTGTCCTATCACCCACTACAACGCTGCGATGCAACACGTGTCCACGATGGTGAGTTCCGAAGGAGGGCTGCCGGAACGGTGGAAGCCACCTTCACGCCGGTGGGGCGCTCGTAGATGACGATCGAGTCTGCTTCGATCAGCCAGCGGCCACCAGCGATCGGCGCATCGGATGTCTCCATGTAGATCTCGACAGCGGCGCGCGGGTAGGTGGCGTCGGACGTCGTGTGCGCGGCTTCGCCGACGGTGCCGGTCGACGATCGCGGGCCCTGTACGGACGGATCAGGCCATCCGCTGTGCTCGTGGTCGCCGGTCCTGCGCGCGGTGCGCACGCCGCGCGCGGATCTGCCCAGTGCGGTGAGCGCAACCGTGGCGGCATGGGGGTTGGTGCCGCGGGGCGGGTCTTCGGCCCTGCGTGCGCTGCCCTTTCGGCGTGCGTCTGCCGCAGGGGCTGGGCAGGTGTTCAGGTGTTTTGCTGTATCGGCTCGGTGGGGTGCGATTGCTGCGCCGGTCGGCCGCGGCCGCTGGGGCGCAGAGCGGAGTCGACCGTGAGAATGGCTGGGTGTGGTGTGCTGGTTGAGCCATTGCTTCCAGGCGGCGCGGTCGTGGTGGTGGCGGGTGAGGTGTTCGATGCGCCGGTGGTGGAGGCCGTGGGCGTGCGCGACGTCGTCGAGGCTGGTCGTTCCAGGTTGCAGGCGCCCGTGGGTATGGGTGAGCAGTCCTGCGGTGGTGAGGACGGCCAAGGCGTTGTATCCGGCGCTGGAGCTGATACAGGTCGCGGCGAACACATCGGCTGGAGTGGTGACCCCGTCGCGGATGACGAGTTCATACAGTTCTCGGCAGTGCAGGCCGAGGACCGACCATGCGGGATGGACGGGTTCAACCCTTGTGCGCCTGGTTTGGGCCTCGGCGGGGTGAATCGGGCGAACGCCGTGGTGTGGTGTGACCAAAGCGTAGCGGTCGGCGAGCAGTCCTTGGCCTGGGCGGATGCGGAAGATCGGTGCGCCGGGTAGTTCGCGTAGTTCCCGTAGGACACCCCACACGGTGGATTCGGGTAGGTAACCCGCGGCCAGTGACAGTGACCGGCCACCGAACTCGACGACGGGCACACCTCGCGCGAGCTGCCCTCCCACCGCGGAGGCCCAGGCCAAAGCTTGCAATACCGCCAGCACCGTCCATCGCCGTGGGGACCGGGGCCACTGCGCGTGCACCCACGACGTCGCCGCCGCCAGCCACCGCTTCTGCAGGTGCGCCGCCACTCCCAGCCCAGGCGTCCCCTCCTGGTACCCCCCTGTGTCTTTCGTCTTGTGCGCTACGGACAGGAATTCGGCGACAGTGTGTTCGGCCCACCGGCGGGCGGAGCTCCAGTCGCGGTACATTGCGGCGTCAGCGCCTCGGCCGTAGCGGCGGTAGGCGTCGGCGAATCCGCGCCAGCCGCCCCCGGCAGCAGGGAGTTTCGCGCGCACGTCGAGGTAGGAGTAGCCGCGCACGACCGCGGCGGCGAGCACGGATTGGCGTGCGGCGGAGCGATCCAGCCGACCTGCGCGCGTCGTCCAGCGGCCATCGGAGGGCGCAGCGCCCTCGCGCGCGAAGGCCTCGACGGTGGCAGAGATCGGGCTTCGGCGGCGGTATCTCGCGCGCAACCGCGCACGCTCGCCTTCACCTTCCCACAGCTGCATGTCGCGCGCGGTTCGGCCGTCTGCGCACAATGCGCGCGGTGTCGCGCACGCTGCGCGCGCGGTGTACGCGTCGTGCGCGGTTCCGGCCAGCAGGTGGTGCAGTCGGGCGACGAAGCCGGGCGCGGAGCGGATGGTAAGGGTTTCGGCGGCGTTGTCGAGGTTGCCGTCGAGGCGGCGGTATCCGCCTTGTTTGCACCGCGATCCGGGTGGAGTGATGCAGCCGGTGGCGGGGTTGAGCATCGGTGTGATGTCCAGGCTGGGCAGCCGCGCGGCCAGTGCGCGCATAAGGGATTCGGCTTGGGCGAGGTCGAGGGTGTCACCGAGGGGCAGCGGGATGAGGATGTGGCGGCCGCCGCTGGTGGAGTGGTCGGTGATCGCGCGGCCGCTGGCTTCCCGAATCCATCCCAGGCAGCGATCGACATCGCGGTCGACCGTAGCGGGGCTGTCGCGGTTGCTGTCGAAGTCCAACGCGAGCAGGCGGGTTCGGCCGTCGCGATAGATCGGCACCGCGGCGGGTTGGTCGGGCAGTTTCCGGGTCAGTGCCCGGGCGCGGTCGTTGTAGCCGTCCAGGCTCGGGTTCCACAGGCGCATCGAGCGGCGCGCAGCCAGTAATGGTGCGAGCCGAGCGAACGCTTCGTGCGCGGCCGTGGCCTCATCGACAGCCGTCGGCGCGGAGGTGTTTTCGTTTCTTCGGGTTAGCTGCGCGGGTGGCCGGTAGGGGATGGTCCCTGTGCCGTTGGCGGCGTTTGATGCCGTGACAGGGCGTGCGCTACCCTCGGAGGTGCCTTTCATGAGCAACCTTCGGGTTGTGTTTCAGAAGTGCCCTCAGTGCCAGCTGGGGGCCTTCGTCATTTCTGGAGTTGTAGTGAGCTGAGGCTCACGAGATCGCGGGGTGCGCGGCTTAGCGTGCGGCTAACCCGCGCACCCCGGTCGTCGTTTCAGGCGGAGGTGATCGAAGGGCCCACCACCTGCCTGGATCCGATTCGGAAGCCCATCGACTCGGCGCGAGCCACGATGCGATCGACGGTCGAGCGGGTCCAGTTGACGCCCGTGATCTGACTCAGTTCGGTTGCGATCGCGTTGGCGTTGGTCCCACGCTGCGCAAGCCGCAGGAGTTCCTCGATTTCTGTCTCTGGCTTTTGAGTCAACTTGCCGCGCACCAGCTCTCGGGCGATGCGACGGCATTGGTCAGGCTCTGACACATCGATCAGCACCCGTTCCGGCATCTTCACCTGCTGCTGCGGCAGCGGCTGGTGTTGATGCGGCGTTTCGCTTGAACCTACGGACGGTTCGGTGGTCGACGCCACGAGGCGGGTCGCATGTGCAGGAGGTGCGGTGGTCTGTGCCATGACCGAAGCGGGGTAGTCGTCCACATGCAGCGGACGAATCGTCTGATCGGCGCCATAATCGCCGTTGACCGCACGATCTGTCGTGTCGGACGTATCGTCGGGGGTGCCGGTTGGGCTGATCATGTTGATGAGCCGGGCGTAGCGGGCAGCCAGCCAGGCGTGCAACCACATCAGGACCACCACCATCACCGGCGCGACCGCATACTCGGCGGCGCGGCCGAGGTCTCCTGCCGCGAGATGCGGCCCACTGTTGAGGCCCACCGTCGCGGTCAACAGGCAGGCCTCGAACAGCAGAATCCTGCGGCGTTCGACCGTGACTCCCAGCCGCGCGGCGGTCGCGGCCTGTGCCATCACTTCCAAGATCGGCACCGAAATCATCGCCTCGATGCCGAACGACAGCAGCCACAGCAGCCACCACGACGCACCCGTCGGTCCGCCCTCGGGCACGAGGTTGCGTCCGACGTTCACCGCCGACCACACCAGACCGACCACGATGACCGCCCGCAGCCGCAACGACGACCAGGTCGCGCGACGGTGCAGCATGCCCTCCAACGCATCCGCGCTGGTGGCACGGCGACGCTCTGCCCGAGCGCGCGCATGCCACCGCAGCTCCCGCTGCTCACTCGCGCGAATCCGCTCCGTGGTGCGCCGCGAGCGATTCTTTGATGCGCGCTCCCGGCGAACCTCACTCTGACGATCCCGTCGGCTCCGCGCCCGAATCCATCGATGCAGTCTTTGCTCGGCCGCCAGCTCACCTTCGTCGATCGCGTCGTACAGCGCCGGATCTTGCAGAGAAGGCAGACACGCCTTCGCCGCCGCCAGGCGGCGAGCAAGCTCATCCGGATCCAAAGCATCAGCGCGCCGGACACGCGGGCGCAGCGGCCATGAACCGCGCCGGCTCATCAACGTCGCCACGTCCACTGATCTGAGAGTCGGATCCGTTCGATCCGCAACGGGATTCATCTCGGGAAGTCCTCCGTAGACGCGGGTAGGAGATTCGGGGCCAGCGGGTGCGGCTCCCCGGTCAAGACCGACAGGGCATAGGCCACCTCTTCGCGTGTCGCACGGGTATAGATCGAGGTGGCGCCATCGTTGTGGTTGTCGGCGTGCCCGGCATACGCCTTCGCGACAGCGTGTCCGAAATTGCGCTCCACCCATGTCAACGTGGTGTGACGCAGCCAGTGGCACGTGATTCCCTGCTGTGTGACCCATGGAAGCTGCTCGCCGATCTGCCGCCACATGATGTCGAATCGCTTCACACTGATGGGATTGCCGTTCTTGGATCGGAACAGTCTTTCGTCAGCTTTTTTGGCGACCGGCCTGCCGTTTCGCGCCAGCCGGTTCTTGTCCCTCCGCAAGCACGTGCGGGATAAGTGGTGGTCCAGAAGCGCTCGCATGAGTGTCGGTGACACCGGCTGCCATCGTTCTGTGTTGCCCTTTTCGCGCAGCAGAACGAGGCATTGGTCGGGATCCAGATCTCGCCGCCGCAAGGCCAGGATGCCGCCTCGCCGACAGGCGGTTTCGGTGCACATACGCAGGATCAGTGTGGTGAGTTCGGGTTCATTGCCATACTCGGCTGCGATACGGTTGATCTCGGCGAGGCGGTCAGTCGGAATGGCTCCACGGCTCGAGGGGCGCATCTTCGGCTTGACCAACGTGGTTGCCGGATTGTCGGCGGAACGGATCAGATTGTCATCGACCGCGTGGCGGTACAGGCAGCGCAAAGCGTTCACTGCTACTTGGGCAACACCGTATCCACCGCGGTCGGTGCGGCGGACTGCACGGTGAGCCTGGAAGCCCGCGATGAGCTGTTTGAATTCTGTGTTGGTCGGCTCATCGAGTCGACGATCAGGCCACACTTCGACGAGCTTTCTCCAGTAGACCATGTAGCCAATGCGGGTGCGGCCGGGTGGCATGGCCGAGTAGACGACCGGTACGTACTCGGCAAAGGTCGGTATTGCGCGCCTCGAGCGAGCGGAAACTAGATCGTCAAGGCTTACTCCCAGCCGCTCGAGAAGCAATTGGACGGTCTGCACCTCCGCGCTCGACGCTGACTGTGTCATCGGTCGGCTCCCGAGGGAGGCGTTGTTCGCCGCTGTCGCGAAATCATGGAATCGACAGCGCTAGGACCGAAAAGAAGGAGGAGGCCTTCTGCGATGTCTGCTGCGAGGAGGATCCGATCGGAGGTGTGTAGTCCGGCGTTGCGACGGAATCGTGCTGGCAGTCGGAGATCACCAGCGGCCGTGATCCATAGTTCAGGATCCCCGAAGCGACCCACGACAACGACGTCGCCCTCCACGCTGTACCCGAGCCACACGCCGGGACGCCAACCCAGAGCAGGAAGCAGAGCCTTCTCGATCACCCTGCCTCTGTCGTCTACACGCCGAACGCTGCAAAGCCACTGCGGCTCATGCCGCGACGGACGCTGATACAGCGTAGTCAGCGGGCGGTCGTTGCGGTGGTTGGTGAGTGCGGGTACCGCGAGCGGCCGACTACCGCCGGGTAAGATCGGCGGCAAGATGTGACTCACACCAACCACCCCCGACCGGCGGACCTCAGCCTGAGTGCGAACAGCCCTCGAGACGAGGTGTCAGATCTGTTGTAGAGCGTCTGCCAGGTTGCGAGTTCGCTACGGAAAGGTGTTCTAACTGTTGGAGGAAGTATTACGGCCGCTCGTCGTCGTGTTCGGCACGGTGGCGATCACTGTGACGGCCGGGCTGCTGATCGACCGACTATTGCGCTACATCGCCGGCAAGCGTCCGGACACCCAACTCCCCACACTGTTGCGCCGGGTGCAACTGCCCGTGCAGGTGTTGCTCGGCGCGCTGGCGTTGCACGCCACCTATCCGCTGGCGCACCTCGATCTGCGCCAGGACACGATGATCCGGACCATCCTGGCCTCCGCGGCGATCATGGCGGCGGCCTGGGTGGTCATCCGTGCCGCCGACGCGGTCGCGGAGAACATGCTGCGTTCTTATGCCCGGCGTACCCAGGACATCACGCGGGTACGGCAATTGCGGACCCAGCTCGGCCTGGTGCGCCGGATCGTCACCTCGGTCCTGGTGGTCACGACCGCCGCCGTGGCGATCCTGCTGCTGGTGCCGAGTCTGCGGACCCTGGGCACCTCACTGCTGGCCTCGGCGGGGGTGATCGGCATCATCGCCGGGGTCGCGGCGCAGTCGACCTTGAGCAACCTGATCGCCGGTCTGCAGATCGCCTTCGGTGACTCGGTGAAGATCGGCGACACCGTCGTCGTGGAGGGGGAGTGGGGCATCGTCGAGGAGATCACCCTCGCGTTCCTCACCGTGCGGATCTGGGACGACCGGAGGCTGACCATGCCGGTCTCCTACTTCAACAACAAGCCGTACGAGAACTGGTCGCGTGGCGGCCCGCAGATCACCGGCACCGTCTACTTGTATCTCGATCACAGCACACCGGTGCCGCTGCTGCGTGAGCATCTGCAGGAGTATCTGCGCACGCGCGCGGACTGGGACGGTCGCGACTGGGGTTTGCAGGTCACCGACAGCACGCCGACGAATATCGTGGTGCGCGCGACGATGTCGGCGGCCAATGCCGACGACGTCTGGAACCTGCGCTGCGCGGTGCGCGAGGAAATGCTCGACTGGCTCGGCCGCAACCATCCCCACGCGCTGCCGAAGATCGCCACCGCCATCACCGACTCCTCCACCGACGACCGCCATCTGGCGCCGGTCGGCGACCGCGGCGACGGTTTCGGTGACTGACCCGGACGGCTACCATCGAGTCTTCGTGTGACCGCCGGACGAGATGCGGACCCTGGAAGTGCTGACCGCTACCAAGCGCTAGCGGTCGCCGGTGGTCGGGGACGCACCGGCGAGGCTGGAGCGATGGGCTCGCGCGGCGTGCCGCTGGGTCAGTGTTTCGGGAGGGTATGGAGGGTCACCCGGCTCAGTCGGCCGGACTGTATCCGCGCCGTGAGATAGGTGTGCTCCGGTTGGCGGCGCCGATCCGTCGGCGAACCGGGATTGAGCAAGCGCAACCCGGTGTCGGCAACACTGTCCCAGGGGATGTGGCTGTGCCCGAAGACGAGCAGATCGGTGTCCGGGAAATTCCGGGCGCAACGTTCCTCCCGGCCTTTCGCGGGTCCGGTCTCGTGCACCACCGCCAGCCTGAGTCCTCCGACTTCGGCATGCGCGATCTCGGGCAGCCGTGCGCGCAAGTCCGGCCCGTCGTTGTTGCCGTAGACGCCGATGAGGCGTGCGCTGCGCGCTTCGAGCCGGTCCAGCAGCGCCACCTCCACCCAGTCGCCCGCGTGCACGATCACATCGGCCGCCTCGACCTCGCGCCAGAGCGGCTCCGGCAGATCACGCGCGCGCTTGGGCACGTGCGTATCGGACATGATGAGCAACCGCATGGTGACCGGTGTACCACGCCGGGATGTGACCGGCCGACCCGCGGATGAGCGGTTTCGGCGGCGCCGGATTATCCCGGTCGACTCGTAGGCGGCGTGGTGCATTTCTCGGGTGAGATCTATCACATCCACTCGGCGGTCTCGACGAGATTGGACCTCGGAGCGTGGGTATGTCCGGCGTGACGGTGACGCAGCGCGGCGCACCGGTGCGACAGTTTCCATCGCGTTGTCCGGGAGGGCTTGTGTCTTCGATGCTTTCATTTCTCATGCTGATGCTGATGCTGCCGGGGATGGCGACCGTCGCTGCGTATGCGACGGTGGCGGTCAGCGTGTGGCTCGAGGAGCGTCGCGACGCCGCCGACTCCGCGGTGCGTGTCGAAGCGCGCCAGTCATAAGCGCCGAGCGCTCAGCCGTGCGGCCGGTGCCACCAGCGCGTCTTCTCCCGGCGTCGGGGCCCGGCGTTCCAGTCGATGCCCGCGGCAGCCGCGAAGGCCGCCGCATCGGCGGACGTCGTCGTTTTCGGGTGCGTGCGAGCCCACGCCGTGAAGCGTGCGGTGAAGTCGCCGTCACACGCGTGCGCCAGCAGCGGGAAACGACGCGCCACCTCACCGGCGCGCTTGTAGAGCAAGGCGTCCGCCGCCGCACCGACGGCGTCCACATCGAATCCCGCGGGTACCGCCGTCCCCGCCACCAGTGCCCGCACCAGTGCCGCTTGCCGCTCGGCGAGAGTCGGGTGCTCCGGCGGGGAAGTCACGCCGGTTCCGCTCTGGCACCAGCTGTGACCGGCGGCCGGGCGGCGGCTGCGGCGATGGCGTCCAGTTCGTCGAGCAACTCGGCGGCGGGTGGATAGTTGCCGTCGCGCTCCAACATCATCGGCGCCGGATGCCGGGCGGTGAATTCCGCGACCAGCGCGAGAACTTCGGCGGGCAGCGGATCGGTGTGCGTGTCGTGGTAGCGGCCGGCTGATTCGTGACCGCCCGCGACGTGGCAGTAGGCCACGTGTTCGGCGGGCAGGCGCAGCAGCTCGGTGAGGGGGTCGCGACCCCGGTTGCGGGCGTTCGCGTAGACATTGGCGAGATCCAGCAGCAGCAACACGCCGGTACGGTCGACGAGTTCGGCCAGGAATTCCGCTTCGGAGTACTCGTCGTCGGGCCAGTCGAACAGTGCCGCGATGTTCTCCAGGGCGAGGGGGACCTCCAGCGCCGCCCGGGTGCGGGCGATATTGCCGGTGAGTGCGTCGAGCGCTTCCCTGGTACGCGGTACCGGCAGGAGATGGCCTGCCTCCAGTCCGCCCGCCCGGACGAACGCGACGTGCTCGCTCACCAGCGGAGCCGCGACGGCCGCCGCGCAGGCCGCCAAGTGCTCGATGCGATGGCCCGCCACGGGCTCGGCGCTACCGAGCGACAGCGAAATGCCGTGCGGCACCACGGCGACGCCTCGCCCGCGCAGAGCGGCCAGCTCCTCGGGCACGGCCGGCTGCCCGGCGCGGTGGCGGTCCCGGGGCAACGATTCGGCGATGACCTCGCAGAACCCGAGCCCCGTCAAGGTGGCGATGACCCCGCAGATCTCCGGCCGCCAGCCGATACCGAGCGCCCCCGGCGGCAGCGGTCCGGACTCATCCACCGCAACCGCCGCAGCCCCCGCCACACCCACTTCCGCAGCCGCCTCCGTCTCCGCCGCCGCTGTCGCCGCCACCGTCACCGCCGCCCGACGCGCTCGGCGGCACGACTGCCTGGGCAAGGCCGGGATCCAGCGCGATGAGCGCGCCGATACCGAAAACGGCGGCCGCGAGCGCCGCGCTCTCGGCGCCATAGGTCGCGTAGGACGGTGAATAGCTCGGACCCAGATGCCGGTTGCGCTCGGCCGCGGTGTCCCTGGCACGGACACCGAGCGCGGTCAGCCGGGGCTTTCGAACCACCAGCCAGTAACCGAATGCCTGCACGATCACCAGCGCCACCAGCACGCCGACCGGGTTTCCGTGCGAAGCGCCCGCGATTATCCGCACCACGCCGAGCGCGCCGGTGACCAGGATCGGCATCCCCGCGTCGCGCAGCCCGTGACGGACGGCGGGCCCGGGGAAGTACCCGAGGTCCACCATCCTGGCGCGCAGCGCGTCGAGGGCGGCGGGTGATCCGCCCACTATCGCCCGCACGTTCTTGCGCTCACCCGTCGCCAGCCGGTCGTACACCGACACGGTGAACGGATCCAGCTGCGCCCGCTCCTGCGCGGTGAGGGCGCGAACCGTCGTGGCCCCCGAATCGATCGCGTCGAGAGCGCGTAGCCGCGCCATCGCCGCCAATGCGGCGTTCTGGTCGCCGAACAGCAGCCCCACCTCGGGTGAGGTCAACTCCGCGCCCGGCACGCTGACCGCGTCGGCCTCCGGATCCGCGCCCGTGACCCGTGACCGCAGCCAGATCCCGGCGATCACCGCGACCAGCACCACCGGCAAGTAGATGGCCAGGAACTGCGGCCCGGAGATCCCCCAGGTATCACCGGCCGCGACAAGCCCGTCCGAGTCCACCCCGATTACATTCATCTTCCACCTCGGAATCGGTCCAACCTGCACTCAGTATCGGGCCGCGGGTGTCCGCGCGCCATGGCGAATCGCCGTGGCACGCATATGTCGCCGAGTATCGTCTCTGCGCTCACCTGGATGATTCGCCAGGGGAGCGGGGCGGACCCGGCTCACCTCTTCGGCCGAGGCCGAGTTGCTCGGAAACCATCAGGGCGACTTCGGTCTCCAGCCGGTTCATCGTCAAGGGGTGGCCGAGTACTTCTTCGGCCCTGCGTATCCGGTAGTGCACGGTGTTCTTGTGCACGTGCATGCGCGCGGCGGCGTCGGTAAGGCTGCCGCGGGCTTCCAGATAGGTTTGCACCGTCTCACGAAGACGCGCGGTGGTCTCGTCGTCGCCCATGAGGTCACCCAGCACCCGGTGCACCCACGCGCGAGTATCGGGGAGCCGGTCGATCAGCAGACTCGCCAGCGCCACTCGGGAATGCAAGGTCAACGGGCGAGCGGGATCGGCGATCAACGCGAGGTTGCGCGCACGCTGGGCATCGCGGAAAGTCTGCCGGAAGCCGGTCAGTCCGGCGCCGGAGTCGCCGATCGCGACGCGAAGGCCCGGCCTCCGGCGCAGGTCTCGCTCCAGCCGTTCGGCGTCGAGCGACGGTTTGCCGACGGAGGAAATCCAGGCCCAGCAGTTCTGCTCGTCGACCAGGACCGTCAGCGGGTGCTTCCCGGTCGCGGCGGTGAGCATCTCGGCTCCCGCGCGCAGCAGGTCGATCGATGACCCGACGGGTTCGCGCACCCAGACGATGGCGGCCATATGCCATCCTCGCAACGACGTGGCGAGCATCTGCTCGGCGGAGGCCAAGTCGAGGTCCTCGGTGTCGAGCACGGCGCGGATCTGCGCCGCGCGTGTGTTGTCCGTGCGCGCGTCCCAGCGCCGGCGTTCGCTCTCGTAGATGTCGATGACACCTTCGATGACGTGGTCGATGTAGCTGTTGACCAGCATGCCGATCCGGCTGGTGGTCTCCAGGGCCAGATCGGCCGAGGCCTCGGAGCGCCGGAGTGTGGCGATGGTCCGCTGCATGAACATGTGTTCGCCGAGGCGGTACGCCCGCAGCAGGGCCTCCAGGGACATCCCGTGCTGGGCGAAGCGCCGGGCGTACTCGGCGGCGGCGGGCGGCACGGTGATGTCGTCGCGGGAGATGCTCAGCGTGAGCATGTCGAGGATCGCGGTGAGGTTGGACGCGGTGCTGGCGATCATCAGACGCCGCACCTCGTCGTCGTGGCGGAACTCCGGGATCACCTCGCTGAACATCGCGGTCATCTCGGCGGTGAGGCGGTCGATCTCGGCTTTGACGCGTCCGGCGACATCGCGGATGGTTCTGTCCACGTCAACGCTCATGCCGGGACCGTACCCGACCCCGTGCGGAGGATCCGACGCATTCCGCATCCTTTTGTGCCGTCGGTACAAAGCCGGACGAAAACACTGGGATGCGGGCCCGTAGCCGGGTTCTGGCACCGCACCTACCTTGGAAATGTAATTCCCGTCACACCCGATCATCTGGGGAAATCGTGCAGCACGTCGTAGAAATTCCGGAGGTCCGGGCGACATGGAATCCGTCCGGTCCCTGCATCGCGGACGACCGCGAACAACTCGACAATCAGACTTTCGCGAAACGGGTATGCGCGGCAGCCGCTGTGCTGTCCGCGAACGGAGTCGGCGAAGGCGATGTGGTCGCCCTCGTCTTGCCGAATCGACTCGAATTCGTCGTCATTCTGTTCGCGGCGTGGCGGCTCGGCGCCGCGGTCACCCCGGTGAAGCCGGATTCCACTTTCGAGGAGGCGCGCTATCAGATCGAGGACTGCCGGGCGAAGGTGGTCGTCACCGAAGGCGGGCACGGAGCGGGAACGCTCGATATGACCGAAGTGGCGGGCGCGGGCCGCGAGGCCGCCGTGGCCGAACCGGCGCCCGTCGACCCCGGCGCTCCCGCGCTGATCATCTACACCAGCGGCACCACCGGGCAGCCGAAGGGGGTGGTTCTCGACCACGCCAACATCGCCGCGATGTGCGAGATGCTCGTCGCGGCACTGGCGTTGGACGACGCCGACCACAGCCTGCTCACGTTGCCGCTGTTCCACGTCAACGGAATCGTGGTCGGCATCCTGTCGCCGCTGCTCGCGGGCGGCCGCGCCACGATCGCGGGCCGCTTCTCCGCCTCGGCGTTCTTCGGCATCGTGGAACGGGTTCGGCCCACCTACTTCTCGGCCGTACCCGCCATCTACGCGATGCTGGTCGCGCAGCAGGCGAGTTCGACGCCGGACACCTCGTCGTTGCGCCGCGTGATCTGCGGGGCCGCGCCCATGCCCGCGGAACTGATCGCGCGATTCGAAACCCGTTTCGGTGTACCGATCGTCGAAGGCTACGGACTGTCGGAAGGCACCTGTGCCTCGACGCTGAATCCGCCGGGCGGGCCGCGCAAACCGGGAACGGTGGGTCTGCCGCTGCCGGGGCAGACCGTCGCGATCATGGACGCCGAAGGAGCGATCGTGGCCGCCGGGACGAGCGGGGAAGTGGTGATCCGGGGCGCCAACGTGATGCGCGGCTATCTCGGCAGGCCGGAGGCGACCGCCCGGACGGTGGTCGACGGCTGGCTGCACACCGGGGATGTCGGCTACTTCGACGAGGACGGATACCTGGTCCTGGTCGACCGGATCAAGGACATGATCATCCGGGGCGGCGAGAACATCTACCCCAAAGAGATCGAGAACGTCCTGCACGCCCATCCCGCGGTCTTGGAGGCCGCCGTGGTCGGCGCTCCCGATCCGGTCCTCGGCGAAGTCCCGGTCGCCCATGTGGTGACGATGCCCGGCGAGCGGGTCGGTGCCGAAGATCTCCTCGAGCACTGCCGCAGGTCCCTGGCGCGCGCGAAGGTACCGGTGTCGATCGAACTCACCGAGGAACTGCCTCGGAATCCGGTCGGAAAAATCGACAAACGCAAACTCCGCGCGCTCGTCGCCGACACGATCGCCACCACATAGACATTCTCCGCTCGGTGCCGAGTGGAAATCCATGATCCGAAACGAAATCGCCCGGGTCCTCGTATGCGCTCGATTCATCGGATGAGAAAGGCCGAACAATGGGATTCAAAACAGCGGATTTTCCGCCCGTCGATGTGACGACATTCCTCGACCAACCGTTGCGGGAGCGGATGCGAACGCTCGCCCTGCACTGGGCCGAATACGGTTTCGGCACGCCGAAGATGATCCATACGATCTATCTGCTCAAGGTGCTGCTGGTGTCGGTGCTGGGCGGGGTCGCCGTGGCCACCTGGAGTTCCGGCGTCGGGCCCTTCTGGGATGTCTCGGCATGGTGGAACGAGCCGGTGGTCTACCAGAAGCTCGTGTTGTGGACCGTCCTGATCGAAGCGATCGGCATCGCCGGGTCGTGGGGGCCGCTCGCGGGCAAGTTCAAGCCCATGACCGGAGGCATCCTGTTCTACGCGCGCCCCGGCACGATCCGCCTGCGGCCGTGGCGGCGGGTGCCGTTCACCAGTGGTGACACCCGCACGGTGATCGACGTGCTGCTGTACCTGGCGTTCCTGGCGACGTTGCTGGCAGCGATCGTGCTGCCCGGCGTATCGAGCGCTTCGCTCAGCGCGGTGCTGCCCGAGAACACCTCCGGCTTGGTGCATCCCGCGCTGCTGATCGCTCCGATCGCGCTGTACGTGCTGTGCGGCCTGCGGGACAAGACGATCTTCCTCACCGCCCGCGGCGAGCAGTACCTGCCCGCCCTGGTGTTCTTCGCGGCGTTGCCGTTCGTCGACATGATCATCGCCGCCAAGCTGCTGATCTGCGCGGTGTGGATCGGCGCGGGTGTGTCGAAGTTCGGGCGGCACTTCAGCAACGTGATACCGCCGATGGTCTCCAACAGCCCCGGCATGCCCGCCAAGTGGGTCAAGCGGCTGCACTACCGTGACTTCCCCCGGGACATCCGCCCCTCCAAAGTCGCCTCGTTCCTGGCCCATGTCGGCGGCACGACCGTCGAGATCGTCACACCGCTGGTGCTGCTGTTCTCCACCGACCACCGGCTGACGCTGGCCGGTGTGGTGCTGATGGTGGTCTTCCACGCGTTCATCACCTCGACGTTCCCGCTGGCGGTGCCGTTGGAGTGGAACGTCTTGTTCGCCTACCTGACGGTGTTCCTGTTCCTGGGCTTCCCCAACGGCGGTGGGTACGGCCTCGGTGACATCTCCTCCCCGTGGCTGGGCCTGATGATCGTCGCGGCGCTGGTGTTCTTCCCGATCCTCGGGAATCTGCGCCCGGATCTGGTGTCGTTCCTGCCGTCGATGCGCCAGTACGCCGGCAACTGGGCGTCCGCATTGTGGGCCTTCGCGCCCGGCGCGGAGGAGAAGCTCAACACCATCGGGCACCGGCCCACGCTGAATCAGATCGACCAGTTGAAGGCCATGGGCTACCCGCCCGAGGTCGCGGAGATCACCATGCAGCAGACCATCGCGTGGCGCTCGATGCACAGTCAAGGGCGTGGACTGTTCTCGCTGCTGTACAAGCACATTCCCGAGATCGACCGGTGGACCGTCCGGGAAGCGGAGTTCGGCTGCAATTCGCTGATCGGCTTCAACTTCGGCGACGGCCACCTGCACAACCTGGATCTGATCAAGGCCGTGCAGTCCCGGGTCGGATTCGCGCCGGGCGAGTGGATCGTGGTGTGGGTGGAGTCGCAGCCCATCCACCGGGGTATCCAGCGGTATCAGGTCATCGACGCGGCGCTCGGCGTCGTCGAACGCGGCACCTGGCGAGTGCGCGACGCGGCGCAGACGCAGCCGTGGCTGCCCGACGGCCCGATCCCGCACGAGGTGACCTGGCGGCGCGCGGACTACACGGTGCCGATGCCGCCGGACGACCCGACTCGGGTCCTCGCGCCGCAGCCGGTCGGCTGAGGCCCTCGCACGGACAGGAGAGCGATATGAGCACCGCAGTCGTGGTCGGCAGCGGCCCCAACGGCTTGGCCGCGGCCATCACGTTGGCCAGGGCCGGACTGGACGTCACCGTGCTGGAGGGCGCCGACGAGATCGGGGGCGGCACCCGCACCAGCGAGGCGATCGTGCCCGGTCTGCTGCACGACCACTGCTCTGCCATCCACCCGATGGCGGTCGGCTCTCCCTTCCTGCGCGGCCTGGACCTGGAACGCTACGGATTGTCCTGGGCATGGCCGGAGATCGACTGCGTCCATCCGCTCGACGACGGCAGCGCGGGCGTGCTGCTGCGCTCGGTCGCCGAGACCGCCGCCGGTCTCGGCGGCGACGGCCGGGCATGGCGGCTGCTGTTCGAACGGACGGTGGCGGGCTACGACCGGATGAGCGCCGACATCATGCGGCCGCTGCTGCGCCTGCCGCGCCATCCGATCCGGCTGGCCCGTTTCGGGATTCCCGCCCTGGCCTCGGCCACGCTGCTGGCCGGCCTGTTCCGTACCGAGCAGGCCAGGGGACTGTTCGGCGGTGTCGCCGCGCATGCCTTCCACCCGCTGCATCGGCCGCTCAGCGCCAGCGTCGGCCTGGGCATCCTCACCGCGGGCCACACCTACGGCTGGGCGGTCGCCGCCGGTGGATCGCAACGGATCACCGAAGCCATGGCCGCGATGCTGAGTGACCTCGGCGGAAAGATCGAAACGGGTGTCCACGTGCGGTCGGCGTCCGATCTGCCGCAGGCGGAACTGACGATGTGGGACCTCGCGCCCACCGCGGTCGCGGACATCCTCGGTGAGCGCCTGCCCCCTCGGGTCAGGAGGTCCTACCGCGCGTTCCGATATGGGCCGGGCGCGTTCAAGGTCGACTTCGCCGTGCACGGCGGCGTGCCGTGGACGGCGGAGACGGCTCGACGGGCGGGAACGGTGCATCTCGGCGGCACGTTCACCGAGATCGCCGCCACCGAACGCGAGATCCACGCCGGACGCATGCCCGAACGCCCGTTCGTCCTGGTAGGCCAGCAGTACCTCGCCGATCCGCAACGGTCGGCCGGCGACATCCATCCGATCTGGGCCTATGCCCACGTGCCGCACGGCTATCCCGGCGACGCGACAGCGGCGATCACCGCCCAGCTCGAACGCTTCGCTCCCGGTTTCCGCGACCGCATAGCCGGGACCAGCGTGCGCAGCGCCGCGGGATTCGCCGAGTACAACCCCAACTACGTGGGCGGCAACATCATGACGGGGGCGAAAGACATTCCGCAGTTGCTGTTCGGTCCTCGAAAGACTCTGCAACCCTACGACATCGGTGTGCCGGGCCACTATCTCTGCTCCGCGGCCACACCGCCGGGCCCTGGTGCGCACGGCATGTGCGGGGCGAACGCCGCGCAGCGGGCTCTCCGGCAAGCGGGCATTCCGGAGCCGTCCTAGCGTCGCGCACGCCGATATCGGCTTGCCCGCTTATGCGCCGAACGAGCACCATAGACGAGCATGGACATCGAACCGCGCTACGCACTTGCACCGGGTGTGGGGCCACCGCAACGAATCGAAGTCGGAGAACTGCTGTTGCGGCGTTGGCTGCCGGAGGATCTGCTGCCGCGGCTCGAGGCGATCAACGCGTCGTTCGACGAAATCCACCCCTGGATGGACTGGCTGCCCGAACCGGCGACGCTGGAGGGCCAACGCGCCTTCGGCCGGGAAACGGACGAGAGCTGGCCCACCGCCGCCGGAAGCTTCAACTTCGGCATCTTCGACGCCGAGGGCAACGTGCTCGGCGCGATCGGTCTGCGCGACCGGCTCGGTGCGGGAGCCGTGGAGATCGGCTACTGGTGTCACACCGCGCACTCCGGCCGGGGAGTGATCACCCGGAGCGCGGCCGCCTTGACCCGTATCGCGTTGGCATTACCCGGTGTCGACCGTGTCGAGATCCATTGCGACGAGGCCAATATCCGCAGTGCCGCGGTCGCCCGGCGGCTCGGCTACCGGCTGGATCGGATCGAGCCACGGGAAAGGACTGCGCCCGCGGAGTCCGGTCGCGGAATGTACTGGGTCATGCGGCGGTGATCACCCGCCCGGTCTCAGCCCCTTGTCAGCGCTGAATCCGCCGCCGTGGCGACAGGTGCGCTGGGTTCGTGGACAGCGGGGCCGGGTTCGGCGTCGTAGAGTTCGGCGATCTCGGCGGCGTACTTCTCGGCGATCACTCGCCGCTTGAGTTTCATGGTGAGGGTGACTTCGTCGCCGCCCGCCTCCCAGAAGGCGGGCAAGACACGGAACCGTTTGACTTGCTCCACCCGCGAGAGTCGAGCGTTGCCCGCGGCGATGCCGGCGGCGATTCGCTCGATGACACCGGCATCGGCCGACAAGGCCGCCGCAGACGAGTCCGGTAGATGGTGGCGCGCGGCGTACGGTCCGGCGGATTCGGCGTCGAGGACGACCAGCGCGGTGTTGTAGGGGCGGCCGTCGCCGATCACGGCGATGGCCCCGATCAGCGGGGTCGCCGCCTTGATCGCGTTCTCGATGTTGGTGGGGGACATGTTCTTCCCGGCGGAGTTGATGATCAACTCCTTCTTGCGGTCCACGACCCGGAGGTATCCGTCGTCGTCGATGGTGATCACATCGCCCGTGCTCAGCCAGCCCTCGGAATCGACGGCCTCGGCGGTCTTGCCGGGTTCTCCGCGATAGCCCTTCATCACGAGCGGTCCACGCACCTGTAGTTCGCCGTCCTCGGCGAGCCTGGCCTGCATGCCGGGCAGCAGCTTGCCCACGGTGCCGAGTCCGGCTTCGCCGGGATGACTGACGCTGCAGATGCAGGTGAGTTCGGACATGCCCCAGATCTCCGCGATCGGGATCCCGAGGCCGGCGAAGAAGCCGAGCGTTTCGGCCGGGATGGGCGCCGCGCCGGAGATCGCCCAGCGGACCTGGTCGAGACCGAGTTTCGCACGCAGCCCCGACAGCACGAGCCGGTCGGCGCGCACCCACTCGGCGGCGACCGCTTCCGGGACCGGTTCCCCGTTCAGTTGGTGCGCGCTGCGCCGGGCGGCGACCGCCAACGCCCAGTGCAGCGCGGCCCGGCGGTCCTCGTCCGGTTCGCTGGCGACGGAGAATTCGATTGCTGCCTTCAGCTTTTCCCATACGCGAGGCACGGCGCCCCAGATCGTGGGATGCAGGTCGGCCAGCGCGGCGCCGATCCCGGTGGGGTCGGCGACGCAGGTCACCTGGGTGCCGAAGACCTCCTGGAAGTAGAGCGCGGTGAGCCGGTCCGCGATGTGCGCGCTCGGCATATAGGACGTGATCGTGTCGCCGAAGCGAACTCCGAGCACTCGATCGACGGCGTAGCACTCGAACATCAGGTTCGCGTGCGTCGTCTCCACGCCCTTGGGGTTGCCGGTGGTCCCCGACGTATAGATCAGCGTGGCGACGTCATCCGGCCGGACCGCACGCCACGCGGCGTCGAAGTCGAAGTTCTCCTCGCCCGCGGCGACCACGTCGGCGACCGACAACGCGCCCTCGGGTGCGTCGTCGACGCAGACGATGTGGTCGAGTTCGACTCCGCTCGCACGGATCGGCTCGACATACCGAGGCTCGCACATCACCAGGCGCACACCGGCATTGCCGAGGACGTACGCGATCTGCTCCGGGGCCGCGGTGTTGTACACCGAGAAACTGGTGGCGCCCAGGTGCTGAGCCCCGACTTCCAGGGGATAGAAATCGATGCGGTTGGACATCATCGAGGCGACGGTGTCGCCGCGCCGCACCCCGAGCGCCGACAGTCCGGCGGCGATGCGCCGGACCTGCGTCGCGTACTCGCGCCAAGTGAGGGTGGCGGCGTCCCCGGGGGATCGAAGGGCGATCGCGTCCGGATCGACGGTGGCGTTGTACTGGAAGGCGGCGGGAAGTGTGTCGAAGGTCGGGGTGCTCACAGGAGGAATTCCTTCGGATCGGGTGACGCGGGCTGCGGCCGGACCATGCTGCGTGGAGCTGAGATGGACGGCCGCGAGCCGCCGTGACCGGAGTACGGCGACCGCATGCGGAATGAGACGGGCTCGGAGGTCACGACGGGGTCGCGCGGGCTTCGACCCGGCGCAGCAGGTCGTGCACGCGGGTGTCGCGAGCGAGTGCGCTGTCGAGCACGACATTGATCGCCCCGCGCAGCAGTGCGTAGGGTTCCCAGCCCGCCGGTGCGATGGTGCGCGCCGCGCGCCGCTCGATGCCGTCGGCGATGGTCCCGGCCGCCTGCGCGGCCGAGATCCGCACGTTCAACGGCCAGGGCAGCAGGTCGTCCAGTTCTCGGCCGAGTTCGTCGTGATCGAGGGTGTCGTGTGTCATCCGGGTGTCCACGATGCCGAAATAGGCGATGCCCGCCGAAGCGCCGAAGGGGGCCAGTTCCACCCGCAGCGCCCGGCCGAGCTGTTCGACCGCCGCTTTGCTGATCATGTACGGGGCTCCCGCCATGCCGGGCGCGAAGGCGGCGCACGACGACACCACGACCACGTGACCGCCCGCGGTGACGATGTGGTCGAGCGCCGGCCGCACCGTGTTGAACACACCGGTGAGGTTGATGTCCATGACCCGATCGAAGTCCCGCCCGTCGAGCGTGCGCACCGTCGCCGGGCGGGGCACCACGCCCGCATTCGCCACCACCACGTCCAAGCGGCCGAAATGCCCGGTGGCCTGGTCGATCGCCGCGCGCATCGCCGCGCGGTCGGTGACGTCGGCGGCGATGGCGAGAGCGCGCTCGCCCAGCGTCTCGGCGGCCACGCCGACCGCGTCCTGGTCGACGTCGACGAGGACGACCGAGGCCCGCCGGTGGTGCAGTACCTCCGCCAGTTCGCGCCCGATGCCGTGGCCCGCACCCGTGATGAGCGCGACCCGGCCCTCGACCGAATAGCTCCGGCGCCTGCGGCCGATCGAGAAGATGTCGTCGATCATCGGCTCACCTCGTAGGCTTCGGTGTCGAATCGGCTGGTGCGCTGCCGGTATTCGAAACTCCAATTCGGATACAGACCCGCGTTGAGCCCGTCGGGCGTCTGGTAGTAGCTGCGGCAACCGCCGGTCAGCCAGACCGTCGACGAACTCCGGCGCGCCATCTCCTCGACGAAAGCCGCCTGCGCTTCCGGGCGCACCTCGACGCGGCGGGCGCCGGAGGACCGTGCGTGGCGCAGGGCGTCGACGATGTACGCGATCTGGGATTCGATCATGTAGATCGCGGACTGGTTACCGGCGGCGCCGAAGGGACCGAGTGTGCAGAAGAAGTTCGGGAACCCGGCCACCGCCACACCGAGGTAGCTCTGCGGTCGTCGACGGTAGAGCTGGGCGAGCGTTTGCCCGTCGCGTCCGGCGTAGCGTTCGTAGGCGGTCGGGATCGAGGTGAAGCCGGTGCCGAAGATGATGGTGTCCACCGGGTGCTCGCTGCCGTCGCGCAGCAGGATCGAGTGCGGCCGGATCTCGGCGATGGGTTGGGTGACCACGTCGACGTTCGGCTGGTCGAGCGCCGGTAGGTAGGTGTCGGAGAAGATCGCGCGCTTGCACCCGATGACGTAGTCGGGTGTGAGCTTCTTGCGCAGATCCCGATCGCGCACCTGGCGCAGCAGCTGCCAGCGTCCCAGTGCTTCGTAGGGGTGCCGGAAGCGCTGGTCGACCAGCGAGATGAGCCCGAACGTCTCGATCGCCGCGTAGAACCCACCGCGAATCGCGCGCTGCGCCAGCGGTATACGCCGCAGCAGCCGCCGCTCCAGGTCGCGTGTGCGGCGATCCATGCGCGGGACGATCCACGGGGCCGATCGCTGGAACAGCAGCAGCTGGGCCACCTTCGGTTGGATTTCCGGGACGAACTGCACCGCCGAGGCGCCGGTGCCGATCACCGCGACCCGCTCGCCGGTGAGATCGTGGTCGTGATCCCAGTGCAGGGAGTGGAATGACGTGCCCGCGAACGAGTCCATGCCGGGTAGCTGCGGATACTTCGCCTCGGCGAAGAGCCCGGCGGCGGAAAGCAGGAAGTCCGCGGTGAGCGTTCCTCGCGAGGTCTCGATGCGCCAGAGCGAACGCTGCTCGTCCCACCGGGCATCGAGCAGTTCGGCGCCGAATCTGATGTGCCGCACGACATCGTGTTCGACGGCCACCGTGCGCAGGTAGCCGAGGATTTCGCGCTGCCTGCCGTAGGTGCGCGACCAGTCGGGATTGGGCGCGAAGGAGTAGCTGTAGAGGTGGGAGGGCACATCGCATGCGCAACCGGGGTAGGTGTTGGCGCTCCAGGTGCCGCCGAGGTCGTCGGCTCGTTCGAGGATGACCAGGTCGTCGAATCCGGCCTCGCGCAGCTTGATCGCCAGGCCGATGCCGCCCAGTCCCGCGCCGACGATCGCTACGGGTGTGTGCTCGATCGGGTCGGATGTCACTGGTGCTTCCTTCCGTGCAGAATCGCGACGAGCAGGTCGGCGATCGCGTCCGCGCGATGGTCGCGCCGGAACGAGGTGAGCGGCAGCGGGGACGGGAAGCGCTGGCGCGTGGTGGCTTTGGCGTAGGTGAATTCCCGGAGGCCGTCCGGGCCGTGCACACGGCCGAAGCCCGAAGCGCCCACACCGCCGAGCGGCAGAGCGGGGATGGTGGCGTGCGCGACGAAGGCGTTGATGGAGGTGCCGCCCGCGCGGATGCGGTCGGCGATCTCGCGCCCGTGGCGGCGGGCGAAGACGGTGCCGCCCAGCCCGTAGGCACCGCGGTTGACCAGCTCGACGGCCTCGTCCATGTCCCGGACCCTGGTCACCGTCAGGGTGGGACCGAAGGTCTCCTCCGTCACCGCGGCCGCGTCCTCGGGGACGTCGACCAGGATGGTCGGCTGGACGAATTGGCGAACGATCGTGTCCGGTCCGCCGAGCACGGCCCGCGCGCCGCGCGCGACAGCGTCCTCGATGTGGCGGCGGATGATCGAAAGCTGTTTCGGCATGGTGATGGGTCCGATTCGCGAGCCCTCCCCACCTGCCTCGATCTCGGCCGCCGCCGCCACCAGCTTCGCGAGGAACTCGTCGTAGACATCGGCATGGACGTACACGCGCTCGACGGCCAGACAGGTCTGCCCCGCGTTGGACAACCCGCCCCATACCGCCGCGTCGGCGGCGGCCTCGAGATCGGCGTCGGCGTCCACGATGAGCGCGTCCTTGCCGCCGCACTCCATCAGCACCGGCGTGAGATTCTCCGCGCACGCGGCCATGACCAGCTTGCCCGTGGCGGTGGAACCGGTGAACCCGATCTTGCCGACTTCGCTGCGGCACAACGCGTTCCCGGTATCGCCGAGCCCGGTGATCACCTGTAGCACCGGCTCGGCGGGCGCGGTGCGGGCGAAGGCCTGCGCGAGCCACAGCCCGACGCCGGGGGTGTACTCGCTGGGTTTGAATACGACGGCGTTTCCGGCGGCCAGCGCGAACGAGATGGAACCGAGCGGAGTGAAGACCGGGTAGTTCCACGGGCCGATGACGCCGACCACCCCGAGGGGACGGTATTCGACCGTGGCCGCGTGGTTGAACGTCAGCAGGCTCGACGGCACGCTACGGCGCCCGAGTACCTTCTCGGCGTTGCGCGCCGCCCACCGCAGGTGTTCGAGTGCCATGGCGATCTCGAGCTTGGCGTCGGAGATCGGCTTGCCCATCTCGCGGTGGATCACCTCGGCCAGTTCCGCACGGCCAGAGGCGATCTCGCCGCGCCACGCGTCCAGGTGCCGCGCGCGCCCGGCGAAGTCGAGGTCGCGCCACCAGACCGCGGCCCGGTGAGCCGTGGCGACGGCGGCATCGACGGCATGGCGGTCGTGGACCGGGTAGGTGCCGACCACCGCGCCGGTGGCAGGATCGTGCACGTCGAAGGTCGACACTTCGGACTGTGCGGGGTGGCCGGTCGAGACGCTCATCGGGTCGTCTCGCTCGATCGGCGACGGATAGACAACGCTGTCCCTTTCGTGTGGCGGTCTCAGAGGTCGACCACGAGGCGTTCGCCCGCGGCGCGGGACACGCAGACCAGCATCTGGTTCTCGCGTTCGGCGGCGGTGAGCACGCGGTCACGGTGGTCGACGGCGCCGGAGACGACGGCGACCTTGCAGGTGCCGCAGAAACCCTGGCGGCAGGAATACGGGGTATCAGGCAGCGCGCGGTGGATCGCGGTGAGCGCCGTTTCGTCGGCGGCGACCCGGACGGTGGCGCCGGTGCGGGCCAAGGTGAGGTCGAATTCCGCGCCGTCGGCGACCGGGAGCGCGGAGAACCGTTCGGTGTGCAGCGAGCCGGTCGGGTTGAGTTCGAACATGCACCGCTGTGCCGCCTCCAGCATCGGCGGCGGCCCGCACACGTACACCGCCGCGCCGGGTTCGGCACGCGACAACAGGGCGGCGACATCAGGTGGGCCGAATTCGTCGTCCGGCCTGACCTCGGCATCGGGGAGGTCGGCGAGGAACGGCATGGTTGCGCGCGAGCGGCCGACGTACACCAGGTGCCCACGGTCACCCGCGGCCTGGACCATGGGTTTGATCGGCGTGATGCCGATGCCACCGGCCAGGAACAGATACGACGGTGCGTCGACGAGGGTGAAGGCGTTGCGCGGCCCGCGAATCCGCAGACTGTCGCCGACTCGCAGCGATCGGTGTATTTCGCGGGAGCCGCCGCCGCCCTCCGGGATGAGCCGCACCGCGATGCGATACCGGAACCGGTCGCTCGGGTCGCCGCACAGGGAGTATTGACGCTGGCGTCCGGAGGGCAAGAAGACGTCCACGTGAGCGCCCGGCCGCCACGCGGGCAGCGGACCGCCACCGGCGGCGCGCAATGTCAGGCCGACCACGTCGGCGGCTGGACGATCGATCGCGGCGATGGTGGTGTCGAAGTCGAATCCCGTGCCGCGCACCATGTTCGGGCGCGACAGGAGCGGCGCGGCGCGTCCGGTGACGAACACCCTCCGGTAGATGTCCATGACATCGCCGATCAGCCGCAGTCCCGCCGGCGCCGGATGGTCGGTCACGGTAGGCGATCCGCTCATCGGTTCGCCGCCCGCGCGGCAGGCGAGTGCGCCAGATAGCGCAGGGCGTTGTCCATCGGCCCCAACTGGGACGGATGGAAGCCCGGCCGCAGGTACCGCGGCATCTCGGTGAAGAAGACCGTCCATTTCGGGATGACGCCGCGCCGGGTCGCACTCCAGAACTGCAGACCCCAGAACCGGCCTTTCCGCGGCGACGGGTCCTTCCGGTACAGATAGGCGGTCGAGACGATGAACAGCGGCAGCAACGTCGCGCTGGCCAGCAGCGCCGTGCGGGCCTTGCGCGCGTAGCTGCCGTCGAGATGCATGAACGCGTCGTAGACGACGCTGCGATGCTCCACCTCTTCGGCGCCGTGCCACCGGACCAGGTCCAGCATCGCCGGGTGCATGCCCTTGGCTTCGAGGATGTCGGCGTTGAGCAGCCATTCCCCGAGGACCGCGGTGTAGTGCTCCATGCCCGCGAACAGGCCGAGCCGTTCCTTGAGCCACTCCTCCCGGGCGCGCCCGGTCAGGCCGTGGTCGCCCAGGATGCGGTCGACCAGCCAGGCGACCTTGGTGACATACGACTCGACGTCCAGGCCGATGGATTGCAGATGCCTGCGCGCGGCGTCGTGGCTGCTCGCGTGCATGGTCTCCTGCCCGATGAACCCCGTCACCTCCTCCCGTAACCGCTCGTCATCGATGTGCGGGAGGGCCTCGGCCAGCGCCTGCGCCATGGCTCGTTCCCCTTCGGGCAGCACCAGGTGCATGACATTGACGATGTGGGTGGCCAGGGCCTCGCCCGGCACGTAGTGCATGGGCACCGAATCGAAATCGAAATGGACGTCGCGCGCATGGATGGCATGCGCTTCGTCGCGATACCGGCGCTCCGACGCGCCTGCCTGCTCAGCCATGCCCCGACCCTACATAGCTACAAATCGTATTGCAATGTTGCAGCAACAACTCGGTCTGGATGTTGCAGAAGGGTGCGTTTTTGCTAGCGTTGCTTCATGCCCACCGCCTCGAAGGCCGCCGCGAGCAGCGAAAACGTCGCCGCCACCCTGGTCACCCGGATCTTGGACGCGGCTCTGGTGCAGTTCGAGCAGGTCGGCGTCAAGAAGACGACGATCGAGGAAGTGGCCCGGAAGGCGGGTGTGGACCGGGTGACGGTCTATCGCCACGTCGGAGGCCGCGACGACCTGGTGCAAGCCGTGATCAGTCGGGAGGTGGCCGCGGTGCTCGCCGAGATCACCGAGATCGCCGACCGTCACGACGACCTCGGCGATCTGGTCGCCGACATCTTCGTCACCGTCATCACCCGCTGGCGCACGAACCCGCTGGTCGAACGCATGCTGGCGCTGGAACCGGCGCGTGTGGTCCTCAAACTCACCGTCGACGGCGCAGGTCCGTTCGCGATGTCCGTGCACACGACCGATCTCGCGCTCCAGCGTGCCGTCGAGCGGGGGATTCTCCCGCCCGCAACGGATCTGACCACTCGCGCCGAGATCGTGTGCCGGATCGTCCATTCGCTGATCCTCGCGCCGCACGGCCTCACCGAACTCCGAACCGACGAGCAACTCGGCGATTTCGCACGAACGTACCTGGTGCCGGTAGTGGCCGGATCCAACGCCGTGTCCGGCTGACACCCGGGCGCATCCGGTCGGTGAAACCGGCACGCGGATGTGCCGCGGGTGAATCCTCCGTTCCGGCGCGGCAACCATATTCGGTGACTTGTAGTGTTTGCGCGGGGCCGGAGACATGTCCGGCGCGGTGGAAGGGACGGCGGGGATGTCGGACGCTTCGGTCGAGGTGCTCCTGGACGACTTCGAGAGCAAGGACAGGTGGGAGATCGCCGGGGCCGGTGCGGACCGGACGCATCTCACGACATTCGCCGAAGGCGCGCCGAGCAAGCGCCCCGGCGTGTACGCCGACGGTGTCGCGGGCGCCGACCACCGGGCGCTCGTCCTACTGGTCCGGTCGGCGACCGACGATCTCGAGGTCGATCTCGTGGCCAAACCCGGGCAGGCGTTCTCGATCGCCGGACGGCTGACGGCCCTGCGCCTGTGGGTGCGTTCGCCGCACGCCTCGATCAGGGTGTCCGCGCGACTGCGCGGCACCGGACACGGCGAGCGAGAATTGATCCTCGGCGGCGTCTCCGCCGCCGGTGAATGGCAGCGTCTCGAGCACGAACCGGCCGACCCCGTGGACGACAGCGACCTCGTCGCTTTGACGATCCGGCTCGGCGAGGTGGTGAAGCGGGAGGGGGAGGTCATGATTCTGCTCGACGACCTGACCGCTACTACTACGGCGTGAGAAGCGGGGAGGGCGGCCCGAGTTCACGTCGCCGCTGTGAGCCGGAGTCGGCGCCGGTGACGTGTTCCTCTTTCTCGGTGTGCTTCAGCCGATTTCGGTCTCGGCCGACGAAATCGATCGCTCGGATCGCTGATTGTGATGTGCCGTTGCCGAGCGCCCCGACGAACCTGTAGGCGCGGTCACGCGCTCGGCGACGGAGCGCGCCGGTGTGGTGTGGACAGCCGGGCACGGGACCTCGTGCGCGGTTCGGCGGGAAGCCGACAGGTCCTCCGGCCTGGAATGATGCGGACCTACACCGATTCCCCTGGATAGCGAAATGTGTGCTGTTCGGCTCGGAAATCGGGACACGAACTGTGCGCCGTAGGTTGTCGGGCGGCCGTGGACGGGTCGCCGGGCATCGTCCCGCTGATCGTGTCACGAAGCCTTTTGCGGTGCGGCCGCGCACTTCTGGCCTGCCATGGGAGACCGAATACCCGGCTCGACGATCTTGCCATCCGCAGCGCCTCAGCCAACGAAGAGTTCAGGTAGCTCAATGTTGACTATGCGCTGTGAAGGAGGAGGGGTGGCAAACGCGATGACCTGCGAGGTGGCTGTCGTCGGCGCGGGGTTCGGCGGCATCGGGATGGGAGTCGGGTTGCGACGGGCCGGGATCACCGATTTCGTGATCTTCGAGCGGGGCGGCGACGTGGGCGGGGTCTGGCGGGACAACACCTATCCGGGGTGCTCCTGTGATGTGCCGTCCCACTTGTATTCGTTCTCGTTCGCCCCATACCGCAGCCGGCGCACCCGGTTTCCGCGCCAGTCGGAGATCCTGGAGTACCTGCGCCAAGTCGCGGCCGACCACGGCTTGGCGCCGCACCTGAGATTGGGCACCGCGATCGACGAGGCCACCTATCTGGAAGACCGGGGCGGCTGGGAACTGACCACCTCCGATGGACAGCGCGTGTTCGCCAGCGTGGTGATCTTCGCCGTCGGACAGCTGCACCGGCCGAACGTTCCCGACATCGCCGGACGGGCGGATTTCGCCGGACCGTCCTTCCATTCCGCGCGGTGGGACCACGGCCAGAACCTACGTGGGGTGGACGTGGCCGTGATCGGCACGGGCTCGAGCGCGGCACAGATGCTGCCGACCCTGGCCGCGACGGCCCGCCACGTCCGCGTCTTCCAGCGCACACCGCACTGGGTACTGCCCAAACCGCCGGCCGATTTCGGACCGCTCGCCCGAACGGTGCTGCGGCTGCCCGGCGCCCACCGTCTCTACCGCCGAGCCCTGTACTACGGCGCCGACGTCGTGCTCGCGCCGATCATGCGCCGGGGTTGGTCGGCGCGTCCCGCCCAATGGGCTGCCCGACGGTATCTGCACAGCCGGATCGAGGACCCACGGCTGCGCGCGAAACTCACACCCGACTATCCCCTCGGGGGCAAGCGCATCATCTTCGACAGCGACTACTACTCGACGCTGACCCGGGACAACGTCGAGCTGGTGACCGCCCCGATCGCCCGGATCACCCGCGACGGACTGCTCACCACAGACGGCGCGCACCATCGGGCCGACGTCATCATCTACGCCACCGGTTTCCGCGCTCCGGAGTTCCTGATTCCGATCACCGTGCGCGGACGCGGGGGAGTCCTCCTGCACGACCAATGGCGCTCGGGCGCGACAGCTCTGCTGGGTGTGGCGGTCCCCGGGTTTCCGAACGCCTTCCTGATCGCCGGACCGAACAGCTTCAACCCCGCGGGAAGTAATCCGGGGATGAAGGAATGCCAGATCGACTACATCATTCGTTGCCTGCGCTGGCGCGACCGGATCGGCGCCGCCACGATCGAAGTCCGCGCGTCCGCGATGCGGACACACCAGGAGTGGATCGAGCGAGCTGTCGCGAAGACGGTCTGGCCTGCCATGGGACCGAGTTGGTACAAGCACCACAGTGGGCGCGTCACCAATCCGTGGCCTGCCTCGGCCCGCACTTTCGACCGCGCTATGCGGCGACCGCCGTCCGAATCGTTCGGCACCGTTGCGTCCGATGCGGCCACGCCGGATCGGAAGCGCCCGAAACGAGTGAAGTGGACGAGGAAGTCCGCGCAGTCGGTGCAATCCGAAGAACCGACGGTGATGCGCGCCGAATGAGCGGGCTCGGCCGAGCCGCGCTCGCACCGCTACTTCGGTGTCCGCGTCGGCTCGGTCGCGTCACGGCTGGGCAGTGATCGGTTCGTAGAGCGCGATGTGCCAGACGGAACCGGGTGTCGGCCGGATGACGGCGCGGCGCTCGTGCGGTCCGGTGACCGGTTGCGCAACCTCGAAACCCCCGGTGCGCAACCGGTGCAGCGCGAGATCCAGATCGTCCACCTTGATCGCGAGGAACGGGGTGTCGTCGTCACGGTCGGCGCCCGCGAGCATGACCCGGACGCCATTGCTGTCGAACTGGGCCCAGCGGTCGCCGTCCACCACGGTGGGCCCGGCGCCGAAAACGGCCGTCAGCAGTGCCACGGTGGTGGGCAGGTCGTCGGTGGGGTAGGCGGGGCCGATTCGCTGGATCGTCATCTGTGCTCCGTAACAGTGTGTGCGGGCGGTCAGGGACGCCGCTGGGCGTAGGCGGCACGAACGGCCGAGTAGGCGGCAGTGTTCGCCAGTACCGCCTCGGGCAGGGTGTCGGCCATGCTCATGAAGCCGTGGAACATCCCGTCGTATCGGCGGATCTCGGCCGCGACACCGGCTCGCCTCAGCCGCTGCCCGTAGTCTTCGCCCTCATCGCGCAGTGGATCGAATTCGGCGGTGACGATGTGCGCGGGCGGGAGTCCGGACAGGTCGGCGTCGAGCGGGTCGGCGTACGGGTCGGCGCCGTCGTGCGAGCCCAGGTATTGGCGCCAGTACCAGCGCAGGTGCGCGGCGGTGGTGAAATAGCCGTCGGCGTTCTCCCGATAGGACGCGCTGTCGCAGGCCGGGTCGAGCATGGGATACAGCAGCAGCTGCCGGGCGATCTCGGGGCCGCCGCGATCTCGTGCCATCAACGCCGTCACGGCGGCGAGGTTGCCGCCGGCGCTGTCCCCCGCCACCACGAGGCGGGCGGGGTCGCCGCCCAGCGACGCGATGTGGTCGGCGACCCAGCACAGCGCCGCGTACGCGTCCTCGGCCGCCGCGGGGAACCGGTGTTCGGGCGCTTGCCGGTAGTCCACCGACACCACGACCGCGTCCGCGCCGACGGCCATGGCCCGGCAGAACCGGTCATGGCTGTCGAGGCCGCAGATCACGAACCCACCGCCGTGGCAGAAGACCACCGTCGGAGCCGGCGCCACGGCGCTCGCGGGCCGATAGATCCGGACGCGGACCTCGGGTGCGCCCGGTGGACCGGGGATCCGCCGCTCCCACACCTGGGCGACCGGGATCGGCTCCACGGCCGGTGCGGCACGTGCGGCGAGCAGCCGCCGTGCCTCGGTGGCGTCGAGCACTTGGGTGCCCAACGCGGGAAACGCGGCGCTTGCGGCATCGACGACCACCTGCGCTTCGGGTGTCAGCGGCATCCGGCTCGCTCCTTCGCTATCGCTGTGCGTCCGGTGGCAGGAACTTGCCCGCTGCCAAGCCGCCGTCGATCGTCACCTCGGCGCCGGTGACGTAGGCCGAGGCGTCGGAGGCCAGGAACGCGACCAGTTCGGCGACCTCTTCCGGCACGCCGGTGCGTTGCAGCGGCAAGGACGGGAAGCTGCCCGGCCCGGTGGTCAGGTACGGGACCATCGGCGTCGCGATCGGGCCGGGGTGCACCGAGTTGACCCGGATCGCGGCCGGGCCCAGCTCGAGCGCGGCGGTCTTGGTCAGGCCGCGCAGTCCCCATTTCGAGGAGCCGTAGGCGGCGTGACCCATCAGCCCTTCCAGGCCCGCTTGCGAGGAGATGTTGACGATCGAGCCTCCGCCCGCCCGCGTCATCGGACCGACCGCTGCCCGGATGCCGCGGAACGCCCCGATCAGGTTCACGCGCAGAATGCGCTCGAATTCCTCCGGCGTGGTCTCCGCCAGCGGCTTCGCGGTGTAGATGGCGGCGTTGTTCACCAGGACATCCAGTTTGCCGAACGCCGAAACCGCCTCGGCAACGGCGACTTCCCAGTCCTCGCCGCTGCCGACATCGTGCCGCACGAAACGTGCGGCGGCGCCGAGCGATTCGGCCAGCCGGGTGCCTTCCTCCTCCAGAACGTCGGTGATCACCACGCGGGCGCCGCGCTGCACGAACAGCCGCGCCTCGGCGGCGCCCTGTCCCCGGGCCGCGCCGGTGATCAGGGCGACCTTCCCACTCAGGTCAACCATGTCGAACTCCTCGTTGTCGTCGGCGATCGCCGGGATCAGCTGTTGCGGAAGTGGGGGATGACCTTCTCGCCCCAGTGCCGGATGGTCTCCAGGCAGGCCTCTTGCGGCACCGTGCCCATCTGGATCAGGCAGAGGATCTCGTCCGCGCCCGCGGCCTGCAGACGCTCGACGTAGGCGATGGCGTCCTCGGGGCTGCCGTAGGCGTGGTCGGCGTTGAAGACCGAGGTGGCGCCGGTCTGCACCGGGATCTTGGCCTCGTGCAGGTAGGCGACGTGGTCGTCGGCGGCCTGCTTGATCGCGGCGAGCTCGTCGGCGTTCGGGTCGACGGCCTCGTCGGGCGCCGGGCCCGCGCCGTAGTAGTGCTTGATGGATTGCGCGAAGAAGCGCTGCCCGCGCGCGCCGATCCGCTGGGCCTTCTCCCGGTCGTCGAGAACGATCGTCGGGCACAGCGCCGCGAAATGATCGTTCACCACGGTCGACACGAAACGCTCACCCGTGCGCGCGGCGATCGCCTCGTCGTAGGTGCGCCGCAGTTCCGCGATCTCCTCCACGCCCGCGAAACCCAGCACCAGCGCGCCGATTCCGTAGTCGGCGGCCATCTTCAGCGTGTCCTTCTTGGTGCAGGCCATGAACAGCGGCGGATGGGGCAACTGCTCCGGCCGCGGCAGCAGTGAATGCGGCGAGACCTGCAACAGCTCGCCGTTGTACTCGAATTCGGCTTCCGGATCCTGCCACGCCTTGCCGATCATCCGCAGCGACTCCTCGACCTCCTGGTAGGTGCGCTCGGGGTCGACACCGCACATGGAGGTCTCCACCGGCGTCGCGCCGCGGCCCGCGCCGAGGTTGAGCCGTCCGCCGGACAGCACGTCGAGCATCGCGGCGCGTTCGGCCGCGCGCACCGGGTGGTTGAAGTTGAACGGCATGCACACCACGCCGTGCCCGATCCGGATCCGCTCGGTCTTGGCGGCCACCCAGGTCAGGAAGACCTCCGGGGCGCTCATGTGGGCGTACCACTTCAGCCCGTGGTGTTCGACCGCCCACACGGTGTCGAACCCCATCTCGTCGGCGAGCACCGCCTGCTCGACACAGTCGCGCAGCACCTGGTGCTCGTGCTCGCGCGACGGGTCGGCCATCTGGGCTTCGAAGATCATCGAGAACTTCATCCGGTCTCCTTATCGAGCGCCCGATCGGGCGTTTTCGGGTTTCGTCGGGGTGTCTGGTCCCGGTGCGGGACAGTCGGCAGCGGTATGCCTAATCGAAATATGTCCGCCGGAACTTCTCAGGTCAGGCCCTAGTCCCGGTGGCCGGGACGGTCCGGTGCCGCGCCTCGATGGGCGACCTAGCGTCGGTGAGCAAGCGACGGTGAGAGGACGGAATTCGGTGGGACAACTCGACGGCAAGGTGGCGCTGGTCACCGGCGGGGCGCGGGGGATGGGCGCCGAGCACGTGCGGCGGTTCGTGGCCGAGGGCGCGCGCGTGGTGTTCGGTGACCTGCTCGACCACGAGGGAACGGCGCTGGCCGCGGAACTGGGTTCCGCGGTGCGATACGTGCACCACGACGTGACCAGCGAAGCGGATTGGTCCGCGGCGGTGTCCGAGGCGGTCACCCACTACGGGCGGCTCGACGCGGTGGTCAACAACGCGGGCATCCTGCGGTTCGTCCCGATCGCCGAGATGGCCTTGGCGGACTTCACCACGATCATGAACGTCAACGTGACCGGCACCTGGCTCGGCATCAAGACAGCCGCGCCCGCGCTCGCCGAAACCGGAGGCGGATCGGTCGTGAACGTCTCCTCGGTGGAAGGGTTCGTCGGCGCGGCCGGTCTGTCCGCCTACAGCGCGAGCAAGTTCGCCATCCGCGGCATCACCAAGTCGGCCGCTCGCGAGCTGGGGCACTTGGGTATCCGGGTCAACTCCCTGCACCCGGGAGGCATCGCCACACCCATGACCGCCGCGGTGTCCGGAGCCTCCGGCGTCGACGGCGACGGCTTCTTCGCGAGCCTGCCGATCCCGCGCTGGGGACAGCCCGTCGAGGTCTCCCACGTGGCGGCGTTCCTGGCCTCGGACGCGGCCAGTTACTGCACCGGAGGCGAATTCGTCGTCGACGGCGGCATGCTGACCGGTTGCGGTTACTGACGGAAGCGACGCGATGACACAGGAATTCGAATTCGATGTGGTGGTCGTCGGCTCCGGCGCCGCGGGCATGACGGCCGCTCTGACGGCCGCCTACCGCGGACTGTCGGTGACGCTGATCGAGAAGAGCAGATCCTTCGGCGGGTCCACGGCACGGTCGGGCGGTGGTATCTGGATCCCGAACAACCCGGTGTTGCAGCGCGAAGGGGTGCCCGACAGCCCGGAACTGGCCCGCACCTATCTGAAAGCGGTGGTGGGCGATCGGGTTCCGGAGGCCAAACAGCGGGCCTTCCTCGAACGCGGCCCCGAGATGATGCGTTACCTCGGCGCTCGCAGCGAATACTGGGAGTTCGTCTACGACCGCGGCTATTCCGACTATCACCCGGAGTTTCCCGGTGGTCTGGCCCAGGGGCGCAGCATCGAACCCGCGCCGCTGGACGGACGCTTGCTCGGCGGCGATCTGCACAAGATCAATCAACCGACCATGTCGGGTCCCAAGGGAATCGCGTTCACCGTCAGCGACTTCCACGATCTGAACATGATCGCCCGCACCTGGGCCGGGAAACGCACCGCGATCAGGGTCGGTATGCAGGCGGTGGGGAACAAGCTGCGCGGACGGCTGCCGCTGAGCCTGGGCAAGGCGCTCGCGGCCCGGCTGTGGCTGTCATTGCGTGACGCCGGAGTGCCGGTGTGGCTGAACACGCCGCTGACCGACCTGATCACGGTGGCGGACGCGGTGGTCGGTGTGCGCGCCGAGCACGACGGCACGCCGGTGGTGATCAAGGCGCGCCGCGGTGTGGTGCTGGCGGCGGGCGGTTTCGAGCACAACCTGCGGATGCGCGAGCAGTACATGAGCGGGCCACAGTCCACCGAGTGGACGGTAGGCGCCACCGAGAACGTGGGCGAAGGCATCGTCGCGGGTCAGAAGGCCGGTGGCGCGGTGGATCTCATGGGCGACGCCTGGTGGGGCCCGTCCGTGCGCAATCCCGACGGGCCGCCGTTCTTCTGCCTGGCCGAGCGTTCCCAGCCCGGCGGCATCATGATCAACCACGCGGGCGAACGGTTCGTCAACGAATCGGCCCCGTACGTGAACGTGGTGCACAAGATGTACGAGCAGGAAGCGGCGGGCGTCGGGCACATTCCGGCGTACTTCATCATGGATCAGCGCTTCCGCGACCGGTACCTGTTCCTGGGGAACTTCCCCAAGCGTCCGCTCCCGCAGAAGTACGCGGATGCCGGGATCATCGACCAGGCCGAGACCTTGGCCGAACTGGCGGCGAAGATCGGTGTGCCGCCTGCGGCGCTGACCGCGACGGTGGAGCGTTTCAACCGCTTCGCCCGCGCCGGTCGCGACGAGGACTTCCGGCGCGGCGATTCCGCCCACGACCGCTACTACGGCGACCCGACCGTGCGGCCGAATCCGTGTCTGGCCCCGATCGAGCAGGGCCCCTTCTACGCCGTGGAGATGGTGCCGGGCGATCTGGGCACCAAGGGCGGTCTGGTCACCGACGAGCACGCTCGCGTCCTCGACTCCGACGACCGGCCGATCCCGGGCCTGTACGCGGCGGGGAACAACTCCGCCTCGGTGATGGGCAACGACTACGCGGGTGCGGGCGCGACCATCGGTCCCGCCATGGTGTTCGGCTACATCGCGGCCGGTCACCTCGCCGACAACCAGCCTGGCGCGACCGCGCGGGACGCAGTGGAAGGAGAGCGTTGATGGGACGGATCGACGGTAAGAACGTCATCGTCACCGGCGGCGCACGGGGGATGGGCGCGGCCTTCGCGCGGCGGCTGGTCGCCGAGGGCGCCACGGTGGTGATCACCGATGTGCTGGTGGACGAAGGCGTGACGCTGGCCGCCGAGCTGGGCGACGCCGCGACCTTCCTGCCGCTGGATGTCACCGACGAGTCGGCGTGGAACGACGTGATCGCCTACACCGAGAAGGTTTTCGGCCCGGTCTCCGGTCTGGTCAACAACGCGGGCATCGTGCACGTCGATCCGATCGAGAAGTTGTCGGAAGCCGACTTCCGCAAGGTGATCGATGTCAACCAGGTCGGGGTGTTCCTCGGCATGAAGGCCGTGCTGGGGTCGATGCGCCGGGCAGGCGGCGGCTCCATCGTGAACATCTCCTCGATCGGCGGCATCATCGCCTTCTCCAACATCCTCGGTTACACCGCGTCCAAATGGGCCGTGCGCGGCATGACCAAGACCGCCGCGCAGGAGTTCGCCGCCGACGACATCCGGGTCAACTCGGTGCACCCCGGTGTGGTGGCCACGGAGATGACCGCCGATTCCACGCGCTCGCAGGGCATGTCGGGCACTCAGCCGATGCGCAGGGCCGGGCGCCCGGAGGAACTGGCGAACCTGGTGCTGTTCCTGATCAGTGACGAGTCGAGCTTCAGCACCGGCTCGGAATTCGTCGCCGACGGCGGCTACACGTCCCTGTGACGACGTCCGGCAGGGCAACCCGGCGGACCGACCGCCGAGCGAGACAAGGAAATCAACCGTGAAGAACTTCGAGGGCACAACCGCCGTGATCACCGGTGCGGGCGCGGGCATCGGCCGGGCACTGGCGATCGAACTCGCCCGCCGCGGCGCCCGCCTGGCACTGTCGGGCCGTAACGTGGAGAACGTCGCCGAGACCGCCGCACTGTGCGACAAGGAGGGTGCGCAAGCCCGCGCCTACAAGCTGGATGTGACCGACCGGGAGGCGGTCTATCGCCACGCCGACGAGGTGGCCGAGGACTTCGGCCGGATCAATCTGGTCGTCAACAACGCCGGAGTCTCGCTCACCGCGAACGTGGAAGAACTCGGCTGGGCGGACTTCGAATGGATCGTCGGCATCAACTTCTGGGGCGTCGCCTACGGCACCAAGGCGTTCCTGCCCCACGTCATCGCCTCCGGTGACGGGCACATCGCGAACGTGTCGAGCATGTTCGGTCTTGCCGCGTGCCCCAGCCAAGGTGCTTACAGCGCAACAAAATTCGCCATTCGCGCCTTCACCGACGCGCTGCGGCAGGAGATGAACATCGCCGGTCACGCGGTGGGCGTCAGCAGCGTGCACCCCGGCATGATCAAGACCGAGATCGCCTGGAAAGCGCGCGCGGGCGGCGATCGCGACCGCGACGCCCTGGCCGCCAACTTCGACCGCCTGGCCAAGACGACCCCCGAGCACGCCGCGAGGGTCATCGTCAACGGCATCCGCAAGAACAAAGCGAAGATCTTGATCGGCACGGACGCTCACGTGATCGACTGGCTGCCGAGAATTTTCGGCGCGGGCTACCAGAAGATCCTCACCGCTCAGATGAAGAACGAAGTCGCCTGACAGTGCGTCCGGCGGGTGGCCGGAGAGTTCCCCGGGCCGGTAGGCGAGTACTACGGCTCCGGCCACCTACCGGCCGAGCGCCTCGATCAGTTGCCGCATCTCGCTGGTATGCGGGTCGATCCTCATGTGGCGCATCTCGAGCACCGCTCAGCGTTGTGCCCGACGGGAGCGCAGAACGCGTTTGAGCACCTTGCCGTCGGTGTTTCGGGGTAGTTCCGCTACGAACTCGAAGTGGCGTGGGACCTTGTACCCGGCCATTCGGGTCCGGGTCCACGTGATGATCTCCGTGGTCTCGATGTCGGCGGGTCCGTCCGGGACGACGAAGGCGAAGCCGACCTCGCCGAGCCTGGAGTCGGGAACGCCGACTACGGCGGCGTCTTGTATGCGGGGATGCGTGCGGAGGATCTGCTCGATTTCGGCGGGATAGACGTTGAATCCGCCCACGATGAACATGTCCGCGTGGCGGTCGGTGACGCGCAGATAGCCGTCGGCGTCCATGGTGCCGATGTCGCCGGTGTGCAGCCAGCCTGCGGAATCCATCGCGGCCGCTGTTGCTCGCGGGTCGTCGAGGTAACCGTGCATCACGTTGGGGCCGCGAACCACGATTTCGCCGGGCTCACCGACCGGCACGGTCCGCCCGGAACTGTCTACGACACGAATCCGCGTCCCCGGAAGCTCTTTTCCTACGGTGGCGGCGATGACGTGCACGGGTGCGTCGGGTGAGCAGATTGTGGCGACGCCGGTCGATTCGGTCAGTCCGTATCCGGTGAAGACCTTGTCGACACTCAGTTCACCCCGGATGCGCTCCACCAATCCGGTCGGCACACTCGAACCACCTGTACCCGCCAGACGCAGTGAACTCAGATCATGGGTCCCGCGCCGATTGTGGGTGAGCAGGTCGTGGAAGAGGGTCGGAGGTCCCGTCAGCACGGTGATCCGCTCGCGCTCGATGACGCCGAGCACCTGTTCCGGATCGAATCGATCCACCGGCACCATGGTGGCGCCCCGCGAGAGGCACGCGATGATTCCCGCCTTGAAGCCGAAGGTGTGGGAGAACGGGTTGACCAGGAGGTATCTGTCGTCGCCAGCGAGAGTGACGGTATCGGCCCAGCGGGTGAACGTCTCGATCGTCTGCCGATGGGTAACCGGCACACCTTTCGGCACACCCGTGGTGCCGGACGTGAACAGGATGTCGGAGATCGATTCCGGGTCCACGGACGAACTCCGCGCATCGGCCGCGGCGACGGGCACTTCGCCGCCGAGGGCGAGGAACCGAGCCCACGAGAGATCATCGGCCTCAGCGGTGTCGTCGAGCTTCACAGTGGTCCGCAGCTCCGGGAGCGTACGCCCCGCTTCCCGCAGCATCCCCGCGTAGTCGTTGCCGAGGAAATCGCCAACGGTGAGCAGCATGCGGCACCGGCTGCGCGCGAGGATGTCGGCCGCTTCGGGACCGCGTAGCCGCGTGCTGATCGGTACGAGGGTCACGCCCGCACCGAGCACGCCGAGCGCCGCGATCACCCATCGCGCGGTATTGGGTGCCCATATCGCCACTCGATCCCCGGGCGCCACCGATCGCGACATCGCCGCCCGCGTGACGCGCCGTGCAGCCGTGGCGAGTTCGGCGTAAGTGAGCGGGCCCTCCGTCCCCAGCAGCGCTACCCGCGCGCCGTCGCGTCGTGCCCGGTCGGCCAGCACCGCGGGAACCGTCGCGAGTTCATCGGTCGCCGCACGCCGTCGATCCATGCCGCGATGGTGCCGTACCCGCCGCTCCATCCGGTCCGATCGCCGCCACATATCCCGCTGACCGGGAACGTCTTTCCACGCAGCGCCCGCACCGCGCCGTGGACGCCGGGTTTCGACGGAACTCGATCCTGCTCAGCGGGACCTCGGGTACGGCCGATGACGGGCGGCACGGCAGGCTCGAACAGAGCTACAGGGGTGCGCGCCGCGGTTCGCGCCCGGCCGGGCGCACAAGGTCCGAATCGCGCCGAGGCGCGGAATGTGCAGTGATCGCAAAGGAGTGACATGACCGCCGGAGCAGAGCTAGCGGAGCGAAACGACGAGGCAGCGGGCGCGGCGCCGGTCGTCGAACTCGATGGCGCCTGCGCGCTGTCGCGGGAAAGCATCGGCGGAAAAGCGTGGAGCGTCAACCGGATGCGCGCGCTGGGTCTTCCGGTGCCGCCCGCCTTCGTGATCACCATCGAGGGCTGGGCCGACTTCGCGGCGCGCGGGGTGATCGGCGAGGACATCTGGCGGGCGGTTCGGGCCGGAATCGCCACCTTGGAGCGCGGCACCGGACGGGTCTTCGGGTCCGGCGCCCGGCCGCTGCTGGTGTCGGTCCGTTCGGGCGCCGCGGTGAGCATGCCGGGCATGATGGACACGGTCCTGAACCTCGGCATGAACGAGGCAGTCGCGGCAGCGCTGGCGGCGGAGACCGGGAACCCGGACTACGCGGTCGACACCCGGGAGAGGTTTCGCGCCCAGTATCGCGAAACCGTGCTGGGCGACCCGGCCGGTGCGGTGCCCGAGGATCCCTGGGAGCAGCTGCGAGCGGCCATCAGCGCGGTGTTCCGGTCCTGGGATTCGCCTCGCGCGCAGACGTATCGGCGCAATCGCCGCGTGTCCGGAACGCTGGGCACCGCGGTGACGGTGCAAGCCATGGTCTTCGGCAATCTCGACGAGAAATCCGGCACCGGTGTGTTGTTCAGCCGCAACCCGAACACGGGTGAGCGCGCGATGTTCGGCGAATGGCTCGTCGGCGGGCAAGGTGAGGACGTGGTGTCCGGCCGGACCACACCGCGCCCCCTCAACGAGTTGGCCACTCTGTTGCCGCAGGTGCACAGCCAGCTCGTCGCGGCGGCCGGCCTGCTGGAACGCGATGGCCGCGATATCCAGGACATCGAATTCACCGTCGAATCCGGCGCCCTGTGGCTGTTGCAGTCCCGCCCCGCCAAGCGCTCGGCGCGCGCGGCTGTGCGGGCCGCGGTGGCCATGACAGACGAGGGCCTGATCGGCGCGGAGGAGGCGCTGGCGCGGGTCACCGCCGATCAGGTGCGTGCCGTGCTGCGCCCGGCGAGCGGCGAGTACGCGGGGACGCCGCTGGCGCGCGGCGAATCAGCCTGTCCCGGACTGGCGGCGGGTGTCGTCGTGAGCGATCCGCACGAGGCGGAGCGCCGCGCGGAGGCAGGCGAGGACGTGATTCTGGTGCGCCCGACCACCAGCCCCGACGACCTGCACGGCATGATCGCCGCCCGGGCGATCGTCACCGAACTGGGCGGTGTCACCTCGCACGCCGCGCTGGTCGGCCGCGAGATCGGCAGGCCGTGCGTGGTCGGCTGCGGTCCCGGCGTCGTCGCGGCGCTGACCGGCCAGGTGGTGACCGTGGACGGCGGCACGGGCACGGTGTGGCCGGGTCGAGTCGAAGGCAAACCCGTCGACGGGAGCACTCTCGCGGACGTCGGCCGGTTGGCCGGCTGGGCGGGCACCGACATCGACGGGTTCGCGGCGTGGTTGGACGCGCGCGCGGCCGACGCCTCGGCAGAGGTAACCGTGGCAATCCCGCCGGCAGTGACGGAGGTCGCCGACCTCGATCTGCTGCGGCTGATCGGGATCAAAGGCCGGGCCGCCCACGACGCGCTCGCCGCGGGCACAGGCGCGTCGGCCGAGGCCGTCGCCGCCCGATGCGAGGAACTCGTGACCGAGGGTTGGTGCGCCGCGACGCCGATCGGTGTCCGTCTCACCCCCGAGGGCAGACAGCACCTCGACGGTTTGCTGGCGACGGAACGACGGGCGGTTGACCGCGCCGCGATCGCCTCGGTCTACGCCGAATTCTGTACTTTCAACGGCATTCTGAAAGAGATTGTGACCGCGTGGCAGATGAAGGATCCGGCCACCGTCAACGACCACGCCGACGCCGAGTACGACGGCGCTGTCCTGACCCGGCTGACCGAACTGCACCGCGGCGTGCAACCGCTACTGCGGCGGATCGGCGATGTCGCACCGCGGTTGGCACGATATTCCGGCCGGTTCGCGCACGCGATCGAGCGGATCGCGGCCGGCGACCACTCCTGGGTCGCCCGGCCCGTGCTGGACAGCTACCACACCGTGTGGTTCGAGCTGCACGAGGACCTGATCGGACTGTGCGGCCTGAGCCGCGCCGACGAGGCGGCGGCCGGCCGTGCCCACTGATCTCGCGGGCGAATCCACCGTGCCCGGTGACCGGTGGGTGGAGTTCGCCCAGATCGACAACGTGCGCGACCTGGGCGGGCTACCCGTGCAAGGCGGCGGCACCACCCGTTTCGGGGTGGTCTACCGTTCCAGCACGCCGCAGAATCTCACCGAAGCCGATATGGCGAAACTGCTCGGCCCGATCGGTCTGCGCACGCTGATCGATCTGCGGTTGCCCGACGAAGTCGAGCGCGAGGGCTACGGACTGCTGGCCACCGCCGACCTGCCGCGGGTCTGCCTGCCGGTGCGCAAGTCGCCGCAATCCTCGCTGGCGGCACGGGATCTGGTGCCGGACTCCAGCCGGGTCGATCTGGTGGACCTGTACGACAAGCTGCTGGCGGGCAGCGCCGACTCCATCGTCGCGGCCGTGCGGCTGGTCGTCGACGCGGGCCGTCACTCGGTGCTGTTTCACTGTGCCGCGGGCAAGGACCGCACCGGCCTGCTCGCGGCGGTGCTGCTGGACGCGGTCGGCGTTGCGCCGGAGGCGATCGCGGCGGACTACGCGCTGACCGGTGAACGCATGCACCGGGTCCGCGACCGGCTCGACGCGCTCCCCTCCTACACGGGACTGCCCCCGGTCAGCACCGGCATTCTCGGCGTCGAGGCCGAGGTGATGCGACGTTTCCTCGCGAACCTGTCCGCCGAACACGGCGGCGCGGCCGAATGGTTGCTGGCCGGCGGGCTGACCACCGCGGAACTGGCCCGGCTACGCGAAGTGCTGATCGCACGCGGATAGCGCGGCGGTGGGACCTGGCGCCAAATCGAGTAACCAAGTTTCCCGGTACCCCGGATGAGCCCTCACGCTATCTTCTGTCTGCTCGCAGTGCAGCGAGCAGATCGGAGTCAATTCATGCACAACACATCGATCACGCGCCGCCTTGTGATGGCCGCGATCACGCTGGTCGCGACGGCTACCGCTTCACTCGGCATCGCCACGCCACAGGCGGCTGCGGCGCCGGCGCGAGATCCGATCCTCTTCGTCCACGGCTGGCAAGGGTCGGCGTCGGACTGGAATTACATGTGGGGCCGATTCCTGGACGCGGGGTACTCCGCGGAAGAGATGGCACGATTCAGCTACAACACCACCCAGTCGAACAAGGACATCGCGCTGGAGGTGAAAGCGCAGGTCGATGCGCTGCGCGCGAAAACCGGTGCCGCCAAGGTCGACATCATCACCCACTCGATGGGCGGACTCAACAGTCGCTGGTATCTGAAGAAGCTCGACGGCCTCGATTCCGTCGACGACTGGGTTTCCATCGCCGGCCCCAATCACGGCACCGACGTCGCCAACGGATGCCTCGACGCCTCCTGCGAGGAGATGCGGCCCGGCTCGGCCTTCCTGGCCGAACTCAACAGCACCGACGAGACCCCCGGCCGGGTGAGCTACGGCACCTGGTGGTCACCGTGCGACGAGATCATCAACCCCGATGAGAGCACCATTCTCGGCGGTGCCACCAACACCCGGGCGCTGTGCCTCGGCCATATCGCGCTGCTGTCGGCATCGCCGGTTTTCGAGGGCGTGCGCGACTTTGTGAAGTAGTCGGCTGAACTCCGCGGGCCCTGAACGGCCGGGCGGGCCGGTGATTCGAGATCACCGGCCCGCCCTGTCCTCGACTACCGTGACAGCAGCTTGGATTTCAGCGTCTCCAGCGTCGGACCGTCCACGCCGAGCCCCTCGGAGACGAACCGGTCGAATGAACCGAAGGACGCGCCGGCCTGGTCGAACGCGGCATCGAGGAAGTCGCGCTGCACGCCGAGGATCGGATCGAACAGCGCGGGATCGGTGACCAGCCCCTTGGCCACCAGCCCGTCCATCAGCGCCTTGTTACCCGCGGCCAGGTTGTCGTTCGACTCCAGATAATCCTTGTACACCTGACCCTTCGGGACGCCGAGCGCCGTCATCAGGATCGCGGTCGTCCAGCCGGTACGGTCCTTGCCCGCGGTGCAGTGGAACAGCACCGGCCCGGTGGCGTTCGCGACATCCCGGATGGCGGCGCCGAACTGGCCGCGCACCGTGGCGTCGCTGACCAGCCAGCGGTAGTAGTCGCGCATGATGCCCGCGGCCCTGCCGTCGCCGAACATCTGTTGCTGCACGGCCGGGCCGCCCTGTACCGCCTTGCCCACCATCGAGTAGAAGTCGTTGCCCGGGTCGTACACCGGACGCGCGAGGGCGGGAATCGACGCGGGAAGCTTGTCGGGATTGGCCCCCGACTCGGCCGGGCTGCGGAAATCGATAACCGCGGTGATGCCCGCGGCCACCAGCTTCTGCTGGTCGGCGGCGGTGAGCTTGTCCAGGGCGTCGGTGCGGAAAACGACGCCCGTCCGCAGTTTGCCGTTGCCCTGGGTGGGATAGTCGCCGATGTCCCTGGCGTTCGCCGCCGCCGATAGCTGCATGGAACGGTCGTGCACGGTGTGCACGAGGGCGGGGCCCGCGAATGCGGTGGTGGTGGACGGGAATACGGCGATCAGTGCGGCGGCGACACCGGTCATCGCCCCGCGAACAGCACGCGAAATCGTCACTGGATCATTCCTTCCATAGGGTCGCGGCCCGGCGGCGCCGAACCGGCAAGGGGCCGGGGTGCGCGCCCCCGGCCCCGGCTCATGCGTCGGCGAGCAGGGTGACCGTGCCGGCCGACCCGTCCACGCGCACCCGCTGCCCGTCGGCGAGGGCCGCGCTGGCGGTCTTGGTGTCGACGACGCAGGGGATGCCGAATTCCCGGGCCACGATGGCGGCGTGCGAAGCTGATCCGCCGATGTCGGTGACCACCGCGGCCGCGTAGGCGAACATCGCGGTGTGGCCGGTGTCGGTGACCGACGCGACCAGGATGTCGCCCGGCTCGATGTCGTCGTCGAGGGACAGCACGCGTTTCACGGTGCCCTCCACGACGCCGGAGGACACTCCGATGCCGGTCAGGCTTTCCCCGGGCGCCAAAGCGGCCGCATCCGAGAGCGGTTCCCAATCGCCCGCGATCACGTCCGGCATCCGGATGCCATGGAGCCGGATGAGTTCCGCCCGCCGCCGTGCTACGCGCTCGGTCAGATCAGCGGGCGCCCAAAGGATTTCGTCGAGGGTGAGGAAGCAGGCGTCCTCGGTCTGCTGTAGCCGCCCTTCCCGGATCAGCCGGCCCGCTCGCTCGCGCACGGCGAGCCGCAGGCAGTGGGTGTACCGGACGACGGCGTCGCGGACGCGTTCGCGCGCCATCGTCGCTCCCGCCGCCATCCGCGCGGTGCGGTTCGGGGACGAGTCGACCGGTTCCCGCTTGGGCGCGGGCATCGCGGCCGCTCGGGCTGCGGCGGTGACCAGCAGTTCGGGACGGTCGCCGAAAGTCGGGTTGATCAGCTCGCACTCGCCCGGCCCGCGATGCCCGATCCGGTGCAGTTCTTCGTCCAGCGCGGCGGAGAACGCCGGGGAGATCGCCCGCGCCCCGGCGACATCGCCCGAGTGCGCCGCGTCCTGCAACGCGTTGTCGGCCCGGCACAGCGCGGCGAGCCGTTCCACGGCGAGCATGGTCCTGGCCGACTCCAATCGCTCGAGGTCGATGGGCACGTCCGCCGATTCCTTGCCACGGGAGTGGATTGCCGTTGCCGCGCCGGTCATCATCACGCCGATGGACGCCGCCGCCCACGAGTGGTTCAGCCGGTCCCGCCACAGCAGGGCCCGAGCGTGCAGTTGCTCGTCGGTGAGTTCGCGGATCGCCGCGGCGCTCAACGTCTCCTGGTGCGCGGCGGCGTTGATACCGTCGGTGGTCTCTCGATAACGCAGCGCCGTGCGCAGCACCCGGCCTGCGGCGCGCCAGGTGGCGCGGGTACTGGCGAAACCGGTCGGGGTGGGTGGTTTGCCGTGCGGGGTCAGCGAGATCTCGGCCGGGATGTTGCCGTAGACGTCGCGGCGGATGCTCTGCTCGTCCCAGCCCGGCATGTTCTCCGCGGCCAGCACCCCGATGGAGGCGTTGATGTAGATGTGGTGCCCGAGCACGGTGGTGACCCGGCTGGTCCAGTGCTCCAGCGCGATGCCCTCCAGCGCGATCATCCGGCCCATCGCCGCGTTGGCCAGCCGGATCGCGCCCGCCTGCAGATCAACGGTCAGTGGCGTGAGCGGGCCGGGCAGCGCCTCGGAGGTATTCGTCGCGGTGTGCACCGGATAGGCCGGGTCGACGCGATCGTCGAATTCGCCTTCGAGACCTTCCGGCGCCACCGACACCAGGGCGTGGCCGTCCGACGTGGCCGCGCGGGTAGGCACCAGATAGCCGGGCAGCGGGATCGCGCCGGTGCGAGCGACGAGTTCGCCGCCGTCGACCTTGCGGCCGCCCAATCCGCGAACGATATCCGCCGCCACTTCCGACGCGGTCCACCCGCAGCGGAATCCCCACTCGTCGCACGCCGCCGTCGAATCCACTTGCGGTACGGGGCGAGTGCGCGACTTTCGCCGCAGCCGCCGTGTTCCCGCCGCCGCACGGAGGCGGCGCGCGTCCTCGGCGGAAACCACGCCGGGCGCGGCCAGCTCCACGACGCCGGTACGTCCCGATCCCACCGCCAGTACCAGGAAGCGTTCGAAGTCGTCGGTGTGCAGCACCTGGAATCCGCCCGCCGGACGGGAACCCAGCAGCCGCAGCAGGTTTCGCCCGCTCGCGCCCTCGACACGCCTGCCCGCGACCGGCGCGGTGCGCACGATCAGCGCCTGCGCCCCGCTGGACCGCACCGTATCCTCGGCGACCGCATCCGATCCCGCGCCTACGGGAACCACGATTCGCGCCCCCGCCGCTCGGGCCGCTCGCGCGATCGCGGCGAGCGAACCGCCCAGGTGTACCACCGCCGCACAGTCGGCGGCGGCCTGCGCGCAGATCGCCGGCCCCTCCGGGTCACCGGTGATCACCTCGACCCGAGGATCGACGTACCGGTGGCGCTCGCGATCCAGCCCGACCACGTCGTGGTCCGCGGCCAGCAACATGCGCGCCACCGCGCGACCGGTCGGATCGGAAACTCCGGTGACCAGGACCCGCATGAATTCTTCCTCCTCGCTGGCGCCCACGCAGACGTGACGCCGTTCACACACCATCGCCACCCGGCGCCCCCGTGCTGGTGCGCAGTCCCGATCACCGGGACCGGAGGGTCGCTCACCAAGACGGGCCCGCGGCCACCGAGCACGGAGCGGGAAGGTCGACTCCATGAGTGATCGGAATTCGGTCGCGCCCCGCGCGGCCGCCGACGTGCGCGCCTACGACATCGAGACCGATGTGCTGGTGGTCGGCTACGGATGTGCCGGGTCCGCCGCGGCATTCGAGGCGGCGGCGGGCGGCGCGCAGGTCCTGGTGCTGGATCGGATGAGCGGTCCCGGCGGCGCATCCGCCCTCTCCGGCGGCGAGATCTATCTCGGCGGCGGCACACCGATCCAGCGGGCCTGCGGGTTCGACGACGACCCGGCGGCGATGGCCGCGTTCCTGTCGGCCGCGCTCGGGCCGGGCGCCGACCCGGACAAGATCACTCGCTACTGCGAGGACAGCGTCGCGCATTTCCACTGGCTCGCCGACCGCGGTGTGCCGTTCAAACCCACGCTGTGGGACGCGCCGGCCTGGGTACCGCCGTCGGATGACGGGCTCATGTGGCTGGGGGAGAACAGCGGGCCGTTCGCCGAACTCGCCGCGCCCGCGCCCCGTGGCCATCGCCCGGCCGCCGCCGACTTCGGCGGCAAGCTGCTCATGGACCGCCTTGCCGGGGCCGCTCGATCCGCCGGTGCCACGGCGCTCTCCGACACCAGGGCGACCCGCCTGATCGTCGCGGGCGACGGCACGGTCGTCGGCGTGGTGGCCCGTCGGTACGGCACGGAGCTGACCGTCCGTGCCCGCCGCGGCGTCGTGCTGACCACCGGCGGATTCGTCGACAACGACGCCATGCTGGCCGCGCACGCGCCGAAACTGCTGGGACACACCAAGGTCAGCGCGGGCACCGACGACGGAAGCGGGATCCGGATGGCCCAAGCGCTCGGCGCGGCCGTGCGGCACATGGCCACCGGCCAGGTGGGCATCTCACTCGTTCCCGGCCTCGCCGCGCGCGGCATGGTGGTGAACGGGAACGGGCAGCGGTTCATCAACGAGGACACCTATCCCGGCCGGATCGGCCAGGCGGCGCTGTTCCGGCAGGACATGCGGACCTGGGTCGTGCTCGACGAACGGGCCTTCGACGAAGTACCGGAACCCCAGCGGTGGGGTGTGCGGCCGACCCATGTGGCGGAGACCGCCGAGGAACTCGCCGATCTGATGGACCTACCGGCGGCCGCATTGGCCGACACCATCCGCCGGTACAACAGCTTCGCCTCCCGCGGCGCGGATCCCGAATTCGGGAAAGCGCCGCGCTGGCTTCGGCCCCTCGCGCCACCGCTCGCCGCGATCGACGTGCGGGCGGGGGTGCGGCCACCGGCGGAGTCCGGTGATCGCCGCGGGACCGGCGCATCCGTCTTCACCCTCGGCGGTCTGCACACCTCGCTCGACGGCGCCGTGCTCGACATCGACGGCGCCCCGATCCCCGGGCTGTTCGCCGCGGGCCGGGCCGCCAGCAACCTACACGGCGAGGGCTACATCAGCGGCACTTCGCTCGGCGACGGCACCTTCTTCGGCCGCCGCGCGGGCGCCGCCGCGGCTCGCACCGACTGATCCCGCCGGTGGGTTCCGGTCATCGGGATGGATCGGGGCCGACGGCGCCGCACCGGCCTAGCGTCGAAAGACGGCACTACGAGGAGGACTACCGCATATGACCAACAAGGTGCTCGATCGGGTACGGGATCTGCTGCCCGCGATCCGGGAGCGAGCCGCCGACGCCGACCGGCAGCGCAGAGTGCCCGAGCAGAGCATTCGAGAGCTGACCGACGCGGGGGTGTTCCGCATGCTGCAGCCGTCTCGCTTCGGTGGCGACGAATCGTCTCCGGTCGCGTTCTACGAGGTGATCCGGGCTATCGCCACCGCATGCCCGTCCACGGCGTGGGTGTCGTCGGTGCTGGGCGCCCACCCGTGGCAGCTCGCCTTGTTCCCGCTGCGGGCGCAGGAGGACGTGTGGGGCGCCGATCCGGACACGCTGGTCTCCTCGTCGTACGCGCCCACCGGCAAGCTGACACCCGCCGCGGGCGGCTTCGAGATCAGCGGTCGCTGGAGCTTTTCCTCCGGATGCGATCACGCCCGCTGGGCTTTCCTCGGTGCGGTCGTGCCGAACGACGAAGGGGGAGCGGAGTACCTGACCGTCCTGGTGCCGCGCACCGACTACCGCATCGAGGACGTATGGCATGTGTCCGGGCTGTCCGGCACCGGCAGCAACGACATCGTCATCGAGAACGCGTTCGTGCCCGCCCACCGGACCTACCGCGCGAGTGAGCAGGCGGAGCTACGCGGACCCGGTCAAGAGGTGAATACCGCCCCGCTCTATCGGATCTCGTTCGGCGCGGTGTTCTCCAACACCATCACCGCACCCATCATCGGCGCCGCCCAAGGTGCCTACGAAGCACACATCGAGCGGATGCGCGAGCGGGTGCGGATCTCCTACGGCGGGCAGAAGGCCGCCGAGGACCCGTTCGCGCACGTCCGGGTCGCTCGCGCGGCCTCGGAGATCGACGCGGCCGTCCTGCAGATGGAGCGCAACATCGGCGAGCAGCTGCGCTGTGCCGAAGCGGGGGAGGAGATCCCCTTCGAACTGCGGGTGCGCAGTCGCCGCGATCAGGTGCGCGGGACCGAACGCGCCATCGAGGCCATCGACCTGCTGTTCGACAACTCCGGCGGCCACGCCATCCGCCAACCCAATCCGATCGAGCGGCACTGGCGCGACGCGCACGCCGGAAGCGTGCACGTCATCAACGATGTCGAGCGCGCGCTGGTCCTCTACGGCCGCAACGCGTTCGGGCTGCCGGTCACGGATCGGATGATCTGATGACGTTCACCGCCGAGAACACCACGCGCTGGAGCACGACGGGCGGGTACGAACTGCGCTACCACGAGGCGGGGACCGGTGCGCCCCTGCTGCTGTTGCACGGTTCCGGGCCGGGAGTCTCGGGCTGGGCCAACTTCGGCGCGAACCTGCCGGTGCTGGCCGAGCGTTTCCGCTGTCTGATCGTCGACCAGCCCGGCTTCGGCGCCAGCGGCCGCCCGGCGGCCTACGAACGCAACTACCTGCGCATCTCCGCCGACGCGGTGCTCGGGTTACTCGACGATCTCCGCCTGGACCGCGTCCACCTGCTGGGTAACTCGATGGGCGGCGCGGTCGCGACGTTGCTGGCGCTGGAACATCCCGACCGGCTCGAGCGGCTGGTGCTGATGGCGCCCGGCGGCGTCGGGGTGAATGTCCTGGGACCGGAGCCGTCCGAAGGCATCACGCGGTTGCTGGAGTTCAGCGCCGACCCCACCCGCGAGCGCCTCGTGCCCTGGCTGCGCACCATGGTGTCGAACCCGCGGACTCTGACCGAGGACCTGATCGAAGCCCGGCTGGCCGCTGCCTCGGATCCGGCCGCCATCGCCGCTCTACGCGATGCCTACGCGACCTTCGCCGATCCCGTTCTCGCCGAACCGGTTCCGCTGTGGGCCCGGCTGCGCGGACTGCGCCCGCAGACACTGATCCTGTGGGGACGCGACGATCGAGTGACACCGGTGGAGGCGTCGTTGCTGCCCGCACGGCAGATCCCCGACGCCGATCTGCGCGTTTTCGCCCGCTGTGGTCATTGGGTGCAGATCGAGCGCAAGTCGGCGTTCGAACGCGCCGTCGTCGATTTCCTCGCCGCCGGGCTCTGATCGCCGCCCACGTCGGTCACAGCCCGTGATCGCGGACCCATCCCGCGACCTGGGTTCGCGAGGTGAAGCCGAGCTTGGTGAGGATGTGCTCGACGTGGGTCTCGGCGGTGCGCACCGAGATCACCAGGTCCGCGGCGATGCGTTTGTTGCTGTGCCCGGCCGCGACCAGCCGGGCGACGTCCTTCTCCCGCCGGGTGAGGACGTCGGCCGCCTCGGAGCCGGCCGAAGCGGGCTGTGGCGGACGCGCCGCGACAGGCGTGCGACCAAGCGCGTAGTCGATCGCCTCGCCCAACGACAGCGCCGCACCGCTGTCGAAGATCTCCCGGAACCTGCGTTCGCCCAGCGCTTCTCGGACGCGACCACGCATCTTGTCACCCAAGACGCCGGTGATGGCGTGCGCGAGGCGCACCGTGCTGCGCGCGAGGATCTCCGCGGCGCCGAGCAGGCGCGCGGCTCGCTCGAAGTCGGCTCGGTCCACCGCCGTCCACGCCAGCCCCTCGAATCCGGAGGCGAGCCAGACGCACCGCTCGAACAGGCTGAACATTTCGATGGACCGGGCCAGATAGTCGGTCGCGGCGGCCTGATCGCCGCGTCGCCAATGGTCCAGGCCCATCGACCACTGTGCCAGCCCGCCGAGCAGAGACGGTCCCCGCTCGGTGGCGACCGTGAGCAGCCGCTCGGCGAAAACGGTCGAGCGCGCGTCGGCGAGCACCAGCGCGCACACGAACGCGAAGGCGAGACTGTCCATCTCCATGGCGTGATGGCCGCATTCGGCCGCCAGATGCGCCGCGGTTTCCGCCAATTCGAGCGCGCGGGCGGTATCTCCGTCGTTGAAGGCCAGCAGTGCCGAATCGAGCATCGCCTCGGCGAGAATATCGGGGGCATTGAGTTTGCGTGCCAGGGTCACGCATTCGTCCACCAATTGGCGAGCGGACCCGCGGTCGGACAGCAGCGCCGCCAGCGAGGCGGCCGCGGACAGCCCGCGTGCGCGAAGCTCGGTCGGTTCGCTCGACTTCGCCAGCGCATCGGTCAGCCAGCGATACCCTTCGGTCAGGAAGCGGTTGTGCTCCCAGAACGGCCGCAGCACCGCGGCCATCTCCAGTGCCGACTCCGGTGTGTCGACGAGGCCGGATTGCAGAGCCGCGCGCAGATTCGCGTGCTCGCGGTTCAGTGCGCGGAACCACGTGACGTCGTCGGAACTCCAATACGCGGTCCGGCCGCGCAACGCCAGCCGCCGGAAGTGGCCGCGGTGACGCGCGCGCACCGCGGGCTCGTCACCCCGCTCGGCCAGCCGGTCGTGCGCGAACTGCCGGATCGGCTCCAGCATCGAATACCGGCCGACATCGCCGTCGTAGCGCAGGCTCAGCACCGATTTGTCGACCAGGCCGGTCAGCGCGTCGAAGAGTGTCCGCGCCCCGGGCAGGCACACGGCCTCGGCGGCGTCGATGTCGAAGCCGCCCGCGAAAACCGACAGCTGCTCCCACAACCGCTGCTCGGCGGGCGTGCACAGGTCATAACTCCAGCGGATCGCACCCTCGATGGTCTGCTGTCGCTCCGGCGCGAGTCGCGGTCCCGCGCTGAGCAGGCCCATGGTGTCGTCGAGCCGGGCGAGGATCTGCTCCGGAGTGAACATCCGAAACCGCAACGCGGCCAGTTCCAGAGCGAGCGGAATGCCGTCCAGTCTGCGGCAGATCGCGGCCAGCGCTCCCCGGTTCGCCGAGGTGGCCACGAATCCGGGGTTGGCGGCGCCCGCCCGTTCGGCGAGCAGCCGCATCGCATCGCTGTCCGCGCTCTCCCCCTCTGCGAGCGGCAGGGGCGCCACGGGCATGACCTGTTCGCCCTGGACCCCCAGCACCTCCCGGCTGGTCGCCAGCACCCGCACCTCGGGGGTGGTGGCCACGATCCTGCCGACCAGCCGCGCGCACGCGTCGATCAGGTGCTCGCAGTTGTCGAGAATCAGCAGCAACCGTTTGTCCGCGAGGAACTCGGTCAGCCGCCGCAAGGGCGCCGCCGTGTCGTCGCGCAGCGCCAGCGCCTCCGCGACGGTCACCGTCACCAGGTCGGGATCGTGCACATCGGCCAGCTCGACCGACCACACTCCGTCCGGGAACGCGCGCGCGACCAGCGCGCCGACCTGGCGGGACAACCGGGTCTTGCCGACACCGCCCGGGCCCAGCAGCGTCAGCACCCGCGTCGTGGGCAGCAGCCGCTTCGCGGCGGCGAGTTCCTCCCGGCGCCCGACGAAGCTGGTGACCTCGGCAGGGAGGTTGCCGATGGGACGCCGCGCCATGGGTGTCAACCCTAGGTACCGCGCGTGGCGCGCAGGAGCGTTCTGGACAAAATCGACTCCGGTGGACGTGCCGGCGTGGCGCGCCGGCCCGGAGGCGGTGGAACCGAACCGCTCCGGTTCATCGGACGGCGACAGCGGCGTCGTCGACCTCGGTCAACTGGTGGCGCATCCGGTCACGCTTGGCGCGCAGATAGCGCACGTTGTGCTCGGTCGTTCCGGCCTGCAGGGGGATTCGCTGTTCGACGGCGACACCGTAGGCGATCAGACCCGCCTGTTTGGCCGGGTTGTTGCTGAGCAGCCGGACCGACCGCACTCCCAGGTCGGCGAGGATCTGCGCCGCGGCGCCGTAGTGGCGGGCGTCGACGGGCAGCCCGAGCCGCAGGTTCGCGTCGACCGTGTCGGCGCCGCCGTCTTGGAGCTGGTAGGCGCGCAGTTTGTTGAGCAGTCCGACGCCGCGTCCCTCGTGGCCGCGCAGGTAGACCACGACGCCGCGGCCTTCGGCGGCCACGGCCTGCATGGCGGCGTCGAGTTGCTCGCCGCAGTCGCAGCGCAGCGAGCCGAACGCGTCACCGGTGAGGCATTCCGAGTGCACCCGGGTCAGCACGTCGCGCTCGCCTGGTGTGCCGAGCACCAGCGCGAGATGTTCGGCGTGGTTCGTCTCATCGCGATAGCCGACCAGCCGGAACTCGCCGAAACGGGTCGGCAGCCGGGTCTCGACGACGCGCTGCACGCCCGGCTCGAGCTCGCGGCGGTGGTCGACCAGGTCGGCGATGGAGATGATCGGGATTCCGTGCGCCCGGGCCATGGTCAGCAGCTCGGGGAGCCGGGCCATCGACCCGTCGTCGCGCACCACCTCGGCGATGACTCCGGCGGGGCGTAGTCCCGCCATCCGTGCCAGATCGACGGCGGCCTCGGTATGCCCTCGCCGGCCGAGGACGCCGCGCGGGTGCGCCCGCAAGGGGAATACGTGCCCGGGACGGGTGAGATCCCGGGGTGTGGCGGTGGGATCGGCCAGCAGGCGCATGGTGTGGGCGCGGTCGGCGGCCGAGATGCCGGTGTCGATCCCCGTCGCCGCGTCCACCGAGACCGTGTAGGCGGTGCCCTTCGGATCCTGGTTGACCGCCGTCATCGGCGGCAGCTCCAGCCGGTCCAGATCGCTGCCCATCATGGGCACGCACAGCACGCCGCTGGTGTGCCGCACCAGGAAACCGATATTCTCCGCGGTCGCCCGCTCGGCGGCCAGCACCAGATCGCCTTCGTTCTCGCGGTCCTCGTCGTCCACCACCAGCGCCATGCCGCCGCTCGCGATCGCCGCCACCGCGGCAGGCACCGAGTCCAGTTCACCGGTCATCATCCGCCACCTCCATATGCCTGATAGAAATATGACGGGGCCGGAACAGCCAGGCGGCGTCTCACTCAGTGAGGCGATCGATATCCGCCAGCAACTCTCGCGCGAAATCACGCTCGGCCTCGTAGTGCCGCACGCACCAGCGCAGCACCAGTTCCGGATAGGCCCAGTCCGGATTCGCCTCGGCGCCTTTCGCGTCGGCCTCGGCGCGTTTACGCATCTTCTCGGCGTATGTGATGTGCTCGGTGAGGATTTCGCGCATCCGTTCGGGCTCGGCGAGGTTGCCCAGCCACGCTCGCAGCATCACGCTGTGCTTGAGCACCGGCGCCTCGACCGGCGCGTGGTTGACCCAGTTCGCGGCGGCGGCACGGCCTTCCGGTGTGATGGCGTACATCCGCTTGCCGCGCACGCCGTCCTCGTGCGCCACCGTGCGAGAACTGGCGTAGCCGTGCTTCTCCAGCCGCTTGAGTTCGGCGTAGATCTGGCTGAACGACGGGCTCCAGTAGAAGAACTGAAGACTCCAGTCTGCCCATTTCTTCAAGTCGTAGCCGGAGAGTTCATCGGCGTGCGAGAGCATTCCGAGCACGGCCCACGCGGTGGTCGGCAGGTCGGGCACCGCGGGTGCGCCGCCATCGGTCATGGTCGGACTGTACCGCTCAGGCATACTCGGACTCGGGCTATCGCCAGCGCGCCCGGCGGGGGAACAACGTCCGGCCCGCCTCGTGGGAGATCTCGAGCAGCACCCGTGCCAGCTTGTCGAAACTCATCGCCTCGGCCCGCCCGGACAGCGACAGTGCCGCGGGCGTCGTGCCACGGCCACGCAACGGCGCCGCGACGCAAGCGATTCCGTCCATCGATTCCTCCCGGTCCAGCGCCACGCCCTGGCGCAGCCGGATCTGGGCCAAGGCGCGATGCAGCGCGCCGGGCTCGGTGATGGTGTGCGCGGTCAGGCGCGGCAACCGGGTATGGAACGCCGCTTCGGCGATGCTCGGTTCCAGCGCCGCCAGCATCGCCTTGCCGAGCGCGGTGCAGTGCGCTGGCATGCGACCGCCGAGGCGGGTGGGCAGCAGCGCGGCCAAGCGGCCACCGGCCTTGTCCAGGTAGACGACCTCGCGTCCGTCGAGCACCGCCAGATGGCCGACCATGCCGGTGCGCTGACACAGTTCGTGCAGCAGCGGGCTGACGGCGTCGCGGATCTCGTTGTGATCGGCGGTGAGCCCGCCCAGTTCCAGGGTGCGCATGCCGAGCCGGTACCCGCCGGAGGTGTGGGCCAGCCAGCGCAGCCGGATCATCTGATCGAGGATCCGATGGACTGTCGAGCGCGGCAGGCCGGTGCGCTCCACCAGGCCCAGCAGCGTCAGCGTCGGGGTCGCGGCGTCGAACGCGTCCAGGATGAGGGTCATCCGCTCGATCATCGATACCGGCACGTCGGCGGATCCGGGGTCGGCCCCTTCGGGCCGGCCGCGGTGGGGGAGCCGGGCGGTGTGCGGCGCGGCATCGGGTAGCAGGGTGACGGTCATTCGAACCTCCGTCGGTCGCATTCGGTCTCCGTCGACCAGGCACGACGTGCCCGATCGTTTGTGTCTCCCATCACACTGACGGGTTCGAGACCGGGAGGAATCGGGAGAACTACGTAGCTTCCACGGATCTCCGTCTCGGTGACCGGACTCCGATCTTGACCTCCCTCCGCCGGCGGCTGCTGTCATAGCTGTCAGGTATATGCCTGATCGAAATAGGAGGCCCGATGGAACCGGTGCTCGAGATGGACGGATCGCCACTGGACGTGCGCGACTTCAAAGCCGTGCTGGGTCGCTTCTGCACCGGCGTCACGGTGATCACCGCGCGGTCGGCGGCCGGGCCTGCCGGATTCACCTGCCAGTCGTTCTCGGCACTGTCGCTGGAGCCGCCCGCGGTCTGTTTCTGCCCGGCGCGCACGTCTACGTCGTGGCCGCGCATCCGCGAGGTCGGGCGGTTCTGCGTCAACATCCTGGCCCACGACCAGCAGGAGATCTGCGGGCAGCTCGCGCGCAGCGGCACGGACAAGTTCGCGGGAGTCGACTGGGAGCCGTCGCCGAACGGCTCGCCGCGGCTGGCCGGCGCCGTGGCCTGGCTCGATTGCGAACTCGAACAGGAGGTCGACGGCGGTGACCACACGATCGTCATCGCGCGCGTCACGGCGCTGTCGGAGCATCGCGAGGCGCCGCCGCTGCTGTTCTACCGGTCCGCGTTCGGACGGTTCGATCCGGCCTGAGCGCCTCCCGGCCAGTGGGACTGCGCATTTCCGCCCCGGCATGCCGAACCGAAATATCGAGGTGACAAACGTGCGTGAATTGTGGAGGAACCGATGACTACCGACACCGAGGTTCGAGTGATCGACGCGGGCGCCCCGCCCGCCCGGTACGCGCGCGGCTGGCACTGCCTGGGGCTGGCGCGGGACTTCCGGGACGGGAAACCGCATATCGTCGAGATCTTCGGCACCGAACTGGTGGTCTTCGCCGGCGCGGGCGGAGAGCTCAACGTCCTGGACGCCTACTGCAGGCACATGGGCGGGAACCTGGGTGACGGCCGGATCAAGGGTGACTCGATCGCCTGCCCGTTCCACGACTGGCGTTGGGGCGGCAACGGCCGTTGCACCGGCATCCCCTACGGTCGCCGGGTGCCACCCCGCGCGCGGACCCGGTCGTGGCCGACGCTGGAGCAGAACAAGCAGCTGTTCGTCTGGAACGACCCGGAGGGCAATCCGCCGCCGGAACATGTCGCCATCCCGCGCATCGCGGGCGCGTTCAGCGACGAGTGGACCGACTGGACCTGGAACACCATGACGATCGACGGCGCGAACTGCCGCGAGGTCATCGACAACGTGGTGGACATGGCGCACTTCTTCTACGTGCACTTCGGGTTCCCGACCTACTTCAAGAACGTCTTCGAAGGTCACATCGCCAGTCAGTACATGACCTCGGTGTCACGCGAGGACATGATGGGGGAGACCGCGAAGGCATTGGGCGGCAAGAACGTCCTGCACTCCGACGCCTCCTACTACGGCCCTTCCTACATGATCGATCACCTGCGCAGCGAAAGCGCGGGCCTGACGGTCGAGGGCATCCTGATCAACTGTCACTACCCGGTGTCTCCCACCGAGTTCGTGCTGCAATACGGCGCCATCGTGAAGAAGCCGCACGGCGTGTCGCCGGAGCAGGCCGAGGACATCGCGGCGAAGTTCGCCGGTGGTCTGGGCCGCGGCTTCGAACAGGACGCCGCGATCTGGCAGCGCAAGACCCGCATCGACAATCCGCTGCTGTGCGAGGAGGACGGACCCGTCTACCAGTTGCGCCGCTGGTACGAGCAGTTCTACACCGACGTGGCCGAGATCGGCCCGAAGATGACCGATCGCTTCGAGTTCGAGGTCGACACCACCCGGGCGGTCACCGCCTGGGAGGCGGAGGTCGCCGAAAACCTCGCCGAGCAGCGCGCCGGCGCCGAGGCCTGAGCGGCCTGCGATGGAACCGGTTACCTGCCGTACCTGCGCGACGTGCGTGCTGGTCGAGAAATTCAGCCCGCAGCACACCAGCGTGCAGTGGACCGCGAGCGCGGTGGCGGCCTGCGCCGAGTTCACCGGGGCGGACAGCGCGCGAATGCGGACCTGCGCCGCGCTGCGCGACAGCATCGATGCCGCGGTCGCGGGCGGTCGCATCGAAGTCGGCACCCGTGACGGGGACGTGCCGTGAACGCCGCGAACGCCGTGGACGACCGGAGAGGGGACACGACAGTGGATGCGGCGCGAGCGACCGCGGTGGTGCCGCGTACGGGTATCCCGGGCGACAGCGAGAGCCGGCCCGGAGCGGTTCTGCCCCTGCGCGTGGCACAGGTGATCCGGGAAACCCACGATGCGGTATCGCTGGAGCTGGATGTCGTCACCGAGCAGCCGGATTCGATCGCATACCGTCCGGGTCAGTTCCTGACGCTGCGGATACCGAGCGAGCTGACCGGCTCGGTGAGCCGCTGCTACTCCTTGTCGAGCGCGCCGCACGAGCAGGGTCCGTTGAAGGTCACCGTCAAGCGAACCCCCGACGGATACGCATCGAACTGGTTGTGCGACAACGCGACAGCGGGCATGGTTCTCGACGCCCTGCCGCCCGCGGGCGTCTTCACCCCCGCCTCGCTCGACGACGACCTGCTGTTGTTCGCGGCGGGCAGTGGCATCACCCCGGTGCTGTCGATCCTGAAATCGGTGCTGGCGGCCGGGTCCGGGCACTGCGCGCTGATCTACGCCAACCGCGACGAGCGCTCGGTGATCTTCGCCGCCGAGCTCGCCGACCTCTCCGCCCGGCATCCCGGCCGCCTGGTCGTGGTGCACTGGCTGGAGAGCGTGCAAGGGCTACCGAGCCGCGCGCAGCTCGCGGCGCTGGCCGGACCGTGGTCGGGCCGCGAGGCGTTCGTCTGCGGTCCCGGTCCGTTCATGGACGCCGTCTCCGCCGCACTGATCGGGCCGGGGGCCGGCCGCGAACGCGTGCACGTCGAGAAGTTCGTGTCGCTCAACGGCAATCCGTTCGACAGCGGCACACCTGAAGTCCTCGACTCCGGCGATCGCGCCACCGTGGCGGTCGATCTCGACGGCGAGACACGCGAACTTCCGTGGCCGCGGCAGCAGGTGCTACTCGACGTCCTGCTGGCCAACGGACTGGAAGCGCCCTACTCCTGCCGCGAGGGCGCTTGCAGCGCGTGCACCTGCCGGATCGTTTCGGGGCGGGTGGAGATGCGGCACAACGAAGTTCTCGACGAGGCCGATCTGGCCGAGGGGTACGTGCTGGCCTGCCAGGCGGTCCCGATCACCGACACGGTGCAAGTCACCTATTCCTGAGGAGTACGACGAATCAATGGCTGATATCGCCTCGCTCGGCTACGTCCGGATCGCCGTCGCCGATGTGGCGGCCTGGCGGGCCTTCGCGTTCGACGTTCTGGGCTTCGCGCAGGGCACCGGCCCGAATCCGGACAGTCTGTACCTGCGGATGGACGAGCACGCCTACCGCTTCGAACTCGTTCCCGCGCAACAGGACCGCGTGCTCGCCGTCGGCTGGGAGGTGCGCGACTACCGCGCCCTGGCCCGGGTGCGGCACACCCTGGAGCGGGCGGGCGTGGCTGTCGCACCGCTCGCCCAGGATCAGGTCGACGCCCTGCGGGTGGAAGAGGCCTTCACCTTCACCGATCCCGCCGGGTTCACCGTCGAGGTCTTCCACGGTCCGGTGCTCGACCACAGCCCGGTCGTGACCGCGCACGGCAACCGCTTCGTGACGGCCGGATCGGGGCTCGGCCATGTCGTGCTACCGGTGCCCGACCTCGAGGAGGCGAACCGCTTCTACTGTGAGGTGCTCGGATTCCTGCCGCGCGGATCGTTCCGGGTGCCCACCCCGCCCGAGGTGGGCCCGATTCGCGTGCGATTCCTCGGCGTCAACCGGCGTCACCACAGCCTCGCCCTGATCCCCGGCACCCGCTCCGAGGGTCCGGGCCTGGTGCACATCATGGTCGAGGTCGACGAGCTCGACGCCGTCGGCCGCGCGCTGGACCGCGTCATGCGGGCCGGCTATCCGTTGTCGTCGACCCTGGGCCGCCACACCAATGACAAGATGATCTCCTTCTACGTCCGCACACCCGGTGGCTGGGATCTCGAATACGGCACCGAGGGCGCGCTGGTCGACGAATCCACCTACACCGCAGAGGAGATCACCGCCGACAGCTATTGGGGCCACGAATGGTCTCGTAGCTGACCCGGCGGGGCGGTCACGCGGCGAGGACTTAGACTGGCGATTCGAGGAGGAAGGAACGCTGATGAAGCGAAATCTGAACTGCCCCTGCGGAGAATCGATCGTCGGAACCGACGAGGACGATCTCGTGGCGAAGACGCAAGCGCACCTGGCGGAGAAGCACCCCGGACACGACTACTCACGCGACGAGATCCTGTTCATCGCGTACTGACCGAGAGCTCCGGGCGCGCCCGGAGCGTCACGGCCTCGGACGCAGACCCTCGATCATGTGCGTGGTGGTCTCGTCCAGCAGTTCGTCGGCGGCTTCCACGGCGATCACGCCCGAGCCGACGAAGGTGGCCAGGCCTTGCAGTGCGGCGACCGCGGACAGCGCGATGCGCCGCGGGTCGCCGGCGATCACCTCGCCCCGCTGCTGCGCTTCGGCGATGAGCGCGACCGGCGTGGCGAACGCCGCGTCCACGGCTCGGGACATCACATCGCCCGCGGCAGGACTGTGCCTGCGGGCGAACATGAGCGCCACCAGCGCGGAATTCTCGGTGGCGAACCGGAGATAGGTCCGGGTCAGAGCGCGGAAGCGCCCCTCGATCGCACTCCCGGCCGCGGTCTGTTCCAAGGCGGCGGCGAGACGCTGGAAGCCCGACACCGCGATGGCGTCGAGCAGTGCCTGCTTGTCCTTGAAGTGCCGGGTCGGAGCGGCATGACTGACTCCGACGTCACGGGCCAGCCCGCGCAGCGAAAGGCCGTCGACGCCGGACTCGCGCAGCGTCGCCTCGGCCCGCTGCAGCAGTTCGGCGCGCAGGTCGCCGTGGTGATAGGACCGGCTTCGAGTGATCGGCATGGTGTTTGCAGGATAACAAAATGTAGTCATTGCCTACTTTGTAGGCGGTGACTACATTTACTCGCATGACGGTTCGGACCTTCACCGCCCCGATCGCAGTGCTGACGGTGTTCGCGGCGCTGCTCGCCACCATGTACCTCGGCTACGCGGGCAATACCGAGAAGAACTTGCACGACTTCCCGATCGCCCTGGTCAATCAGGACGTGGGTGACACGCTGGACGGCAAACCCGCCAACATCGGCGCCCAGGTCACCGACGCGCTGGTCGCCGGGATCCCGGCGGAGAAGATCGACCTGCGTGTCCTGGGCATCGCCCAGGCGCGCGAACAGTTGCAGGACGGCGAGGTGTACGGCGCCATCGTCATCCCGTCCGACTTCACCAAGCGTCTGGCCATTCTCGGCGCGGCCGCCGTGGTCCCCGGAGAGATCGAGCGGCCGGTGATCACGGTCCATACCAATCCGCGCATCGGTCCGTATACCACCGGCATCATGCAGCGCGTCGCCGATCGCGCGTTGAACCAGGTGGACGAGACCGTCGGCAAGAACCTGACCGGGCAGGTGAACGCCGCCCTCGCGGCGGGTCCGGGAGCGCCGGTCGAACTCACCGGCGCGGCCAGGTTGATGCTCGCCGACCCGGTGCAGATCGTCACCGCGCCGTACCGCCCCATGGACGACGGTGCGGGCCAAGGCCTCGTCGCCTTCTTCTACACCTTGATCCTGCTGCTGGCGGGCTTCACCGGCGCCATGATCATCCACACGCTCGTCGACTCGGTACTCGGTTTCACGCCGACCGAGTACGGTCCGTGGTTCGTCCACCAGCCGGCCACCGGGATCTCCCGATTCCGGACACTGCTGGTGAAATGGGCGGTCGTCCTCACCGCGGCGCCGATCCTGTCCGGGATATTCCTCGCCGTTGCCGCCGCGTTGGGTGTTCCGCTGGGCAGCCCCCTGCTGTTGTGGCTCTACGGAATACTCGCCATCGTCGCCGTCGGCGTGACCGCGCTGGCCATCCTGGCCACCTTCGGTACCGCCGGACTGCTGGTCAACCTGATCCTGTTCGTCGTCCTGGGCCTGCCGTCGTCGGCCGCGACGGTCCCACTGGAGGCGACGCCGGCCTATATCGCGAAGCTGGCCGCCTTCGAGCCGATGCACCAGATCTACCTGGCCGTGCGCGCCATCATGTTCTTCGACGCCCACGCCGGAGCCGGTTTGGGCCACGGGCTGTGGATGACACTGCTCGGCCTCGGAATCGGACTGGTCCTCGGTGTCACGGCCACGTACGCCTACGACCGCCGTGGACTGCACCGCGCGACAGCGCCTCTCGGCAGTGCCCCTGCCGTGGGCGCGCCCGCCGTCGCCGGATGAACGGGTCCGGGCGATCAGTCGCCGGTGGCGGTCAGCAGCGCGTCGAGCTTCTGCGGGTCGACGCCGAAGCCGATGAGGCGATTCAGCGGAATGGAGGCGATCATCCGCATCATGTCCACCCCGAGTGCCGAGGCGTCGCCCATACTCTCGGACATGCCGCCGAACACGTCGGCCAGCACGGATGCCGCCCTCGGATCGGCCAAGGCCTCCCCGAGGGTCGACTCCGCCGTGATCGGGATCCGCAGTTCGTCTCCGGCGACGTCGACCAGATCACTGACGCGCAGGTCCCGGCTGGAAGCGCCTGCCCAGACCCGGTAAGCGCCGCCCTCCACGATCCAGCGGTCGACGCGAGTCTCCCAATAGGACAGATCGTCGCGGCGTAGCAGCATCGAGATCTCCTCGCGCGCACCCGGTTCCAGTTCGGCGGTCACCGCGACACCCTTCAGCTCGCGGGCCGGACGCGAGACGGAGGAGCCGGGCAGCGCGGTGTACACCTGCACCACCTCGCGGCCTCCGCGGGAACCGGTGTTGGTGATGCCGACGCGCACCGTGATGCCCGCTTCGCTCGCGGTGAGTGTCAGATCGGAGTAATCGAACGTGGTGTAGGACAGGCCGTGGCCGAACGGGTAGCACACGTCCATCTCCCGGCTGTCGTACCAGCGGTAGCCTACATACAGGCCCTCGCCGTAGCGCACGTGCGAATTCTCGCCCGGGAAATTCAGATAGGCCGGGGTGTCCTGCAAGCGGACCGGCACCGTCTCGGCGAGCCGCCCCGACGGATTCACCACACCGAACAGCACGTCGGCGAGTGCGCCGCCCCCGGCCTGGCCGAGCAGCCCGCCGTCCAGGATGGCGGGCGCCGACGCGGCCACCGGTCCCAGCCGCACCACTCCGCCGTGCGCGAGCACCACCACCGTGTCCGGTCGTACCCGCACCACCGCGTCCAGCAGATCCAGCTGCTCGGCGGGCAGCTCGAGATGCTCACGGTCGAAGCCCTCGGATTCCTGCGTGGCCGCCAGCCCCAGGAACAGCACCGCGACGTCCGCGTTGGCCGCGGCGGCGACGGCTTCCGCGCGCAACGAGTCGTTGTCCGCGTCCGTGTCGTCCGTGGCGAAACCTTGGCAGTAGGAAACCGTTCCGGAGCCCGCGAGCGCGCGGATCTCGTCCAGCGGCACATCGAGCCGGGTCGGGTTGACGTGTGAGCTGCCGCCTCCCTGATATCGAGGTTCCGTCGCGAATTCGCCGATCACCGCCAGCGAGCGCCCCGGTGTCAGTGGCAGCAGGCCACCGTCGTTCCGCAACAGGACGACGCAGCGTGCGGCGACCTCGCGGGCCAGGCGATGGTGGTCATCGGTGGTGTCGCCGGTGTGGGCCGTAGCGCGACCGGCCACAACTCGCGCCGCCAGCGTCGCGACGTTCCGCGCGGCACGATCGACGTCCGCCGGGTCGAGGGTGCCCGCGGCCATCGCCGCCATCACCTGGGCGTCGGAGACGCCGCTGCCGCCCGGCATCTCCAGATCCAGTCCGGCCGTCACGGCGGCGGGCCGGTCGGCCACCGCGCCCCAGTCGGAGACCACCGCACCGTCGAATCCCCATTCACCGCGCAAAATGTCGGTGAGCAGCCGGCGATTCTGCGCGGCGGGCACACCGTTGATCCGGTTGTAGGAGCACATCACCGTCCACGGCCGGGCCGTGCGCACGATGTGGGCGAACCCGCGCAGATAGATCTCGCGCAGCGGGCGCGGGTCGACATCGGAACTCGACCGCATCCGGTCGTGCTCGGCGTTGTTGGCGGCGAAATGCTTGAGGGAGGCGCCCACTCCGGTGCTCTGCAGCCCCGTGACCCATGCCGCGCCGAGTAGGCCGGTGAGCAGCGGATCCTCCGAGTAGTACTCGAAATTGCGGCCGCCGCGCGGATCCCGCTTGATGTTGACGCCCGGCCCGAGCAGCACGTCCACGTCCAGGGCGCGGGCCTCCCGGCCCAGTGCCGCGCCGACCCGGCGCACCAGTTCGGTGTCCCAGCTCTGCGCGAGCCCCACCGCGGGCGGGAAGCAGGTGGCGGGCAGGCTCTCGGCCAGCCCGAGGTGATCGGTCGCCCCCGCCTGCCTGCGCACACCGTGCGGGCCGTCGGTCATGGTCACCGAGGTCACGGGACCGATCGCCTTGGTGGTCCAGAAGTCCGCGCCGCTGCCGAGCGCGGCGCGCTGCTCCGGCGTCAGATCGGCGAGGTCGGGCTTGCTCGTCATCGAGGCTCCTCGGGTCGAGACCGTTACCAAAAACAGTATGCCATTCGGTTTTCCCAGCCGGACTGTTCCGAGTACAGTCACGGCGTGGCTCGGCGCGGCGCGTATTCGAAAGGGATCGCCAAACGTGCGGAGATCCTGGAGGCGGCGCTGGAGATCGTGGCACGCGTCGGATACAGCAGGACGACCGTGCGTGAACTCGCCGAGGCCGTCGGCCTGAGCCAGACCGGGCTACTGCACTACTTCGGCAGCAAAGAGCAGCTTTTCGCCGCCATCCTGGCGCGTCGCGACGAGGCCGATCGTGCGGCCTTCACCACCCCGGCCGCGCCGCCCGATCTGCCCGCCGCACTGCTGGGCCTGATCCGGCACAACGCGGAAGTCCCCGGCCTGGTCGAGCTCTACACTCGCTTCTCCGCTGAGGCCACCCGCTCGGGCCACCCCGCCCACGAGTACTTCCGCGACCGCTACCGCACCGTCCGGGACGCCCTCACCCGCGCCGTCGCCGACCTCCGCGAATCCGGCCGTCTTCCCGCCGATCTCGACCCCGGGCGCTTCGCCGTCATCGCCATGGCCCTCCTCGACGGCCTGCAAACGCAATGGTTGTACGACCCGGACGTGGACATGGCCGACCACGTGGCGTACCTGTGGGAGCTGATCGAGCGCCCGGCCGACCGGCCCGAACGGTTTTCCCCACCCCGGTAGTATCGGACTCAGCGGTTTCGCGTCGGCCGTACCGTCATCGGCCGGGCGGCAGCCACGGGAGTGGGAAATGAGCGCACGCGACGGCCCCAGCCTGCGGCGGTGGCATCGCAGCACCCGGGTGCTGGTGATCGCCGCCACGGTGTTCGTCGTGTCGTTGTTGATCGTGCCCCGCTTGATCAGGGGCTATGTCAGCTGGCTGTGGTTCGGTGAAGTCGGCTTCCGTGGCGTCTGGCTCACCGTCCTGCTCACGCGGTTGTCGCTGTTTCTCGTCGTCGCGCTCATCACCGGCGGCGTCCTGTTCGTGGCGATGTGGCTCGCGTTCCGGTTCCGCCCACTGTTCCTGCCGGAGTCCGGGGAAGAGGACAGCCTCCGGCCGTTTCGGGCGATGGTGATCCGGCGTCCGCGGCGGTTCGGTCTGGGTGTCGCTGTCACGGTGGGACTCATCTGTGGCCTCGCCGCGCAGTCGAGCTGGATGACCGTCCAGCTGTTCGTCCACGGCGGGTCGTTCGGTGTGTCGGACCCGCAATTCGGGCACGATGTCGGGTTCTTCGTCTTCGACCTGCCTTTCTACCGATTCGTCGTCAACTGGTTGTTCGTCGCCGTCCTGTTGGCCTTCGTCGCCGCGCTCGCGACGCACTACCTGCTCGGGGGGCTGCGGCTGTCCGGAAAGGCGGGCGGCCTGACCTACGCGGCCCGCGTCCAGCTGGCGGTACTCGCGGGCAGCTTCATCGTGTTGAAGGCGGTCGCCTATTGGCTCGACCGGTATTCGCTGCTCTCCAGCAGCAGCAAGGAACCCACCTTCGCGGGCCCGGGCTACACCGACATCAACGCGGTGCTGCCCGCTCGCCTGATTCTCTTCGCGATCGCGCTCATCTGCGCGGCGGCGGTCTTCGCCGCGATCGTGCTGCGGGATCTGCGGATCCCGGCGATGGCCGCCGCGCTGCTGCTGTTGTCATCGATCTTGGTCGGAGCTGTCTGGCCGTTGGCCGTCGAGCAGTTCTCCGTCCGCCCGAACGCCGCGGACATGGAGCGCGTCTACATCGAACGCAATATCGCCGCTACCCGGCAGGCCTACGGGATCGGCGGCGACCGAGTCGAGTACCAGCCTTATTCCGGCGTCGGAACCAAGCCGCCGTCGGAGGTTCCCTCGGACGTCACGACGCTCGCCGACGTGCGTCTCCTGGACCCGAACGTGCTGTCCCGGACGTTCACCCAGCAGCAACAGCTGAAGAACTTCTACAGCTTCCCACCGCATCTGGACCTGGACCGTTACCGCATCGGTGGACAACTGCGCGACTACGTGGTCGCGGCACGGGAGCTGACGCCGAGCGCGCTGAGCGGTAACCAGCGCCATTGGGTCAACCGCCACACCGTCTACACGCACGGCAACGGGTTCGTCGCCGCACCGGCCAACCGGGTCAACGCGGCGGTCCGCGAGGCCGTGGGCGACGCCGCCAGCAGCAACAGCGGATACCCGATCTACGCGGTCGGTGACATCGCCTCCCAAGCCGCCGGGCATCAGGTGATCCGAGTGGATCAGCCCCGCGTCTACTTCGGCGAAGTGATCGCCCATGCGAGTCCGGACTATGCCATCGTGGGCGGCGGCACGCAGCCACGCGAGTACGACACCGACACCACCACGTACACCTACGCCGGCGCCGGTGGCGTCCCGATCGGGAACTGGCTCGATCGCCTCGCCTTCGCCGCGACCTACACCGAGCGCAACATCGTCTTCTCCAAAGCGATCGGTCCCGGGTCGAAGATCATCTTCAATCGCGATCCGCGCCACCGCGTCGAACTCGTCGCACCGTGGCTGACCACCGACAACAATCCCTATCCCGCGGTGGTGGACGGCCGTATCGTCTGGATCATCGACGCGTACACCTCGATCGACGGCTACCCCTACGCCAAACGCAGCTCGCTCGAAGCGCTCGAACAGGGGGACGATACCGACCGGGGATCGCCTCGGCAGGTCTCCTACGTGCGCAACTCCATCAAGGCCACCGTCGACGCCTACGACGGCACAGTGCGGCTCTACCAGATCGACCGGCAAGACCCGGTCCTGGCGGCCTGGATGAAGGTCTTCCCCGGCACGGTCGAACCCGAGGAATCGATCACCCCGCAACTGCGCGCCCACTTCCGGTATCCGGAGGACTTGTTCACGATCCAGCGCGAGATGATCGCGAAATATCACGTCGACGAACCCCGGGAGTTCTTCACCACCAACGCTTTCTGGTCGGTGCCCAGTGATCCCACCGTGGAAACCAACCCGCACCAACCGCCGTTCTACGTCCTACTCGGTGGCCAAGGCAGCGCGGAGCCGTCGTTCCGGCTGGCCAGCGCGATGGTCGGCTACAACAGGGAATTCCTCTCCGCCTATGTCTCCGCCCGCTCCGATCCCGAGAACTACGGCAAGATCACCGTCCTGCAGCTGCCCACCGACACCCTCACCCAGGGGCCGCAGCAGATCCAGAACTCGATGATCTCCGATACCAGGGTGGCATCCGAGCGCACCCTCCTCGAGCGCTCGAACCGGATCCAATACGGCAATCTGCTCACCTTGCCGATCGCCGACGGCGGCGTGCTCTACGCCGAGCCACTGTTCACCGAACGGATCTCGACGGCGCCGAACGCCTCGACCTTCCCGCAGCTGGCGCGGGTTCTGGTCAGTTATCGCGAACCCGGCACCGGCGGCGTCCTCGTGGGATACGCGCCGACTCTCGCCGAGGCGCTCGACCAGGTGTTCGGGCCCGGCACCGGCCGGCTCGCCACACCACCCGGCGGCGGCCCCGGCGCTCCACTGCCCCCGGGCCAGCAGCCGGTGGCGCCGCCGTCGGGGCAACCGCAGGCGCAAGGGCCGCCGCCGGTGGATCAAGCGAAGATCGCCGACCTGAACAGGCAGATCGATGAGATCCGCGCTGCCCTCGAACGCCTGCAGAAGCAGCTGAGCGAACTCGAGCGCAACGGTCGCTGACGCGGGCGTCGGTGCCCGCTTATCGCGGCAGAACCTGGTCCGATTGCGTTGCCGTCGAGACACTTTCGGGTCCGGGGCTACGCTGAGCGTCGGGTAGGTGTACGAGGATCAGGCCGATGCCCGCGATGAGGAAGTTCTGCAGCGCGGCCGAGGAGGCGTTCACATCGTCGTTGGCCCACATGCGGAACCATTCGCCGCCGACGGTCAGGAACCCGCCCAGGAACAGCAGCACCGCCATGGTCCAGCCCAGGCTGGACAGCCGCACGGCCGCATCGAGACCGGCTCGAAGCCGGCGCGGCCGTCCGGCCAGCACCCGGACCCACGCGGCTCCCGCGGCCAGCAGCACGAAGGCGATCAGGAACTCCCAGATCACGACCAGAATGTAGGCGACGAGCGCGACGTTGCCGTTGGTGATCGCGCGCCAATCCGTTCCCGGATTGTGGATCGTCGCCTTCATCGACAGCACGGCGGCGACCCCGTTGCGATTGGTGTCGGTGTCCACGCAGTTGGTGAACGCGACGAACAGATAGTAGAAGCCGGTGATCGTGGCCAGTGTCGCCACCGCCATCCGGCGGCTACCCACCACATCGAGAAACCTTGCGCCGCTGCGCGTCATCTGCCTACCTCGGGTCGACTGGCATGAAGGTCCGGACATCCAGGCGCGGACGATCATATCGGCGTACGCATGCGTCTTCTCCCCATGGCGGGGGAGTCGGAGCCGGTCGAAAACCCGCTACCGCAAGTCTTTCCGTCCGCCGGGCGAAAACGACGATCTCGCGTGCCCGCTTCCGCCGCGGTGGTTGCGCGGTATGGCCGGAACGCGGCGACTGCGCCACCCGCGAGGATGGCGCAGTCGCATACTTTCGGCTCGGACGTCTCGGCGGTTACCGGGGCGCGGTGCCGCCGAGCCCGCGCGTCCTACTGCGCGGTGGTCTGCCGCTTCGGAAGCTTCCAGCCCGGGCGGGGGAAGTGGCAGGTGTACCCGTCCGGGTAGCGCAACAGGTAGTCCTGATGCTCCGGCTCGGCCTCCCAGAACTCGCTCGCCGGGGTGACCTCGGTGACCACCTTGCCGGGCCACAGCCCGGAGGCATCCACGTCGGCGATGGTGTCCAGGGCGACGCGCTTCTGGTCCTCATCGAGATAGAAGATCGCCGAGCGATAGCTGGTCCCGATGTCGTTACCCTGGCGGTCCTTCGTCGAGGGATCGTGGATCTGGAAGAAGAACTCCAGCAGTTCCCGATAGTCCGTCCCGGCCGGGTCGTAGACGATCTCCACGGCCTCCGCATGGCCCGGGTGGTTCCGGTACGTGGGATGGTCGTTGCGCCCACCGGTGTAGCCGACGCGTGTCGACACCACCCCCGGCTGCTTGCGGATCAAGTCCTCCATGCCCCAGAAGCATCCACCGGCCAGGATGGCCTTCCGCGTGTCGCTCACGCCTCCTCCTTCGCGAAGAGAGTCCTGTACTGCCCATAGCCCTCCGCCTCGAGGTCGTCGAGGCGGATGAACCGCAGCGCTTTCGAGTTGATGCAGTACCGCAAGCCGCCCGCCTCGCGGGGGCCGTCGGTGAACACATGCCCGAGATGACTGTCTCCGTGCGCCGAACGCACTTCGGTGCGGACCATCAGATGACTGAAGTCCCGCTTCTGCACCACGTTCCCGGCGTCGATCGGCTTGGTGAAACTCGGCCATCCCGATCCGCTGTCGAACTTGTCGACCGAGGCGAACAACGGCTCGCCGGAGACCACATCCACGTAGATGCCCGGCTCGTGGTTGTCCCAGTACTCGCCCGTGAACGCCCGCTCGGTCCCGTTCTCCTGAGTGACGTGGTACTGCTCAGGGGACAGGGCGGCGATCGCCGCGGGATTCCGGTTGTACTCCCGTGCCACATGACCTCCTCATATCGGCCCCACGTACAACCCGGGCGCAGGCCAGGAAAATCCCGGGCGAGCCGGGCGTCACACCACGGCCGGGCCGACCGCGTGGCAGGGCCCCACCTCGGCGCTACCGGCGGCTCCGGTTCCTCGCAGCCTGTTATGCCGTCGGACTCGCGGCTGTTACCGGAGCGGTGGCAACCGCGCTTTCCGCAGGCTTCGTCCGTGGCACCGTGAACACGGCGATCACGCAGAGAAACGCGACCACGAAGCAGGCGAGTGTGTACCAGAGATTCCCGATCGGGTCTCCCTCGCTCGTCCTGCCGTCGACGGCGCCGAAGAAGTCGGGCAGCGCGGTCACCCAGAGCAACGCCATCACGCCCAGGTACACCACGCTGTAGATACGGACGAAGTCGTTCGAATAGGGCGCGCTGTCCGCGCCGTCTCGTCGCAGCCGGAGCCATCGGCGGGTGAGAATCAGGACGGCGACGACGGTGACGACGACCAATTCGGCGGCGTAGAGCACTCCGCGCACGGTGGTACTCCCCATGCCGAATACCGTTGCGGGTATCGGCAACACGCCTGTGCCCAACGATGCCAGCACGCCGATGACAACCGTACGCCAGACCAATCGCACCGCGGAGAACGTCTGCCCCTGATCGACGTGCCGGCCGACGAACCATTGGACGCAGAACGCCAGCGACATCGGCCACAGGGCGGCGAAGACGACCACACTCGGCAGCGGCACCGAATCGAACATCGGCTGATTGATCGGATTGTCGATCGACCATTCCCACCAGCGCAGCTGCGGGCCGAGATGGTCGAAGATCTCATAGAAGGCATGGTGGACGAAGCCCACGCAAACGGACCCGATGAGCACCCCGTGCTGCCGGAAGACTCCGAGTATCCGGACGATCTCGAAGGCCAGAGTGGCCATGAACGGGTAGATCGCGACGATGTAGAGCGGTAATCGGCCCCAGAGGAATTCCACGGTGAACAAGTTGTGCGCGAACATCGTGTCCACGTGTTCGTCGATGCCGAAGGCCGCCGGGAAGTACAGCGGGGGTTCGATGATGAACAGGTACGCGGTCGCGCCGAACCAGAGCACCAGGTTGGTGGGGTCGCCGTGGCGGCGCAACCGCACGATCGCGTAGACCAGCGCGAGTACCGCGCCCAGGACGATCGTGACCTCGAGAACGGGCAGTGTCCAGTTCTCCAACGCGAAGGGGTTTCGCACCTCGACCGGTCCGCCTGCCTGCTCGCACGAGAAGCCGAGCGCCGTGGCGAGCCGGTCGAAGGTGGGTGCGCAATGATCAGCCATCGGTCCGGCTCCTAGGGGCGACCGTGCCGGCGGTGTACCAGTGCGAGACGTCGTAGCCGTCCTCGTAGCGCTGGAACCATACGTCGGCGAGCGCGGGCAGCTTCTCGTGGTCCGGGTTGTGCTTGGGCAGCTGACTGCGCACGACGCCCGCCAACGCGACGAGTTGCTCACGGAGCGGGAGGTGGTCGAACGCCCGCGGCATCGGACCGTGGTCCTGCGACCGGAGGAACGGCAACCACGTGCGTAGTTTCTGCCCGCGACGGTAGGACGCGAACATCGACAACGCGTCGACCTTCCGTTCCTCTAGCGGCACATGCCGGTTGAAGCCCGCGCAGGCCACCCTGATCACCTTCAGCACGTGACGGAAGATCGACGGCGCCATGCGCATCCGATACACGTCGCTGCCGACGACGGAGTCGAAGATGATCAGCGCCGAACTGCGATGTTCGACTTCTTCGACGAAATGCCAGATGAACAGGGACGCGACCCGGTCGTCTCCCGGCCGGAAGAGGGTCGCGTCGTTGTCGAGCATCAGTTTGAACACCGGGGTGAAGGTCGCCTCCAGATCGGCGGTGTAGGCGAGCCGGTATTCGACCGACGTGTTCACGGTGAGGCGGTCGAATTCCGCGATCACTTCGTTGAGCGTCTCCTGCAACCCCGGGTACCGCCGGATCAGGGCGTTGGCATGTTGGCGGTGCGCGGTGGAGTGCTGGCCTTCCTGCCGCACGAACGCGTCGGCTTCCTCGGCGACCTCGGGATCCGTGATCAGGGGCATGGCCTCCCGAATCATGTTGACGATCATCTTCTCGAAGCCGATCGCCAGGAAGGACACCGCATTGGCCATCGAGGAGAAGGCCGGGTTCTCCTCGTTCCACAAGAAGGGCACGTCGTAGTCCGCGAACGCGAAGCGCATCTTCCGGACTTGAAGGTCGGTCACTGGGCTGTACCTCGTCTTTCGGGATCGAACAGGTCCGGCGGCGTCTTCCGGTGTCGCCGAGCCACGTTGGACGTGATCATACACACAACGGCATTTGTGTATGATCAGAATGGATGTTCGAATCGCGGGAGGGCCGACGGCACCGCCTGTGATACCGTCGAGCCCTTGGTCAGGGGTGCCGGCAGGCTTTCTGATCAGCGGGTTCGCAAGCGACGGGCGTCGAGCCGAGGAAGCGGGCAGTGGCAGGAAGGCGCGGGTGGGGCGGGAGCCCGCCGAAAGACGACGAGGAGGCGTCTCGTCGGATAGTCGCCGCCGCCGTCGACTTGATCGGCCGGACGGGGTCGGAGATCAGCATCGCCGACGTCGCGGAGTCGCTGGGCGTCATCCGTCAGACGGTCTACCGATACTTTCCCAGTGCCGATGCGCTGATGACGGCCGCGGCGATCGCGTCGGTCGACGGTTTCCTCGATCGGCTGGCACGACACGTCAGCGGTATCGAGGACGCGGTGGAAGCGATGACCGAGGGAGTGGTGTACACCCTGGCCGAGGTGCGTCGAACACCTCATCTCGGCATCCTGCTGTCGAGTACCTACTCGAACGTCCACCCCGAAAGCCTGACGTCCGAAGAGGCGCAAGCCTTCGGAATGACGATGATCAAACGCTTCGACGTCGATTGGGAGCAGTACGGCTACGACGACGAGTCGCTGCACGAGCTCGTCGAATACGTCCTGCGGACGATGCAATCCTTCTTCATCTCCCCCGGTAATCCACCCCGGAGCGAGGAGGAGCTGCGGCGGTATCTACGCCGCTGGATGGGGGCCGCGATCATCGCCCAGCTGAAGCCGTCCGCAAGCGTCTAGCGCCGCCGGGTGGCACCCTCGGGCGTGGCCGCGTCCCAGGCGCTCCCTGTGCCGGCGGGGGAGATGCGGCGATCAGGTCGCGTCGTTCAGCCGCACCTTCACGAGCACCCGCCCGCGTTCGTCGCGCTGCGCAACCGCGTGCCCGTGCCGCTGAGCGCCGTCGAGCTGCAGGGTGATCGGGCCGCCGTCGTCCAGGAAGTTCCGCCACCAAGATTTCTTGTCCGGCATGGCGACCCCGATGACGAGTTCGTCTCCCTTGCGCCGGTAGTTGACCGGCGTGCTGAACGTCCGCCCTGATCGCCGCCCCACGTAGGTGATCACCACGAATCCCTTGCCCAGCAGCCGCCCGAGCAGCGGCAGGTCGAGGAGGGAAGTCACCCCGGCGTTCAGCGCTCCCACGGTACGTCCCAGCGCCGTCTTCGGTTCCACAATTTCCTCCCGGCCGGTCCCGCGGACAAATCCGAACACGCCACTCTAACCGCCACACCGGTTCTCGGCCGCGCCGGCGGGGGCGGCCGTTTCCTCGACGTGCCCTCGCTCCTGCCAACCGGCACTCGCTGTTGCGCAGCTCCGGAATTTCGTTTTCCGACGCTCGAGTTCTGGTTGGAGGCAGGATCCGCCCATTGCTCGGCTGCGCGGCCGAACGCGCCGCGATACTCGTGCACGACCGTCCCTACGACGGCTGAAGGGTTCACGCGCAGAAGGGAATTCCCCATGACAACCAGCCTGCCCGCATTCCCCGCCCCGGACGAGGATCTGCTGGACACCTGCCTCCGGCTCCGGGAGATCGCGCCGGTGGTCGAGGTGGAGTTTCCCGGCGGCGTGCCCGCCTACCTGGCTCTGACGCACGACGCGGTGCGCGAGATCCTCGCCGGGGACAACAAGACGTTCGCCCGGGATCCCAAGCACTGGCCGGCCCTGTACGACGGTTCCATTCCGGAGGACTGGCCCTTGCGCGCCATCGTGCAGGGCGATCACCTGTCCACCAAGGACGGTGACGACCATCGGCGGCTTCGCGGCCTGATCAGCAAGGCCTTTACGCCTGGCCGGGTGAAGGCGCTGGAGCCGCGGGTCCAAGAGATCATCGACCGGTTGCTGGACGAGGTGGTGGCCGCCGGTGACGGCGTCGACCTGGTGCCCACCTTCACCGAAGCGCTGCCGATGGCGGTGATCTGCGAACTGTTCGGCGTGCCCGAGCATGAGCGGGATCGACTGCGGCGCTGGACCGCGACTCTGCTGGCGCACACCACTCCGCCCGAAGAGGCGTTCGCGACGCAGAACGCGCTCATGCTGTACCTGTACGAATTGGCTGATCGCAAGCAGCGGCAGCCGGGCGACGACCTGACCACGGGCCTGGTGCAAGCCCGCGACGAGGGCGACAAGCTGACCGCCGAGGAACTGGTCGCCGTCCTGTGGATCATGCTGGTCGCCGGCCACGAAACCACGGTGCACATGCTGGGATACGCCATCCTGGCGCTGTCGCGACACCCCGATCAGCTCGCGCTGGCCAAGGCCGAGAATCGCTGGGCCGACGTGGTCGAAGAGACTGTGCGGTACCGGCATTCGGTGATGATGACCAGCTGGCGGTTCACGTTGACCGACGTCACGGTGGCCGGTGTGGCCATTCCCAAGGGCAAGGCGGTCGGCGTCGCCTACCAGGCCTGTGGGATCGATCCCGCCGAATACGGCGAGACCGCGAACGAATTCGACATCACCCGCGAGCAGCGGGGCGGACATCTCGGGTTCGGCCACGGACCGCGTTACTGCATCGGCGCGGGCCTGGCCCGTCTGGAGGGCAGGCTCGCGCTCGCCTCGCTCTACCGGAGGCTGCCGGACCTCGAGCTCGCCACCGACCCCGCCGATATCCCGTACTCGCCGTCCTTTTTCACCATCGGTCCGCTGTCCGTGCCGGTCAAACTGGGTGGCGGAGCGCGGTAGCGCTCACCCGAGGACGAAAGGGAGCCGCGCGGCCAGCTCGTCCAGTTCGGCCGTCTCCGTCTCGGTCGGCGCCCGTCGACCTGTGCCGATCAGCAGCGCGTCGGTGTCGGAGAACGAGAGAGGGAACGCGGCCCCGGCGATCTTCTCCAGCATCTCGCGTGACCGGCCGAGACCCTCCGCGGGCGGCTCGGTCGCGCCAGGGAGGTGCGCGATCAGGTCGAGGTGGTGCAAGGTGCTCTCCAGGACGTACGCGCACAGGTAGTCGCCCGCGGTGAGGACCTCATCGCGGGTGCCGACCCGCAGCTCGGGGTCGGCGAGGCGGGCCGCGCGCCCGGCGGCCGCGCCGACGTCCTCGAAGTGAATTTTCAGCAACCGCGGCTCCCGGTACGCCGCGGCCAGCCGCACGATCAGCGCGTCGAGGGGGTCGTCGCCGGTCGGCGCCGTATCGGCCACCTCCCAGTAGGTCACCGCGTCGCGCGTCGGTTCGGCTTCGGCAGGGGTCACGAGGGTGATCAGGATGTCCTGGGCGTCGATGATCAGATGGCACACCAGATCTCGCACGAGCCAGCCGGTGCAGCCGGACGGCTGCGCGAAATCCTCGTCCGAAAGGTCGGCGACCGCCGTGCGCAACGCTGTCCAGGAGCGTGAGAAGTCATCCACGGCCCGGAAGCTAGCAGTGTGCGGCGCGGCCCGCGACGGATTCGGCGCTCCGGGTTCGCCGAGTGGCCGAGACCGGTCGCCCACGGTAGCGGGGCGAAGCAGGCACACGTGCGGCCGGGTAGTCGAATATTGCAACGTTTCCGCAGGTCATCGGCCTGTTGCGAACGAGGAACGCATCGGCGATTCCTGGGACAACTGATCACATGCCATGTCACGCTGCTGCAGTCCGCAAATTCGCAGCAAACTGGCACGGAAGGATCGATGACGTCTATGTCGCAAGGAGATCCGATCGTCGGGACCACGTCCGAACAACTCTCGCGGATCGCCGTCGAGGGAGCTTGGGACGCTCGGGGGCAGGTGCGCCCGGAAGCAGTGCAGTTCGCATCGAACCTGGTGACCGCGGTGCGGAACCGCAGTGGCGAGGGGCTGGTGCCCGACGACGTGGCGGACCTGGTGAGCCGGGCACTGAACGTTGCCGTGCCGTCGTTTCCCCGCATCGAGGCGTCGGGGGGAATCGGGCTCTCGGCGCACATGCTGCGGCAGACCACCACCCGGCCGTGCCCGCTGGTGGTCGTTCCCGCCGGATGGACGCCGTTCGGGTGGCCGTTGTTCGAGTACGCCTACCTCGTGCTGGCGTCCAAGGGTTATCACGTGCTGGCGTATACCCCACGCGGCATCGGCTTGTCCGCCCTGCCGGGGACGAACATCCCGTGGTTCGGCACGTCCGAAGGCACGGTCGACGTGGCCGGTCCGCGGGACCGGGTGGACGGCTCCACGGTCCTGACCTACGCGATCGATGAGCTCGCCCCCAGCCGCGTCGCCTTCATGGGCGAGTCGTACGGCTCGGGCATCAGCCAGATCGTGGCCGCGCACGACCCCCGAGTGAACGTCGTCGTCGCCCTGAGTACCTGGGGCAACCTCGCCACGAGCATGTACGACAACGGCACCCGCCACCTCAGGGCGGTCGAAGCGCTGATCGGGTTGACCGGCGGAGCCAAAGAGGACAAGTTCGACGAAGAGGCGCTGGAGATCCTGGCGAAATTCGCCGAGGGCGACGACATGGACCCGGTGGTCGATTGGGGCACCGAACGCGCTCCGGAAAGTTACGTCGGTTCCCTCAAGGTTCCGACCTTCTTCTCCAACACCTGGCACGAGGGCCTTTTCCCGGTCAACCAGGTTCTGGAGACCTTCGAGAAAATCCCGGGCCGGAAACGGTTGAACATGTGGATCGGCGACCATGCCGCGCCGGAAGGTCCCGGCTTGATCGCTCCGCCCGCGGCCGGTGCCGGGCCGAACGTGCCGCTGCTCGAGGCGTACGCCTGGCTCGATCACTACCTCAAGGACGAGCAGAACGGTGTCGACGGGTGGCCGGAGATCAGCAATCAGGTCATGTTCACCTACGTGACCACGCCGGCCTCCGGGAACGATCAGAACGTGATCATCGAGCCTGCGCGCCGCGAGGAGAAGGCGTCGTGGTCCGACGTCACGACCGACGGCGAATCACTGGCCCTGACCGATGAGCGCGAGGGTGGGGACGGCGCGCTGATCCCCGACGTCGCTTCCGGATGGGAACGCAGTTTCATCGTTGGCGAGCAGCCCGAGGTCGTCGCCATGGACAAGCTCATGGTGACCGGCCAGGAGGAGTGGGCGGGCAACCCGAAGATCTACCGGACCGCCGAGATCGACCGCACCCACGCCCTGGTCTGGTCGACGGGGCCGCTACTCGCGGCGCGCGATGGTGTAGCGCGGCAGATTCGCGGGATCCCGCGGCTGCAGGTGACCGTGGACAGCACCGACGAATCGGCGACCGTGGTGGCCTACCTGCTCGATGTCGACGAGGACGGTTCGGCGACGATCGTCACGCACGAGCCGAAGACCATCGAGTCGGACCTGCCCGCCACCGTCTCGTGGGAGTTGCAGGCGGCCGCCTATGACGTGCCGGACGGTCACCGGTTGATGCTGGTCATCGACGGCCTGGATCCCCTGTATTCCAGCGCCAACAGCGTCGGCGCACGGATCACCGTCAGTTCGCCGGATGGCGCTCCCTCCTGCCTGGAGTTGCCGCTCGGCTGACCGCCGCGCGTGGCCCGGGACAGCCATCGGTTCCGGGCCACGTCCGAGGAGACGGCCGGGGGCGTCCCGTGCCATCGGCGGTCGAGCGGTCGATCGCAGCACCGCCGGTAGCCGGAGTCGGACGCGACCGGCAGCCGTCGCAGCGGCCCGGGCGCGTGGCCGCGGCAGGCTCGGTAGTCTGCAGAGGTGTCCGCCGCGCCTGCCGACGCCGACGCACCGATCGTTCCGGTGCGAGACGGAGTGTTCTTCACGCTTCCGGCGGCATTGCCGCGCGGTCGGCACAATCTGGGGCGCGAGCAGGTGATGGCCGCCCAGCGGGAACGGCTGCTGGCCGCGGTCACCGAATTGCTCGCCGCTCGCGGTTACGCCGGATTCGGGCCCACCGACGTCGCGAAGCGGGCCGGCGTCTCGCTGGCGGCCTTCTACGACGTGTTCGCCAACAAGGACGAATGTGTCTTCGCGGGATACGACCGCTTCATCCAGGTGCTGCTGACCCAACTGACCGGCGCCGACATCAGGGGCCGAGACCGCCGGTCCATCGTCGCCGACGCGCTCGGTCGCTACCTCCGCTCCCTGCAGAACGACCTGGTCGTCGCTCGCGCCTACCAGGTGGAGATCGACGCGCTCGGGCCCGCGGTGCGGCGGCGCAGACGGCGCTCGATCCGGCTGTTCGCCGAGTTCATTCGCGGTCTGGTGCAGGCCGCGACCGGCAGTCGGCAACCATTGCTGTCCGTCACGGCTTACATGGGCGTGGTCTACGCCGTTCGCCAACTCACCGCCGACGCGCTCGACGAGTCGGACGCACCGGATCTGCCCGCGCTCAGCGCCGACCTGGAACCCTGGCTCACCGATCTCTTCCGCGAACGCTGAGGCGATCGCGTCGCCGGCTTGACACGACAGTCACCGTCCCTCAGCATTGGCGTAAAGAATTTTACTCCGATACCCGCCCGCATCCGCGTGGCCGCAGCCGAATGTCCGATACCGCCGTCGTCGATCGCGACGGATGCCTGTCGTCGAAAATAACCATCGAATGGCCGTAACAATCGCACTTTTCACGCGTGACCTGCGCGTGCACGACAATCCAGCCCTACTGGCCGCGGTGCGCGAGGGTGCCGGGGTGGTTCCGCTCTTCGTCGTCGACGACCGGATCGTCGGCAGTGCCCACCCGGCCGGGAATCAGCTGCGCTTTCTCTCCGCCGCGCTGGCCGAACTGGATGCCGAACTGCGCTGCGCCGGAGGGCAACTGGTGATCCGGCACGGTGACTACGTCGACGCGGTGGATCGGGTGGCGGCGCAGGTGCACGCCGACAGCGTCCACATCGCCGACGACGCCACCTGGTACGGCCGGTGCCGGGCACGAGCGCTGCGCGAACGGCTGGCGCGACGCAGCTGCCTGCTGCACACCCATTCCGCCACCCTCACCGCCGTCGATCCGTTCGATTGCGCCTCGCGCGGACCGAACGACCCAATTCCGGACTTCGCTACCTACTTTCGCCGGTGGCTGGAGGTTCCCAAGCGGCGTCCGCTGGACACGCCCACCGAGTTGATCGTCCCACGCGTCGACAGTGATCCCGTACCGAAGTTCGACGAACTCGGCGACGCCGCTGTCTCGCCGCAACTGGCCGTCGGCGGCGAGATCACGGGTCGCGCGCTGTGGCGGGGCTGCACCGCCGACCGGAAGCAACCGCGCGACCCCTCCAGCGGCGACCTCACGCGGGAGGGATGTGCCCGGCTGTCGCCCTACCTGCATTTCGGTTGCCTGTCCGCGGCGGAGATGGTGTATCGCACCGACATGGCGACGGCGGACGGACGCGCCTTCGTCCGTCTGCTCGCCCGGCGCGATTTCCGGCTCCAGTTCCTCGCCGCCCGCGCCGGCATCGCGCGGTCCGGTGACCGCCCACGTGATCGGCAGCCGCACGATCCGGTCGCGGCCCGTGCCTGGTGCGACGGCCGTACCGGATACCCGATCGTCGACGCGGGCATGCGGCAATTGGCCGCGCAGGGATGGATGCCGGAACGCGCCCGGGCGATCGCCGCCAGTTTCCTCACCACGACGCTGCGGGTGGACTGGCGGGTCGGCGCCGACCATTTCCGGCGGTGGCTGCTCGATGCCGACGCGGCGAGCGACCGCTGCACCTGGCAGCAGGCGGGGCGTCTGTACCGGGGAGCCCTCGGCACGGCCGAACGCTACGACCCGCACGGTAACTATGTGCGGCGCTGGATACCGGAACTGGCTTCGCTGCCGGGTTCGGAGATCCATCGCCCGTGGCGCCATAGCGTGCCGGCCTCGGTCTATCCCGCTCCCATCACGGGCACCACCAGCAACTGACCGGCCGGTCCCGCGGTTTCGCGTGCTCGCTGCCGGGTACCGCGACGGACGTAGTTCGTCAGCCCGACTCGAGAGCCCGAGGGGAGATCAACTATGGCAACCACGATCGACTCCACCACCGACGCGATCGATTTCCTCATCCATCAGCACGGCCGGATCAAGCAACTGTTCATCGAGACCGCCGACACCTCCGACCCCGTGGAGCGGGAGAGCAAGTTCTTCGAATTGCGGCGCCTGCTCGCCGTGCACGAGACCGCCGAAGAAGAGATCATCCACCCGCGCGCCCGGCGTGAGATCGGTGATGGCGCGTCCATCGTAGACGCACGGCTGGAAGAGGAGAACAAGGCGAAAAAACAGCTCGCCGAGATGGAATCGCTCGACATCAGCTCGATGGAATTCCAGGTGCGGCTGGCGAAGCTGCGTGCAGCGGTGCTGGCGCATGCCGACCACGAAGAACGGGAGGAATTCACTCGGCTGCGCGAGGAACTCGACGACGAAGCCCTGCGGCGATTGCGTAAGACGGTCGAACTCGCCGAGACGATGGCGCCGACCCGGCCGCATCCCGGCGTGGAATCGGCCACCGCGAACGTGCTGGTCGGCCCGTTCGCCGCGATGATGGACCGAGCCAAAGACATGATCAGCAGGCCGAGGCACTGATCCCGACGTGCATGCCCCGCGGCGCGCGGCCCCGAGGTGCCGCGCGCCGCGTCGTCGGACGCCCGACTGCCCGTCGGGCGTATCGCAGGTCAGTCCGGGATGTGCAGTTCGTGGGTGAACGGTTTGGTGCCTTGGACCGCGGGCTCGCCTTCCGGGTTGGTCTCGGCGCCGTGATTCACTCGCTCGTCGGAATCGAGCCATTCGGTGACCGGATTATCGATGTAGCGCCATTCCGTGCCCGCGGGCCACGGTCCCTGTCCTTCGTTCCAAGGGCCGCGGGCGCTCGCGGCGCCGTTGGACATGTTGAACGCGACATTCTGGAACCGGTCGTCGCCGGGCAGTGCTCCCGGCGGGAAGTTGACCGGCAATTCGTTCAGCGCCGCGGTGAACTGCTGGAAGTGCGCGATCTCGCGGGTCATCAAGAACGAAAGCGTGTCCTGCACACCGGGATCGTCGGTGAATTGCTTGAGATACTCGTAGACGATCTTGGCGCGGGACTCCGCCGCGAGATTGCTGCGCAGGTCGACCGAGGGTTCCCCGTTGGCGTCGACGTACGAACCCGACCACGGCACGCCCGCGGCGTTCGTGACCACGGGCCCGCCACCGCTCAGCGCGAAGTACAACGGATTGGCCGCGGCCTGATGGATCACCTGGTCACGTCCGTCGGACGTGGACACCATCGGCATCCAGTCGCATCGCTCGTTGGCTTGCTTCAGATCGTCGTTGAGCCCGTCGAGCAGCATGGTGATCATGGCGCCGACGATCTCGAGGTGACTGAGTTCCTCGGTGGCGATGTCCATGAACAGGTCGTAGGTTTTCGGGTGCTTACCGCGCAGCAGGAACGCCTGATTGAAATACTGCATGGCGGCCTTCAATTCGCCGTTGGCGCCGCCGAACTGCTCTTGCAGCAGAGTCGCGAAACGCGGATCCGGCCGGTCCACGCGAACTTCGAATTGCAAATCCTTGTTGTGTGTGAACATCGCTCTCCTTACCAGTACGGTCGGCTGTTCGAAATGGCTTCCAGTGCCTGATCCAGCGCAGGACGAGCAAGAGATGAGTTACGTGTTCGCTGGCGACGATACGGGCTCCGGTACCCGGGCGTTCGCAACGACACGAGCGGCGGAAAGGGGATAACGCTCCGTCGCTTTCGGTCACGGGCGGTGATGCCGCTAGCGGCCGCGACGACCACCTTCATACGCTGCGCCGCTCGAACCCGTTCCGGAGGATCGCCGGGTCGTCTTGGTGGTCGGTGACCTCGAGCCATGCCGCGCTGTCGGTGGGCAGGGCGTCCGACGTCCGAGGCTCGCTGGACAGCAAGACCCGCTCGTGCGTGGGCAGCGCGATCGGCGCGCTCGAAATGTTCACCACGCAGACCAGGCCGGGGGAGCGATGGAGGGCCAGCACCCCTGGAGCGCTGGGCAGCCACGACCAAGCGCCTTCCCCGAGCGCGGGATGGTCGCGGCGCAGACGCAGCGCCCTGTGGTAGAGGTCAAGTATCGAATCCTGTTCCCGCATCTGGAGTTCGGCTGTCGATGACACCCAGCGCCGGGGCTGTGGCAGCCAGGGTGGCGTGTCGTCCGGACCGAACCCGAAGGGGGGCCGGAACCCGCTCCACGGCAGTGGGACGCGGCACCCGTCGCGGCCGCGCACCGTGTGGCCCGAGCGCTCCCAGGTCGGGTCCTCGAGCACCTCCACGGGAAGATCCTCGACCTCCTCCAAGCCGAGTTCCTCCCCCTGATAGAGATACGCACTGCCGGGGAGCGCGAGCATCAGGAGCAACGCCGCCCTGGCGCGCCGCCGCCCCCGCGCCACGTCGACCGGGCCGTGCGGTTCGTGGTGCGAACCGCCACCGCGGGTGGACGCCCGCCCGTAGCGGGTCACATGCCTGGTGATGTCGTGGTTGGACAGCACCCAGGTCGGTGGGGCCCCGACCGCCTCCAGCGCTTCGGTCGTGCAATCGACCACGGCCCGCAGCGCGGCGGCATTCCAGGAGCACCGCAGGAAGTCGAAGTTGAACGCCGTGTGCAGTTCGTCCGGACGCACGTAGCAGGCGAGGCGCTCGGGTTTGGCCACCCACGCTTCGGCGACGAAGACACGATCCGGCCCGTAGGAATCCGCGATCTCGCGCCAGCCGCGGTAGATTTCGTGCACTTCCGGCCTATCCCAGTGCGGGTGGCCGGTCCGATCCGGCGGTTCCATCATGTCCTCGTGATCGGTCTCGATATCCGGCAGATCGGCATGTTTGACCAGCCCGTGGGCCACGTCGACGCGGAAGCCGTCCACGCCTCGATCCAGCCAGAAACGCAGGATCGACTCGAACTCGGCACGGACATCCGGATGCGCCCAATCCAGATCCGGCTGGTGGACGTCGAACAGGTGCAGATACCACTGCCCGTCCGTCACCCGAGTCCACGCCGGGCCGCCGAACACGCTTCGCCAATTGTTGGGCGGACCGCCGGATGGCGCGCCGTCCCGGAACAGGTAGCGGGCTCGCTCCGGCGAACCCGGCCCGGCCGCCAGCGCCTCCTCGAACCAGGGATGCCGATCCGAGGTGTGATTGGGGACCAGGTCCACGATGACGCGCAGGCCGTGCGTGTGCGCTTCTTCGATCAACGCTTGCGCGTCCGCCAGCGTGCCGAAGCGCGGATCGATGTCGCGGTAGTCCGCGACGTCATAGCCTCCGTCCGCCATCGGCGACGGGTACCAAGGAGTTATCCATATCGCGTCCACCCCGAGGTCGCGAAGATAGGGCAGCCGAGACCGGATACCGGCGATATCGCCGACGCCGTCGCCGTTACCGTCGCAGAAGCTTCGGATGTAGATCTCGTAGATCACGGCGTCGCGCCACCAAGGGGCATCCGCAGCCATCGTCACGCTCTCCTCTCGGTTCGCTGCAGGTCGGGTACCCGGAATCGAAAGTCGTAACGTCGCGTGTTCCGAGGGCGGGCAGGGGTGGCCGCGACCACGGGTGTGGTCGGTGCCCGGCCGGGTAGTCGCGGAGCATGGCTACTACAGCTCTTCTTCCAGAAGATCGAGCGGGCGCTCCGCGGCGAGCCGTGGTGACCGGGGGAGACTCCGGGATCGGTGCGGCGATCGCGGTCGCGCTCGCCGCGGGTGGGACCGACGTCGGTCTGACCTTCCACAGCGACCGGCGCGGCGCGGAGGATACCGCGGCGCAAGTGCGTGAACAGGGGAGGACCGCCGCCGTGCGCCGCCTCGACCTGGCGAACCTGCCGTCCGCCGCGTCGGTCGTCGACGAACTCGCCGACGAACTCGGCGGCCTCGATGTGCTGGTGAACTGCGCAGGTACCGGGTCGGCTCAGAAGGTGATGGAGATGGACTTCGACACCTGGCGGCACGTGCTGTCGGTCGACCTCGACGGCGCGTTCCTGTGCGCCCAGCGCGCCGCCGAGCACATGATCGCCGCGGGCAGCGGTGGCCGGATCATCAACATCACCAGCGTGCACGAGCACGCGCCGCGCGTCGGCGCCGCGCCGTATTGCGCGGCCAAAGCGGGTCTGGGAGCGCTGACGAAAGTACTGGCGCAGGAACTCGCCGAATACGACATCACCGTGAATTCGGTCGCGCCGGGCGAGATCTCGACACCGATGACCGGTCAGGAAGACGTCGATCCGCGTGAGCAGTCCCGCCCCGGCGTACCACTGGGGCGAACCGGTCACGCCAAAGAGGTCGCCGCAGTGGTGGCGTTTCTGGCCGGACGGGAGGCAAGCTATGTCACCGGCGCGTCCTACGTCGTGGACGGCGGCATGCTTTTGATGGGTCCGCAGGCGAGCAGCATGCTGACCGACGAGAAATGGCGCACGCCATGACCGCTGATCCGGCTATTCCTCGCCGCTGCGGGGCAGCGCGCTGAGTTCGAGAAGGCTGTCGACCAGGGTGCGGGCGTCGGGGAAGCCCAGTACCCGGGCGGCGATGTGCAGGTCGTCGAGGGTGTACGGATGCGGATCGGCCACCGGTACCCAGCGTCTGATGGGGGTCGTCGGCATAGCGGGCACTTCTCCTTTCCGAGGGAGTGCCGGACCGATCGCCCGGTCAGCACTCGAGTCAGGCTATGACGCGAGCGAGCGCGCCGGTGTCCAAGATCCTGGACACCGGCGCCGTGACTGCTACCGCTCCGCTACTGGGGACAGGCAGCTGGCGGGTGGATCGACGAACACGCAGATGGCCGGGCCGCGGGTGGGTCGGTAGTCGCCGGGGACTCCGCCCCCGGCGATCACCTGCGTGTAGGTGCCGACGGCGTCGGTGGGGCGGCGGGTGAGGCGGGGGTCGGTGCGCACGTCCACGGTGTAGAGCCCGAATCGTGGTGTGTAGCTGCCCCATTCGTAGTTGTCGGTGAGGCTCCAGTAGTTGTATCCCATGATGTTCATGCCGTCGGCCGCGGCGCGCTGGATCCAGTAGACGGTGTCGCGGAGGTGATCGCTGCGGGTGTAACCGTCGGCGCGGGGGCGGCCGTTCTCGGTGGGCATCCCGTTCTCGACGATATAGAGCGGTTTACCCGGCAACCGGCGCGAATAGTATTGCAGCGCATAGTAGATGCCCTCCGTGCGCAATGGCAGATCCCAGATCTGCGGTCCGGGCAGATTGGGCATGGCCGAACCGCTGGCCCGCGCGATGGACTCGATCAGCGACTGCGCCGGATCGTAGGCGAAGTAGTAGTCGACGCCGACGTAGTCGAGGCGATCTGCGATGCGATCGATCAGCGGGCCGTTGACCTGCGCCTCCGAGCCGGCGACGTAACCCACATTACTGGTCACCTGCGCACCCGGCTGCCTCTGATGGATGTAGTCGTAGGCGGCGTTGTGTACCTGTGCGACCCGCTCCAGCATCTCACCGGAGTCCGCGGCGCCCCTGCGGGCCTCGTGCACGATGTAGGCCACGGGCTCGTTCACGGTCACCCACAACGGGTTGCGGGAGGCGTAGCGGTCGACGACGGCGCGCATGTTGGCCAGCCAGTCGTCGACCATGCGCGGGTTGCGCCAGCCCCCTCGGTCGGCGGCCCAGCCGGGATACACCCAGTGATCGAGCGTGATCATGGGTCGCATCCCGGACTGCTCGACGGCGCCGATGACGGAGTCGTAGAAGCGGAATGCGCCCTCGTCCCAGACTCCCGGCGCGGGTTGCAGTCGGGCCCACTCGATTCCGATCCGGAACACCCGCGCACCGAGGTCCGCGGCGAGCTGGATGTCCGACGCGTATCGGCCGTAGAAGTCGACCGAATCGCCCAGGCCGTCGTATCCGGGTGTGGCCCCGATGTACCTCGTCCAATTGCTGTCGGGCGCATGGCCTTCGGACTGGAAACCAGAAGTCGATACGCCCCAGAGGAAATTCCCGCCCAGTACCGGTAGGCCGGCCACCGGCTGTACGGGCGGGGTGGCCGGCGATTGCGTGGCGAGCAGCAGCGTGGATGTCGCGCCGGCGAGCGCGGCCAGGACGTACCGACGGAACCGAGATCGCATTGGCCCAGAGTAACTGGGGCAGTCCGTCGGGAGGCGGAATCCGCGTATCAGCGCGATTCGATGACGCGGACGATCCCGGCCCTGGTTTGCCGTCGCTATTGCATGGCGAAACGCAGAAGTGCCTGCATGTCACCTTGTTTGATCTTGCCTTGGCGATTGAGGACTTCGAGCTGCCATTGGTCGCCGTTGCGGAAGGCGCGGGCCACCGCATTGGCGTTGTCGGTGCCGAGCAGTGAGGGCCAGATGTCGGCGACCTGCTGGCTGTTACCGCCGGTGGCGTCGTAGACCTTGAAGGAGATGTTGTTGGCCTTGTCGAAGGAACTGCCCTTCTTGAAGGCGGCGGCGACGAAGATGATGGCGTCGATCGCGGTGGGGACGTCGGCGAAGGTGACGTGGATGGTCTCGTCGTCGCCGGAGGCGGCGCCGGTCTGCTCGTCGCCGGTGTGCGCGACCGAGCCGTTGCCCAGTGGGTCGAGCGAATCGAGTCCCGCGAAGCGCACCGGTTCGCTGCCCTGCATGAGAACGGCGACCAGATCCAGGTCGACACCGCGTTTGCGGCGCGCCCAGCCGAGTGCGCCACCGCTCGTGCCGGAGGACGGATCCCAGCTCACCCCCACACTCAACTTCGTGATCCCCGCGAGGTCCGCGGCACCGTCTTCTTTTCTGAGCGTAATCACGACATCAGGATACTGATGCGGCGCCGCCGCGCCCGCGATGACGAAAACCCCGGCTGCTCACGGCTGTCCGGATTCGTCGCGGCACGCTATCGCAGGAACCCGGCCACCTGCGCGCCGGAACGATCACCGCTCGACGCGGCGTGCCCACCAGGCCTTGACCAGGCCGGTCGCGCCGACCTGCGCGCGCCTCCGGTTCGGCACGGTGGCGCGGCGGTCGAACACCGCGAAATCGCTGTCCTCGATGCGATCGAGGATCTCCGCGTATAGCGTGGTCGCCGTAGTGACGCACGGGCGGGAACGAGAGTGCAACAGTGCGATTCCGGCGTGTGCGAAACGGTAGATATCGCGGGTGATCGCGTGCTGCGCCGCCAGGGCTTCGCGGACTCGCGGCTCGGTGCGCCGGCGTGTCAGACACCAGCGCAGGAGATCTCGGTCGACGCCGAACGCGGCGAGTTCGTCGGTGGGCAGGTAGACCCGGCCACGCATCAGGTCTTCGGCGACGTCGCGCAGGAAGTTGGTCAGTTGGAACGCCTTACCGAGCGCGGCGGCATGGGGTGCGGCCTCGTCGGCGCAGGTGGCGCCCAGGATCGGGAGCAACTGCAATCCGATGACTTCGGCCGAACCGTAGATATAGGTGTCGAGTGCGGCGCGGTCGGGATAGTCGGTCACCGTCAGATCCATCCGCATCGAGGCGAGGAACGCGTCGAACAGGGCCGCTGGCATGCGATAGCGATCGGCGGTGTCGAGAATCGCGGGAAGCACGGCGTCGGCATCGGCGTCGCGATCGCGGAAGTGCGCGGCGAGTGCGTCCAGTTGCCGGGCCCTTTCGGCGGGTTCGCGACACGGGTCGAACTCGTCGAGGATGTCGTCGGCTCGGCGCGCGAATCCGTACAGGGCGTGCACCGCCGGGCGTTGATCGGGCGCGAGCAATCGGGTCGCCAGGAAGAAGGTCTTTCCGTGGCGTGCGTTGAGCTGTCGACAGTACCGGTAGGACCGGTGCAAAGCCGGGCCGCTGATTCCGGTTTCGGGGGCGGTGCGGGTCATCTCGGCTCCGATCACTGTCATCGATCAATTCGGCTGGTGCTGAGCGCGGCTCGCGCGGGTACGGTGCGCCGGTGCCCTTGCGGCTCGAGGCCGGTGACGCGATCCGCGGCGAGCCGCCCGGAGATCAGCACCGGCGGAATCCCCACTCCCGGCACGGTCGAGCCTCCGGCCAGGACGACGTTGTCGATACCGCGGATCATGTTGGCCGGTCGGAACGGACCGGTTTGGGTGAACGTGTGCGCGAGCGCGAACGGGCTTCCCGCGCGCATGCCGCGCCGCGCCCAGTCGGCGGGCGTGTCGATGCGCAGGACCTCGACATCGCCGAGTCGCGCGCCGAGTCGTTGCTGAGCGATCGTCAGGATCCGGTCGGCGTAGCCGGCGCCCGCTCGCTGCCAATCGATGCGGCGGCGTTCGAGGTTCGGCACCGGCGCGAGGACCGACAGCAGGTCCCGTCCTGCGGGAGCCGTAGTGGGATCGGTAGCGGTGGGGCGGGTGACCAGCAGCGAAGGATCGCGCATCACCTGTCCGCGCTCGATGATGTCGGCGAACGATTCCTCCCAGGCGGCCCCGAACAGCAAGCTGTGATGCGCGATTCCGGCCGTGGGCGCGCACGCGAGATGGGCGATCAGCGCCGACGGGGCGGAGGTCAGCGGAACGGGGCGCCGCGGCGCCCGCGCGACGAGGCGGTACGCCTCGTGCAGTTCGGTCGTCAAGACCACCGCGTCGCAGGGGATTCGGTCGCCGTCCTGGGTGAGCACGCCGGTGATCCGCGAGCCCGCGCGGTCCAGGGCGGTGACCGAGGTGTCGTAGCGGAAGCGAACACCGGCATTCGCCGCCGCCCTCGCCAGCGCATCCGGAAGCGCACGCATGCCGCCGCGGGGGAAGAACACCCCGCCGACGGTGTCCATGTAGGCGATCACCGCGTAGGCCGCCAACGCCCGGCTGGGCGCGACGCCCGCGTACAGCGATTGAAAGGTGAAGACACGCCGCAGGTCCGGGTCGCGGATATAGCGCCGGACAGCGGCATCCCACCGCCCGAAACCGCCCGCGGCCAGCAGCCGGGCCAGCGCGGGAGTCGCCATCGACAGCGGCGAATCGAAATTCGCCGAGATGAATCGGTCCATCTCCGCGCGATACAAACGCGTCAGCCAGTGCCGCAGACGGCGATAACCGTCGGCCTCGCCGGGCCCGGCGAACCGGCGGATCTCCTCCTGCATCCGCTCGGCGTCGGTGTGCACCTCCAGCGTCCGGCCCTCGGCGAAATGCGCCCGGTACGCCGGTTCCACGGGTATCAGCCGCACATGGTCGGCAGCCCGCGCTCCGGCGGCGGCGAAGACGCTCTCGACGATGTCCGGCATGGTGAGGACCGTCGGGCCGGTGTCGAACCGGTAGCCCCCGACCTCCGCGTGCCCCGCTCGTCCGCCCGGTACCGAGTCGCGTTCCACCACGATCACTTCGCGCGATCGGCCGGCCAGGTGCAGGGCCGCGGACAACCCTGCCAAGCCGGCCCCGACGATCACGATTCGGTCGGTGGCGCCTTCGACGGTGCGCATCGGTTCGACCTCCTGTCAGGCGACGCGTTCGGTGCAGGCGGCTGCCATGTGCGCGAGGGCGGCACGCATCGGTGTGGGAAAGTTCGCGGCGTCCAGCGCGCCGTGTGCGCTGTCGACCAGCTCGGCGATCATCGTCTGGATCCTCGCCGGGGCGCCGGATTCGGCGATCAGCGTTCGGACGCGGGCGATCTCGGCGGCGCCGAGCCGGGGCCGATGCAACAGATCCGACAGTTCGGCCCGCGCCGCCGAAGTCGCCAGTTCGCGCGCGAGGACCACAACGCTGGTCGCCGTCCGTTCGGTGAGGTCGCTGTCGGCGGGTTTGCCGGTCACGGCCTGCGACCCGAAGATGCCGAGAACGTCGTCGCGCAACTGGAACGCCTCGCCGATCGCGGCGCCGTACCGGCCCAGGGCGTCCACCACGGCCGCGCCGCAGCCGGCCATCGCGGCGCCCATCTCCAAGGGGCGTCGCACGGTGTAGTTGCCGGACTTGGCTCGTGCGATCGCCAGGACGGAGTCCAGCGACGGCTCCAGGCGCGCGTCATTGAGCAGATCCGCGAACTGGCCGGTCGCCAGCTCCACCCGCATGCCGTCGTAGCGCGGCCATACCCGCGCGAGCGCGGACTCGGCGAGCCCGCTTTCCCGGAGCATCTGCTCGGCCCACACGAGGCACATATCCCCGAGCAGTGTCGCGGCGGATTCGCCGTACCGGACGGAGGAGCCGGGCGCGCCGGTCCCGCGGTGCGCCGCGGCGAACCGGACGTGCGCGGACGGGGCGCCGCGACGCGTCGCGGACTGGTCCATGACGTCGTCCTGCAACAGCGCGAACGCGTGCAACAGTTCCAGACCGGCCGCCGCGCGCAAGGCTGCCGGGTTATCCGGCGCTCCGCACAGCCAGCCGAGATACATGAACGTCGACCGCACGCACTTGCCGCCCAGGGCGTATTGGTGCAGAACGTCCTGCGCACCCAGGCGAGTGAGCGCGGCAGGGCACGCCCGCACGAGAAAAGCACTGATCTCGTCGAGTACCTCCCGGCGCACCGCGTCCCGCCACAGCGCGAAAGAGGGCGCGGCACCGAGTACCGGAATGCCCCTGACCGAATCGGTCACTGCCGGCTCGGACGACACGACGCTCATTCCCGATCCCCTTCGTACGCCTCGGGCGCCTACTCGTACTTCAGCGATGTTACTCATAATGATGCACTATCGAGGCGAGAAGCAGCCCTGCCAGGTCTGAAAGTCGCCCGCGAAGCCGAAACCGCCGCTACATGTCGGGGTCGATACGCCGGTGACCGAGACCGTCGCGCCGGGGCCGGCGATTCCGATCGACAACCCCGGGCGCACGCCGGTCGTCGTGACCGTCGCGCCGGGGCCGAGTGCGATCGCGGCGGGGCCGGACAGCGCCGCCGAGTTCGAGGTGGCGACGCCGCCGTTCTGCGCTATCGCCAGGGAGAGGCTGGTCGGCGCGGCATCCGCGGTGGCCTTTCCCTCGAAGCCGTACGCGGCCGCGGCGCCGCCCGCGCCACTGGTCGCCGAGCACGAGGCGTCACTGTCGGAGTTCTGGGTCGCCGCGAGGCCCGGAGCGGGGCATCCCGCCGGGGCGGCGGTGGCGACGGGTGCGGCGAACAGCAGGCCCAGTGATGCCGCGCCCGCCCCGGCCGTCAACCCGATCGAGCGCGTGAGGGTGAGTCGGTTCATGACGTTCTCCTTCGGGAGTATTGGCTTACAGGGCTTCACACTACGCTTCTAATGATGCAAAATCGATGCATCGATCGATTGTTCGAAAGGAGCGGAGGACGTGCTGATGCGGAGGCCGCCGGATAGCCGCTCGGCCCGCGGCGTCATGGGTGCGTGGCCTGCCAGCTCACCCGGCACTCCGAACCGTGACCAGCCCGTGCGGTGCGGCGATGGTTGACGAACAATCCGCCCGCTACACGGTGGGCGCGGTGGCGGCCAGGCTCGGCGTTCCGATCGCCACCCTGCGCAGCTGGAACCAGCGCTACGCGATCGGCCCGCCGCGTCACCGGCCGGGCGCACACCGTCGCTATTCCGAATCCGATATCGCGGCCTTGCGGCGCATGATCGAACTCGTCGGAGCCGGCGTCACACCGGCCAGTGCTGCACGACAAGCCCGCGCCGAAGCTCCGGAAGAGCCGGCGGGTCGCGGCGCCCTCTTGGCGGCGGCCGAACAACTCGAACCCGATCTCGCGCTCACCGAGGTCATGGCCGGTTTGGCACACGACGGCGTCGTCGCGACCTGGAACCGGCTGTGCCGCCCGGCATTGGCGACGATCGTCACCGCGCAGGCCGGCGGCCGAGGTCTGATCGAGGTCGAGCATCTGCTGTCCTGGGCGGTGATCGCCGGCCTGCATCGCATGTTCCCGCCGGTGCGCCGCCCGCGCTCCCAACCGCCGATTCTGCTCTCCTGTACCGCGGGCGAGTACCACGTGCTGCCCCTGGAGGTGCTGCGGGCCGCGCTGGCCGAGCGGGGTGTCGTGGCATTGTTGCTGGGCGCGGCGGTGCCCGACTCGGCCCTGACCGACGCTCTGTCGCACCACGACCGCCCGTGCGTGCTCACGCTCTGGTCACAGTTGTCCGCCACCGCCACACCGGAAACGATCTGTGCCGTGCGCCGGACCGCGGCACAGGTGCTGGTCGCCGGACCGGGCTGGTCTGCGGTCCGGCTGCCGCTCGAGGTGTCCTACCTCCGCACGCTGGAGGACGCCCTCGCGACTCTGTGCGAACTCGGGCGCGCCGCCGGATGAATGCGTTCGCCACCGGCCCCGGCGCGTCTCGAACCGTGCGCGTCGCGGCGCCGACGCCGCCGCATCGGAGGTGGCCTGCTCATCCGCTCCCGGGAAGCGGTCGCGTGCGTCATCGCTGCGGTCCACCGCGGGGGACGGCCGAGACCGCGCATCGGATTTGGTTACCGGCAGCAACCGCCTTCATCGAACACGGCCTTTCGGCAGTTCACTGCGGTGGACGCAAAAGGTATTCGCCGGCGAGCTGGATGGCTTCGCGTTTGCTGTACCCGGGGTGGTCGGCGACGATGAAGTGGCGGCCGATCGCGAGGGCGAACGTCAGGGTGCTTCGTGCTTCGATCTCGTCGGGGTCGGTGACGAAAGCTCCGAACATCGTGCGCAGGAAGTCCATTCGCTCGTTGTCGATACGCCGCAGGCGCGCCGCGACGGACTCGTCGTGGCGCGCCCAGGCCCGCACCGCGATATCGATGCGGTGCAGGTCCTCCGCGAAGGTCAGTTGTCCCGCGCGGCGGATGCGCTCGGCGGCATCGCCGCCCTCTGCCTCGGTCTGGGCGATGACCGCTGTCGTGCACCGGCGCTCCCACTCGTCGAGCATCGCCGTGAGCAACGCGGGACGGCCGTCGAAGTACCCGTAGAACCCGCCTTTCGTGACGCCGAGCTCAGCGGCGAGCGTCTCGACGCGGACGGCCTCGGGGCCTCCGCGGGCAAGGGCCTCGAGGCCCGCCTCGACCCAGCGGGCTCGTGTGGTGCGGGGCACGGCTGGAATCTGGCCACCTCCATTGATCGCGCTGATTCTATACGTTACCGTACAAATCATTTATACGGCACCGTACAAAAGGTGCCGCAGCAGCCATCGGAAGGTCACGATGAACACCAGGAAACGATTGCTCCGCTGGGCCGCCGCGATCATGGTCGTACTGGGTGCCGGGCACCTGTTCTTGCTGGCGCTCACCGCCTGGGCGGACATCACCGGCTGGGTCGATCGGGGGATATGGGCGGCCGTCCCGCTCACGCTCGCGGACGGAGATGCGGTACAGACGACGGAGTCGCTGCAGAACAAGGTCACATTCTGGGCCGGTCCGGGCGGCTTCGCCGTCCCGCTGATCCTGTTGGGCTCGCTGATCTGGCATCTCGCCGGACGCGGGGTGCACGTGCCCGCCGGGATCGGCTGGGGCCTCGTGGCGTGGTGTGCGCTGGGGGGCGTCCTTCTGGTGCCGTCCCCGTTCTTCGTCGGGATGATCGCCGGGGTACTCGTCATCGTGGCGGCGCGGAAGAATGATCGACCGGCGACCGTGTCGGCGTCGAGTACGGAGATGCGAAGCTGACCTGTGCGTGTCGCTTCACGGCCTGGCGGCGCACGCCGATGGCCGACCCCCCTGCCGCCCTGCGACAGGGCTGATCATCTCAGTCGACGACCAGCCCCTTCCCCGGCTACCTGGAGGGCACGATCGGGGTGGCCCCGGCCGGTCCCGGCGCAGGGGGAACCAGCGCACCGGCCGGTGTATTCGTACTCGGTGCCGACCGCCCAGGTGGCGGCGCCAGTATTTGGAGTGGGAGTGCCGGTGCCTGCGCCGCGGGCCCGCGGCTGCCGGGGGCGGGCTTGTCGTCGCCGCACGAGGGAGCGCTATGTGCTTCGCCGCAGGTGGATCCTGGACCGGCGGGAACGATCGGCTCGGCGGAGGCGCCGGCCGCGGCGATGATCAACGAGACCGACACGCCGACCGGTGCCATCCAACGGCGCATGGGGATCACAGCCATATCGGGTCACCGTAGACGGCGACCGAATTGTCGGCTGTGGCCGTGGAAATCGATACGATCGCGAACGAGCGCAGGCTCACCGCGCCCGCACACGCATCGATCTTGATCTGGATCTGGTCGACCGAGATCGAACCATGCGCTCCCGCTAGCGGTTTGGTGCCGAGCGTGATGCTGTTGATGGTGCCGGGCTTGATCGTGGTCGACATGTTCGGCAGGGCCAGCGCGCTGCCGCCGACGGCGAGACCGGGGGAGGGGGCCACGGTCACCATGGCGTTCGGGCCGATGGCCGCGGAAAGGCCCACGGTGAGGCCGTTGGACACGTCGGCCTGGCAGCCGATCTGATATCCCAGCTGCAACGTCCCGGAGTTCACCGCTTCCCGGCCGTCGCCGCCGATATCGGCGGCCGCCGACAAGGTGACGAACCCTTCCCTGCTGAACGGCGTCGCGGCGAGATTGGGTACGCGCTGCACGTCTTCCGCGGTTTTGCTGATCCGCAACTCCCAGCCGTCCTCGGTCTCGACGACGCGAGATTTGTCTGCCATTTGATCAGCGGTCGCGGGTGCGGCGGTCATGCCGAGCGCCGCGGTCGCGGCGATGCCGAGCATCGCTATCGTCGAGCCGTTCAATGAAATCCTTAGTGCTGGTAACAGTTCGACGTGATAGTACTGACCCGTCCCTGGCGGTGGCACGCCAAACACCCGGTACTGGGTAGCAGGGGATTCGCTGGAGTGGATCGCCGGTCAGCGGTGGATATACCCCCTGGTGAGCGGGGCGTCGTCCAGGCGGGGGGCGATCGATTCACCGCCGAGCGCCTGCCGCAGAATCGCCTGTTCGTCCTGGATGACGTGCATGACGGCGTTGATCAAGGCGAGGTGGGTGAACGCCTGCGGGTAGTTGCCCCAGTGGCGGCCGGTCCGGGGGTCGATCTCCTCGGCGTACAAACCCAGCGGGCTCGCGTAGCCGAGGAGTTTCTCGCACAGTTGTCTGGCTCGTTGCTTCTCGCCGATCTCCGAGAGCGCCGAGACCAGCCAGAACGAGCAGATCGTGAAAGCGCCCTCCTCGCCCGCGCATCCGTCGTCGGTCTCACCGACGCGGTATCGCAGGACCAGGCCGTCTTCGGTCAGTTCGTCGGCGATGGCCAGCACGGTGTTGCGTACCCGTTCGTCATCGGGCGGCAGGAAACGAACCAGCGGGATGAGCAGGGTCGACGCGTCCAGCGCCGTGCTGCCGTAGTACTGGGTGAACACCCGGCGGGAGTCGACGGCATGTGCGCAGATGTCGGCATGGATCTCGTCGGCGGCCTTTTGCCAGCGCTGCGCCCGGTCCGAATCCTGGTGGATGCGGGCCAGCCGGGCGCCGCGATCGGCGGCGACCCAGCACATGACCTTGCTGGAGGTGAAGTGCTGGGGTTGCCCGCGAACCTCCCAGATGCCATGGTCGGGCTCGCGCCAGTAGGTGAGGGCGCTCTTGACCGCACGGCCGAGCAACGGCCAGGCCCGGGCGTCGATTTGATCTTGGTGACGGGCGTAGAGGTAGACCGCGTCCAGCGCCGCGCCCCACACGTCGTGCTGGCGTTGCCGGTATGCCTCGTTGCCGATGCGCACCGGCGTGGCGTTGTCGTAGCCACGCAGGTGGGGCAGGGTTTGTTCGGTGAGATCGGTTTCGCCGCCGATGCCGTAGACGATCTGCATGTCCGAGGCTTCCTCGGTCAAGTCGAGGATGTAGGAGAAGAAATCGTTCGCCTCCCAGCTGAAGCCAAGTGTGTACAGGCCCCACAGGGCGAAGGCGGAGTCGCGGATCCAGGAATAGCGATAGTCCCAGTTGCGTTCTCCACCAGGGGTTTCGGGCAGCGAGGTGGTGGCAGCGGCGGCGACGGCCCCGGTCGGGGCGAAGGTCAATCCCTTGAGGGTCAGTGCGCTGCGGGTGAGTTCCGCGGTCCACGGGTGATCCGGGAACCGCCCGCCCGCAAGCCAGTGCCGCCAATGGTGGATCGTCCGCAGCAGCCGCTCTTCGGCCTCCTCGGCGTCGCAGGGGGCGTCGCGACTACCCCAGGCCAGAGCGCAGAACCGGGTGTCGCCTGTCTTCAGTAGTGTGCGGGCGACCGCGTGCGTGCCTTCCAATCCCAAGCGCATGTCGGTGCTCAACGTCAGTTGCAGATCGGTCCCCTCGGCACTGGCCTGAGCGAGGTGATAACTGCCGAGATAGTCCCATCGGGCGCGATACCTGCCGTAGTCGAAGGCCGGTTGACAATCGAGCCCGAACTGGATCTGGCCGGTCTCGCAGTGCACCGTGCGCAGTAGGATGTGCTCGGCGTCGTAATCGGTGGGGGTGCGCCGATGCGCACTCCGACCCGGTGTCTGGTGCCGCCATGGCCCCACCAGCAGCACGTCGCGCACTGTCGCCCACCCATCGCCGCTGCGCCAGCTCGTCTCCATGACCATCGTGCCCGGGATGTAGCGACGGTCGGTGGGCACCACGAAATCGGCGGGAGCGAAGCGGAACGAGCCCGCGGACCGATCGAGGATCGCCGCGAACACGCTCGGAGAGTCCATGCGGGGCAGACACATCCACTCGATGGCTCCACTGGGGGAGATCAGGGCGGTGACCTCGCAATCGGAGATGAACCCGTAGTCGTCGATGCGCGGGAACGCCGTGAGCCGCGGTGTGCGTTCGATCTCGTCCATGCGTTTCTCCATCGTCGTCTCGGCGCTTACCGTCCGGCCGGAGTCATGTGACGCTCACACCAGCCCACCATCTCGCGGGTCGGCTCGGCAAGCCCTCGGCAACTAACGAGGGTCTGCGGCCGGGGACGTCTCCGGGCTGACCAGCCGACGGGCGGCCAGGACCGTGGCGGCGCGGCGTTCGGTGCGGTGGTGATGGTCGGTGCGGGTGGCGTGCATGGCCGCGGTACGGGCCAGATCGGTCAGCATGACGATCAGGGTGATGGGCTGGAATTCCGCCGTGATCAGCCCTTGGTCTTGCCCGCGCCGGATCTCGGTGAGCTTTCCCGCGATGATCCGGCGGATGGCGTCTTCGGCGGCGGGGATGTGGGTCTGCTCGATCTCGGCCCACGCCTGCAGGCGGGCGTTGTCGGGGTGGGTGACGTAGTGGTCGAAGAGCCGGCCGACGTAACCGGGCAGGTCCGCGGCGTCGAGGGCGGTTTCGTCGGTGGTCTGGGTCACCCATTCCGCTGTGACCGCGGCGTACAACTCGTCTTTGCCCGCGAAGTACGCGTAGAGCCGGTCCTTGCTCGCCTTGGCCGCCTCGGCGATGCGATTGATGCGCGCGCCGGCGATGCCGTACTGGGCGAACTCCGCTTTGGCCGCGACGAGGATCCGTTCCCGGGTGGCCTGACCTGCTGCGCGCATGGGCGAATCCTATCTTGCCGAACCTTTTGGTTCGGATATAGAGTTGCCGAACCAAAAGGTTCTGGAAACCGCACCAGGGAACGAGGATGGTCATGGGCTCTACAGGGACTGACTGGCGAGATCTCGCCGCCCGGGACGGGGTGACCGCGGCCGAGTTGGATGCGCTGTGGGCCGATCTGCCCGTCGCGCGCGCCGAGGACATCCTGGGCGAATGGAAGGGGGCGGCGTTTCCGACCGAGCATCCGCTGCGCAAAGCGCTCTCGGTCAGTCGCTGGTATGGCAAGACGTTCCACAGCGTGCTGGACGCGAAGCCGTTGATCTGCCGCGCCGAGGACGGGTCGCTGTTCTCCAACGTCGAACTCGGCGGCGGGGAGGCGACGCTGTGGAATATCGAGTTCCGCGGCGAGGTGACCGCCACCATGGTCTACGACAGCCGCCCGGTCTTCGACCACTTCAAATGGCTCGACGAGAACACGCTGATGGGCATCATGAACGGCAGGCCCGATGTGGTGCTGGCCCACGGCGAGTACTTCTACTTCCTGCTCGAGCGGGTCTGAGCGATGGTGACCACCACCGCGGTGCTCTCGCGCGACCCGGCCGCGCCGTTCACCGTCGAAGCCGTCGAGATCGATGAACCGCGCGACGACGAGATCCTGGTCCGGGTCCAGGCCACCGGGATCTGCCACACCGACCTGGTCACCCGGGCGGCGGGCGCGGCCGACCGTCCGGTGCTGCTCGGGCACGAAGGTGCCGGAGTGGTGGAGGCCGTCGGCGCGTCGGTGACCGGTGTGCGCCCCGGTGACCGCGTCGTGTTGACGTTCCGGCACTGCGGAACGTGCCGGAACTGCCGGGCCGGACGGCCGGCGTATTGCGTGCGGGCGGCGAAGCTGAACCAGTTCGGCGCCCGGGCGGACCGCTCTTCCCGGGTCACCATCGCGGGAGCCGCGGTGCTGGACGGGTTCTTCGGTCAATCGAGCTTCGCCGCGTACGCGTTGAGCACCGCCGACAACACGGTGGTCGTCGACACGCGGGTCGATTCAGCGATCCTGGCTCCACTGGGCTGCGGGTTCCTGACCGGCGCCGGAGCGGTGCTCAATGTACTGCGACCGGACCGGGACGCCCGCGTCGCGGTCTACGGCGCGGGTGCGGTCGGGATGGCGGGCGTGCTGGCGGCCCTGGCGAGCGAGGTCGCCGAATTGGTCGTGGTGGAGCCGTCGCCGTTGCGGCGGGCGCTGGCGCTGGAACTCGGCGCCACCGCGGCCCTGGATCCGGCGGCCGACGACATCGTGCCCGCGATGCGAAAGCTGACCGACGGCGGGGCGACTCACGCACTCGACACCACGGGATCGTCGCGTGTGCTCGCCACGGCGGCCGCCGGGGCCGCGCTCGGCGGCACCGTGGTCGCGGTCGGCCTTGGTACCGGCGTCCCGGAGATCGACTTGCGGGATATCGTGCTGGGCGGCAAAGGGATCCGCGGTTGCCTCGAAGGCGACGCGGTGCCCGCGACCTTCATTCCGCACCTGCTGGACCTGCACGCCGCCGGACGCTTCCCCATCGACCGTCTCGTGACGACGTACCCGCATACCGACATCAATGCCGCGCTCGCGGAGCAGCGCGACGGCAAGGTCGTCAAGCCCGTTCTGACCTGGTGACCGGACCGTAGCGCCATGACCTCGCTGGTTGGGACGAGGCAAAAGGGGGATAACCCGCGAAAGGGCCGGATGCGAGCACGGGCATGCGGCCGTGCGATCGCGGGAAGGGGCCGGGATGGTGTCGAGCACGCTCGCCGCGCTGTACCAGGCGTCCGCGCCGGAGCCGCCCGGTCTGCTGCCCGCGCGCCAGCAGATGGCCTTCTCGCTGGGCTGGCATATCGTGCTGGCCTGTTTCGGGGTGGCGTTTCCCGCCATGATCTACGTCGTGCATCGCCGGGGAATCGTCCGTGCCGACTCCGTCGCCCTGGGGTTGGCCAAGCGGTGGGCGACGGTGTCGGCGATCCTGTTCGCCGTCGGCGCGGTCTCCGGAACGGTCCTCAGCTTCGAGATGGGCTTGTTGTGGCCGGGGCTGATGGGCCGCTACGGCGACGTGCTCGGCTTGCCGTTCGCCTTCGAAGGGCTCTCGTTCTTCATCGAAGCGATCTTCCTGGGCATCTATCTCTACGGATGGGGCCGCATGCCGCCGCGCAGGCACCTCGCGATGCTCATCCCGATGGGCGTCGCGGGGGTGGTCGGCACATTTTGCGTGGTCAGCGTCAACGCGTGGATGAACAATCCGACCGGCTTCCGGCTCGTCGACGGCGAGGTGACCGACGTCGACCCGTGGCGCGCGATGTTCAACGACGGCGTCTACCTGCAGTTCGCCCACATGTGGGTCGGGGCCTTCATGGTGGTCGGATTCCTCGTGTCGGGTGTCTACGCCGCAGGTCTGCTGCGGGGACGCAGCGACCGGCACCATCGGCTGGGATTCACGGTCCCGTTCGTGTTCGCGACCGTCGCCGCGGTCGCGCAACCTCTCATCGGGCATGTCCTGGGGATGCGGGTGCACGACACGCAACCGGCGAAGCTGGCCGCGTTCGAACTGGCCGCCACCACCGAGGGGCCCGCCCCGCTGCGATTGGGCGGCGTGCTCGTCGACGGTGAGATCAGGGGAGCGCTCGAGATCCCTCGGCTGGGTTCGATCATCGCTCGCAACTCGCCGACCGCACCCGTCCCCGGCCTGGACTCGGTCCCCGTCGAGGATCGGCCACCGGTCAACATCACCCACCTCGCCTTCCAGACCATGGTCGCCATCGGCACCCTGCTCGCGCTCATGGTGATCGTATTCTGGTTGCTGCGCTGGCGGCGCCACGACCTGCTGGCCCGGCGCTGGTTCCTCCGGGCGGCGGTGGCAGCGGGGCCTCTGGCGATTCTGGCGCTCGAATGCGGCTGGATCGCCACCGAAGTAGGCCGCCAGCCGTGGACGGTGTGGCAGGTGCTGCGTACCACCGACGCCGCCAGCATGAGCAACGATCTGTGGTGGAGCTACGTCAGCGTGTTGCTGGTGTATATCGGGATGACGGTGGGCGCGATCGTCGTCCTGCGCTCCATGGCCCGCCGCTGGCGCACCGGCGCCGCGACCATCACCGCTCCGTACGGGCCGGGAGCATCGCCGGTCGACCAGGCGCAGCGCGCTCGCAGCGTCGGAAAGTCCTGAGCGATGGATCTCTCGGACGTGGTCGCGACGGCGATGTTCATCGGGGTGGTGCTCTACGCACTGTTCGGCGGCGCGGACTTCGGCTCCGGATTCTGGGACCTGACCGCGGGCGGCCCCCGGCGCGGCAGCCGCCTGCGGGTGCTCATCGACCACAGCATCGGACCGGTGTGGGAGGCCAACCACGTCTGGCTGATCTACATCCTGGTGTTCCTCTGGACCGCCTACCCCGCGGCGTTCGCGGCCATCATGACCACCTTGTTCATCCCGATGAGCCTGGCGCTGCTCGGAATCGTGCTGCGCGGGGCGAACTTCGCCTTCCGCAAGTACTCCGCGACCCTGGGCCAGGCGCGCCTGTTCGGCGCCTTGTTCGCCGGTGCGTCACTGATCACGCCGTTCTTCTTCGGCACCGCCGTCGGTGCGATCGCCTCCGGCCGGGTGCCCGCCGAGGGTTACGGCGACCCGCTGCGTTCGTGGCTGAATCCGACCTCGATCCTGGGCGGCACCCTGGCCGTCGGAACGTCCGCCTTCCTGGCCGGAGTCTTCCTGACCGCCGACGCCGCACGTTCGGGTGATGGCGCCCTCGCCGGCTATCTACGTTCCCGCACGCTGATCGTCGGCGGGGCGACCGGGGCGGTGGCGATCGCGGCGATCCTCCCGATCCGCCACGACGCACCGACCCTCGGTGCCGGGCTGCTCGGACGCGCCCTGCCGCTGATCGCGCTCTCGGCCGCCGCGGGCGTGGCCACCCTGGTGCTGCTGTACCGGCGTCGCTTCGGGTGGGCGCGGGTGCCTGCGGCGGCCGCGGTCGCCGCGATCGTCATCGGATGGGCGGTCGCGCAGACGCCGTGGATCCTCGTCGACGAAATGCTCATCGCGGATGCCGCGGGCGCCAGGGCCACCCTGCTCGCACTGCTCGCCGTCGTCGCCCTCGCCGCCGTCACGGTGCTCCCCGCGTTGGCCTACTTGTTCTGGCTCACCCAGACCGACGCGTGGGTACGTGAGCAGCCGGGGTCCCCGGAAGAGGCGTAGGACACCGCCGGCTTCCGCGCACCTGGCGACGGATCCGCGAGGTGGTACCGAAAGAACGGTTTGTTTGTGGTCGCGGGTGGTATCCGCTGTACGTATCGGTTCGACAGCGCGGTCGTGCCGGTACGCGATCGGGGCATCCCCGCTGCTCGACGACCGGCCGGTTCGACGTTTGTCACGAATACTTCGCGCCGCACGAGACGAGATGCCCTCTTCCGGAGGATGAACGGCGCGAAGGATTGCATCGTGATCGAGGACATGAACATGCCCATCACCGACGACGACGACCGAGACCGGATCATCTGGCCCGAGTCCAGCGCTTCGAACGCGTGGTGGGCGGATGTCATGGGCCATCGATTCCCCCGAACCCAGACCACGACCTCGAGTTGACCTCACTGAGGGATCCCGGCTCGAACGCGGCGACGACGTCACCCAGCACCTTCGCGGTGCACCGCGCCCGCCCTTGCCGCGGCGACCACCCGTGCGTATTCGAAGCAATGGTGTGGCCACCGGGGAAGCGGTGCGTGCTACGTGCCGGAGTTTTCGGGTTTCGGTGAACGGTGCAGGTTGCGCAGTTCGTCGATGATCTCGATCGCCGTCAGGGAAGAGGTCGCGGCGCCGTTGCGGATCCGGGCGGCGAGGCCTGCCGGGCAGCCGGGGCCCGGCCTGGACGTGGTGGCGCATGCCGTGCAGCCCTCGACGGCACCGGCGAGATGGGCTTCGACATTGCGCGCGTCGAGCGCGGCGATCAAATCGAGCCCACTCAAGAAGTTGATCGGCATGTCGATGAGTTCCTCTTGCTGAATGTCCGATCGGGCGTGCGAGTCGCACGTGTTCTGTTCCGGCCGTCTTCATGCCGCACAGCCCGACTCGACCGAGGCGGGACGGGCTGCAGCGGTGTCCGGCGGGTGAATCCATTGCACGGCCGACGGCATTGTCGGCCTGCCGACGTCGTTGTCGGGGCGGATGTCCGGTGACGGCGTTGTCGTTCGGACGAGGAGCTGCACGCGTATATATAGGCTCCGCATCGGTAATGTAACAGATGGATATACCTATTGGGAACCCACCAGCAAACTGTGCCTCGGCGGCGTAAAGGCACGGCTAGGGGAGGCGGTGCGTGGGCGTGACGGTGCGGATCCGAAGCAGGATGTCGAACCAGTCGCCCACTCCGGCGCCGGCGATGTGATGGTCAGCGTCGCGGTCCGGGCGGTAGGTGCCGATGATCAGGCGCACTCGGGTCGGTTGGTGTAGCCATCGCCGGACCGGGCCGGGCGGCGCTGTGCGCAGGTCCAGTAGATAGCCGGCGTGGTCGGGATGATCCAGCGCGCTGTCGGCGAACTCGGCCGACGGAGCCGGAACCGTCAGGTTCGCGCGCAGCTCGCCGGTGTGAAACGCGATCGCCAGGGACAGATAGCCGGCGCCGAAGCGCTTGCGCAACAGGAATCCGGTGGTCGGGAACTCCTGGGACATCGCCGCGATCGTCAGCCGCGGGGCGACCGCGGTGTTCGAGATCCCCTCCCAGTACGCGATCCGCTGTCCGGTGCGCTCGTGCCAGGCGGCGATTCGGTCGGCGGCGTCCGCGGCCTCGGCGGCGAAGTCGCGGCGCCCGGACGCGGTGCTGAATTGGTGGTATCGCACGATGAGTCGCGCCGCGTCGAGCGCCGCGGGTCCGTCGGCGGCCCCTGGTAGCGATTCGACCAGCGCCAACGCGTCCCGGGCGTGCTCGACGAACGGTCGGCCGGGATGGGTGCCCCCGGCCCGCTGGAGATGCTCACCCACGCGGTGCGCGGAGACTATCGGGTCGTAGTGCCCGCGCAGGTCGTCGAGCCGGTCCGGTGCCACGGCGGCGACGAAATCGCAGACCTGCGCGTAGTGCGCAGGCTTGGCCGCTTCGGGCGTCAATCCGAACAGCCGCACCGGATCGTCCGGATGCGCGCGGTTGAACTCGCGTAACCACTGCAGTACAGCGAGAGTCTCGGTATTCCGCCAGGGAACCCACGCGTCACCGAGTAGTTCCCGGGGATCGCCCTGGCCGGTGCGGGTGTAGTCGTCGAGCGCCGCGACCACCGTCTCGTCGTCCAGCAGAGCCAGCGCCCGGAAGCCTTTCCGCTCCACCAGCGTCCGCAGGACTCGGTGCGCGGTGACGGATACTTCGTGCCCGGCCCGGGTGGTCATGCCGATGCCGGCGACGACGACGTCTTCCATCGAGTCGGCGAGTGCGGGCAGGGCCCCGGGTGACCTGTCGTCATGCGGCACGTCGAACGGCCGGACCGCGTTACGAAGCCACTCGGCGACCTCGACTGCCTCGGATTTCCGCTGCGTCATCATGCACTCCCGACGGTTGAACAGCTGCCCGTGCCGCCTGAGAAACCCGGAGCACAAAGCATCTTTGACATCAAAGGTAGTTATGTTTGATGACAAATTAAATCGGCGCGCTGCCGATGTCAATCGCGCGGCCGTCCGGGGAAAGTCGTTCAGGAGGTGGGCGTGCCCACCAGCCGGGCCCGCCGGGTGAGGGTGAGTCCGATTCCCTCGGCGGCCGCGCGGACCGCTGCCGCGTGGTTCTCCGGATGGAACCGGTGGGACGGCCCTGCCACACTGATGGCGGCCACGACCTGGTCGGCCTCGCGGACCGGGGCGGCGACGCACACGAGGCCGGGAGCCGATTCCTCGAATTCGAAGGCCACGCCGTCGGCCGCGATCCGATCGAGCTGGTTGCGCAGCGTGCCGGGCAGGATCATCGTCCGCGGGGTGTGGCGCCGAAGCTGTCCTGCCAGTGCCTGGTCGCGCAGTGCCGCGTCGGCGTTGGCCAGCAGGACCTTGCCGATGGCCGTGCAATGCGCCGGCATGCGGCCTCCGATCCGGGACGGTGCGCTGGCCTGACGACGCCCGCCGATCTTGGTCAGATATACGACATCCGTGCCGTCGAGAACGCCCAGATGCACGGTCTCGTGAATACGCGCGTTCAACTCCTCCAGGAACGGAATCGCCACCTCGAGCAGGCTCCGCTCCACCGACGCGCGCATCCCGAGTTCGAACAGATGCCCGCCGAGCCGGTACCCGGCGTCGGTCCGGTCCAGCAACCGCACCGCCACCATGTCCGCCAGCACCCGGTGCAAGGTGCCCTTCGGCATCCGGGTCCGCCGCGTGAGCTCGGCCAGGCTCAACGCGGTGTCGTCGATCGAGAACGCCTCGAGCACCGCCATGGTCTTGCCCAGAACGGTCGAGCCGTCTACCGCACGACCGGCAGCCGCAGATGACACCGTCGACCTCCAACCCATCGGGCCCGATCCACTCTACTCGGATGGCGTTCGGCTCAGCGGAACGCATCGCTGGCGGGCCGCTCCCGCCTGCGGCGACAGTGGGATCACCGTTCCACACTTCCTCACGAATTCCGGGATCCCGATGCCAACACCTCCAGGCCTTGACCGACCTTCGGCGGAAACCGCCACGATTGCCGCCGCCGAGCTGCTCGCTGTGGCGGCCCGCTCCGGCACCCCGTGCGCGCCGGTGCGCGATCTGATCGGTTCCGACGATGTGGCCGCGGCATACGGGGTGCAGGAACTGCTGACCGCCGAGCGCGTCGCGGCGGGTGCGGAGATCGTTGGGCGCAAGATCGGCTTGACCTCACCGGCGGTGCAGCGCCAGCTCGGCGTCGATCAACCGGATTTCGGAGTGTTGTTCGACGATATGTACTACCCGCAGGACACACCGGTGCCGCTGACCCGGTTGCTGCAACCGAAGGTCGAAGCCGAGGTCGCGTTCGTGCTCGCCGCCGACTTGGTGGACGGCCCGCTCGATGACGAGCAGATTCGCGGCGCGGTCGGCTACGCCGTGGCCGCGCTCGAGATCGTCGACAGCCGCATCGCGGGCTGGGACATCACGTTCGGCGACACCGTCGCCGACAACGCCTCCAGCGGCCTGTTCGTCCTCGGCGCCGAACATCGCACGCTCGATTCCTTCGACCCGGTCTCGGCGCGGATGCGCATGTCGATCGACGGCGTCGAAGTGTCGACGGGAACCGGCGCCGCCTGCCTCGGCGATCCGCTGCGTGCCCTGGCCTGGCTGGCGCGCACCACTCGGGAGTTCGGCCGTCCGCTGCGCGCCGGGCAGATCGTTCTCTCCGGAGCGCTCGGACCGATGGCCCCGATCCAGGGCCCCGCCACCGTCACCGCCGACATCACCGGACTCGGCTCGGTGACCGCGACCTTCATCCAGGAGTGAGACCATGAACGACAACCCTGCCAAGCTGAAAGTCGCGGTGATCGGGTCGGGCAATATCGGCACCGATCTGATGATCAAAGTGATCCGCCACTCGACGGTGCTGGAGATGGGCGCGATGGTCGGCATCGACCCCGAATCCGACGGCCTCGCCCGCGCGCGCAGGTTCGGCGTCCCGACCACCTCCGAAGGCGTCCAGGGCCTGCTGGAGCTGCCGAACTTCGACGAGATCGACGTGGTCTTCGACGCGACCTCCGCCAAGGCCCACGCCGCGCACGCCGCGGTGCTCGAACCGCTCGGCAAACGCCTGATCGACCTGACCCCGGCGGCCCTGGGCCCGTTCGTCATTCCGGCGGTGAACCTGGACGAACATCGGCACGCCCCCAACGTCAACATGGTCACCTGCGGCGGGCAGGCCACCATCCCGATCGTCGCCGCGGTCTCCCGCGTGACGCCGGTCGCCTACGCCGAGATCGTCGCGTCCATCGCGTCGAAATCGGCGGGGCCGGGTACCCGCGCCAATATCGACGAGTTCACCGAGACGACCGCGCACGCGATCGAAGCGGTCGGCGGCGCCCAGCGCGGCAAGGCGATCATCATCCTCAATCCGGCGGACCCGCCGCTGATCATGCGCGATACGGTGCTGTGCCTGATCACCGCGCCCGACTCCGGCACGCACGAGGCGATTCGCGAGTCGGTGGAGCAGATGGTCGCCCAGGTGGCCACCTATGTGCCCGGTTACCGCCTCCAGCAGAAAGTTCAGATCACCGCCGTCCCGCAGGATCAACCGGTGCACACCCTGCTCGGCCCGGACGCGGCCGCCGCGCCCACCCATCAGGTGACGGTCTTCCTCGAAGTCGAAGGAGCCGCCCACTACCTCCCGGCCTACGCGGGCAACCTCGACATCATGACCTCGGCGGCCGTGCGCTACGCCGAATCCATCGCCGACACGATCGCCGCCGCGCCGGCAGGACAGGAAGCGCTCCGATGACCACCCAGCTGTTCATCCAAGACGTCACCCTTCGGGACGGCATGCACGCGGTGCGCCATCGCATCACTCCCGACGACGTCGGGCGGATCGTCGCCGCGCTCGACGCGGCGGGGGTCGACGGCATCGAAGTCGCCCATGGCGACGGCCTCGCCGGAGGCAGCTTGAATTACGGCCCGGGGAGCAACACCGACTGGGAATGGATCGAAGCAGCGGCCGCCGATCTCACGCACGCCCGGCTGACCACGCTGTTGTTGCCCGGTATCGGCACCATCGAAGAACTGAAGCACGCCTACCGGCTCGGCGTCCGGTCGGTGCGCGTGGCCACCCATTGCACCGAAGCCGATGTGTCCGCTCAGCACATCGCCACCGCACGGGAACTCGGCATGGACGTCTCCGGATTCCTGATGATGTCGCACATGGCCGAACCGGCTCGCCTGGCCGAACAAGCGAAATTGATGGAATCGTATGGGGCGCATTGTGTCTACGTCACCGATTCCGGCGGCCGGTTGACCATGAACGGCGTCCGCGACCGGGTCCGCGCCTACCGTCAGGCGCTCGATCCGGGCACCGAGATCGGTATCCACGCGCACGAGAACCTCTCGCTGTCGGTGGCCAATTCCGTGGTGGCGGTCGAAGAAGGCGTCACCCGAGTCGACGCCTCGCTCGCCGGCCACGGCGCGGGAGCGGGCAACTGCCCGATCGAACCTTTCGTCGCCGTCGCCGATCTGCACGGCTGGAAGCACAACTGCGATCTGTTCGCTCTGCAAGACGCCGCCGAGGACTTGGTGCGGCCGCTGCAGGATCGCCCGGTGCGCGTGGACCGCGAAACCCTCACGCTCGGCTACGCCGGGGTCTACTCGTCCTTCTTGCGGCATGCCGAAACCGCGTCGCGGCGCTACGGCATCGACGTGCGCACCATCCTGCTCGAGGTGGGACGCCGCGGGCTGGTCGGCGGACAAGAGGACCTCATCGTCGACATCGCGCTCGACTTGTCGGCCGGCGCCAGCGGGTAATCGCCCGGACATCGCCGGGGCGGTGGAGGAGCCTCTCCGGCGCTTCTTTTGCGCGCGTGCGAGACTCGCTTCGATGCTCACCTACTTTCAAGCGACTGTCATCGGTGCGGTGCAGGGGGTCACCGAGCTTTTCCCGATTTCCAGCCTGGGGCACTCCGTGCTGATCGCGGCATGGCTCGGAGGCGATTGGGAGAAGCTGACCGGCGAAGGCGAGTCCGGCACGGGCACACCGTATCTGGCGTTCGTGGTGGCGCTGCACGTGGCGACGGCGGTCGCGCTGCTCGGCTACTACTGGCGGGACTGGTGTGCCATCGTCGCGGGTTTCCTCACCACGCTGCGAACCGGGCGCCTCGACACCATCCCGCAGCGGCTGGCGTGGCTGATCGTCATCGCCACCGTTCCCGTCGGTGTGCTCGGCTTTCTGCTGGAACATCCCTTGCACGCCTTGTTCGGGGCGCCGATCTACGCCGCCGTCTTCTTGGCGCTCAACGGCGTCGTGCTGATCATCGGTGAGGGACTGCGCCGACGGAACGAACCGTCCCTGGCCGAATACGGTCGGCGGTTCGCCCTGCGGCAGGCCCACAGCGGCACTCTCACCGCCGAGGCGGAACCTCGCCGCCAATCCGACCGGCCATTGGCCGCCCTCGGGCCGCGCGACGCCCTCGGTATCGGCTTCGTCCAAGTCGGCGCGCTGCTGACCGGTTTCAGCCGGGCGGGCCTGACCATGGTCGGCGGTCTGTGGCGTGGTCTCGCACACGAGCACGCGGCCAAATTCGCCTTCCTGCTGGCCACTCCGGCGATCCTGGGCGCGGGCCTGCTCGAGATACCGGAGCTGGTCGGCCCGAAGACCGACGGCATCCGGGGGCCGGTGCTGGTCGGCGCCCTCGTGTCCGGGGTGTCGTCGTGGCTGGCAGTGCGGTTCCTGGAGCGGTACTTCCAGACCCGCACGCTGCTGCCGTTCGCCGTGTACTGCCTCGCCGCCGGGGCCGTCTCGGTCGTCCACTTCGGCTGAGGTCTCCCTCCGCCGGGCGATCGAGTGACCGAGGTGCGATCAACTGGCCTCCCATTCGTCGGCCCGCGCTGCACCATCGGTGTCCAGGATGACCGTCGCGCCGACGGTCCCGCCTGCGATCAATTCGATCAGGGCGGCGGAGGATCCCGGTTCGCCGCTGGGCAGGATCTGGGATTCGTAGGTGAGTTCGGCGTGGTCGCGCAATTGTGCGGCGGCCGTGGCCAAGTCGTCGTAGCTGAGGGTCCGATCCCCGAGGAAGGCGGTGTCGCTCCCGCGCAGTGTGCGGGTGCGGTGGGCGTAGGTGACCGGCCGGGGTGATTCGGCGGCGATCTCCGCGACGACGGTGGGGTGGTCGAGGGCGAGCCAGTCGACCGTGTCGCTGAACCGGCTGTCGCCGACCGTGAGGCCGATCTTGATCTCGAACTCATCGGGCAGCTGTGCGTCGAGTGCGTCGACCGGGACCACGGCGGCGCCGGTTTTGAGTACCGCCCAGGTGGCGATGACTGCTTCGATGCCGCGATCCAGTCGCACCGCCACGCCCGCGCCGGGGCCACAGCCGCGCGCGATGAGCACGCGCGCCAACCGCGACGATCGGGTTTCGAGGTCGTGGTAGGACACGTCGATATCGTCGACGACGACGGCGGGGGCGTCCGGGTCGTCTTCCACCGCGGCCACGAGTGCCTGAGCCAGTGTGGTGCCCGCCGTCGTCGCCGCTGCCTGCGGTGCGGGGGCATCCGTTCTGGTTGTGATCCGTTCCCGTTCGGTTCGGTCGAGGATGTCGATGTCGCCGATGGGGGTGTGGGGGTTGGTGGCGATGGTGGTGAGGATGCGGTGGAGGCGGTGGCCGAGGGTTTGGATGGTGGTTTCGTCGAACAGGTCGGTGGCGTAGGTGAAGATGGTGTCGAGTTCGGCGGGGGTGCCGTCGTCGTGGTGGTGGGGGTGGATGTTGACTTGTAGGTCGAATTTGGCTGCGACGGTGCCGGTGTCGAGGGCGGTGATGGTGAGGCCGGGTAGTTGCAGGGTGGGTTGTTCGTTGTTCTGGAATGACAGCACGACCCCGAACAGGGGGGTGTGGGTGGTGGCGCGGCCGGGCGCGACGACTTCGACGACGCGTTCGAAGGGGATGTCGGCGTTGGCGAAGGCGGCGAGGTCGGTTTCGCGGGCGCGGTCGATGAGTTCGGTGAAGCT
>NZ_JBVJAP010000018.1:0-117320 GCF_055590505.1 Nocardia sp. NPDC041819 | reverse complement strand
CCTTCGGCGAGGGCGTGGGTGTAGTAGAGGGTTCCGCCGCTGCGGTAGGTGTGGGTGCGCAGCCACAGCGCGGCCCACAGTAGTGCGAGCAGGACGATCAGCAGCAGCAGGCGGATGGGCACGATCACGGCGTGGTCGCCGGGTTTGGGTAGGGCATCCTCGATGAGCAGTGACGCGGTCCCGGCGACGGCGGTGGCGAGCGCGACGACGACGAAGTTGGCTGTGGCCAGGCGTTTCCGGTCGGGTCGCCACCACCATCGGTCGAGGCTGTCACGAAGACCGGGAAGAAGCGTAAGCATGCGGGTTCCCCCGATTATGGTGATCATAGTCCTGTTCGGTCCGGGCCAGGCTACACTCGCCGCAGGGTCGCTCGCAGGCGCTACCGGGGAGGTCGTGATCGCCGCGCAGTTCGTGAATCCGTATACGTTTCTTCCGTTTTCGACGCAACCACCGGCGAGATCGGCGCCCAACGGTCATGACGGGCGCGGTGACGGTGGTTTGCTGTCGGGACACTTGCGGGTGCGTATCACGGCGCGGACACCGCTGCTGGTGCGGGGTTTCGGGTCCGCACCGGGTTCGGAGGTAGAGCTCGCGCCCAGCCGCCCGGACGGGGCCGGCGGACGTGAGTCGATCCTGCCGGGTTCGTCGGTGGCGGGGGCGGTGCGGTCGTTGCACGAGGCACTGACCAACAGTTGTCTTCGGGTTTTCGACGGTGATCTGGTGCCGCAGTATCGCCAGCAGGCTGATCCGTATCGCATCGGGCGGTTGCGGTTGGCGGTGGTCGAGGCGGCGGGCGACGTGGTCGATGGGCGACAGCGCCCACCAAGGGTTCGGTTGTGCGAGTCTGGTGATCCGGTAGCGCATCGGCTGGGACAGGCGGTTCTGGAGCGACTGCATCAGGATTCGGGTTTGCGCTGCGGTGATCGGCTCACGATCACCTGCGACGGCGAGGGCAGGCCGGTGAACGCCGAGCCCGACCCCGACGGGGACTGGGTGCTGTTTCTCAGTGACGCGGGCGCGCGCCCGGACAAGTTCCCGTACCGGGCGCATGTGCGACGTCTGACCGAACGCCGGGTTACGGTCGAGGACGACGCGTGGGACGACTATCTGGATCTGGTCGAAGGCTGCGACGATCTGCGTCCCGCCCGGTTGCGTCAGGTTCCGGAGACGCAACGGTTTGTTCCTGTCACGCATCGGTTCGCGCCGGTGGGTGAGCGGGCGCGCGATGTGGTCGTGGGTGAGCGGCATCTGGTGCGGCGCACGGTGATCGCCGGTCAACCCTTGTGGGTGCAACTGGCCGAGGACGGCCACAGTGCGGTGGTGGTTCAGCCCGCGATGATCTGGCGTGAATTCGGCGCCTGGAGCGCGGGTGAGCGAATTCCGCTGGGGTTCGCGCCGTGTGCGGACCCGAAACATCTGTGTCCGTCGTGTCGGTTGTTCGGTTCGGCGGATCTCGGTGGCAGATCCGAGGACGGGCGTGCTCGGCAGCGTTCCTATCGGGGGCATGTGCGTTTCGGTGACGCGGTCGCGGCCGCACCGCGCCTTTTGGAGGTGACGTTGCCACCGCTGGGTGCCCCTCGGCCCGGCGCGGGGCAGCACTATCTGGAAACCGAGGAGTGGGCCGGTGACGGGTCGGTACCGCCGTTGCGCGAGTGGGGGTCGATCGCCGACGCGCCCGGTGCGCCGCGGCGGCTGCGCGGGCGGAAGTTCTACTGGCACACCACTGTCGCCAACAAGCAGCTGCCGCGGCGCGGGAAAGCCCGGCCCGGGCACGGGACCGACAACGAGATGGTTTCGCGGGCACTGGTGTTCGCGATCGACACCGTCTTCGAAGCGACGATCGCGTTCACCGATCTCGACGATTGCGCGCTCGGCGCGCTGATCGCGACGCTGCAACCGCATCGACTGCTGGGCGAGGCCGCGGTCGTGCACATCGGTGGGGGCAAACCCCTCGGCTACGGGTCGTGTCGCATCGAGATCGACCACCAGCGCAGCTGGTGCGGCAGTGCCCGCGACCGCTACACCGGTATCGCGCCCACGACCTTGGACCAGGATCGAGCGCAGGCGCTGGTAGCGGAGTTCGCCGACGATGACGCGAGCGCGCATGTGCGCGAGAAGGTGTGGCCGTTGTTGGCGAAGGCCGTCGCGATGGATCATGTGCGGCCCCGCGATGTCTGGTATCCGCCGGGCGCCATCGAGGTCGAGGACAAGAATTTCGATCACGGCTTCCCGTATTGGAAACAGACCTCGGGCTGGGAATCCGACCGAAAAGGCGCCCCGCAGGGGTATCCGCTGCAGCCGCTGCCCGGCATCGACGCCGCGAGCCAGCAGATCGACATCGTCACCGGCAACCAGCAGCGACCGCTTCGCCGCCACCGGCGGCCGAGGTGACCCGCTACCTGGATATCGGTGTGGTGCAGATCCAGGCGTGGCTGGCTCAGGCCCCGACGTTGAAGGGCCGCCGCGGCGCGTCGAGCATGATCCGCACCGCCACCGCCCCCGCCCCGATCGCGGCTGTGCTCGACGCCCACCCCGGGATCGAGACCAACCGTGAACAAGGCCCCATCGACGGAGTGGTCTCGATGACCGTCGCCGCCGGCGCCGACATCGACGCGGTCACCGACGCGGTCCTCGGGCGACTTCGCGAACACTTGCCGACCGCGACCCTGCGGGTGACTCGTTCCACCGGCCCCACCTACGGTCAACGCGTCACCGAATCCGCCCGGGACTGGCCCGCGGCGGTACCGGAATGGCCGCTGGGTAGACCGTGCGCGTGGTGCCGGGTATTCCCGGCGACCGAGATCAGCGATCCCGACGACACCCGACGCCGGGGTGAACCGTTGTGCGCGGACTGCCGGTTGCGGCACACCCATGCCGGCGCCGCGCACTCGCGACGCACGCCACCGGGTCCGGAACGGGACCTGCTCGAACGCCTCGGCGGCGACCGCACCGCCCCCGACGACTTCGCGCAACTGGCGCGCCTCGGGCTCGGCCCCGCCGGTGATGACACCCATGTGGCGGTGATCTACGCCGACGGCAACGCGTTGGGCCGCTTCATCGCAGCGATCGCCGCGTCCGATCCGGCGCTGCTGGCGGAACTGCCCGACACGATCCACGCCGCGACCTGGTCGGCGGTGCTGGCCGGGCTGGGCGCCATCGACACCGGGCAAGCGACGCTGCCGGTGATCGCGCATCTGGTCGGCGGTGACGACATCCTGCTCAGCGTCCCCGCCCACGGGGTCTGGGATTTCCTCACCGCCATGAGCGCCGCTTTCGCGGCCACCATCACCCGCGCGCATCCGCGGGTCCCCGATCCGCCGACCCTGTCCGCGGGCGTGGTGATCCATCACCGGTCCTTCCCGTTCGGCACCGTGGTCGACCTCGCGGCCGGGCTGTTGCGCGCGGCCAAAGCCGCCCGCCCGGGTGAAGCGATGGTGGCCTGGCAGAGTGTCACCCACGACGGCGACGAGCCGTGCGGGCGTCCGGCGTTCGCCACCACCACCCTCGTCGAGCAGGGCCGGGACCTGAGCGCGCTGGCGGGACTGGCGGGCTCGCAGCGCCAAGAGCTGGCGTGGCTGCTGCGGCCGGGCAACGCCGCCGACACCGACCTGACCCGCCAGCTGACCCGGCTGGGACTGGACACGGTGACCCGCCCGTTCCTCGATACCGAGGACGGTCCCGCCGCCGGGGTGGGTCTGGCGCAGGCGCTGGAGATGGTGCGGTGGTGGCGAGCATGACCGAGCTGGGATTCCGTATCGCCTTCGCCGCACCGATGCGGGTGTCCACCGGCCGCGCGCGCCCCGGCGTGGACGCCGCCATCGATATGACCGACCCGCTGCCGGCGACCAGCCTCAAAGGAGTCATGCGGGCCACCGCCACCCAGCTACTCGGCGCGAGCGACCCCCGCGTCGGACAGGTCTTCGGCTCCCCAGGCCACGAATGCCGGTGGGAGTGGAGCAACGCCACCGCCGAAACATCCTGGGCGCCACCGCAACGCACAACCCGCATCCGGGTGCACAACCACGTCGCCGCCGACGACATGCTCGGCTTCGCCGAACAAACCCACACCCTCGCAGCGACATTCACCATCACCGCGATCGACGAACCGCCCGCCCCCGAACTCGCCACCCACCTGGCGATCCTCACCATCGCCGCGACCGCGACCCGCGCACTCGGCGCGGGACGACGCCGCGGCACCGGCTGGGTACACATCACCAGCGAAACCCACCCCATCGACGCTGCCCGGATCCGCACCTTCCTGACAGGCGCCCCCGCATGAGCATCGCCCGCGTCCTGGTCACCGCTACCCTGACCCAGCTCACCTCCCCCGGCACGGGCTCACGCGGCGGCCACCGCAACCACAGCCACGACCACATCCCCGGGGCGGTACTGCGCGGCGCCTGCGCCGCGGCGTGGATCCGCCGCCACGGCCCACCCGCCGCCGGTGACACCGCCTTCGCCGACATCTTCGACGGCGACGGCACATTCGGGCCCCTGCACGCACCGGCCACCCGACCGATACCGCTGTCGGTACGGGTCCACAAATACAGCCCCGGCCCCAACTGCGAACAACTGTGGTGGGACCGGGCACACGCACACGACCAGACTCGCTGCCCGGACTGCGGCCAGGACCTGACCGACAGCAAAGGCGAGACACTCGCCGCTCCGGCCCGGGTGACACGCACCCACGCGGCCCTGACCCCCGACGGCGTCGCGATCGACGACAAACTCTTCCGGACAACAGCTCTCGCGTCGTCGATACAGCTGTCGGGATGGGTGACCGGGACCGCCGTGGCCGCCCTCTACGACCACGACGGCGCGCCGATACCGCGGCTCAAACTCGGCGGCAACCGCTCCACCAGCGGCGCCGCGACCATCACCATCGACCCGCACGCCGCACCCGAACCCCTCGAAAACCACAACGGTGCACTGATTCTGCGGATGGCCACCCCCGCGGTGTTCTTCGACGACCACGGATTCCCGACCGATCGCCCCTCGCCGCACCACCTGCGCGCGGCACTGAACTGCGATGCCGAGATCGAGGCGGCCTGGACCCGGTGGACGGCCGTCGGCGGCTGGCACGCCGCCAGCGGCCTGCCCAAACCCGTCGAACGTGCCGTCGCCGCGGGCTCGACCTACCTCGTTCGCCCCCACAGCACCCCGGACACCGACACCCTGGAGCGGCTGGTCACCGCGGGCATCGGTGCCCGGCGCCGCGAAGGATTCGGCGCCCTCTACACCGTGGCCGAACCGCCGCGCCCGCTCGCCTTCTGGATACACCGCGCCCGACCACTCACCAGCATCCCCGGCTGGCCCCGCCTCGCCGCACACCTGCGCGCCCGCGCGCAAAGCTGGCCACCCGATACCGCCACCGACACCCGACTGCTGGCCGCGATCACCAAAACCGCCACCCCCGAACAGGCGACCGCCCTGACCGGCCTGTTCGCCCACACCGACCGCACCCTCTACCGCGCGGTCCTCACCGGGATCGAGACGGAAGTGACCCCGACATGAGATCCACCTTGTTCACGGTGCGGCTGCGCCTGGCGACCGCGGGCGGGGTCAGCGCCCCCGAAGACGCGCACATCGAGGCGATCGAAACCCCCGACGGCGAACAACGCCTGCGCAACACCCGCCCGCTGCGCCGCGACCCCACCGGCACACCCCACCTGCCCGGAACCACCATCGCGGGCAGCCTGCGCGCGCACTGTGAGCCGATCCCCGCCCTGCACGATGCTTTCGGCCCCGCCCCCGGCGCCGAGGTCCGCACCAGCTCACCCATCCAGGTACTCGGCGCCATCACCCGCACACCGACACCACCGCAATACCGTGGGCGCACCGCCATCGACCGCCACCGCGCCGCCGCTCGCACCCACACCCTGCACCGCACCGAAACAATGCCCACCGGCACAGAATTCGATATCCACCTGCGCTGGGACGACGCCACCGACGACCAGCTCGCCGCCCTCGACCAGGCTTTGCGCCATTGGAACCCCCGGATCGGCGCCGGCGCCTCCCTCGGCGCCGGACGCGCCCAGGTGACCGCACTCGCGCACCACAGCTTCGACCTGGCCACCGAAGCCGGCCTCACCGCCTGGCTCGCGATCAGCGGGCCCGCCGACTACCCCACCCCCGAACCGATCACCCCCACCACACCGGCCAGGCCGCTGCGCCGCCACACACTGCGCATCGTCGAGGCCCTCCACATCGGCGCAGGCACCACCCGCACCGGCGACCGCGACGAACAGATCGCCGAAATCCTCACCCGCGCAGGCGTACCCATCATCCCCGGTAGCACCCTCAAAGGCGTACTACGCTCACGCGTCGAATACATCTGCCGCATCCTGAACGCGCCCGCCTGCGACACCGCCGACTGCGGAACCTGCCGCCCATGCCTGCTGTTCGGCCACGGCGCTACCGGACCCGACACCACCCCCGCCCGCGCCCGCATCGCCATCCCCGACGCCGACATCCGCGACGCCCACATCGAACAACGCCGCCACGTCGCCATCGACCGCTTCACCGGCGGCGCCCACGACCGACTCCTCTACACCCACGACGTGCTCACCGCGGGCGAATTCGACCTCGTCATCGACGACCTCACCGACACCGGGCTCGACCCCGCCGAAACCCTGCTCCTCGACGCCGCAGTGGCCGACCTGCACGACGGACTCATCGGCCTCGGCGCCCGCACCACCGCCGGCTACGGAACCCTCACCGACACCGACCACCACACACCCGATCTCACCGACCTGCCCGCCCGGCTCACCCCAGAGACCCCATGACACCCACCGCGACACTGCACGCCACCGGAGCCCGCACCCACAGCGACTGGCACCACCTCACCCACATCCCGATGCACGCCGCCTGGGCCGACACCGACGGATTCCACCTCACCGACCACATCCCCCACCACCCCCCGCGCACCACCCACCTGTGGGCCTGGACCACCCACCACTGGCTACGCCTGCGCCTGGACCACCCCCACTGGTGGGCCGCCGCACTCACCCTCGACACCACCCCCACCGGCGAAATCTGGCTGCCCGACCCCGAACCCGTGCACCACCTCACCATCACCCCCATCATGGCCTGGCCCCCCGGCGCCGGCGAAATCCAGCAACGCCGCCTCACCCCCACCGACGCCCTCACCCGCTACCAGATGATCGCGCTCACCCCCACCCGCGCCGACACCGCCACCTTCTACGGCACCACCGACACCCACACCACCTGATGCCCACCCTCATCCAACTCCACCTCCACCACCCACCCCACCTCCACACCTACCCCGCCCGCCTGCACGGTGCCGCCTGCACACTCCTGGAAACCCCCGACACCGACCACACCGCCGCGATCAAACCCTTCGCCACCACACCACTGATCCCCACCAGCGAAACCACCTCCACCTGGCAACTCGGCTGGCTCCCCGACACCCCACCACCACCCCTGCCGACCACCATCACCTTCGGCGACACCATCGCCACCATCCTCGACCACCACCACACCCACCACACCTACCTCCAACTCGCTACCACCCCCACACCCATACGGTCGGCCGAATTCACCATCACCAGCCCCATGTACTTCTCCCGCAACGGCCGCGACCACCCCCTACCAGACCCCGTCCTCATCACCCGCAACCTCATCAACCGCTGGAACCACCACACACCACCAGCCACCCACATCACCGACACCCACGCCCGAGACCTCACCAGCAACATCCACCTCACCCACCTCGACGGCCACACCGTCCGCGCCCGCACCACCTACACCAGCCACCAAACCGGATACCTCGGCACCGCCACCCTCGCCCTCCCCCGCAACACACCACCCCACACCCACCACACCCTCGCCGCACTCGCCCACTACGCCACCATCACCGGCATCGGCGCCCAAACAACCCACGGCTACGGCACCTGCCAACTCACCACCACCACCCCCGCATAGCCACCCGCTCCACCGAATCCCGCAACGCCAAACACTGTTCACACAAACCGAACTCGACGAGCCGCAGCGCGGCCACCGCAACCACCCGGGCCTCCAACCCGACCACAGTGGCGGCCCCACATCACCGTCGACACCGAGATCGCGAATCCGCGGCAACCGAGAACGGTGCGATCTACAGCACACATCTACGACCGGATACGAAACACGTGACCGTCCGACCCAGCTTCATAGCCGGATAGTGTCAACGCCCCCGGGACGCGACGGCGATAGCGCAACCCTGCACCGACGGCACATGGAGTCACGCCTACGACGGAAATGGCTCATATGTGCTGGTTACCGTGTTGTAGGACAGCGCTGTCCACCGGTTTCGGTCTGCTGCGGCCAAGCGTGCACCCAGAGCTACCGAGATGGCTACCGGCCCGCTCAGGTAGATCGCGTGTTGTGCGTTTCGTGCGCCGGCGGGCAATGCAGTGTCACGCCAGACCTGGCAGATTTGGTCGGTAACGGCGGTGAAGACCTTCTTCTTCTCCTGCAGAGTCGGGTTCGGGTAGCTGAGCAGCAGGAGAGTTCCGATACCGCGGCTGCGGCAGTCGTTGAGAACCTGGTCGTAGAAACTGGTGCCGCGCCCCTGCAAATCCAGCGCCAATGCGACACGCGAAGGGTCGCCGCCGGGCACTGTTTCGATAGGGGCAACGGTGAGAAGTCGTTTGCGGCTTCGGCTGGCACGTAGTCCGGTGGCGTGGAAATAGGCGGGGTTGCCGTTGCCCTGGCGGACGGAGTAAACCGCGATTTCGCGGGAGTGGGTGTGGCCCAAGCAGGCGCCGTACCAGAACGCGATCTGTAACCTCATGGTCGGAATGAGGTTGATCCGGGCGGCATCTGGCGTCAGACGCTGGGCGGTGATGATGGCTTGGATGGTCTCCTCTACCAACGCTTCCATCAATACCAGTCGTTGTGGCTGATCGGCGGGCAGGTCGAGGGCGGCTTTGAGGGTCAGCACGCATTCCTGGCTGCTGAACGCTTCGGCCTGCTGCTCCCGCTGCCGTGCGGTCGCGAGATTGTCGGCCGCGGTGACAACGATCCCGACCTGTGATCGGCGGCGTCGCCACGCCCTTTGCCAGAACCCGGCGATGATGACCGTGACACCACCCGCCAATGCTAGAACGAACCAGACGCGGCCCTTGGGCTCGTTCGTCATGAACGACTTGGCGGCTTCGACGGCGAAACCGCCTGCGGCCAGGGCACCGATGCTGATCAGCGCCGAGCCATCAGCGAACAGCTCCCACAGACCGCCACCGCCCAGGGGCGAACCAGCAGCGGAGACCGTCATCCGCGGCATCTCGTGATTCGAAACTGGCACGTCTCTACCTATCTCATCGCAAGACCAGAAACAGTCACCGACAACCGGCGCCACGCTACTGGACCGTGCCACACCCCTTCACGCGATTTGCGAACAAACTGTGCTGCCGCGCCCGCGCCACCCCGCTTGGTGCTACCGCCGTGCGCCTCGATTTCGCTGGTCGGCTCTGTCGGTGGCATCGGCTAGGTTCTTGCACGACATCGTCGGCAACGGATCGGAGTACAACGCCCCGCACGACCACCTCTGCGCCGGGCCCCGGCCGATCGACGGCACCGATTCTGTGGGTGGACGCCGAACCCGAGCGCTTGCGATGGGATCTGACTGAGGTAGCAGCCTTTGCGCCGCAGCTCACGTACCACCCGCCGAACCCAGATAGCGAACTTCCGCATGGTGGTTGGGGTGGGGAACTACCGCGATGGCCTTTCGACCGGCCAGTCCCCGAAGGCTTGGATGCTTTGATCGGCACGGTCGGACTACAAGTGACTGTCGCGTATCGGTCGGCGTATCCGATGGTGCCACCGATCATCTACCCTCTCGATCCACTACCAACACTCGAAGAGCGGACCCAGACCACATGGCACGTTGCTCCGGGGGGATCACTGTGTCTGCTGAGATCGGTCGGAGCGTGGCTGCCCGAAGCAAGCATCACCGAACTCCTCGCGAAAGCAGCAGGCTGGCGAATCGAGTACGCACTGATGAAAGCCGGGGTGATCAACCAGATGTCTACCAACGGCATCGTGTCCGACCCCTCACACGACCACCTCATCGCCCAAGCCGCACACCGGCCAGCCGTCCTCCACGCAGAAAGCTCGGACCACGATGCCGACGGACGACACTGACCCGTTCATCGTCTTGACCCGCGACGGGGCGAAGCTCATAGCGGACTCCACCATCACCGTCGGTGACCTCAGCCTGCGCTATGCGTCAGCCTCGGATACGTACGTCGTCCACAGCGTCGAAAAGGCCCGCCACACTCGGATTCAGGCCAACATCCCCCGGGACTACACCGCGTTGCGATGGGACGACACGTCCCACGCTGGACAATGGATGAACAAGGCCGGCACCGACATTCATCTCCACCATCTCGTCATGTTGCGCCGCCCCGGTACCGCAATCAAATACGAAGCGTTCCGCGCGATGGTGCCCGGAGTGAAAGATCCGAGCACCGGCCTCGGGTTGTTGATCACCTACGATCCAGATCTGGACCCGCAGCTGCGTGCGGCCGGAGCAGCAGAATTTGCCGGATGGCTCATCGAACGCGAAGGAGTCCGACCCGTCCAAGTCGCAGTCGAACCGGCGATCCTCGGTATCGAACAGCTTCGAGACCACTGGCCCGTGGACCTGCTCGCATCCGCGTCGGTGATGCTCGTCGGGTGTGGAAGCATCGGCGGTTACGCGGCACAAGCTCTCGCCGCATACGGCATCGGAGACATACACCTGGTCGACCCAGACCGCTTCCTATGGCACAACATCGTGCGGCACCTTCTCGGTCCCGAAAGCGTCGGCCGCCACAAGGTCGATGCCCTCAAATCCCGGCATGAGCAACTATGGCCGCAGCAGAACGTCGCCGCGCACCGACTCGACGTGGTCGAGGACGCCCACCACATACGCTCCCTTATCAGCACGGTCGACGTCGTGGTCTGTACCGCTGACGGCATCGCCCCACGGCGCGTCATCAGCCACCTCGCACGCCGAGCAGAGAAACCGGCCGTCCTGGCCTGCGTACTCGACCACGGCTCGCTCGGTGAAGTCCTGCGGCTGCGACCGACGCCACGCTTCGGATGCCTGCTGTGCTCACGACAGCGCCTCGCGAATCTCGGAGCCATCGACACCGAAGCAGACCAGGAACTCGACTACGGTACCGGCCACACCCACCAACCGATGACCGCCATTCCCCCAGATCTACACCTCATCGGCACACTTGCAGCAAAAGTCGCTGTCGCGACCATCCTCGAATCCCGACATGGTGACCACACCCAACGCCTTCTCGGAGAGCACGCCATCATCGGATTACATCCCGCAAACAACCTGACAGCGCCATTCGATCTCACCCACGCAGCCGACATCCGGTGGGCCACCATCCCGCCGCCGCGCTCCACGTGCCCCACCTGCAACCCGACCTCGCTCCAATGACATACCGAATCACCAACACCGCCCTTGAGACCATCGCGAACACAGCCCAGCAGTCCCGCGACGGCCTCGAAACCGGCGGCATCCTCCTGGGAACCGACCACACCGGCGGCATCCTCATCACCGGCGCGGGCACACCGGGACCCAAGGCACGCAGAGCGGCTCACTCCTTTCACCGCGATCTCGACCACGCCAACCAACTTGCCACCCTCGCATGGCAGACCGACGGCAGCCAATGGATTGGAGAATGGCATACACACCCCGCCCGAGACCTGACACCCAGCGAACTCGATCTAAACTCCTACCTCCGCCACGTCCACGACCCCGAACTGCATCTCGACCAGTTCATCGCGATCATTGTCGGACTGACCGCACAGCAGAAGGTACGGATGCAGACCTGGATCATCACCCGAACCCATGTCCTTCCAGCATCCCTACTAATCCACGAAGCGGAACCGCGCTGAACCGCGCAACCAGCAGCCCAACCCAGCGAGCGAGGACAGCATGAAGTTGGGCACACTGACTCACCCCGAAACGAGACACGCGATCGTCCGATCTACCGTCGCGGCCAACCAGCGCCGAAGCGCGGTACTTGGACACACACTTGTGTAGACACGATTATTGCGGCGAGAAAATGCTGCTTCGTATCGAAACGCGAATGGCCAGACCAGCTCGCGCGACTGCAGGCCGAACCCGGAGAATCATCTCGGCATGTCGTCGATGAATACGTCACCCTCGCACTGAACGCGAAATCCGGGCTGTTCGGCCCGGAGGACACCTTGACCGAGCGGCTACGCGCCGCGGGTGCGCACGCGATCCTCGATCTCGCCGAGCACGAGATCTTCCACAGCCCGTGGGCGCTGTATCGGCTGCGGCGGGTCTACTTCGCTCCCGCCACCGCCTGGCGATCGGTCGACGTCGCGCTGCGAGGCACGCGCGAACACACCCAGCAGATGCTGCGGCGGCTCGCGGAATCTCTCGCGATCCCGACCGTCACCGACGCCCATCACCACACCCGGCTATGGCTGGCGCAGCGCCCACCACAGTCGACCACATACCCGCAAGTCGAGTGCTTCTACGTCGCCATTCCCGCCCTGGTTGCCGACAAACAGCAACCGCGATTCGAAAACCATTGGGCCGCACACGCCTCCGACCAACTGCGTGAACTCGACATGACCGCTGCAGACCACCTCCACCACTTCGGGCCGCCCGCCGCCAACCCGGCGCGGACACCGCCGGTGGCTGCCCGCGCGTAGCTCACCTTCTGCGCAGCTCACACCATCGCATCGACGTGAGGTCTGCGCCCTGTGTGAGCCGACGTTGTCCGCTGCGGCCCCGACCCAAGGAACACCATTGAATCCACTGAGTACCAGCTCGGATGTGACCCGACCAAGGATCCCCGTCGACTCGCGTGGGCTCTGTTGTCCGTGGCCGCCCACGGACCGGCGAACGCGTTGTGGCAGCTGGTCGCCACACACGGCGTCACCGACACCGCGGCGATGCTCGCACGCAAGAACGCCGTCGGTGTCGACCGTTCGATCCTGCAACGCGCCGCCGCCAGCCACGCGGCGCCACTGTTGGCATCCCATTACGCCGCCGGGGGCCGACTGGTCACACCCGATGATGACGAATGGCCCACCGACATGCTGCCTCCAGGTCCGGTTGCCGACCCGGGCTCGGGATTTGTTGCACCGCTGGCACTATGGGTGCGGGGCGCACCGTCTCTGCGTGAGCTCGCCGACAGCGCGATCGCCGTTGTCGGTACCGCCCTGGCCACCGATCACGACGTCATCGACGCGACCATCGAGCACCTGCACCGCCAGGGATGGGGCCTCTGTGGCACCGGCGCATTCGGTACCGGGGCACGTGCGCTGTCCACCGCGCTGCGCGTCGGCGCACCGACCCTCACCATCCAGCCCAGCGGCGCGAACCATCCGCATCCGCACCAACACCGCGAACTGTTCGACAAACAACTCGCAGCCGGTGGCCTGATCGTCAGCGCCTATCCTCCGAACACTCGATTCGAAGGCTTAAGGAAGGACTATCGGGCTCAATTGGTCGCAGCGCTGTCACGCGCCACCGTGGTCATCACATCCCCGTACCGCGGCGGTGCCTACACCACAGCCCAGTGGGCCCGGCGACTGTCGCGTCCCGTGTTCGCCTACCCAGGCTCGGAAACCGACCCCGTCACCCGTGGCAACAACCGGATGATCCGCGACCGCACCGCCATCACCATCACCTCCCCCGCCGACATCACCGCCGCCCCCCGCGGCATCCCAGTCACCTCCTCGAAGGCCTCCCAAGGTCAGGACCCCGTCGGCGACCACACCCCGTGCAGACCTCCCAGCTGCGACGGGCACCGACCTGGGACACCGGCCGATAGCGAGGAATTCCAGGTGTCCTGGACCATCGAGATCACCGCCGAAACCCCACTCGCCGCGGCCCGCGAGGCGCACCGCATCCAGCAGACCCAGCAACTGAGGGCCACGGTGTTCCACGTTACCGACTCCCACGGCACAACACATCGAGTCGACCTCCGCGACGAGGACAACCCGGCCACCGGCGGTCGGCGTTGACCCCGCCGCGCACCGCCTGCCTGGCGCACACGGCAGTACCGCCCGAAGCGACTTTCGCTACCCGGTTCTCGCCGGTGCACAAGCGCCAAGCGGGTTCAGTACACCGCCCGACCCCGCTGTCAGCTGGTGGCCGCAACGCATCTCGCAACTCAGCGCCGCACTGGAACAACCAATTCCGGATCCCCCTACAGCACTTAGAGGATCGCTGATGTCCGAACTCACCTACGATCGCGACCGCATCACCGCTGAGCTCACCAACGGCGGCACGATGGCCGACATCGCCCAGCAACTCGAGCAGTGGCAACCGACCGATGACCACAACGGACTCGTTTTCGTACGCGACCTCATCGACGCCGCTCCCAGCGGCCTGTGGCGGCTGGATGTCGAGGACGTCGCCCTGGTGGTTTTCGCCGCGTTCAGCTGCGACGAAGACGGCTTCTTGCTCTACAACGGCGAATTGACGCTGTCGATGATGGTCGATGACCTGTTCCAAGTTTCCGACCTCGGCCTTACCAACATCCACGACCTCACCGATCTCACCGAACTACAGGACGGCCGGCAACGACTGTTCGCACTCGTGGACGCCATCACCGATCGCCTCAACGCGGTCCTCACCCGGGTGATGCGCTTCTCCCGTCGGCGAGCCCACCCGCGGGCAGATGAGGCAGCCCAGGAGCCGCCGTCGCCGTCGCTCTCGGCCGGTGATCAGGTGCCGCCAGCGAGATCCGCGTTCACGACCTGAACGAGCATCTCGACGTGGCGGCGTCATCACGAAATCGGTCTGGGCCCAGATCACCGTCCGCGGCAATCGCACCATCCTCGAGACGAACGGATCCGGCGAGCGGAGGCGGACGATCACCGGCCGGTTGTCGGCCCACCGCCCCGTGACTGCGATCGTCTGGCCTGCGCCGAACACGCCCACCCCCGACCCTGGAAGTCCAGCATCTTCGGCTGACTGCGATCACAACGCCCGATGAACCGCGCCCCATGACGTGGCTTACCCGACATCGCGCGGAGAGACCGCACGACAGCGACCCCGGGTCTGGTCGAGGCAGTGGGCGAAGCCGGCGCTGTAAGCGAACGCGCAGCACAGCAACGCTTCCGCGAGGGGCGTGACCTCGATCGGTAGTGGTGTTGCCGGGTGCCCGCAGCGGTTTCGCCCTCCGCAGGTCCGTACGCCCGTCGAGCGCCTCACGACCGCCGTTTATCGAACTCTCCCTGCCCCCGCCCACGAGTGGCGCGACAGCGCGGTCGCGCCGCTCACCAACCCGAATGATTCCGAATGGAAGGAAATGAGAGCCGATGACCACTTTCATCGACGACGCCCGCACGGCCGAACCGGATACCGATCCCACCGAGAGACTCGGTCTCGGCGAGCACTTCAGCGACGGGGACCGCGAGCATCCCGACGAGGATCGCAACGACACCTCCACCGACAACGACACCGCCCAGTCCGACCAGATCCCCGCTCCCGGCGACGACGGTGAGCCGCGCACCGCCTTGGAGGTGCTCGCCGACCTCGAACCGGCCTACCCGAGCTACTTCGCCGATCCGCGCACCCTCGTGCGGGGTCCCAACCGTCCCGAGAAGCCCGACGATGCCGACTTCGACGCCGATCTGGCCAGCAATGGCAACTACTTGCCGATTATCGTCAGCGTCATCGGCGGACAGCTGGTCGTCGAGGACGGCTGGCACCGGGCCCGCGCGCTGCAGCGCGCCGCCGGCGACCAGCCGCAGGAGAAGATCCGCAAGGCGTGGATCATCGCCCTGCCTGCCGACACCGACGCCAGCGAGAAGCAGCGCGTCATCAAGCGGGTGCGCCTGCAGTTCTCCACCGGCAAGTACCGCCTCACCCAGGATGACGCCGACCGCCTCGCCGCGGCCGCGGCCCTGTTCGAGGTCAAGGCCACCGTGAAGGAGATCGGCGCCAACCTCGGCATGTCGGCCAAAGAAGTCCGCGCGTATCGGAAAGTCGCGAATTCGGCGACCGCAACCGCCCGGGTCCTCAGTCACCAGTTCAACATCTTCCACGCACACGCAGCCGACCGCTACGCCGACGATCCCGACAAGACCGCCCGGCTGATCCAAGCCGAGCTGGACGGCCTGTTCGACCACGTCTTCGCCGAGATGGTCGCCGAAGACGACGCGCGGGCCGCCGCCGAAGCGGCCGCCGCCGAAGCCGAGGCCACCCGCCAGCGCGTCGCCGCCGCCCTCGACACGGCGTCCACCAGATTCGCTGATCGCGGATTCGCGGTCTTCGCCGAGTTCCCGGACGATACCGACAACTGGCTGCCGCTCGAGATGCTGCTGACCGCCACCGGTGAGCGCGCGGGCGAAGCCGACGCGATGGCACACCCGGACGCATTCGCGGTCGTGCTCACCCAGCGGATCGTGCACGCCGAGACCGGCGAACCCGTCGACCCCGACTCCATCGACGACTACACCCGCAGCTTCCCGGAAGCGACCGCCGATCCCGGCCTCCTGCACATCCGGGACGTGCGCGAGGAAGAAGCTTTCGACCCCAGCTACTTCTGCCTCGACCTCGACGCCGCCGGCCTCACCATCGACCCGAACGAACTGCCCGCCGATACCGAACCCGACGACGGCAGCGATCACGCCGTCGATGGTGACACAGGCCCCGGGGAGACCATCGCGCAGCGCTACGAGCGCGAGGAGCGCGAGGAGCGCGAGGCCGCGGAACGCGCCGCCAAGGTGAACCGGACGCGGGTGTTGAACATGAAATCGGTTGCCGCGGCGAAGGTCCGGCGCAAGTGGATCGTCGAGAACTGGTTCACCAACAAGAAGACGATCCCGGCGGGCATGGGCGCGCTGATCGGGCTCACCGTGGCCAAAGGTGATCTCATCGACCGCTACCACGCCCGGCAGTTGGCCGCCGAACTCGGCGCGCACGTCTCCGGCGCTCGCGAAGGTGCCGGTGTGCAGGCGCGTGACAACGCTGGGCTGCTCTACACCGCTGTTCGAGTCGTCGCGGCGCTCGAGGCCGACATCCTGCCCAATCTCGAGGCCAGTGAGGCCAAGGCCAGGGGCTGGCGGGGAGCACGCGAACCCCTGTGGGCCCACTATATCGGTCTGCTGGCCACCGACGGATACTCCGCCGCACCGTATGACCGGGTCCTCACCGGCGAACTCACCGCCGACCAGGTCTACGAGGGCATCACCGAACCCGTGGCCGCCACTGGCACCGAGGACGCGGGTTCCACCACTGAGGACGAGGCCACCACCGACATCGCGTCTGAAAGCGCAGACGCTGGTTTGGAGGTCGCCTCCGAGCTCGACACCGACCTCGTCAGCGATGGCGAGGAAATCGGTGGCGAGGACGAGGCCACCGGTGAGCACATACCGGCTACGGCTGCCTGAGCCCTGATCTCGTGTGTTCCGTCCCGACACCCGGGACGGAACACACCTCACCACCGACCACGCCCATCAGGCAAGCGCACAAGGACTACAGCTCGCCCTGGCCCCGGTGAGCAGGCGACCACAGCAACAGCTTTCGCCGTCAGTTCATCGCCTCTCCTACCCCAGCCGCCAGGTGCCTCGCCGCGCCGGCGGTGCGCTTTTCGAGTACGAAGCAAGGACGACCATGGCTGATGACGGCGCGACCGTCACTCTCGACTCGGCCGCCGCGGTGGTGACCGCGATCGAGGATGTGGTGCGCACACAGCGATTCTGCGCCGACCAATTCGGCGACACTCACGCGGTCTCGCACATCGCCGCCGGGCGGCTGATACGGCAGGTACCGCCACCGAGACGGACGCTGCTGCCTCCCGCGGAGCGAAACCATGTTCTGCAAACCGCGGCGGTCGGCATTCGATGGCAGCGGGGCTCACGTATCGCGTGTCTGGTCGATCCGACCCTTGCCGCCGAGTGTGCCGACGCGACAGCCGAAGCGATGCCGACCGACATCGTGGCCCAGTTGCCCTACCGCGACCCGCTGGTCGTGTTCGCCGAACCCATCCCGTGCCGCACCACCGACGACCGCCCCGCACGACTGCTCGGGTACTTCCTCTACGGGCTCCACGGGATCGCCGGCGACCGGGACGGAATGCTGTGTAGCACCCACGACGATCCCGACTACCTCGGGATCATGACCGTGCTGGAGACCCTCGACAACAGCGGCGTCGGACCCGAGGTCAATCGGTTCCTGATGACGCTACGCACCGACCGCGTCGACATCGCCGAATTTCTCGACAGCTGCATCGCCAACTGGTCCGCCGACGCAGTCACCGCCGCCGGGTGCAACGAGGCTTCGATCCGCTCCTGCCTGCAACAGGTTCTCAGACCGGTCCTGGGCAGCCTGCTGTATCTGTGCAGCAAAGAACCCGACCTCCCCGATCCGTGCCCCGACGCCGACACGGGCCGCACACGCAAACGCCGTGCTGGCAAACCTGGCCGCAACCGCCATACAACCGCATTCATCGCAGTCGGTTGGCGCCTCGGTGCCAACCTGCGACGGCTGCGCCGTGCCGCCACCGACCCCGCCAAGCCTCGCACCGGAGCCGGCGCCGGTCGAACCCAGCTTCCTCGCCAACGCGCCAGCCATTTCAAGGTCGTGTGGACCGGCGCCGGGAGGGCGATACCCCGCTTGGTTTTCGTGATGCCCTACTGGATCCATAAGGACCAGATCGACTTCGACACCACCGCCTCGACCCTGGTCCCCACCTCGCCTCGCCGTCGACGACGCCGCCGCGCGCCTTCCCGTTGACCCGCACCTCGGCCCGTCGTCAGCGAATCCTTCCGTTGTCCCGATCCCTTCCGTCTTCCTGGAGTTCCGCTATGACCGCGCCCGCTGTCCTTCCGCCGCTTCCCGACCGCAGTGTTCGCAAGATGAGCGTCGAGACGCTGTTCGCCGAACTCGCCAAACAGCAGTCCCGCAAGCTCGACATCGTGGTCCCCGCCTCGGCGATCCGCGCCGACCGGGGCTCGCTGCGCATCGACGGCATCAACACCAGCGCGCTGCCGGACTCCGTACAGAAAATGCTGATCACACCTGACGGCGTCGCCGACCTCAACGGCCTCTACCTGCCCACCAGCAGTGCAGACGCCGACCTGGCCGAGAAATTGAAGATCCCCGTCAAATATCTGCGTCGCTGCCGCGCCGCCAACCTGCCGTTGTACGACGCCAACCTCAACGGCTGGGCCCGTCAGGATGAGCGACGGATGCTGCTGCGGCTGATGTGGGGATCCACCGAATCTCGTCAAGCCCGCGGGATCGTGCGCGCGGTGCTGTCGGACTCCTACAGCATCCGCGACCACCATGACATGGCCACCGCGTTCCTGGACGGTCTCCAGCAGGCAGGGCTCGGCGCGAACAACATCCGCCACGCTGACATCTCACCGAACCGGCTCTACATCGACGTGCATGCCCCCGAGATCTCGACCATGGCTTACGACTTGCTCGCCGACTACCGTTCACCGTTCAACGGCCGAGCCGGATGCGACTTGCCGATCGTCTACGCCGGGCTGCTGTTCACCAACTCCGAAACCGGTCACGGCGCCACCACTCTCACTCCCAAGGTCATCGTTCAGATCTGCGGCAACGGTGTCACCATCAACCCCGCCGCCGATCGGCGCACCCATCTGGGCAGCCAACTGGAGGAGGGAAGAATCATCTGGGGTGCCGACACTCGGGAGCTGGACATGCGCACCATCGCGTCCAAGGTGCGCGACACCGTCGCGGAGTTCCTGTCCACGCGCGCGCTCGAGCGCCATGTCGACGCCATCTCCGAGACCGCCGGCACCCGGCTGCGCAAACCGGCCGAGACCCTCGAATTGGTCGCCCATCAATTCGGCTACACCAACGCCGAACGTGAGGGCATCCTCGATCACTTCATACGGGGCGGTGACACCAAAGCCGGGGGTGTATTGCACGCGGTGACCTCCTTCGCCCAGACCGTCGAGGACATCGACCGCGCCTACGAAATCGGCAGCCACGGAGTCGCCGCCATGGAATTCGCCGCCACCCACGCGTGAGGCATCCACGCCCCTGCCCCTGCCCTGCCCCATTCTTTCGAGGTGTTCAGCCATGACCCGAGCGAGCTCCGGGCCTGTATCCGGGCGCGCCCGGACACATCCCGGCCCGCGCTACCCTGGCGAGATGGTCGCCGTTCGCCGCGGCCGCCCCAGCACCACCCTGTTGCAGGCCGCCCTGACCGCCGCCGCGCGGGGCCATTACGTGTTCCCGCTGCGGCCGCGCGCGAAAACCCCCGCTTACGAGAAGCATTGGCTCCGGCACGCCACCGTCGATCCCGACCGGATCCGCCAGATCTGGCGGGAAGGTCCCTACAACGTGGGTGTCGCCTGCGCACCCAGCAGGCTGCTGGTCATCGACCTGGACACCGCTCACGGCGAGCAAGCGCCCGCCCCGTGGACAGGGTTGACCCACGGCCGCGAAGTGCTCGCCGCGATCGCCGCCGAGGCGGGGCATCCCTACCCGGGCCCCACCTACACAGTCGCCACCCCCTCGGTTATCAGCGGGTGGTTCGGTCACTGCAACAACGTCATCGACGAAGCGCTTGTCCCGGACTCGATTTCGTTGTTGCAGCGTTATCAGCAAGGCGGCAACGACGATCACGTCACCGGTTTCGTGCGGCGGCTGAAAGGGGTGGTTGTACTTGTCCAGCCGTGATCTTCTCGATGCGGCCTTGGCTGCGGCGGCCCGTGGGTGGTGTGTGTTTCCTCTGGTTCCGGGCAGGAAGACGCCGGCGATACGGTCCTGGGAAGATCGCGCAACCTCCGATCCCGAAGCAGTCCACCGGTTTTGGGCCCCCGCAGCGCGCTACAACATCGGTGTTGCCACCGGTAGGTCGGGACTGGTCGTCGTCGACTTGGACGACGACCTCGCCCGTGATTCACCCCAAGAGTCTTCGGGGAAACGTCACGGCCTTGATACGTTGGCGGCTTTGGCATCTGGTGTCGGCGCAGTGTTTCCGGACGACACTTTCACCGTGGTCACCCCGGGCGGGTTACATTTGTATTTTCGCGCTCCTGCCGGGTTTGAGTTACGCAACACCACAGGTAGGCTCGGCCGCCTGATCGACACACGGGCGCATGGCGGGTATGTCGTGGCCCCGGGATCAATCGTGGGCGGTCGCCGTTACCGCATCCTTCGTGACACGCAGGTCATGGAGCTACCACAATGGCTCGCGCATCGGCTGATGCCCGCACCGCCGCCGACAGCAACGCCGCCGATGCAGTTACCGTCGCCGCGCGCGGATGCCTACCTGCGAGCGATTCTCGACGGCGAATCGCGCAAAGTTGCACGGGCACAAGTCGGTTCCCGCCACGATGCCTTGCTCAGGGCCGCGGTGAAGTTGGGGCGGCTCGTCGCCGCCGGTGAACTGGCCGAATCAACGGCCCATGCAGTTCTGGAACTTGCTTCCGCTGAACATCTCGGTGTCGCCGACTACACCGAGCAGGAGGTGCGGCGCACGATCGACGACGGCATCGCCTACGGCGCGCAGTTTCCGCGCCGAATTAGGAACCATTGACCTTCATCGTTGTCTCCCCAGCGATCACCAAAACGCGCGGTAGGCGGCATGAGCGTGTATTCGGTCAGCGTGCACCGTCCTGGAGCGCTAGTACAGTCTGATGTCCATGTCCTCCCTACGATCCGAAACGCGTCTTGCCGCATATGGTTCCGTCTCTATGGCCCTGGCTCTGCTCAGCGATCGCGCGCTGAAGCAGGCCCTGAACGCTGCGGAGCCGGTCGGATCGGGCATCGGCGGGAAGTCGGTGTTGTTGGAGGTCGCCGGGAAGCAGGTATTCGTCAAGCGGGTACCGCTGACGGACTTGGAGCTGCGGCCCGAGAATATCCATTCCACGGCCAATCTCTTCGAGCTGCCGATGTTCTGCCACTACGGCATCGGCGGCCCGGGGTTCGGAGCGTGGCGCGAACTCGCCGCGCATGTCATGACCACAAATTGGGCGCTCGCGGGCGAGTTCGCGGGCTTCCCGCTGATGTACCACTGGCGAGTCCTGCCGGATACGACGCCGCTGCCCGAGGAGCTGGCCGATATCGATCGGGTCGTCGACTACTGGGAAGGCGGGGCACAGGTTCGGCAGCGCCTCGAGGAGCAGCGCTCGTCCTCGGCGAGCATCGCGCTGTTCCTGGAATACATCCCGCGGAACCTATTCGACTGGCTCGGTGAGCAGCTTCGGGCCGACAGTGCGGCCGCTGACCGCGCGTTGGCCATGGCGGATCGGGACCTGGCGGCAGGTATCGCGTTCATGAACGCCAACGGCTTGCTGCATTTCGACACCCACTTCCAGAATCTCCTCACCGACGGCGAGCGCCTCTACTTCGCCGACTACGGACTGGCGATCTCCTCCCGGTTCGAGCTGGCGAAGAACGAACTCGCCTTCTTCGAGCGGCACCGGAACTACGACCGCTGCTATACCGCCATGTACACGGGGCAATGGCTGGTGACCGAGCTCTTCGGTCCCGGCCGCGATCAGCGCGAGTCCCGCCTGCGTGCGTACGCGTCAGGCCAGGCGCCAACCGGGATCCCGGAGACAGCCGCGGCGATCCTGACCCGCGACGCGCCCATCGCCGTCGCAATGACAGACTTCTTCAATCTGCTCCGTTACGAGACCAGGCGGGCGCCGTACCCCGCAGAGCTCTGATCCGGTCGGCGAATCGGCCCCAAGCGTGCTGACCGCCCTGAACCCGCACGCATGGTGGTGCGTTCAGCCCGCTCGGCCTGGCTGGTCCGAACGGCCTTGTAAGCAGCATGAGCGCGCACTTGAGTCCACTGGAGTCAGAGCCTTTGAGGAGGCATTCACAGTCGCTGGACGGCTGGCCCTTTCATCCGTTGGAGCCAGCCTGTTCGGGTTGGTCGCGCCGGACCTGCAGGCGCGGCCTGACCGAGGTTTCGCACCCTCGCCCCGCCAGGCACGATCGGCACGCCTCGCGTGAAATCCCCTGGCAACGGGTGGCGTCATGTGTTGCCATTACGCACATGAGCCTGGCAGACTACTGCGTTTCATTGGACAGCGTTGATGCAAACGTCCTGCGCAAGTGGGGGTCCGCTTGGCTCGATCTCATCCACGCCGACTCTGCCCTTGAAGCGCACCGAAGCACGCCCGCCACCCCATCCAGCCTTTTCGTTCGGCGTGCCCTGTGGGAATCGGCAGTAGTGAGCTACGCGAGGGTGGCGCAGGGAGACAGAAAGCGCAAGATACCTCTGAGCGAACTGTTCATCGCTTCAGGCGATCCGAAGGCGTCTGAGTTCCATGACACCATAATGGGATGGCGTCACGGCCACGTGGTGCTTCGCAGCGACGCGAACTTCGAATCCGTCGATGTCCTGCTCTGCTTCGACGACCTGCCTGATCCCGCGGCGCTGCGGCTGGTGATCGAAACTGCCGTCGGACCGCACGATGACGATCGCTTGGTCGATCGGTTCCAAGCGCACATCGTTCTGCTGCGGAACACAATTTGGGAATCATTCATGGCACCGATGGCAAGCCGCCTAGTCGTTCGAACACGACGACGCCCAGTGAACTGCGAGGAATCGACGCCATCGCTGCAACCGACGTCAGCAGGCAGGCTTGTTGCGACCCTGGGTCTATGGGAGCGGTCAAGGCACGAAGACTAGCGCTCCGGCTGGGCAGCGCTTGCTGGTTCGGTCAGCGCGGTATGCGGCTATTACCGCAGCTCACTCCCGCTGACTGAAGCCAGACCGATTAAGCCCCGGGCACCCGACGTGAACGCTGTGGTGGTGATGAAAACCCCACGCGCCGCGCCCACCTGAGCACTGCGACCGGCCTCGCGCCGCAGTGCTCGCTTCTAGCAAACAGTCAGCAGGTACGTCGGCGCTGACCATAGGTTTCACCCCGCGCTCCGTACCAATGCGGCGCAGGTGCGCGGACCCGCGCGCGATACGTGACATCGCCACCGTCGAGCGAGAGGAGCCAGGAAGGGGTGCTGCGGTGTCCGGGCCTGCCGCCGAAAGAGGTTGTCAGTAGGCGGCATTGACTCCGTACTCGGCCTGGGCGCGCGTGAAGCCCTCATACACCAACTGATCGATCAGTCCGGACCGAGAGAACGAGGTGTACTCGAGATACTGCTTGGCGCTCTTTGCCGCCTGCTCGTTCCAGTCCACATTCAGGCTGTCCACCGCGAACGTAGCGTCTGCGGTAGAGAAGCCTTCGTACTCGAGCTGGTGGATCAGACCGCTGCGGGAGAAGGCAGAGTAGTCGAGGTACTGCTGGGCAGACCGGATGGCGTTGCGCTGGCTGGAGGTGATGTCCTGCTTGGCCGGGGAGAATTCGACCGCAAGTGTCGATAAGGGCGCCGCGATATCCAGCTGAGCGACGTCGGCCGCTGCCGGAGCGCTGTTCCATGCGGGTGCCGCCAGGACGAGAGCCAGTACCGGGGCGCCGACCAGCCACACCCACTTCTTCTGCTTCTTCGGCGAGCCTACGGCCGACAGGTAGCTGGGCTGTGGGGCGGGGAACGGCTCGGTCATCTGTACTCCTGCTCTGCTCATTACGCCGGGATCGCCGTCCGCAAATGATTCGAGGCAACCCCAGCGGAACGGACTGGGGACCAACACAAGACGACAACAACAAGCCTATCGTCGGCGCGCCCCCGCCACAGTCATTCGAACAACCTACTCCGGTACAACCCCAACCAGCAGTGACACCGAAACCACCACACAGAACGCAAATCGGCAAACCCCGGAGGTTCAGCCCGATCGGGCAGGCCCGGACGGCGAGCCAGCCGAACGCACTCAACTCGGCATTACCGCGCGTTCGTCGGTCGCTTCCGTCGCTGACACGACTTTTCACCGGCCTGGTGACCACTCAACGTCCGCTTGGTGAGGTAGAGGCCAGCCGGCGGTCGACGCCGGAACACACCAGCATGGCTACGTGGGGAATAGCGCACCCGAATACGTCACCTTCACCAGTGGATCTGCATTCGGGATGGGTGAATCCGCCGTCACGTTCACCGGTCAGCGATTACGGTGTGCTCCGATCTGGCTCTACCCCATGGCTTTTCGAGGCGGGAATTGGATGGCGTATGCCCTGGCGGTGCGGCCCTCGTCCGGGCGGCGCACGTGGACAGTGATCGATTGTTGGCACCGCACGGTCGCGCCGATCGAGGGCTGGCTCGAGGCGCACCGCACGGTGTGGTCGCCCAACACGGTGCGCGGATATGCCACCGCGCTGGCGCACTGGTGGAGCTTCCTCGAGCTACGCGGTGAGGCCGACCGGTGGGACGACGCCGAGGTCTCGACCGTGCTCGGATTCGTGTCGTGGCTTCGTAACGGCCGCATGGTCGAACATAGCCTCGTCACCGCCGATACCGAGCCGTCGCCGCACACGCTCGAGGCCAGGCTGGCGGCGTTGATCTCGTTCTACCGGTGGCAGGAAGCCGTCACCGCGGTGCCGGTGGCCGGTCGGCTGCTGCGTGGTGCACCACGGCGCAAGCCCGCGCGGGGACTGCTGGCGCACCTGTCGGCGCGGGTGGGGCCGCAACCGTCGTCGCTGGTGCGGGTGCGTCGGACTCGACAGGATCGTCCGCCGGTGTTGCTGCCGAACGATATTCAAGCGGTCCTGGACGGCTGCGCGGTGCCGGATCCGGATACCGGGGAGTGGGTGGGCAATCTGCGCGACCGGTTTCTGTTCGCCGTGCTCGCTGAAACTGGTTGCCGACTCGGGGAAGTCTTGGGGTTGCGGATCGCGGACTTTGTGATGGGGCGCGGTCGCACCGCCTACATCGAGATCGTCCCACGTGAGGACAACGCCAGCGGCGCGCGGGTGAAGATGATGCGGCCGCGGCGGATCTATGTCGGGGCCGACCTGGAGCGGTTGTTCGCCGAGTACATCACTCATATGGTCGGCCGGGCAACGGAATTGGGGTTGATGGTGACCGCGGAATCGGCGCTGTTGGTCAACCTCGATCGTCCGCCGCTGTTGGCGGCTCTGTCCGAGGGCACCGTCCGGACCAAGGTAACGGCCCTGCGCCGCAAGGGAATCGGTCCGCCCGGCTGGACGCCGCACTGGTTCCGACACAGCCACGCCACCGCCCTGCTCCTGGCGGGCACACCCGACTGGGTGGTATCGCGGCGCCTGGGCCACGCCCACGTGCAAACCACTCTCGATCTGTATGGCTGGGTCTGTGAAGACGCGGCCCTCCGCGCGGCCGCGGACTGGAGAGCGTTCACCGCGGGATGGGATCTGCGTCTTGGCCGATAACATTATCGAACTCCACCCCACCAGCCGGGGTGATCTGCTCGCCCGTCTCCGCGAGGAGCTGCCCCCGGCTTGGCGCGGGCCACGCATCGGACCCGACATCCCCGGCTGGAGCGACCCGCCGGGACGCCATATCCACGACCTGATTCTGACCGGGCTGCCCGAGCCGCTCCTTACTGAGCTGGCATGGATGGCCCACTGGCAGCAGATGATCGACGGCACTCCTGTGTCGGTGCAACCGCTCAATCAGTTCGCTATCGCATACCGGCGAGCCTGCGACGCTGGCCGCGAGCTTCCTTTGTCGATCCAGCAGATCGACTGGGAGACTGGGCAATCGCTGCTGAGCTGGTACTACACCACCCGATGGAAGCGCTTCCCACCCGCCAATACCCGCTTCCGGCTGCGCGCGGTGTTCCAGGTTCCCCGTTTGGCGTTGATCGCGCACTGCCATCAGGGACGCTGGTGGGAGCTCGACGAGTGGCATCCCCGCTGCGACCCGCGCATCCCGATCGGCCCCCGCGAGCCCCACGGCGGGCGCATCATTCCGGCCCACATCACCGCGCCATGGCTTCGCGCGGCAGTGAAATGGCACCTCGGCACCCAACTCGAAGCCGGAACGCTGCGCTGGTCGACCATCGGTCAAGGCCGCCAGCTCACCCGGTTCGACCGATGGATCACCGTCGCGTTCGACGATCCTTGCGAGGTCCTGTCCGACCCGCTGGCCGCACCCGCACAGGCAGCCGAGTTCCGCCGCTGGGCCGCCGACCCGGTCAACCGAGCCATGCGCCCTTCCGAACAGCATCACCGCGCACATCGGGTTCATCCTCGACAGGTCAACGACGATCTGCGCGCGGTGTCCGAACTGTTCGCGTTCGTCGCCGCCAACCCTCGCGAAGCACGCACGGTGCTCGGGGAGTCGCCATGGTCGGCGGTCACGGAACTGCACGCCGACGCCTGGCGCCGCCAGGTGACACCGATCCGGCACCAACCAATGCTCAACGCCGATCACTACGTCGACGACCACGCTCTGGCCCAGATCACCGCGGCACTGCCGCTCCTCGCGCTTCCTCGTGGCCAGCACATGCCGATCACCCGCGGCGACGGCACCACCATCACCGCCGAGGGATTCGGCGACCCGCAGGTGATGCGGATGATCCTGCTGCAGATCCTCACCGGACGCCGAGCCAGCGAGGTCCGCCTCTGCGAATATGACTGTCTCACATCAGTTCCCGCGTCGACCGACGACAGCGAGGGTAAGTCGCTGACCCGGTTCCGCTACGCCCAGAGCAAGATCGACATCGCCCCCGACACCATCCTCGTCGACGACGAGGTGGTCGCGATCATCGAAGACCAGCGGCGCTGGATCCGCGACCGCTTCCCTACCACCACCACGCCTTACCTGTTCACCGCCCGCAAAAGCAACCTCACCGCGACCAAACCCTATGCCGCAGGCAGCTACACGCGGCTGCTGAACAAGTTCAGCGACCTCATCGCGATCCGCGACAGCAACGGCCGACCCGTCACGCTCGGTCACACCCACCGCTTCCGCCACACGAAGCTGACCCGTCTGGCCGAGCTCGGGTTACCGATCAAAGTCCTGCAACGCTACGCCGGGCACGCCACCCCCAGCATGTCGATGCACTACGTCGCCCAACGCGAAGAACACGCCGAACAAGCCTTCATCGCCACCACAAAGTTCAAGGCCGACGGCACCCGGGTCCGCTTCTCCCGCGACGACCACGACGCCATGCACCTGTTCGACCGCGCCGACCGCATCCTGCCCCACGGCTGGTGCATGCTCCCGCCGCTGCAATCCTGCGACAAGGGAAACGCCTGCTTGACCTGCTCGGTCTTCGCCACCGACGCCACCCACCGCGACGTGCTGCAACACCAAATCGACGACACCACCGCCCTGATCGACCGCACCACAACCGAATTCGCCAACCGACACGGCCAACCCATGCCCGACGACAACGTCTGGCTGGCCCAACGCCGCGCCGAACAACAAGCCCTCACCCGGCTGCTCGACACCCTGCCCACCGAACCCGGCCACGCCATCCAAGGACACGGCTGCCCCACCGCAGTCACCGGGCCGGTCCCGCTGCTCATGAACCCGACCTTTCCGCGGAGAACTCGACCTTGACCGACGACACCCGTGACCGACGCACAGCCACCCTCATCGCCGCCGCAAAAGCCAAGTCCGAGAACAAACCCCGCGACGCCGAGCAAGCCATCCGGGCGCTCGTCAAACGCGGTGACCCCGTCACATTCCAATCGATCCAACGCGAAGCCGGCGTCTCCCATGCCTTCCTCTACAACCACCCCGAACTCCGCACCCGCATCGAGCACCTGCGCGCCCAAAGCCAGCCCGCTCGCCGCACCCCAGCTCCGCCCCCGGGCTCCGAAAGCTCCCTCGTCCTCGCCCTCACCAGCCAGATCACCCAACTGAAGAAGCTGCACCGCCAACAGGTCGACGAGCTGCGCGACGCTCTCGCACGAGCCCACGGCGAGAACCTCGACCTCCGCCGGGAGCTGACCCGCCGCGGAGGCACCTGGCCCGGCCACTCTTACCCAGCACCGTCAACACAGTAACCACACAACGACGAGACACTCAGGCGAGATCGGACCGCCGTCGGCTGATCTTGTCGATGGCCTGCACGGCATCCGTTCCTGGACAGTCGATCTCGGCCGGCCCATGATCGGCAGCCTCACTACTGGAACCGAACAGCGGAACCGGCGGCCGATAGTCGACTGCGGGCTGGAAGGTCCCCACGCTGCTGTGACCTCGCAGCAAGGCCAGACGCAGCCCGAGCAGATCCGAGCCATAGCAACCGACCCCCCGAACAAAGCCCCTTCAGCGCCGGTCTGATGGCACTGGAACAACCCCGGCGGCTGCAAGGCCATCTCAAGGTCGTAGCGACCCAGCTTCTCATACTCCTCGGCATGCCAAACCCCGCTGAGCACATCGCGCCGATAAGGACACGAACCGCACGGCCTCGGCGCAGGCGGCTCCAACTCGTCTGCACACGCAACCCCGTCTTCGATGGGATCTAGCTCGGGAGTCTCTTGCACGACCACCACGATGCACCCGCGCCACCCCACACTCAACCCGCATCGGCCGATGAAACACAGCTCGACCTGCCCCCTCGTTTCTGCTATTGAATCAAGGTTCTGACCAGGTAAGACGCCGACCAACAACTTTTCTCCTGCGGATAACATCAGGCGGTGAGCACCTCTACTTCGCCGCTCCCGAAGCACCGCGATTAGGGAACAGTTCCGGACGGCTGGGGTGGCGCATCGACACTCGCGGCGTCGGCGGCTACATAGTCGGCGCCGGATCAGTCTCTCGCAGCGGTGACACCTACCAGTTGCTGGATGACCGGTCACCGGCTTCACCACCGGACTGGCTGATCACCGCCCTGACACCCCCACCCCTTCCGACCCCGACCACCGTCGACCTTTCCCGAGTTCGCGTCAACGCCTATGTGCATGCTGCCCTGGTCAAGCAGTTCGAACGGATCCTGGCCGCACCCCGCGGCCAGCGTCACCACACTTTGCTCTCGGCCGCCGGCTCGATCGGTCGCCTTGTCGGAGCCGGGATGCTCACCCGCGACGAAGCACACCAGGTACTGCGCGCAGCTGCCGAGGCCCACATCGGCATCGAGGGATTCACCGAACGCGAAGCCGAACGCGTCATCAACGACGGCCTCGACTTCGGTATCGCCCGCCCCCGCCACATCCACCTGCGCTGACACCCGCAACTCAGGTCACCCACGCCGGTAGCCACGCATCCGCGTCGTACCTGCTCGAGTACCCCCGGGAGCGGCCCGGACAGTGCTGGGTAGCCCGACCGCCGCGGTGGCGGCACGAGCCAACAGCCGACCCACCGTTCTCAAGAAATTGGACCGACGGCGGCATGGGTACCCGAACGGCCACCGGCTCCAGCAGCGGATGAGCTCAGCCCAGGAGGCTCTGTTGTCGGTCCGCAGCTGGCTCTACCGGACGAGACCGTCCAAGCGGGTCCTGCGCCACCGATCCCGCGGAAAAGGTACTGGCACTGCTGTGCTGCGCAGGGGCGCGACAGCGTCGCCCTGACATCCCAGCGGCGCAAACCTCTACCCGACGTGTGCCCACCGAACTCGCTGTGTCACCGCCAGGCCGGACTTCTTCGTCGGAGATCGTGATGCTTGCTCTGCATTCCGCCACCCCCACCGCTGGCATCCACCTGCAGTTGCCCGACCGCGTCTATCACCTCAGGGACCTGGCGTCCTTGTCGAGTTCGGGGGCGCGGCGGCTGTGGTGGTCGGGGATCACCCCCTGCCAATTCCGCTACGAACAGCTCCACGGTGCCCCCGACACCGAGGCCCTCGAGTTCGGGCGCGCCGTGCACACCATGGCCTTGGGGTCCGGGCCGCTGGTGGTGAGGCTCGAGTTCCGGGACTGGAAGTCCAAACGTGCCCAGGCGCTGCGCCGCTGGCACCGCCAGGCCGGACGCATCCCGCTACTGCACCGGACTTTCGATAAAGCCCAGGCCATGGCCGCCGCGGTCCGCACGCATCCGGCGCTGGTGCCGCTGTTGTCGGAGGGCTGGCAGGAGGTGTCGTTCTACTGGCCCGACCCGTTGACCGGGCTGATGCTGCGAGCCCGCCCGGACTGGCTGCACCCCTCGGTCGACGGCGGGGTGGTGGTCGTGGATCTGAAGACCACCGACAGCGCTGATCCGGAGGATTTCGCTTGGTCGGTCCTGCGGTATGGCTATCACCTGCAACAGGACTGGTACCAGCAGGGTATCGCCGGCTGCGGGCTCGTGGTGCGCCGCTTTCTGTTTGCGGCCGTCAGCAAGCATGCGCCGCACGTGGTCAGCGTCTGCGAGTTGCACCCCAGTGACCTCGCTGAGGCCGCCGAGGAGAACCGGCGCGCGGTGAACCTCTTTGCCCGCTGCGTGGGTACCGACACCTGGCCCGACCACGGCCCCGGCATCCACCGCATCCGCCTGCCGCGCCGCGCGAACCTGCGCTTGCGGCATTGACCGAAAGGACCGTGCGCTTCATGTCCACACCCACCGTTGTGGGGCCGCGCTCACCATTGGCTCTCGACCCTGAGCAAACCGAATTCACCGAAGTCCAGATCGAGGCGCTACGCCTGATCGCGCGCTGGCGCACCGACCCGCCAGCGGCCGCGCTGAATCTGCTGTTCTACGGCGCAGTCACCTCCGGACTGAATCCGTTTCTCAAACAGATCCGGCTGCTGCAACGCCGCGAAACGGTCGTCACCGCGCGCGGCACGCAGATCGAGGAGCGGTGGTCTGTGGAGACCTCCATCCACGGCTTCCGGATCGCGGGTCGCCGCGCCGCCCGCAAGCTCGGCCTGCTCCTACAGAGCTCCAAACCGCTGTTCCACGACGACCGAGCCCGCGGCTGGGTCGACGCCTGGCCCTACGACACCCCGCCGGTGGCCGCGCAATACACGCTCACCGCCGCCCACCCCGACAGCCGCGTCGAAACCGTCGACGCGGTCGTGCACTACTGCGAGTTCGTCAAAACCACCCTCAGCGGCGCCCCCTCCCAGGGCTGGGAGAAAATGCCATGCCACATGCTGGCCAAGTGCGCCGAAGCCGACGCCTGGCGGCGCTTGTTCCCCAGCGAGCTGGGATGGCTGCGCCTGGCCGACAGCACAGACACCGCCAACGAGCCCACCAGCGCCCGCCCCGACACCACCGACCCGCACACCGACCCGCAGGACGCTGTCGACTTGCTCGGTCCGCCCCGCACACCATCCGACACCTCGGCGGCGGCGGACGCGACCACAGCCGACACACCCGCGATCGCGCCTGTCAGCCGCCGTGCCGCCGCCGCGAATCCAGCTCCCGCGCCGGCGAATGCCCTCTCCGGCGACACCGCAACGACCACCGCCTCCCCAGCCAAACGGGCGGCCCGCGCCGCGACAGGTCGCCGCCGTGCGGCCACCGCCACCAACGAGCGAGTGCAGGAGTTCCTCACTGCCGCGACCACCACCTTGGGGCGTGACCCTGACGGCGTACTCGGCTGGGCTACAAAGCAATTAGAGCGCCCGATCAGCACAATCGGCGACCTCGACGGCGACGATCTCGCCCGGCTGTGGTCCGCGCTGCCTCCGCCCTCATCCGTCGAGGAGAACAACGCCACACCCTGACCTTCACACGGCCAGCGAGTCGAACGAACCGCGCATTCCTCATCGGGTCCGACTTCGGCGCACACCCCTGGCCAGCCGCTGACTCACCGCCGGTCCGCACCTTCCATGGTGGTCGTTCCGATCGCCTTCCCTGCCGAGCAGGCCAGCGGCGAAGTATCCCAGCACACGACCGGAAGCATGGAAATCGACTGCCCACCAACCACATTGATGGCACTCCAGCCGAAGAGCCCGACAGTTCGGCCACCGAGGCCGCCGCGACCGAAACCACGAGGACAAGCCGATGACCACCGACGGCCTGACTGCGGCCGCCGCCCGTGACGCGCGGTGGGTTGCCTGCCGCGACCTGGCCTGCCCGGGTTGCGGCCACCCGCCCGATCTGGAGCTGGCCTCCGGCGATGTCACCTGCCGACGGCCGAGCTGCCTCGATACACCGGAGGTGCCGCTGGGCCGCTGGCAGCGACGCTGCGGGATCGACCGCGGCCCTACCGGCACAGACCGACCGCACCTCGGACGACCGGTGCCCTGGCTCACACCCATCTACTCCGATGAACAAGGCCATGAGCGGGCTCTGTGGACAGCGGTCGATCCCGACCGCATGGCACAGGCTCAACGCGAGATGCTGTGCCAATTCTGCGGCGGTGCGGTGCCGACGGACACACCTGTCACGGTGATCATCGACGACACCGGATGGGCCCTGACCGCGGCACCACTGCACGCTGACTGCGCTGCCGTGGCCATGGACCACTGCCCGGCTGTCGGTCGTGACGGGACCGCCCTCGCCGTGAACGCCTCACAGATCGTCCGGTACGGATCCATCGATCCCGACAACGGTGCATTCGAAGACTGGAAACTGCCGAAGCACTGTCGAGCCTCCGCCACTGCACCAGCGGGGCCGGTCCTGAACACGGCTGACCGCCGTTGATCGTCCTGGACACCGGTGCCGCGCGCCGGATGTCGAGACCTCGCCAGCTCCGAGCGACCAGAAGCACGCATCCAACATCCGAGAACCTACCGGCAGTCGATCGAGCGTAGAAGCCCGGAATGCCAGCTCATCTCGAAAGCAGTTGAGATACAGCATTCTTCCTCGCTTCGCTGCTGTCGACTCGCCGGTTTTCGGCGATATCCACCACGTGGTGGCGGCCGGTCGAACCGGACCCGGTTGTGTGCGCATCTTCTACTGAGAGGGTTTTGTGATGAACGCTGCGCCGAGAGCGCGCGGTGCAACAGTGATCGTGGTCCTGCGGGGCATCATGGGTGCGGGCAAGTCGACGCTGGCCGCCCAGCTCGCCTTGAGCAGCCCGCACACCGCCATCGTCTCCCGAGACACCATTCGTGAGAGGCATTTTCACCGGCAAGGCCGTCTCGATGACCGCGACGAAGACATCGTCAGCGAGTTGGAAATGCGGGAATGCATCGAGCATCTCGATCGCGGCTGCAGCGTCATCATCGACGCCACCAACCTCGAACCCGACCACGTTCAGCGCTGGCAGACCCTGGCCGCGGACCGCGGCATCGATTGTCTGGTGATCGACGTGTACGCCTCGCTCGAGACCTGCATCGCCAACGTCGCTCACCGCGCGCAACGCGGCGGGCACGACGTCGATGAGCAGGTCATCCGTCAAGTCTGGCGAGACTATCCGCCCGGAACATGGATGCCCCCAGCAAACCACGTGATCGGTGAGCGCCCCCTGCCCTTCCATTCTCCCCGCACGATCACCGATCACCCGCCGCACCGCCCCACAGCGACCGGGTGAAGCCGCACTAGCGCTCTCAACGTTCGAGGTCGAGCCCCGACGCCCTGCCCGTGGTATCGCGCCGCACAACGGCCTCCGTGGAGGGCCCGGTCGGCCTCGCTGAGCAGGAGGGTCCACGACGCCCCCGGCCGTGTCGTTCCTCCGGATTCTGTAGGCGGGGTGGATGTTTCATACAAGCCAGCAGCTCGCGATCACACCTGTCGGGTCGAGGCGCTGTTCAAACTAGAAGGTTCACCTCCTGATGCTCGCCATCACCTGGCCGGTAGGGCTGGTCCTTGCCGCAATCCCGGTTTTCATGATCATCCTGTTGTGCCACCTGTGGCGAACGCTTCGCCGCCGCCGTTGACGCCGAGCGCAGCGCCTCCATCCGGGGTCGCCTCGCGCCTCACCGCCACCGCCACTCGAAGGTCGTCGTTCGGTGAAAGCACCGAGGTGGGGGCTGTCGACATGTGCTTCTCGCAGCGCCGAGCACCCCTGACATTCACGCACCTGAAGACCCGATCGACAGCGACCCGCCACGAAAGGCCGACACGCTCGTGCGCCGTCGACCGATAAGCGGTGCGGAACTCTCACCATGACTCAATGATCGGGAGGCAGGTGCCAGCACTGCTGGTTACTCGCCGCGCGAATCATCTCCAACCCGATCGCGTCGACGGAGCCGGACGACACCGGCGGCGTCAATGTCAACTCCGCCAGATAGTCCGGATCCGACCATTCGTACTCCGCCAGCGTCTTGTGGCAGGCACGGACCGGATTGGCAGACACGCACGTGCCGCGCCCGTCCGGGTAGTTCTGGTGGAACACTCCGCCCACGTCTGAACACGACGGCCCCGCCGCAACGGAGGACCTCGACGCGGTTGCCGTGCTGCTGGTGTCGGCCGTAGTGACCGTCCCTTCAGGGAAGCAGCCACTGACAGTGCACACGGTGAGTACGGCGCACAGAGCCGCAACGTACCGGTTGATCACCTGATCCCCATTTCACGAACTCGGCAGCGCGTTGTGTCGCCGCATCAACATGATCCGATACAGCAACAACGGTCCCTCGAGCAGGAGAGCCACCTGGAGGATCGACCGCGCGGGCGCGACCACAACGCCATCGTGTTCGGCCACCGCAGCGGATATCGGCGACTGTCGCTGCGCCGGGGCAGACCGCGCAGTACGTCCGGTCTGGCGCGCAACAGGGGCATCAGGACTCCATCCGCGGCGCGCTGTAGCAGTAGCAGGCGAATCCGCTTCTCAGACTCCGAGAGGACAGTGCAGACATGGCTATTCACGCCGAGGGGATGGTGATCGATGCCTTCCGGCATACCTACGGGTATCTGTCGAACTTCCGCGCGCACCCAGCCGAATATGCCGGTGTCCGGTTTCCCACGGCCGAGCATGCATTCGCGGCCGCCAAGACCACCGATCCGACGTCGATCGCGCGGATCCAGGCGGCCCCCACACCACGTCGAGCCAAGGACCTCGGACGGCAGGTGCAGTTGCGTCCAGACTGGGACCAAGCCAAACCCGCGGTGATGGCCGAAATACTGCGCAGCAAGTTCACTCTCGACCCTCAACTGGGCGACCTGCTTATCTCGACCGGGGACAGGTTGCTCATCGAAGGCAACGATTGGAACGATGACTTCTGGGGCCGATGCCTGCGTCCGGGCCTGCTGATACCCGCTGGAGCGAACATGCTCGGGCGCACTCTCATGCGGGTGCGCCGAGAATTGCGCGGCGACCCTGCCGACCGGTGGCCGCGCGTCGCGCTCACCGGCCACCGCGAACACCTCATTCACCCGGACACCCACCCATGGGTGCGCGGCGAACTCGAACGCATCATCGTCAAACTCCGCGACCACCACGGTACCGAGACCGCCTCGAGCGGGCTAGCCACCGGCGCCGATACATGGTGGGCAGAAGCCGCTTCCACCGCCGGCCTCAGACTCTGGGGATACCAGCCGTTCGCGGCCCAGAGTCAACGGTGGACCGAGCGTCAGCAGGCCGACCACGCCGGTCTCCTCCACCAGGTGGCACGGCTGGTGGTGATCGGCGACCACGCCGCCACCCGGTTCTACGACCTCCGCAACCAACTCCTGCTGGGTGATGCGGACGCGATCGTCGCCGTGCGCGACCCGCGCATCACCCGCGGCGGCACCGTGTCGGCCTTACGCCGCTACTGCACCGACATGCCTGTGATCACAGTCGACCTCGAACGCCGCCGGAGCACCATAACCCACGCCTACACCCCGGAGCCCACGAATCGGAGCCGACGCGTGGCGTGACCCTGTGCGGCTGCGCCCAACAACGCAGCCGCATTCCCCCCTTTCGGCCCGACGCGTGTGTCAGCGAACCGATCGCTTCGGGAATTTCACGAGATCAGACCGTCCTTTGATGTGGAGGTCTGCGGCGGATCGAACCTCGGCTCTATTGCCTGCCGTGGCTTCTGTGGTGGGCCCTGCGCTAACGCGTCCTGGTCGGCCGCAGCACCCGCCACCTCCGTCGGCTGCACTGATACGTCACTGGAATGGTGCCCACCGGCTGCTGTCGAGTCGAAATCGGTGGGCAAGCGAGCCTCGGCGATCAGCTGGCGCACCTCTTTCGGACTGATATCGAGAATGTCGGCCACCTCGTTCACGCTGCACCCTTCGCGGCGGATCGCGGCCGCCGCCTCCGCTTGCTGACGGCGATGCCCTTCGATCAGGGTGGCCGTTCGTGTGCGAGCATTCTCGATGCGCTGTTGCAGCGCAGCGATTTCCTGCGCGAGCGATTCCTCAGCCACCATGATCGACTCCCACGCGTTGGTGAACTGCCGATCCGCAGCATCGATGCGCGCCAAACGTTCCCGTGCGGCAGCATGGCGTTCCATACGGCGAGTTCGCCGATTCTCGAGTCTCTGCGATACCACGATCGGACGCCGCCGCCCTCCGCTCCGCGGCGCGGTTGTGCCTTCCATCTTCCACTCCTGACTGACCAGATCATCACCTTGCCAGTCCCCTACCCACAGCCTACGGCGCTTGACCCCTGACGCGCCCTGACGCCAGCGCTGACCCCGCACCCAAATCTGGATCCGCGCTGCGCGATACACCGTACGTGTTTCGATGCTCGACACGGATGCGCGCGTTCCCGGCGTCGGACCGGGCCTCTCTGACGGTGGTCCTCGACCTCTGCGCACGACAGTCGTGGTGTGGCTGGGATTGTCACGACCGCATCCCGTGCGCGTGCCGTCATCTCCATCCACGCCCACCGCCGCCACACCGCCACCCTGCGCGGCGCCCGCCGAAACAGTCGGACTGTCCGCCCCAGGGTTGCGCTGGGCATTTCCCCAGCACCACGGACTGCCTGCGCACGCGCGGTTCGATCGGTGAAGGAGCCCCGGCTCGTGACCGGCCGGATCTGCGCGAGGTCAGCCACATCGAGTAGGCGCGCTGCCTCTGTGGCGCGGCCGAGACCCGTCGCTCGAACACCCCTTTCAGGATCGGATCGACTATGCCTGCCACCACTACCGTGAGGCCGCTGCCGCGTGGAGATCGTGTCCGCCTTCTCGAGGAGGACCTTCACCTACGGCAGCTCGGACTGACCATTATCTGCCCGTACAAGCAGTGCCGGGCCGCAGTCGGACAACCCTGCACACGCGTCGATGTCGCAGGTCAGCGGCACGAGCTGCGACTGCTGCACCCGATCCGTATCAACACCGCCAAACCGGACGCACTCGCTACCGGAAACCTACCGCCTACGACGCCGCGGCGCCGGTTGCTGCGCAGCCGCCCTAGTCGCCAGGACCCTGCCGCCGCCGCGGCTCGCCGAAAACGTCGCTTCCTGCGCCCCACGACTCCGTCACCGGACAACGTGTCCGGTAACGACGACGTTCCCGGCTGACCGACACAGGTGCGCTCTTCGTTGCAGGAGAAGGAGATTCAAAATGACTCTGCCTCGGTTGTACATCGACGTGGATGGGCCGCTCAACCCCTACGCCGCCAAACGTGAGCGCCGCCCCGCCGGCTACGAGACCTTCCGGAAGCTGACCGATAGCAGGTGCTCCCGGTACCCGGGAGAACCTGCGCGGCGGGTGAAGTTACGAGTCTGGCTCAACCCTGAGCATGGTCGCCAGTTGCTTCGGCTGGCCGAACTCTACGAGCTGACGTGGGCGACGAGCTGGTGTGAGGAAGCGAACACCTGGATCGCCCCGAAGGTCGGTCTCCCGGAGCTGCCGGTGGTGGCCTGGCCCACCATGTACGACGCCGGACCGGAGCAAACTTTCTGGAAAACACGCCATCTTGTGTCTCACGCGGCGGGCAGGCCTTTCGCGTGGATCGACGACGAAATCAGTGAACGCGACCGGGATTTCGTCGGCTACTACCACGATGGGCAGGCGTTGCTGCACCATGTCGACCCTCGCGTGGGTCTGTGTGGGCGCGACTTCGACATCCTCGAGTCCTGGGCGAGGATGATCGCCGCAGCACAAGCCACCTGAATGGATTCACCGGTCCCGGCCAAGCGTCAGCCTGCCCCCTGCCTTTGGCGCGGGTCGGGCCGGTGAATCACCCCTGCCGTAGCCCTCGATGCGGATAGCTCCACGGCGCGGTGCCGAGCCGCTATATCAGGGGCGTGTGAGCCAGCGACGATGTTGGACGTCGCGGCGCAGGAGTGGCTTTCCTACCCCTCGGTCGGGCATAGCCAGCAGTTCCGGCGTTGATCCGCACGTAGTGGCGATGAATCTTCGACCCGGTGCGGCAGCCGTGGTGTGCCTGAACCCGTGTGCGCCTCACCCACGCGTGTGCCGCCCTCTGTGCCAGCGACGTGGGAGCGGCGCTGCCGAGAACGCGGGACATCAGTTCCTCATCGGACCGGCGACCTGGATGTCCATTGCGCCGCGACTAATCTGCCTCGCTCAAATCGGCCAGCCCGCGTAACAGAGAAGCGAAACTCACGCCCGTGCGCCATCGCGTGGACCTTCGGCCGCAGCGAAAGGAGCCACCGATGTTCGTAGGGCCCTCCATCAGCCCAGAGCCCATCGACGTGCCCGAAGCAGCTGCGGCGGAGATTTTCGAGATCACCGGCCGTCATATCCGCTTTGCCCTGGAACAGTCCGCGACTGAGCACGCTCGCATTCTTAGTGTCCTGCCCGATGATCACGACAAGGCCGCGGGTATCGAGGTGACAGCCGACAGCGCGGAGGCGGTGACACAGTTCATGATCGCACTGGCGCAGGTATCTGGGCATGAACTGAGCCGCCTCACCGAAGGCGGGTATGTGGACAATTGCGACAATCCGGATGAGCAGGAGAATGCGCCGATTTTCCACTATTTCCCCCACGTCGTCATCATCGCAGAACAGGGCTGTCAACCTGAGTGATATCTCGCCTTCTCGGACGGGGATTCAGCTTTCTGCTCCGAAAGTGACGTCGACACTTACGAACGGGCGAGGTTGATCACCTTTTCGGAGTAGAAAGACCTCCTCGCGAGCAGCCTTCGCGCCTCTGGCACTGAACCCCATCGGCTTCCGACGTCCCGTACCTCAACACACTCCCGATCACCGGGGTCAATGCAAGCGCCGGTGAATCACCCGGGCCGTAGCGCCGAGATGTTCGCTCGCCGATTCGGCAGCGGTGGGAGCCGTGTCGAGGCCGACAACCGTGGTCACGACAGCAGCCGCGCACTAACCATCCACATCAGCCCCGCCCACGTCTGCGCGCATCGCGCCGCGTGCGCGTCGCTCACACTCACGGCCCGATATCACTTCAGACAACCTCTGTCCCATCGAACCCGCCTCACTACCGCGGCAGCGGTGAGTGAATGCGAGGCGGGCCACACGCTTGTCGGCCGACTGAAAGCGGTGCGGATATTCCGGGCGGCCACATCCGGTTTCGGTGTGCCGACATTCCGCGGTGACCACCTCCCCTCCCCTCCCCTCCCTCCCCTCCGCTCCCGTCCCGCCGCGGTCTTATTCCGAGGCCGGGGCGGTCACTGCTGTCCGGTCGCCGTCTACGTAATCAGCGCCGCCGCATCGTGTGGCCGTGGAAAGGAGAACTCTCGATGGACATTTATGGCCATTACCGCGCACGCCTCACCGCCAGTAACGACCACATCCTCATCGTCGGGCACATGCGCGTCATCTCCGTGCACCCGAAGCCACGCGTGCACGTTCCGTTGTTCGACGAACTGACACCTGCGCTCGCCGCCGACAGCCCGTACCCACTGTATGCGCTGGCCACCATCACCGTCGGTGCGCACCGTGACCAGACGTGGTGCCTCGTTCCGGTCTACATCGACCCAGGATCACCTCGCTGCGTACGCGTGCAAGCCACCAACACCCCACTCAGCGCAGACCGCGCCGAGATCAACGAAACCGTCTATGCCGCACTGCACACACCCGAAGACGAGAACGTGCCGACGTTGGTTCGCCTCCACACCCGCAACCACTCAACCAGCACACGCGAAGCCTGGAGGGGACTGCGCGACAGTTGCGCCATGAACCACCACCCCTCCGCTGGTCACCAGCAGTGATCCGTCCATAGATCCTCAAGGAGATGCCCCATGCCCTGGCCCGATATCGGTGACCGTGTCCGAATCACCGGAACCATCCCCGAGGAAAAGTATCCCCTCGAGATCGACGCCACCGGCACGGTGAAACGTCTCGACCCGGCCGCCCGCCAGATCGATGTCCGCTGGGATAACGGGCGCAGGTTGATGCTGCTCGAGACCGACCCGTTCGAGATCATCCCCGCCGAAGACGGGCCTGTCAGCAGCGGCGACCTGCCCGATCTCAGCAAGGGGCAGCTGCCATGATGCCGATCGCCGACCGCGCCCGGCAGCAGGAGTTCACCGCCTACACCGCACCCGGCGTCCTCGCCGCGGTGTGGGGTCGTGTGGAACAAATGCTGGCCCAGCAGCGGCGCCTTGTGTATGTCGAGCACTGGCTGGCGGGCAATGCGGTCACCGTGCTGCCCGGAATGAGCGTCGATGACTCCGATATCCGGCCGGGCGCGCGGTACTGGCACAGCGACTGCGGTGAAGGGTTCGCTGTGGCGTTGAGCGCCGGCGGCGGGCTCGGCACCACCGCCCACCCGCACGAGGGCAGTGAGCCCGACGCCGCGCACCGTTTCCTCATCGACCGCCGCGCCGCCACCCGCATCCACATCCGAGGCTTCGGCCACTGCCGTGAGGACCACATTCAGATCACGACCTACGACAAGCGTGGCGTCGGCGTGCACCGCGCACTGTACTTCGACGACCCACCACCGCACGACCCCGCTCGCCAGGACGCATCTCTGCTGGAAATGCTTGCAGCGCACGGTGACTGGTCGGCGAACGCCTTGGCCGAGCTCGCGACCCGCATCCGTCAGGCTTCCCAACCGGCCGCGTCACTTCCGACGCTGATCCCGGCCACCACTGTGGTCTCCTAGCCCACCACCGCCTGCACCAGTGACGGATACCGGATCCGTCAACATTGGCGCACTGCTCGTGGTTGCCGCCACCAATCCATTGCACCGCGGGTGTGCCTGCGCGCTGGGAAGCGCAGGCCAGCGTGCGGGCTTCCTGTGCTATCGAAAGACCCCGAATTTCGTGCTGTCTTCTTCTCCTGTGTACCCTTCTGCCGCAACGGATCTCGCGTGAGGCCTCCCTCGGGTGGGGATCTGGACTGCCTCATCAGCCGCGCTTGCCCGGAGATTCTGCTCATCGCGGCGGGCATCGCGACCATGTCGGTCTATCTTCCCGTACACGCCTACGTGTGGCTGGCCTGCATTCCCCTGACGGCGGCAGCGCCGGTCCTGTACTTCCGCCACCGCGACACGGCGCGGTGCCGCAAGTGCGCGCCCGCGCGATTCCTCGCACCCAGTCCACGGCAGCTGCGGACCGCTCGCCGCTTGCACATCATGGAGGACGTTTTCCGTCGTGTCTGGGTGGCGCTGTACCTTGCGATGCTCTTGGCCGCGGTGTGCGTCGCCATCGCTCCAGCCACCGTCGCGGTGTTCATCTGGATCTTCATCGCGACCATCGCCGCCGGCGGCCTGCGTGCGTGGGCCGATCGAGAACACCGCAGCTCCGCCTGTCCTTGCTCGTCCCGCGGCGACGCGGACCCATCCAGTCTCTAACCCACCAGTTTCCGCCGACTCCGTCCTCCCGGCGGTCATCCTTTCCATCATCGAGGGATTTTCATGATCGATTCCGGTTCCGGCGCCCCGACACTGACCAGCGCCGACATAGTCGGAGGTAAGGCACAGGTCAATGAGGTTCAGGTCAGGGTCGTCCGCTTCGGCGTGCACCTGCTCTACACATTGCGCGTCGACACCTACCCATCACACAGCGACTTCGCCGTCGAAGCGTTCAACAAGACCGACAACCGTTGGCATCGACTGTGGCAAATCCCGGCCCGGACCTACCACTTCCCGCAAGGTCGGCCACCCGGGGAAGCCACCGATCCCGCCTCGGCCATGATCGCCAGCCCCAACGGGCAGGACGACGAGCTCAAGGCCGCGAGCTGGCAGAAGATCATCGACGTCCTCACCCGCGAGGCACTCGTACTCCTTGAACCTCCTTGGGGTCACGAGGTTCCCCAGCGGTGATCCGACCGCCACCTTCAGCGGGCACGCCACCGCGGCCGACCAACGCAGCTGCATCGATCGACAAGGACCAAGCATGACTTACCACCGCGGCGCCGACACCGACGCCACAACACCCCCGCCGCCGAGGCACACCGGCGACATCCGGGCGCCTCACTCGCCCCCTGAACCGACCACATCAGCGGCCGCCACCACCGCCCGTAGCGACCAACCCCCGCAGGCGGGGATCGTAGAGCAGTACCGCGCCGGTGCGGCCACCGAGGACCGCCCGGCGATGACGGCCGAACCGCGCGCCGCAAGCTCGATGGCTTCCGGCCCGGTACTGGCCCAGGAGCCGCGGCTGTTCGGGAAACGCCAACAGATGGCGTGTCTGCTGGCGTGGGCAGCGCTGTATCGCGGCTACGAAGCGCCCGCCCCCCATCTTGGTGCGGAGTTGGATGGCTTCGACCACCAGTCCGGTACCGGGGACCCGACCGGCGAGCACGACCTCGCCGCGGCACTGGGCGAACTGGTCGCCCGGCGGCATGAGACGGCAGCACAGCAGGCGATAGCGGGCGTGCTGGAGCGCTACCGGCGAGAACACGGATTGGTCATCGATCTCGACGCCCGCGTGATCACGGTGGACTCGACGTTCGATGCCGCAGCCGAAGAGGGATGGCGTCGCCACGCGTTGCGGTGGCGACGAGAACGCGCCGCGCTGGCGGCCGCCCGCCACATTCTGTCGGTGGCGCGACCGCCGGAGACGGCCAGTGCCGGTCTGCTCGACATGCTGGTGATCCCCCGCTCGCGTCCGGAGCGCGACCAGTTGCGCACCCGACTCCGCGCGGCCGGTGTCGACGACCATGACTGCACGAGGGCGTTGTTCGTGCTCGACTACCTGTGCTGGCAGGCCGACGATCTGGAGATGCTCACCGACGCGCCGGTGCTCGTGGACCCTGGCGCCGATCAGCGAGGCGTCTTGCGCGACGAACTGGAGATCGCGCTCGACCCCACGCGGTGGGAGCTGTTCTACAGCCGCGACTGGGTGCTGACCGGCCCGGTGTTCCAGGAGGCAGTGGCGGTCCTGGCACCTGCCGACCAGCGACTCGCGACCGCTCGGCGCGACGCCATCCTCACCGGCGCCGTCGACTGTCCGCCGCTGTGGCCGGGCACGGTGAGCCGACCAGCCCTGGATTATGCGTTGACCGGCTATGCGGCCGCGGTGCGGGAGTTGCAGAAGTGCGCTGAGCACCTGGCCGAAGAGCCGACGATGAGCGGATCGGCGCCCGCCGGCTTCCGAGACCACGTAGACCGGCTGGTCGGACAGTTGTGCGCTCACCGCGCGACGATCCTTCACCAGCTCCACCACAGTGATGGCTTGCTGTGGATGGAACGCCTGCACGTCCGGCACATGCTCGAGGCCATCGACTCCGGCGAAACAGACCTGCCGCGCGTGCGGTTCGTCAACGAGGCGCACATGCGCGCTCATGACACGCTGCGCGACTTCCATGCCGGGATGACGATCAGTGAAGGCGTGCCTGCGCTGCTCACCGGCGTCCTCGAAAGCGCAGGCATACCAGTCTACGCATTCGTCATCGACGAACACGGGCCGCCGCACGACGCGGATTCGATCAACCTGCGCGCCATCGACAAGTACGTCCGCGACCTCGCCACCGGCGAGCCGAACGCCGAAAGCGACACCTTCGAATACGAGCACGCGCTGGACTTCGTGGACAGCACGCTCGCACAAGCGGGCACGGACGCGTCCGTCCGGGCGGACCTTCGCTCGATGCTCTACGGCTACGTCACCTCGGCTAGATTGCACCGAACCCACTCGCAGCAGCACCGTACGCAGTGGAACCGCCGGATCGAGCAGACCGTGCAGGCACGTGACCGCGACGGGCGGGCGTTCCCGGATCCGCACGCCGGTCTCGACCTTCCCCACCTCCCCACGGTCACCGACACACCCAGCGCGGCCCAGCGCCACTGACATTCCCTGGAACGGCCCGGCACCGACCGTGCTCGACACGGCAGATCGAGTGCCGCGCGGATCGCTCCGCTGGTGCCGAGGCGGCAGTCGACCGCGCCCGTCTGCTCAGGTCCCGAGCCGGAATCGTGCGCAACACGCTCGCCCACAGTATCTTTAGCGCGAAGGAGTAGATGATGCCCGGCGATACGGTCATTACTGTTATCGGAAATCTCACGGCTGATCCCGAACTCAGGTTTACCCCTGGCGGGCAAGCGGTCGCTAATTTCACCGTCGCCTCAACCCCTCGGGTTTTCGACCGCAACGCCCAGGAATGGAAGGACGGAGAGGCGTTGTTTCTCCGTTGCAATGTCTGGCGAGAGACCGCCGAGAACGTCGCCGAGTCGCTGACACGCGGGTCGAGGGTGATCGTCAGTGGTCGGCTCAAACAGCGCTCTTATGAGACCCGGGAGGGTGAAAAGCGCACGGTCGTCGAACTCGAAGTCGACGAGGTCGGCCCGTCGCTGCGCTACGCCACCGCGAAGGTCAACAAGACCTCCCGCGCTGGCGGATTCGGCGCAGGCAGCGCGCCTGCCGACAATGAGCGCGCCAGCGCGCTGGTCGGTGTCGGCGCGCACGACGACCCGTGGGCCAGTGGCACCTCGGGCGACCCCGGATTCTAGTCATGCGAAACCGCTGCCGTCGCGCTGCTTGCGTGCGGCGGTGGGCGCTCGAGCCGATACACTGACTGCCATCACCGTCTTCTTCGGTCCTGTCGAAGGCGGTGATGTCGGCAGTCCTGGCCGGGAACCGCCTCGGCGGTAAGTCCACGGACTTCTGCTCGACCCAATGTGCCCGGCCTGATGCCGGGCACATTGCATTTCGGTTGCTTCGCGTCCTGCTGTGCGCACCGCCCAACTCGCGCAGCGCCCGGCGCCGCACCGCTGTCCATCCGGATCTTCTCGCGACTGGGAAGCCGCCGACATCCCATCGACCAGACCGGCCGGTGGCTACGCCTGTCGCTCGCACGCGACCTTGCCTTCGGTACACCGCACATATTCCGGCCTACGGCATTGCGGCGCAGCCACATACGCCATTGCCGACAAGCTGGCCGCCGGATGCACCGCAGCGCGGACATGGCGACTTCTCACGTCGAAATCGTCATCGATGGTCGTCTTCGCAGTCACGGAGCCCGTTCGCCATTGCTTGTTATCCGACAGCACATCTCACCGGAAGGTACGCCTCATGCTGACTTTCACCCAAGCCAGTCCCCATCGATTCGAAGCCCGGTTCCCGGTGGACTGGTCTCTCGGTTTCCGGCCGGTACGTCGCGAAACTCGGCTGTTCGCCGTTATCCGTTGCGAGGACGACGGCCAGTGCCTTCTGTACGTGCACGATAAGGGGCGCGAACATCGGCCCGTGCGTTTCGCCAGTCTGGACACCGCACAACGCGCGGCAGCCGTCGTGGCACAACTGTCCGGCAGGGAATTTTCGCGACTGCGGACCCTGGTCGCCGCGCACATCGCAACCACCTTCGGCTTTACCGGCACAACAGCACTGCCACTTGCCCACGCCATGCGGTCGGCGGCCATCGCCCGCTACGCGATCAGGGCAAAGCTGATCTGACACGCTCCAGCCGCCGGTGTCGTCGCCGCGATTGTGCATGCCCCACCGACGCTCACACCGACAGCTGCCTTCCTCGCCGCCCGCGTCCATGAGACCACGACTGGCTTCCGAATAGCCGTGAGCAGTTCGCGTTTCCGGGATGGAGGCTGCCCGGCCTCCCTGCCGTTGTTGCTGCGCTGCTCGTGCGGTCTGGCACCGGCCGGAGGCGGCGGTCGGGGCGGGGGTGCGGTGTGAGGTGGGCGGGGTGGGCGGGATGCCCGTCTGGTCGTGTGACCAGCCCGATCCGAGGGCTACCAGGTGGGAGGCCGCCGCGCGTCCGGGCCCGCGCCCGGTCGTCAGCGAATTTCCCCGGGCGCGCCGCGCTGGCCGGAGCATGCGATGACGATTCAGCGCAGGAAATTCGCTGCCGCCCTCACGGCGCGTTCCCTCCCGCGCGTCGTCCTCCCACCTGGCTTCACGCCCTCGGGCTGGTCACCCGACCAGCCGAACATCCCTTCGGGAGCGGCCACTTCCGGCGGGGTGATCTCGCCATCTGATCACGTAGACAGGACCACACCACGTGAGCACTCTCATGAACCGCAATCTGCTGCTCGACCCGCCCCAGGAGAACCTTTTCCTGGCAGCGCTCGCAGAAATCGACCGGCTGCTGCCCGGACGTCGCGAAGCGGCACTCGCACACGCGACACACGCCTTGGCGTTCGCGCTGCCCGAGGATCGCCATGTCCTCAACGTGCTCGCACGCTGCTTAAGCCGCGTGCCCTTCGACGAGGCACGCAAAGCGCTCCAGCGCTATGGCAAGGCTCATCCCGAGCACGAACAGCGCATCGGTAGCTGCACCCCCACTACCGATCCCGGCCTCTACATCAAAGACATCGGACCGATCATTCACACCGGCCTCGACGTCGCGGAGATGCCTCGGCCCTCGCTGCGGCACGCCTTCCGCCCGCCGCTGCTGAGCGCACGCCCGAAGCCTGAGACCGACCGTCGAGTCCACGCCCCCGCCGCGATCGCCGACCGCGCTCGCCGTCATGCCTGGCACTTGATCATGCGTGAATTCGACACGCACGGCACCCGCCAGGTGTACGACCTGCGCCGAGTCCTGCCGAAGACCGTCGCCGAGGCCCTCAGCGTGCGGCTGGGCGAACTCGAACGCGACGGGATCATCCACCGCCCGACGTATCCGGACGAATACTCCCTCACCAGCCACGGTGTCGCGGTCCATGCGGCACATATCCGCCGACCCGTCGAACCACCGCTCGTGACCGAGTACTTCCGGTGGCACCTGTTCTCCGATTGGCAGGCCAACCTCGACCGGGTCCGCCGCTCACGCAACACCGCTCGCGAGAACGCGCTCATCATCGAGGTGCCGATCCAGCGGGACGAAGCCGCGATTCGCGCAGGGCGCGACTTCGTGCGCCCGTTCCGGATCGCCGCGACCGCCGAGGCAGCCGTGCGCGCTGAACAGCGGGCCGCCGACCCCAGCTGGCGAATCCGCCGCAGCCGCGCTCTGCCCTCCGATGTTGTCGCCGAGCACTGGGATCGCGTGTATCTCGACTACGTCGCCGAGCAGCTGGCCTACACCGCACTCCACGACGACCCCCGGCCGCAGCGGCCCAAGGCTGGTCCGGCCCGTGTCGAGAACGCCGCTGAGGTCGTCGCCGATGCCTACCGACGTCAGAACACCCGCTACACACGCTCGACCGCCGCCGTCCACGCCGACGGCTACCGCGCCGAGCCCTCCCACGCGCACGCAGCCGACCGCGACCAGATCAGACCTGAACTGGTGCACGAGATCTCGACACAGCTGGGCGACAGCCACTACGACGCTCGTCCGCTGCTGTCTGTTGATGACGACTCGACGCGTCGAGCGTCCATCCGCACCGGGATCTGGATCAGCACCGACTATCGCGACGCCCCCGAACACCGCGGCGACGGCATCGAAGTCGATCACGACAAGGCCGCAAACCCGCCAGTCACCGGCTGGCGGTGCGTCTGGTGCTTCATCGAACGCTCCAGCCTCGACCGGCACGGTTCCGAGCGGCAGCGCAGCGACGACGGCCTGTGCGAATACTGCCGCGCTGACGGACGCCCAGGCATCCCGGCGCTGCCCGACGGGCTCACCTACAGCGACACCGTCACCGCCCACTGTGAATTCCTCGCCCGCGAGTACCCCACGCTGGCCAGGACGTTTCTTCGCGACCAGTGGCGGCGATCCGGCAGGGGTAGCCGCACCGCCGAGGCCATCCAGGCATTCATGCAGGCTCACCCCGAGATTCCGAACCCCGCCGCGTCGCAGCAGCAGGCCGCCGAGCCTGCCCGCCCACGCACGATCCGATCCAACCGCCAGCGCGGACCGGTGATCGGCAAGGGCCAGCGACGCGACCGTTGCACCGGCTGCGTCCGCGACACCGCGGTCCACCCCGACGGCTACTGCACCTCCTGCCGAGTCGAACTCGGCATCGTCAAACCCGAAAAGCGCCCAGCACGCCGCGCCGCCTGACCCTTTCACCGCGTACCGGCTGGGCCGCCACATCCACCGTGGCGGCCCAGCCATCTGTGTCACGACACCCAGTAGCCAGGCATGTCGCCCAAGTCCGTCATCCGCCACACCTTCACTACATTGCTCGGCATCTTCCGCACTTTCGGTGATGCCATTGCTGTCCTGGTCCGCCCGATACTGATCCGGATCTACCACTACGACAACATCAAAGATGTACGCGGCTTCCCACCCCGAGACTGCTTCGAGTTGGTGTTCAGCTACTACGACAGAGGCGTCACCGACGGTACGCCTGACGACACCATCCTTGAACGGCAGTTCGAGCTGTTCAATATCGGAACCTCCGGCGTCGCTCAACGGTATCGAGACAAGCGGCTTCGATCGCTGTCTGTCGAGGACCGTGTAGGCATCCAGAACCGCTACTACCGCTGCGACTCACGTGGATGGACTCGCATCCAGGCTCCCGCTTAGGAGCCAGGTCCGGGGTAAGGGCCACAGCCTGGCTCTTACCCCAAACCCGGGGCACTCGCTGCACGCGCGGCACCCATATGCAGATCGGTTCCTGCGTCATCCGCCAGTCCCACAGAACCATTACCTGCGCCGCGCGAACGCCGCTACCTCCACCACGATGCGGCCCCACCTGATCAGCAGCGTTCTGACACTTCCCACTGGCCACAGGCTCTTGAGTCTGTGGCCAGTGGAGTGTGCCAGACCGGTACACCCACCACCAGCGGCCAACCAACCGGCCAGAAAGCGACTGAATAGTGACCACCGAAAAGACCGTCCCGAACGTCGAAACCGACAAGCAGATCATCGTCGCCCGCACCCTCCGCTGGCGGCGCTACGGCAGCGAAGAAAGCAGGGTCCAGCGGTTGTTCGATGCGGTGGGGCTGCGCGACTACATGCCGAGCCGCGAGCTGCCGTTTACAGTCGATCTGTCGAGGTTCCTGGAGAGACTGTCGCAGCAGGCTGAGTTCAAGCTGTATGCGGTCGACGGGATCCCGGACCGGTACGACGTCGGCGCGACCGTTGAGCGGCAGCTCAACTCGGCCGTGCGGGACTACGTCGGCCTGGTCTACGACGGGGATGTCGCCGCCGAGGCCGTCGCAGTGGAGTCCCGCGCTGTCGACGTCGATGCGGTGCTCGCAGAGTGGGGCGGCATCGACACGCCCTACCCGAAGGCCGGTTCGACCGAGGTCGACACGGCACGCCGTGAGTTGGTCCGGTCCATCCTCAAGGTGGGCGTCGAACAGTTGGGCTATTGCACAGAATTGGAAACGTCGATCCGCGCTATCGGCCTGTCAGAGTACCTCCCGCCGGAAACCGCGGAGGTCACTGTCGACATCCCCGGCTGGGGGCCCAGCACGATCACCGCGCCCTTGACTCGTATCGGCGAGTTCGATGAGGCACGTTACCGCGACGCGGTGCTCGACTTCATCGCGACCAAGCTCGGCGAACAGAATCTCCTCACTGCGCCCAAGAGCGCGGCCTGACACCATCTCGATCGCCGCTCTGCGCTGGAAGCAGTCAGGCGTGCTCCACCTGTGGAGCACCCGAGGCGACTGCCGCCGCGGCGATCCGCTCGATCAGCGGATCGCCGCGGCGTGGCGGACAGGGCGCGCTGCGAGCCGATGACAGGGGCGAGCGCAATCGCTTCGCGCTGTCATCCGCCTCCGTCACTTGCCGACCAATGCACCTGAGCAACGTGCATCCAACGAACGCGCTACTCCATCTCCCCTTCGCATTATCTTCTTCTAAGCACCTTTTCTCTTCCATCCCTTGACAGCCTTCTCCCCCTTCTTTTCTTCTTTTCGCCCGTCATACCTCTTGCATCCCGGATAACTTTTCGATAACGGCGATGTATTGCGGGAATGCATTAATGCCGTTTGCAGCACCGAATTGTCTGGCCGACAAAGGATAGTAGGTCCTGTCATGGAGGTGTGACCGTTACCCTCGCCAAGATCAGCGCTGGCGACGGCTATCAGTACTACCTGCGGCATATCGCCGCGCATGATGCGGCCGAGCGGGGGCGCTCGAGCCTGGCGGACTACTACTCCGCGCACGGTGAGTCGCCGGGGCGATGGTCTGGTGGCGGGCTGGCGGGGCTCGCGGTCCACTACCGGGGGATGCCGGTGGACGGCTCGGCGGTGCGGGCCGGGGATGTGGTGACCGAGCCGCAGATGAAGGCACTGCTGGGTTTGGGTCGCCATCCGCAGGCGGATGCGATCGAAGCGGCCGTGATCGCCGAGGAAATCAGGCGGGGTGCGAAACGCAAGGACGCGAAGCGGGCGGCGTCGCAGGCGTCGAGGTTGGGTGCGCCGTTCCGGATCTACAACGGCGCCAGCGAGTACCGCAAACGGTGCGCGGTCGCGTTCACCAACTACAACGCCGACCTCGGTCTTCCCCGGTATGCGCCGATCCCCGACGAGCAGCGGGCCGTGATCCGCACCGCGGTCGCGCGGGAGATGTTCGTCGAGAACTTCGGCCGTCCCCCGCTGGATGTCCGGGAGTTGTCGGGGTGGGTGGCGCGTAGCTCTCGTCAGCACACCACGGCGGTGGCGGGTTTCGATTGGACGTTCTCGCCGGTGAAGTCGGTGTCGACCTTGTGGGCGGTCGCGCCGCGCGCGGTGTCGAAACTGATCGAGCAGGCACATCATTGCGCGGTCGCTGATGCGATGCGCTACCTCGAGCAGCACGCCACCTACACCCGCGTCGGCCGCAACGGGGTCCGCCAGGTCGAGGTCGACGGACTGATCGCCGCGCAATTCGATCACCGCGAATCGCGTGCCGGTGACCCTGATTTGCACACGCATGTTGTGTGCGCTAACCGCTCGCGGGCTGCGGATGGGCAGTGGCGGACGCTGGATGGCGCGGTGTTCTACCGTGCCGCGGTCACCGCCTCGGAGATCTACAACACGCGCCTGGAAATGCATCTGGAGCGGCTGCTGGGCGTGCGGTTCGCCGAACGCGCGGGTCTGGATCCCGGCAAGCGCCCGATCCGGGAGATCGTCGGTGTCGACCCGGCGTTGAACGCCCACTGGTCACAGCGTGACGCGGCGATCACCGCGCGCCTGGGTGAGCTGACCGTCGCACACCAGGCGACCTACGGGCGCGAACCGCTGCCGGTGGAGATGTATCAGCTGGTGCAGCGCGCCATCCTCGACACCCGCGGACCCAAACCCGCGGCGCGGTCGCTGGCCGAACAACGCGCCGCGTGGCGACGCCAAGCCCTCGCGGTGCTCGGCGGGCAGGCGGCGTTGGCCGCGATGATCACCGCCGCATTGCATCCGGGTGCGCCGGTGCGGCCGGTGATCGACGCCGACTGGATTGCCCAGTGCGCGGACCGCGTGGTCGCGACGGTGTCGGCGCAGCGGTCGGTGTGGCGGCGTTCGCATGTGCGTGCCGAAGTCGAGCGGGTGATCCGCGGGCTGGTGCCGGTGGCGCAGTGGGCGCGCGTGAGTGCCGCGGTCGAGGAACAAGCGCTCGCGCCGACGCGGTCGGTCGCGCGCGGGAACCCGGACGTGGCCGCCCATCCCGAACTGGCGGTGGTGCCCGCGTTGTTCCGCCGCGCGGACGGCCGTTCGATCTACACCAGCGCCGACGGCCAGCTCTGCACCTCCCCGAAGGTCCTTGCCGCGGAGGCGGATCTGATCGAAATGGCGCGAACGCGCGACGGTCACGCGATTCCCGCGACCACGGTGGATGCGGCGATCGCGGCGTTCGGCGCGGATCCCGGCAACCAGCAGCGGCGGTTGAACGAGGGCCAGCTCGCGATGATCCGTGGGTTCGCGACCTCGGGTGCGGGAGTGCAGATGGCCAACGCGCCCGCGGGTTCGGGCAAGACGACCGCCATGGCGGTCCTGTCCGACGCGTGGCTGGCCGGCGGCGGCACCGTGCTGGGCCTGGCCCCGACCGCGCGCGCCGCCGCTGTCCTCGGTGGCGACATTCGGGTGCGGGTGGAGACGGTCGACAAGCTGCTGCACGTGCTGGCACGTCACACCCCCACGCGGGAGCGGTTTCTGTTCGAACCCGACCGGCTACCACCGCCGCTGCCGCAATGGGTTTTGGACATCGACACCCGCACGCTGGTCATCGTCGATGAGCACGTGCAGATCCCCGACAGCGCCCGGCTGCGGTTGCTGATGTTCCTGCGCTCGCGCGGGGCGACGGTCCGGCTGGTGGGTGACACCGAGCAGCTGCCCGCGATCGATGCCGGGGGCGCGGTGCAGGACATGATCCATGCCGCCGGGTCCCGCACTCAAACCCTCACCCATATCGTGCGTTTCGTCGACGACGCCGAGGGCGAGGCCAGCCTGCTGCTGCGTGCGGGCGACCCGGCGGGTTTGGCCTACTATCTCGACCACGGCCGCATCCACGTCGGCAGCCCCGCCGCTGTCGCCGACGCCGCATTCGCTGGGTGGCTGGCCGACCACACGGCCGGACGCGACAGCGTCATGCTCGCCGCCACCCACGCCACGGTGACCGACCTCAACCGGCTCGCGCGCCAACACCGCGTCACAACCTCCAGCGAAACACCGAGCGTGCAGGTGGCATTGGCCGACACCCTGCACGCGTCGGTGGGTGACACGATCCGCACCGGCCTCAACAACCCGCGCTTGAGCGTCGGCGCCGACGACTACGTCCGCAACGGCTACCGGTGGATCGTCACCGACCTACACCCTGACGGATCGCTGAGCGTGGTCCAGTTGCTCGAACACCGCCAGCTCGGCGCGCGGGTGCGGTTGCCCGGCGACTACGTCGCCGCCCATGTGCGGCTGGGGTACGCCGCCACCATCGGCTCCGCCCAGGGCATCACCGCCGACACCTGCCACACCGCGCTGACCGGCCACGAGGCCCGCCCCCAGTTGTATGTCGCGCTCACTCGCGGCCGCGCGGGCAACCACCTGTATCTCACCACCACCGTCGACGGCGACGAACCGTCGTTCTGGACCGAAGAAGCAGTGTTACCGCGCACCGGCCTGGAGCGCCTGATCCGCATTCTCGGTCGCGCCGACACCGACAAATCCGCCCACACCGAACTGCGAGACGCGCTGGACCCGTGGCGGCGACTGGGGCGCGCCACCGACATCTACCTCGACGCACTGTCCGTCGCCATCGATCACGTCCTCGGCGCTTCGGTGTTGGCGCGCATCGACCGCGAAGCCGACGTGTTGTGGCCCGGCCTGACCCGCAGCCGCGGCTATATCGTGTTGCGCCAGCATCTGGCGCGGCTACTGCTGGCCGGCCGCGACCCCATCGCCGAACTCGCCGCCGCGATCAAAGCCCGAGAACTCGGCTCCGCCGACGATGTCGCCGCGGTGCTGGACTGGCGACTGGACACCTCCGGCGCACACTCAGCCCCTCCCGGGCCGCTGCCGTGGCTTCCTGGCATCCCGCAGTCGCTGCACACCGACCCGGATGTCGGCCGGTTCCTGATCGCCCGCGCCCACATCATCACCGAACTGGCAGACCAGATCCGCGCTACGGCTGCCGCGTTCACCCCGGCCACCGCACCGCTGTGGGCACGACCGCTCCTCGGCACCGACCCGAGTCTTCTGGGCGACCTCGCGGTGTGGCGGGCCGCCTCGCATGTCGATGACCTCGACCGCCGCCCCGCCGGCCCGTCCCGGTTCGTCGCCGCCGAACGCCACCACCACGAGCTACTCACCGCCCGCACCAACGACGCGATCGGCGATGCCAACCTCGCGGTCAACAAATGGTCCCCCGCCGCCAAACGCATCGCCGTCGGCGTCACCGACGACCCGTTCTGGCCGATCCTCGCCGAACGGCTCGACACCGCCGACCGCGCCGGCATCGACGTGTCCGCCCTGCTGGCCACCGCCGCCGCGATACGCCCGCTGCCCGCCGAGATGCCCGCCGCCGTGCTCTGGTCACGCATCACCTTCGGCCCCAGCGCCCTGGACACCCCGCACGCAGAGGCGCCCCTCGCGCCGGCGTGGACACCGCAACTGCGGGCGGTACTCGGTGCCGAGGCCGCCGACCGAGTGCTGGCCGACCCGGCGTGGCCGAGGGTCGTCGCCGCCATCGACCGCGCCGCCGAATCCGGCTGGACTCCCCGCGAATTGCTCGAAGTCGCCAGTGAACTGCTCGTCGGCGGCCGCGCCGACCACGACCATGACCGGTTGCGGCCCGACCAGTTCGCCACCGCGCTGGCCTGGCGCATCGACGCCCTCACCCGCGCCGTCCCCGCCTACCCCGACCCACCCCCACCCAGCGAACCCCCCGACCTCGACGAGCACCCCGCCACAGAACCCGACATCCCCCCGGTCCCCGACCACATCGCCGAAACCCTGTCCGTGCCCCCGGAGGCCACCATGGACGACAACCCACCACCCCGGCCAGCGACCGACCCCACCGCCGCGCATCCACCCGACAGTCCACCACCAGCTACGGCCTCTCCCGACCCTGTGGCGCTGGCCGGTCAGATCCGCGAGGCCGCGAACCTGATCAAAGCCGGACAGGTCAGCTCCGCGGCCGACGCCATCGCCCGGCTCACCGACGCCGCCAGCCCGCTGGAACGCGACACCCTGCGACGGGTCGAGGAAACTCTGCGACGCTACGCCTTCCCCGTCGCCCGCGCACGCCTGGAACATGCCGCCACGCTGTTCCCCGACCGTGCCGAACTGATCCGTGCCTGCATCCCCGACACCGACCCCGGAACCTTCCGCCGCGACAGTGATACAAGCCAACCCTGGTACCACCGCAACAGACGCCAGTGGATCGATCCCACCCGCAAAATCCCCCTCGACCAACAGCGAGGGGAACCAGACGAGGTCTACGACTACACCACCCGCTATCTCGACTACATCATCCAACCCGACGCCGATGACCGCACGCGCGACGACGAACACCTTCCCCGCAAATCGGGTGGGGTCGTGAGATCGGTCCGGATCGGGGACAGCGACGACGAACGCCCCGTCCGCAGAACCACACTGCACCGAAGCGAGGACCCTGACCGCTTCGACGACATCGAACCCGCCCGTTCCCGCCACCGCGCGGGAGATCCGAGCCGAGACGAGCACCTGCAGGCGCTGCTGGAACCGCCGCGCGACCTACCGTGCGTGGGTTGCGGATTCGAACGCCCCCTTCTCGACCGACCCGCATTCGATCCCGCAACCGGAGACACCGAACCTGATGACGGGCTCTGCCGCGATTGCCGCGACCACGGCGTGGCAGGCATACCCGACCACGACCCCAACCTGTACATCGAGGCACGCTGCGCGCACGTCGCCGCGACCCGACCGGCGCCGGAAGCGTTGGCGTTCCTGCACCGCGACTGGCGCCGAGTCGCTCTCGCCCACCGCCACCGCATCCGCACCTGGGTACTCGAGCACGGACTCAAAACCCAAGCCGAACAAGCCCGTAGCGAGCCGACCGAAGCGGTGCGCGAGATGTCGGACACGGAACTGAGCGACCGCATCGAGCACACCCGCCGACAGATCGCGTTGACCGCCAGCATGAAAGCCGCCGAAACCCTTCCCGCGCCGCCTGTCACCGACCCCGGCGCTGCCCGGTCGCAGGGTGTTGCGGCCGCGGACGCGATCACCCACGCGCGTTCTGCCGCCGCCGCGGCAGACGAACTGGGCAAGCAACTGCACAGCATCGGCCGCAAGATCGCAGCCACACGCACCCAACTCGTTTCCGCCAAAGGCGACGCCCAACCCCTGCAGACCGCTCTCGCGGCCCTCAGCCAGACCAAACAGCAGCTGATCCAGACAGTGGCCGCCGCCAAACGCACAGCACAGGACGCCCACCGCGACGCCGAACTCCTTGCAGGACCACCCGAGCGCTGGGATGAGATCCTCGCTCACCCCGGAAGAATCCCGCCCCCAGCTGCCACTGCGGCCGAGACTGCGATCTCGGCTGATCACGAGGGCTTACACCGCCAACTCGAGCAGCTGCGCGCCGAACAACGCCGACGCGCGGCCCTCTCCCAAGCTGAGCGTGAGCGCGAACAGCCGCGCCGAGCATCCGTCCACCGTGCGCCGGAGCCGGCCGACCTCGACCCTCCTTCGAGCGTCAACGAAACACCGACCTCCGCGCCAACCGACGACTTGGGGTTGTGACCCGGTATCGCCGTCGTGTGTTGCCGAGTCGGAGTCCGGTAGCAATCGGGCGGATATGCCGTAAGTCGCTGGCAGATCCAGGTCTCGGGGTGCCGCGGCGGGGGGCGGGGACCCGACTGGACGTGGGGATCGAATGCCCGCGCATGGATCACGAGGAAGCTGACCAGCTGGTGCGTTCAGCGCGACTGTTCGCGGAGTGCGGGGCCTTCGATCAACCCGTACTCGGCGGCGGCGGTGGTGGTGAGTATCCGTTGTTGCTGGAGGTCCTCACGGATCCGGCCTGTGTCGCGCCCGGTGACTTGCGCCAGTCGAGCAAGCAGTTCGTCGAACATGGCCCGCGCGTGTTCGAGCGTCGGTTCGACACGACTGAGCGTGCCGTCCAGACGCACCGACGGCTCCCGCAACACGAACTGGGCACTTCTATAGCCGTAGCGGTGGTCACATGCTGCGAGCACTCCCAATGCTGCGCCGCCGAGCGTGCCGCTCACATAGGCGCTCACCGGCGCCCGAAGGACGTCGAGTACATCAGTGAGAGTGCTGGCGTCGAGCAGATCTGCCTGCAGCCCGTACATTTCGAGCCGGATCGGTTGGGTGCTCTCCGCGTCCAGCGTGAGCAACCGAGCGCACAAATCGGTGGCCGCTGCGGCGTCCAACAGCCCGCGCGCGATCACTGTCCGCTGCGCCAGTGACGCTTGCGCCGGTTCGATCTGGCGGGGTTCGATCCACACGTGCGTCGGCGGCGGGGCCGGAACAGACTGCGGTTCCGCGGGTCTGGCCGGGTAGAAGTTCGGAAACTCCGACGGCCAGGGCTCCCATCGGGAAGTGGGTGTGCCCGTCTCGATTCTCAAGGCTGTTCTCCGATCCGATTCGATTCAGCAGGCGTGCTCGTCACTTGCAAGGTGAGACGGGCGTCGACCGCGGCGGCGTAGCGCTGCAGCGTCGAGGTCCGCACATCGGCGTTTTCCGCTTCCAACCGCGCCACCGCCGACTGCGAGGTACCCATCCGGGCAGCAACCTCGGTCTGCGACAACCCCGCCTCCCGGCGCCGCTGCGCCAGCTCAGCGATCAGCCGTGCACGTTCCTGCGTGATCCTGCGCAACGCCATCTCCCGGAACCCGGGCAACACCGGCAGCGATTCCTCGTCCGGCGACGGGGCCACCTCCTCGCTCATACCTAAAACGATATCGCACTTTCGATATAAAGCCAGGTCCGAACCGAAGCTGCCGTCCGGACTGGTGTGAAGAGCAAAACGGATTTGGATGCTTGTCAGGCTTTGACCCAGGTCGAGGGCGGTCGAGGTGGCGGTACAGGATTCACCCTGTCCGCTTAGCGGGACTTTTCTTCGATGCTCCTCGACCCCCTGAATCGGGAGCGTCGCGCCACAGCCACACCGAGCCGTGGCCAGCGCTACCGGCAGCTGCGCACCGCACAACCGCGTTTCTCCAGCTACGGTCCAAGCTGGAGAAACGCGATCAGGAAGCTCGACACGGCACCCGCGCCGCGCACCGAGAACTGTTCGCCGACAGGAATAAACCACTCGACAACCGGAGACGGCCGCGGCAGCTGCAACGCCGCTACCGCAGACAGGAGTGACCGTTGTGGGAACGATCCTCACCCCCACCGCCGACATGGCCCCCTGGTGCGTGCAGCTCGGTAGCCGATCCGCGCACATCATCGGCGGTCAGCTACTCGCGCGCTGCGACGGTGGCGTGGGCCATTCCGGATTCGCTGTCCGCCCGGCCCAAGCCCTCGGGCTGCTGGCCGCGCTGGATCAGATTATCGACCACCCCCTATATCGGGAACAGCAGCCGAAAGCGCCCATTCGTGCCATTCTCAACCCCAGCTGGTGGGACACCTACTCCAACGGCTGGATCCGGCTCGTAGGCGGCTCCTGCCACGTCTACGGCGCCTACGGCACCGGCTGGGTACCCGCCTCCATCAACTGGATCGACGGCCGCGAAGTCGGCATGCTCGAACTCGGCTATGAAGAGATCTTCCACGTGCACGACAGGGTCGGCGCCGCACTGATCCACCTCGTGAACGCGAAGCCGACGGACTAACCGAGTGTGATGGCGACGGATGCGTGGCGGCACAGCCCGGCTGCCCGCCGACCAACGTTCGACGCATGAGCACCGCAGGCCATCCTGCGCCGCACCGGCTGAACGCGTGCGTGCACCCGGGCGGCTGTCCCGCTACCGCGTCAGCCGCGGCTACCGCCGATGAGCTGAGCAAACAACTGCTCCGCGTGGGACGGCAGATCGCCGCCGCACGGACGCAACTCATCTTCGCGACCAGCGACACCCCGCACCTCGCGGCCGCACTAGACGCGCTCAGACAGCAAATCGACGTCGATTACCGACAACCCCGCATTGACCGGCCGCCGCCACCCACGCACGTCACATGCTGGGCGGTAGTGTGGCGCGGTGGTTGAGGAGCCGCCGGCGTGGGCTTATGAAGTGGTGCAGGTGTGCCCGTATGACGCCCGCTGGCCTGCCCGGGCAAAGGTGGAGTGCGAGCAGCTGGTGGACCTGCTGGCGCCGTGGTTGGTCGAGGGAGTTGAGCACGTCGGGTCGACAGCTGTTCCAGGTCTGGCTGCGAAGCCGATCATTGATGTGATGGCGTCCGTCTCTGATCTGGACATTGTCATCGAGGAGGCATCAGAGCGCCTCGCTGCCGCGGGCTGGAGTTATGTGCCTCCGGTACTCGACCAACGGCCCTGGCGCCGCTTTTTCGTCAAACCGGACGCTGCCGGGCGACGCAGGGAAGCCCACTTGCACCTGATCCAGGCCGGAGAACCCCGCTGGGGCGAGCAGCTCCGGTTTCGCGACGCGCTGCGGGCCGACGACGGTCTCGCGCAGAGATACGCGGACCTGAAATATCGACTGGCGGCGCGCAGTAGTCACGATCGTGAAGCGTATTCAGAAGGTAAAGCTGAGTTCGTGGCACGTGCCTTGGGCAGGCGCGGTCCGGTCTGAGCGATCACCGTTGGCCCACGCTTGCAGGGCAGGCCATCGGTGACGGCAGGCCCGGTCACGAGATTCGGAAGTCGTTGAGGAAACGGAAGTCTGGTCCGAATCCTGCGTCCTCGACGGCGGCGATGGAGCCAACCGGAGCGAACCAGTCGTGCGGGACGTCGGCGGACGGTAGTCCGGGGCTGTCGGTGTGATGCTCGGGTGTGCAGCGGTGCAAGGGCCCGTTGGCGGCGTCGAGTATCAGCCGCATGTGGGGGTCGATGTGGCCGACGAAAAGGCTGCTCATCTGGCTGCGGTCTTCGCTGCGGCGCGCGGCTTCGAAGATCGCGTGCAATGCAGCGAACCGTACTGCGACGGTGCGGTGGCGCCACCACTGTCGGCACCAGGTGTACATGCCTTCGCGGCCCTGCCCGATCAGCCGCACCGAGGTCACCGGCAACAGCCATTGCTCGGTGAACTCCACGAAGGTGGGAAACCGCAGCGGCGGCGGCTCGTCTTCTCCGCCGTCGCCGGTCGGCGGGGCGGCGACGGCGGGACCGAACCATCCCGGGGGGACGGGGTCGAACGGCAGGGACGGCACGGCGACGTGTTTGGCGCGGGTGCAGCGATGCAGGGGTCCGTTGGCGGCATCGAAGATGATGTGGAAGTGCCGGTCGACATGCCCCAGCAGATAGGTGCTGACCGCGGCGGCGTCTTCGCGTGCGCGGAAGGTTTCGAACGCCGTATGCAGGTGGGCGATGCGGACGGCGACGGCGCGGTGTGCCCACCATTTGGTGCACCAGGTGTAGGTGCCTTCGCGGTTGGCTTCGGCCAGCCGCACGGTTTGCAGTGGCAGCAGCCAGGATTCGGCGAAGGTGACGAAGTCCGGAAACCGCTGCGGCGGGGGTGGTGGGGCTGTGGTGCTGCGTTTCTTGCCGGTCACAGTTCGTCCTCGTCCTCGTCCTCGTCGTCGGGGTCGAGGGTGACTGGGTGTTTCGGTGTTTCGTCGAACATGGCCAGGGAGGCGGTGATCAGCGCAGCGTGTTCACCTTGTTGCCACCAGGGTTTGCGGACCAGGATCGGTCGGTGGCCGGGCAGCCGCACCAGCGCCCGCTGCTTGGGCAGTGCCGCGAGCGCGGCGACGTTGAGGATCGGTTCGGCCCGCCAGGTCAGCGTGCGGTTGGAGCCGCCGGGGCCGACGCTGTGGGAGCGGTCGGCGACATCGTGCTCGTCGGTGACGGTGGACAGTTGCTGGAGGAACTCCGTGTCGCTGATACCGCCGCCGTAGACCTCGATCGCCTGGGCTCGCATGGTTTTCAACCCGTTTTCTCCCCACAGGTCTTTGCCTTGTTCGAGGACCTGCAAAAACGTCATGAGGATGACGCCGTGACCGCCCGCATACGTGTAGTAGCTGGGTAGCAGCGAGATGGGGCAACAGTTGGCGGCCTCATCGAGCACCGCCAGCAGCGGCACCGCCAACCGCCCGTCGGCGCGGGCCCGCGCGGCGGTGAACGCCGATTCGAGCAGTTGCCCGACCAGAGCGGCGGTCAACGGCGCCGCCGAGTCGGGGCCTTCGATGCTCAACGCGTAGAGGGTGTCGTTGCTGGTGACGAACTCGCGGGGGTCGAACTCGGGCAGATCATGCCGGGGACTGTTGACGTCGAGCCCGAGTTCGATGTCGATGTCGTTGTCGCCGCGTTCGTGGACGGTGATCCTGCGCCGGATCGGTGGGCACACCATCTGCGCGTACACCTCATCGGACAGGACGTTCAAGAATCGGCGCGCCATGTCGAACAGGCCGTCACGCTGCCGCGAGTACAGCGCTTGATACTCCAAGATCCGTTGCGCGGGGCGCAGTTTGCGCGTCTTTTTCAGGATCAGCGCCGGGGTGGTGTCCTGGTCGTGGCCGAGCCATTCGGCGACATGCAGGAGATCGCCACCGGCGCAGGCCGCGGCCAGCAGATAGCACGCCAGCAGGTCTTGCGCGCCGCCATCGAAATAGCTGTCGACGCGAGCGTCCTTTTCTTTGGATGCCGAGACGAAGAACGAGGCAAGCTTGCGGGCGGCCGCCAACGTCGTCACCTGCCGCAGCAGGTTCACCCAGAACCCGACCTGCACACTGCCGGTGACCCCTTGAGGATCCAGCAGCCATTCTCGCCCGTGCTGGCGGCGGCCCCCGACGGTGTGGCGGTAGAGGTCTGGCCGGTTGGACGTGGCCAGCACCGGCCCCCACGCCGACATCATGGCCGGAATCGCCCAGGCCATGGTTTTGCCGGTGCGAGCACCGGCCTCGATGAACACACACATCTCCGCCGGGACATGCAGTGCGAGATCACCGGCGACGGTGAACCCCAGCGGCGGACCCGGACATGCCCGCACCTGTTGCGGTGCGTCTTTGAGCAGACGTTGCGCGGCTTCGGCGTTCGCGCGCAGCGTGGCCAGGCTCAACTGCCTGGGTCGCTGCATCGTGCGCGCGGCGGAGTCGATCTCCAACCGGTCATCCCGGCGCCGCAGCATCCACAGGGCTGCCGCGCCCGCGACCGCGAGCACGAACACGAACACGACAGCGATCACTGTGGACTGCCACGGCCACGCGCGGTCACCCACGGCTACCTCGAGCAGCGCCGCTGTCGGGTTCCACCGGATCGGCAACCCCGCCGCGGCGCTGCCCAAACTCAACGCGCCCCACAGCAGCACACCGGCCGCGACGACTGCCAGCAATAGCAGCAGCGCGCTGAGTTCTTCTCCTATGCCCGCGGTGGTGCGTCGCCGCGATTCCCGCGTCGGGCTCATCGCCGCCTCCTTCCCCACAGGCGACGGCTTTGCGCTGATCGATGCGCGGCCGCGTGCGGCAGTGTGTGGCTCATATTTCTGCTCCTTGGCTGCTGATGCCGCTACCGGTGCCCCGGTCGGCGGGTGAGGACTCATTCGCCCAGGCCGCGGGGCCGCGGCCTGCGAGCATCGCGTCGGTGACCGCGCTGCCGATCGGGTTCTGCGGGTGGGAGGAACCGTGCTCGGCTGACTGGGTGGCGTCGATGCCTTTCGCACGGGATGCCTGGAGTTCGGGCATGCTGGTCGCAAACCGGTGCGCCAGGTCTTCGGCTACTGTGCGCCTCCAGGCATCGGCGACGAATGCCGGCACGCGCTCGAGTTGTGCTCGCATCGCTTGGGTCTCGGTTTCGGCGGCGGAGAGTGCGGCGCGCATCTTCTCGAAGCGCCCTAACGTGGGATCCGCGGGCTGCTGATGCCAATGCACTCCAGTGCGGCCCAGCGCGATAGCGCGTTCGATCCCCTCCGCCGCCACACCGTCAGCGCTCGCATCACGGGTGGCCGCGCGCAGTGCCCTTTCCAGCGCCGCCGCCAGCGGTGTGGACGGCGGGCCGGCATGCTGTGCTCGCACGGTGTCGGAATAGGTACGTGCTTCGCGGGCTTGGGCGGCCAAATTCTGCAGTCCCCGCAGATGTTTGGCGTGCAGTTCGTCTCGCGCGAAGTCTGCTGAGTAGTCGTGCTCGATCGGCGCTTCCTGCACATCTGTCGGCACGAGCCGATACTGGGCGAAGCGATCGACGCCGGGGGTCGCGGATGTAGAGGGGTCGGTCATTTCTCGGTCTCGCGTATCCAGCTCGGTACGTCGGGGGTGTCGAAGGTCGTGGTTATCGCGCCTGCTGGCGGCAATGTCGAGGACCATCGATGCGCTGCGGAGCCGTCGGCTGCGGTGCCGCCTGGATGACAGGTAGCTGTTGTGGCGCAGCTGATCTCGAAGGCGAGACTCCGAGCGGTTCGGGAAGAAGGCGGGTTCGCGGTGCTCGTTGGTGGCGTGGGTGCTATCGACTGGCTGTGGGCGAGATCGCCGTCAGGTCGTGGTGGGTGGGTTCGTGCTCGGCTCGCTGGTCGGACGCTCACTGATATTCCTCGACTCGTTCTGGCTGGCGGGGGCATTCATGGGGTCGGCGGTTCATCGGTCGACTCCGACGTCGCGCGGGGGTTCGGCTGCCGAGGCAGGTCGGCTGTCGAGGTGGGGTGCGGCGTACCAGGCCCGGTTGCCTTTGGCCGGCATGATGTCGGTGATCGCGGACCCGACCGGCGCGACGACGCCGCGCGCTCGGCGCGTGCGAGGGGGATCGTCGAACAGCCGGTCACGCAGCAGGGTGTGCAATGCGTCTTGCGCCCGAGCGATCAGCGCATCCGGCCGCGGCGGCTCCTCCCAGTCGACCGCGGAGGAAGGCACCGCGGTGGTGTGCAAGGTTCGGCGCAACTCGGTGAGCGAATTGTGTGCTTTCTCAGCGATATGTGGTGCGGCGTAACGGCGCCATGCCTCATCGAGGCTCGAGAGCGGGACGTCGGCATAACGGCTGACGAGCTGCCGCAAGTCGGCGTCGGTGAGTTCCCACGGACTGCCGGGTTCCTGCCGCGTCAGTCGGAGTGCATCCGCCGCGCGGGCAGCGCAAGCCCACAGGGCCTGCATGTTGGCGCGGAACTGGCGTGCTGCCGTGGGGGTTGGCTCCCGCTCGATGCCGGCGATGGTGAGGCGATGCGTGCGCACGGCGGCGATGACGGCCATGTCGTTCAACTGGCGGGTGTCGTCGGTGAGGCGGCTCCTTACCCGGCGGCCGCGCGGTCGGGCCGGCTTGGGGAATCGTTGCTCGTCGCTCCATTCCTGGCCGGCTCGGCCCCATTCGTGGGCTCGTTTGATCCATTGGGCGGGTACACCGATGCTGTCGGCACTGGTTTCGGCGCGTTTGCGCTGTTGGGTGAATCCCTCGATGTGCGTGAGCATTTCGCTGACCGTCGTTACGTCCGCGTCCGCGCTGAGCATGCGTTGGCGCAGGCGGGCGGTGCGGGCGGCCAGTTGCTGGATCGTGCGCAGCAGCGCTGCCTGCTCGGCAGGGATGTCCCCGGCACGCACCGTCGAGGGTGGTCGACTCATCGCCTGCTCCGCCGCTGCCCGCCACCCACGATCACACCGCCGCGATCCAGGTGGCCTGCGCCCCGGCCTGCCCGTCGGCAAGACAGGTCATGCGGGCCGGGCAGGGCCGCCGCCGCGCGGTCTGGGGTGGCGCCGAGGCAGCGACCGGGGTCGCCCGCAGGCGGTGGCAGCCGCGCTGGTGGTTCGCGCACGGAACATCGACGTTGCGCGGGGGCGGCATGTCCATTCGGGGCTGTCTCCTTCCAGAGGCGTGCTTGTACGCGGGCGCTGTCGACAGCTGCGCGGGCCTGCGCGCTGCTTGCCTCGGCCGCCTGGGGGGTGCTGGTGTCTAGAGGTCGGCCGAGGCTCCCCTCTCGGCCGCGGCCGGTGCGGGGAATTGGCTATCGGCGGGGTTCGCTGCGGAGGTGCGCTGAACTCCAGGCGGGAGAACGGCGTCGATAGCGGTCCCGGTGCTCGGCGCCGTTTGTTGCGGTGGGGTTGTCTCGATGAACAGTGCGCGCATGAGCGGGGCGGCGGTGTGCGGGAGCGATTCGGTTTCGGCAGCCGAGGTCAGGTCGGCGACGCGGTCGTGCCAGGCCTCGCGCCGCTGCAGAAACGGCGCGCTCAACGCTTCGGCGGAACAGGCGAGTTCATCAAGGCTGGCGCGCAGCTGGCTGCGTTGCTGCTCATCGATCCCGGCGCCGGACAACGCTCGGTCAAGTGTGTGCACTGCGGTGGTGAAACTGATCCGTCCGCGTGTGTCATCGTCATAGGCCTCTCGTCCTTGCGCGAGCTCGTAGATGTGGTCCTGCACCGACGAGCAGACGATGTCGCTGATCGCGCCCACCACCTCGTCGGCGGTATCCCTCTGCACCACTGCGACCCCCGCCTGGTCGAGGGCCTGTTCGATCACCCTTGCGGCGCGGTCAGCCAAGTCGTGCACTTGGCGGGAATACCGGGCCATATCTCGGGCCTGCTTGTGCCGTTCACTGACAAACAGCAACGCCGGCATTTCCGCCGCGCCGGTAGCGAACTGATCGAGGACCTGACGCACCCGGGCGCGTTCGATGCCCAGCAATCCTTCGCCGTGATCGATCTGCTCGACGATCGCGGTGCGAGTGGCGTGCACGTCCCGAAGAAGGTGATGGACCTGGTCGAGGACGCGGTCGGTGAACGCTTCGGGGTCGAGCGCCAGGCGCTCGGCGGCCTGGTGGACATCGCGCGTTGCTGCGGTGTAGTTCCACACCAGTCGCTCGAGTTCCGCGCGGTGGGCTTGGCGCGGCCAGGCAAGCTGCGGCATCCGGGACCCGTAGGCCACCGCCATGTGCAGCTGGCGGGCGAATCGCCTGTCCGGCTCCGACAAAGACAGCGCTGCTGCCTCGAACCAGGGACCGGTCACATATTCTTCGGGGCCGAGGAAGTCGCTACGGCGCGGTGCGCGGGCTTCTTCCATCTCCCGCCGCAGCATCCCGGTCAATTCCGCGCGGGCATCGACCATCACCGGTGCGTCGGTCAGCAGATCCAGCTCCGCGGTGTCGCCGAGCAGGTAGGCGAGCACGAACACCACTCTGCGGCGATCGGATTCGCCGATCCCCGCCGCGGTAAGCGCGGCATCCAGCCGGACGTTGCCCTCGCCGCCGCGAGGGTCGGACACCGCCCGCAAGGCTCGTGCCTCGTCTCGGGCGGGTAAGCCCGCCGCGGAGATGAGCGTGGCCGCGGCGTGTCTGGCCATCCGAGCTTGTCGCGCGCGCAGGATGGCTTCGCGGCGCTGTTGAGCGCCGAGGGCGTCGAAGCCGGGGTCGACGGCGACTGTGGCTGCCTCGGCGTCGATCAGCACCCCGTAGGTGTGGCGGTAGTGCGCCACCAGCCGTGCCAGCCGCTGTCGAGCGAGCGTGGAGTGCTCGCTCGACACCACTGCCTCGGTCAACGCGGCAGTGAGAGTCTCTGGTGACCCAGCGAGGTCGACGGCACCCAGCCGGTGCTCGACGCTGTCACCCAAGCGGTCGCGGTGGGTCTTGGTGCCCTGGGACTCGCGCTGGCGGGCAGACACAGCTCGGGCGCGGTGCAGCGCTACGACCGCCAGCAAATATCCCAACCGTTGGTGTCGCCCCGCCGCTGGCGGACCGATCAATGTGGGGCGCCTGCGCTCATCGCCGTTCTCGGTCATCGAGCATCCTCGTATCGTCTGATTGCGCCGACGCCGCTCGCCCAGCACCTGCCGGGACGCGGGAACCACCAGCAGGTCGTCCGCGGCGGTGGCGTGGTCTCCCCCGGCAGTGCGACAGGTGCGTGCATTGCGCTCACAGAGATGCGGTCAGTCATGGCCCGACCTCGCTGGCGGCGACCTTGTCTGGTGCGCTGGCCTGCGGACCGTGACCGGCATCGACATCCGCCTGCGCGACGGGGTCTGCGACGGCGTTCGCTGCGGCGACGGCGTCGCCGATCGGTCCTCCGGTGTCGGATTCGGGGCTTGCGTCCGCGGCGAGCAGGTTCGTCAGGTATCGGGCCGCGGCAACGGTGGCCGGGTCCGCGTCCGGGGCCTGCGCGTCCTTGAGGATGTTCACCAGCGCCTCGACAGAATCCGGGCCGAAGTCACTCAGATCGCGCAGTGCGGAGTCGAATTCGCTGGGATCGCGACCGGTGTCGCCGCGGAAACGCTCGCTGAAGGCGTCGGCAGCGGCGGGATCGGCTGTGCTCATCGCGGCAGCGAACCGACCCGCGGCGGCCATCGCATGATCGGAACGCTGCTGGTTGCCGGTCAGTTTCTGAGTGAGTTCTGCGGCGCGCTCACGGAGGTACATTTGCTGCTGGATGGACGCCTTTTGCAGAGTATGAAGTTCGTCTGCCCGGGTTTCGCGCTTGTCGTAGGCTTCGATCTTCTTGTCGTGTAACTGGCCTTCTCGTTCCTCCGCGTTGCTTTCTCGCTGCTTACGTCTGGTCTGGTCTTCCCGCTTGATCTGCGTTTCGGTGTCCGCGGCTGCTTTTCGCGCCTTGGAGGCACCGATTTGGGCTTTCGTCGCTGTGTCGCGGCGAGTGTTCTCTGCGGCGCTGTCGCTGTACTTCAGGCCGAACTCGGCGACTCGCACTTGGTTCTGCAGGTCTGTGCTACCTCCCCTGGCCGCGGTTTCGCGTTCCTCGCGCGCATTTCGCTGGGCGCTGTCGAGGTTGCGGCGTGCAACATCCTCATTCGCGATGTCGATCTCACGTTGCCGCTGGCGCATCGCGATATCGTGACGATCCTGACTGCGACCGTCTTCGGCAGCGATGCTGCCCATCCTGGATGCGTGGAGTTCGGAATCTCGCATAATCCGTAACTGGCTTTCCAGCGCGGAGCGGGCGTCGGCGTTCAACCCCCGCACGAGCTCGGCGACCCTCTGGGCGAAGTTGACTCCGTTGATGATCCCGCCGAATGACCGGCTGATCTCGTCGACAGGTTCACTCAACGCGACCGCCAGGTTCGGCCGTGGCGCGGCGCGCGAATCAGTTGTCCATTCGCGTTCGGTGACAGATCGGCGGTCACCACATCGTCTCCTTAGGAATTCGATGCGCGGCTATCCGGGGAACACACCCGCAGGGGACTGGGGTGGCGAATGTGTTCCCGATGCGAACCCCACACCCGAGAGTGCAATTACGAGGGGCTCGCTTCTATGACACACCGACCGGCACCTGCGAAACCAGCGGCTCACACGATGCGCTCTGCATTAATGCTCAGTTGCATCAGATGAATTCAACGCGACCACGTGGCCGCGGTTCGCGGTGGAAACCGGCGTCCTATCGGCGCTGACCTGCGGCGAAGGGCAAGCGTCGCAGACCCGCCGCTATCCCCCGTACTCGTGGCTCGTGTTCGTCGACGTCCTCCGATGCGAGGTGTCGCGTCGCTGCGGGGGCGCATGGGTGTGTTGTGACAGGATGTCGGGTGCGGGGAAGCGGCGAGGGTGTTCACCCGGGGCGGGGCTACACCGGAGGGTGTGACTCACCGCTGGTGGGGCACAGTCGCGCGTTCCACTCTCTGGCCCTTGGGGTCTGAACGTGTTGTGGATGTATGCCCGGCTGTGTCGTGGCCCGGGTAGAGGAAGAGGCGGGATGAAGTTCGTGTGGCGTTGCGCGCCAATAGTATTTGCTCTGGCCGTGACAGCGTGTTCGCAACAGGTTGCGGGAACACCGGGACCACAACCGGCGGATGCTGCCCCGACATTCGGAGTGCGGGTGCCGGCGGGGGATCGGCAGAAGCTCGACCTCGCAGAGCAGATCCGGTCGGTGGATCCGTGCGGATTCTTCGATCAGGACAGGATATCCGCTGGTTACGGGCAGATCTCCACGCTGGGACCGGACGCGAGGATCAGCACCTGCGAGGTCGGGGTATTGCAGTTCAATCGCAAACAGGTCCCCTCGCGCGTGACAATCGACATGGCCAGCTACCCGCCGACCGATGATGAGGTCAACAAGCAGATCGCGGGCGAAACGGTCACCGTCGACGGCGTCCGCAACTCCTACGGCAACTGCGCCTACAAGGTGCCGATGCGCTTCCCGGTCCGGCCTACCGGCGGTGCGGCGGCGCCCGACATCGTCGAAGTGCCGACCGTTGCGTATGTGACAGTCAGCTCGGCGGGATTCACCCCCGACACGCTGGGCTGCCAACTGGTCGAGGAAACTGTCACCAACATCGTGACCGCGTTCCGGGACAACAAGATCCCCCGCCGCACCAATGCCCAAGTCGATGTGCCGTTGACCCGCCGCAGCCCGTGCGAGTTGATGCAACACCTGCCCGCGGGGCTTATCGTGGAGAAGCTCGAGGCCGAGACCGAACCGTATGAGTGCCGCTTCCAGCTGCGAAAGCCCGGGGAAAGCCAGTACTTCACCGACATGGTCAGCGCCGGGTTCAAAATGGTTTCCGCCGACACCGCGATGAAACCGTTCTCTACGTTCGTGGCCGTGCAGGTCGACGGCAAACCGGTGCTGATCGACCGCAACATCGCTGTCGGCGAGCCGCGTTGCTCGGTGTGGTTTGCAGCGGGCCCGGTGGTCGACACCTACCGCCCAGGAGCCCCGGCCACAGCGTCGACGAAAAATGCCGCACGCTGGCAGCCGATAGTGACGTTGCTGGGACCATGCCGAGTCACCGATGCGGTGACCCCCGCGGCACTGAAACTGTTCGGAGCCAACGGATGAGAATCCCCTCGACGCCCTTGATGTGTCTCGCGTTGGCCGTGCTCGCATTGTCTGGCTGTACGGCGAGCGGCGACGGCGCTGCCACACCGCTGGGGATGCATTACCGCGACAAGCTCACGGGCGGCACCTCGGTCGACGACCTCGTCGAACGCGATGAAGCTCGCCTGCTCGACCCGTGCGGCATGCTCGACGAATCTTCCGTCAACGCACTGGGTCCCTCGTTGTACTTCGGAATCGGGCAAGAACTCGACGAATGTGTGGTCCGGCTGGATCGCGCCGCCCTCACCCAGGGCGTCACCACCGTCGGCGTGTCCCTGTCGGTACTGCCGGATTTCAGCGGTGACCAGTTCCGCGTCGGCAACCGGCGTGCGTCGGCGCTGCGCATGGACGACACCTGCTTCATCGCACTGCAATACAACCAGCGCCGCGCGTTCCACTATTCGGCCACCGCACGGGCCGGCGTCGACCCGTGCACCCCACTGCGGGCGATCGTGACCGCGTCAGCTCCGCTGCTCGAACACAACCCCTTACGCGTGAACTCGACCAGGATGCCGAAAACCAAAGGCGCCACGAAAGATCCCTGCGCCGCCTTGGACACGGGCTTCGACGCGACGCAGAAGTTCTACCTGCGCGCGTTCTCCCCCTACGACTGCGATGCATGGCTGGGCGACTACACCAGCAGCGACAGCAACAGGTTCTCCATCTCGGTGTTTACTGTCGCGAAATCGCAAGCGACCTATGTGCCTGCGCAGGCACGCAAACTGCTGCTGGCCGGCGTGGACTCGGTCGAGGAAAGCGGCACCGGTGACCATTGCAGCATCCGCGCCTACGTCGGGGTCGGTCAGCCGTTCCCGACCCGAGGCTGGGACGGTACACCCGAAGACCGCATCGAGGCGGTGAAGGTCAGTGGGCCTGGCTGCACCCAAACCCGCAACCTCGCCCTCGCTGCAGTCAAGGCATACCAGAACTGACCCAGCATCCGCATGCAGCCGTGCGCAGGCCGACGCTTCCCACCATCGCTGCTGCAAGCCTCCACTGGACGGTCCGGCTGTCGCGCCGCCTGGTCGGCTACGACACGCTGACCCGATCAGGGGTTCCGGACTGGCAGGGTCTCGTAATCGCCGAAAATGCAACGAGGTTCCCGTAGTGCCTGCTCAGATCCCGAGTGGCCCACGAAGCCGTGAGCGATCAGGAGGTCGTCCCGGATCGCTGTGAGATTTCCTGGTATGACTGGTTGCCGGAAACTCAGCTAGCGGTGGCGGCGCGCCGCCCGCAGTTCGGGGTCGAGCCGTTCCCGCATCGGCGGGTCGGCCCCGGGGCCGGCGAGGAAGGCCAGCTTCACCTCGGAGAGGGGGCGCCCGCTGTCCCGGTCGACGAGGCCGGGCACGATCTCGGCACCCGTCTCCTGATCGGTCAGCACCACACTGGGCTCGCCGGTTCCCGCGTGCTTGCGGCCCCAGGCGTACAGCGCGACCAGCACCGGAGACAGGTCGCGGCCCTTGTCGGTGATGATGTACTCGTAGCGAGGCGGGGACTGGCGGTAGCGGCGCCGCTCGAGCAGCCCGGACTCGACCAGGGTGCGCAGCCGCTTGGTGAGCATGGCCGGGGCGATGCCGAGATTGCGCTCGAACTCGTCGAACCGGGTGAAGCCGTCGAGCGCGTCACGCACGATCAGCAGCGTCCACCAGTCGCCCACGTACTCCAGCGCGCCCGCGATCGGGCATCCCAGCGCCTCGAAACTCGTCCGTCGCACCCGCAGATCCTTTCACACACCCCCGAGTAACTTTCATCATAGTAGTCACTCGAGCTACGGTGAGCGCCACGGCCGGATCCCGGCCGCTCCCGTGAACCATCGAAAGGCGCACCCGTGACCCCCTCCTCCCCCGGCAGCCCCCGGACCACACTCGTGATCGGCGCGGGCGGGCGCCACGGCGGCACCGGCTCGCACGTCGTGCGACGCCTGCGCGAGCAGCAGCACAGCGTCCGGGTGCTGGTGCGCACCGATGACGAACGCGCACAACATTTTCGCGATCTCGGTGCCGAGATCGCCGTGGGTGATCTGCACGACCTGCGGACCCTCGACGCGGCGGTGCGGGACGCGGACACGGTGTACTTCACCTACCCCGTCGCCCCCGGCATCGTGCAGGCCGCCACGAATCTCGCGGCCGCCCTCCGCCGGGCCGGAACCGCGCCACGGCTGGTGGTGATGTCCATGGCGGTCGCCGCCGCCGACAACCCCAGCGGGCTCGGCCGCGCGCAGTGGGCTGCCGAGGAGGTGCTGAGCTGGGCGGGACTCGAGCCGACGGTCCTGCGCTTCGCGGCACTGTTCTACGAGAACATCACACTGCTGCACGCCGAAGCCATCCGCCGCACTGGCGCTTTCGCCAACAGCTTCGGTGCGGGCGTGGTGCCGTGGATCAGCGGCCGAGACGCCGCCGACCTGGCGGTGACCGCGCTGACCGACCTCGACCGCTACCCCCGCGGCAGCACGCACTACCCGCAGGGGGTCGCCGTGCACAGCCATGCCGATATCGCCACGCTCATCAGTGCCGAGACCGGCACACCGGTCCGGTTCGGCCACATCCCCGCCGAGCGGTGGCAGCGCGAACTCGAAGAGCTCGCGCATCACGACCCCGCGATCAATATCGGCATGGCACAGCACATCTCGACCATCGGGGCCGGATTCTCCCGGTTCCCCGCCCTCCCGCCCATCGATACCACCGCGCTCACCGAGGCCATCGGCCGCAAGCCGCAGAGCTTCGCCGAGTACCTCCACGAGAACCGCGACCACTTCGTCGCGACCTCCGCGCGCTGATCCCGGATCCGACGAAACTCGGACTCGGCTGCCGCGCAACGACTCTCGGCCCGAAGCCGTAGCGGACACCCCCGCCGAGTAGGGACGTCAATAGTGGCGTGGTGCGATGGTGATCGAGGTCAGGTGACGAACGCCATCGCAACCTTCCCCCGGTCGACTGGACTTCGCTGCCCGAACCGTCGCCCAGACGGTTCGCGCACAATGCGACGTGACCTCGACACCGACGGATGAGATGGAGCCGAGCGGGGCGGGCCGGCCGGGTTCCTGGTCGGCTTCTTCTCGCCCGTGCCCCCGGACGCCGCCTACATCCACGCCGTCGGGGTGGGCGCCGGAGTGCTGCGGCACCGGACTGGCACGCACGCTCTACCAGTGCTTCTCCGAACAGGCCGGAGCGGCAGGGCGGAGCACCCTGGATGCGATCACCTCGCCGGTGAACGAGGGCTCGATCGCCTTCCACCCGGCGCCCGGCCCGTTGCGGTCACCGCCCGCGCCGAACACAACGGACCGGGCGAAGATCGGGTCCTGCTCCGGCGCAGGCTGGATCGCTGACCTCATGCCGGGTCGGGGATCCAGCTCTGGGCTGAAGACCTCGTACGCGGCATCCATCGCGATCTGACCTCGCTGCTTGGGTCCGGAACCGATCACCGTCACCGACCAGGGACTACGCCATATCCGTTGATTTTTCGGCAATCCGGGACCCCGATCACCGCCACCGGCGAAGACGGTGATTGGCGTCGTGGCGGTGTGCTGCACGCAGCGTGGGAGGCCGCGCAGCAGTGGGCGCCTTTGCTGGGGGCTCGGTGCGGGTTCGCCGGTCTACTTGCCGTAGAACTCGAGGATCGCTGCTGCGGTTCGCTGCAGTGCAGCGCATCCTGCCATCGTGGATATGTCCACGACGTCCACCCATCGCTCGGGGCCGCTGCTGCTGATGTCGTCGGTGAAGTTGCGGGTGTGCGAAGAAACCGTGTTCGGGTAAAGATCCGCTGAGCAGTGCCCGGTGGGGCTGTCTTTGTATCCACGGTTGATCTGCAGTTGCCCGCCACCCACGTCGTGGACCTTGCCGTCTTTGCGGGCCCACTCGAGCATCTCGAGCGTCTTCTGTGTGTAGGCGATCTTCTGGGTGGTCGTCTCGTCGTCACCGTCGAGGGTGAAACTGCAGTAATACGGACGCATATTGGTCTCGACACGCAGCCGCGGCCGGTTCTTGCCGATGACCGACAGGGCCGCGCACGGGTCCAGCCGAGCCAGGGGTGTATCGAGCACACGCTGGGAATGCGCGCGAAGCGGTGTGCTGTTCAGCATCGGCAGCGCGGCACGCACGAATGCCATTGCCTCCGTGCACGTATCAGAGTTCTCTCGTCCTTTGACCCAGAACATGAAGTCCCGTACGTGGTAAGGGACCGTGGCCATGCAGCCGTCAGCCGGGCGAAGACGCACGCCCACCCCGTCGATCATGGTCGCTGCGGTCTGATTGTCGTGCTGACCGGTGTTGATCTCGACTTGGTAGATTCCGTTGGGGCCGATACTGGGTCTGAACCGCAGAATGCAGCTGTCGAAATCCTGGCCCTGCCCGAAGTAGACCGGCGCACCGAGCGTCGTGATCGCGGCCTGATTGACGAAACCACAGGCATCCAGTTCCCGGACCCGGTCCGACACCGCCAAACGCGCTTGCTCTTCGGCGCTCAACACCCGCCGGTAACTCGATGGGCCATTGTCGGCGATTCGCGGGAGCGCGGCACCGGCGACCTCACGCCCGCATCCGCTCAGCAACGTCATCGGCAGTAGCAGTGTCGCCAGCAGAATCCCCGCCCTGAAAATCACTTTGGCGAGCCTACCGCTATCAACACAATGCAGCTTCATCCCAGGGACGGGTCACGACCAGCCGAACAGGGTTCATCGAGCTGGGGGCGGCTCACCGCGCCGACGCCGTGTCGCCACCGAGCGACGAGATCGAAGCGACCGACGGGCGGCGCCGCCGTCACTAAACGGCAACCTCTCGCCCACCCGAACATTGCCCGATTGTGATCGAAGACGCGCTATCGCGCCCGATCCTGAGAACTATCCGTAGCGGCCCAAAGGTTTGGGCTGTGCAGCCCCGCTAGCCGGCGAACCCGGGGCACAGGTTGGTGGTGGCGGCGCTGACGAAGAGCACGCCCTGGTGGAACTGGTAGGTGGTCTCGACCGCGGAGATCTCGTCGAGTACCGTGGTGCCGCCGCGCAGGTGATCGCAGGTCGCGTACCCGGCGGCGACCATCTCCTCGGCCTTCTTACCGGGCAGGGTGGCGTTGTTGATGCTGATCTCCTCGAGGAAGGAACCCTCGGCACTCGGGTCGGCGGTGGCGGTGGTTCCGCCCAGCACGGTTGCGCCGAGCGCGGTGGCGGTGACGGCGGTCGCGACGGCGAAGGTGCGGAAGCGGTTGCGGGTGATCCCCATGATGTGGTTCCTGTTCGAGAGGTGTTGTGCCTGTGGGACTTGATGATTCCGGCCCGGCGCGCCCGGAAGTAGCCACCCCAGGGATGAGTCGGCCACCCCCTGTGGCGCGCGGGCCGCACGGGAAGGGCCCGGTGCGCGGACGGGGCCGCGCTCGAAAGCGCGAGGTTTGTTTTTCCGGTTCTGGTCAGTCTGCTGTCGGTCGCGGGCGGAGCGTCCTGGATCGAAGGCGCTCGGGAACTATCGCAACGCCGCTTCGACCTGTGTTCCTCTGAGCCGAATCCGCATCGGCGGGCGATGGTCGCCACGCCGCCACCCAGGGCCCTCGAGCGCCCTTCCATATGCCGGAAGTACTGGGTGGAGGACGTGGCTACTAGTGCTGCTGTCGCGGGATTCAGCAGGAAGTGTTGGCTTGCTCCTGACGTAACGTCAGGTCCTAGCGTCGGCGGTACCAGCGCAAGGTGCGTCGGTGGGAGTGAGATGGAAGCGGATGGACGAGCCGGGAATCGAGCAGGTGTGGAAGGTCGGTGAGCTCGCGACCGAGGCCGGATTGACGGTTCGGACGTTGCATCACTACGACCGGATCGGGTTGGTGCGCCCGGCCGGGCGCACCAATACCGGTCACCGGCTCTACACCGAAGCCGATGTCGCGCGCCTGTATCAGGTTTTGGCATTGCGTCAGCTGGGTCTGGGATTGGACCAGATCGCGAACGTGCTCGCGGGCACCGTGACAGTGGCGCGGGTGTTGGCCGCGCATCGCGATTGTCTGGCTGCTCAGGTTGTTGCGATGCAGGACCTGCACGCCCTGGTGGCGACGCTGGTGACAACGGCGGAGAACCGGCCCGACATTTCCGCGAATCACTTCCTGGAATTGATCAGGAGGACTGTCATGGTCGACGACACCGTCAAGAGATACTTCACCCAAGAGAATGCCGAGGCTTTCACCACCCTCTACTTCGCGCAGCTCACGGCCCGGCAGAGCGCACTGGAGCTTTGGTATGCCGAGGATGCGCAGCTCACAGTCGGGAGCACTTTGTATGTCGGCCCGACGGCGATCTTCGAGCAGCTCGTCCGTCTCCCGCAGGCTGGGTACAACGTCGACGCGATCGATGTCCAGTCAGACACCGAGGCCTCTACGCTTCTACGGGTGACTGGCAATCTCCTGCTGGACGGAGCTCCGGATGCTCGCCCGTTCGAGACATCATTCACGCTGAACGGCTCCTCGATGATCGCCGACCAGACCTTTCAAGGCCTCTAGATCGCGGTTGGAGCTTCCGCAAGATGCCGATCCCCCTCATTCGTCAGGGGTTCAGGGGATCGGCACACCGCAAGCCTTATCGGCAGAGTGACAGGCGGCTGTTCATGTTCGGTTCGACCTCTCCCTACGGGGCCATGTGCGACCAGAACAGCGGGGTCGGGCCGCGTTCGTCCTCGACGGTCGGTTCGACCGGCAGTCGCGGCCGGCGAGGATGTCCTGGATCATCGGCACGTTCACAGAGACGAGAGCGGCCTGACAGATCCGCAGGCACAACACGCTCATCTCTGCCCGTCTTGCCGGTCGAGGCGATCTCACAGTTCCTACCGTGTCAGTGATCTCCTGGCTACTGGTCTCCGCTCGGCCGGTGCGGCCTCCAATCCTGCCTCTGCGAGGGGTTTCGGTTACTCCGAGCAGGCGTGCGAGCAGATCCTGTAGCAGCGCGGGTTCGAGAAGTGGCCTGCAAGAGCCAGCGCAGGTTGGCCCGACGGAACGCCCAGCGCTCCCTGCGCCGTGTAGCGGCGGTGACACGGGCGACCGCCGCGCTCGGGCGACGGGGGTCGAGGCAGGCCGAGCCCGCCTTATCGAGAGACGAAACCCGTCACCGGGTGCCCGCAGCGTCACTGCGGGGTGGCTTGCGGACACCGAGGAACAGGCGGATGTATCCGTGGGTGTCGGTGACGGTGCTGGTTTCGACGTTCACGGCGATGTGCTCGCCGTGCGCGGTGCGCAGGATCATCGGCCGCTGGGCGTCGCGGCGGTAGGCGATGACGGTGCTGTCGCACCAGCGGGTGTAGAACTGCTCGTCGGTTTGCAAGCGGGCCAGCAAGTGCCGCGCAGTGGGTGTGCTGCGGTGTTGACCGAGAATGGCTTTGAGCCACTGCACCATGTGGGTGGCTTCCTCATCCCAGTCGGCCAGCACCTCGTGTGCGGCGGGCGTGAAATACCACAGCGCCAGGTTCCCGGTTTCGTGTAGCCCGGGGAGCGCTTGTTCGAGATTGCGGTTGGCGGCGAGCACATGCCACAGCGGGGAGAAATAGCCGGCCAGCATGTCGGCTCCATCGAGGTCGTCGAGGCGTTCGAGCAGCGCTGGTGTGTGCGTGACACGGGCACGCAGGGTGTCCAGGCCGATCAGCGGCGCCGGGGGCTCCCGCAGTTCGCGGATGTGGCGGATCTGCGCCGCCGAAAGCGAGTATCCGGCCGCGAGCAGTTGCAGCGCTTGCAGCGTGGGGACGCGAGTGCCGTTTTCGACCTGCTGAAGGTAGGCAGCGCTCAGACCGATCCGGATGGCGGCCTTCTCCCGCGACAGGTGTTTGCTGCTGCCGGGCGGGCGGATGGATTCGCGGATCTGACGCAGGTAAGGCCCTAACGCTGGAGGTTCGAGGTCGACACGGTGTGTGCCCATTATCGTGCGCCGGATTCCCGCGCCTGGTGTCGTGCTGTGTTGTGGCGATCGGCTGCCGGTACCCGGCGGTGATGACGTTGGCTGAATAATATTGTCGTTCACTGTCTTTGCTCGCGTTCCTGCTCGTGATCGAGGCCAGAGGGTGGACGCGACGGCTACTGTCGGAGGCGGTAGTCGCTGACTTTCCATCCTTCGGGGGTGTGTTGGGTAGCTGCGTTGACGTGCATGACCTGGTAGGGCGTGGTAGCGCCGTCGCGGTGCAGCACGGTTTGGGTGATGGTCGCGGTCACGGAGCAGTGGGACCGGTCGCAGTCGCTGGAGGCCTGTGCGACGGCGTGCGCGGTGACGATGTCGCCGGATCGCCGCCATGAATCCCAGTGCGGTTGTTCGCGCATGCCGGTGGCTGGTGGACGCTGGGAGGCGCGGGCGAGTTCACCGGTCAGCCAGGGCCGCGCCCGAGACAGGGCCGCCCCAGGGGTGGGGTCGGTGACCGGCTGCCAGGTGAACATCGCCGCGAAAGCCTGTTCGGTCGCCTCGGCGGGGCCCGCGGTGTCCGGTTCGGGGCCGTGGATAGCGTGCTCGGCGTCCCCTGCCGCAGTAGTCGAGGGTGCGCTGCCATCGCCGAGGTCCGGGTCGGCCAGCGCCCATACGGTGATGACCGCGACCGCGACACCAGCGGCCGCGACGACGATCGTGCGGGGCCGGGTCATGGGGTGGAGGTCGGGTTGACGCGGTCCAACAGCCATGCCGACGCCAGTGCTGTGACGGCGTCGCGGACCCACGCAGGCCCGGTGTCGAGGGCGTGCAGCATCTGGGCGTGGCGGTCGCCGTCGAGGGCGGCGATCGCCTCGATGCACGTCGGCTCCGATAGCCAGCGCCGCACCAAATCTTCTACGAGTAGCCCGCGGCCGCGGACGCGGTTGGCCGCCAGGATCAGCGCTTCGAGGTAGTACTGGGCGGTCTCGATGAACTGCGGTGGTTCGCGGCTGGGCAGCTCGAGCACATCGGTGCGCAATGGTTCCCGAACGACGACGGTGTTGATGCTGTCGAGCAGTCGCGCCAAGGCCAGCTCCCGAGTTTTTTCCGGGAGGTGTTGATCGGCTTTGACACGGTCGTAGTCGCGAAACAGTGCCGAGAGGGTGGCGCGCCAGCGCAGCAGGTTCACCGCGAACCGTGCCTGCCTCAGCGTCGTGCCTGGGGCGGGTCGCGCTGCGAGCAGACGCGGTAGTCGCAGGTCGGTGATCATCGAGCTCGTCATGTGTGGGCTCCCCTGTCTGTTCGTCAGCTCAGCGTGGTGCTGAACTCGTGGGTGGTGGCGAGGATCTTGTCGACATACGGGCGAGTCTGAGTGAGGTATTCCGGTGCGCCGGTGGGGAATCCGCCCGAAGCCAGGACCGCGCCCTCACCGGCGTTGTACGCGGCCAGATAGAGCTCGGCCCGCCCGTTGGGAGCGCGGACGCGCCCTTCGTCGATCCAGGTGTCGACTCTGCGGGCGATGGCGCACATGTAGCGGCCTTGGCCCATGATCGCGTCACCCACATCGAAGGGGGATGCCTGTCCGTTGCCGTCGTCGTCGGCACCGTAGGAGGGCCAGGTTCCGGGCATGAACTGCGCCGGTCCTTGGGCACCATCCGGGGAGACGGCGTGAGTTTTGAAGCCGCTTTCGGCTTTGCCTTGGGCGGCCAGCAGGGCGGCGCTGATCTGCGGGCACAGGCCGCCGGCGCGGCGGTACCAGGGCTCGAACTCCGGCGGCACCGATCCGGGCGCGACACCGTCACTGTCGGCGGCCGCGGCTTCGCACTCATCGCTGCTGGCGCGGCCGGAGGGTTCGGTAGGGCCGGTCAGGGCGGAGCCGTTGGGGTAACCGCCTCCGAGCACGCTGATGTGGACGTGGTCGTAGTGGTTGGCCGTGTCCCCGCCGCGGTCGTCCATCACATACGACGCGCCGTCGGGTGAGCGGTACTCCTGGCGCCAGATCACATACTTCACATGGAAGTCGGCGGCGTGGGTCACGACGTAGTCGACGATGCTGTCGCCCAACGCTTTTCCCTCACCGCTGCTGTAGTCGTCGATCATCACGTCGATCGCCCGCCCGGACGGGTGATCGGGGAAAGGATCGGATTCCCGCCACCCGCCGATCGTGTTGATCTGCGGGAAGCTCACCGCGATCGCGCGAGCGAGACGAACAGCGTCGACCTGCAAGTGAGCTTCCACACTCGCCGGTAACGGCGGCAACTCCGCCCCAGGCCCAGCCGCCGCGGAGGCGGCGCGGTCCTGGCTCGGTGAAGTGCTGGTGTCGCGGTTCGGTGGCGGTGCGGCGCGACGGTCCGGGTCGGGTTCGGCGGCGCCGTCCAGCCACGTTTGCGGGTCGGTGGCCTGGCCACCGGTGAAACGGCCACCAGGCCAGGTCTCGAAATGCAGGTGCGCCCCACCGGGGCCGCGGGGGACTACTTGCCCGTTGTAGCCGACGAGAGCGATCTGCTGGCCGGCGACGACCGGCTGGCCCGCCTGTACTTGGAGGTCGGAGTCGAACATGTGCCCGTAGACGGTGGAGACCACCTGGCCGTCGATGTTGTGGTCGATGACGATCCAGGTCCCGAAGCCACTGGCCGCCCCCGCTCGGGAGACCACGCCGTCGGCGGCGGCATAGATGGGAGTGCCCGCTGCGGCGGCGAAGTCGATGCCCCGATGGAATTCCCCGCCTTCGCGGTAACCGAAACCGGAGGTGATCCGGTAGGTGCCCGACTTCATCGGCGCAACCCGCGTCCCGGGCGGCAGCGGTCCGCCAGCACCGGGACGCATCGCAGTGCACCGGTCGTTATCGCGGTCGGCATCCAGCATCAGCAACAGCACCATCAAGATCGCCGACACGTACACCAGCCCGAGCACCGCGAAAATGCTGATCGGTTTCATGACCCGCTCCGCGGGTTCATCGCGGTGAAGGTGTGCGGCCCAGGCAGCGCCCACTCCACCGTGGTCGCCGTGTAGTAGGTTCTCTTCGCCCTCTGTGCCTTCGATGGGGTGAGCGGCACCAGGCAACGGTTATGCCTGGTTCGGCGCGGACGAGCTCTCCCCGGTATCGCATTCGTGCGCCCGTGGCCCGCTGCTAGGTGCGGTGCCAGCCGGTGCCCAGCTGGCCGCCGGCTTCCTGGCCGAGCCGGCCCGCTGGTTCGATTTGCCGCAGCCCAGGTCTTGGCGCGGCACAGGATCGAGCCGAATTGTCCTGTGCACAAAGTCATCGCGACGCTGCTCGTGCGGCGTCACCGCTAGCGTCGAATCCGGCAAAGCGGGTGTTGGTGTCGTGGATGCCGGTAGCGCGTTCTGTGTCGGTCAGTTCAACGATGAACGGGATGGCGGGCTGGCGGCCTTCACCGACTTTCAACAGGAACTTCCCTGTCCCGGGTGGGGTGGGGCGTGGCGCGCCGGGCCGGATGGCTTCGCCGGTCAACGCTTGGGGGGCTGACCAGTTGGTGACCATGGCGCGTTCGGCGGCGGTGAAGGGGATGAACGCCGCGAGCCGGTTGACTTCCTCTCCCGGGAGTGCGCCGAAGATCTTCGCGCGCGCTCGCTCGAGGAATCCGAGTGCCCTCGAGATGGCAGCGTCGCTGCCGAGGGACTGGAGGTCTTTGATGGTGTGGCTGATCATGATCAGCGCGGTAGCGATCTGGCGTTGCAGCCGGGTCAGTTCGTCGACGCGTTCGACCATGAAATCGCCGAGGCTGAGCACCTGCCACAGTTCGTCCATCACGACTTGGAAGTAGCGTTGTGGGGCGAGGCCGGCGTCGGCGAGCATGTTCAATGCCTCGACGGCGCTGAATCCCGCGCCCCAGCAGGCCAGCATCACCGCGGCTTTGAGTTTGCGGTCGCCGGTGGGGATGTGGGAGACGTCGATGCATACCGCGGTCGAGTCCAGGTCGATGCCGACGGTGGTGGGGCCGTTGAACACCTGCCCGAACGGGCCGCGTGTCAGCGACCGCAGTGATTGCCGCAGCGGCACCACCGCGGCCTGATACCGAGCCTCGCTGTCGGCGGCGGCGTCCAGTTGCAGGTCCGGGCCTCCGGCGACGATCACCTCGAGCAGGTCATCGAGGATGGGTTGATGCTGGGAGCTGAATCCGCGCCCGCCTTCAGCGGCAGGCCGGTAGAGGCAGGCCAGGGCGGTGGCGATCACGGTTTCCTCGAAGTCCGCGACGCGGCGGCCGCGTACCAGTTCCACGAGCGCGCAGATCAATGCGATCTGTCGTGCCCGTAGCTCTTGGGCGAGGGTTTGGGCGCGTTCGAACATGTCGGCGGTTTCGAGGCGTGCGAGGACTATGCCCATGACGCCGGTGTCGAGGGGGTTGAGTTGGCCGTATCCGTAGCCGAGGTCGATGACTTGGCCGCCGACCAGTTCCACCAGCGCCCGGTAGTCGGGTTTCACATCGGCCAAGATCAGCGGGGTGATGCCTTGGGCGATGCCGCCGAGCACGATGCGTCGCACCAGCGACGATTTCCCGAACCCGTTCAGTCCGAGCACGAAAAGGCTTGGTGCGGTGATGAATCCGCCGCGTAGGAACCAGTTCATCGGGTCGAAGCACACCGGCGCGCCAGTGCGCAGGTGTGAGCCCAATGGGGTGCCGACCAGTGGGGCGCCCGCGCCGACCGACCACGGCCACAGTCCGACGATCTGGGCGGTGGTGCCGCGCCATTCCGCCGGACGCCCGACCGCCGACACGCGCCCACCGGTCGCCCGGGCGTAGCCGGTGTCGGTCAACCGCAGCGCGGGACGATCGAAGTCCTCAGCGGCTGTGGCGCGTTCGAGCGCGCCGATGTTGCGGCGGCGGTGGTCATCGCGTGACAGCAACACTTTCGCCCAGGCTCCGCGTACTCCCCCACGCCGCTGCCGCGCTATGAGCGCGGCGCGTTTGTCTTCGGTCAGGACCCGGGGGCCACGACGCGCGGATGCGGGCTTGCGCTGTCTGTCGTGTGGTTGGTGTGCTGGTGTGCTGGTCATGGTTCAGCTGTCGAGTGCTTCGGGGACGGTGGCGTGTTCGGGCAGGATGACTCCGACGCCGAGGCAGGCGGCGAAGGCCGCGGAGTGGTAGGTGTTGCAGCGGCGGATGGTCAATCTGGCCTGGGTGGACAGGTCCCGCACGAGCGCTTCGATGCGGGGGATGTCTTCCCCGCGCGGCGCTGTGAGGGTGATGAGGATGCCGTAGCGGGTCAACCCGTGCCCGCGGGCTTGCTCTTGGCGGGCTTGTTCGGCGCCGGCGACGCGGATACTCGCCGACGCCGACACCAGCCCGCCGCGGTTGTTTTGCTCGGCGACGCGGGCGTTGCGGTAGTCGTCGTCGACCAGGCGGGTGGCTTCGGCCGCCGAATGCGGCCGGTAGACGATGGCGACACGTTTGCGTGGCAGGTCGGGGTTGGGTTCCAGCAGCCGTTGCAGCACCCGTTCGGTCACCACCCCGCGAGGGGCTTCGGTCATCTCCCAAGTGATGCTCACCGCGCCGGCGTGCTGGAGGCGGTCGTAGCGTTGCTGCTCGTCTTGTGGTCCGGCCATATCCCAGGTGACGCCGTGGCCGTCGGGTTCGGTCGCGGCGGCTTCGAGGTCGGCTTGGGAGGCGGGGTCGTAGGCGCGGCGCACGAACGCGGTGATCTGTTCGGCGGTCATCGGCTCGGCCCGCACTCCGGCTTCGGCGAGCGCGACGAGGATGCCGGGTAGTCGCCGCCCGATCTCGAGGGCTTGTTCGGCGGGGATCTTGCGCCGCTCGGGGGTGGTGGCTTCGAAGGTGATGGCGATGCGCGGTTCCAACTGGACGCGTTGGCTCGCCAGCTGAGAGGCCAACTCCCACATCACTTTCGACGCCAGCACCGGTGCGTCGCGATGGGTGAGCGCCGACACCTCCCCCATCAGCCGGTTGCCGGTTTCGGGGACCGTGTCGATCACCGGCACGATCGCTTTCACATCTGGTGCCGATCCCACCGACGCCAGGAACGCTCCCCACGCGGCGACCCATTGATCCACCAGGTCCTGATCGACGGCTTCGCCGCCTTGCGGCCAGGCCCGCAACACCACGGTGTACTCGTGAAACCGCGGCAAGTGGATCATGCCGAAGCGGTGTCCGTCGACGGCCTGACCTTCATACATCCGCGAGGGGGCCAGCAGCCCCGGTAGCCGTGTCGCGCCGCCGGGCATCGCGGAGAACGACCCGGACCGGTAGACGTGTTCGCCGCGGCGCCCGCCACGCCACCATTGCCACAGCAGCAGCGCCCGCGCATACCCGGTGCGGCCGCCGATCTGGATCACCAGCGGGGCGGTCACCACCGTCCCGGTGGCGGCGACGATCGCCGCTGCCAGCAGGCCGAGGATCGCCTGGGTGAGCACGACCGCGATGATCACTACACCGGCGGTGATCATCGCCACCCACGACAGCCCGAACAGGCCCTCGGTGCGCGGGCGTGAGCCAGCGCTGTAGGTGCGTTCGACATACTCTGCGCTCACCGCAACCTCTCCTTCCCGGCCGAAACCCGTTGGCCCACCGTGTGTTCAGCGCGCAATGTCATGAGGTCCCAGATCCGGTCCGCGGTAGGGCACCACCCCTGTCGACGGTTCGCCCCCGCCGACGTCGCCGCCGATGCGCTCGACCGCGCGGCCCGCGCCGGTCGCGGCAGCCGAAACTCCCATCACGCCCCGCCCCGCGCGCTGCGCCCCTGACGGGTTCGCCGCGGCCACGGCCGGTTTCGATGCGCCGCCCCCCGACCCGCGGGGTCCCGGCAGCGGTTTCGGTGACCCACCCCCGCCGCCGGTGGGGGCGGCAGGCCCGGCATGTCCACCAGGGGCGGGGCCGCCACCACCGGTGGAGACGAATCCGGCTGTTCCGGCGCCACCGGAGACCGCGCCGCGTGCCAGCAGTGCTTTGCCGCCGGTGGCCGCGACGATGCCCGCCCCGAGAGCGGTTCCGGCTGCGGCCGCGCCGCCACCTCCGGAGCCGATCACGCTCAGGGCGGGGGCCACCAACCGCACCAGAGCGGGGAGCACGAACGCCACGCTGCACAGCAGCACCATCCCGACCAGGGCGCGGTGCGCGGAGTCCATCGAATCCGGCCCCTGCTGCTCGAGGGTGGTGTTGGTGGTGTCGGCGGTGATGAACGCGATCATGTACACCAGCGCCGCTACCGGTTTGAACAGCAGAAACGCGATGATCCACGCGCCGAGACGCTGAAAGGACTGTCGCCCGCCGCTCATGCCCGACGCCGCTGCTGTCAGCGGGTAGATGCCGACCGCGACGACGAGCAGGGCCTGGCGGATGATGGTCAAAGCCACCATCGCCACCGCGCCGAGGATCCCGACCAGGGCGACGATGAACACCAGCCCCGGCCCGTACACACCGAAGCGGTCGGTGCGCACCAACAACTCCGCAGCACCCTGACTGTTGCCGCCGGTGGCGTCATCGATGATCCACAACGAGAACGCATCGGTCAGCCGGGCACCGGCCAGGATCGCGAACCCGGCGATCCAAGTCGTGGCCGTCGAGCGCGCCAAGGTCCGGAACGCCTCTTCGGCGTGCTCAGAGGCCATGTGCTGGCGGCCGATCCCGATCCGCAACGCGGAGACCAGGATCGAGAACGCCAACAGCCACGTCTGCAGCTGGCGGGTATAGGAGTCCACCCGCTGCCACAACGTTTCCCCGCCCGCGGCGGGGTCTGCGAGGATGCGGTCGTTCGGTATCCGCGCCCACACCATGCTCAAGGTCAATGCGTCACCGAGACCCTCGAGCAGGATCTCGGTGACCTGACCGAACGTGGAATCCCACAGCTTGGATTTCGTCGCTTCGATCGCACTGCCGGGATGGGAGGCCGCGTTGCCCGCCTTACACACTGCCGAGGCCAGATCCCCACCGAAGTTGCCCAATCCAGGGATCGACGACAGCGCGTCGTGGATGTCGTTACAGGTCTGGTCGAACCCGTAGGTGGTCGAGGTGCCGGATTCGGCCGGGACCGGTGACGGTGTGGCGGGTTGGGCGGCGCCCGCACCGGCGGTACTGATCATGACCGCGGCGAGTGCGAGGACGGTGAGCAGGAGGCGTCGGGAGAAGGTCAGGCCCATCGTGTCCATCCGGTCAGATCGGTGACGGTGGCGGTGGGCAGTTGGTGGCCGTTGCCGCGGATGCGCCAATCCCCGTCGGACCAGACCATCGGCACGGTCACCGTCACCCACGACCGCGCGGCGGAGGGTTCACCCGCGGTGCGGACGGACAGCCGCAGCACCGCCAGATCGGCGGCGTAACTGTCGAGCCGGAACGCATCAGGTGCTACCAGGGTGCGGGTTACCGGTTCTGGCTGCTGCAGCGGCAGTTTCCCGGAGGCGATACCGGCGTCGAACGCCGCTTGATCCGCAGCGGTCAACACCATGCGAGCGACGAGGACCGTCCGGTCGCCCGGACGCGCGGCGACCTGATTGATGCTCGCCGCGGCGGCCAACGCCGCGCCTTGGGGGGTGTGGGCGTAGCCGCCGGCGATGCCGTCACGGAGGTGGGCCGGGCCGTCGGAGGTGGAGAACGGGATGACCGCGCCGTGCACACGCTGCCACCCGCCGGGTTCGGCCAAACCCGCTGGCGGCGCGGTCAGCCACTCCGGATCGCCGGGCAACCGCGCTGGGCTGGTTTGCGCGCGCGGCTGCCCTGCCGGATTGCGGGGGATGTCCACCCGACGGCCGAACACATCGACCTCCGGAACATCGAAGCCCTCCCCCGTCGGCGCAGCCGGGGCACTGGTCGTTGCAATGAGCGGTGACCTGCCGGCCGGTTCCGTGCGGCGATGTATGGCGTACGCGATCGAGGCGCCGATCATGATCAGCGCCAGTAGCGACACCGCCGCTACAGTCCACATGCTGACCGAGGACTCATCCGCGGCGGGCTTCTGTTGGCGCGACGTCATTGCGGCGCTTCCAATCTCACCCATGCCTGCCCGGCGTCGGCCTCGGCCACCACGGGGTCGGTGGCGGCGGGATCGGGCAGCTGCAGCCGCCAGTCCTCGGCAACCCACACCACCATCGTGGTGTTCACCGCACCGGAGCCATCGGGGAAGGAGGTGTAGATCTGCACGCGCGCGACGGCGGGGTTGTAGTCGGTGACGGTGTAGCCGCGCACGCGCGGCGCGGTAGCAGGATCGGCGCGGCCTTGGATCGAAAGCAGTACCCGGGAGCTGGCCCAAGCATCTTTACCTGGGCCCGCGGCGATCTCGTGGGCGGCGACCGAGGCCCAATGCTCATCAGGAGCCAGCGACATCCGCACCGTATGCACGATCGCCGCCAGCGCCGCGCCCTGCGGACTGTGCGCGAATCCCGTGGCCGCCTCCGCGCTGACCTGCCGCGGCCCCTCGGCGCCGACCGGCACCCGCACACCCTGATAGTCCACCCACCGCACATTCTCGGGGGCTGCTGTCAGGTCCGGGCCGGTAGCCGGCGAGGGTGGTTCGTGGCTGCCGCCGTCGCGGCCGCAGCCGGACACAGCAGCCAGCATCGCCACAGCTGCGGCCGTGACAGCGCCACGCCTCGCCCAACGGTGTCGAAGTCGATTCATGTGCAGTCCTTTTCGGGTGTCCCACTTAGAAGGCGATGTCCATCAGCAGGGATCCGGCGATGGGCCAGGCGACGGTGGCGAACACCCACGACAGCAGCACGCGCATCACATCCGCTGGTGCGGCCGGAGGGCCCGGGGGCGGGCGGAAGTACTCCCATCCGGCGCGGCCGCTGACCCAAGACAGGCGTGCGATCAACCCCAGCTCTACACCCCACAGCAGCCACTGGAACATCTGCTGCAGCTGATCGGTGATCTCCGGCGGCATCTCCTTGTAGGCCAGCACCGTGTCGATCATGAAAACGCCCCAGACACGGCTACACGCCGACGATGGCGTTCATGATCGACCCGGCGCTGGTGGCGACAATGCCGCCGATCAGGGAGCCGACGACCATCTTCGGGGACTCGAGCATCCCGCCGTGCCACTTCTCCCACGCGAAGCGGCCACCGGCGAAGATGATCGCGCACATCCCCGACAGCAGAACGAACCACGTCAACCACCGCACCAACGTGATCAGCCGTTCCGTGCCTGGCGGCGCTTCAGGGGTGGGATTGTTCAGTTGCGCCAACACGGTGGTGTGTTCGGCGGCGGCCAGGATCCAGCTCATGGTCACTCTCCGAGATCGGTGATGGTCGTGTGATGCAGGGTGGTGATGACCTCGGTCACCGCGACCCCGAGATCGCGGACATCCGTTGGTGGCATCGACTGTTGGTGGCGGTTTTTGCCCTGCGGCGTCGGCTGTTCGGGATTCCATACCGGGAGCGCATCGTGCGCAGTAAGGGTCCATTCGTCGTGCCAGTCGACATGCCAGAGGTGATCGACCAGGCCGCTGTAGAGGTCGCGGTCACGGCGGACCGCCGCCGGAAGGCGACCGGGTCGCGCGGCGACAGTGAGCAGCCCTACGACGGTGCTGTCTCCGGCCAGCCCGGCGTGGTGCTGGCGCAGCAGCGCGTCCGCAGCCGCCAACCCGACGACGGTGGCGCGGGCAACGACCAGCACATACGGCGACTCACGGCCGAGAGGGGCAGGCCAACGGCGATGACAGTCCGCCGCGGGAGCCAACAACCGCTCCAGCGTGGTGACTCCCGCGCCGCCGTGGGCTCCCAGCAGCCACACCAGCGGCGGTCTGCCGCCAGGTATCGCACCGCAGCCCACCGGCACCGGGCGATCCCACACCGCAGCCCGTTGGGCGGGCGGCGGCGCCACCACCGCGCGAGCAGACGCTTTCGCACGAGCCCGGTTGAGGGCGGTGCGTACGCGGTCAGTGGTGGGGGTGGTGATGTCCATCGCGACCGACCTCATGCCGGTTCCACCGCCACCACCAGCGTGCGGGTATCGCGGGTGGTGGTCGAGATCGTTTGCCGGTGCACGGTACGGGAGTCGTTGGGCCAGCGTTCGGTCACGGTGACCGCCCACCGGTCCGGCCCGGCCGAGGTGATGTCCACGCAGTGGGTGGTGCCAGTCGGCACGGCTTCGATGCCGGCTTGGATCTCCGCATCGCTGCCGAACCGGCCCTCAGGCGCCAGCAGTGTCCGCACGACCGTGGCGTCACGTCGGGTGTAGTACGAGTGCTCCAGCGCCAGAATCACTTCCGGTCCCGACGCGGTCGATCCGGCACCATTGCCGCTGACCCGATCGGCGCCGGCACGCTGCATGCACCACGCCCCCGGCGCGACTGAGGAAGCCGGTGGCGCAGCCGTGGGCGCGGATGCCGCACTGGTGAGCGGTGACTGGGATTGCGGTGCGGTGGCGGCGGGCCACCCCCAGATCCCGAGGCCGATGATCACGGCCGGACCGCAGATCGACAGCAGCGCGACCAGCAACCGGCTCCGCGACCGCGGCCGGGTGCGGTCAGTAGTCGTCCGCGCAGTCGGCTCAGGCGGCTTGGAGGCCTCCGTTGTCGAGGTGATGGGCGCGGGCTGGGGCAGCCAGGTGGTGTAGTCGACCTCGGTGACGTCCGGTGAGAGCAGTGCCTCGGGTGGGGGCATGTCCAGCTCGTCGGACTCCGGCCAGCTCGGTGGCAGCGGTGAGGACATGCCAGGGACGATGAATTCACCACGCGGATCGGACAACGGTCCTCCTCTCCTGTGCGCCCGCACGCCACCGGCCCGACCAGACATCACGGTGTGGGGCTGGTCGAAGACGGCCAGGAATTGAACAGCCCGCTACCGCCCGGTCGGCTGCTGGTCGTCGGCGCGGTCGTCGAGGGTGCGCCGCCGATCGACCAGCCGCTGCTCGGCGTTGCGGTAGTTGTCGAGGTCGCGGTAGTGGGTGTCGGGCGGGCGGTGAGATCACGGGCGAGGGCACCGAACCAGTCGGCGGTGAACGGCACAGGTGCCGCGCCGTCGGCGGCGATTGGGTGGGCGGTGTAAGCGCCGCGGCTGCTGATCGCGTCGCTGTATTTCACCCCGGTCGTGGTGTCCACCAGGCCGGTGTTGTCGGTGACGTTGGCGACCACCGCCTCGAACGCCCGGTTGACCAGCCGCGACACCGTCGTCGGCGGCACCAGCTGCGGCAGAGCTCCCAACAGCTTCTGCCCCAGAACAGCCAACCCCGCGACAGGGTTCGCCAGCCCGGCGGCGGCGATCTCGACGATGTTGCCCGGTGTGATGACCGCCTTGGCCACCGTGATCACCGAATTCAACGCGATCGTGCCCACTTTCAGCACCGCCTTGAACACGTCGTTGATCTCCAAGGGGGTGCGCGGATCCGACGCCTCGGCCATACGCGCCGACAGCGACGTGCGCGAGGACAGCGACAGCGACGCCAACGACGTGCCCTGCACGTCGTTGTTCACCACGCTGGTCGCGGTCTTGATGGGGGTGAATGCCAACGCTTGAGTGACCGACGCCAACGCGCGCAGCGGGTCACCGCCGGACTGATCTGCCGCAGCGACGATGTTGGACACCACCCGCAAGATCGGAGCCTGCGCCGGGGTGTCACACACCAAATCGCCAGCGACGCAGAAACTTGCCACCCGCCCGGCCAGTGACCCGAAGTCGGCGACCGCGCCGCGTTGCGGCCCGATGCCGCCGCCGGTCAATGGCTGTTGTGGCAACGCCTGAAGCCGGGCCACCGCGTCGCCGCTGGTGCCCGGCGCCGGATCGGGCACCGTCTTGCCAGGCTGACCGGGAAATACTGCGGCGGAGGGGTTGCGGCTCGGATCACCGAACAGCGCCACCCCTGCCACACGCTCGGCGGCGACAGCGCCCGCTCCGCGCGCTACGGATTGCGCGAACTGCGAGGCGACTTGCGCGCCCTGCGCCGCGCCCGCTACCGCAACCTGCCCGCTCGGGCATCGCGACGTGAACTCAGAGGCAGCCTGCGACACCGCCGCGACCCCGGCGTCCACACTGGCTGCGAACCCGCCACCGCCTGTAGTGCCCGCGACAGCTGGGACGGTGGCGTCGTGCCATGGCACATAGACCCGCTGCACCGACCCCGGCGCGGCAGCCGACAGCATCGGACGAAACACCTGACCCAGCACTCCGGAGTCGGTGTCGGGGGCAGCGTCGGCCGCGGCCTGGCCCTCCCCCTGAATGCCGATCACCAACAGCGCCGGGCAGTTCTGGCCGGTGACTGGCTGCGCCCACGTGCCCGGCGCCGCCGCCACGGCGGCCGCCGTCGTTGTCGCGGTGATCGCGGCTGCCGCCAGCAACCGCCGCAGCGGCGTAATCACGAGCAGTCCTCGTCAGTCCCGGCGGAAGCATCGACGTCTTCGTCGACGGTCGGCGTGTCCGGATCCTGCTGTGCGGCAATGGTATCGGCGGTCTGGTCCGAGGGTGGCTCGGTGGGTTCGAGGTGGGTGTCGGACCCGAGGGCCGCAGCCGCTGCTGCGCCGACGCTGGCGCCGACGACTCCTCCGGCGACCGTGGCGGGGATGCCCACGATCGCCGCGCCGACCATGCACCCGGCCAAGCCGCCAGCGAACGCTCCGAACGGCGCCAAGGGGCCACCGGATACAGCGCCGCCGATCACTCCGCCTGCGACGCCACCGATCGCCATGCCCGCGGCGCAGCCGGTTAAGCCGCCGACGAACCCGCCCGCGTTGGCCCCGACGCTCCAGCCGGCGACACCACCGACCATGGTCGCGGCCGCGCGCCGATCGGACTGATCGATGGGCAGTCCCGCCGCGTCGAAACCCGCCGCGATCCACCACTCGGCGGTATCAGCGAGATCCTGTGCGACCGCTTGAGCTTCCGACGGAACCCACTCCGGCACCGCCACCGTCTCCGTGCCGAACCGCAGCGTCCGCGGCTGCATACCAGGCGCGACCGGCTCAGGCGCGGGTGCTTGCTGCGCCTGCTGAGTCTCTACCTCACCAGAGTCCGCTTCGGGCTCGGGTGCCGGTGCTGCAGCCGGCGGACGGGTCGTGACCGCCGGTTGCGTCTGCTGGCTCGGGCGCGGTCGCGCAGGCTTGGGCAGGATATCCACAACAGTGGGTGTGTCCTCCGGCGGCGCAGGCGCAGGTGCCGGAGGTGTCGTGCTCAACCCGGGCTGTCCTTGGCCCGGTGATTCCAGCCCTGGCTGCGCGGCATACGCGGGCCCCGCAGCCAGCGCGGCGGCCACTGCTGTCGCCGCGAAAGCCAGCATCGGCTGACGTCGAACAGTCATATCGTCCTCAGATCCCCAAACCCGACTCGAAAGGCACCCAACGCGCTGGCATGAACCCGTGATCGGATCCCGCTGTCTGCCGCGAGACGGCGGTGAACGCCACGTCCGCAGCGATCTCTCGCCGCGACTTTCTCGCTGATGCCAGAGGGCATCGCCTGTTTGCAGCCCGGACGGGAAGCCTCATCGTCCGGATCCCAGCCACAGAGGCCGCGGCAGCGCCTCGGCGAGGGCGCCCACCAGTTCCTCCGTCAGCGAGGTGATCGCGTCGAGGACCTGGTGGGTGATGTCGGGCACCGGATCAGGCATCGGCGCCGGGATAGGCACTGCCTCGACTCCGGTGGAAAACCTTGCCGCCGCAGGCGGCGCAGTGACGCCCGCGTCGACAGTGAGCAGGCTCTCCTGATTCACCGGCGCCAGGCCCTGCCCCGGATCAGCAGCACCAATTCCGGCGACTGCGACCGCCATGGCCACCGGCAGTGCGCTCAGCGACATCGCTCGGGCGAGATGCCGTCGCCTGGGTGTGTCCATTCTTCGATACCCCTCGTTCGATGAGTGCGCGCGAGCACCACAGCGAGCGTGCTGCCCCCGGATGGGCGGGCAAGATCACCCGCAACGAAGACACAGCCGATGATCGGATGCGACCAATACATGCACGCTGGAATACACGCGATTCCGAAAGCCGCTCACGTGTCGGCCACTGCCGACACACGGAAAACGACGCCACATCCGGTTCCGCCACCAGCGAGATACCGGGAAACCCCCATCCAAAGGGGCGCATTCGTACTGTAAGTCGCCGAGGCGATAACCGCAACGACAAAAGATTCTGGATCACAACCGGTGGGACAACGTGCGCACCAACAGCATCGACCACTGAACCGCTGAACGACGGGTTGCGCTGCTAACCATAGCTTTGGGCAGCATCTCCAGACCTTCGGCGGCCTACCCGCGTGCCGCTTCCAGGAAATGCACCCCGGCTGGGTACATTTCGCTATCTGCTTATAGCGCAGCGTGAAAAGTCACCCACAGTGGGCGTGTTAACGTCATTGACAAATCACGATCGGAAGCGAGTATCGTGGAATTCGGCAGAAACAATTCTGCTGCGCGGAAGAAGACGGGAACTCACTTGCGCCGGGCCCACCCGGCCGATACCCCACCGACGAGTTCCTGCCGGTGCTGTCTCCTGCCCCGAGGAGGCAGCACCGGATCCGCGTGGGCTGACTTCCCTGGCCTTTCCAGAAAGCGGCAACCGCTGGACCCTTCGGACTCCGGTTCGGGCCGGGAGGTCAGTGCACCACATCACCTATCGCGAGACATGATGTGGACGTGCGTGATTCAATTCTCGCGCTGAGTCTCATCCTCCAGCAGCATCAGATCAGTCATCAGGGCGAGGCCACCGAGGTCTGAGATACTGGCTAGCCCTGCATCGCGCATCCGGCGTATCCAGAGACACCACCGACTCCCCTCGAAGCGGAGCGAGATAGCCAGTGCTCGACTTCGGTCTTCACTCCTCGATCTTTCAGAATTGGTTCCAAGCGGGCCATGTCGTGCGAACTTCGGCTTCGGCGGCTCGACACACTGAGGTTTTCAGCTTCTGCGTTCTCCTCTCCGCCCGAACGGCCAGACTGCGAGGTGTTGCGCACTGTGTCACAGGCTTAGGCCACCACACCTCTAAGACCGCCGCCGTGTAGGCGCGCCTGTGAACCATAGTCGGCAACAGAGGTGATCTCGCCGCCGAAGTCGGGTTCGCTCGCATTGACGGGTCCAGCCGCCCCGGCCTCGCGGGCCGGAACGGCTCGCACGCACGCGCGTCGAGCGCCCTTCGATCGCCCCATCGACTTGTTCTGGCCAGTCCCGGCGCGATCCCAGCGACGGGGACATCCCAAACTGGCCGTCTCCTCATGCAGCAGGACCGAACTCATCGACGTCAACACGCACGTCGTTCCGGACCTCGCACCGTCCGTGCCGGAGAAGCCGCCTCCACCCATTCCGCATCCGCACCCGCCGCCCACGGCGAGGTGTCGATAACCGCGCCGAGTTGCAGTCCGGCAAGCAGTCGTGTGTTCCGTACAGATGGGGTGGATATCTCCAAGCGGTGAACGACGCCGCTTCGGCGCGCTCGACGACAGCGCGGCTCCAGCTCCACACTGCCCACCTCTCCTATTCGGCGTGTCGAAACCCGAAACGGTCAGGCGTTGCGAGGACCGGACGCGCTGCTGGTCCGCTCGGCGGTGACCTCGCTGAAATCCTCCGTGCGCCAGCCCAACTGCTCGCTCCAGGCGGCGATGTAGTCGGGCTGGTCGATGAGCGCGGGCAGGGGCGGGACACCGAAGGCATCGAGCACGGTGGTGTGCAGGCGTGCTGCGAGCGCGGCGTAGCGGTCGGTCAGCTGCCGCTGAACCTCACTGGCACGTTTGGCCGGCAGCTGCCGGTGGGCGGCATACCAGGCGGCGTGGGCGTTGATGCGCTCGAGCGCGAACACCGCACCCAGATCCCGCAGGATGGCCTCGGCTTCAGGGTCGTCGGTGTCGGTGGCTGCCGCGATCACAGCGTCGGAGGCCAGTCGGTCGGTCACGGCGATCGCCACCTCAGTGGCGGCGGTGTCGGCTCCGACGACGCCGCCGCCAGTGAGTGCGCCTTCTCTCGCAGCAGTGACGATCGCCTCCTCCCGCTCGCGCAGCATCGCGTTCCACCACGGCAGCGGTGCGCGCTCGTCGACGACCCGCAGTTGGGAGATGTCGGTGTATCGGGGTGCGCGACCGGTGGCGACGAGTTCGATACTGCGACCGGCCGCCACCAACAACGCGCTGTTAGCGCCCTCGGCGGTGACCGTCCCGGCCACCCGGGCAATGTAGTCACCGAAGTAATTCATGCTCGATAAACCCTGCGCACCAACAATTTCACGGCACGTTGTCAGCACGTCGCGTGCGGTGTAGGTGGCCAGGGGTTTGGCCAGCATCGCCATCGGCGCGGCAGTCGGATCCGGTTCGCCGCCTTCTCCAGTGGTGAACCGGCCGCGGGTGAAGTTGCTCAACGCGGTGGCGGCGGTGATGCGCGCGGCCGCGGAGACCAGGTCGCGCTGGATGCCGTCGCGGTCACCGAGCAGGACACCGCCAGCGGTGAGCCGCTGGCGGGCGTAGCGGGTGGTGATGCTCCATCCCGCCCGGGCGCTGGCCAGCGCCGCGCCGGCGTAGAGCGCGCGTCCGGAATCGATGGTGCCGATGGCCGCGTGGAAGCGCTGGTTTCGGCTTAAACCGCAGTGAAACCGGCCCTCGTCGTCGAAATGGGCCATCTGCCCGCACAGCAGCGCCTCCGAGGGCAGCGGCTTCGCGTTGAACCGAAACCCGGCGTGGTCCATTTCTGGTCCACCTACCGACGGCGGGAGCGGGCACAATTCGATGCCCTCGGTGAGCTGGCCGTCGACGTCGCGCAGCACGACCAGAAACGGCCACACCCCTTCATCGTTTCCGGCGACGAGCAAGCGGGCCAGGACGACCCCGATCTTGGAGACAGTGGGATCGGCGATGTTCGGCATCCATTTGATCGCCGCCGCGCTCGGTGTGTGCAGCAGGAATCGACGCTGCTGCGGTTGCCAGATCGCTTGGGTCTGTAACCCGAGCAGGTTTGTGCCGTGGCCGAGTTCGGTGCCTGCGAACGCGCCGCTGGCGGTGCCGTCGTCGAGCGCTTGCAGTAGGGATTGCTGGTAGTCGGCTCCGCTGCCCAGGCGCAGGATGGGTGCGATGCCGAGGTTGAACGAATGCAGCACGGTCAGCAGTCGCGGGGCGTGGATCGCGGCGGAGTCGTAGATGGCGCACAGGAGTGGGAAATTGCGGGCGATATCGGCGGCTGAGCCGCCGAGCGCGGCCACGACCTGTGCCATCAGTTCGTAGCCGTGGTGGGCGGTTTCGGTGTATCTGCGGCCCGGCACGGGGTCGTCGTCGAGTGCGGCGATGATGTCGCGGACGCGGCGCTGCTCGAGGGTGCCGGTACCGGCGAGGGTGTGGCGCAAGGCGGCGGGGGCCGGGCTGTGGGTGCGGGTGGAGTGGACGGAATGCCAGTAGGCGCGGCCATCAGCCGCAGCGGAAGTGGTCATGACAGGTCCTCGGTGAAAGAGTGGGTGGGTGTGCGTCGCTGCTGGCTGATGCCGGTTACGACGTGGCGGTGTGTGATGCGCCTGAGAGGGTGTGCGCCCGGCGGGAAGCGATCGCTGGGCCGGTAGGGTGTTCCGTGGGTGCGCGTCCGCGCAGCGGTACTGGGACGAGGTCCAGAGCGGGATCACGCGCGGTCATCCGCGCGTACGCCCGGGCGGTCGACGGCCACGGCGTGACGACCCGGCCGGAGGCGGTCTTGTACCAACTGGGACCGCCGGTGGGCCAGACGGTGCGAGCGATCGCCGCCTGCAGCCACTGGTCGTAGCTGGCCATGGCGCGGGCGCTGACCTCGAGCGCTGCCGCGCCGGAAGTCTCGCGCAGCCGGAGCGCGGCCATGATGTAGCGCAGCTGGGATTCCTTCATGCCGATGTTGGAGCCGGCAGCGTTGAAGGTATTCGGTCCGGCGACGAAATAGGTGTTGGGAAACTTCGGCGCGGCCACGCCGAGGAATGTTCCGCCCCCGTTCTTCCAGTATTCGTGCAGCAGCATGCCGCCGCGGCCTACGACTCGGATCGGTTCCAGGAACTCGGTGGCGCGGAACCCGGTGGCGTAGACGATCGTGTCGACCTCGTGCACGACACCGTCTTCGGTGCGGATGCCGGTCGGGGTGACGCTGTGAATTGGGGTGGTGCTGAGCTCGACGTTGTCGCGGCCGAGCGCACGATAGTAGCTGCGCGACAGCAGTATGCGTTTGGCGCCTATACGGTGCCGTGGGGTCAGCGCGTCACGAAGCCGCCGGTCGCGGACTTGCCAGCGCAGGTAAGTGCGAGCGGCCCATTCGGCAGGGCGCGCCGACCATCCGCCGGTCATCACCGGTGCCAGCACCAGATCGGCCGCGTAGTACACCAGTGCGCGATACAGCTCGTGGGTGATCGGGATCCTCCGCAGTAGGGCGCGGGTGAGCCCCCCGAACTCGGGGCGGGGTTTGGGCAGCACCCAGGTCGGTGTTCGTTGGAACACGCGCACGTGCTCGGCGATAGCCGCTAGTTCGGGGACCAACTGCACGGCGCTGGCACCCGTGCCAACGACCGCGACACATCGGCCCCGTAGATCTCGGGTGTGGTCCCACTGTGCGGAGTGAAACCAGTCCCCGCCGAAGGTGTCGCGGCCGGGGATGTCGGGCAGATGGCGGCGGTGAAGCATCCCCACGGCGAAGATCACGGTCTCGGCGTGGACGATATGTCCTTGGGCGGTGGTGAGCCGCCAGCGGCCTATGTCCTCGTCGAAGGCCGCTTGGGCGATGGCGGTGCGCAGACGCAGATGCGGGCGCAGTCCGTGGTCGCGGACGACCTGGCGCAGATAGTCCAGGATATCCCGCTGTCCCGGGTAGCGGACCTCGCCGCGATAGGGTTGCGCGGTCAGCGAATACAGATGCGACGGTACGTCGCAGTTGCATCCAGGGTAGGTATTCTCCCGCCAGACGCCACCGACGTCGTCGGCCTCCTCGAAGATCGCGAAGTCGGTGAAGCCTTCCTTGCGGAGCGCGATACCCGCTGCCAGCCCGCCGAACCCGCCGCCGACGATCGCGACCTTCACATGAATTTCTGGTGTATCCATTGCTGTTGCCTCACTGCACTAGCTGTCGATACCCGCTCCAGCCGTGACATGAATGTGTTGTGTGACAGGATTTTCCTGCCGACTTCCGACCCCCCAATTGCGTTGCCCTGGTCCGAGTTCATTGCGAAGTGGAGCGGCCCCAGTCACGGAGGATGTCGAGGGTGGTGAACACCTTTGGTTGCGGTGATCACGGCGTGAGTCTGCGCAGTGGGTGTGCGGCCGATCCATTTGGAACCGGCCGTTGGCGGCCGAGTGAGCAGCACGGTGTGAAGAATGCTCATTCGGCCTGTCCTGCCTGGTGAGGCTGCAGTCCGGTCGACGTCGGTGCGGGATGCTCGGGGTGAGCTCGCCGCACGGTGCGGGTGCGCCGAGGCGCGGAAAGGCGCACATCGACCATCGCCTGAGGTGCGTCCCCTCGAGTCAGCACAGTCCAGCGGGCCATGACGACGACCCAATCCTCGGAACTGTCCCAGCGCATCCGCCAATGGGTGCGTGCGTGCTCGGCCCCTCCGAGCAACTCGGCGCGCAGGGCGGCCAGTCCCGCGATGTCCTCCGGGTGGATGGTGGGCATCTCGTGTAGCCACCGGTCAAGGGGCGGAGGGCCTTGGGAAATCCATTCGTGTAGCAGGCCGGTGCGGAGGTCTACCACGCCGACGGCATGCTGGACGGGGATCGGCACGGCCCGGATCAGTCGTGTTGTCATTCCTGGGGCTGGCACCGGATAGGCGGCGCTGATGTCGTGCATCAGCGCGCGGATGGTGCGGTCATGACCGGCGCCGCTGCCGTATGCGGCAATAGCCACATGCAGCCGTGCCTGGCTCATCACCCCTGCGGTGATTGCGGTCCCCGACCAAAGCGTCGGCGTGGCAGTATCGCCGAACAATGCCAGGAATCCTGGGCGATCTTCGATTCGCTCGAAGTGGCGCATGAGATCGGGCAATGTGCGGGTGGCCGAGTGCACCGCATCGCTGTCGAGCAGACGCTCAAGTGCACTGGTGGTAAGTACGAAACCGCCACCTGCCGCCGTCCACAACATGGCCCCGACTTCGGGCCGGCGCGGCACCGCGGCCTCACGCGGCCCCGCCCACAGCTGCACCGCCCATACCTGCTCGTCCGGGCCGATCACTGGGACAGCGAACACCCTCATTCCTCTTCCTGAAGGCGGAAAAATCGCACGCACCTGCGGCTCACGGCTGTCAACGGTCTGTTCGATAATCGCTGGAATATGCTGCGCTGCTGTAGAACTGCCTGCGACGCGGGTGCGGGCGACTCGCGAGAATCGCCGGGGGTAGGCGCCCTCGGCCACCACCCGTCGCGGCGGCCCGGGGTGCAGCGTCTCCACCAGCACCCACGCTGATTGCTTCGGCGGGCGACCAACGTCGCCTGCTGGGGCCGACTTTGTGAGCGTTTCATGCTCGGGCGGCGCATCCTGATGGTTGGGACTCATCGCCGACTCCATCTGTCGGTGCGCGCGCAGGTGTGGCAGCCCCCGCGCGCGCAACGCGGCCTGTGTCCGCTGACCGCGAGCGCGACATTCGCTACCACGGTGCCCGCTGCCAGCGCCACCGGATACAGAGATTCGAGCACGTCCATCACGACCCGCTCCCGCTCTCATTCGCCGGCGTAGTGGTGTTGATCGGCTGGATCGCGCCTCGCGGCGGCGGTGGCGTGAGACCGATCGCGGCATTGGCGCAAACTGCGGTGGCCGGGAAGGCGAGCAGTCGCAATACATCAGGCGTCACTGCGGCATCCCCGTGGCCGTGACTCGAACGGCCAGGCGGACTCCGCGATCGGCTGCGCCCACACAGTTCACACCGACGCCCAGGTCAGCAGGCAGGATCATCACCGTCGCAGTGTGGCGAGGTAAAGGCTCTGGATATGGCTGCGGCGACCACATCGCCGCCCACGCGACCGCGACCGCGGCCACCAGCGCGGCGACAATGGTGATCACGCCGCCCACCGTCAGCCGCCGCGCCCGTTGTGCTCGCTGAAAGTTCAGATATGTTGCTTCTCGACGCACTAGAGTCTCCTGCTCTCGCGACTGGCGCGGCGGCGCGTCCCGAGTAGCGCTGCCAAGCGCTCCCATCGGCGGGCGCGGCGGCGTGAGGTCACGGCGGGCACGACCCGGTCACGGGCGCGGGCCAGGTCGATGACCGTGGTGTGTTGGCCCTCGTCGAGACGGGAGATTCGCACGGCGGCCGTATCGCTGATTCCGGCGGTCGACAGCTGCGCCAACAGCTCATCCAGACGCATCAGGACCGGCCCCATCACCTGTGCCCTCAGCGTGCCGACCACAATCACCACCGCCGCACTCGTCAGCCGCGCCGCCGCCGCAATTGCCGCCGGATCCATGTCGCCGTGCGGCAGCCACTGCACCGTGACCGGTCGACCCGCACGCAACAGGACGATCACCAGACCGCCCATCTGTGCGTCGTTCTCTTCGATGACCGCGCGCACAATGCAGAGCGGTCGCGATCGTGCTGGTATCGGACGCGGACATCTACCTGCCCGCCGCATCGTCGTCATCGAGCGGCTCGATCCGCTCGCACATCACGCGTTCGAGCTCAGCCAGCGGCGATAACACCCGTTCGGCCAGGCGGATTGCGGCAGGTAGCTCGCCACGGCGACGATGGGCCTTCGCGATGAGCATCACCGATGCCGACAGCTGCCCCAGGAGCAGCGCTTCTTTCGCCGGATCCCGGGCCGACTGGTGGGCCAGTACGTACGCCGCCCGTGCGAGACTCGCTGTGGGAGCGCCGTCCGGCTGCTGCCCGCGGTGGCTGCCTGCAGCCATCCCGGACCGCGCCAGCTGCTCAGATGCGGTGGCCAACGGGCCCCGAGAGGCGGGCTCGGCGCGCAGCGACCAGATGGCGAGAAGTCCGGCCGCCCGTCTGGCCGCCCACTGCCAGCTGCGGCGATCGGCAGGATCGGTGAGCCGGATCCGGTGGTTGAACTGTGCGGCGTCCACCAATGCTCGCTGCCACATCGCAGGCGAGGTCAGCTGAATCGATTCACGTTCCCATCGGCCGAGAATTCGCACATGCCGCCACTCCGCCACGGCCTCCAGCCGCGCCTGATCGCCGGAATCCCATTCCTGGCGCAGCACCTGCAGCCGGCAATCACCGCCGAGTTCCGCGTCCGACACCTCCGGTCGCAGGAGCGTGGTGCGGGGGTCGCGCAGAGAGAAGCCCACGACAGTCGAGTCGCTCACGCTGAATCGTGGCTGCAGCATCAGCCTCGGCGTCCGCAGCCGACGAACGAACTCCCCTTCGCTTACGCTGACGATCGCCGCAGCGCGCACGATGCGGCGCAGCAAGTCGCATTCGGTCGACAGCTCGGCGTCGCGGTGTTCGATCTGCGCGAGTTCTTGCTCGGCGGCGTTGTGATCGGATCCTGGCACATCATCTCGGGGCTGCATCCCGTAGAGCCACGGCCACCTCTGCCTGCATGGACCCTCGTGGGCGTGGCGCGACTGATCGCCGTCGGTCATCGTGGCACACACCCTGTCGCGGCTGCGGAGGTCGACGGAGGGAAGATCCCGCACGCCGGGGCCCGCAGGAACCCGGCCGCGACCGCTGCCCTCACTGAAACGGCAACTACCAGCATGAAGACGGTGTGGAAGCCGTCGAGGAACGTTCCAGGCGAGGTATGGGCTACGACCAACTGGTGACGTACACCAACTGCCACCGGAAGCGACGCGTAGGCATCACTTGCGCTCGCTGGTATGGCATCGACGGTGGGGGCGATGACATGTCGCGCGTGGTCCGGTGGTCGGGTGCTCATTGTCCGTGTCCTGCCAAGTCATGCGAGACGGCGGCGAACCAGTCGGCTGCTTGGTCGGTCTGCCCATTGGCGCCGTACCCGGTGTGCGCGACCGTGACGGTCGCGTAGTGCGCGAGCGTCACAGGATCGAACAGGTCGGCGTTCGCCGCGACCTCCGTGGCGGCCGCCGCAGCGATCTGGTTGACCAGCCGCGGGACCTGCCCCAGCGGGTCGGCGGCGATCGCACCGATGATCTGACCGACTTTCGCCGCAGCAGCCTGGGCCTGTTCGGGAGTCGCTGCAGGCGTGCGGGGATCGGCCGCCTCCGCTAGACGCTGCGAGACGGTCTCTGCGGGGACGTAATTCACCTGACCAGCCGGGTCAACCGCGACATCCGACAGCACCACCGTGTTGCTGGCCTCGGTCACCGTCTGGGCCCAAGCCCCTGCCAAGCTGCCCGCCGCCGTGATGGGGTCACGCAGGTCGGCCTGCGCCGCCAGCCCCGCTGCCGTGCGCAGCGCCGCCGCATGACCGGGGGCATCGCATGCCAGATCACCAGAAGCGCAGAATTCGCCCACTCTTCCGGAGAGGGTCCCGAAATCAGTACCGCCGTCGGCGATGCCGCCGCTGGGCGGAACCGGCGGCAACTGCACCGCAGCGGTGTGCGTGCCCTCGGTACCTGATGGGGCGCTCGGTGACACCTGGCCCGGCCGACCCGGTATCGGCCCTGCGCCAACCGGTCGAGTGGGGTCACTCAGCAGAGCTACCGCAGCCACTCGATCTGCAGGCACCGGACCGACGCCGGCGCCGACATCCTGCGCGAACTCCGAGACCACTGCGGCCCCGCCGGAATATCCAGCGGCCCCGATCTGGGTATTCGGGCAGCGAGCCACGACTTCGGCCGCCGTCGCATCGAGTCGAGCACGCGCCTGGGCGGTCGAGGACGCGAACGGGTCTGTGCCCGGGCCCGTCCCCACCACACCACCGAAGGACGCCGGATAGGGAACGTAGACGCGGTCCACGCTCGCTCCTTCAGCGAGCAGCGGTGCGAGCATCCGGCCGAGCATCCCCGAATCCACATTGGGAGACGCTGTCGGCGACGACTCTGAGGTGCCTTGCACGCCCAGCACCAACAATGCAGGGCAACCCGGCAGCGGCACGGGGCCTTCGTCTGCGGCCGCAGTGCCCGCGCCGGTGGCCATCACAGCGGCAGTGGTCACCGCGACCGCACCCCATGCCCCGGCCCGTGCGCTCTTACGGCAACGGCGATGCCTGCTCATGCGCCTGCCTCCCCAGCCGCGGGGGCAAAGACATGGACGCTGCCGAGCACCACCCCGACTTCGGTAACGAAGCGGGTCTTCAGATTTCGCAATGGGATTCCTCTTTCAACGATCAGGAAGCATCAGGGGGCGGCAGCGCCGCACCGGCAGTGAAGTCCTCGCGGATTCCCGGGCTCTCCGATGAGCCCGGGAATCCGTGAAAGCTCCCAGGACCCCGCCCGCAGCGGGAGGGCCGGATCCCGCTGCGCCGCTAGATCACTCCGAACGAGTGCAGAATCGAGATCCCGTTCGCGAGTAGCGACAGGCCGCCGGAGACGAGGTTCGAAACCGCGTAGGCCAGGCTTAGAATGTCCATGAGGTTCGGTATTCCTTTCATCACTGACGCACGTCGCTCGTGCCCCAGAACCGCGACTCCCACATATGAAATAGACTATTTTCATACGCGGATTTCAATGGTCACCGACAGCGAACTGACTGGATAGGCTCATACTCGCTCAGCGCACAGCACTGCAACGAAGTACGCGACTTTCCACCGCCCCGGCGAATCAGCAGCCCTACACATCCATTCACGGATCGGAATCCCCCGCGGCCGAGGCCGCTGGGGCGGTCGATCAGTTACTGAATATTTGAGCTACAAGCAGTCTTCGGCAGCAACATGCGCGTGTCAACGCTGTTTAGGTACCCACTTTGTACACATTTTCCCCCGAAACACCCAGACTGTCGCCGCCACCGACTATTACACGGGAATTTCGCCCACGCTGGGCACATTTTCAATCGAGCACCGGGATATACACGAAGTGGCGCCGAACACGACAAAGCTTGCTCGAAGCCGGAGGACCGCAAACAGGTGTGGACCAAACAAGGCGCACGCACCTGCCCTGCATGCGACAACGAAACCTAGTTGCGCTTCGCTCGGACGCCAGTCAATGCCTGACAGCGGCAATCAGGTCGGCAATGCGGTCGGTGCACTCACCTTGCGATGTTCGCAAACGGCCAGCAGCTTGATTCGCTACGACGAAACACTCACCCTTGCATCTCGTCTGATGCGGGAATCCGAACACCACTTCTCGCCGGCGGCCGCATCCCGGAGGCCGGGTTGCCGTCGACTGCTGTCTGCCGCGACGCCACGCCGGTCCGGCAGAGAGATGGGCTGGTGAAGGTCACGCCGTGCGGGCATAGACCAGGTGCGGTCCCGAATCCATCGCGCGATTACCGGTCTGGACACCGTAGAGCAGGAGTAACTCGGTCGCGGAGCGATCTTCGACGTGGCGGTAACTGTGGGACAGCAGGTTGTCGCGGATTTCGTTTGCGGTGAAGAAGGTGATCCACGGCTCACCGGCGGCGGCGACTCGGTCAGCACGTGCCCGCAGTTGCGTAGCCGTGGCTTCATTCGGCGTGCTGGCGACCGGGTAGAAGTAGTCGAAGACCAGCTCAGAATTGGTGTGGCCGGCGATGTACCGGAGTGTGCTGTCGACCGATGATCTGGTCAGGTACACGGCGACACCAAGCCAGATGTACACGGCGCCACGATTGCGGTCGAGCCCTGCCCCTGCCAAGCTCGCTGCGAGCGAGGAATTTTCGAAGTCGGTCGCAACGAAGGCCAGCGAGGCCGGGACGTCGATCCCGGCCTCGGACAATCGACGCCGCTTCCACTGCTGGGTAGTCGGATGATCGACCTCGAAGAATCGCACAGCCGCGTCGGCGTGACGGCAGGCGGTGGTGTCGAGCCCCGCGCCAAGGATCACCATCTGATCGATGCCTCTGGCGATCGCGGCGGCCACGGTATCGTCGGCGAATCTACTACGGCCTGCGATGAATAGTCGCCGGTCGCGGACCAGGTCCGGATCCGATCCGAGGTCGAATTCCATCTCACTGAGAACAGGTTCACCGAGGATCCGCACAGCGAACGGATCGCAGAACACCCGTGGCTCGTCGGCAATCTGATGGTATGCCCGCGCGTGCGCTACCGCCATGGCTGTTCTACTCGGACGTCCAGTCTGCATCCTCACCCTCCCACAGCTCGATATCCGCGCAGCGCGACCCATATGGCCCCATTGACCGATCAGTGCCCGAGCACAACCAGTAGCGCGTCAGCACCTGCCAGAAGGTAAGGCCACCGCTGCGCGATCTATGAACTCTCTCGGGCTTGTAAATTGGCGTTGAGGAACTCATCGTTGCGGACCAGCGACACATTGCCAGAACCGTCATCTTCGCTGGAATAGGGAATTACCGACGTTTATGCCTACCTATCGCTTGAACGGCTTCGTGTAAACGACGGTCAGCTGTAGTTTCTGCAGGCAAGGCACGTGGGCGGATTGCGGGAAAGTATGAGATCACAGGTCGACGCGTAGGCAGCATAGGTAGCTACCTACGAACATGCTTACCTACCATCGCCCGTGGACGATCTGGAGCGCCAGGCCCCCTCCTTCTGCCCCCGGACAATTCCCGCACTAGCTCCGCTAGCGTCGCCCAGCATTCGACGTCATGTGCATCAGCCCGGCAGCGTCGCGATGAGCATTCTGCGCTGGCCATATAGCTTGGTGACCACGAGGTTCAGGTAATCAGCAGCGCTTTGGAGACCAACCATCCTTTTTCGGTTGTATAGTTCGGCATATGCATGAACCAGGGGCGGGGCGTGTGGGAGGTGGAGTACCGGCGCCAACTCAGAACTTCGTCGGCCGCGATCGAGAGCTGGAGGAGGTTCACGACCTTCTACTGAGCAAGCGGCTCATCACGCTGGCCGGGTCGGGCGGTATCGGAAAAACCGCCTTGGCTGCTGAGGCGATCCGGCGTCTCAGAGCCAAAGACCGCGAAGCTCAGGTCTACTGGGTACCACTCGCCCGGCTGCCGACTGAGTCAGATCATGCGGCAGTCGAACGAGAGACCACCCGGATTGTCGTCGATGCCGAGTTCTCCGAGCGATCTGGATGGGAAGCCCTGGTCGACCGCTTGACCAGCGCCAGCACCGATGAGGAGGGCCAGGCCCGGCGGACCGTCATCGTCTTCGACAACTGCGAACACGTGCTGGACCCCCTCTTGCAGTTCGTCACCGATCTCCTCGATACGTTCCCGGGCCTGACCGTCCTGACAACAAGTCGGATCTCCCTTGGCTGGGCCGATGAGAACGTGAGGAACGTTCCCCCACTGACCAAGGATCAAGCGCTCGAGCTTTTCCGGCAACGCGTCGAGCTCACCGGCCACCGGGTCACGGGAGCGGACGAGGTCGAGATCGCCACAGAGATCTGCCGCCACGTACATCACCATCCCCTCTATATTCGATTGGCGGCCGCGCGGCGGCGATACCAGTCGCTGGCAGGTATCAGAGATGAACTGACCGGCCGGGCAGATGATCAGCGGATGGACTGGTCGACCGGGCCTCGTGCGGGAGTCGATGCCCGGCACAGGAGAGTGACTGACGTCATCCGGTGGTCGTACGAATTGTGCTCCGATCAAGAACAGCTGCTGTTTGATCGCCTGTCGGTCTTCGCCGCCGGGCATGACACCCATCCCGACGACGCCGACGCGCGCACCGCCGCCGCGGATGTCGGGGCCGACCTCGACGCGATCCAAGCGGTATGCGGGGATGGAGTCGACGACTGCGACAACGTCAATGCGCCGACCGCTTTGCCGCGCTCTGAGATTCAACATCTGATTGAGCGCCTCGTCGATCAATCGCTGGTCACCGTCCACATCACCACCTCGACGGTGCGCTACAGCCTGCTGGAAAGTTTGCGGATGTTCGCGTGGAAGCAACTGGGCCGGCGCACTGGCAGTAATGGGGAAGATCAAAGGGTCCACCTAACTCAGCGGCATCTGCGCTACTACCGAGACCGAGTCACCGATGCCGCCGACCGCTGGTTCAGTCCGGGCGAGCGCGTCGTGTTGGACTGGGCCAGGGCGTCATGGGACAACATCCTCACTGCCGTCGAGACTTCCCTCACCTCACCCAGCACGGCGGAAGCCGGTCTGGAGATCTGTCTTGGACTGATAGCTCTCCGTGCCCCTTTCGTACGAGGGCGATTACAAGATATCCGGCGCCTGACCGAGCGATGCTTGGATGCATCCGAGGCGATCAACCCCCCACCGACCGCGCTGCAGATCGATGCCAGGTCGGCGATCGCCTGGCTCGCCGTGCGCCAAGGGCAAGACGCTCACCACCTGATCGAGGCCTGCGTCGCCGCCTGTATTCCCGATGCCGACCGCACCAGCTGGCGCAACAGCCCGGAAACGGACTTCGGCCTCCCTCCGCGACTGGAATTGGCCTGGGGCACTGAAATGTTCATGCGCGACCGAGATCCGAGCGCGATCGCCGTGCTCGAGCGGGCCCGTGACAAGTTCCGGGATCTCGGCAATCCCGGTGGCGAGATGTTGGCCGGCATGTTTGCAGGCTTTGCGGCGGGCCTGCGTGGGTCAGCTGTGCAGGCCCACAGAGATTCCGAGCGTTGCCTCGAACAAGCCAGAACGTCCGGCGCAGAATGGGCGGCCTCCTGGGCTGAGCTCAGCCGGGCAGTCGCGCTGCTCAAGCACGGCGACCCCGAAGAAGCATTGGCGATCCTGGATCACGCATTGCGTCACCAGCTATCGGTGCGCGATCAGTGGGGCGCGGCGTGGGCAGTGGAGTTGCGGACTTGGGCGCTGGCGGCTCTCATCGCAATCCGGGGCAGCAACCACCCTCAGAGTCGGGCGCTGGCCACGGAAATCGCTTACCTCGTTGGCGGTGTGAGTGCCGTACGAATCCGCCTCGGCATCGACATCGAAGCGATGGGCAGCTTCGCTGACGAGTCACGCCGAGCCGCCGCCGTCTCACGCAAGACACTCGGCAACGTCGCATACACCGCCGCCGAGAACCGCGGTGCGCGACTCAGCCCCGCGCACAACGAGGTCCACCGTCTAGCTCTCGGCGAGTTGACGATAGACTCCGCGCCGCCCCCGGTACTAGCAAGCCCCTGGCACACCCTATCGAAGCCCCAGCTCGAGATCGCTATCTTGGTCGCGGCAGGGTGGACCAACCGGGCAATAGCCGAGCTTCGAGGAGTATCCCGACGGACGATCGATGCGCAGGTGCAGGCGATTTTCTCGAAGCTGAGTATCTCAGCGCGAAAAGACATCATCGCGAAGGTCCCCGCACATCACATGCCTGAGGTCCACGCTGCAGCACGAAAACGACCAGAATTGCCTACTTAGAGCTCCTAAGAGAATGAGGTGTTCTTGAGCCGACGCCAGCGGATGATGCTGCAAGCGATTGCTGAGGAAGGCTTCATCGAGGTCGTCGCGGATCTCCCAGCGGACGCGTAGGCGGCGGAACCAGTGCAGCAGTGCGATGGTCTGCTCGACGACCCACCGATAGACGCCCAGCCCGGAGCCGTGGTCGGTGCCGCGGCGAGCGAGCCGGGGCTTGATTCCTTTGGCGCGTACACGGGCACGGTGTATGTCGTAGTCGTAGGCTCGGTCGGCGTAGAGCTCGCTGGGGCGGCGACGCGGGCGGCCACGTCGTCCCCGCACCGGGGGAACCGCCTCGATCAGCGGGGCGAGTTGGGTGAGTCGTGGCGATTCCCGCCGGTCAGCGTCACCGCCAGCGGGATACCGCCGTCCTCGCAGATCGCATAATGCTTAGAACCGGTCCTGGCACGGTCGACCGGACTCGGACCGGTTTTCGGCCCCCTTTTAACGCTCGGACGTGCGAACCGCCGACTGCGGCGCAAGACAGTCGATTAGTCCGGCAGCGTTCAGCCCGGCCAGTAACAGTTCGTGCAACCGCTGCCACACCCGCGCCTCGCGCCAGTCCCGCCACCGACGCCAGCAGGTCATGCCGAAACCGTACCCCAGCTCTTGGGGCAGGAACTCCCATGAAATGCCGGTGTACAACACGAACAAGTTGCCGCACAAGGGCTTTGGGTCGTCAAGCCGTTTGCGCCCAGGATGTCGGAAGCGCCGCTCGACCATCGGTAGCAGTGGCTCGACACGCTCCCACAGCCCGTCCTCGACTTCCCACGGCCTGCGCTGGGCCAACACCAACCTCACGCCAGATGATCAACAACCGACGAGATCAAAACCACACCAAGATTATTCTGTTAGGAGCTCTAAATAGGGCTGTTCCTGCGCCTATGGACTCAAGCTGGCGGGCGCTGGAAGCCGGTGAGACGGCACCGGCGGGTGGCATCCTTCGCCACTGAGATGCAGTCCGCGGGCAGTGTCGTGTCCGCTCGTTCCTACGCCGACCACGAGCACGCGCTGTCCGGCGTAGTTTGCTCCCGATTCGGACTCGTTCGTATGGAGGGTGCTCCCCTTGCCGCTCATCGGCCCGGTGGTCCAGGTATGCCACCTACAACGGCACCGCCCCGGTTGAGATCGCCAGTGCTGATCGACGGGTGCACCGGCTCAGTCGCTATGGCGATCGGCAGCTCGACGCTGCCCTCCCCACCGGCGCCAGGGTGGCCAGCCCCGCCAAACCAACCTCCACACCCACCACACCACCAGAGGCTGACAGTCGGCCGCGGCCCACACGACGACGCGCCACCCGCCGGCGACGTGTGATTCCGGCACAATCACAATCCAAGCATCGGTGACCTAACAACAGCTTCACGCCGAACTATCTGCGTCAGAGCAGAACACAGTCCCCGGCGGCAGGTCAGCCGGTCCTGTCGGCAAATCTTGGACCCACCCGCTTCCCCACGGAAAGCATGAACGTATCGGCTGACGTCCCCAAGGTGCCGTTGTGCTGGATCAGCAGCCCAAGTGACTCGTGCGCAACCGCATTAGGAAGCTATGGGCCGGAACCGAATGAGCCCCGAGCCGGTTTGCGGCGGCTCAGGGCTCGTTCAGGGGTATTCGCGCCTACCATCCGATCGCTCAAACAGTTGACAGCTCGAATGTATCCCGTGCTAGTCGGTTTTACGAAATCTTTCTGTTGTGACGACCGATGGGGTTGACGTCCTCAGGCAGCGATACGGAGCATGCTGGCGCGCACTCTGGGCAATCGGCCCGCGACGACCTGCGCGGCGGATTCGCTGGCTTTCCGGTCGTTGTGCCCGTAGTAGCGGTCGGTGGTGTTGACCGATTCGTGTCCGGCGTCGCGGGAGACGACGAAGATCGGGACACCGTCCTGCAGTTTCCACGAGATGCCGGTGTGGCGCAGCGTGTACGGGGGTCAGGACCTTGCCGCTGAGCGTACGAATGGCGGGGCCGAACCGAGCCAGCAGATCTTCCGGGTCGGCGTCACGCCATAGTGCCTTGTTACGCAGGAGCCTGCGATCTCTGCAGTCGAGCACGTCGAGTCGGCGCAGTGCGGGTTGCCAGGCGTTCTTGTAGAAGTGATAGGCCGTGACGGGGGTGTCGTTGTCGGTGTGGAACAGCAGGCTGTCCCCCGGCCGCCCGAGATCCAGCCGCCGTAGCGTTTCGAGCGGCACGTTGACCGTCCAGATGCCGCGCTTGGACTTGGGTTTGCCGAGCACGAGCCTGCTGCCACGCGCCCTCCACGCCTTGCTGATCCGCACCGCGCCCGTCCGCGGATCGACGTCGCGGACCAGCAGGGCACCCACTTCGCTGGGGCGTGCCATGGACACCAGGCCGAATTCGGTTTGGGGCGCCACTGCCGGCCCAGCTACTGCTCGAACAGCTCCCATTCGTCGTTGTCGAAGATGTCGATCTCCGCACGATCGTGGCGCGGCAGACGCATCCCCACGCACGGGTTGTAGGGCAGCAGCACCGGCCGTTGTTCGACCGCGGCGCGCAGCGCGGCGCTGAGGAAGGCGTGCTTGTTGGAGATGGTCTTGGGTGAGTTGCCCTTGTCCTGCTGGAGATAGATGATCCAGGCCGCGTCAGTGTCCTGAGTGACGGCGTCCAGTGGGGCGCGTTCGCCGAAGAACGGGTGATGTCGTTGCGGATGTAAGCCAGGTGTACTTGCGGCGGCCGTCGTCCTGGACACCGGTCAGCCGGTTGACGTACTTGGTCAGCCACTCGACCAGCAGCACGGTGCCGGACTCGACGTCGTGTTCGGTGTCGAGAACCTTCACTGCCTCGTCGATCCCGACGCGGTCGATCAGGCCGGCCCACCACTGGGCCTTGGCGTAGTCATCGAAGGATTGCGAGGACTGACGGCGTGTGCCGTCGGGCTCGTAGTAGTGGAAGGGAACCTGCCAGTTGACCGTGCCGTCCTTGCGCGGCCGGGGGGCGAGGTGTGGGCATCGGAGAAGCTCCTCGGTGGTCGACGTCGGTCGACGCGTTGTGGCCTCGAGAAGCGATTGGTGACCGCGGTGGTGACGCGGCACCCAGGCAAGTGTACCGAAAGGGCGGGTGACCTCGTCTTTCCGAGATGGCGTGCGGGGTGTCGATCAGCACCACCGCGATCGTGGCGATCCCCGCGCTCACCAGCGACCAGCTCGACGCCGTCGAAGAACCCATCCAGCAGATCGACCACCTCGCCTACGCCACAGCCGACGACGCCGACGAGCTCGACTCCGACGCCTGAGCACGCTCGCGAGCCCCGCCCCCCAACCCTCTCAAGTCGCTGTGCGAGATCCAGCGCACCGATCTCTACGACGCCAATGTCAACGGCGCCGCGGAACTGACCGGTCAGGATTGACCGGACAGGCCATCGCGGTCTCTGACCGGATGCCCTTACCGACTGGTGCGGCGATTAGATGTTCATAAATGTCGTCCGCGCCGCGTGATGCGGCGCAGTGGTGGCCTCAGGCGTTCCGCGTCGTTCGCCCGCCGCAACACCCACCGCCCCGCTCGCCCCGCGGTCGAGGTGGCGAAGCTGCCATTCGGTGACTCGCGGTGTCGTCGACCTCGATCGGGCATGCGCCCGGGAGTAGGTCGCTTCCAGGATGATCGGCTGCGGCGAGGATGCTGGTTTGATGGCAGACCACTACGACGGTCTCATTGGGATGCGTCCCGGCGATCAGTTCCAGTTCGCGGCCCATCGCGGGGCCAGGGCAGGCCCAAACCGGGACCGATGCCTGAGGATGGCCCGAGCGAGGAATGTCACGATAGGCGCCAGGATCCCAGGTGCGCATAGGCGAACTCCAGCGATAAACTCATCGGCGAAATCCACACGGCTCGCACACGCAACTCGACCGGGTATTTCTCCGCGACGATACGACTCGACCCGCTCGCGGAGAGGAAGGTCTGCGGATTCGCCGAGGCGACTCGCTCAACCGGCCGACCCGCTGGGCAGATCCATGAGAGAGGGGACCGCCGGGGCGGGAGGCTGCGAGTCATCCTGAGCCGCACCAGCGGGCTGTGCATCCCAGACAATACCCTTGTGGGTTCTTCCCTTCTCCCAGTACGGCGGCTGGTATTCGAGGTAGTGCCAGTCCTTGTGGGAGTGGTAGAGAGGATCGGGCTGCACCCATCTGTCCGGTTCCCGCTCGGTGGGGCATTCCGTGCGCATGCTCACCCAGGTATGTGGTCCTACCCACGTATGCTGTCCCGGAACCGTGACCCACTCCTGCTGCGCTCCGAGATTCCAGCAGATTGCCTCCCAATCAATACGGTGGGTCTGATCGGTGTCATTACGGCAAAGCGTCCCCACGCACCAGACACCGGGCGCGAGCGTATGTCGCTGCTGATCCATGTCGGCGACGGCCTGCGGCGCCAGCAGCCCGACTGCCACGATCCCCACTGCGGCAATCCCGATAGCCGTGCCCGCTCGTTGATTCACGATGTGTCAATTCCTGTCCGACCTATACCTAATCGACTTGACGCCTACTATCCGGCACCGCCGCAGTCTCGACAACGCCGCCCTCCCCATCCCCTGGAACCCTGCAGGACGCGGAGATCAGGAGGAGAGCGACAATGCAGCGGCGAAGTCCACGGCGTAGGCGGCGGCGAAAGGCACGAAGATCGCGCCGGGGATCTGCTCGATCCGTCCTCGCTGCTGCTCCGTGCCGACGACGTAGGTGTAATAGCCCTCGGCGTCCACCACGGTCTGGTCGCCCGTGCGGCATCCTTCATCGACGCTGCCATCGGGCAATGGGTTGCGGCCCACCGGGCCCGGCAGAAGCGAGGGGTAGACGCGCATCGAGAAATAGCGGACCGCTGCGCCGGGCTCGCCACGGCGCCGGGTGCTCGCCGCGCGCGGTGCGCGGCGCCTTGCCGCGGACGACGAGCACGCGGTCGTCGCCCGGCGGGGTGAGCGCGCAGCGCAGATAGGTGTTGTCGAGGTTCGGGAACGCCGAGACCGGGCCGCTGGTGTCGACGCGCGCGAATCCCGTGCTGTCGGGGCCCGGCCGCGGCAGGCCCGCCGCGGCGACCGCGCGCATAGCGGCGTCCAGCGCAGGCATCCGCGCGGGCTGCGGGCAGGTCGGCGGCGTGCGAGTCGCACCGTCGGCCGCCACGGTGACCTCCGATAGTTCCACCGCGCCGGGACCACCGGAGGCAAGTAGGTTCGCATGATCAGGCATCCCGGTTGCCCGGTGATCTCGGAACCCATCGTGGACTTATGGAGGTTTCGGCGACTTGCTTGCCGCGCACGGGACATTCTTCACCCCGATCGGTGGCCATCGATTGCCCCCATCCTCGACGAATAGGGCGGTGCTTTCAAGCTGCCAATGAATGGGCAGATCACCAAGGCCGACCTACGTCGAAGGCTTCGTCTACACCTTCCGGACACCACACCGGATCATATCGTATTGGACCACGCATGGTGTCGTACCGCCGAGGGACCCAAAGCCGCTTGAGCTTCGTATTTCGCCTTCGAGGTCCTTCAACCGCTTCGCGTCGTCGCTTTCAGTCCGCTGGTTACGCCACCAGTAGGAGGTGGCTTCGGCGATCTGCCCGGCACAGGTCCGCGACGCCCCTTGCCCTCGCCGAGCAGCCGATCGGCTTCGGTCAACTTGCGCCCGACCTGCTCAGGGGTATGCCTCTTTCCCGAGGTCATCGCTACCGAGCCTTCCCGCCAAAAGTGTGGGCCGCAAGATTCACACACCGACGTCCGACCTCACGGGGCCAGTCAGTTCCAGACCCGCGCGGAGTGGGGGGATGCAGGTTCGGATGAGGGGCTGTGGTCTCGGGCTTAGAGGTTGGCTCCTAGAAAGACGTTGCGATACGGGGGTCTCGCTGGCGGAGCATCACGAAGTGATGCTGGAGTACTAGCCCTCGGGTATCAGACACCGCAGAACGGATGGCTCTCGCAGGTGAGGCGCGTCCGGCAAGCGCTTTCTAACATGGGTTTGCACCGAGCCGAGGGAGAATGAAATGTCACGCTACGCCCGCATATTCGGCGCGATGTGCGCCACCGTGACACTCGCGGTAGGCGCGTGCGGGACAGAAAGTCCAGTGTACACGACAATGCCGTCGAGCTACGATAATACTCGAAATATATTGCTTCGCCTGACAAATGAGAACCGCGCGCCAGGCGTTCTACTCGAAGTGAGCGACGCGCGCGGGGAGACCGTGCTGACGAGCGGCGTTGCGGACCTCGGAGCCCGCACGCCAATGGCGGGTGATAGCCGGTTCCGCATCGGCAGTATGACCAAGATGTTCGTCGCCACCGTGATGCTGCAGCTCGTTCAGGAGCATCGGGTCGCGCTGGACACGCCGGTCGAACAGTACCTGCCCGAGGTGATCTGGGGGAATGCCAATAACGGGCACGACATCACGGTGCGACAGTTGCTCCAGCACACCAGTGGCCTGCCCGATTACATCCAATATCTCGATCCGAAACAGCACCTTCTGAAGGAGCCTCTCGCACACCACGATCCGCAGGAACTACTGCGACTCGCACTCGCTCATCGGCAACTATTCGCTCCCGGAACCAACTGGAAATACTCGAACACCAACTATGTGCTGGCGGGAATGGTCATCGAAACGGTCACCGGCCGGCCATACAGGGAGGAGATCCATCAGCGGATTATTCGGCCGCTTGGACTGCGCGCCACCGCTGTTCCCGGGGACGAACCGACTATCGACGATACCCATCCTCGAGGGTACGCCGCGCCGGGAAACTCCGGACCGATCGACGTCACCGAATTTAATCCCACAATTGCGGGTGCTGCTGGCGGAATAATCTCCAGCGCAGCCGACTTGAACGAGTTTCTCGGCGCCCTTGTGCATGGACGGCTGCTACCTCCGGCCGAACTGCAGGCGATGATGACAACGCGGCCGACGGGCAATCGATACGGCGACGAATACGGGCTGGGTCTGTGGAGCACGCCACTGCCATGCGGTGGGATGTACTGGGGACACGGCGGAGAGATCTTTGGCTTCCAGACGATGGGAGGCGCCACGACGGATGGCCGCAGCGCCACGGTTATGGCCAACCTCGGTCCCGGAACTGACGCGCAGAAGGCGGACGTCCGCTCCGCCGTCTCCCAGGCATTGTGCGAGAGTGCGCCTTCGAAGCCCTGATCGTTGCGGCCGGTGAGGCTGGGACCATCTGGTGCATTTGCCCGAGGCGTCCAAGAGACGAATCACCGGTGGAAAAGCTGAATTTAGTGGGTGGAGGGCCGCTGGCTGGAGGGAGGCTTCCCGGCGGGAAGTGCGCGGATAATCGTTGTAGTGGAGCTCCTAGTCCAGCACGGGCGGCGCACAGATCTGTAGTTCGTGCCGACGGTCTATGACTAGTGTTCCGCGCCTGAAATGCGTTGGTTAATTGTAGGATTCGGCGGTGGCGAGGACGGGGAGGCCGAGATCGGGTCCAGAGTTGGTGGTGACCGAGGCGCAGCGGCAGGAGTTGGTGCGGGGTGCTCGGGCGGCGACATCGACGCAGGCGTATGCGTTGCGGTGCCGGATCGTGCTGGCGTGCGCGGAGCCGGGCGTAGCAAACGCGCATGTGGCGGCAGCGGTAGGCGTCACGCCGATGACCGTGGCGAAGTGGCGAAAACGCTTCATCGAACACGGCCTGGCCGGCCTTGTCGACGAACCCCGGCCGGAACGGCCGCCCTCGATACTGTTGGACCGCGTGGAACAGGTACTGGCGTTGACCCTGGAGCAGACACCGCGTGATGCCACGCATTGGTCGCGGTCGTCGATGGCCGAGCGGACCGGGCTGTCGAAATCGACGATCGGGCGGATCTGGCGGCGGTTCGAACTGAAACCACATCTTGTCGACGGGTTCAAACTGTCGACAGACCCGTTGTTCGTGGAGAAAGTGGTGGATGTCGTGGGCCTGTACCACAATCCGCCGGAACGGGCTGTCGTCCTGTGTGTGGACGAGAAATCGCAGATGCAGGCTCTGGATCGTTCACAGCCGGTGCTGCCGATGATGCCGGGGATGCCCGAGCGCCGCACCCACGACTACGCCCGCCACGGCACCACGAGCCTGTTCGCCGCGTTCAACATCGCCGACGGCACCGTCATCGGCGAGCTGCACCGCCGCCACCGCGCGTCCGAGTTCAAGAAGTTCCTGGTCACAATTGACAAGACCGTGCCCGCCGAACTGGATGTCCACCTGGTCTGCGACAACCTCGCCACCCACAAGACCCCGATCGTCAACGAGTGGCTCGCCCGGCATCCTCGCTTCCACGTCCATTTCACCCCGACCGGCTCCTCTTGGCTGAACCAGGTCGAACGCTGGTTCGGATACCTCACCGACCAGCTCACCCGCCGCGGTGTCCACAAAAGCGTCACGGCACTGGAGAAAGACGTCACAACCTGGATCGAGCACTGGAACGAAAACCCCCGGCCATTCGTCTGGAAGAAGACCGCAGAGGAGATCCTCGACTCCCTCGCCCGATATATTCAACGCATTTCAGGCGCGGAACACTAGGTGTACTGACCACGGACGTTGGTAGCGGCGTGTCGGGCTGACATGGCGAAGACCTCCGGGTGAAGTGCGAGCTGTCTAGGAACGCATTCACCAATCGGAGGTCTTCGTGTCCCACCGTAATGCCCCGTTGTCAGAACTGGGACGACTGCGGCTTGCTCGTTGTGTCGTTGAAGACGGTTGGCCTTTGCGGCGAGCCGCCGAACGGTTCCAGGTCTCAGCGACCACGGCGAAACGGTGGGCCGACCGCTACCGGACCGGCGGCGCTGCCGGTATGGCCGATCGGTCCAGCCGCCCGCACCGCAGTCCGCGACGAACCCCGCTGCGCACCGAGCGGCGCATCATCAAACTCCGCCTCCTGCGCCGGTGGGGACCGGCCCGGATCGCCTACCTGCTCGGCCTGTACCCGGCCACGGTGCATCGAGTCCTGGCCCGCTACCGGCTGGCACGGCTGCGGTGGCTCGACCGCGCCACCGGCCGGGTGATCCGCCGCTACGAACACCCTGAACCCGGCGACCTGGTGCATGTCGACATCAAAGAAACTGGGCAACATTCCCAACGGTGGCGGACACCGTGCCGTGGGCCGCCGCGCCGGCGGACGCAACCGCGCCCGCACACCTGGAAAAGTGTTGCTTCGCAACGGAAGCAGCCATGTCGGCAACAGCTATTTGCACAACGCTGTCGATGACCATTCCCGCCTGGCCTACTCAGAGATTCTGAGCGACGAGCGCAAGGAAACCGCTGCCGCGTTCTGGCGACGCGCACGCGACTACTTCCACGCCCACGGAATCACTGTCCGGCGGGTACTCACCGACATTCAAACTCGGTGATGGTCTCGAAGCTCTCACCGGACACGGCCGGTTGGGTGAGAATTCGAGGCTCCGGCGCCTGCTTGCTACCGCTC